>NZ_JAAGLU010000001.1 GCF_010550245.1 Streptomyces sp. SID12501
TGTGCTCTTCCGATCTCGCCGGGTCGTCGGCGGGGGCCGTCGGCGCACGGCCACGGGTGCGGTCCAGGACGCTCCGGATGGCAGCCGCCGCGCGTTCCAGGATCACCGCGTCGACGACACTGGGCGCCCCCGTCCGCTCCAGCCACAGCGCCGGGGCACCGTCCGGCGACAGCGGGGCGGACGGCCAGTCGGGGTCCGGCGGCCGGTCCGTGTCCCGGCGGCGCCCGTCGGTCTCGACGCGCAGACGCACCCGCCGCCCGGCGTCGGCGAGCCGCGCCGGACAACCGGCCAGCACGGCGACCCCGCGCACCAGCGCCTCGAGGCCGGCCCGGTGCTCGGCCAGCCGGTCGAAGTAGGCGATGACCCGGACGGCGGCACCGGCATCCGGATCCAGCGCGGTCAGCCGCCCCGCGAGCTCTTTCATGGCCCCATGGTGCCAGTTGCTCCGCAGGTTGCGCGGTTCCTTGGCTGCGGGCCCGGTGGGGGCCGGCCGCGCGGTTCCCCGCGCCCCTGGGAGGCTGCGCCTCCAGGCACTGGCCATGCTCCTTGCGGGGTAGTGGCTCAGTATTCTGCTGCGGGCCCGGTGGGGGCTGGTCGCGCAGTTCCCCGCGCCCCTGGAGGGCTGCGCCCCCAGGTCTTGGCCATGCCCCCTGCCGGCTATGGCCCAGCATTTCGCCGCGGGCTCGGCGGTGGCTGGTCGCGCGGTTCCCCGCGCCCCTTTGGGGCTGCGCCCCATCGGGGGACTCGCAGTCCCCAGCCGTCCTATTCCGCGAGGAGCCTGCGCAGCCACTCCAGCTGGGCCGACTGGCAGGCCTGGGAGAGGACCGCCTGGGGGGCGAAGCCGTCGAAGCCGTGGAAGCCGCCCGGCCATACGTGCAGCTCGGCGACTCCGCCGGCCTGCCACAGGCTCGTGGCGTAGGCGACGACCTCGTCGCGGAACGTCTCGGCGGAGCCGACGTCGAGGAAGGCCGGAGGAAGGCCGGACAGGTCCTGCGCGCGGGCCGGAGCCGCGTACGGGGAGACGTCCGGGCCGCCGCGCCGTTCGCCGAGCAACGCCGTCCACCCCGTGTCGTTGGCCGTGCGGTCCCACACTCCGAGGCCCGCCATCTGGTGCGTGGACGGGGTGTCGTTGCGGTCGTCGAGCATCGGGCACATCAGCAGCTGCCCGAGGGGCCGCGGACCCTTGCGGTCCCTGAGGAGCAGTGCCAGCGCGGCCGTCAGGCCACCTCCCGCACTGGCGCCCGCGATGACGATCCGCTCGGGGTCGCCGCCGATCTCCACGGCGTGTTCGGCGGTCCACAGCAGCCCGGCGTACACGTCGTCGATGGGCGCCGGGTACGGGTGTTCCGGCGCCAGCCGGTACTCCACGGACACCACGACCGCGCCCAGCTCCTTGCCCCACCGCAGCGGGCCGTCCACACCGACACGGTTGTTGCCGAGCACCATGCCGCCGCCGTGCACGTGATAGATCACGGGGAGGGGGCCGTCCGTCGCCGGAGCGGTCGGACGACAGATCAGCAGTGAGATACCGGGCGCGTTCTCGGGGCCGGGCACGACCCGGTCCTCGACCTCGAAGGCCCCGTCCAGCGTCAGGTCCATGTCCGCGAGCATCGCGATGCCGGGTCCGTTGCGCACAGCCTCGATCTCGTCCATGGTCAGCCTGGGCGGCAACGTGTCCTTGATCATCTCCAGGACGGCGGCGAGTTCAGGGTCGAACGGGGGCGGCGTAAGCGTCATTGCCTCTGCTCCTCATGCTGCGTGCGGCGGCTCGTACGGCGATGATCCGCGCGGCCCCGGGGTTCCGGCACACCGCCGTACGGCGGGACTTGCCCGCCATCCGGCGGGTAGCCCGGTCGGCCCTGTCTCGGCCGAAACGGCGCCTGCGCCACTGACCTGGGGATTTTGCCAGGTGATGAATCGTTGTTCACCGTATTGGGGTGGAAATGATCAGTGGTGATGACAACGCTGCCATTGCCCCCCTTCCTCTGGAGTACCTGTGAACGTCTCATTCGCCGTCTGGACGCTGACAGTCGTCGGCCTGTGCGTCCTCGTCGCCGTCGACTTCTTCATCGGCCGCAAACCCCACGACGTGTCCCTCAAAGAAGCCGGCACCTGGACCGTGGTGTGGGTCGTCCTCGCCTGTCTGTTCGGGCTCGGGCTGGCGATCTACGGTGGTTCCAAGCCCACCGGTGAGTTCTTCGCCGGGTACATCACCGAGAAGTCGCTGAGCGTCGACAACCTGTTCGTCTTCGTCCTGATCATGGGCAAGTTCGCGGTGCCCTCGCAGTACCAGCAGCGGGTACTGATGGTCGGTGTCCTGGTCGCCCTCGTACTGCGCGCCGGGTTCATCGCGGCGGGCGCGGCGATCATCTCCACGTTCTCGTGGGTGTTCTACATCTTCGGCGCCTTCCTCATCTGGACCGCCTGGAAACTGGTCCAGGACGCCAAGAAGGGCTCGCACGAGGAGGGGGCCGAAGAGTACGAGGAGAACAAGCTGCTCAAGATGGCCGAGAAGCGGTTCGGTGTCGCGGACCGCTACCACGGCACCAAGCTGTTCATCGTGGAGAACGGCAAGCGGATCATGACGCCGATGATGGTCGTCATGCTCGCGATCGGCTCCACGGACGTGCTGTTCGCGCTCGACTCCATCCCCGCCATCTACGGGCTGACCCAGGACCCGTACATCGTCTTCACCGCCAACGCCTTCGCCCTGATGGGCCTGCGCCAGCTGTACTTCCTCATCGGCGGCCTGCTGAAGAAACTGGTGCACCTCAGCTACGGCCTGTCGATCATCCTCGGCTTCATCGGGGTGAAACTCGTGCTCCACGCGCTGCACGAGTCCGGCGTCCACGTGCCGGAGATCTCCATCCCCTTCTCGCTGGGCTTCATCGTCCTCGTACTGGCCGTCACGACCGTGACGAGCCTGCGGGCGTCGAAGAAGCAGGAGGAGGCCGAGGCGGCCCAGCCTCACGCTTGACTTCGTGTGCGCTCCAAGAACTAGCTTCGTACCCGGAACACCGCTGGATGCAGGCGAACGGAGACGGACATGCGGCTCGGCGTGCACATCAATCGGTTCAACCATCCCGGCGGCGGCCCCGCGCTCGGCTCCGAGCTGGCGGCGGCCGGTGCCGCGGCTGAGGCGGCGGGCGTCCACCGGCTCACGGTCATGGACCACTACTTCCAGATGGAGTTCAACGGCGGCGCCGAGGATCCCATGCTGGAGGCCTACACAACCCTCGGCTTCCTCGCCGCCCACACCTCCACGGTCCGCCTCGGCGCGCTGGTGACCGGCGTGACGTACCGCCACCCCGGACTGCTCGCCAAGATCGCCACCACCCTCGACGTGCTCTCCGGCGGCCGGGCCGGTCTCGGCATCGGGGCGGCCTGGTACGACCGGGAGCACGAGGGGCTCGGGGTGCCGTACCCGGCGACGGCCGAGCGGTTCGAGCGGCTGGAGGAGACTCTGCGGATCTGTCTCCAGATGTGGGACCCGGACGCCAACGGGCCCTTCGAGGGCACGCACTACCGGCTCGCCGAGACCCTCTGCGTCCCGGCGCCCGTCAGCTCACCGCGTCCGGAGATCATGATCGGCGGCGGGGGAGAGCGCAAGACCCTGCGCCTGGTCGCCCAGTACGCGGACGCCTGCAACCTGTTCGCGAGCACCCCGGAGGAGGTCGGGCACAAGCTCGACGTCCTGCGCGGCCACTGCGACAGCGTGGGACGCCCGTACGACGACATCACCAGGACGCTTCTCTACATGGGCGACGCGCCCGAGGAGAACGACGTCGACGCCTTCGTCCGGGACATCGAGGGCTACGCCAAGTTCGGCATCGAGACGGTCATGCTGGGACCGCGCACGGGCGAACCGGCCGCCTGGATCGAGCGGTTCGTGGCCCCGGCGGCGCGGCGCGCGGCCGAGCTGGGCTGAGGCCGGGGCGGCCGGGCGGACATGACGGAGGGCCGGAACCTGTGCGGCTCCGGCCCTCCGTCATGTGTACGCCGATCAGGCGGCGGCGGACGTGGCCTCGGCGTGGACCAGGCCGATGACCTCAATCAGCTGAGCGGCGACCTCGGCGTCGTCGGAGGGGTGCGTCTCGGCGAAACGGACCAGCGAGCCGGGGATGGCGAGCTTGACGTCGAGAACCTTGGCGCCGGCGATGCCCGCGGCCTTGCGCGCCTCGTCCTGCGCCCAGACGCCGCCGAACTGGCCGTACGCGGTGCCGACCACGGCGAGCGGCTTGTCGGTGAGGGCGCCGGCACCGTACGGGCGGGACAGCCAGTCGATGGCGTTCTTCAGGACGGCCGGAATCGTGCCGTTGTACTCGGGCGAGAAGAGCAGCAGCGCGTCGGCCGAGTTGGCGGCCTCGCGCAGTGCGACGACGGAGGCCGGCAGGCTGCCCTCCACGTCGATGTCCTCGTTGTAGAACGGGACGTCCGCGAGGCCTTCGAACAGCACGACCTCGGCGCCTTCGGGGGCGAGCTTCACGGCAGCCTCGGCGAGCTGGCGGTTGGTGGAACCGGCACGAAGGCTGCCGACGAGGGCGAGTATGCGAACAGACATAAGGACTCCACAGGGGCTGAAACGTTGTCGTCACGATCCGGACCGAAGTCCGTTTGCAGTTCTACCAGTGAAACGGACCGCGGTCCAGTTTTCTTCCGAGGCGTTACGCTGTCTTCATGTCCGACTCCCTGCCGCCCTTCCCGAAGCCCTCGTGGGGGGCCGGTGAGCCCCTGCTGCTGGAACTGGGTCCCGGTGTCGGCGCCGATGCCGGGACCGAGGCCAGAGCCGACGAGCCGTGCCTGCGCGCCGACGCCGCACGCAACCGCGCCCGCCTGCTGGAGGCCGCCGCACGCCTGGTGGAGCAGTTCGGCGCGGCGGGCGTGACGATGGAGGCGGTGGCCGCCGCGGCGCAGGTGGGCAAGGGGACCGTGTTCCGGCGCTTCGGGGACCGCACCGGTCTGCTGATGGCCCTGCTCGACCACTCGGAGCGGAAACTCCAGGCCGCCTTCCTGGCCGGTCCGCCGCCGCTCGGCCCCGGGGCGCCGCCCGTGGAGCGGCTGCGCGCGTTCGGTGTCGCGGTGCTGCGCCGGGCCGTCGACGAACTGGAACTGCAACTCGCCGCAGAGGGCGAACCGGGCCGCCGCTTCGCTTCCGCACCGCGCATGGTGCTGTCCGCCCACGTCACCATGCTGCTCCGTCAGGCGATCCCGGGTGCCGACTGCGAACTCCTCGCGAAAACGCTGATGGGATACCTGGATCCGGCCCTCATCCATCACCTGACCAAGCAGTGCGGGATGGCGCCGGAGCGGCTGGAGGCGGGCTGGATCGACCTCGTCGACCGGATCGCGGGCGGTACGCCTTCGCGTTGAGGGCGAGTTTCGGCCAACTGCGCCGGTCGCACTCCGGTGTGCGGGATCGGCCAACCGGTCGCACCTGTCCGTGACTTGACCCCGCGTGTCCGGAAAGCGCGTTCACTGCGCGGTGGTGCGGAGTGTGGTCGTGAAGTGGTCGTACAACAGGCTTCGGGCTGCTGGGAATGATCTTATTAAAGCGTTTCAGTAAAGCGCTTTCCTGAAGCGCTTTCGTCAACTGCCTTTGCTATCGGGTCGATTGCGAAGTTCCCCCGGTCAAAACTGTGCCCCGAGCTTCTGCAAAGATGCCATACGTCATGGTGCAGATACCGAATTCGGCCGCCCCGGCGACGCCCCAGCCGCGCTCCGTGCCCACGAGCGCGGATGTGGCACGCCTGGCCGGCGTCTCGCGCGCAACCGTCTCCTACGTCCTCAACAACACCAGTGCCGTCCGGATCAGCGAACCCACCCGCCGTCGGGTCCACGAGGCCGCGAAGGAACTCGGGTACGTTCCGCACGCGGCGGCCCGCAGTCTGCGGGCCGGGCACAGCCGCATGGTCCTGATGCCCGCGCCGAGCATGCCGATCGGCCCGCTCTACAGCCAGTTCATCAACGACCTCCAGTGGGCGCTCAGCCGCCTCGACTACACCGTCGTCCAGTACGCCTCCGTCGGCCTGCGCGGCGACGAGGCCGCCCGGGCCTGGGCCGAACTGCGGCCCGCCGCCGTCCTCGTGCCCGTCGGCGGGATCGGACCCGAGGGCGTGGCCGTCCTCAAGCGCTCCGGCGCCCGGGCCGTCGTCACGCTCGGTTCCGAGCGCATCGAGGGCGCGCACAGCCTGCTCGTCGACCACGAAGGCGTCGGCCGCGTCGCGGGCGCGCACCTGTACGCCCGTGGCCGCCGCCGGATCGGCGTCGTCGTGCCCGAGGAGCCCGGCCTGAAGGTCTTCTCCAAGCCCCGCCTCGACGGGGTGCGCGGCGCGGTGGAGGGCACGGACGCCTCGGTGACCGTGCTGCCGCTGGCGTACGAGGAGGAGTCCGCGGCCCGACTGGCCGCCCGCTGGCCCGAACTCGGCCTGGACGGCGTCTTCGCGTTCAACGACGAGTACGCGATGCTGCTGATGCGGGCCCTGCAGGACGCGGGCGTCACCGTCCCGGACGACACGGCGCTGGTCGGCGCCGACGACCTGGTCCTCGGCCGGCTGCTGCGGCCCAGACTGAGCACGGTGCACATCGAACTCCCGGCCGGCCGGGATCTCGCGGAACTCGTGGACCGAGCCGTGCGCAACCCCGGTGCCGACGCCGAGACCCACCACGTCCACGGAGCGACGCTCGTCCACCGCGACTCCAGCTGAACCGTCTTCCGCGCGCGGCGACTTCTGCGGCGCGGTTCTCGTACGGCGTGACTAGGATGTTGCACGCTCAACCAGTGGGGATGCCGTCGACCACCGGAGGCGCGTGCTGCTCTGCCGCGCACCGGATCACCGCATCCCGCCCCGCGGCTGACGAACGGCCGCGAACCACACGGGACCCGCGTTCGCTCCGCGCGTCCCGCCGGTGACGAAACGGAGAGCCGCAATGCCGTTGCTCGACCCCAAGACCTGGCAGTCCCATGCCGCCCGTCCCCTGTCGGGCCCCGAGTACGCCGTCACCGAGCCCGCCACCGGCGAGGCGCTCGGCACGGTCACGCTCGCCACCGGCGAGGACGTCGGACCGGCCGCGCAGGCCGCCCGTACCGCCCAGGCCGCCTGGGCACGCACCCCGCACTTCGTGCGTGCCGGAGTA
Source organism: Streptomyces sp. SID12501 (assembly GCF_010550245.1). Lineage (GTDB taxonomy): Bacteria > Actinomycetota > Actinomycetes > Streptomycetales > Streptomycetaceae > Streptomyces. Next base: position 7,135 of record NZ_JAAGLU010000001.1, read on the forward strand.
CTCCGCAGGGCGGGCGACCTGTTCGCCGCGCACACCGACGAGCTGCGCGACTGGATCGTCCGCGAGTCCGGCTCGATACCCGGCAAGGCCGAGTTCGAACTGCACGTCGCCGCCCAGGAGTGCTACGAGGCCGCCGCCCTCGCCTCCCGCCCGGTCGGGCAGGTGCTGTCCTCGGAGGCGCCCCGGCTGTCCTACACACGGCGGGTGCCCGTCGGGGTGGTCGGCGTCATCTCGCCGTTCAACGCCCCGCTGATCCTCTCCATCCGCTCCGTCGCGCCGGCTCTCGCGCTCGGCAACGCGGTCGTCCTGAAGCCGGACCCGCGCACGGCGGTCTGCGGCGGGCTCTCCCTGGCCGCGGTCTTCGCCGAGGCGGGCCTGCCCGAGGACCTGCTGCACGTCCTGCCGGGCGGCCCGGACGCCGGCCAGGCACTGGTCGCCGACCCGCTGGTGCCCGTCATCTCCTTCACTGGCTCCACGGCGGCGGGCCGGGCGGTCGGCGAGGCGGCCGGACGCCACCTGAAGCGCGCCCACCTCGAACTCGGCGGCAACTCCGCGATGATCGTCCTGGAGGACGCCGACCTCGACGCGGTGATCTCCACCGCCGCCTGGGGCTCCTTCTTCCACCAGGGCCAGATCTGCATGACGACCGGCCGCCACCTCGTCCACCAGTCGTTGTACGGGGAGTACGTCGAGCGGCTCGCCGCCAAGGCCGACTCCCTCGCCGTCGGCGACCCGCACCGCGCGCAGGTCCACCTCGGCCCGATCATCGACGGCTCCCAACTCGCCAAGATCCACGGCCTGGTGGAGGCCAGCACGGCGAGCGGCGCCAAGCTCGCGGCGGGCGGCACGCACGAGGACCTCTTCTACCGGCCGACGGTCCTCGCCGACGTCGACGACCGGACCCCGGCCTACGCGGAGGAGGTCTTCGGCCCGGTCGCGCCCGTACGCCCCTTCACCACCCTCGACGAGGCCGCCGCCCTCGCCTCGGCCGGCCCCTACGGGCTCTCCCTCGGCATCGTCACCCGCGACACCTCACGCGGCCTCGACCTCGCCGAACGCATCCCGACCGGGATCGTCCACATCAACGACCAGACGGTCAACGACGAGGCCGTGGCCCCCTTCGGCGGGGTCGCCGCCTCAGGCACCGGCGCCCGGTTCGGCGGCGAGTCCAACCTGGAGGCCTTCACCGACGTCCGCTGGACGACGGTGCGGGGAGACGTGGCGCCGTACCCCTTCTAGGAGTTGGCCCCGGGCCCTGATGCCGGGCCCGGCGGGGCTTACTCGCCCTGCTGGGCCTGCTGCTCGGCGACCGACTTGCGGACCTCGTCCATGTCCAGCTTCCGGGCCTGCCCGATGACGTCCGTCAGGGCGGCCTCGGGCAGGGCACCCGGCTGCGCGAACACCGCGACCTGGTCCCGGACGATCATCAGCGTCGGGATCGACTGGATACCGAAGGCCTGCGCCAGCTCCGGCTGCGCCTCCGTGTCGATCTTGCCGAACACCAGATCCGGGTTGTCCTCGGCGGCCTTCTCGTACACCGGGGCGAACTGACGGCACGGCCCGCACCAGGACGCCCAGAAGTCGAGCAGCACGAACTCGTTCTCTGTGACCGTCTGGTCGAAGTTCTCCTTGGTGAGCTCCACGGTGCTGCTCATGACCTGATTCCTCTTCTTCCTGCTGTCGGGTCGTTGCCGGTGCGCTCGCACAACACGGCCCGGCCACCGCGTATTCCGCGCCCGTACCCGTGTGGCCACGGGCCACGCCACCTACCAGACTGACCCCATGACGGAAACGGAAACCAACGTGTACGACGTCGTGGTGCTCGGTGCCGGGCCCGTGGGGGAGAACGTCGCCGACCGCACCCGCGCGGCCGGCCTGTCCACCGCGATCGTGGAGAGCGAACTGGTCGGCGGCGAGTGTTCCTACTGGGCCTGTATGCCCAGCAAGGCCCTCCTGCGCCCGGTCATCGCCCGCGCCGACGCCCGACGGGTGCCCGGCCTGAGCCACCTCGTCCAGGGCCCCCTGGACGCCGAGGCGGTCCTCGCCCACCGCGACTACGAGACCTCGAACTGGCAGGACGACGGACAGATCGGCTGGCTGGAGAGCATCGGCGCCGACCTCTACCGGGGCCAGGGACGCCTGGCCGGCCCGCGCACCGTGACCGTGACGGGCGAGGACGGCTCGACGCGGACGCTGACGGCCCGGCACGCGGTCGCCGTGTGCACCGGCACCGGCGCCCAACTGCCCGACCTGCCGGGCCTCGCCGAGGTCGGGCCCTGGACGAGCCGGGAGGCGACCAGCGCCAAGTCGGTGCCCGGCAGCCTGATCGTCGTCGGCGGCGGTGTCGTCGCGGTGGAGATGGCCACGGCCTGGCAGGCGCTCGGCTCACGGGTCACCCTGCTGGTGCGCGGCAAGGGCCTGCTGCCCCGCATGGAGCCGTTCGCGGGCGAACTGGTCGCCGAGGCGCTGGCGGAGGCAGGCACGGACGTCCGCACGGGAACCTCGGTCCAGTCGGTGACCAGGGAGAACGGCACCGTCGTGGCGGTCACGGACACTGGCGACCGGATCGAGGCCGACGAGATCCTCTTCGCCACCGGACGCGCCCCGCGCACCGACGACATCGGCCTCGACACGGTCGGCCTGGAGCCGGGTTCCTGGCTGTCGGTCGACGACAGCCTCCGGGTCACCGGCAGCGAGTGGCTGTACGCGGTCGGCGACGTCAACCACCGCGCCCTCCTCACCCATCAGGGCAAGTACCAGGCCCGGATCGCGGGCGCCGCCATCGCCGCCCGCGCGGCCGGCGTACCGCTCCTGGAGACCGACCCCTGGGGCGCCCACTCGGCCACCGCCGACCACGGCGCCGTCCCGCAGGTCGTCTTCACCGACCCGGAGGCGGCGTCCGTCGGCCTCTCCCTCGCCGAGGCGGAGCAGACGGGCCGCCGGGTGCGCGCGGTCGACGTGGAGTTCTCCTCGGTGGCGGGCGCCGGCCTGTACGCCGACGGCTACCGGGGCCGCGCCCGCATGGTCGTCGACCTGGACCGCGAGACCCTGCTCGGCGTGACCTTCGTCGGACCCGGCGTGGGCGAACTGATCCACTCGGCGACCGTCGCCGTCGCCGGCGAGGTGCCGCTGGGACGGCTGTGGCACGCGGTGCCGTCGTACCCGACGATCAGCGAGGTCTGGCTGCGGCTGCTGGAGGCCTACCGGGACGGGAAGTAGGAGAAAGCAGGAACAGCACCGGCGGTCGGCGGAGATGAGCGGTCAGAGGGGGAAACCCAGCTCCTCGGCCGCTCGCGCCGGGGTCGGCTGGGCCCACCGCTCCGCCATGGCCGCGCCGGAGGACAGCGAGCGCAGTTCGGCGCGGTCGAGATAGAGCGTGCCGTCCAGATGGTCGGTCTCGTGCTGGACGATCCGGGCCGGCCAGCCGGTGAACACCTCGTCCACCGGATGCCCGTACTCGTCCTGGCCCGTGAGCCGTACCGTCGCGGGCCGGGACACCACCGCCTGCCAGCCCGGGACGCTCAGACAGCCCTCGAAGAACGAGACCCGGTCGGCGCCGACCGCTTCGTACGACGGATTCACCAGCACCCGGAACGGCAGCGGCACGCGCCCGCGCACCAGCCGCACCTCCTCCGGCACCGGCGCCGGGTCCTCGACGACCGCGATCCGCAGCTCCACCCCGACCTGCGGCGCCGCCAGACCGACGCCCGGTGCGGCGTGCATGGTCTCGCGCAGCGCCTCGACGAAGCGGCCCAGCAGCTCCGGGCCGAGCTGCCTGTCGAAGGGCACGGTGCCACGGCGCAGCACCGGATCGCCGGCGGCGACGATCGGCAACGGGCCGCCGACAGCGAGGAGTCGTTCGACCCGGTCGGCAAGGGTGCTCGGGTCATGGGGAGTTGCCATGGCGCCAGGATGCCACGCGTCTCCGACACCCGGCGCCCACCTGTGTGACGTACGCCACTGGCCGGGCCGGGAACTCGACGGCCCGACGGTCCGACTACTGAACCGTCCCCACAGTCGTACCGCTCACATTCCTACCGCCTTCAGCCGTGCACCCCCACAGCCGTCTTCCCCGCTCACCCTCCCCAGCCCACCGGAGAAGCCCGCCGATGTCCATCGCTCCCACGACCACGACGGACGAAACCCCGGACGCACCGGACTCGTCGAAATCCTCCACCCCGGCGAAACCGTCCGCAGCCGCCACGCTCCGCCCGCTCGTCCTGCGGCTGCACTTCTACGCGGGCCTGCTCGTCGCCCCGTTCCTGCTGGTCGCCGCCCTGAGCGGTGGTCTGTACGCGGCCTCCTTCCAGGCCGAGAAGATCGTCTACGCCGACGAGTTCACCGTCTCCGTGGGCGACACCAAGCTGCCGATCTCCGAGCAGGTGGCCGCGGCGCGCAAGGCCCATCCCGAGGGCACCGTCGCGGCCGTACGTCCCTCGCCCGAGGACGACGCCACGACGAGGGTCATGCTGTCCGGTGTGGCCGGGGTCGGTGCCGACCACACGCTCGCCGTGTTCGTCGACCCGTACACCGCGAAGGTGAAGGGCGCGCTCGAGCAGTACGGTTCGACGGGCGCGCTGCCTCTGCGTACCTGGCTCAGTGAGTTCCACCGCAATCTGCACCTCGGTGAGAACGGCCGCCTCTACAGCGAACTCGCCGCGAGCTGGCTGTGGGTGATCGCGGGCGGCGGCCTGGTGCTGTGGTTCGCCCGCCGTCGTACCCAGCGCAAGGTGCGCGGCACCAGCGGACGGCGCCGCACCCTCGGTCTGCACGGCACCGTCGGCGTCTGGGCCTCGGCCGGCTTCATCTTCCTCTCCGCCACCGGCCTGACCTGGTCGACGTACGCGGGCGCCAACATCGACGTCCTGCGCACCTCCCTCGGCCAGTCCACCCCGTCCGTCTCGGCGGCGGCGGGCGGCGAACACACGGGCCATGGCGCGGCGGCCGGTGCCGGGAGCACCGGCGAGCACGGCGTCGGCCTCGACAAGGTGCTGGCCGCGGCCCGCGCCGAGGGCCTGGGCGACCCCGTCGAGATCGTCCCGCCGGCGGACGAGTCCTCCGCGTACGTCGTGAAGCAGGTCCAGCGCAGCTGGCCCACCAAGCAGGACGCGGTCGCCGTGGACCCGTCGACCGGCGAGGTCCTCGACGTCCTCCGGTTCGCCGACTACCCGGTCCTCGCGAAGCTGACCCGCTGGGGCATCGACGCGCACACCGGGGTCCTGTTCGGGATCGTCAACCAGCTCGCGCTGATGGCCCTCGCCCTCTCGCTCGTCCTGCTCATCCTGTGGGGATACCGCATGTGGTGGCTTCGCGGCCGGGCCTCCGCCTTCGGCCGCCCGATCCCGCGCGGCGCCTGGCAGCAGGTGCCCCCGCTGCTCCTCGTGGCGCTGCTGGCGGGCGTGGCCGTCGTGGGCTACTTCGTTCCGCTGCTCGGTATTCCGCTGGCCGCCTTCATCGCCGTCGACGTGATCCTGGGCGAGATCGACCACCGGCGGGGCGGGCGCACACGCGGGGAGCGGGTCGGCGCGAAGTAGATACGAGAGACGGCCCGGCTCCCCTCCTGAGCTGGGGAGCCGGGCCGTCTCGTCCGTCGTACGGAGATCTACTCGAAGTCGCCTGCGAGAGCCGAGGCGAGCTTCATGTGCGGTGCGGCCTCCTCATGGCGGCCCTGGCGCTGGAGCGTGCGCCCGAGCATCAGCCGGGCGTACTGCTCCACCGGGTCGCGGTCGACGAGGACGCGCAACTCGGCCTCAGCGCGCTGCAGTTGGGCCGAGTGGTAGTAGGCGCGGGCCAGCAGCAGCCGGGGTGCGGTCTGCTCCGGCACCTCCTTGACCAACCCGTCCAGAACACGCGCCGCGCCGGCGTAGTCCTTGGCGTCGAAGAACAGTCCCGCCCGCTCCCAGCGCTCCGCGGCGGTTCCGTGGTCGTAGTACGTGTACGTCATGGTCTCCACTCGTGCCTCCTTCGGAGGCGGTAACCGGCCCGGGCGGTTGTTCATTCCGCCCCTGGTCCGGCCATGGCGGCCAGCTCGGCGTTCGCCCGTTCGTTGATCAGTGACAGCACCCGGCCTGCGGTGGCCAGATCGCCGTCCGGGATACCGGCGTAGATCCGCGCGGAGATCGGGGCGGTCTCGTTGCCGGTGGTGCGGTACAGCTCGCGTCCCGCGTCCGTGATGGTGAGGAAGGTCGTGGACTCGGCCGCCAGCAGCCGGCTTTCGACGAGTTCCGCGACGACCGCGCGCACGGCTGCCGCATCGGTCTTCAGCGCGCCGACGACCTCGCCGACCAGCCACTCGCGGTCGACGGGTCCGTCCGCGACGGCGACGAGTCTGAGCGTCACCGACTGCTGGAAGGTGGCGCCGTGCCGGGCCAGTACGTTTTCGAGGACCGCCCGCCCGGCGTAGTGGGCGAGGGCTATGACGCGGGGATTCAGGGCGGGCGGGGCGGAAGCGGGGACTGCGGTGGACGCGGTGGGTGAGGTCATGACTGCCTCCTTCTCGGGGTCGGCGTGGAGAGGGGTGTCGAGCAGTAGTGCCAGTTCGCGGGTGAAGTCCCGGGCGCGCTCGCTGTCCAGGCCGCCGAGGGGCTCCAGCAACTGCTGAAGCAGTCCCTGTACGACCTTGATCGAGTGTCGGGTGACCTCGCTGCCCTCCTCGGTGAGGGCCAGCCGCACCGCGCGGGGGTCCTGCGGGTCCCGGGTGCGTTCGAGCAGGCCGGCGGTCTCCAGGGCGCGGGCGAGCTTCGACACGTAGAGCGGTTCGAGGCCGGTGTGGTCGGCGAGCTGCCGCTGGCTGGGACGCAGACCGGCGCGCCGCATGCCATGCAGCGATGCGACCAGTGCGTACTGCGCGTGGGTCAGCCCCAGGGGGGCGACCGCCCGGTCGACTGCCACGCGCCACTTCGTCGACAGACGCCACACCAGGTAGCCGGGGGTCGCTTCCTCGGATGTCGGACTCATGGCAAATACAGTACATGGCTACTATGTACATGGCTACTAAATTTCCGCTAAGCCCGGTAGCGGTGGCGGGCCGTGACGATCAGGTGCCGGTGCCGGTGCCGGTGGCGGCTGTCGTCGGCGTTCGGTAGGTGAGGGGGTCGGCGGAGCGCAGGTGTTCTCTCAGCCCCTGCTCGGTACTGCTCACATGCAGCAGGGCGGCGGCCTGGCTGAGGGAGGCGTCCCGGGTGGACAGTGCCCGGTAGATCGCCTCGTGCTCGGCAAGAGTGCGGCCCGCGGCCCGGGCGTCGACCAGGCCACGCCAGATGCGGGCGCGCAGCGTACGGCCGGAGATGGCCTCCAGGAGAGTGAGCAGCGTGTCGTTGCCCGTCGCCGAGACGACGGCGCGGTGAAAGGCCGCGTCATGGGCGTTGAGCTGCTCGACGTCGTCCCGGGCCTCACGCATGGCGTCGAGGTGACTCTTGACCTCGGCGAGCTGTTCGTCGGAGATCCTGGTGGCGGCCAGCGCGGTGGCCATCGGTTCGAGGAGCCGTCGTACCTCCATGAGGTCCTGCAGGGCGGCCGAGTCCCCCTGGAGCAGTTCCACCGCCCCGCCGAGGCCCTCGAAGAGCAACTTCGGCTGCAGACTGGTCACATACGTGCCGTCGCCTCGCCGGACCTCCAGGATCCGCGCGACGGCGAGGGCCTTGACCGCCTCGCGGGCGAGGTTGCGGGACAGGCCGAGCTGGGCGGCCAGTTCCGGTTCCGGCGGGAGCTTCGATCCCGGGGGCAGGGCGCCGGTGCGGATCAGCTCACGGATCTGCGCGATGGCCTTGTCCGTCAGTGACAACGCGAACTCCTTCCATGACCGCTCTCCGCGGGCACGTCCGACCTGATCGGTTCCTGGGCGCGAAGATCGTCCCAGAGGCGAGGGGGAGCCGGTCCCGAGCGCCCGGGACCGGCGGCTCGGAGTTCCCTGTTCAGCGCACCCTTCCGCGCGGCTTCAGCGGAGCCTCGGGGAGGGTCGGCGCACGGAGCGGGTCTCCGTCGTAACCCTTCACCTCGCCGAACCGGGTTCCCTTCGCCCAGTCCTCGCGCGCCTGCACGATCTCCTCCTGAGTACGCCCGACGAAGTTCCACCACATGATCAGCTCCTCCTCGAACGGCTCACCGCCCAGGAGCATCACGCTCGCGTCGGACGCGGCGCGCAACGGGAGTTCGGTGCGACCGCAGCCGAGGTAGAGCATCGAGCCCGGCAGCACCGGCACCCCGTCGACGTGCACCTCCCCGGACATCGCCAGCACCCCGTACTCGAAGTCGGGTACGAGCGGGAGGCGTACGTCGGCGTCGGCGGTGAGCGTCAGGTCGGCGCCGACGATGGGGGTGTACGTCGTGCCGGGCGAGGTCGAGCCGTCGAGGTCGCCCAGGATCACGGTCGCCGTCACGCCGGGTGCCGTGACCATGGGCAGGCCGGTGTGGTGTTCGAAGTGCGGGTCCGTGTGGCGGTGGCCGTCCGGCAGGGCGACCCACAGCTGCGCCCCGTGCAGGAACCGCGCGTGGGACGCGGGGCTCTCCTCGGAGTGGCTGATCGCCCGGCCGGAGGTCATGAGGCCCAGTTCGCGCGGGCGGATCGTCTGGAGGCTGCCGGTCGAGTCGCGGTGCAGCACCTCGCCCTCGTGCAGCCAGCTCACCGTCTGGAGGCCCATGTGCGGATGCGGCGGCACCTGCATGCCGGGCTCGTCGGCGATGTCGTCCGGCCCGTAGTGGTCGACGAAGGCCCACGCGCCGATCATGCGCCGGCCGAGGTTCGGCAGCAGCCGACGTACCTCGGTGCCCTCCCCGAGCTTGACGTGCCGGGGACTCAGCAGCTCGCGCACGGGTTCGGCGACGACGAATCCGCGGCCGCCACAGACGCTGGGTACGGGCGCGCGGTCAAGGTTGCTCATGGCGCACAACCTAGTCCGGGACCAAGCTTGTACGCACGGGAGCAGTGCCCTCGGGCCCCCTCACGCCGACGTGGCGACACGCACCTCCGCACTCCGGTTCGCCTGGTGAAAGCTAGTTCGCCTCGGATACCGTGTCGTGGACCGCCATCGGCAGGCGTTTCCTGAGGAGTCGACGATGAGTACAGGCGAGTTTCCCGAGGTCAGGACGGCCGCAGGCGCGGTCCGGGGGCGCCAGGAGGGCAGCCTCGCTGTGTTCCGCGGGATTCCGTTCGCGCAGCCGCCGGTCGGGGAACTGCGGTTCGCGGCGCCGCGGCCGGCGGACCGCTGGGACGGGGTGCGGGAGGCCTTCGCGTTCGGGCCGCCTCCTCCTCAGGAGGTGATGGGTCCCGACGCCTCGCTCGTCGGCGACGACTGGCTGACCGTCAACGTCTGGACGCCTGACGCGGATCCGGGGGCACGTCGACCGGTGATGGTGTGGATCTACGGCGGTGCCTACAAGCTGGGCTCCGCCGACGACCCGAACTACGACGGTGGCCGTCTCTCCCGCGACGGAGACATCGTCGTGGTCACCCTCAACTACCGGGTCGGCATCGAGGGGTTCGCCCGGATCGAGGGCGCCCCGGCCAACCGCGGGCTGCTCGACCAGGTCGCCGCCCTGGAGTGGGTGCGCGAGAACGTCACCGGGTTCGGCGGCGACCCCGACCAGGTCACCGTTTTCGGGGAGTCGGCGGGCGCCGGGTCGATCGCCGCACTGCTGGCCATGCCGAGGGCGCGCGGACTGTTCCGGCGGGCGATCGCGCAGAGTGTGCCCGGCACGTACTTCTCGGACGCGCTGGCCGGGGACATCGCCGAGGCGCTGGCCGGGGAGCTCGGGCTGCGTCCGACGGTCGCCGACCTGTCCGGCGTGGATCCCCGCAAGCTGCCCGAGGCGGGGGCCGCGCTCGCACCCCGGATGCGCGAGTACGTGCCGAGGTGGGGTGCGGTCGCCCTCACGCCCACCCCGTTCTCGCCCGTCGTCGACGGAGACGTCCTGCCCACCGCCCCGTGGGAGGCGCTGGCGGGCGGCGCCGCGCGGGACGTGGACCTGATCGTCGGACACACCCGGGACGAGTACCGCCTCTTCCTCATGTTCGGCGGGCTGTTCGGCCGCGTGGACGAGGAGATGGCGTCGGCGGTGCTGCGCACGTTCGGACCCGGACCCGAGCCGGAGCAGGCCTATCGTGCCGCGTTCCCGGACGCCTCGGCGGAGTACCTGTTCGAACTCGTCCAGTCCGACTGGCTGTTCCGCATGCCGTCGCTGCACCTGGCCCAGGCCCAGGTGGCCGGCGGCGGCCGGGCCCATGTGTACGAGCTGACCTGGCCCGCCCCGGTGAACGGCGGAGCCCTGGGCGCCTGTCACGGCCTGGACGTGCCGCTGACCTTCGGCAACTACGGCGACACCGTCGGCGGGCTCGGCGGCATGTTGGTCGGTCCCACGCCGCCGCCCGAGACCGAGGCGCTGTCCGCCCGCTTCCGTTCCTCCTGGACCTCCTTCGCCGCCACGGGCGACCCGGGCTGGCCCGCGTACGACAACGAGCAGCGCCTCGTCCAGGTCTTCGACGCCGAACCTGCCGTCGCCGCCTACCTTGAGGATGCCTCCCGGCGCCTTTGGCAGCGGCACGCTTTCGGCGTGCTGCCACTGACCACGGCGTAAGCGGACCGACGGTCCTCGCAAGGGCCGCTACCGCGAGGCCAGCAGCCGCAGCACCCGGTCGGAGGCCGGCGCGGGCAGGGCACGCAGCGCGCGCACCAACGCCGTTGTCCGCCAGGGGAAACAGGCCTGCGCCGGTTCCCGCTCCAGGGCGCGTACGACGTACCGGGCCGCGCGCTCCTGAGTGACCTGGAAGGGCTTGGGCAGGCCGTCCGCGTCGACCCGGTCCGTACCCACGAAGCCCGGGTGGATCGAGGTGAACCGGATGCCCCTGGGCGCCAGTTCGACGCGCGCGGCGTCGATGAGGGTACGGACGGCCGCCTTCGCCGCCGAGTACGGGCCCTGGCGGGGGATGCCCATCAGCCCCGCCAGGGAGTTGGTGTGGGCGATCAGCCCGCCGCCGCGCTGCTCGCTCAACTGCCGGATCAGCGGGATCAGATAGTTGACGACGACGTCGTAGTTCAACGCCATGATCCGGGAGACGTCCGCCGTGCTCACCCGGTCCATGGCCATGTCCGGTCCCTGACCGGCGTTGAGCAGCGCGATGTCGATCGTGCCGAACTCCGCGACGGCCGCCGCCACGACTCCGGCCGCCGCCTCCGGGTCCAGGGCGTCGGCGGCGATGTCGAGGCAGGCGCTGCCCGCGGCCCGTACCTCCTGGGCCACGGCGGCCAGTTCGGGGGCGCGCCGGGCCGTGAGGACGAGCCGGTTGCCCGCCGGGGCGAGCCGCCGGGCCACCGCGGCCCCGATGCCGGAGGAGGCGCCGACGATCAGGACGGTCCGGCCGGTGATGGCGGTCGTGGCTGTGGCGGTCACAGGAAGTGGTGGCCCTCACCGCGGAAGGTGGGCACGGTGTAGACCACCGCGCCGCCGCTGACCAGGTGCAAGTCGCCGATGCGCTCGCACAGTTCACCGGCCTTGGCGTGCCGCAGCCACACCCGGTCCCCGATGTTCAGCACGCTCGCGGCCTTGCCCACCAGAGGGGTCTGCACCTCCCCGAAGGACTCGGTGGCGGTGACACGCAGCCCCAGAGGCCAGGCCAGCGTGGGCAGCCGGTCCTTGCCGAGCGGTCCGGACGCCACCCAGCCGCCGCCCAGGAGCGTCGCGACCGACGGCGAGGGACGGCGTACGACGGGCAGCACGAAGTACGCGGCCGGGACGGGCCGGAAGGCGCGGTAGAAGTCGAACAGCCCCGGACCGTACAGGCCGGAGCCCGCCGCGAGTTCGGTGACGGAGTCCTCGCGTGTCGTGGTCTCCAGGCTGCCCGTGCCGCCGCCGTTGACGAACCGCAGCGGTGTCACGGCCCGTACGGCCGCGACCGCGGCTTCCCGGCGGTGGCTCAGCTCCTCGACGGAGGAACGCTGCATCGCCCGCACCACGGCCCGCTTGATGGCGTTGCCGGGCTGGTTGTCGCCCATGCCGGCGACCTGACCCTCGTACCCCATGATGCCCGTCAGCTCGAAGCCCGGACGGGACACGATCTCGCGCGCGAACGTCTCCGCCTCCTGCGGGGTGTGCACCGGGGACCGGCGCGGCCCCAGGTGGAGCCGGCCGCCCGCGAGGCGCAGAGCCGCGTCCAGTTCCAGGCAGACCTGGATACGGGTCCGGCGGGGCCCGGTGGCGGCGTCGATCAGGTCGAGGTGCTCGACGCAGTCCACCATCAGGGTGATGCGGGAGGCGAGCCGCTCGTCGGCGGCCAGTCGGCGCAGCGCCGTGCGGTCGGCGGTGGGGTAGCCGACGACGATGTCGTCGAACTCCTCGGCCAGCCACAGGGCTTCGGGCAGGGTGAAGCCGAGGATGCCGTCGAATCCCGGGCGGTCCAGGGCTCGCCGGATGAGGGCGCGGGAGCGCAGTGACTTGCTGGCCAGCCGGATCGGCTTGCCGCCCGCACGGCGTTCCAGGTCGCGGGCGTTGGCGTCGAAGGCGTCCAGGTCGATGACGCCGAAGGGGGGTTCGAGGCCGGCGGTGGCCGCCCGCAGGCTGTCGAAGTGACTTTCGGTCGCGGGGGCCGAAGTGGCTCTGGGTGTGGTGGTGTTGACGCTCATCGGTTGCTGTCTCCTTGTTCGGGTACCGCCGTCGGCGCCGGGACGAGTCCCGTGCTGCGGCGCTTGGCCATGGCTGCCACCTTGGGGATCACGAAGCGCATCAGCCGGGGGAACACACCGGCGACCCGCTGTACGCGTCCGCCGATGGCGGGGTGGACGATTTCGACCGGCTTACGCACGATGGCGTCGACGATCACCGAGGCGACCTTCTCGGGAGTGAGGGGCTTCTCGGCGAAGGTGATCACCGCGCTGGGATCGGCCATCTCCTGCTCCAGCATGGGAGTCAGGGTGCCGGGCGGATGGATGATGCTGAAGGTCACGGGGCCTTCGCGTTCCTCGATGGCCACGCTGTGGTGGAAGGCGCGCAGCCCGTGCTTGGTGGCGCCGTAGGTGGTGTAGCCGGGCAGCGGCAGGAACGAGCTCATGCTGCAGATGGTGATGATGTGCCCGTGGCCCCGGGCCCGCATCCGGGACAGGGCAGCCATCATGCCGTTGATCGGACCGAGCAGGTTCACCTCCACCATGTGCCTATGCTCGGCCGGCGACAACTGGCGTGCGTACCCGGTGTGGATGATCCCCGCGTTGTTGACGAGCACGTCGACCGGGCCGAGTTGGTCCGCCACAGCGTCCAACGCCAGCTCCCACGCGGCCTCGTCGCGGATGTCCAGCTCGAACGCCCGGGCGGCGGAGCCCAGTTGATCGGCGATCCGGGTCGCGCCGGGCAGGTCGATGTCGGCGAGGGCGACGTGGTGGCCCCGGCGTACCGCCTCGCGCGCGGTCGCCGCACCGATGCCGCTCGCGGCGCCGGTGATCAGGACGACACTCACTGAGGTCTCCCGTGACGGGCGCCCGTGGTCGGGGGAGGGGCGCCGTCCGTTCGCTGTCCGTGCATGGTAACTCCCGGTAAAATAGGCCGAGTTGACGAAGGGCACGCTCAGGATGGCAGGACGTACGCCTCCAGCCGCGATCCACCCAGCCGGGCCGCCTCCACCGGGTCGTCGGTCGGTGTGGTGGCCGCGTACAGGGTGTTGCCGTCTGGCCCGGCGACCAGGCAGCTCAGAGTGCGCTGGCTGGTGGAGACGCGGTCCAGGACCGCGCCGCCGGGGCCGACCCGGACACACTCGCCGCGCAGCGCGTTGGCGACCCACGCGGTGCCGTCACGCCCCGGTGCGATGCCGTCCGGGGCGATGGGACTGGCGGAGCGGTCGGCGATCGCCGGGAGGTCGAGGAGGGCGGAGACGCGCCGGGTGACGCGGCCCAGCAGCCCGGGGTGGTTGAGGGCCCGCCACAGGGCGGACGGGATCAGCGGCGCCCAGGGCCGGGGAGGTCCGAGGCGCCCGTCGGGCAGTACGGGGAGTGCGCTGAGGCGCATCGCCAGGGTCTCTGCGACCAGTAGCGTGGACTCGTCGTCGAGCAGGAACAGGCCGTTCGGGAACGCCAACGGTTCGCTCAGGCCCAGCAGTTCGCCCTCGGGGGAGAAGCAGGCGAGGGGGGTTCGGGGCGGTCCAGGCGGTACGTAGAGCATCGAGTTGGGCTGTCGGCGGACGAAGCCGTGGTAGTCGAAGCCGAAATTGCCCACGTAGGCGCGGCCCAGCCGGTCGACGAACATGTCGTTGACGGGACCCCCTGCGATGTCCTTGAGGTCGGCGTGGACGACCAGGCTGCCGTTCGGCTCCCGCCGGTACACACAGTGGCCGTCCATCGAGACGACCAGCATCCGCCCGTCGGGCAGCCAGCCCAGACCACCGGCCCGGCCCGGGACCTCCGCCACCGTCTCCGGCTCGCCCCGGGTGTCCCAGCGGTGCACCGTCCCGTGGGCGAGGTCGCAGAACCACAGGGCGTCGTCGTGCCAGCGCAATGACTCCAGGACTCCGAATCCGTCCAGGACAACTGTGGCTCTCGGTCGCACCCCTGCCTCCTGAGGCTGCTCTTGCCGACGTTCGGTTCACGCTACGGTGGCCCAAAGCAGAGAAGTAAGTCAAGCGTCCTGGACAACTGACTTACTTCTCTGGCCGACTGGTTATCCTTAACGGACGAATCCACAGGTGAGACCGGTGCGGAGAGGAGAGCGCGTGCCCCGCATGGCGGCGAGCGACCGGAGGGCCGAGCTCCTTGAGGCGGCGATCCGGGTCATGGCGCGCGACGGCGTGGCCAAGGCCACCACCCGCGCGGTGGTCACCGAGGCGGACATGACCCTCGGGGCCTTCCACTACTGCTTCGAGTCCAGGGCGCAACTGCTCGAACTCGTCACCGAGACCCTCACCGAGCGGTACGTCGCCGAGGTCCGCGGCCTGTTCGCCCCGCACAAGGACATCCGTGACAGCGTCCTCGACAGCCTGCACGCGTTCTGGAAGGGATTCGAGGCCAACCCCGGCGAGCACCAGATCAGTTACGAACTCACCCAGTACGCGCTGCGCAACCCCGGCTTCGAGGATGTCGCCGGCAAGCAGTACGAGATCTTCCTGCGCGCCTTCGTGGGCCTGCTCGAACTCGCCGCGGACAACGCCGCGATCGAGTGGACCCGACCCGTGCCGGTGCTCGCACGGTACGTCCACTCGACGATCGACGGCCTCAACATGACCTGGCTCGTCGACCGCAACACCGCCGACAGCCAGGCCGCTCTGGAACTGCTCGCCGATCACCTCCTCCTGCACGCCCGGCCACGGGCTGTCTGAGCCGCGACCTGTCCGAGCCGCGAATCGCCTGAGCCGCGAGCCGCGATGCGAGCCGCTTGACCTGAGCGAAAGGGTGACCGCATGGCGTTCGCCGACTACCAGAACGAGATCTACCTGAACGGGCTGGGCGGTGTCCTGCCCTCTTTCCCCATGGAGTTCGCCGAGCTGGCGGAGCGGGCCCGGGCCGCGCTGCCGCCGTCCGTCTGGTCCTACGTCGCCGGGGGCGCCGGCGACGAGCACACCCAGCGGGCCAACGTCGCCGCCTTCACCCGCTGGGGCCTGATCCCGCGCATGTTCGTCGGTGCCGCCAGGCGCGACCTGACCGTCGAGCTGTTCGGCACGACACTCCCGTCGCCGGTGTTCCTCGCCCCGATCGGTGTCATCGGCCTGTGCGCCCAGGACGGACACGGCGACCTGGCCACGGCCCGCGCCGCCGCCCGTACCGGAGTCCCGATGGTCGCCTCCACCCTGTCCGTCGACCCGCTGGAGGACGTGGCCGCCGAACTCGGCGACACCCCCAGCTTCTTCCAGCTCTACACCCCGACCGACCGGAACATCGCCGAGAGCCTCGTCCACCGTGCCGAGCGGGCCGGGTACCGGGGCATCGTCGTCACCCTCGACACCTGGATCACCGGCTGGCGCCCGAGGGACCTCGCGACCGCCAACTTCCCCCAGCTGCGGGGACATTGCCTCGCCAACTACACGAGCGACCCGGCCTTCAGGGCCGCGCTCGGACGACCGCCCGAGGAGGATCCGCAGGCCGCGATCCTCCACTGGACCCAGGTCTTCGGCAACCCGCTCACCTGGGACGACCTGGACTGGCTGCGCTCGCTGACCGACCTGCCCCTGATCGTGAAGGGCATCTGCCACCCCGAGGACGCGCGCCGGGCCCGCGACGCGGGAGTGGACGGCATCTACTGCTCCAACCACGGCGGCAGGCAGGCCAACGGCGGCCTCCCCGCCCTCGACGTCCTTCCCGCCGTCGTCGAGGCCGCCGGCGAGCTGCCCGTCCTCTTCGACTCCGGTGTCCGCAGCGGCGCCGACATCGTCAAGGCCCTCGCCCTCGGCGCGACGGCGGTCGGTATCGGCCGCCCGTACGCCTACGGCTGCGCCCTCGGCGGCACCGACGGCATCGTCCACGTCCTGCGCGCCCTGCTCGCCGAGACGGACCTGATCATGGCCGTGGACGGATATCCGTCCCTCAAGGACCTCGTCCCCACCGTGCTCCAGGCCGTCTGACCGCCCCGGTCACCCCGGTCGCCCCGTTCACCTCGGTCACCCCGTTCAACCGATCGGTTGAACGGGAGTTCATCCGGCGGCTCTCCACCACGCTCCGTACAGCCGACGCGAGGACCCTCTCGCCCGCGTCAGGATCGAACCCCCAGCACAGCTCCCCCCCATCGAGAGGCCCGCAGAGTGTCCAGTTTCCTCAGCCGACGACGTGTACTCGCCACCGGAGCCGGAGCGGCGCTCGGCGTCGGTGCGCTCGGTGCCACCGGGACCCCCGCCGCCGCGGCCTCGTCCGCCGGATCCCGCTCGGCCACGGGCGCCGAGGAGACCCGGACCCTCGACGAGCTGTACCGGGCCGCCCTGGCCGAGGGCGGCAAGCTGGTCATCTACGCGGGCGGCGATGTCGACAGTCAGGGCAACGGCATACGCGCGGGCTTCGCGGCCCGCTTCCCGGAGATCGACCTCAAGGTCGTCGTGGACTACAGCAAGTACCACGACGTCCGCGTCGACAACCAGTTCGCGACCGACACCCTCGTCCCGGACGTCGTCCAGCTCCAGACCCTCCAGGACTTCACCCGCTGGAAGGGACAGGGCCGCCTGCTGCCCTACAAGCCGGCGGGCTTCTCCAAGGTGTACGACGGTCTCAAGGACCCGCACGGCGCCTGGACCGCCATCGCGGTGATCGGCTTCAGCTACTCGTACAACGTCGCCGCGGTCGGCGCCGACGCCCCGAAGTCCCCGCTCGACCTGATCGACCCGAAGTGGAAGGGACAGATCGCGTCGTCCTACCCGCACGACGACGACGCCGTCCTCTACCTCTTCAAGCTGTACGTGGACCACTACGGCTGGGACTGGGCCGCCAGGTTCGCCGCCCAGGACGTCCGGTTCGCCCGCGGCAGTCACACTCCGGGGCTGGCCGTATCGGGTGGGCAGAAGGCGCTCGGCGTCGGCGGCTCGGGCTCGCTCGTTGCGCCGTCCACGGCAGCCTCCCGGTGGGCCGTCGCCGAAGGGCACCCGTTCATGGCCTGGGGCCAGCGGGCCGCGATCCTCAAGCAGGGCCGGAACACGACGGCCGCCAAGCTCTACCTCAACTGGCAGCTCGCCACCGACCGGCAGCAGAGCGCGTTCAACGGCTGGTCGGTACGGACGGACGTCACCCCCGCCGGTGGTCTGAAGCCTGTCTGGACGTACCCGAACGCCAACCTCGACGGCTTCCCCCGCTTCATGGCCGACCGGGCGCAGATCGAGCGCTGGAAGCAGACGTTCGCGCTGTACTTCGGTGAGGTCAAGGGGGAGCCGACCCCCGGTTCGTTGGGGCTGCATCCCGGGGTGTAGTCGGTTCTTGGCCGCGGGCACGGTGGGGTCTGGTCGTGCCCCGCGGCGGAGCCGCATATCGATACAGCCCCGCGCCCCTTCAGGGTCGCGGGGAACCGCCGGTTTCTGCCGTCTCTTCACAGTGGTCATACAAGCGGTCGATAGAATCGGGGCCCTGTTCGATTGGATCAGTCTGCCCAAGGGGATCTGCCGTGTCCGACCGTCTCCCCGTCCGCGGCAGTCGGTTCACCCTGGAACACGTGTCGCATCTGGCGTTCTTCGTCATCGTGGTGTCCGCGCTGCTGCAACTCACGCGACTCAACAGCGAGTTGTGCTGGTACATCGCGACGGTCAGCGGGTTGCTCGCGCTCACCTACACGGGCGGAGTGATGCTGTGGGACCGGCTCGGGGCGGTGGGGCGAGCGGCCTGGATTCCGGTGCTGCTCGCGCTGTGGGGCCTCCTTCTCTTCCTCGTCCCGGCCGCGCTGACGTCCGCCTTCGTGTGGTGTGCCCTGCCGTTGGCGTGCGCCGCGCAGCGCGTGCTCGGCCGCCGGTCCGCGACCGCGGCGCTCGCCCTGATCACCCTTGTCCTCGTCACGGCACTGGTCGGGGCCGACGGCCGGTTCGTGATCGACACGGTGCTGGTGCCCGTGGCGGCCGTCTGGGCAACCGTCGCCCTCTACCGTGCCCAGCAACGGGACGCCGAGGCGCGCCGGCGTCTCGTCGAGGAACTGCGCGACACGCGTGACCTCGTCGCCCGGCAGCAGCGCCGGGCGGGTGTGCTGGCGGAGCGGACGCGCATCGCCCGCGATCTGCACGACACCCTCGCCCAGGAACTCGCCGGCGGGCTGATGCTGCTCCAGGCCGCCGACCGAGACTGGGACGACCGCCCGGACGTGGCACGCACGCGCGTGCGCGCGGTCGCCGACGGGCTGGGCACCAACCTCGCCGAGACGCGCCGCATGATCGGGGACCTCACCCCGTCCGCCGTCGCCGAGACCGGCCTCGAAGGTGCGCTGCGCGTACTGTGCGCCCGCTCCCAGGCCGACGGGACCGCGGCGCAGGTACGGTTCCGGGCGGTCGGCGACCCCCAGCCCGTCCTCGACGAACATGCCGCCACCACCCTGTTCCGCGTCGCGCAGAGCACGCTGGCGAACGTCCGCGAACACGCCCACGCGGTGAACGTGCAGGTCACCCTCAGCCGACGGCAGCCCGACCGGGTGGACCTCGAAGTCAGCGACGACGGCGTGGGGTTCGACCCGGCCGAGGTCCTCGCGCGTACGTCGCAGGGCCAGGGCCGAGGCTTCGGACTGCCCGCGGCGCGCGCCCGGCTGCGCGAGTACGGCGGTGACCTGGACGTCAGCGGCGCGCCGGGCCGGGGCACCCGGATCCGGGCCACGGTCTCCGCGCGGCCCCGGCCGCAGACGGCTGCCGGGCCCGTCGCGGCCGTTCCCGCGGCGACCGCCCGATGACCACGGACCCGCCCGGCGCGGCCGAACCGCTGCGCGTCCTGATCGCGGACGACCACGCCGTCGTACGGGCCGGTCTGCGCGCGCTTCT
Source organism: Streptomyces sp. SID12501 (assembly GCF_010550245.1). Lineage (GTDB taxonomy): Bacteria > Actinomycetota > Actinomycetes > Streptomycetales > Streptomycetaceae > Streptomyces. The sequence goes on from NZ_JAAGLU010000001.1 coordinate 26,528, forward strand.
GGGAGGTGAAGCCGACATCGAGGTGATCGCCGAGGCCGGCAGTGGTGAGGAGGCGGTCGCTCTGGTCGCCCGGATGCTTCCCGATGTCGCGCTGATGGACCTCCGGTTCGGGAGTCCGGGGGGTGGGATCGACGGGATCGAGGCGATCCGACGGCTGGCCGCCGAGGCGCCCGGTGTGGCAGTGGTGATGCTGACCAGCTATGCCGGACGGGCCGATGTGGTGCGGGCGTTGGAGGCGGGCGCCCGGGGTTATGTGCTCAAGGCGGGCCCGCCCGAGGAGCTGTTCCGCGCGGTGCGCGGGGCCGCCGCCGGGGCGCTGGGGCTGGCACCGGAGATCGTCGGGGAACTCGTCGGGCAAGTGGTCAGCCCGGCGCAGGAGTTGAGCGGACGCGAGGTCGAGGTCGTACGGCTGATGGCCGAGGGGCTCAGCAACCGGGCCATCGCCGGGGCCCTGTTCCTGAGCGAGGCCACCGTCAAGACGCATCTCGTGCGCGTCTACCGCAAGCTCAAGGTCGACAACAGGGCGGCTGCGGTCTCGGAGGCCGTGCGCCGGGGCGTACTCGAACTGACCTGACGCGGAGGTGAGTCGGAGGAGTGCCAGGGCCGTCCGGAGGCCATCCCGGGCGGTGAGCCAGTCCTCGTCCGCCCAGGTCACCGTCTTGCGGGATGCGTGATCCGTAGTTGCCGGACTCGTCGACGCGGGCACGGACACTCGCGTGCACCCGGGCGTGCGGGGGCAGTCGGGCGGCGCCGGTAGGTCAGCAGGGCCCAGACCCGGCCCATCCGGCGCACCGTGCCCAGCGCGTACGTCGGGCCGACCGTCACCTCGCGCCGGTACGCCCCGGGCCGCACGGCAGGAGACCTATGCCGTCGGGTGCGAGGGCGCCGTCCACGACCCACTTGAGGGCGACGGCGGTAGTCCTCGAAGGTGCCGCCGACGTCCGAGTGGACGGTGACGGCGCCGGAGCCGGACGCGGAGGACGGCTTCGTGACCTTCGAACTCTGACACCGCAGGTCGCTCGGATGGCGGCCCCGGCTTGACAGGCGGACGATGGAAGGGAGCGGAAGGAAACAGGGGGCCGACAGTCATGGAGGGGAATGGGAGGCAGCGGACATGCTGGAGATCAAGACGGTCGAGAAGCCGGACGAGCGGCGTGATTTCCCCCGGGGACACCTCGAAGCCGTACACATGACAGGCCTCGACTTCGCCGTGGGAACCTTCGAACCGGGCTGGCGGTGGTCCGAGTGCGTCGGGCCCGTCGTGGGCACGAGCAGCTGCGAGATCCACCACAACGGTTACGTCGTCCAGGGCCGGATGGGCATCCGCATGGATGACGGCGGCGAGGGCGAAGTCGGCCCCGGCGACGTCTTCGTGTGTCCGCCCGGGCACGACGCATGGGTCGTCGGCGACGAACAGGTCATCGTCCATGACTTCGCGGGCGGCATGGCACAGGAGTACGCGAAGCCGCCGGGAAGCTGACCTTCGGCTCACACGGGGAGCAACCGGCCGATCAGTGCGCCGAGTTGGAGGGCGTTGCGGCACTCGCGCATCTCCACCAGCTCGGCGTAGGCGGGCGCGGCCGAGTCGCCCGTGCCCCACTGTGACCGTGCCTCGGGGTTCAACCAGTACACGCGGCGGGCCCGTTCGGCCAGCTGCCGTACGGCGGCGAGGTTCGGGTCGCTCATGTTCGTACGGGCGTCACCCAGCACGAACACGGTCGTACGCGGGCCGACCGCGTCGGCGTACCGCTGCGTGAACTCGCCCAGGGCGACGCCGTAGTCGCTGCTGCCGTGCCAGCCGGTCAGGGTCGCCTCGGCGCGGATGCGGGCGCCCAGCCCCTCGGCGTCGGCGGCGCCGTGCACCAACAGGCCGGTCACCTCGTCGACGCGATTGACGAAGGCGAACACGCGGACCTTGCTGAACTGGTCGTGCAGCGCCTGCACCAGCAGCATCGTGAAGTCGGAGAACCCGGCCACCGAGCCCGACACATCGCACAGCAGCACCAGTTCGGGCCGGGCGGGCCGGCGTCGGCGCAGTACGGGCCGCATCGGCACCCCGCCCGTCGACAGCGACGCACGCACCGTGCGCCGCAGGTCGATCGAGCCGCGTGCCGCCTTACGGCGGCGCGCCGCCAGCCGGGTGGCCAGCTTCCGCGCGAGCGGCTGAACAGCCCTGCGCAGTTCGGCCAGTTGGGCGCGCCCGGCGACAAGGAAGTCGACCCGGTCGGCGGTCGGCGCCACCGCCCGCCGGGCGATCTCGTCCCGGCCGCGCCGCTCGGCCACCCGGCGCCGCGCCTCAGCGCCGACCAGCCGCCGGAACTCCTCGATCCGCCGCCGGATCTCGTCGTCGAGGAGTCGGTCGGCGAAGCCCGGGTCCGCGGTCCCCTCCCGGAGACTCGCCCGCACCCGGGCCAGCAGCGTCTGCGGCCGGAGCCGGTCCAGCGTCTGGTACGACGACCAGCCGTCAGACCCCGGCGAGGAGCCGTACCCACCGAAACCGTCGACGGCCTCGGTGGCCAACCGGGCCAGCAGTGCCTGGTCGTTCGCGGCCAGCGCGGCGGCGAGCCGGTCGCGCAGTTCGTCCCGCTCCGCGGGCTCCGTACCGGGCGCTCCGACACCCCGGGGAAAGTACAGGTCGAAGACGGGGTCGAACACCGGGCGCTGGTCCGTGCCGTGCAGCAGGGTCGCGGCCAGCCCTTCGCGCAGCAACTCCCGGTCGGTGAAGCCGAGTACGGCCACCGCCTGGGCCGCGTCCACGGTTTCCCCGGTGCCGATCCGCACACCGTGCGAGCGCAGCGCCCCGACGAGCCCTGTCAGCCGTTCGGTGACGCCCGCACCAGAACCGCCGTGCGCGGACCGCGCGTTCACATCGCGTCCAGGTCCAACTTGGCGCTCGCCTTGAGGATGTCGTCCTGGTGCTTGAGGAGAACGCCCAGGCTGTCCCGTACGACCGTCTCGTCGAGGGTGTCCGCCCCCAGGGCCAGCAGGGTGCGGGCCCAGTCGATGGTCTCGGAGACCGACGGCACCTTCCGCAGGTCCATCGCGCGCAGCGCGCCCACCACCCGCACCACCGAGTCGGCCAGCGCCGCGTCGAGTTCCGGCACTTTCAGCCGTACGATGCGGCGCTCCAACTCGGCGTCCGGGAAACCGATATGGAGGAAGAGGCAGCGGCGGCGCAGGGCCTCGGACAGCTCACGGCTGGCGTTGGAGGTGAGGACGACGAAGGGGCGGCGGGTCGCGGTGATCGTGCCCAGCTCCGGGACCGTGACCTGGAAGTCGGAGAGCACCTCCAGGAGCAGCCCCTCCACCTCGACGTCCGCCTTGTCGGTCTCGTCGATCAGTAGAACCTTGGGCTCGTCGCCGCGAATGGCGGTCAACAGGGGCCGGGGGAGCAGGAACTCCTCGCTGAAGATGTCCGTGCGCGCCGCGTCCCACGTCTCGTCACGGCCCGCGCCGATGCGCAGGAGCTGTTTGGCGTGGTTCCACTCGTACAGCGCCCTGGACTCGTCGACGCCCTCGTAGCACTGGAGGCGGATCAGCTCGGCGCCGGCGATCTCGGCGACGGCCTTGGCCAGCTCGGTCTTGCCGACGCCGGCCGGGCCCTCCACCAGGAGCGGCTTGCCGAGGCGGTCGGCCAGGAAGACCGTGGTGGCGACGGCGGGCGAGGCCAGATATCCGGTTTCGGCGAGGCGCGCGGAGACGTCGTCGACGGATGTGAACAACGGGGCCTCCAGCGCGGGCACGAACAGGTTCCAAGTCGCTATCTAAGCGCTTGTTCACCGCTTGTGTCACGTATGAATCCGCAGAACGGCACTCACGACGGCACTCCGGGACGGGGGCCGGCCGCCGAAGCGCCCGACCACTCAAGCCCGTTCACGCCCGTTCAGATGGAACCTTCACCGCCCACCAGGACCACCTCCAGCGTGCGCGGACCGTGCACCCCCTCGACCCGGTCCAGTTCGATGTCACTGGTCGCGGACGGACCGGAGATCCACGTCAACGGCCGTGCCGGGTCCAGGAGTTCAAAGGCCTGGGGTACGGAGGAGACGACCTGGTCGGGCACGCGGACGACGCAGATGTGGTGGTCGGGGACCAGGGTGATCCGGCGGCGGCCCTGGTCCGGACCGCCGTCCAGGACGATGGTGCCGGTCTCGGCGATGGCGAGGGCGCAGGCCGTGACGACGCTGTCCACCTCGTCCAGGTCGTACGCGGTGCTCACCGCGCTGTCCTCGACCCGGGCGGTGTCCGTGGCCGACAGCCACTCCGGCGGGAGCCCCGGCGGTACGACCACTGACGCCGACCCGTGCGCGGCCAGTATCCCGGCGAGGACTCCCGGGAGCTCGCCGGTGGTGCATCGGTGGACGATCGCCCGGTAGTCCGCCAGGTTCTCGGCGAGGAGTTCGACCGTCTCCTCGACGCTCCGGTTTCCGTGCTCGCGCACATAGTCGCGATCGACGGCCTGCTCGTACGGCGTGTCGTCGCGGGGCACATCGGAGAGTGCGCGCCGCACCCGGGCCAGGATCAGATCGCGGCTGTTCACTTGCGGGTGTCCTTTCCGCCGTTCGTGCGCTGCCACCAGTCGCGGAACGGCTCCGCCGGTACGGCCGGCAGATCGCGGGTGCCGCTCCAGGCCCTGCCGGGGCCGGGCAGGGTGCGGGGGTGGAAGCGCCGGGTGCGGGAGGCGAGGCGCTGGCCGGTACGCAGGGCGCCGGGATGGCTGAACGCCCAGCGGGCGGCGCGCATCGCGGCCCGCTCGGCGGCGTGCCCCTTCGCGGGCTTCAGGACGACCTTGTTGCCCTCCCGGGTGGCCGGCCCGCCCTGGGCGATGCGCTCGCGCAGGTGCACCAGCACCTCCGGGATGTCGATGGCGACCGGGCAGACCTCGTAGCAGGCCCCGCACAGCGAGGAGGCGTACGGGAGCGAGGCGTCGATCTCGCTCGCGGTGCCCCGGAGTTGAGGGCTGAGGATGGCGCCGATCGGGCCGGGATAGACGGAGCCGTAGGCGTGGCCGCCGGCCCGCTCGTACACCGGGCAGACGTTGAGACAGGCCGAGCAGCGGATGCAGCGCAGGGCCTGGCGGCCGACCTCGTCGGCGAGGGTGTCGGTGCGGCCGTTGTCGATCAGGACGAGGTGGAAGGTCTGCGGGCCGTCGCCGTCCGTGGTGCCGGTCCAGGTCGACGTGTACGGGTTCATGCGTTCGGCGGTCGAGGAGCGGGGGAGGGTCTGGAGGAAGACTTCCAGGTCCTGCCAGGTCGGCACGATCTTCTCGATGCCGACGACCGAGATGAGCGTCTCGGGCAGGGTCAGGCACATCCGCCCGTTGCCCTCGGACTCGACCACGACCAGGGTGCCGGTCTCGGCGACCATGAAGTTGGCGCCGGAGACGCCCACCTTGGCGCGCAGGAACTTCTCCCGGAGGTGGAGCCGTGCCGCCTCGGCCAGTTCGGCGGGCGTGTCGGTGAGGCCCTCGGGGGCCGGGCGGCCCCACTCGCTCATCTCGCGCGCGAAGATGTCCCGGATCTCGCCCCGGTTGCGGTGGATCGCAGGGACGAGGATGTGCGAGGGCCGGTCCTTGCCCAACTGCACGATCAGCTCGGCGAGATCGGTCTCGTAGGCCGCGATGCCCTCGGCCTCCAGGGCCTCGTTCAGCCCGATCTCCTGCGTGGCCATCGACTTGACCTTGACGACCTCCGACTCACCGGTCATCCGCACCAGGTCGACGACGATCCGGTTGGCCTCCTCCGCGTCGGCGGCCCAGTGCACGACACCGCCGGCCGCCATGACCGACTCCTCCAACTGCACGAGATAGCGGTCGAGATGACGGAGCGTGTGGTCCTTGATCCGCTTGCCCGCCTCGCGCAGCTCCGCCCAGTCGGACACCTCGGCGACGGCTTTCGCCCGTTTCCCGCGGATCGTGTGGGTGGCGTGGCGCAGATTGGCGCGCAGGGTCTTGTTGTTGACCGCCTCGTGGGCCGCCTCGGGAAAGGCCGGCATCCCGACGAACGTACCGCCGCTCATACGCTCGGCTCCTTTTCCGTGCTCGCCAGGATCTCCGCGATGTGCACCGGCCGCATGCCGGTGCTCAGCCGGGTCATGGTCCCGCCGATGTGCATGAGACACGAGTTGTCGGCGGCGCACAGCACCTCCGCCCCCGTCGACTCGGCGTTGCGCACCTTGTCGGTGCCCATCGCCGCCGAGACATCGGAGTTCTTCAGCGCGAACGTGCCGCCGAAGCCACAGCACTCGTCGGCCCCGGGGAGCTCGCGCAGCTCAAGCCCCTTGACGGCCTGGAGCAGCTTGAACGGCCGGTCGGCCAGCCCGAGGCCGCGCAGCCCGTGGCACGTCGGGTGGTAGGTGACGGTGTGCGGGTAGTAGGCGCCCACGTCCGTCACCCCCAGCACGTCCACCAGGAACTCCGTCAGCTCGTACGTCTTCGGGACCACGGGCGCCAGCGTGGCCGCCAGTCCGTCCCCGCGCCCCTCGGCACGCGCCCGCTCACCCATCCGCGGATACAGCTCGCGCACCATCGCGCCGCACGACCCGGAGGGCGTGACGATCGCCTCGTACCCCCCGAATACATCGGAGAAATGCCGGGCGAGAGGCTCGGCCTCGTGTCGGTACCCGGTGTTGTAGTGAGCCTGCCCGCAGCAGGTCTGCGCCATCGGGAAGTCGACGTCGACACCCAGCCTGGTCAGCAGTTTCACTACGGCGCGGCCCGTGTCCGGATACAGCGTGTCGTTGACACAGGTAAGGAACAGGGCGACACGCATCGCGGCTCCTAGCGATCGATCATCGGATGAGTGAAGGGTACGCGGAGGCCGCGTGGTGGGGGAATCCCCGTCTCATCGGGCTTCGGTGAGACGGGCCTGGGCCGCACGCCAGGCCGCCGGGTCGCCGGACGGCTCGTAGCGGGTCAGCGGCTGGGTACGGGCGAGCAGCCGGCGCATGTCCGTACGGTCGCCGACGAGGCCGTGGGCCCTCGCCTGGACGAGGACGTTGCCGAGCGCGGCGGCCTCGGCCGGACCCGCCACCACCGGCAACCCGCAGGCGTCGGCGGTGAGTTGGCACAGCAGCGCGTTGCGTGTCCCGCCCCCGACGATGTGCACGGCGTCGACGGAGTGCCCGGCGAGCCGCTGGGCGTCCGCCACCGCCCGCCGATGGGCGAGGGCGAGGGAGTCGAGGATGCAGCGGGTGATCTCGCCCGGAGTCCCGGGCACCGGCTGCCCGGAGACCCGGCAGGCCTCGGCGATCCGCTCCGGCATCCGTCCCGGCGCCAGGAACGCCGCGTCCCCCGCGTCCACCACGGACCGCAGCCCCGGTGCCTCGCCCGCCGCCCGCAGCAGGTCGCCCAGGTCGGGGTTCCCCCAGGCCCGTACACACTCCTGGAGCAGCCACAGCCCCATGATGTTGCGCAGATAGCGGACCGTGCCGTCGAGCCCCAGCTCGTTGGTGAAGTTGGCGGCCCGGCTCTCCTCGGAGAGGACGGGCGCCTCCAGCTCCAGGCCGGCCAGGGACCAGGTGCCGGTGCAGATGTAGGCGAACCGCTCGTCCACCGCCGGCACGGCCGCCACCGCGGAGGCGGTGTCGTGCGACCCGACCGTGGTCACCGGCACCGGTCCGGTGAGGCCGGTCTCCTCCAGCACCTCGGCCCGCAGCACACCCGCCGGATCACCGGGCCGGCGCAGAGGTGCGAACAGTCCGAGGTCGATGTCCAGTCTCCGCGCGATGTCATGGGCCCAGTCACGCGTGCGGGGATCGATCAGCTGGGTGGTGGAGGCGTTGGTCAGCTCGGTGCCGGCCTGGCCCGTGAGCCAGTACGTCAGCAGATCGGGGATGAGCAACAGACGCTGTGCGGCGGCCAGTTGGCGCGTGCCACGGGCCGCCGTCAGCTGGTAGAGGGTGTTGAAGGGTGCGTACTGCAACCCGGTCGCCGCGTACAGTTCGGCGGCCGGGACGGACGCCCACACCTTCTCCGCGACGCCCTCGGTGCGGGCGTCGCGGTAGTGCACCGGGTTGCCGAGCAGGGCGCCGTCGGCGTCCAGCAGGCCGTAGTCCACGGCCCAGCTGTCGATGCCGACGGAGTCGACCTGCCCGGCTGCCCGCAGCCCGTCGAGCACACCCCCGTACAGCGCGAGAACGTCCCAGCGCAGCCCTTCGGGCACCCGTACGGGCCGGTTCACGAACCGGTGCGCCTCGGCCAGCTCCAGCGTGTCGGGCCCGACGCGGCCGACCATGACGCGTCCACTGGACGCGCCGAGGTCGACCGCGGCGTACGACTTCACGGTCTGCGTCATCGCAGGAAGGCGGCGGCGACGCCGGCGTCGACCGGCACGTGCAGCCCGGTGGTGTGCGTGAGCTCGCCGCCGGTGAGCGCGAACACGGCGTTGGCGACGTGCTCGGGCAGTACTTCGCGCTTGAGGATGGTCCGCTGGGCATAGAACTCGCCGAGCTTCTCCTCCTCGATCCCGTACGTCGCCGCACGCTGGGCACCCCAGCCGGCCGCGAAGATCCCGGAGCCGCGCACCACGCCGTCGGGGTTGATGCCGTTGACCCGGATGCCGTGCTCGCCCAGCTCGGCGGCGAGCAGCCGCACCTGGTGCGCCTGGTCGGCCTTGGTGGCGGAGTAGGCGATGTTGTTCGGTCCGGCGAAGACGGCGTTCTTGGAGGCGATGTAGATGATGTCGCCGCCGAGCTCCTGCGCGATCATCACCCGCGCCGCCTCACGCGAGACGAGGAACGAACCGCGCGCCATGATGTCGTGCTGCAGATCCCAGTCCCGCGCGGTGGTCTCCAGCAGCGGCTTGGAGATCGAGATCCCCGCGTTGTTCACGACGAGATCCACCCCGCCGAAGGCCAGCACGGCGGCCCGGAACGCCTCCGCGATCTGCTCCTCGCTCGTCACATCGACGGTGACGGCGACCGCCTTGTCCGCCCCGCCCAGCTCCTCCGCCACAGTCTGGGCGTTCTCCGCGTTGAGGTCGGCGACGACGACACAGGCACCCTCGGCGACCAGCCGCTCGGCGATGGCCTTACCGATCCCGCTGCCCGCACCGGTGACGAGAGCGACCCGAGTGGCCAGCGCCTTCGGCTTCGGCATCCGCTGGAGTTTCGCCTCCTCCAGGGCCCAGTACTCGATCCGGAACTTCTCCGACTCCTCGATCGGCGCGTACGTCGAGACCGCCTCGGCCCCGTGCATCACGTTGATCGCGTTGACGTAGAACTCACCGGCCACCCGAGCGGTCTGCTTGTCCTTGCCGAAGCTGAACATGCCCACGCCCGGGATCAGCACGATCGCCGGGTCGGCGCCGCGCATCGCGGGGGAGTCGGGCAGGGCGTTGCGCCCGTAGTAGGCCGCGTACTCCTCGCGGTACTCGGCGTGCAGTTCCTTGAGGCGCGCGATGGCCTCGTCCAGGGGCGCGGCGGCCGGCAGGTCGAGGACGAGCGGCCTGACCTTCGTGCGCAGGAAGTGGTCAGGGCAGGAGGTACCAAGGGCCGCCAGCCGCGGGTGCTCGCCGCGCGACACGAAGTCCAGCACGACGTCCGAGTCGGTGAAGTGCCCGACCTGAGGCTTGTCCTGCGAGGCGATGGCCCGCACGTACGGGGCGAGCGCGGCGGCCCGCTCACGCCGCTCCTCGGGAGCGAGGGCCGCGTACCCCTCGATCACCGGGCCGAACGGCTCGGCCTTCCCGCGCTCGGCGAGGAACGCCTCGGCGGTCCGGATGATGTGCAGCGAGTTCTTCTCGCACTCCTCGGCGGTGTCGCCCCAGGCGGTGATGCCGTGGCCGCCGAGGATGCATCCGATCGCCTGAGGATTGGCGGCCTTCACGGCGGCGATGTCCAGGCCGAGCTGGAAGCCGGGGCGGCGCCACGGCACCCACACCACGCCGTCCCCGAAACACTCGGCGGTCAGCTTCTCCCCGTCGGCCGCGCAGGCGATCGCGATACCGGAGTCGGGGTGGAGGTGATCCACGTGCGCGGCGTCGACGAGCCCGTGCATCGCGGTGTCGATGGACGGAGCCGCCCCACCCTTGCCGTGCAGGCAGTAGTCGAACGCGGCGACCATCTCGTCCTCGCGCTCGACGCCCGGATACACATCCTTGAGCGCGTGCAACCGGTCCAGCCGCAACACGGCCAGCCCACCCTCGGTCAGGGTCCCCAGGTCACCCCCGGACCCCTTCACCCACATCAGCTCGACATCACCCCCGGTGACGGGATCGATGTCGGTCCCCTTCGCGGACGTGTTGCCACCCGCGTAGTTCGTGTTACGCGCGTCAGCACCAAGCCGACGAGACCGAGAGATGAGGGCGGCGGCTTCGGGATGGGTAGCCATGCGAGATCAATCCTTACGTGACAATTTCAACGAGGGCGAGGACAGCGCCCTGACAGGGGCGCGGGGCTGTATCAATTTGCGGCTACCGCCGAGTGGGCGCGACAAGCCACAACGAACCGGTGGTCCGCGACGAACCGAACCGGGCAGACGAGACGCGGAAGTCACGCCCCCCAACCGGCCTGCTCCCCACCAACCCTCTCCGCAACGATCTTCGAACCCCACCCGGACCGGGCATACGCAGCGATCGGGTCCCCGTCCAACCCCAGCTCCTCCCGAACCTCCACAAGCAACGGCCGCACATCCGTGTTGTACGCGTCCATCAAAACCGCGTTGGCACTGAGAACGTCCCCCGAGCGCTGAGCAACAGCCAACGCCGTCTTGTCAACAAGGAGCGCCTTCGCCGTCGCCTCCTGAACATTCATCACCGACCGGATGATCGCCGGAATCTTCGCCTCGATGTTGTGGCACTGGTCCAGCATGAACGCGACCTCGGGCACGAACCCCCCGCCGCGGATCACCTCGTACATGATCCGGAACAGCTGGAACGGGTCCGCCGAACCGACCATCAGGTCGTCGTCCGCGTAGAACCGCGAGTTGAAGTCGAACGCGCCGAGCTTCCCCTCGCGCAGCAGCGTCGCGACGATGAACTCGATGTTGGTCCCGGGCGCGTGGTGCCCGGTGTCGACCACGACCTGTGCCTTCGGGCCGAGCTTGAGGCAGTGCGCGTAGGCCGTGCCCCAGTCCGGGACGTCGGTCGCGTAGAAGGCCGGCTCGAAGAACTTGTACTCGAGGAGCATCCGCTGATCGTCGCCGAGCCGCTCGTACACCGCGGCCAGCGCCTCGGAGAGCCGGTCCTGCCGTTCACGGATGTCGTCCTGACCGGGATAGTTCGTCCCGTCGGCGAACCACAGCTTCAGGTCCTTGGAACCGGTGGCGTCCATGATGTCGACGCATTCGAGCAGATGGCCGAGCGCCTTGCGCCGCACCACCGCGTCCGGATGGCAGATGCTGCCGAGCTTGTAGTCGTCGTCCTGGAAGGTGTTCGAGTTGATCGCGCCCAGCTTCAGGCCGCGCTCCCCGGCGTACTTGGCAAGGGCCGCATAGTCCTCGACCTTGTCCCACGGAATGTGCAGGGCGACGGTCGGGGCCACACCGGTGAAGGCGTGCACCTGGGCGGCGTCGTCCAGCTTCTCGAAGGGGTTCCGGGGGACGCCGGGCTGGGCGAACACCTTGAAACGGGTCCCCGAGTTCCCGTACGCCCACGACGGCGTTTCGATGGCCTGGGCCTTGAGAGCGGCCTTCACCGCGCTGAGCTCGGTCACTTCAGGACTCCTGTGGCATCCGGTCGGAACGACTGCTGGGAATCAGCACGCGGAACGACGATCTGATGAAACGATTCAGAACGGGAAGCTATGAGCCCTCCGGAGGGGTGTCAAGCCCTCTGGCTGATTCGGACTACCGTGACTTGCCTGTGACCTTCAACTATCGAAAGAAATTCGATACGGACCCATTGACGTGACATGGCTCCCGTGTCTAACGTCCCGGCAACCCAGTTGAAACCTTTCACGACGTCGTGAGGCCAGTCCCACCGGCGTCGTCGAGGAGCCCTCATGACCCACCCGTCCGACCCGGGGCCGGCCCCTGTGCTGGCACTCAAGGACATCTCGAAGTCCTTCGGTGCGGTGCGTGCCCTGCGGGATGTCTCCATGGAACTGTTTCCCGGCGAAGTGCACGCACTCGCCGGTGAGAACGGCGCCGGTAAGTCGACCCTCATCAAGACGCTCGCCGGAGTGCACCGACCGGACGCCGGCCAGGTGCTGCTCGACGGCGCGCCCGTCGTCTTCCACGGTCCCGGTGACGCCCGCGACGCGGGTATCGCCGTGATCTACCAGGAGCCCACGCTCTTTCCGGACCTCTCGATCGCCGAGAACATCTTCACGGGCCGCCAGCCCCGGCGCGCCCTCGGCAGGATCGACCACAAGGCGACCCACGCGGCGACCGCCGCCCTGATGCGGCGACTCGGCGTCGAACTCGACCCCGACCGTCCCGCACGCGGCCTGTCCATCGCGGACCAGCAGATCGTCGAGATCGCCAAGGCGCTCTCCTTCGACGCCCGTGTCCTGATCATGGACGAGCCGACCGCGGCCCTCACCGGCAGCGAGGTGGCCCGCCTCTTCGGCGTCGTCCGCACCCTGCGCGAACAGGGCGCCGCCGTGCTGTTCATCTCGCACCGGCTGGAGGAGATCTTCAAGATCTGCCAGCAGGTGACGACCCTCCGTGACGGTGCCTGGATCGCCAGCGAGCCGCTGGAGGGCATGACGGAGGACGATCTGGTACGCCGGATGGTCGGCCGCGACCTCGACGAGCTCTACCCGAAGCAGGAAGTGGAGGCCGGCGAGGTCGCGCTCAGCGTGCGCCGGCTGACCCGCGAGGGCGTCTTCACCGACGTCTCCTTCGAGGTCCGGCACGGCGAGATCGTGGGCCTCGCCGGACTCGTCGGCGCCGGCCGCACAGAGGTGGCCCGGGCCGTCTTCGGCATCGACCGCTGGGACGCGGGCGAGGTCGAGGTGGACGGCACCCTGCTGACGAACGGAGCGCCCTCCACGGCCATGGCCGCCGGGCTCGCCCTCGTCCCCGAGGACCGGCGCGCCCAGGGCCTGGTGATGGACATGTCCATCGAGCGGAACATCGGCCTCACCGGCCTGCGTACGACCGTCAGGGCCGGACTGATGGACCGGGGCGCCGAGCGCAGCCGCTCCCTCGACTGGGCCGTCAAGCTCCAGGTGAAGTACGCCCGTATCGCCGACACCGTCAACACGCTGTCCGGCGGCAACCAGCAGAAGGTCGTCCTGGCCAAGTGGCTCGCCACCGGCCCCCGGGTGCTGATCGTCGACGAGCCCACCCGTGGCATCGACGTCGGCACCAAGGCCGAGGTGCACCGCCTGCTCAGCGAGCTGGCCGCCGACGGTGTGGCCGTGCTGATGATCTCCTCCGACCTGCCCGAGATCCTCGGAATGGCCGACCGCGTGCTCGTGATGTACGAGGGCCGCCTCGCCGCCGAGATCCCGCGCTCCGAAGCAACCGAGGAAACGGTGATGGCCGCAGCCACCGGGAGGGCCGCCGCATGACGGTGACCGCTCCCAACCCCGCCCCCGCCGCCGAGGTGCCCAAGTCCAGCGGCACCCGGCTGGTGGACCGCGTGTTCAAGATGCGCGAACTCGCCATCCTGGTCGTCTTCCTGGTGATGATCGCCGTCACCCAGGCCGGCAACAGCGAGTTCCTGTCCGAGCAGGGCATCAAGGACCTGCTGCTGAACGCGACGATCCTCATCCTGGTCGCCACCGGCCAGTCGCTGGTGGTCATCACCCGCAACGTCGACCTGTCGGTCGGCTCCACGCTCGGCATCAGCGCCTTCGCCGCCGGCGTCTACCTCCAGGACGGCGGAAACCCCGTCGTGGCCATCGCCCTGGCCGTCCTCCTCGGCATCGGCTTCGGGCTCCTCAACGGACTGCTCGTCAGCTTCGGGCAGGTACCCGCCCTCGTCGTCACCCTGGGCACGCTCTACATCATCCGCGGCATCGACTCCATCTGGGTCGGCTCCCGGCAGATCACGGCGGCCGACCTTCCGGACGGATTCGTCAACTTCGGCTCCAGCGGCATCTCGGCGGTCCCGTATCTCGCGCTGATCGCACTTGCCGTACTGATCGCCACCGCCTACTACCTCAGGCACTTCGGCAGCGGCCGTGAGCTGTACGCCCTCGGCTCCAACCCCGAGGCCGCCCGGCTCGCCGGTATCCCCGTACGCAAGCGGATCCTCACCGCGTACACCTTCTGCGGCGGACTCGCCGGACTCGCCGGCGCGCTCTATCTCGCGCGGTTCGGCAACGTCGACTCCAGCACGGGCAACGGGTACGAACTCACCGTCGTCAGCGCGGTCGTGGTCGGCGGTGTCGTCTTCACCGGCGGCTCCGGCAGCGTCTACGGTGCCGCGCTCGGCGCGCTGCTGCTGACCTCCATCAACAGTGTGCTGCCCGCCCTCGGCGTCAGCTCCGTATGGGTGATGGCCATCAACGGCATCCTGCTCATCCTCGCCATCGCGGTCGACCGGATCGTCGCCCTGCGCGTGGCGTCCGCCCTGAAGAAGAGGAACGCCCGCCATGGCTGACTCGTCGCTCGCGCGCGCCATCCGCGGGATCTCCTTGAAAAGGTGGGACTCGGCCGTCGGCGTCCTCCTCGTCGTCGTCCTGTTGCTGTCCTTCGGGTTCGTGGACGGGTTCGGCAACGGGCTCAACCTGTCCTTCCTGATCGGCAACACCCTCCCGATCGCGCTCATCGCGCTGCCCATGACCCTCCTCGTCGTCTCCGGCGAGATCGATCTGTCCGTCGCCTCCACCGCCGGTCTCTCCGGCGCGGTGATGGGCGCCCTGTGGAACCAGGGCCTGACGATCGAGGTGATCATCCCGATCTGCCTGCTCCTCGGAGTCGTCTGCGGGCTGATCAACGGGCTGCTCGTCACCCGGCTCGGGCTGCCCTCCCTCGCCGTCACCATCGGCACCATGGCCGCCTACCGGGGCATCGCACAGATCGTGCTCGGCTCCGACGCGGTGACCGACTTCCCCACCCAGTACCTGGACTTCGCCGCCGGACGCATCGGGGACACCTTCGTCCCGTACGCCCTGCTGCCCTTCCTCGTGCTGCTCGCGATCGCCGTGGTCGTGCTGCATGCCACCCCGTTCGGCCGCTCGCTGTTCGCGATCGGCGCGAACGAGGAGGCGGCCCGCTTCGCCGGCCTCCGGGTCAAGCGACAGAAGCTGATCCTGTTCGCGGTGACCGGTCTCACGGCCTCCCTCACCGGGATCTTCTGGGCGCTGCACTACGCCAGCGCTCGCTATGACAACGCCACGGGGCTTGAACTCTCCGTCATCGCTGCCGTGTTGCTCGGTGGGATCGACTTCGACGGGGGGAAGGGCACGCTCGGTGGCGCGATTGCGGGAGTCTTCCTGCTCGGTGCGCTGCAGAACGTGATGAGCCTTCAGGACGTTTCCGCTCAATCACAGATCGTCGTCACCGGGATCCTGCTGGTTCTCTCCGTGCTTGGACCTCGGGTCGCTCGGCAGGTGTCACTGGCCCGGGCGTCTCAAAGGCTGACGTAGAAGGCCGTTTGCAAGCTGCGGGCCCGTTGTGGCTGGTCGCGCAGTTCCCCGCGCCCCTTGAGGGCGCTCCTGCTCACCCTCTGTTTCTAAGGAACCCTCATGCGTAAGTCATCCGTCCGCCGTGCTTCCGCGGCTCTCGCCGCGGCCACCTCGCTCGCTCTGGCGCTCACCGCCTGTGGTGGTACCACCAAGAACGACGTCAAGGACGAGGGCGCCTCCGCCGCCGCGACCGGCAAGGCCGACCCGAACGCGGCCACCAAGAAGGGCCTGACCGTCGGCTTCCTGCCGAAGGCGGTCAACAACCCGTACTTCACCTCCGCCGACAAGGGCGGCGAGACCGCGCTGAAGGCGCTGGGCTCCAGCTACAAGGAGGTCGGCACGACCAGCGCAACGGACACCTCCGGGCAGGTGTCGTACGTCAACACCCTGACCCAGCAGCAGGTCGACGCGATCGCCGTGTCCGCGCAGGACCCGGGCGCCCTGTGCACCGCGCTCAAGCAGGCCATGAAGAACGACATCAAGGTCGTCACCTACGACTCGGACACCAAGGCGGACTGTCGCAACGCGGCCGTCTCGCAGGCCAGCGCCGAGGACCTTGGCCGTACCGAGGTGCAGCTGCTCGCCGAGCAGATCGGCTACAAGGGCGAGATCGCGATCCTGTCCGCCGCCCAGACCGCGACGAACCAGAACATCTGGATCGACTTCATGAAGAAGGAGCTGGCCGACCCGAAGTACAAGGACATCAAGCTGGTCAAGGTCGCGTACGGCAACGACGACGCCCAGCAGTCCTTCCAGCAGACCCAGGGCCTCCTCCAGGAGTACCCGAACCTGAAGGGGATCATCTCCCCGACCACCGTCGGCATCAAGGCCGCCGCCCAGTACCTGTCCGGCTCGAAGTACAAGGGCAAGGTCAAGCTGACCGGTCTCGGCACCCCCAACGACATGCGCAAGTACGTCAAGAACGGCACCGTCGAGGGCTTCGAGCTGTGGGACCCGGCGAAGCTCGGCGAGCTGGCCGCGTACACCGCTGTCGCGCTGGTCTCGGGTCAGATCACCGGCAAGGAGGGCGAGACCTTCAAGGCCGGCGACATGGGCGAGTACACCATCGGCAAGGACGGCGTGATCAGCCTCGGCAAGCCGACCGTGTTCACCAAGGACAACATCGACCAGTTCAACTTCTGACAGTTCAACTTCTGATTGGCCAGGGGCTGTTGATGCAACGCGTGTGCTTCCTGCTGAAGGTCCGGGCGGACCGCCTCGACGAGTACCGCGAGCGGCACGCCGCCGTGTGGCCCGAGATGCTCGACGCGCTCTCGGCCACCGGCTGGCACAACTACTCGCTCTTCCTCCGCGCGGACGGCCTGCTGGTCGGCTACTTGGAGACCGAGGACTTCGCCGCCGCCCAGGCCGGTATGGAAGCCGCAGAGGTCAACGCCCGTTGGCAGACGGAGATGGCGCCGTTCTTCGAGTCGCTGGACGGCGCCCGCCCCGACGAGGCCATGAAGCCCCTCACCGAGGTGTTCCACCTCGCCTGATCACCCCGCTCGCCTCTCCCCTCCCCGCTCTCCCCGTTTCCTTCACCCCGCTCCTCTCATTTCGCAAGACAACGGAGTCCCCGAGATGAAAAGACGTACGTTGCTGGGCGCCGCCCTCGCCGGTGCCGTGGTGACCCCCGCCTTCGCCGTCGGCAGCGCCCGCGCCGCCGACCCCGGCCCCTCGGTCACCCAGACCGGCAACACCACGCTCGACTCACAGGCCGTCTTCTTCGTCTCCTACGACGGCCTGGTCAACAACAACTCGTTCCAGAAGAACGGACTGTTGACGTACAAGGGCTACCAGTACGCGGTCTGGTACACCGCCGACAAGAACGCCGTCGTCGGCCGCCGCGTCCTGGGCGGCACCACCTGGTCGACGGTCCAGGTCGGGCACACCCTCAAGTCCAGCGACTCCCACAACGTCATCTCCATGGGCGTCTCCAAGACCGACGGCCGCCTCCACCTCAACATGGACTCGCACAGCGACGGCTTCACCTACGTCAAGTCGGTGGCCGGGCTCCTGGACAACCCGTCCGGGCTCAGCTGGATCGCGTCCCGCTTCGGCACACCCCAGTCGACGCTCGACGGACTTGCGCTCACCACCCAGTTCACGTACCCGCAGTTCGTCTCGACGCCCGAAGGCAAGCTCCAGCTCAGCTACCGCGTCGGCATCTCCGGCAACGGCCGCAACGCGATCGCCGAGTACGACGGCACGTCCTGGACCAGCCTCGGCGAGTGGTCCAGCTCCACCGGCACGTACACCAGCGAGCACGGCTCCTCCACGGTCCGCAACATGTACCTGCACGGCATCGACTACGACAAGAACGGCCGCCTGCACTCGTTCTTCACCTGGCGCGAGCAGAACGGCGCCGTCATGTGCAACAGCGGTGGCATCACCAACCACGACACCGGCTACGTCTACTCCGACGACCGGGGCCGCACCTGGCGCAACAACGCGGGCACCCTCGTGGGCACGACGGGGAGCTCCGACACGGTCGCGGTCACCGACAGCGGCCTGGTGGTCGACGCGCTGAACCCGGACCACTCCCTGATGAACCAGGAGAGCCAGTTCACCGACTCGTCCGGGCTGCCGCACGCGATCATCAGCTACGTCCCGGGCCGTTTCGGCCAGTGCACCACCAACTACGTCACCAACCGCACCGCCAGCGGCCGAGCCTTCCACCTGCGCAAGAACTCCGCCGGAACCTGGCAGAAGACCGAGATCCCGGTCGCGCTGGGCTCCAGCCAGCGCACCAAGCTGGTCCTCGACAAGTACGACAACGCCTACGCGATCTTCCCGTTCGGGCGAATAGCCGGCGCCTCGAAGTCCTCCGGGTACACCGACTGGACGGTGCTGTTCGACGGCAGCGGTCTGAACGCCTTCGGTGAGGTCGTGGTCGACGAGACACGGATCGCCCAGGACAACGTCCTGTCCGTCCTCTACCAGGAGACGTCGAGCGGTACGACCCCCTCGGCGCTCCATGTCGTCGACTTCCGGCTTCCCACGTGACCGGAATGATCAGCGGATTAGTCAGGGCCGGGCAGGCCGCTAATGTAAAGGTCTGCCCGGCATCGCTCGTTTCCCTGGAGGTCCCCGCCCGATGGCCCAGCCGGTGGGAATCAAGGACGTCGCACGCGCCGCCGGAGTCTCGGTGGGCACGGTCTCGAACGTCATCAACCGCCCGGACTCGGTCGCCACCGAGACTCGTGCCCGTGTGCTGTCCGCGATCGACCGCCTGGGCTACGTCCGCAGCGAGTCGGCCCGTCAGCTGCGTGCCGGGCGCAGCCGGATCATGGGGCTGCTGGTCCTCGACATGGGCAACCCCTTCTTCGTGGACGTGGCACGCGGTGCCGAGCGGGCCGCGCGGGACGCCGGGCTCGGTGTGATGGTCTGCAACAGCGCGCAGAGCGCCAGTGAGGAGGCCGACTACCTGTCGCTCTTCGCCGAGCAGCGAGTGCGTGGTGTGCTGCTCACCCCGGCCGACGCGACGGGCCGCAACATCGAGTCGTTCCGCCGGCACGGCATCCCCTTCGTGCTCGTCGACCGGGTCGCCGAGGGCACCACCGAGTGCTCGGTGTCCGTGGACGACGTCGCGGGCGGCGCACTGGCCGTCCGCCATCTCATCGACGCCGGACATCGCTCCATCGCGTACGTCAGCGGACCGCCCGGTTTCAACCAGGTGCGCGACCGCCGTACGGGCGCCATGAACGCGCTCGCCGAGGCCGGCCTCAGCCCCTCGGCGCTGCGCGAGCTGCCCACCGAGCGCCTCGACGTGGCTGCGGGCCGGGACGCCGGCGCCCGCCTCCTGGGCCTCGCCGACCGCCCGACCGCCGCCTTCTGCGCCAACGACCTGCTCGCCCTCGGCGTCCTGCAGGCCATGTACGCGGCCGGTGTCGGGGTCCCCGACGACCTCGCGATCGTCGGCTACGACGACATCGAGTTCGCCGCCGCCGCGGCCGTCCCGCTGACCTCCGTCCGCCAGCCCGCCGTGACCATGGGCGCCCTGGCCGCGGAACTCCTCCTGGAGGAGACCGAGACGGAGGCGGAGTCCGGCGGGCGGCGGCACTCCCACCGCAGGGTCGTCCTCCAGCCGGAACTGGTGGTCCGGCGCTCCAGCCTTTCGGCGCGCTGAGCCCTCATTCAGCAGGGGTTCCCGGGAATTTCTTGATCCACGGGGTCGGCCGGGCGAAGAATCTGTGCTGGACTGGACCACGGCCTGGAATCCGTACGCTCAAGGAGCCCTGTTGTCCGCCAGCTACCGGCAGGTCGGTGTCGTCCTCACCGACCGTCGTTTCACTGTCCCCCTCGACCACGACGACCCGGCGGGGGAGCGCATCGAGCTCTACGCCCGCGAGGTCGTCGCGAGCGACAGGGCGGACGCCGAACTGCCCTGGCTGGTCTATCTGCAGGGCGGACCAGGCTTCGGGGCGAACCGTTTCATCGGCCGTGAGGCCTGGCTGGAGCGGGCCCTGCGGGAGTACCGGGTGCTGCTCCTGGACCAGCGCGGCACGGGCGCCTCCACACCCGCCAACCGCCAGACCCTCCCGCTGCGCGGCGGCCCCGGCGAACAGGCCGACTACCTGGCCCACTTCCGTGCCGACTCGATCGTCCGCGACTGCGAGGCCATCCGTCGTAAGGTCACCGGGGGCGCCCCCTGGGCCGTCCTCGGCCAGAGTTTTGGCGGCTTCTGCGCGGTCACCTATCTGTCCAACGCGCCCGAGGGCCTGAGCACCGTCGTCATCACCGGCGGGCTGCCCTCCCTCGACGCGAGCGCCGACGACGTCTACCGGGCCGCCTACCCGCGCATCGAACGCAAGGTCGCCGCGCACTACGCCCGCTACCCGCAGGACGTCGAGCGGGCCCGGCAGATCGCCGAGCACCTCCTCCAGCACGACGTCGCCCTGCCGAACGGCTACCGGTTCACCGTCGAGGCGTTCCAGTCGCTGGGCATCATGCTCGGCCGCGGCGACGGCAGTCACCGGCTGCACTTCCTGCTGGAGGACGCCTTCGTCCGCACCCCACAGGGCCCCGCCCTGTCCGACTCCTTCCAGGAGGATGCCCAGGGGCTGCTGTCGTACGCGGGTCACCCGCTGTACGCGCTCCTCCACGAGGCGGTCTACGGACAGGACGCGGGCCCCACGGACTGGGCCGCGGAGCGGGTGCGCCGCGAGTTCCCGCAGTTCGACGCCGCCAAGACGCTGACCGGAGACGGCCCGCTGCTGTTCACGGGCGAGTCCGTGCACCCCTGGATGTTCGACAACGACCCCGCCCTGCGCCCGCTGCGCGAGACCGCTGAGGACCTGGCCGGGGAGCGGGGCTGGCCGCCCCTGTACGAACCGGACCGGCTCGCCGTCAACGAGGTGCCGGTCGCGGCCGCCGTCTACCACGACGACATGTACGTCGACACCGCCCACTCCCTCCGGACGGCACGAGCCGTCCGAGGCCTTCGCACCTGGGTGACGGACGAGTTCGAGCACGACGGGGTACGGGCGGGCGGCCCCCGGGTGCTCGACCGGCTGCTCGCCCTGACCCGCGACGAGGTGTGACGACAACCGGCTCCTCAGGCGGCGGCGGCGAGTCCGCCGCCGCCGCGCAGCGGGCCCACGGCCCGTCCGTCCGGCAGGAGTTCACCTGTGTCGTCGAAGACGATGGTTCCGTTGCAGAGCAGGTTCCAGCCCTGTTCCGGGTGGGCCACGACGATGACTGCGGCGTCGTGGTCCGGGCTGTCGACGGTCGGGCACGAAGGCTGATGGGTGCACATGGTCTCTCCCGCGTCTCAAGGGTCTACCTCTGTAGTAGCGGAGGTTGTTTTCCTCTGTATGTGGAGACACCGACACGCCGGGAAATTCATTTGTGAGGTGACGGTTCAGGCAGCCGCCAACTCCGGTCCGGGGGAACGGCGTTCGAGATGCAGCCGCAGTCCCTCCGGTATCACCGTCAGGCGTTCCGCCACCCGCAGCCGGTAGTCCGGGTCGGGCTTCAGGTCGTAGCGGCGCAGGAGCAGGCCGAGGACGAGTGTCGCCTCGTGCAGGGCGAACTGGCGGCCGATGCACGCCCGGGCCCCGGTGCCCCAGGGCTTGAACGCGTGTGCGGAACGGGCGCGTACGGCTGCCGCGTCGAATCGGTCCGGGTCGAAACGGTCGGCGTCGGCGCCCCAGACGGCCGGGTCGCGGTGCAGCAGCGGAGCGAGTACCAGCGTCCAGGCGCCTTCGCGCATGGGATGCTCGCCGCCGAGCACCGTGTCGTGACGGGCCTCGCGGGCGAAGCCGGGCGCCGTCGGCCACAGCCGCAGCGACTCGTCGAGCACCCGGCGCACGTACCGCAGTTTGGCGACCTGGTCGTAGCCGGGGACGGCCGCCCCGCCCCAGACGCGGTCCACCTCGGCGCGGGCACGGTCGGCGACCTCCGGGTGCCGGGAGAGGTAGTGCAGGGCGAAGGAGAGCGCGCCGGACGTCGTCTCGTGGCCCGCGATGAGGAAGGTGAGGACCTGCCGGCGCACGTTCTCCGGCGCGAGGCGTTCGCCGGTCTCCGGGTGGGCGGTGTCGAGCATGCGGTCGAGAAGGTCGCCGCTGCCGCGGCCCGCGCCGTCCGACGCCCGGCGGGCCTGCACGAGGTCGTCGACCGTGCGGTTCAGGTACGCCATGGCCGCCTCGTTGCGGCGCGTGGCCCGGCGCAGCAGCAGCGGGGCGAGCGGCGCGGGGACGATGTTCAGAGTCTGCGCGTGGTTCAGATTGCCCACCATCGCGGTCACGAAGGGGTGCGGGCGGTCGCGTTCGAAGGAGCCGAAGTCGTGCCCGAAGCCGGTGCGCGCGATCGTCTCCAGGGT
Source organism: Streptomyces sp. SID12501 (assembly GCF_010550245.1). Lineage (GTDB taxonomy): Bacteria > Actinomycetota > Actinomycetes > Streptomycetales > Streptomycetaceae > Streptomyces. The sequence continues at coordinate 48,873 of NZ_JAAGLU010000001.1, forward strand.
CAGCTTCGTCATGTCGCCAGGCACGTCCACCGCACGGCCCGCCGTCAGTTCCCGGTCCCAGTGGTCGGTGAGCCGCTCGGCCACGGCCAGCATCATCGGGTGGTAGCCGGCCATCGCCTCGCGGCTGAAACCGGGGGCGAGAACGTCGTGCGCCAACTGCCAGTTGGGCTCGTCGTTGTACGCGGTGAACAGTCCGTCCCCGGCGATCGGGCGCAGGTTGGCCACCCCGAGGCCCACATGCTTGGCGAAGCGTGACTCGTCCGCCAGATCGGCGGTGAGATCCGCGCCCCACACGAACACGATCTCTTTGCCGAACGCCCTGCGCCGGAAGATCGGCCCCAGGGGCAGCCCGATGCGCATCGAGTCCTGGAGGGGAGTACGGGCACTGACGCCGACCAGGTCGCCGAGCAGCGGGATCCGGTGCGGCGGTCGCGGGATCCGGTGCAGCTCCGGCCAGCCCAGCTCGGCACTGCGGAATCCCCTGGACGGAGCGGTCCGGGCAGCCGTCTCGGTCATGACGCCATCTCCCTTGATGCAGGGGCGTGTTGATGCTGTTGTACGTGGATTCAATAGCGAGGTCAGTCTGATCCCGCTATTGAATCGGCGTCAAGTAAAGTGCGGGCATGGCCGCGAAAGAGGGTGCGCGCACGCGTCGCCGGCTCAGCACCGAGGAGCGCCGGGAGCAGCTCCTCGCGGTCGGTGCGCGCCTGTTCTCGGAGAGCCCGTACGACGACGTGTGGATCGAGCAGGTCGCCGAGATCGCCGGTGTCTCGCGCGGGCTGCTCTACCACTACTTTCCGACCAAGCGGGACTTCTTCGCTGCGGTCGTGGAGCGCGAGAGCGAGCGCATGCTGCGGATGACGGCCACCGTGCCGGGCGTTCCCGCACGGGAGCAGCTGGACGCGAACCTCGACGCCTTTCTCGCGTATGTCGAGGAGCACGCGCACGGCTATCGCGCCTTCCATCGTGCCGACGCGTCCGGCGACCAGGCCGTGCGGAAGGTCTATCAGCGGGCGCTGGCCGCGCAGGAGCGGCAGATCCTCGCGGCGCTGTCGGCGGACCCGGAGTTCGGGCGGCTGTCGGGGGAGCGGCCCGAACTGCGGCTCGCCGTCCGCGGCTGGCTGGCGTTCACGACCGCGGTGTGTCTGGAGTGGCTGCGCGGCTCGGACCTGTCCCGGCAGCAGGTACGGGACCTGTGCGCGCGGTCGTTGCTCGGCACCCTCGCGCCCTGAGCGGCCGGTTCGCGGTCGGCCTCCTTGCGGCAGGTGGTTGGCGTACGCCCGGATCTTCGATAGGTTAGGCAAGGCTTACCTAAGGAGATCGGGATGGGTGACAGTCAGACCTGGACGGCCGCGCCCGCAGCGGCGGAACGCGCGCGTTCGGTGCTCGCGGCCGCGTGGTCCTGCGCGGTGACCGCGGACGGCGGGCGCGAGGAGTTCGTCGGCGCGCACACCGTCGGCGAGGACGGCCGGGTGGTCCTGGACGTACCGGCGGACAGCACGCTGCTCGCGGCCGCCGTATGCGCCCCGCGCGGCGAGCCGTCGGCCGTGCTGGAGTTCGCCGACGTCTCGCCCGTCCCCGTACGCAACCGCATCCGCGCCCGGCTGTGGATGGCCGGCTGGTTCTCCGTCGAGGGAGAGCGGCTCGCGTTCCGGCCGACGCGTGTGGTGCTGCGCCAGACCTCCGGTGCCACCGTCGTGGACCTCGACGAGTTCGCCGCCGCCGCGCCCGACCCGCTGGCCATGGCCGAGGCGGGACTGCTGACCCATCTCGCCGACTGCCACGGCGACGCCGTCGAGCGCCTCACCCGCCTGGTCGAGCCGGACAGCCTGCACGGCGCCGTCAAGGTCCAGCCGATCGCCGTCGACCGGCACGGACTCACCCTGCGTATCGAGCGGGCCCGCACCCACGGCGACGTACGGCTGACGTTCCACCAGCCCGCGGACACCGTCTCGCAGCTCACCGAGCGCATGCACATCCTGCTCACCCGGGCCAGCGCCGCCTCCTGCCCCCGCGCGCTGCAGCGGCAGCGCACGGACGACGACGGGTGACGCGAACGGCTCGCAACGCATGTCGCGGACGCTGCAACGCCGCCAGGGGGCTGAGGGCTTACCAGTCCCCGTCCTCCACCTGCTTCCCCGGCAGCGGCTTCACCTGCCCGGGCGACGGTGCCTGCCAGGGTTCGTGGTCGTCGCCGAGCCAGTCGCCGACCGGGTTCACGGCCGTCAGGGGGTCCGTGGGGGCGAGGTCCTGGGCGTCCTGGTCGAAGTAGTCGAACCAGGGCAGGCCGGCCCGCGTGTACGCCGCTCGGTCCACGGGCGACGGGGGCGGCGCCTCGCCGGTGATGCGCCGCCACTCGGGCGGCGTCACGAGGTGCACGAACACACGTCCGGCAGGGTGCTCGGACCATGCAGTGAGCGGCCGGTCGTCCCGGTAGACCTCCTGACGCATGGAACCGCCGACTCCGAGACCCATCGCCGCCCCCGACCGCTGCGGGCCCGCCGCGCCACCGGGCGCCGGCGGGCTACCCATCGCCATGGGGGCCATGGGTACGGCCCCGCCGTAACCCCCGGTCGAAGTGATCGCCGCCCGCGCCTGCTCCGCCCGTCGCTCCTCCTCGCGCCACTTCGCCAGTTCCGCGTCGGTCAGCGGGAACGACTGGAGCTGTACGCCGCCCCACACCTCCTCGCCGGTGACCTGGCCCTCGACGGTCGCGCCCAGCCCGAGCGGCACCGCCACGAACTGGCGGACCGTGCCCTTGCCCGAGTTGATGCCGTCCAGCCAGGGCTGACGCGGCAGCACCACGTAGTTCTGCGGCTTCCCGGACAGCCGGTCGCTCCACGGCTCGCCCGACACCGCGCACACCTTGCCCACGCCCACCTGCAACGCGGCGGGCTGCGTCGTGCCCCCGAAGCTCAGCCACATCGCCTCGCGCAGATACACCGGCAGCAGCACCCCACCGCGCGCCCGCCAGGCCTCAGGCACCGTGTCGGCGTAGTCGGCGACCCGGCGGACCGGGAACTCGCCGAGCCCCGGCGGCAGCGGATGCGTGCCGGTCTCCGGCAGTCGGAGGGTGCGGATGAACCGTACGGCCACACCGCCCGGCAGCCTGAGTGTGTTTCCGTCGATCCGCATACCGGAGTCGCCCATGCGCAGCCCCCTCAATCCCAGTCGGTGCCAGTCGTTCTGTTCATGTGACTTCTCATGTGACCTCGTCACATAGAACGACGTGACACCGCCTTGTGGTTCCTGCCCGGCACGGGCACATGCTTCATGTACGTCCGCAGCCGGGTGAGCCAGGGCATCCGCTCCCGCTCCTCACGGGTGCAGCGGTCCAGTTCCTCCAGCAGCCGCCGTGAGCGGTGCTCGGTGTCCAGCTCGTCGAGGATGCGGTTGACCTCGGTCAGGACGGCACCGTGCAGCTGCCACTGTCCCGCGTCCTGCTGGATCTCCGCGAGAAGCAGCTGGGCCAGCTTGTCGCGGGTGGCTGTCGCGGCCCGGAGTTCGGTGGCGAGCCGGGTCTCCGCCGACTCGGCGCTGACACTGACGTCGGTGGTGACGAGAACCGCGAAACTGACCACGGCATCGGCGATCTCGGCCAGCAGCCGCTCCAGCGCGGCGCCCGTCTCCGGGGCGAACAGCCGCTCCGGCTCGCGTTCCTTGGCCAGGTCGGTGAGGCTGCGGGCGAGGACGCGCAGGACGACCGTGCAGATCTCCAGGGTGTCCAGGCCGGTGCGCAGCACCACCCGGTGCAACAGGCCCTCCCGGACGCGCGGGTTGAGCCGCAGACTGTCCTCGGCCTGCTTCAGGGCCGCGTCCACCTCGACGATGTCGTGGTCGAGCCGGCGGGCCTCGTGCAGCCGGGCGGTCGCATGGTCCACGGGGGTGCGGCCGGCGGCCTCCTCACCCATGCGCAGCATCAACTGCCGTACCCGGCGCGCCAGGTCCTCGATGGACTCGCCGGCCGCGTCCACCCACACCGGTGGGGCGAGCAGCAGGTTGAAGGCGAGCCCGACGGCCGCGCCGATCACGGTCTCCAGGACCCGCGCCCAGGCCGTGTCCCCGACCCGCGTGACGCCCAGCACCAGCATCGCGCTGATCGCCACCTCGGGCACGAACTCGCTGACCCGCACCAGATGCCCGACCGCCAGCGAGGCCAGGATGATCAGCCCGAGGCTCCACCACGTCAGGCCCACCAGCACACTGAAGCCGATCGCGATGACCACCCCGGCGACCACGGAGTTCACCCGGCGGATGCCGGTGGTGATGGTGGCGTAGAGGGTGACCTGGACGACCAGGAGCGCGGTCAGCGGGGCGGTGAGCGGTGCTGCCTCGGGACTGAAGCGGAGCGCGACGACGTATGCGATCGTCGCGGCTGCCGCCGACCGCAGGGACTGCACGACCACGGGCTCGCGGCGCTTTCGCACGAACCGGACGACGGACGCCGTCCACTCACCGGGTACCACTCGCATGCGCGCGCCTCCCTTCCCGCAAACGGACCGAGCGTACTCACCCAGGTCCCCGGGCGCGCGACATGCGGAGGGAGGCATTCCTCACGTGATCAGCGAGTTTCCCGCGTTGACCAAAAAATTGTGGATCTTCGGGGCCTTCGGGTGATCTCCTGGTACTCATGGTGGACGACCCCGATTCCGCGCACACGAAGGCTCTCCGTCATGTCGCAGCCCTCTCCGCCGGCCCGGCCGTGCCCCCGGACCTCAGGGTGACCCTGAACTTCCACCCCGACCGGACGGTCCGTGAACTGCCCCTGCTGCGGGCGCTGGCGCAGGACGGCTTCTACCGCTCACAGTTCGTCACCGGTGCCAGCAACGGCGGGCTCACCGCCCGTCCCGGCGGGGACCGCTGGCGCTGGGAGAGCCGGATGTTCGCCGGGGTGTACGACAGCGCGCCCGCCCAACAGCGTCCGGTGTACGGCGCGTTGAACTTCCGCCGCCAAGTCGTGGGCGCCGCACCGAGGTTCGGCTCGTCGCACTTCAGGCTGACCGGCGCCGCCCTCGCGCGGGCCACCTTCTGCTACCCGGACAGCGCGGCGGAACCCGACCACTTCGGGGTCGCCGCCGGCATGTCCCTCGTCGCCCTCGCCGAGGCGGACACGCGGGATGCGCTCGACGACTACATCGAGGCCCAGGTGCACGGCCCGGTCGCGCTCGCCCGGGACGTCGAGGCGCTGGTCCTCGACGCGAGCTATCGCGGCACCCCGGTGGAGAAGGCGGCCCGCACCCTGCCCGTACCGCTCGAATGGCACCCCGGATACCGGCTCTCCGTGGGGGAGTTGCGCCGCTACGCCGACTACCGGGGGCCCGAGTACACCGAACTGGGCGCCCGGATCGCCGAGGACGGCCGTCTCGACCCACGGATCATCGGCGACGCGGCTCGCACCGGGCGCCATGAACTCCAGCACCTGAAGATGGTGTGGCACTGCCTCGCCCGGTTCGGCGCCCCCGAGGGCGCGGGGACCGCCTGCACGGCCTAGTGCCGCGACAGGCAACGTTCGCCCCGTCGCGACGCCCGGCACGCACTCTCGCCGCACCGGCCGAAGTCCCAAGTACGTCCAGTACGAGGGCCTCCGGCCGGCACGCCGAGAGCACGCACCGGACGCCGCTCCTTCACGGGCGAACGTTGCCTGCCACGGCACTGGTTTCCCCCGCACCCCGGTTCTGTCCTGCGCGGGCGGGCACGGCCGGCGTCCCGTTCCGTACCCTGTTCCGGGGCCGTACGCAGAGTGCGGGCGCCGGCTGGTCGAGGCAGGGGAGGCGCGGACGGTGACCGATTCGTGGGAGCGGGCCAGACAGGCCCTCGTATCGGCGGGGCTGCCCCCGGACCGCCTCGCGGACTGCCGTCCGCTCACCGGCGGGACGTACAACACCGTCGAGGAACTCCGGCTGGTCGACGGCGACAGGTTCGTCCTGAAGGTCCCGCCGCCGAAAACGGTGCCGGGGCTGCGCCACGAGTCCCAACTACTGCTCTCCGAGGCGGAGTTCTACCGAGCCGCCGCTCCAGTCGGCGTACCGGCGCCGAGTGTCGTGGCCCTCGGGGACGGGCACCTGCTGATGACCGCCTGCCCGGGCGATCCGTGGGACGACTCCACGACCGGCGCCGAGCAGGCGCTCCTGAGAGGCGAGCTGGGCGGCCTGGTGGCCCGTCTGCACGAGGTCACCGGGCCCGCCTTCGGCTACCCCTCCGGTGCCCTGGGCCCCCTCGCCCCCGACTGGCGTACGGCCTTCACGGGGATGCTCGACGCCGTGCTCGACGACGCCGTCCGCTACGACGCCTGGCTCCCGGTTCCGGTGGACGAGGTGACCCGTACCGTCCGGGGCGCGTACGACGCCCTTGACGAGGTCACCGTTCCCCGACTGGTCCACTTCGATCTCTGGCAGGGGAACATCCTGGTCGACCGTTCGGCGGGGACGCCCCGGATCGGCGGTCTCATCGACGGTGAGCGCATGTTCTGGGGCGACCCGGTGGCCGACTTCGTGTCACTGGCTCTGCTGGGGGACATCAGGGGCGACGAGGCGTTTCTGAGGGGTTATCGGGAAGCGGGCGGGCGCGTCGAGTTCGACGAGGCGACCAGTTGCCGGCTTGCTCTGTACCGCGCCTACCTGTACCTGATCATGCTGACCGAGACGGTGCCACGGGCTGTGGGGGAGGAACGCGTGAAGTGGACGCGGGAGGTGGTGGGGCCCGCGCTGACGGGCGCGTTGGACGATCTCCGGACCGCGCACCGCCCGTACTAGGTGCTCACCGTGGTGGCGGGCGGGAGATGCTCGTGCCATGAGTGAGATCATCCTGATGGCCGACACCACGGTGGCCGACGCCCTCCGCGAGGGGCGGTGGCAGTCGGCGCTCGCGCGTCCAGGCCAGCAGGTCGTCCACCGGCCAGGTCGTGACCACCCGCTCGGCCGGTACGCCGCACTCCTCGGCGCGGGCGCAGCCGTGGATCTGCCAGTCCAGCTGGCCGGGCGCGTGCGCGTCGGTGTCGATAGCGAACAGCACGCCCGCCGTCACGGCCTGCCGCAGCAGCCTGCGTGGCGGGTCGAGTCGCTCCGGTCGGCTGTTGATCTCCACGGCCGTGCCCGTCTCGGCACAGGCGGCGAACACCGCCTCCGCGTCGAACTCCGACTCGGGCCGCTCGCGCCCCCCGCCCCGCTTGCCCCGCCCGCCACCGCCACCCCGGGGCTCCGGCCCGACGAGCAGCCGGCCGGTGCAGTGCCCGAGCACGTCCGCGTGCGGATCGCGTACGGCGGCGACCATCCGGCGGGTCATCGCGCGCGCGTCCATGCGCAGCTTGGAGTGCACGGACACCACCACGACGTCCAGCAGGTCCAGAAGCTCCGGGTCCTGATCCAGGGAGCCGTCGTCGAGGATGTCGCACTCGATACCGGTGAGCAGCCTGAACGGCGCCCAGGTCGCGTTGAGTTCCCCGACCAGGGCCAACTGCTCGCGCAACCGCTCTGCGGACAGGCCGTGCGCCACCGTCAGACGCGGGGAGTGATCGGTGAGCACGGCCCACTCGTGCCCGAGCCGCGCCGCGGTGCGGCCCATCTCCTCGACCGGGCTGCCGCCGTCCGACCAGTCGGAGTGCAGATGGCAGTCCCCGCGCAGCAGCGCCCGCAGTCGCTCCCCGTCCCGGAGAGGCGGGGTCACTCCCTGCTCGCGCTCCAGCTTCTCCAGGTAGTCGGGCACCTGCCCGGCGAGCGCCTCCCGCACCACCTGCGCGGTCTTCGGGCCGATGCCCTTGAGCGACTCCAGCGTGCCGGTGTCGGCCCGCTGCCGTATCTCGTCCGGGGGCAGCGTCGCCAGCACGTCGATCGCCGTACGGAACGCACGTACGCGATACGTCGGCGCCAGGGAGCGCTCCAGCAGAAAGGCGATCCGGTCCAGCGCCTCGACGGGATCCATCGCCATGACCGTCGTCACCTCCGCCTCCAGCGTCGCGCGGGCTCGGCGGATCCGCACCACGGAGAGGCGGAGGTGACCGTTCCGGAACCGCCCGTGGCCGGTACGTGATGGCCGGATTCGCTCTACGCTCGATGCATGACCGAAATAGCGAGCCCCTACATGTCCCATCCGCGGATCATGGTGCTCGGGGTACAGCCGGGCGTCCCGCCGTTCCGGATCGTGGAGATCGACGGTGAGGTGGCCGGAGCGGCGCGGACGCTCACCGATGTGCTGAGGGTCGCCGCCTCGGCCGGCATCACGGTTCATGATCTCGACGATCCGGACACGGTCCGCTGGGTCGGCGGCGACAAACTCACCTGGACGAGGTCGAGGTAGCCGGCCCCGGCGGGCCGGCTCGCCTCCGGGCTACGCCCGCTGCCGTTTGGGTGCGTGCACCGCTCGGCTGAGCCGACGGCCGAGGAGCAGGTAACCGATCAGCGCGCCCGTGGTGTTGAGGATGACGTCGTCGACGTCGAAGGCGCGGCCGGTGATCATCGCGCCCTGGGCAACCTCGACCATGAGCATGACGATCGCGGTCAGGAACACCACCCGCAGAACTCCCCGGGTCCGGGGCGCGATGACGGGCATCAGGATGCCGAAGGGCACTCCGAGCAGCAGGTTTCCGCCGATCTGCCGGATGGCGTCCCGCATTTCGGGCTGGTCGAGGTAGGCGCGCAGCGAGCGGCCCGGATGGAGGTTGGTGTGGGTCAGCGCCACGGACGCGGGAGACGGCTCCAGGGTCAGCCGGGCCAGGACCACGGCGAACGCCACCATGAACACGAAGGCGCACAGAATCGTCAGCACCCGGGCCAGGAAGGCGAACGGCCGACGCTTCGGCGGAGCCTGCTCGGGCGGCGGCTTCGGGACGGCCTTCGGGGCCCTCCGGATCTTCGACGAGATCTTCGACGAGAACCCCGACGACACCTTCGACGACTTGGGCGTGGATTTCGGTGGTGACTCGCGTGCGGCCTTTGGTGTGATCTTGGGCGGCTTGCTCTCGGCCTTCGCCGGGCGCAGGCGCGCGGCGAGGGTGCGCGGAGCTGATCGGGCCATCAACGTCCTCCGGTCTTCAACTGATCCCCGTGCAACGGCAGCTACCCCCGAACAGGCCGAGAATGCCGCTCCGGCCTGCCCGGATCCCAGGACCCGGGCAGGCCGGCTTCCCTCAGGTCCCGTACGTCACCTTCACGTCCGTGAAGCCGAGGGAGCCGAGCAGACCCTTGAGCATGGCGGTCGTGTTCTGCTCGGCACGCACGGTCAGTTCGCTCTCCTTCGCCGCGTCGCCGATGTGCCGGGCCGCCAGCTTCTGGACGGCCTGCTCGTCGTTGGGGTTGTCGGAGAAGAGGTCGGTGATCCGGTCGAAGATTCCGCGCTGCTTGGAGACCGCATAGGAGCGGTCGGGGTCCAGCGCGGGCTTGCCGAGTGCCGCGTGGGGCAGCCGGAGCGTCGCGGAAGTGCGGTTCTTGTTGACCGTCACGTCGTTCTTGGCGAGCTTGCCGAGGTCGACATAGGCGTCGACCGTGCCGGCACCCACGTAGAGCACACGGGTGCCCTTGATCGCGTCGGGCAGGTACTTGGTGTCCTTCTCCAGGTCCACCACGATCTGGAAGTTGCCGGACGCCGCTTCGTAACGGCTCATGTCCTGGATGGATTCGAGGAGCGCGGGTCCTGAACGGTCGTGTGTCTCCTCGCCGAAGATGTCCCCCAGCCCCGGCAGCACCGCCAGCCGGAGCCCGGCCAGCAGCAGCGCGAACACCAGCACCACGCCACTGAGCACCTTGGCCCAGAGGGGCATGCGTCGCACGGCCTTGATGGGCGTCGTCATGGCGACGGACCTCCTTCTTCCTACGTACTGAACCGCATGCCCGCCAAATGCCCTGGCAGACCGTCCTGTTGACGTATCGCAACAATTGAGAATTGAGGGAGGCCTACCGGAGCGCGCGGTCGCCCGACACGCGTGACCACCACACCCCCTCGCCGTGCGTCAGCCCCGGCAACCGCAGCTCAGCCTCGCGCACCCGCCGCGCGGCCAGTTCACCGGTGAGGTGCCAGAGGGTGCCGCCACCCGTGGTCCGGCCGAACTCCGCGCCGAGGGACGCGAGCAGACCGGTCACCGGCGCCAGCGCGCTCGTCGGGATCTCCAACTCGAAGGCGTGGTACGGCTCGTACACCCGCGTCCCGGCCCGCTCCAGGGCGCGGCGCAGTACCACCGGAGTGAGCGCCCGGAAGTCCGCGGCGGTGCTGAGCGGCCCGACGAACCCGGAGCGGACGAGGACGACCCGGCAGTCCGTGACCGGCCACTCGTGCGGCCCGGCCAGCAGGCCGGCGTGGACGGAGTCCTCGATCGCCTGGTGGAACGCGCGGGGGAGAGCGCCGAGTTCGGTCTCGTACGTGAACACGGCGCCCGAGCCGAGCGTGCCCGGCTCGACGCGCAGCCCGACCGTCGCGAAGCAGCGGGCGCGGTCCAGCCACGGGTTCTCCTCGGACGCCTCGCCGGTACCCGCGGGCCGCTCCAGGAACCGGACGCGGCTCGGCTCGAACTCGGCGTCGACGCCGAAGTCCTGGGCGAGAGTGGCGGCGAGGACCTCCTTCTGCACCTCGCCGTAGAGCAACAGCGCGGTACTTCCGTCGGCCGCGGGCCGGGCGTGGGTCAGCGGGTCCTGGTCGGCCAGGGTCAGCAGGGCCGAGCGAAGGCGCGACGACTGCTCCGGTCGGCGGGCCCGGACCAGGGTCTCCAGAGTCGGAGGCGCGAACTGCGGTGCTCGGGCGGTGAGTTCGCCGAGGCGGTCGCCGACCCGGACGGCTCCGAGACCGGTCAGGGCGCCGATGTTCCCGGCGGTGAGCGGGCCACGGCGGCCGATCACCTCAAGACCGGTGACCCGGCCGGGGACCTCGCTGGTCCGGCCGTCGGCCTCACGGCGCAGAAACGTCAGCCGCTGACGCTCCGTCACCTCACCCTCGTACAGCCGCAGATACGCCGTCCGCCCGCCGTCCGGTGCGGGGCGTACGGCGAACACCGTGCCGCGTGGGGGCACGTCCGCGCAGGTCGGGGCGGGCCGGGGGACCAGCCAGGTCAGGGCCTCGACGAGTTCGGGTACACCCTGGCCGCCCAGTGCGGAGCCGAAGAGGACCGGGTGGAGCGAGCCGTCGGCCGTGCGGGCGGCCAGGGCCTTGTCCAGCTCGTCCGGGGTCGGCGCGGGGCCGTCCACGAGCGCCGCGAGAATGCCCGGGTCGACGTCCGCGATCGCCTCCGCCGAGGCCGCGGCCATGAGGAGGCGGGGCCGGGTGCGGGCGGCCGGAGTGCCGACGCCGTCGACGTCGGTGAGCGGGACGATGTGCGGGGTCAGGCGGCGGCGGACGTCCGCGAGCAGGGCCTCGGACCGGGCGCCCGCACGGTCGATCTTGTTGACGAAGACCAGTGTGGGCAGCCGCAGCCGCCGCAGCGTCCTCATCAGCACGCGCGTCTGCGCCTGGACACCCTCCACGGCGGACAGCAGCAGCACCGCGCCGTCCAGGACCTCCAGGGCGCGTTCGACCTCGGCGATGAAGTCGGAGTGCCCCGGGGTGTCGATGAGGTTGATCTGGGTGTCACCGGCCGTGAACGCGGCGACCGCCGAGCGGATGGTGATCCCGCGCTGCCGCTCGATCGCGCCGTCGTCCGTCCGGGTGTCACCGGCGTCGACGCTGCCGAGCCGTTCGATCGCGCCCGAGTCGAACAGCAGCCGCTCGGTGAGACTGGTCTTACCGGCGTCGACGTGGGCCAGAATCCCGATGTTCAGGGTGTGCGGGGTGTGCGGGGTCTGCAAGGTGCGCATGGGTGGTCGAGTCCTCGGGAACGGTGATCCGGCATGGGCGGAGGGTTCCGAGGAATCGGCGCATTCGGTGCTCCTGAGGTCGGGGAGATTCGGCCGTGGCCATCATGACGCAGCCCCGGCGGCCGACCGCAACCGAATATCCCGGCCGGTGGCGGACCGGGAAGGTCAGTAGCATGGGCACCGGCCGACCGGAATGATCATGCTAGGAGCAGATCGTGCGAGACATCGCCGTGTTCAGCGGTAGTGCCCACCCCGAACTGGCCGCCGAGGTCTGCGAGCACCTGGGAGTGCCCCTGCGGCCCACCCAGGTCAGCCGGTTCGCCAACGACTGCCTGGAGGTCCAGCTCCAGGCCAACTGCCGTGAACGGGACGTCTTCCTGATCCAGCCACTGGTCACGCCGGTCCAGGAACACCTCGTCGAGCTGCTGATGATGTGCGACGCGGCACGCGGGGCGTCGGCGGGGCGGATTTCGGTCGTCATGCCGCACTACGCGTACGCCCGCTCCGACAAGAAGGACATGCCCCGCATCTCGCTCGGCGGACGCCTGGTCGCGGACCTGCTGGTGGCGGCCGGCGCGAGCCGCGTCCTCGCGATGACCCTGCACTCCCCGCAGGTCCACGGCTTCTTCTCGGTCCCGGTCGACCATCTGCACGCCCTGCGCGAGCTCGCCGAGCACTTCCGCCAGTACGACCTGTCCCGTACGACGGTCGTGTCGCCGGACCTCGGCAACGCCAAGGAGGCCGCGCACTTCGCCCGGCTGATCGGCGCCGAGGTGGCCGCCGGGGCCAAACAGCGGTTCGCGGACGACCGGGTGAGCATCAGCTCCGTGATCGGCAAGGTCACCGGGCGGGACGTCATCGTGCTGGACGACGAGATCGCCAAGGGCAGTACGGTCCTCGAACTCCTCGAACGGCTCAGGGAGTTGGAGCCACGGTCCATCCGGGTCGCCTGCACCCACGGGCTGTTCGCGGCGGGCGCGCTCAAGCGGCTGAGCGAGCAGCCGGACGTGCTGGAGATCGTGTGCACCAACACGGTTCCGATCCCGGAGGAGGAGCGCACCGAGAAACTGCGGGTGCTGTCGATCGCCCCGGCGCTCGCCGAGGCCGTGCGTCGCATTCACAACGGTGAGTCGGTCAGCGCCCTGTTCGACGCACCGGGAACCTAATAGACAGGAAGGACGACCCCGTACGAGGTCGAGCGGAGGAACGCCCCGCGTCACCCGAGGTGATCAGGAGGGCTCGCAGTGGCCAAGGCGAAGTTCGAGCGGACCAAACCCCACGTCAACATCGGCACCATCGGGCACATCGACCACGGCAAGACGACGCTCACGGCGGCGATCACCAGGGTGCTGCACGACCGGTTCCCGAACCTGAACCCGTACACGCCGTTCGACCAGATCGACAAGGCACCCGAGGAGCGGCAGCGGGGCATCACCATCTCCATCGCCCATGTCGAGTACCAGACCGAGCGCCGGCACTACGCGCACGTGGACTGCCCCGGGCACGCCGACTACATCAAGAACATGATCACGGGCGCAGCGCAGATGGACGGCGCGATCCTCGTCGTCGCGGCCACCGACGGGCCGATGCCGCAGACCAAGGAACATGTGCTGCTGGCCCGGCAGGTGGGCGTCCCGTACATCGTGGTCGCGCTCAACAAGGCGGACATGGTGGACGACGAGGAGATCCTCGAACTCGTCGAGCTGGAAGTGCGGGAACTGCTCACCGACTACGAGTTCCCGGGCGACGACGCCCCGGTCGTCAAGGTCTCCGCGCTCAGGGCCCTGGAGGGCGACCCGCGGTGGAGCGCCTCGGTGCTCGAACTCCTCGACGCCGTCGACGCGGCGGTGCCCGAGCCGGTGCGGGACGTGGACCGGCCGTTCCTGATGCCGATCGAGGACGTGTTCACCATCACCGGCCGCGGCACGGTCGTCACCGGCCGGATCGAACGTGGAGTGCTGCACGTCAACCACGAGGTCGAGATCATCGGCATCCACGAGCAGCGGACGAAGACAGTCGTCACCGGTATCGAGATGTTCCGCAAGCTCCTCGACGAGGGCCGGGCGGGGGAGAACGTGGGGCTGTTGCTGCGCGGGGTGAAACGGGAGGACGTCCAGCGCGGCCAGGTCGTCATCAAGCCGGGATCGGTCACTCCGCACACGGAGTTCGAGGCGAGGTCGTACATCCTGTCGAAGGACGAGGGCGGCCGGCACACGCCGTTCTTCGACAACTACCGTCCCCAGTTCTACTTCCGGACGACGGATGTGACCGGGGTGGTGACCCTGCCGAAGGGTACCGAGATGGTCATGCCGGGCGACAACACCACCATGCGTGTGCAGCTGGTCCAGCCGATCGCCATGGAGGAGGGGCTGAAGTTCGCCATCCGGGAGGGCGGCCGGACGGTGGGCGCGGGTCAGGTCACGAAGATCCTGAAGTAGCCGTTCCATGCCGTGGTCGGTGCGGGTCAGGTGCGGGTCATAACGTGCCGGACGTGGTCTCGGGCAGCTCCAGAGCCGCGTCCAGGGACGCCGCAGGCGGGAGCACCTTGGCCAGGCCGGTGACCTTGAGGACGCGCAGCGTGAGCGGGTGCGTGCAGACCAGGTGGAGGCTGCCGTCATGGGCGAGCACCCGGTGCCGGGCCCGGTACAGCAGGCGCAGCCCCGAGCAGTCGAAGAACTCGACATCCGTCAGGTCGATCACGACCCGGGCGTCCGGATGGCCGGTCGCCGCGTCCAGGTGCGGGATGATCTCGACGGCCGCGGCGATGTCGATCTCGCCGTGGAACTCCAGGACCGTGTGGCCGCGGTCCTGGTGGACACGCAGATACCGGGTGGGTGGTGGAGGATCCTGCTGCACGACGACATCGCCTCCAACCGACTGTTGTGATGGCGGAACCAGCCGGTCACCGGGGGCCGGGGTGACGTCGTGCCGTGAGCGTAGACGTACTGCCGGGCCCAGATGAGCGCAACTGAGTGTCCCGCCCTGCAAGTTACCCTCGTTGGAGTGAATTTGAGCATGTTCGATTGACATATGTCTTCGAAATTGAAGCGTGTCTCGCACACGTCTTTCCGTGAGCCGTGAGGCGGGGCTACGACAGGGCGTGCCAGGCCTTGGAGAGAGCCTGCCGGAGCTGGTCCGCCTGGTGCGACGTGAGGTCGCGGATCATCCGCTCCTCCAGCTCCCGTACGGGCTCGGTGAAGCGGTCGAGCAGTTCGCGGCCGGCGTCGGTCAGCAGGATCAGCAGCTCCCTGCGATTGCGCGGATTGCGCTCCCGGCGCACGAGTCCCCGGTTCTCCAGGGACCGGACGAGATCGGCGATGGACTGTGCGGTGACGAACGAGTCACGGGCCAGCTGGGCCGCGGAGAGGCCGTCGTGTCGCTCCAGGACGGTGAGCGAGGTGTACTGGAGCGCAGTGATCCCAGCCGGTCTGACCAGCTCGTCCAGATGGGAGCGCACTACGAGCTCCACCTGCTTGACCATGTAGAGCAGTGAGGGGGGTGCCTTGGTGCTGACCATGGATTCAGATTAGAGCATTGACAGGAAACCTGTCCGTAATCAGACTGCCAACCAACAGGAATCCTGTTGATTGAAATCTTGGCAATGAGGCTGAGGAGTGGTGATGACCACCTTCGAGATCGAACCCGGGCGACTGTTCGTCGGAGGACAGTGGCGTGAGGCGGCCGACGGAGCACGTACCGAGGTGGTCGACCCGTCCAGGGGTACGGTCGTCACGACCGTCGCGGAGGCGTCGGCGGCCGACGTGGACGCGGCCGTGCGTGCCGCGCGGGAGGCCTTCGACAACGGCCCGTGGGCCGCGACGACCGGACGCGAGCGCGGCCGGATCCTGAACCGGGTCGCCCAGCTGATCCGGGAGAACGCGGACGAGATCGCCCAGCTGGAGAGCCTCGACGTGGGCAAGCCGATCAGCCTGTGCCACGCCGTCGACGTCACGAACGCGGCCAACGACTACGAGTACTTCGCCGCCCTCGCCTTCTCCCTCGACGGCGCGACCCGCGAGACGGTCCACAACGCCCTCGCGTACACCAAGCGCGAGGCCATCGGCGTCGTCGCCGCGATCACACCCTTCAACTTCCCGCTGATCCTTGCCGGTTCGAAGCTGGGCCCGGCGCTGGCCGCGGGCAACACGGTGGTGCACAAGCCCGCCGACGAGACCCCGCTCAGCGCCCTCTACATGGCCAGGCTGTTCCAGGAGGCGGGTGTCCCGGACGGCGTCGTCAACGTCGTCACCGGCACCGGCCCGGTGGCAGGCGAGGCGCTGCTGCGGCACAACGGCGTCGACAAGATCGCCTTCACCGGCTCCACGGCGATCGGCCGCCATGTGGCGAGCGCCGCGGGCGAGGCGCTCAAGCCGGTCACCATGGAGCTGGGCGGCAACGCGGCGCACATCGTCTTCGACGACGCCGACGTGGAGAAGGCGGTCGGCGCGGTCATCAAGGGCTTCGTCTTCAACACCGGCCAGTTCTGCATGGGCGGCCCGCGACTGCTGGTCGCGCGCGCCGTGTACGAGACCCTGATCGGCATCCTCGCCGACGCGGTGCCCGGGGTGCCGGTCGGCGACCCCCGGCAGCCCGAGACCGTGGTCGGGCCGATGGCGGGGGAGAAGCACCTGCGCAAGGTCGAGGAGTACGTGGCGCTGGCCCGCAAGGAAGGTGCGCGGATCGTCTGCGGGGGCGAGCGGCTCGACCTGGACGGCGGCTACTACTACAAGCCGACGGTGATCGCCGACCTGGCCAACGACTCCCGGGTCGTCCAGGAGGAGATCTTCGGCCCGGTCCTCACCGTCCAGCCCTTCGACTCCGAGGACGAGGCGGTCCAACTCGCCAACTCCACGCCGTACGGCCTGGCTTCGGGTGTCCAGACCACCAACCTGGCCCGCGCCCACCGGGTCGCGGGCCGGCTCCAGGCGGGCATCGTCTGGATCAACGACTGGGCGATGCTGGACCCCGCGATCCCCTTCGGCGGTGTGAAGGACTCCGGCTTCGGCCGCGAGTACGGCCCCGAAGCGCTCGCCGCGTACACCAAGGTCAAGTCCATCGTCGTCTCGCTCGACTGAGGGCGCTCCGCGATCACCCAACTCGCCACACGCCACTCGCCAACTCGTCAGTCCGTATGCCCGTATGCCCGTATGCCCGTAAGGGAGTTCACGATGTCCATCTCCACCCGCGCCGCTGTCGTCGAGTCCGGCGGTGCGCCCTTCACCCTCGCCGATGTCGAACTGGCCGAGCCCGCGCCCACCGAGGCGCTCGTACGCCTGGTCGCGGCAGGCCTGTGCCACACGGACCTCGGTGTGGCGAGCGGCGGACTGCCCTTCCCCCTGCCCGGAGTTCTGGGGCACGAGGGCGCCGGCGTCGTCGAGGCGGTCGGTTCGGCCGTCACCGGCATCGCGCCCGGCGACCACGTCGTCCTGTCCTTCACCTCCTGCGGCGGCTGCCGCAACTGCCGTGACGGGCACCCCGCTTACTGTGTGGCCTGGCTGCCGCTGAACCTCCTCGGGGGCCGGCGGGCCGACGGCACCGCCACGATCAGCCGTGACGGCACGGAGCTGGGTGGCCACTTCTTCGGCCAGTCCTCTTTCGCCGAACGGGCGTTGGTCGATCAGCGCAGCCTGGTCAAGGTCGACCCGGACGTACCGCTGGAGTCCATCGCCCCGCTGGGCTGCGGTGTGCAGACGGGTGTCGGCGCCGTCTGGAACGTGCTGAAGCCGGGCATGGGCAGCACGGTCCTCGTCCTCGGCGCCGGAGCCGTGGGCCTTTCCGCGGTCATGGCCGCCGCGCTGACCCCGGCGACCAGGATCATCGCCGTGGACAGGGTCGGTGAACGTCTTTCACTGGCGCGGGAGTTGGGCGCCACCCACACGATCAACGCGGGCGAGGCCGACCTCGGCGAGGCCGTCGCGAAGATCACCGGTGGCCAGGGTGCCGACGGTGTCGTCGAGACCACCGGCAACGTCGCCGTCCTGCGCCAGGGCGTCGACGCGCTCGCCCAGCGCGGCACGCTCGTCGTGGTAGGCGCCCCGCCCTTCGGCACCGAAGTCGCCCTGGACGTCAACGGGTTGCTCCCCGGCAAGCGTGTCGTGGGCCTCACCCTGGGCGACGCCGAGACGCAGACCTTCATCCCGGCCCTCGTGGAACTGGTGAAGGCCGGCCGGCTCCCGGTGGACCGCCTGATCAGCACCTACCCGTTCGCGGACATCGACCAGGCGGTACGGGACATGGGCGCGGGCAAGACGATCAAGCCGGTACTGACCTTCGGCTGACCGGCGGTGGCGTTTTCAGCCTGTCGGGTGTCTGAGGACGAGGACGAGGCCCCTTCAGCGCCGTAGGGGGGTCTGGGGGCGAGCAGCCCCCAGATGCGGGATGGGACGGGTAGGGGTGGCGGTGGCGAAAACCCCTACCGGCTCCGGTGCAGCGCCACCAGCAACTGCCACACCTGGTGGGCCATCTGGTCCGACGTCGCCTCGATCCGCCCGTGCAACCAGTCCGCCAGCACCCCGGCGAACGTGGCGGCCACCGCCGAGGCGACCAGAGGAGCGTCCGCCGCGCCCGCGAGTTCCCGCTCCGCGAGACTCCGCGCGCGCAGGTCCCGGTGCAGTACCTGCCCCAGCGGCCCCCCGCCGCCCGGGCTCAGCAGGGTCCGGTACAGCGCGGTGTGCGGTTCGAGGGCCGCGAAGAACTCCACCAGCGCGGCCGGGGCGATCACCGGGTCGGGCCGGCCACGCCAGGCGTGCAGGGCGTCCACGGCCTCCCGTACGACATCGGCGCAGGCGTCGACGGCCAGCGCCTCCAGGTCGGGGTAGTGGACGTAGAACGTGGCCCGGCCGACTCCCGCCCGGCGCACCAGCGCGGCGACACCGATCTCCGCCAGCGGGTGTTCGGCGCACTCCGCGAGGAGGGCCTCGCGGAGTTTCGCCCGGGTGCGGGCGGCCCGAGGGTCCTCGGGCGCGCCGCGCGTCACCGCGCGACGAGGACGGCGGCCAGGGCGATGGCGCCGGGCAGCGCCTGGGCGAACAGGATGCGCCGGTTCGCGGTCACGGCCCCGTAGACGCCCGCCACGATCACACAGGCGAGGAAGAAGACCTGCGCCCGGAACCCGGTCGGATCGGCCGCGATCAGCCCCCAGACCAGGCCCGCCGCGAGAAACCCGTTGTAGAGCCCCTGGTTGGCGGCCATCTTGGCCGTCGCGCCGGCCATCTCCGCGTCGAACCCGTGGAACTTGCGCCCCTGCGGTCGCTGCCACAGGAACATCTCCATCACCAGGATGTACAGATGCAGCGCGGCCACCAGGCCGACCAGCACGTTCGCGACCGTCTCCATGCTCGGCAATCTCCTACGTCAGGCTTGTGAAAGCATCTTCTTGGACAGGTGACCAGCATATATGGACAGCTGTCCAACAAGTTGGCCGGCGCGATACGTTTCCATGAGCGGAACGGCTTCGCGCCCCAGGCGGTGACGCTTCGCCTGGGCCTGTGGTCAGGCGGCGCCCTCCGCCGCGTACACCCTCTCGCCCCCCACATAGGTGAGCGCCACCTTCGTCTCCCCGATCGTCTCCGGCGGGCCGGTGTACGGATCGCGGTCCAGGATCGTCAGGTCGGCCAGCGCCCCCGCGCGCACGCTGCCCGTGTCGTCCAGGTGGTTGGCGTACGCCGAACCCGCGGTGTAGGCCGTGAGCGCGTCCGTCAGGCCGATGCGTTCGGCGGGGAGGAACACCGGGGAGGACGGGGAACCCGGTGCCGTGCGGTTGACCGCGACGTGGATCGCCTGGAGCGGGTCGGGGCTGCTGACCGGCCAGTCGCTGCCCGCCGCCAGGATGGCCCCGGAGCGCAGCAGCGCGCCGAACGGGTACTGCCACGCGGCCCGTTCGGGGCCGAGGAAGGGGATCGTCAGGTCATCCATCTGGGGTTCGTGCATGGCCCACAGCGCCTGGATGTTCGCGACCGCGCCGAGCCGGGCGAAGCGCGGTACGTCGTCCGGGTGTACCACCTGGAGATGGGCCAGATGGGGCCGGGTGTCGCTCGGCCCGTTCGCCGCGCGCGCCGCCTCCACGGCGTCCAGGGCGTCGCGTACCGCCCGGTCGCCCAGCGCGTGGAAGTGGCACTGGAAGCCGAGCGCGTCCAACTGCGTGACGTACTTGGGCAGTTCGGCCGCGTCCAGGAAGCTCGTGCCCCGGTTGGCCGTGGCGCAGCCGCACTTGTCGAGGTACGGGTCGAGCAGCGCGGCCGTGCCCGTCTCGGCGACTCCGTCCAACATCAGCTTCACGCTGCCCGCCCGGAACCTGTCATGGCTCAACGCGGCCCGCCGCTCGACGAGTTCGGGGATCTGTTCGGCCCCACGCTCCCGGTCCCACCACAGCGCGCCGACGACCCGTGCGGTCAGTGAACCGTCCCGGGCGGCGGCCAGGTAGGTCTCGGCGGGGTCCTCCATACCGAGGAACGAGCCGACCAGCGCGTCCTGCCAGGCCGTGACGCCCAGCGAGTGCAACTGGCGCTGCGCGGACAGCAGGGCCGCCAGCCGCTCCGTGGCCGTTACCGGCGGGGTCAGCCGGCCCACGTACTCCATGGCTCCTTCCTGGAGCATCCCGGTCGGCTCGCCGGAGGAGTCCCGCTCGAAGCGGCCGTCCGCCGGGTCCGGGGTGTCCCGGGTGACGCCCGCGAGTTCGAGGGCGCGGCTGTTGGCCCAGGCCCCGTGATGGTCCCGGTTGGGCAGGTACACCGGCCGGTCCGGGACCACAGCGTCCAGCAACTCCCGGGTGGGCGTGCCCCCTTCGAAGGCCTCCATGGACCAGCCGCCGCCCGTGATCCACTCCCGCTCGGGGTGCGCGAGGGCGTACGCGCGGACTACGGCCACCGTGTCCTCGGCGGTCTTCGTGCCGGTCAGATCGCACTGGGTCAGTTCGAGGCCGGCCGGCAGCGGATGGACGTGGGCGTCCTGGAAGCCGGGCAGGAGCAGTCGCCCGGCGAGATCGACGACCTCGGTGCCCGGTCCGATCAGATCGTGCACCTCGGCCCGGCCCACGGCGGCGATCCGGCCGCCGGTGACCGCGACGGCCGTGGGATTCCCGGGGGCGAAGACGGGGCCGCCGGTGAAGAGGAGATCAGCGTGCATGTTCCGTTTCCTTGATGGTGTGGGGCGCCCCGACAGGGGCGCGGGGAACTGCGCGACCAGCCCCCACCGGCCCGCAGGTAATGAACTGCGTATCCCCGGAGCTCAACGTGTCGATGTCTCCTGCAAGGCGAGCAGCTGCGGCGCATCCGCGTCGGTGCCCCGGCCCGTGCGGAAGTACGGAGACCTGCGTCCCCACTTCGCCCAGGCTGCGGCCACGAAACCGGACGCGACCATCAGCGACGGTACGAGGAGCAGGAACCAGCCGTTGTCCGGGCTGAGTTCGAGATGGTCGGCGGAGGTGTAGAAGGACCAGCCGAGATAGCCGCCGAGCCCCAGCAGCGTGGCGGCGCTCAGCGCGGGCAGCACCACCGCACGTACGCCCTCCCGCCAGTTCTCCCGCAGCAGACCCCGGAAGCGCACCGCGGCGGCGAGTGCCGTGAGCGCGTACGACAGGGCGACGACCATGCCGATCGCGTTGACCGCCGCCAGGATCATGTCGGCGAGGCGCGGAATGACCAGGGCGAGCCCGGCGACGGCCGCCGCCAGCGCGCCGATCATCACCGTGCCGGCCGCCGGGGTGCCGTACCGGGGGCTGACCCGGGACCAGGCCGGGCCGAGCGTACGGTCGCGGCTCATCGCGAACATCGCGCGGGCCGTCGGGATCACCCCGGCCTGCAGTGAGGCCACCGCCGAGAACATCAGCGCGACGAGCGGCAGCGCGGCCAGCGGCTGGTCGGCGAGCCGGTTGCCGAAGAACGCCGGCCCCTCGGCGCCATGGCCCGCCAACTCGCCCTCCGACAGTACCCGTTGGAAGGCGATCGAGCCGAGCAGGAACAGCCCGAGCATCGTCACCAGGGTGGTGATCCCGGCCCGCGACGCCTGCCTCGGGTCCTTCACCTCCTCGTTCACACTGAACGCGGCCTCGAAGCCCCAGTAGCAGAACACCGACAGCAGCATGCCCTGCGCGAGCGCCGACGCCGAGGGGATCTGGAAGGGGTCGAACCAGCTCAGGCTGAAGGGGTGCGGTCCGGCGACGATGCCGTAGCCGCAGAAGCCCAGCAGGACGACGTACTCGAAGATCAGCAGTCCGCCCTGGAGCCGGGCGGCCGTCCTGATGCCGGAGACCGCCGTCAGGGTGACGGCGACGAGGACCAGGATGCCGACGCCGGTCGTCTGCGCGGTCGATCCGGGGTCGAGGGTCAGCCCGGCCAACCGGTGCAGGCCCGCGTCGCCGGCCAGCTGGATGACCGCCGAGCCGGTGACCGCCGTGGTGTACGCCAGGAACACCACCGAGGCAACGATGTTCACTCAGCCGACCATGAAGCCGAGCCACGGGCTGAGCGAACGCCCCACCCACACATAGCCGTTGCCCGCGTTCGGCTCCACCCGGTTCAGCCGGGAGTAGGCGCCCGCGATGCCCAGGACCGGCAGGAACGCCAGCAGCATGATGGCCGGCAGATGCAGCCCGACCACCCCGGCCGTGACCCCGAGACCGATACCGATGCTGGTGGTCGCCGCCGTGCTGGACGCGGCGATGGCGACGCTGTCCAGCATGCCGAGGGACTTGCGCAGCGCGGGCTGCGTGGGCGACGCGGTCGGCGCGGGTGGGGCAGCTCCGTATGGCTGGGGATCGGTCATGGCGGTCTCCGCTCACACCTGGGGCCTCGGACGACCCCGGTGAACGCACATGAAACTGCCCGGGGCCTTAACAGGTCAACGGTGTTGTCATAAGGTGCCCGCACCGGTCAAGGCACCGGCCACCGCGCTGGAGGAATCCCGTGAGCGAACGTGTCGTCCCGCCCGACGCCAGGCGTCGCAGGCGCCCCACCAAACACGGTGTCGTCCTCTCCGAGGAACTGATCGTCGAGACGGCGATGCGGCTGCTCGGGGAACACGGTGCCGAAGCCCTCTCCGTGCGCCGCCTCGGCCGCGCCCTCGGCGCCGACCCGAGCGCCCTGTACCGCTACTTCCGCCACACCGACGACCTGCTGCTCGCCATCGCCGACGAACTGATCGGCCGGACGCTGCGCACCTGGCGCCCCAGCGGAGACTGGCGCGCCGACCTGCGGGACCTCGGCCTGCGGATACACGCCGGGGCGCTCGCGCAGCCGCAGGCGGCGGTGCTCAGCTCGTACCGGGTGACCGGACGGGCGTACGAGATCCAGGCTGTGGAGACCGGCCTCGGGGTGCTGCGCGGTGCCGGGTTCCCGGACGCCGAGGCGGTACGGATCTACCACGCCTTCGTCGACCAGGCGCTCGCCTTCGGCGCCCTCGACTCGGCGAACACGGCGCTGCCGAAGGCCGCGCGCGAGGCGGAGACCGCGGTGTGGCGGGCGACCTACGCCCGGCTGCCCGCCGACACCCACCCGCACATCAACGCGACCGCCCGCCACCTCGTGACGGACATGCGGCACAGCTCCTACCCGGCGGCACTCGACCTCCTCCTGACGGCGGCGGCGACCCGCCTCGCACAACTCACCGCACCCGACGACGTACGGCCCGTGTGATTCCGGTGTGCGGGGTACCCGAAGGGAGAGGGCCGCGGCGCACAGGGCCGCCCCCGACCCCCGTACGGAGGAAGCATGACCTTGGTGACAGCAGGCGTCGTGGTGCTGGACTGCGCCGAGCCGGAGAAGCTCGCCGCCTTCTACATGGAGTTGCTGGAGGGCGAGGAGACGGAGACGACCGTCAACCGGATCGAGATCAGGGGCGCAGGGGGAACCCGGATGGAGTTCCGCCTCGACGCGAACATGACTGTGCCGAGCTGGTCGCGCGCCGAGAACTCCTTCCAGGTTCACCTCGACTTCCGGGTGAGCGATCTCGACGAGGCGGAACGCAGGGTGGTCGGGCTCGGCGGCCGCTCGCTGGAGACGAAGGACGCCGGTACCCCGTTCGAGGAGCGCGGATACTCCGACCCGGCCGGCCACTCCTTCACCCTCCGCCAGGTCACGCCGACGGCACCCGAACAGCGTTGACGGCGGCAAAGAAGCGGAGGGAGTCGGACGGCGCGCGGTCCGCGGACCGGCGCACGCGCGTGACCGTGCTGGTGGCGCTCGGCGCCAACCTGCTGATCGCCGTCGCCAAGGCGGTGGGCGGCCTCCTCACCGGGTCGCCCGCACTCCTGTCCGAGGCCGCGCACTCGGTGGCCGACAGCCTCAACGAGGTCTTCCTGCTCGCCGCCCTGCGCCGCAGCCGCCGCCCCGCCGACCAGCGGCATCCCTTCGGCTACGGCAAGGAACGTTTCTTCTGGTCGCTGCTCGCGGCCGTCGGCATCTTCGTCATGGGCGGCTGCTTCTCCTTCTTCCAGGGCGTGGAGGCGCTCAGCAGCGATAAGGAGGAGTCCTTCGGCGGCTATGTCGCGGGCCTGGTCGTGCTCGGGGTCGCGCTGCTCGCCGAGGGAGCCTCACTGCTGCGTGCCGTGCACCAGGCGCGCGGGGAGAAGGGCAAGGGCACAGGGGGCAGTGCGGGTGCTCTGCGGGACCCCGCCCTGCGTACGGTGATCGCCGAGGACGGTACCGCGGTGCTCGGCGTGACGTTCGCCATCGTGGGCATGGCCCTGCACATGGTCACCGGGCAGGTCGTGTGGGAGGCGTCGGCCTCCATCGCCATCGGGGTGCTGCTGGTGTGCGTCGCTTTCTGGCTGGGCCGGGACGCGCGCGCCCAGCTCATCGGCGAGGCCGCCGACCCGGAGCTGAGCCGGGAGATCCGCGCCCTGCTGGCGGACCAGCCCGAGATCGACAGCGTGGAGGCGCTCTTCACGATGAAGATGGGGCTCGACTCCACCCTGGTGGCCGCCCGGATCGACCTCGTCCCCGGCCTCGACAGCGAGCGGGTCGAGGAGGTCGCCGTACGCATCAAGCGATCGGTCGCCCGAGCGGTCCCCGAGGCCGGCGAGATCTTTCTCGACATCACCGACGCGGCGGCGAACGAGGCGGCGGCAAGCCCCGCCGCGACGGGGGAACGCGGCGGGGCCTGAGGTTCGGGTGCCCGGAGGTGAAACGTTCATTCCTCCGGGCATCGAACTTGTTTTCTACCAGGCCGGAATCAGTTCCCGACGGCCGGTTCGAGGACGAACACGGGAATGTCGCGGTCGGTCTTCTTCTGGTAGTCGGCGTACTGGGGGTACGCGGCGACCGCCCGCTCCCACCACACGGACTTCTCCTCGCCCGTCACCTCACGGGCGACCCTGTCCTGGCGCACCGGCCCGTCCTGGATGTCGACGTGCGGGTCGGCGAGGACGTTGAAGTACCAGACCGGATGCTTGGGGGCACCGCCCAGTGAGGCGACCACCGCGTACACGCCGTCGTGCTCCACCCGCATGAGCGGCGTCCTGCGGATCTTGCCGCTCCGGGCGCCCCGGGTGGTGAGCAGGACGACCGGCATGCCGGTGTCGAGCAGCGTCGTTCCCTCGGTGCCGCCGGAGCTCTCGTACAGCTCCACCTGCTCACGCACCCACTGTGTCGGACTGGCTTCGTACTCGCCCTCAAGAGGCATGGAGTTCGTCCCATCGTCTTGTCGCGCCGTCGCGTGTGACCGCTGTGTACGAAGGGTCAACACGGGGGCGGTGCGGATTCATCCGGGGATCGTCATCACGTCGGTCACACCACCATCCGTACCGCCAGCGCCATGATCACCGCGCTGGACACGAGGGCCGTCACCAGCCGCCCGCGTCGGCCCGTCAGCGCCCGGCCGAGCAGTGCGCCGCCGGAGGCGATCAGCACCTGCCAGCTGGCCGAGGCGAGGAAGGCCGCGAGCACGAACACCCCCTGCTCCCAGGGGGACACGGCGTCCGAGGCCCGGCTGCCGAGGACCAGCGCGGCGAAGTAGATCACGGTGGTGGGGTTGAGCAGCGTGATGCCGACCAGCATGAGGAACGCCCGCAGCGGGCCCGGCGGTGTGGTGTCGGCCCGTACGGAGAGCAGACCGGCACGGTACCGCCGCAGGGCGCCGACCCCGCCCCGGACCGCGAGTGCGGCCAGCACCAGGGCGGAGGCCCAGCGCAGCGGGACCAGCACCGGTTGTAGGGCACCGGACAGGGCGGTTCCGCCGAGCGCGGCCAGCAGGGCGTAGAGACCGTCGGCGGTGGCGATACCGAGCGCCGCGCAGACACCGGTCCGAAGAGACGTACGTGCGGTGAGGGAGACGAGATACGTCGTGACGGCTCCGACAGGAACGGCGATGCCGTACCCCGCGAGGAGCCCCGCGACGAGCGCGGCCGTCATGACCGGGGAAGCACGGGCCTCCGGGGGCGGCCGGGCTGCTGCTGGACCCGCACCGGACGAGCGGTGGTGGGGGACAGCGGCGGGCGGGCTTCGATCGTAGGCATGGCGTGATCCTGGGGTCGGGGACCGGCCACCGGCAACCCATTTAGGGTTTCCGGATGACCGAGACGTCCGCACAGGCCCCGAAACCCTTCCTCTACGTCGTCGTCTGCGCCGCCGGAATCGCCTCCGACGTCAGCAAGTTGATCACCGCGGCGCAGGAACGGGGCTGGGAGGTCGGGGTCATCGCGACGCCCCTCGCCATGGGCTTCTTCGACACGGACGCCGTCGAGGCGCAGACCGGACGCCCGATCCGGTCCGCGTGGCGCAGGCCCGGTGATCCGCGGCCCTTTCCGGAGCCCGACGCCGTCCTTGTCGCGCCCGCCACCTTCAACACCGTCAACAAGTGGGCGGCCGGCATCGCCGACACCCTCGCCCTGGGAACCCTGTGCGAGGCGCACGGGCTGGGAGTGCCGATCGCCGTACTGCCGTGTGTGGGCGACGCGTTGGCCGCCCATCCCGCCTACCGGGCGAGTACGGAACGGCTGCGCGGCATGGGGGTCCGGTTCGCGGACCCGTACGCCGGAGGTGCCGAACAGGACGGTCGACAGGGTGGTGGGCGGCCGGAGTTCGGGTGGGAGCGGGGGCTGGAGCTGCTCGGCACACGGTGATGTCCAAGGGAGATCCCGTTGGCAGTTGGCAGGTGGCAGTCGGTGGTCGGTGGTCGTGTGGGCGGGCGGCGCGGCCCGAGTGATCAACCGGCCGCACAAGGAGGCCGCTTGACCCGCCGGGTCGAGGTGGTGGGAGTCCGGCGCCACGGTGATCCGTTGCCGGCACTCTCATGATCCGGTCCGGTCAACGGGTCCGGCGGACGTATCCCGCGCTGTCCGGCGTCGACACGTCGACATCCCTGCGGACGATGCTCAGCCGGTCACCGAAGGCCGCGCGGGCCTTGCGCAGGCCGGAGTCGGTGTACTCGATCACGACCACCCGGTCGTCGAACGCCGCCGCGTACTCCCCGCACTCGTCGAACTCCCCGCACTCCTCCGCGACCGCGAAGTCCAGCCCTGTCTTCTTCCGGAGCCCGGCCAGCTCCACGGTGTTCTTCTGGCCGATGGCCAGCCCGCGGGCGTGCGCGTGCCGGGAGAGGAGGGTGATGAAGGCGGTGGCGTCGCCCGCGGTGAGAAGGTCGTCGGAGCGGGTGTAGCTGTCGTAGTTGTCGGGCTCGACCGCGTCGAAGCCCTTGTCCGCGCAGCCGTCGATCCACTCGTTCACCCGCGCCGCGATCCGCTTCCGCTTCGCCGCCGTGCCGATGTCGAGCAGGGCCTCGTCCCAGTCGTCGTCGATGACGGCCTCGCCGTTCGCGTCGCGCAGCAGCAGATCGGCGGGCCACGTCTTCTCGTCGCCGGGCTGTGCCTGGAAGGCGTTGACGTAGCAGATGTTGTAGAGGCCGGGCGCGGGAGTCGCCGTACGGTCGCGGCTGACGATGCGCACGCCCGCCGGGGGCGGGTAGGCGCCGCCGATCTGGTAGTCGAAACCGGCGTGCAGCGGCGGCAGTTCGACCGTGGTCGACGTGGAGGGCGAGGGCGAGGACGTCGACCCGGACTCGGCCTCGTTCTCCGTCTCCGGCGAGCCACCGCATGCCGTCAGTCCCCACACGGCCGCGCAGACGGTCGTCAGTACGACGGCCACCCTCCGGATGCCTCCGGCGCCGGGTGCACCCTCGACGGGCATGTCCGCTCCATCGGTCGCGGGTACGACCACTACCGGCTGGGCGCACCTCTGCGTACCGGGCCCTCGGCTCGGCACAGTCAAGATCAAAGCGTCCGGCACACCCGCCAGTCAAACAGACCTCGCTGCGCGGACGTCCGCCCAGACCCAGTCACTTGACAGAAGCCCGCGGCCTGACATCACGGACATGCTCAGGAAGCGCCCTCGCACGCTCGTTCGCGGCGAGTAAAGGAAGGCACGTCATGCGTATCGGCATCATCGGCGCCGGAGCCCTCGGGCAGGCCCTCGCCGTCCGGTTCGTGGCCGCCGGAGTGGAGGTGCTCCTCAGCGACAGCCGAAGTACCCGGTGCCTGCGGGAGTTCGCCGACTCGATCGGGCCGGGGCTCACACCGGTGACCGTGGCGGAGGCGGCCGACCCCGAGATCGTCGTACTCGCGGTGCCCTGGCGGGAGCTGTCCGAGACGGTGGCGGCGGCCGAGGTGTCCGACTGGCAGGAGCGGATCGTCATCGACACCACCAATCCGCTGGGCCCGCCCGACTTCCTGGTAGTCGACCTCCAGGGGCGGCCGTCCAGCGAGGTCGTCGCCGGATCGGTGCCCGGGGCCCGCCTGGTGAAGGCGTTCAACACCCTGGCGCCGGCGCTCGTCGGCGCCGATCCGCGCACGCCCGCCGGACGCCGGGTGATATTTCTCTCCGGCAACCACGCGGGCGCCAACAACCGGGTCGCCCGGCTCGTCGAACACGTCGGCTGGGCGGCCGTGGACCTGGGCCCCCTGGCTGATGGGGGCCGCCTCCAGCAGTTTCCCGGCGGCCCGCTGCCGACGCTCAGTCTGCTCCTTCAGCCCTGAACCGAGGGCCGGTCCAGGAGTACTTCAGGACCGGCGGTCAGCCAACTCACCGTTTATTGTCAGGACATGAACGGAGACCGCAACCCGTCGGACTTATGCCACTCGCCGGCCCGTGCCGACCAGTCGTTCGCAGCTGGTTCGGCAGGCGGACCAGTCGCGTCGGCCTCCCGGCCGGCCGGGTCCGCCGTATGAGCCCCTCCCGCTTCGGCGCGGAGTGGATAGTCGGCCGCGACCGCGAACTCGCCCTGCTGGCCGACCTGGTGAACGAGGTCACGGCCGAGCCCACCGACCCGCCGGGAGCCCCGCCCGGCGTCCTGGTCGTGACCGGCGGACCGGGCGCGGGCAAAAGCGTCCTGCTCGACGCCGTCGGCCGTACGGCGCTCAGGGCCGGACTGCGCGTCCTGCGCTGCCGTGGCTGCGAGGGAGAGTCCGGGCTGCCGTTCGCCGGACTGCATCAACTGCTGCGGCCCGTACTTGACCTCGCAGGGGAGCTGCCCGCACGCCAACGGGCCGCGCTGCTCGGTGTGTTCGGGCTGGACCCCGAGCAGGCACAGGACCCGGTTCCCGACCCGCTGCTCACCTCGCTCGGCGCCCTCACGCTGCTCTCCGACGCGGCGAGCCGGGGGCCGCTGCTGCTGGTGATCGACGACGCCCACTGGCTCGACGTGGGCACGCTCGACGTCCTCGCCTTCGTCGCCCGGCGCCTCGAAGGGGAACCGGTCGCGATGGTGCTCGCCGCCCGGGACAACGCCGTACCCCGGCAGTTCGCCCGCGAAAGGCGGCAGTTGACCGTCGAGCCGCTGGCCCCGGCCGCCGCCGGACGTCTCCTCGACCTCCAGCCCGAACCGCCCGTCGGACGCGCCCGCTCCCGCGTCCTCGAACAGGCGGCCGGCATCCCCCTCGCCCTCGTCGAACTCGCCCGCGCGATCAGCCGGGACCCCGCCGCCGGACAGGACGGCGCCACCGACGCGCTGCCCCTCACCGACCGCCTGGAGGCGATCTTCGCCGCCGACCTGCCCGAACTCCCGTCGCCCACCCGCCGGTTGCTGCTCCTCGCGGCAGCCGCCGAGACGGCCGAACTGCCCGTCATCCTCTCCGCCGCCGGGGACACCGCGGCCCCGGTCGACTGGCGGCCCGCCGAACTCGCCGGACTCGTCCGCATCGACGACGGTCGGCTCCACTTCAGGCACCCTCTGATCCGCTCCGCCGTCTACCAGTCCGCGAGCTACGCCGAGCGCCACGCGGCCCACACCGCCCTGGCCGACGTCCTCGCGGGCGACCCCGACCGACGCGCCTGGCATCTGGCCGCCGCCGTCTCGGGCGTCGACGAGGAGGCCGCCCAGGGCCTGGAGGACAGCGCGGGCCGCGCGCAGCGCCGGGGCGGTTACTCGGCGGCGGCCGTCGCCCTCGAACGGGCGGCCCGGCTCAGCCCCGACCCCGACGTCCGCTCCTCGCGGCTGGTCCGGGCCGCGACCATGGCGATGTACGCCGGACACCCGCGCTGGGTGAGCGAGTTGGCCACCCGCGTCCTCACCCTCACCGACGACCCGGCCGTGCTCGCCGAGGCCTCGCTCCGGGCCGGCTGGGCGCTCGCGGTGACCACCCGCTTCGAGGACGCGCTCGGCTTCCTGCTGCCGGTCGCCGAGGCCGCCGTCGAGACCGATCCGGTCCTCGCTCTCGACGCCCTGGCCACGGCCACCACCCCCGCCTACCACTCCGGCGATCCCTCGTTCCGTGAGCGGATACAGCGGATCACCGAACGCGTCCCGCCGCAGGACGACGAGGGGGGACGGGTGTGGGTGCTGGCGGGCTGCGATCCCGTAGGCAACCGTGAACAGGCCCTCGCTCTGCTCAGTGGCACCGACTGGACCGAGGACCCGCCCGGGCTCCTGCCAGGGGCTGCCCAGGACCAGAGGCTGGCCCGGCTGGTCGTCGTGGGGGCCGCCGCCTGGATCCTGGACGAGACCGCCGAGGCCGTCCGCCTGCTCGGCGCCGCCCTGGACCATCTGCGGCGCACCCCGACGGCCGGCGCCAACGCCACCGTCGCAGGCGCCCTCGCGCTGGCCCTGTACGAGAGCGGCTCCTGGACCCGGGCCCGCACGATCTTCGACGAGTCGTACCGGACGGCGGCCGAGGCCGGCCTGGAGATCGTGGCGGCCGGTTCGCCCGTCGTCGGTGCCACCGTTCTCGCCCTGCGCGGCGACACGGAGGCGGCCCGCGCGGCCGTGCAGCGCGCTGTCCACGGCATCGATCTGCCCAACTCCCGCAGCCTGCAGGTACGGACGCACTACGCCCTCGGCGCCGCCGCCCTCGCCGAGGGCGATCACGCCGCTGCCTACACCCGCTTCCGGGCCGTCTACACCCAGGACGCCGAGCCCGAGCCGCTCCACTTCCATGCCTCCGACTACTACCTGGCCGACCTCACGGCCGCGGCCGTGCGCACCGGCCGCGCCGACGAGGCACGCCGGATCGTCGACGCGACCCGTCGTCGTCTCACGGCAGGCGGGGTCTCCGCCCGGCTGGACGCCGTACTGCACCGGGCGGACGCCCTGCTCGCCGAAGGGGACGAAGCGGAGGAGCACTTCACTGCGGCCCTCGCCGACCCGGCCGGCGAACAGTGGCTGTTCGAGAGGGCGTTGGTCCGCCTGGACTTCGCGGAGTGGCTGCGCCGCCGACGCCGGTCGGTGGAGGCCCGCCCGCAACTCACCGCCGCACTCGACGCGTTCGAGCGGGTCGGCGCCCGCCCCTGGACCGAACGAGCCCGCGCCGAACTGCGGGCCGCCGGTGTCACCGCCACCAGCAGCGCACCGCGCGACGTCCTTGCCGAACTCACCCCGCAGCAGCTCCAGATCGCCCGCCTGGCCGCAGCGGGACTCACCAACCGGGAGATCGGCGAACGTATCTTCCTCTCGCCCCGCACGGTCGGCTTCCACCTCTACCGCATCTTCCCCAAACTCGGCATCACGGGCCGCGCCCAGCTCCGTGACGCGCTGCCGGAGCCGTCGGAGCCCCTGGACCGGGCACCGGGCCCGTGATCAGGTCAGGCGTACGCTCCCTCTGACATCCCACCCGAAGGCAGGAGAGCAGCAACGATGCAGTACGTGAAGCTCGGTTCGACGGGCCTGGACGTGTCGCGGATCTGTCTGGGCTGCATGAGCTACGGCCTCCCCGACCGCGGCAACCACGCGTGGACCCTCGACGAGCAGGCGTCACGTCCGCTGATCCGCCAGGCCCTCGACGCCGGGATCACCTTCTTCGACACGGCGAACGTCTACTCCGACGGCACCAGCGAGGAGATCGTCGGCAGGGCGCTCGCCGACTTCGCCCGCCGCGACGAGATCGTGCTGGCCACGAAGGTGCACGGCCGGATGCGGCCAGGGCCCAACGGCGGCGGCCTGTCCCGCAAGGCCATCCTGACCGAGATCGACCACAGCCTCACCCGCCTCGGCACCGACTACGTCGACCTCTACCAGATCCACCGCTACGACTCCGTCACCCCGATCGAGGAGACGATGGAGGCCCTGCACGATGTCGTCAAGGCGGGCAAGGCCCGCTACATCGGGGCCAGTTCGATGTACGCCTGGCAGTTCTCCAAGGCCCAGTACACGGCCCGCGAGCACGGCTGGACCCGGTTCGTGTCGATG
Source organism: Streptomyces sp. SID12501 (assembly GCF_010550245.1). Taxonomy (GTDB): domain Bacteria; phylum Actinomycetota; class Actinomycetes; order Streptomycetales; family Streptomycetaceae; genus Streptomyces. The sequence continues at coordinate 81,251 of NZ_JAAGLU010000001.1, forward strand.
CAGAACCACTACAACCTCCTCTACCGCGAGGAGGAGCGCGAGATGCTGCCACTCTGCGCCGACCAGGGTGTCGGCGTCCTGCCGTGGAGCCCGCTGGCCCGCGGCCGGCTCACCCGCGACTGGGACACCACCACCGGGCGCAGCGCCACCGACACCTTCGGCAGCACCCTCTATCCGGAGGGCGACCGTACGATCGTCGACGCGGTCGCCCGCATCGCGGCCCAGCGGGACGTCCCGCGTGCCAGGGTCGCCCTGGCGTGGCTGCTGCACCAGAGCCCGGTGACCGCCCCGATCGTCGGTGCCACCAAGCCGCACCACATCGACGATGCGGTGGCCGCCGTCGACCTCGACCTGACCGACAAGGAGATCGAGGAACTGGGGCAGCCCTACACCCCGCACGCGATCAGCGGTCACTGACCGGACGGCGGCGACGGGTCAGTGCGGTGCGGAGGCCGACCCGAACTCCGTACCGCACGGTCCCGCGCCTTCGCTCTCGCGCAGCCGGACCCGGTCGCCGTTCATGGAGATCGTGCGGTAGAAGTGGCCGATGCGCTCGGCCGAGCGGCCCACGTAGTGCCCGATGAACGAGCGGCGGAACCGGTCGGCGCTCCGGTTGGGCTGCGAGCCGTGCACCAGACTGCCGTTGAAGAACAGGACGTCGCCCGGGGCCATGTCGACCGGCACCGTGGTCAGTCCGGGCGGCGGGGACACGTACTCCCGGGCGAAGGACACACCGGCGTCCGCCACCTCCGGGCAGAACAGGTCCATACGGTGCGTGCCCGGCACGACCTCCAGACCGCCGTTGTCCCTGTCGATCGACTCGCAGGCGATCCACGCGGCCACACACGTGCCCGGCTCCACCCGCAGATAGAAGTTGTCCTGGTGCAGCGCCTGACCCCGGGCACCCGGGGGCTTGAAATAGAACATGCTCTGCGCGGCCAGGACCTCCTCGCCGAGCAGCACCTCAAGGACCGCGCGCAGCCGGGGATCCAACAGCACGCCGAGCGACGGCTCGTGGAACTCGTGCGGCTGCATCACGCGCGGATACGCGTCCAACGGGTCGGCCGGGCGCCCGTCCTGCCCGGACAGGCGCGGCTCGAAATGCCCCGGCACCGGACCGGCCGCGTGCAGCGCCGTGAACTCGGCGCGGAGCGCGACGATCTCGTCGTACTCGAACAGACCTCGCACAACGGTGAATCCGTCTTCCTCGAACCGTCGGCGCTCGTCCTTTGGCAGGATGGGAGCCCCGGCGGCACCGATGCCTGTGGCTGTCATCGTCCACTCCTTCGATCCGCTGTCATCGGCCGCCAGACTAGGGCTGCCACACCCGAGGGAGGATGCCCGTGAACGCTGTCGGCTTGCCCGACACCGCTGTCCCCGCGCCGCCACCGGGTCTGGTGACCGTCGGACGCTACGACGAGGGGCCCGGTTACGCCGTCAACCGGCCGCGAGGCGCCGACAGCTGGCTGTTCACCTGGACGACGGACGGTCACGGTCTGCTGACCCAGGGTGCGGCCGGGGCGCGGGCCGGCGCCGGGGACCTGGTCGTCCTCGGCCCCGGGGTGCCACACCGCTACCTGGTCCTGCCGGGTGCCCGGCACTGGCGGTTCTGGTGGGCGCACTGCCAGCCCCGCCCTTCCTGGACGGCCTGGCTGAGCCCGTACGCCGTCGGTGACGGCATGTACGTCGTCGCCCCGGTTCCGGAAGCCCTGCACGACCGTTTGGAGACCGCGTTCGCACGCATGCTGTCGGACGCCCGTTGGCCGGGCAGTGACACCCGGCCGCCCGCCTCCGCCTCCGACGCCCAGGCCGCGCCCGACGGTCCGACAGCCGTCGCACACGGCGCCGCCGCCCGGGAGCTCGCCCTCTGTTCCCTGGAGGAAATCGTGCTGCTGGCCTCGGCGGTAGCCCGTCCCCTTCCGGAACGGCCGGGAGTCGACCCCCGGGTGAGCCGGGCGGAAGCACTCATCACCGCCGACCCCGCAGCCCCGCACACCGTGCGGTCGCTCGCCGAGGAGGTCGCGCTCTCGCCCTCGCGGTTCGCGCACCTGTTCACCGAGCAGCTCGGTCGGTCCCCGATGCGGGCGCTGCGTGAGGCCCGGCTGCGCCATGCGGCCCGGCTGCTGGAAGCCACGGACCTGCCGGTGGAACGCGTCGCCTTCGCCTCCGGTTTCGCCAGCCCGTTCCACTTCAACCGGGTCTTCCGCGAGTGTCACGGAACGCCGCCGGGCGCGTACCGGGCACTGTGCAGACGCGATCCGGCGGAAACCGCGCCCGCTATTGGTTTCACGGCCGCTCCCGGACGGAGAGGCGAAGGAACCGGTCAACTGCCATGACGGCGCTCTGTGTTACGGCGGCGGCCCGCACGCCCGGAACCATGAGCTGCGGAAACGCACAAGAGGCGGGGACAGGACACCGTGGGCGGGCGGTTTTGCGCCATCGCCGGACGTCGTCCCTCAATGGTTGCGAAACGTCCCTGAGCGAAGTGAATACCGTTTGCAATGAGGATGTTGATACAGTGGCAATCCCTAAAGGTGCATCCCATTGACACGCCGTCAACCGCTTTAGGTCACAGTGCAATGCGGAAAACGGCGTGATCTCTTGTTACGGCTCGATGAGCTGTGCAAAGGTGTGCACGTCGGCGTGCGGACAATCTTTTTCCCCCGCACGCACGCGACACCCCCGCTGACTCCCCGCTCCAAAAGAGCTGTCCGCTGCGGGTGTTCGCGATACCGATCCCCTGTTTGGTCGGATCCTGTCGCTTCGTCGGCAGGGTCGCATACCCCTTGGTATGGACTAAAACCCGCGTTGTCCGTGGAGGAATACAGACGTGAAAGACGCAGGCCTGTCGAATTCCCCTACGCCGGTTCCCGCGTACGACGCCTCGGATGTCGAACTCAGCGCGGAGCTGAAGAAGTGGACGGGGACGACGCCCGCGCTCCATCCCGTCGGTGAACTGCTCGACCGGCACTGGGAAGCAGCCTTCGCCTATGCCCGTCTGTGCACCAGCGGTCCGCGCCCCGCCGGAATGCTCACCACCGCCGCCTTCACCCGCCTCTTCGGGGAATCCCTGCGCCAGAGCGGTCCCACCTCGGCCTGGCGGCCCCACCTCCTGGTCACCGTGCGTCGGCTGGCGGCGGAGTGGGAGGGCGACCACCGCCATGAAAGCCTCCACCCCGAGCTGCGCTCCAGACCCGGTGGCGGAAACCGCGTCGCCGCCCGGCTGCTGCCCGCCCCCGACCGGCGACTGCTCTCCAGGGCGTTCCAGAACCTCCCGCAGTCCGCGCGCTGCCTGCTCTGGCACGCCGAGGTCGAGGCCGAACCGCTGGAGATACCCGCCGGCCTGCTGGGCCTGAGCGTGGAGGACGCCGTCGTGGAACTCGGCCGGGCCCGCGGACGTCTGCGCGAGGAGTGCCTGCACGTCCACCGCGAGGTCGTGCCCCAGGAGGAGTGCCGCCGCTACATCCGGCTGATCGACGTCACCTGTCGGCGCCGCAGCTTCGACATCGACCCCGACCTCGCCAAGCACCTCGCCGGCTGCATGCACTGCCGGTATGCCGCCGACCAGTTGAACCAGTTCAACGGCGACCTCGCCCTCGCGCTGGCCGAGGGTGTCCTCGGCTGGGGTGCGCGCGCCTATCTGGAATCCCGCCCGGGACGCGCCGCGGAGAGCGCCATCGTGGAGGTCGAGCAGGCCCCGATCATCGAGATGGCCACGGTCGACAGCGTGCTCCCGGTCCCGCGTGTCCTGGCCCAGGCTCCGCCGATGCCCACGAACCCGCCCGTCTCCACCGAGCTGGCCGTCCGCCCCGGTTCGCACCGCTCGGCGCACAAGGCGGCCCGGCGCGCGGTCCGCCGCCGCAACCGTGTCCTGGCCGCCGCGACCGTGAGCGCGCTGGTCCTCGTCCCGCTGGCCCTGTGGTCCGTCCTGGGTTCGGACGACGAGGACGGCTCGACGGCCGAGACCAGCCCCCCGGACACCGCCACCACCGGCTCCGACACGGCCGGCGACCCCTCCTGGATCGGGTCGGGCGAGACGACGAAGGGCGCCCTGCGCGGCCGACTGCACAACGTCGAGTCCGGACTGTGCATCGGCATCGTCGGCGGCAAGGCCGTCGAGGGCGCGGAGGCCGAGCTGACCAGCTGCTCGTCGGCGGCCGGCCAGGAATGGTCGTACGAGAAGGACGGCCTCCTGCGCAACGTCGCCGCTCCGGACCTCTGCCTGGACTCCCACCTCGGCTACTCGGTCCAGCTCGCCGCGTGCGCGGGCACGTCCCAGCCCGGCGCCAAGAACGTGCGCTACGACTTCACCCTCCAGGGCACCCTGGTCCCGCGCTGGGACCAGGAGCTGGCGCTGACGCCCGCCGACGCCGCGGGCGAGGGCGACGCGCCGCTGGTCCTGAAGTCACGCGAGGAGTCCGCCGACCAGCACTGGGTCTTCGACTCCTCGGCGCCCTCGCTCCAGATGCAGGCCGTCAACTGGGACGCGGCGTCCGAGTCCGAATCCCCTGCCGTCAAGAAGAGTCCCGAGGCCTCGCCGACCCCGACTCCCACCGCCACCACGTCGGCCCAGCCGTCCCCGACACCGTCGGCCACCTCGACCTCCTCGGCCTCGAACCCGACGAGCGTCCCCTGCTACTACTACGGGTACTACAACTGCGGGAACGGCCAGAACGCCAGTGGTGGCGGCGGCTACGGATACGGAAACGGCTACGGATACGGCGGTTACGGCGGCTGGGGAGGCCGCTGACGACCGGGGCCCGTCGGTCCCTCAGCCCCCGAGGACAACCAGCGAGCCCCACAAAGCCGCCACTGCCGGGATCAGCGCGGCCGGCACGGAGATCAGCCCGAGCCGGGTGAACTCCCCGATCCCGACCTCGTGCTCGTGCTGGTGCACGATGCGCCGCCACAGCAGGGTCGCCAGTGATCCGGCGTACGTCAGGTTCGGGCCGATGTTCACCCCGAGCAGCACGGCGAGCACCGCACCGGGGCCTGCCGTGGCGGTCAGCGGCAGCAGCACGAGCACCGCGGGCAGGTTGTTGATCAGATTGGCGAGTACGGCGGCCAGCGCGGCGATCCCGAGCAGCGCGGCCAGTCCGGTCCCGTCGGGCAGCACCCGGCCGAGCGCGTCGGCGAGCCCGTTGTCCACGACCGCGCGGACGACGACGCCCAGTGCCAGCACGAACGCGAGGAACCCGGGCGCCGTGGCCCGCAGCACCGTCACCGGGGTGGCCTGCCGTCGCAGCAGCGCACGTCCGGAGAGTACGAGTGCCCCCGCCAGCGCGGCCCACGCGGGGTCGACGCCAACCGCGGAGGCCACGACGAACCCGGCCAGCGTGCAGGCCACGGTGACGAGGGCGAACAGGGGGAGCGGGGGCGCGTCAGCCGTGTCCGGGCCCGTGTCCGTGTCCGTGTCCTTGTCTTTGTCCGAGTGCGGAGTGTCCGGCGTCGGACCGGCCAGGTCGGCGGCGAAGAAGCGCCGGAACACCAGGTACTCGGCGCCGATCGCGACCAGCCAGGGCAGCGTCATCAGCGCGGCGAACCGGGTGAAGCTCAGACCGCTCGCGCTGAACGCCAGCAGGTTGGTGAGGTTGGAGACCGGCAGCAGCAGCGACGCCGTGTTCGACAGATGCGCGCAGGCGTAGGAGTGCGGCTTGGGCCTGACCCCCGTCCGGGTGGCCGTGGCGAACACCACCGGGGTGAGCAGCACAATGGTCGCGTCCAGGCTCAGTACGGCCGTGATCGCCGAGGCGAGCACGAAGACCGAGGTCAGCAGTCTCCCGGGCCGGTTCTTCGCCCACCGGGCCATCCACGCGCCGCAGGCCCGGAAGAGCCCCTCGACATCGCAGAAGTGGGCCAGCACCAGCACCGCCGCGAGGAAGCCGACCACCGGCCCGAGCCGCTCGGCCTCCTCCCACGCGTGAGCCGGGGAGATGGCGCCGGTGACGACCACGAGCCCGGCGGCGGGAACCGCCACGACCGCCTCCGGCAATCCGAACGGGCGGACGACGGCGCAGGCCAGGACGGCGATGAGCAGCACGATGGACAGGGCCTCGGCGGACGGGGCGTTCAGGGTTCGGTCCTCCGGGACAGGGGTGTCGGTACCCCTCCATGAAAGCAGGCCCCGCTCACCGGCCCCTGGACCGGGTCAGGCGCCGGTACCGGGACCGAAGACCGACAGGAACACCGACGACTTGTTCCCGCCGACGGGCACCTCGCCCCTCTCCCACGTCACCTTCAGCTGGTCCCGCTCGTCCGGCGGGGTCACCAGCAGCTCGGCCGGAGTCGCCGTCTCGGCCTCGCTGAGCTCAGGGTTCGCGAAGCTCAGGCCCGCCCAGGCACTGTCGCCCGGCGCCAGATGGACCGTCGTCAGCTCGGCGTCGGAGCGCTTCGGGGCGTGGCCCAGCTGTGTGCCGGCCGCGTCCACGAAGGCGACGCCCGGGTAGCCGCGCAGGGTGCAGATGCGGGCGGAGTCGTTGGTGAGGACGACGGGGAAGTTCTTCTGCCCGGCGCCCGGATCAGGGCGCCCGACCGATGCGCGCAGCTCGGAGGTACGGCAGCGGGTGTCGCCGGTCGACGGGACGGCCGTAGGGGGAGTGGTGGTCGACGGGACGGAGGCGCCTCCGCCGCTGTCGCTGCCGCAGGCCCCGAGCAGTACCGGTAAGGCGAGCGCGCCCGCGAGCAGCGTGGCCCGGGGGCCCGGCCGGGTGGTACGGAAGGTCGCCATGTCCACACTCCTGGAGGTCACTGCGCGTACGGCATCTCGTGCACCGTCACGAGTGTCCGGTGGAACCGGAACCCAAAAGTCCCACGTGGCACCGATTCAAGCCGTCGTCAGCGAGCGCCGGGACTCACATCTCGCCCGTCAGGGACAGTTCTCCCCAGATGGTCTTCCCGTCGGGCGTGTGGCGGCTGCCCCACCGCTCGGTGAGCTGGGCGACCAGCAGCAGTCCGCGGCCCCCCTCGTCGAAGGTCCTGGCGCGCCGCAGGTGCGGGGCGGTGTGGCTGGAGTCGGAGACCTCGCAGATCAGGGTGGCCGCGTCATGGATGAGGCGCAGCCTGATGGGCTGCGAGCCGTAGCGGATGGCGTTGGTGACCAGCTCGCTCACCACCAGTTCGGTGGTGAACGCGGCCTCGCTCAGATCCCAGACGTCGAGCTGCTCGCCGACCTGCTTGCGGATCGGCCCGACGAGCGCCGGGTCGGCCGGGATGTCCCACGTCGTGACCCGGGAGGCGGGCAGGCCCTGGGTGCGGGCCAGCAGCAGCGCCACGTCGTCGGCCGCGCCGCCCGGTGGGAGCAGAGTGTGCAGGATGCGGTCGCACGTCTCGTCGAGCGAGTCGGCGTACGCGGCCAGTGCGTCGCACAGCAGCTGGTGACCGGCGTCGATGTCCCGCTCGCGGCTCTCGATCAGCCCGTCGGTGTAGAACGCGAGGACCGTGCCCTCCGGCAGTTCCAGTTCCGTGGACTCGAACGGCAGCCCGCCCAGGCCCAGTGGCGGCCCCGCGGGCAGCCGCACCTGTCGGGGAGTGCCGCCCGGGGTGAGCATGACCGGCGGGGGATGCCCGGCGCGGGCCAGGGTGCAGCGCCGCGACACCGGGTCGTACACCGCGTACAGACAGGTCGCCCCGACCTCGCCCGGGCCGCCCTCGCTGCCGGCCTCGGCGGACAGCCGTACGACGAGGTCGTCGAGGTGGGTGAGCAGTTCGTCCGGGGCGAGGTCGATGTCGGCGAGCGTGCGCACGGCGGTGCGCAGCCGGCCCATGGTGGCGGAGGCCTGGATGCCGTGGCCGACCACGTCCCCGACGACCATCGCGACGCGCATCCCGGACAGGGGGATGACGTCGAACCAGTCGCCGCCCACCCCGGCCCGCGCTGCCGGGAGATAGCGCGAGGCGGCCTCGAGGGCGGCGGTGCGCGGCAGGGTCCGGGGGAGCAGGCTGCGTTGGAGGGCGAGAGCGGTGTCGCGTTCGCGGGAGAACCGGCGGGCGTTGTCGATACAGACGGCGGCCCGGGCGGTCACCTCCTCGGCGAGCAGCGCGTCGTCGGCCGTGAAGGGGTCGGGCCGCCGGTACCGGGTCAGGACGGCGACACCGAGCGTCACACCGCGTGCCGTGATCGGTACGGACATCATGGAGTGGATGCCGAACTCCTTGACCCGGTTGAGGCGGGCCTTGTCCCAGGCCAGCCGCTGTTCGAGGTCGTCGGAGGGCAGGGCGGCCACGATGGTGCGGCCCGCGAGGAGGGAGTCGGCCTGGGGCGAGAAGGCGGGGTACTCCTCCAGCTGTCCCGGCTTGGCCACGGCTTCGGGGCTGCCCGGGATGATCGACCGATGGGCGGCCCGGCGCAGGGTGAGGGGCGCTGTCAACTCTGCCGGGCGATGGTCACCGCCGTGCTGCGGCGGGTCCAGCAGATCGACGCTGACGAAGTCGGCGAGCGCCGGGACGCAGACGTCCGCCAGCTCCTGCGCCGTCCGGGTGACGTCGAGGGTGGTGCCGATACGCACGCTCGCCTCGTTGACCAGCTGGAGCCGCTCCCGGGCGAGGTACTGCTCGGTGAAGTCGTGGGCCGCGAGACAGACCCCCCGCACCCGCCCCTCGGCGTCCTTGAGCGGCGCCAGCCGGGCCAGCCACGCGTGCGCGTGGTCCTCGCCGCCGGTGCGCAGATAGGTCTGGACGTCCTTCGCCCGGCCGCTGGTCAGCACCTCGAGCATGTGCTGCTCCAGCTCCGCGCTGCGCTCCCGGCCCCCTATCTCGGCGATTCTGAGCCCCCGGACGCGCTCCAGCGGCAGCCCGATGACCCCGGCCATGGCGTCGTTGACGCCGTGCAGCCGCAGCCTGTCGTCGTAGACGGCCGTCGCGCAGGGCGCCTGGGCCAGCGCGGCCCCCATCAGCGGCTCGTCCGCGGGCCGGGCACCGTTCTCCATGGGGGTGACCAGGAGCCAGTCACCCCGGCCGCCGTCCGGGGCCGGCCGGTAGTGGGCGAGGAGCCAGGAGGACACCGTCCGGCCGTCGCGGTGACGCAGCGCGAGAGTGCCGTGCCAGATGTCCTCCGCAGGCCGTCCGGGCTCCTCGGAACCGTCGACGGCCAGCAGGGAAGCGGCGGGACGGCCCAGCATCTCGGCCGCCGACCAGCCCAGCAGCCGACGGGCGCCCTCGTTCCAGCCGGTCAGTGCGCCCCGCGCGTCGACGACGGCCCGCGCCGTGGCGGCATCGTCGAACGGGTACACCGGACTCATCGTCGCCACTCCATCGTGAACACTCACAGTGAGCAAGGGATGTCACTGGTGTTCCACACTAGTGCGTTCTGTCCCCGCATGGTCAGTAACACCCATCTCCCCGGATCATCGCGAAGGCCGCCGCATGGGGCGGGATTCAGGCCGTTGTGACAGGTGAGGCCGAAGTACGTCACCGGACTCTTGACGGGCGCATGTTCCGTACCGTCAGAATCTGTTTGCTAACGATCAATTGTGAGTACTTCTGGGCCCTGATGAGGGAGAGCCGCCATGACGGTCACTCGCAGATCGGTGCTGGTCGCCGGTACGTCCGCCCCCGCGGCCGGTGCCCTGCTGGGCACCGCGGCCGACGCACGGGCCGCCGCCGGCAGGGCCGGCCGCCGAACCGTCCCGCTGCGGGACGGCTGGCGCTTCGCGCTGGTCGACCCGGGCGGGATCACCGACCCCACGGGCGCGTACGCGAACGCCCCCGACCCCGCCTACGACGACTCGGCGTGGCGGACGGTAGCCGTCCCCCACGACTGGAGCATCGAACTCGCCCCGACCACCGACCACGGCACCACCAGCGGCACCGGGTTCTTCCCCGGCGGCCTCGGCTGGTACCGCCTCGCCTTCATACTCCCGCCCACGCTCGCCGGCAAGCGGATCTCGGTGGAGTTCGACGGCGTCTACATGGACTCGTACGTCTACTGCAACGGCACGGAGGCGGGCCGCCACCCCTACGGCTACACCGGATTCGCCGTCGACCTCACCGACCTCCTGCACACCGACGGCACCACCGAGAACGTGCTCGCGGTCAAGGTACAGAACCGGCTGCCCAGCAGCCGCTGGTACTCGGGCAGCGGCATCTACCGCGAGGCCCGTCTGGTCGTCACCGAACCGGTGCACGTGGAGCGCTGGGGCACGTATGTCACCACCCCGGAGATCACCGAGGACCGGGCCGTCGTCCGGGTGCGGACCTCCGTGGTCAACGCGTCGGGCACCGTCGCCGAGGTCGAGGTCGTCTCCCGGATCGTCGACCCACGCGGCCGTACCGTCGCCCGTACGTCCACCACGGCCGCCGCCACCGACCGCTCGACCGAGACGCATGAACTCACCGTCCCCGAACCGAAGTTGTGGGACATCGCGGCCCCGCACCGCTACACCCTCAAGACCGAACTGCGCGTCGGCGGCACCACCGTCGACACCCACCGCACGGCCTTCGGCATCCGGAGCTTCCGCTTCGACCCGGACGAGGGCTTCCAGCTCAACGGCACTGCTCACAAGATCAAGGGAGTCGATCTCCACCACGACCTGGGCGCTCTCGGGGCCGCCGTCAGCATCGACGCGATCCGCCGGCAGATGACCATCATGAAGTCGATGGGCGTCAACGCCTTCCGCACCTCCCACAACCCGCCCTCGCCGGAGATGATCCAAGTGTGCGAGGAGCTGGGCATCGTGATGATGGTGGAGGCCTTCGACTGCTGGCGGACCGCCAAGACCCGTTACGACTACGGCCGGTTCTTCGAGGAGTGGTGCGAGAAGGACGCCACCGAGATGGTGCTCGCCGCCCGCAACTCGCCCGCCGTGCTGCTGTGGTCGATCGGCAACGAGATCACCGACTCCACCCGGACCGACGGCCTCGCCATGGCCGACCGGATCATCGGAGCGATCAGGGCGGCCGACGACACCCGCCCGCTCGTCATCGGCTCCGACAAGTACCGCAACCCGCCCGCGAAGGGCTCCGCGGCCGATCTGATGCTGGCCAAGCTCGACGGCCTCGGCCTCAACTACAACACCGCGAAGTCGGTGGACACCCTGCACGTCGCCTACCCGCACCTGTTCCTGTTCGAGTCGGAGTCCTCGTCCGAGACCTCCACCCGGGCGACCTACCAGGAACCGGAACGCCTCAACACCGGCGAGAACCACACCCCGGGCCGGCGCGCGGTCTCGTCGTACGACAACAACCTCGCCTCCTGGACGATGAGCGGTGAGTACGGCCTGAAGAAGGACCGGGACCGCAAGTGGTTCGCGGGCGAGTTCCTGTGGTCGGGCATCGACTACATCGGCGAGCCGACCCCGTACGACGTGTTCCCGGTGAAGGCGTCCTTCTTCGGCGCGGTCGACACGGCCGGTTTCCCCAAGGACATGTACCACCTGTTCCGCAGCCAGTGGACGAGCGAGCCCATGGTCCATCTGCTCCCGATGACCTGGAACCACGAACCGGGTGACACGGTGGAGGTCTGGGCCTACGCCAACGTCGACACCGTGGAGCTGTTCCTCAACGGAAAGCCGCTCGGGGCAAGGCGGTTCGACACGAAGAAGACGGTCGACGGCCGCGTCTACCTGGAGACCACGGAGGCCACCGGCGACGACAAGACGGTCACCTCGGGCGCCTGGCCCGGCAGTTACACCAGCCCGAACGGCAGCGCGGGCAAGCTGCATCTGACCTGGCATGTGCCGTACGAGCCGGGCGAGTTGAAGGCGGTGGCCCGGCGGGACGGACGGGTCGTGGCGACGGACGTCCTGCGGACGGCGGGCCCCGCACACGCGATACGCCTCACCGCGGACCGCAAGTCCCTGGCGGCCGACGGTCGTTCACTGTGTTTCGTCACCGCCGACGTGGTCGACGCCCGGGGTGTGGTCGTGCCCGGAGCCGAGCACCTGCTCGCCTTCGAGGTCGACGGTGGCTCCCTGGCCGGTCTCGACAACGGGCGCGAGGAGAGTGCCGAGCGCTATCAGGCGAGCACCCGAACCGCCTTCCACGGCAAGGCACTTGCCATGGTCCGGGCCGGAACGGCGGCCGGGCGGCTGAAAATCACGGCCCGTTCGGCGGGGCTGCGCACGGGCACGGCCGTGGTCCGTACGACGCCCGCGCGCGACGAGGCGCTGACCCCGGCCGCGCTCTTCGCACCCGACCCGGGTCCGGGAGCCCCCGCCTACCCGCTGGCGGACGCCAGTTACTCCGGCCGCCCGGACACCCTGCCCGCCGCGATGCTCGACGGCGCGCCGGGCACCGGCTGGTCCAACGCGTTCTACAAGTCGCCGACCGCGCTGCTGCCCGCGTTCAGCGGGGCCCGCGCCGAGGACTGGGTCTCGGCCGACTGGGGACGGGCCCGCGACTTCACCCGCGTCGAGGTCGCCTTCACGGTGGACGCGACGCACAGCCTGCCCGCGTCGGTCGAGGTGTCGGTGCGGGTCGGCGACCGGTACGTACGGCTGCCGGACGCGACCCTCCAGTGGGCCGACGCCTCCGACGCGCCCTCGGCGATCACGTTCGCGACGGTACGGGGCAGCGCGCTGCGGCTGGACCTGACGAGCCGCTACCCGGGGGAGGCGCGGGGCGCGGTACGCATCAGCCGTCTGGACGCACCGGCAGGCTGATTTCCGCCCCCGCAGCTGCGCCCCCAGACCCCCGCTTCGGCCCTGAAGGGGCCTCGTCCTCAAACGCCGGAGGGGCTAAAAATTAGCCCCTCCGGCGTTTGAGGAGCGGGGTCTGGGGCGGAGCCCCAGAAGGATGGGACGGGTAGGGGCGGCGGGGGCGAGCGCCATGCACCTGAGCCCAGTACGGTCCGCACCGTTGACGTGCCGTACGACCTCGCACAACATGGCGACGTCCGCATCTGGGAGCGCTCCCACGGCAAGCGCCGCTCTTCCGGCACCCGCGCCCCCACCCTCACCCGAGGAGCTCCAGACGTGAAACGACGCAGAACCACCCTGCTCCCGGTGACCGCCCTCCTTGCGGCGGCACTCACCGCACTCCCCGCCGGACCGGCCGGCGCCGAGGAGATCGAGCAGGTCAGGAACGGCACCTTCGACACCATCACCGCGCCCTGGTGGACGACCAGCAACGTCACCGCCGGCCTCTCCGACGGAGGCCTGTGCGCGGACGTACCCGGCGGTACCACCAACCGCTGGGACGCCGCCGTCGGCCAGAACGACATCACCCTCGTCAAGGGCGAGTCGTACCGCTTCACCTTCAAGGCACTGGGCACTCCCACCGGACACGTCGTCCGGGCGATCGTCGGCCTGTCGGTGTCCCCGTACGACACCTACTTCGAGGTCAGCCCGCAACTGAGTGTGTCGGGCGACGCCTACACGTACACGTTCACCGCATCCGCCGACACGGCCCAGGGCCAGGTCGGTTTCCAGCTCGGCGGCAGCGCCGACCCCTTCCGGTTCTGCATGGACGACGTGTCGCTGGTGGGCGGGGTGCCGCCCGAGGTGTACGTGCCCGACACGGGACCCCGGGTGCGGGTCAACCAGGTCGCCTATCTGCCCGCGGGCCCGAAGAACGCCACGCTGGTCACCGGTGCCACGCAGCCCCTGCCCTGGCAGCTGAAGAAGGCCGACGGGAAGACCGTGGCCCACGGCAGGACCGTACCGCGCGGCACCGACGCCTCCTCCGGGCAGAACGTCCACTCGATCGACTTCGGCTCCTACCGCAAGCGCGGCACCGGCCTCACGCTGGTCGCCGACGGTGAGACGAGCCGTCCCTTCGACATCGACGCGAGTGCCTACGACCGGCTGCGGCAGGACTCGCTGAAGTACTACTACACGCAGCGCAGCGGCATCGCGATCCGCGACGATCTGCGCCCCGGCTACGCCCGCCCCGCCGGTCACGTCGACGTGGCGCCCAACCAGGGCGACTCCCAGGTCCCCTGCCGGCCGGGCGTGTGCGACTACAGCCTCGACGTCACCGGCGGCTGGTACGACGCCGGCGACCACGGCAAGTACGTCGTCAACGGCGGTATCTCCACGTGGGAGCTGCTGAGCACCTACGAGCGCGCCCTGCACGCGCGTACAGGGCAGCGGGACAAGCTCGGTGACGGCACGCTCGCCATCCCGGAGAGCGGCAACAAGGTGCCGGACGTCCTGGACGAGGCCCGCTGGGAGCTGGAGTTCCTGCTGAAGATGCAGGTGCCGGACGGGCAGCCGCTGGCCGGCATGGCGCACCACAAGATCCACGACGAACAGTGGACCGGGCTGCCGCTGCTGCCGAGCGACGACCCGCAGAAGCGGCAGCTGCACCCGCCGACCACCGAGGCCACCCTGAACCTCGCCGCCACGGCGGCGCAGGCGGCCCGGCTGTACCGGCCCTACGACCGCGCGTTCGCCGCGCGTGCCCTCGCGGTGGCGCGCAAGGCCTGGACGGCGGCCCTGGCCCACCCCGGCCTTCACGCCGACCCGAACGACGCGACCGGTGGTGGTGCCTACAACGACACCGACGCGCGGGACGAGTTCTACTGGGCCGCCGCCGAGCTGTACCTCACCACCGGTGAGAAGGCGTTCGAGTGGCACATCCTGAACTCGCCGATCCACACGGCCGACATCTTCGTCCCCCTCGGCTTCGACTGGGCCAGGACCGCGGCGGCCGGCCGGCTCGACCTGGCGACCGTGCCGAACGGGCTGCCCGGCCGGGACAAGGTCCGCCAGTCCGTGATCAAGGGCGCCGACCGCTATCTGGCCACGCTGGCGGCACAGCCGTACGGCATGCCCTACGCCCCCGACGCCAACGTGTACGACTGGGGCTCCAACGCCCAGATCCTCAACAACGCCGTGGTCGTCGCCACGGCGTACGACATCAGCGGCGCCTCGAAGTACCGGGACGGCGCGCTCCAGAGCATGGACTACCTCTTCGGCCGCAACGCGCTGAACATGTCGTACGTGACGGGTTACGGCGAGGTCGACTCGCATCAGCAGCACAGCCGTTGGTACGCCCACCAGCTCGACCCGAGCCTGCCGGACCCGCCGGACGGCACACTCGCCGGAGGCCCCAACTCGAGCATCCAGGACCCCTACGCACAGAGCAAGCTCCAGGGGTGCACAGGCCAGTTCTGCTACATCGACGACATCCAGTCCTGGTCGACGAACGAGCACACGGTCAACTGGAACGCGGCTCTGGCCCGGATGGCGTCCTTCGTGGCCGACCAGGGATAGCCGGACGGCTGGGCCCTGTCCCGCCCCCTCGGTACCACCGCCTTACCCGCCTGAGCTGGGGATATTTACGGGTAAGTACCGGCGCGGTACCGTGGGGGCATGCCAGCTCTCAACGTGGAGTTCAGTGACCGCGAGCTAGAGGACCTGCGGCAGATAGCCAAGGAGCGCGGTACGTCCATGAAGGCCCTCGTGCGTGAGGCGGCGGCTGCCGACATCGCCCGCCACCGCGCCCTGCAGGAGGGCGCGGAGGAGTTCCGGCGGTTCTTCGCGGCCCACGCCGACGAGTTCGCCGCCGCGTTCCCCGAGGACGAACCGGTCGCGCCGGGGCGTCAGGGACAGGTCGCCTGACCGATGGCTCCCGTCATCCACATCGACGTGCCCTGGCTGCTCCAGCGCCACGAAGAGGTCCTGCCGGACCAGCCCACGGTCAACGACTTCTCCGCCCTGGTGGCCGCGGTGGCCCGGCACCGGGTCGACCCGCCGCGCCTCGGCGTGGACTCCGACCCGGCCTGGCGGGCCGCCGCACTGCTGCACACCCTCGCCCTGCTCAAGCCGCTGCCGTCGGCCAACGCCCGCTTCGCCTGTGCCACCGCCGTGGCGTACATGTTCGTCAGTGACGTCGGCATCGACCCGCCCTACGGCGCCCTCGTCGACCTCGCCCGCGACCTGATCTCGGGGAAGGTCGACGTCTACGGCGCGGCGGACCGGCTGCGGTCCTGGCAGATCTGAACGGATTCGCGCAGTTCAGCCCGGTTGTCGAGCCGGACCCGCCCTCGGGGCCGCCGACCGAGGGCGGGAAGAACGGGGTCGGCGGCCGTTTCGCGCGGGAGAGCCGCCCTTCCGCGCGGGGCCTTCGAGGAGGGCCGCTTCCAGTGGACTGCACCGCCGCACGCGCCGGGAGTGTGCGCGGCGCACCGGCGCGTGCGCGCCGTTCACACGGGGCGCGGGGAAAGTGCCGAAAGCCGGTACGAGTGTCGGAAGTTTCTCCTGTTGCTGACTTTCCTTCAATGAATGGATGTTGCCCAAGTGCCTTGTTGGCCATGACCGACTTGTGCAATGGTGAACCACCTGTACAGGGGGAGTGGCCGGACCCAATTCGCCGGTGGTGATCCGGTGGCGGTCCAGTGTGAGTTACCCGCGCGTGGGAAGGAACCGCTCAGTGCCCCACCCCCACCCCCACCCCCACCCCCCTCGTCCGTCGTATCCCCCGTACTCCGGTGGGGTTCCGGGGGAATCGGACGAGAGTCTCGCGGCCCAGCTCAGAAGCAGGCCGGAGGGCGAGACGGGCGTGCCCGTCGCCCTGCTGACCGCGCGGCACTGGCAGGCGACCCACGAGTACGCGGTCATCTGCCTCGCCACCTCGGCCCGGACCGCCTCCATGGTCACCACCGCAGCCTTCCACCAGGTCCTCGAGCGGGTGATGCGCGCCGAGTCGGCCGTCGCGCTGCGCCCGAGGTTCCTCGTGGCCGTGCGCGACATCGTCAGGGAGTGGTCCGCCGACGACCGCATATCCGATGTGCTGCCCGATCTGACGAAACCGGCGGGCGGTCGCGGTATGCGCGCGGCGAAGGCCATGACGGCCGAAAACCGAAAGCTCGCGGAACGCTCGTTCCAGGCCCTTCCCGGACTCGCCCAGTGCCTGCTCTGGCACACCGAGGTGGAGGCCGATCCGATGAATTTCCCTGCCGTTCTTCTTGGCATGGACACGAATATGGCTGCGGCGTCGCTGGAACAGGCCCGCGAACAATTCCGTGAGGGCTGTGTACGCGCCCACCGGGAACTCGCGCCGTCCAAGGAATGCCGGTTCTACAACCGTCTGCTCGACATACCCATCCGGCGCGGCGGCGCTCTGCTGCCCGATGTCCAGCAGCACCTGTCGGTGTGCCACTACTGCCGTTACGCCGCCGAGCAGTTGAGCCACTTCGAGGGCGGCCTGGGCACGTTGCTCGCCGAGGCGGTGCTCGGCTGGGGCGCCCGGCGCTATCTCGACTCGCGCCCGGGGCGCAGCCAGAGCGGCACGCGGCTGCGGGGCCATGCCCGGCACCGCGGCAGTGGCAGTAGTGGCGAGGGTGCCGGTGGCAGGGGGGTCGGCCTGGGGCGCCATCGTCTGCTGTCACGGATTACCTCCCCGCGCCGGCCGCTCCCGGGCGCGACCCGGAACAGGAGAACCCTGCTCACCAGCGTGGGCCTGGCCTCGACAGTCGTCCTCGCGGTCGTGCTGGGCAGCGGACTGTGGCCGAAGGACGGCAGCGGCGCCGACCCGGCCGCCTCCTCCAGCGCGACCGCCGGACGCGGCGCGACGCCCGCGGTGTCCTCCTCGCCGCCCGCGACGGGCAACAACCCGACCTCCATCCGGCAGACCCGGCTGCGCGATGTCACCGCCGACCAGTGCCTCGACATCCGGGGCGGCCGGGCCACGGCCGGTGCTGTCGCCAGGCTCGCTTCCTGCTCGACCGCGTGGACCCAGCTGTGGACGTACGAGGACGACGGTCAGCTGCGCAGTGTCGCCAACCCCGAGCTGTGCCTGGACTCGCATGCCGACGCCGGCGTCGTCATCCTCGGCCGCTGTGCCGCCGCGTCCGCCGAGCGCGGTAATGACGTCCGCTACGACCTCACCGTGCGGGGCGAGTTGCTGCCCCGCTGGGCGGAGGGCCTCGCCGTCGCCCCCGCCTCCGGCGACCCCGACACGGACGTGGTCGTCAAGGTCCGCGACGGCTCCGCGGACCAACACTGGCTCACCGACACGGTCACCGCCAGCCCCGAGTCCCTGTCGATAGGCGGCTCACCGGGCAAGGCGGCCCAGGTCTACGCGGACCCGAGGTAGCGGCGGTGTTTCCCGCCCACCCGACCGACGCCCTCGGCCGGACTGAGGGCGCCAGCCCCCAGGGACGGAACGGGTAGGGGCGGCGGGGCGGGGCGGAACGCTCGGTCAGGTGCGGGTCGCCGACCGGTGCAGGACGGCGGCCAGTTCGTGCGGGCGGGAGAACATCGGCCAGTGCCCGGTGTCCAGCTCGGCGAGTTCCCACCGGTCGCTCCTGAGCAGCTCGACCACGTCCTCGGACGGTTCCGGGTCGTCGAGCAGACACTTGACGTAGGTGGCGGGGAGGTCACCCATCGAGCGCGTGAGGACGGCCGGCTCGGTGAGGGTGGCCCCGGGGTGGGGTGTCGAGCCGTTCGCGATCCGCGCGATCTGCTCGTCGGTGAGCCCCTGGCCCGCGAAGCGGTCCGGCGCCGGGGTCGGCCAGAAGCCGTCGTTCTCGGCGAGGGAAGCCTCCACCCCGGCACTGTCCCAGCCCCACAGGAACGACCTTCCGTCGGCCGGGACACTCGCGTCGACGAACACCACCCGGCCCAGCCGCTCGCCGATCCGCTCGGCGGCCTGCCCGACGGGTATCCCCGCGTAGCTGTGCCCGACGAGCACGACGTCCCGCAGATCGAGGCGCTCGACCTCCTCGATGATGTCCCGCACATGCGTCTGCTGCCCGGCCGGCTCGCCCCGCCGCTCCGCCACCCCCGACAACGTCAACGGGTGCGCCCCGTGCCCGGCGGCGCGCAGTTCGACCGCCACCTCGTCCCACGCCCAGGCACCGAGCCGCACACCCGCGACCAACACGAACTCGCTCATGGGGCACAACGTAACGCGGTCGCCCGGGGAGCTCGTACGCCGCCGAATCGGAATGTTTCAGGCCGATTAAAAAGGCAGGTGGATCCGGCCACTCGGTCGCCTCAGGTGATCAACAGCCGCTCAGTTACGGGCTTCACGCGTTCGAATCACGTAACTTCACGCCACTGATTCAATACGCAAGGTTACCGAAACGCATGGGGTCGAGGTGAGTTTCGGCGCCGGACTCGGCAGACTCACGCTCGTCGATCCGGCCCGACCGGCTGGGATCGAGTACCCATGCGGACCGTTGGACCTTCGATTCGCATCTTCGAACTGAGCGGAAGGATGCACACAATGCCGAACACCGCGCGCTGGGCAGCGACTCTGACCCTGACGGCCACCGCCGTCTGCGCCCCTCTCACCGGGGCCGCCGTCGCCGCCCCGGGCTCCGCCGCCTCCGGGCTCTACGCACCGTCGGCCCTGGTGCTCACCATGGGCCACGGGGACACCGCGGCCGCCGTCACGCCCGAGCGTGCCGTCACTCTGACCTGTGCCCCGACGGCCTCGGGCACGCACCCGGCCGCGTCCGAGGCGTGCGCCGAACTCCGGGCTGCCGGTGGGGACTTCGACCTGCTGGCGGCGAAGAGTGACGTGAAGTGCACCAAGCAGTACGACCCTGTGGTCGTCACCGTCGAGGGCGTGTGGCGGGGGCAGCGGGTCGCCTATGAGCGGACTTTCGCGAACGAGTGCGTGAAGAACACCTACGGGGCGGCCGTCTTCACGTTCTAGAGACCGGGGTCGCGCGCTTCCGTGAGCAACGCAGGGTGCACGCGGATGGGGAGTGCGAACCCCTGTGTCGCGGGATGCCGCGCGATCTCGTAGCGGGGCCGGTCGGTGGTGTGGGGCCACCGGCCGGCCCATCGGCATGTGTACGCGAAGGCGGGACCGGTTCCCTTGCTCCGCCTCCTACTCCGGGATACGGGCAAGGGGCGGAAAGCGGTGAAGCAGGCGCGCGGCACGCAGCAGACGGTGGAGGCGGGGTGTGTCGGAGACCAGGCGCAGCCGCCCGCCGCGCTCGCGGGCCCGGGTGTCGGCTCGGCACAGTTCGCGCAGGCCGGAGCAGTCGAAGAAGCCGACGTGCCGGAGGTCGACCAGGACGTCGGGGCCGGGGCGCGAGGTCGCGGCGTCCAGATGCTCGGCGAGGAAAGCCGCGGTCGCCAGGTCGATCTCGCCGGACACCTCGACCACGGTGAACGGCCCGTTCGGGTACGTACGGGCATACGGGTTGGCCGTCGGCGGCAGGGCTCCGGACGAATCCGAGGCCGTGCGCTCGGGCGGCCCGGGGGTGCGGTCGTCGGCTTCCGGCGTCATGGCTGCTCCACCTCGGCGGGGGCGCATTCGATCTCGGTAGCTACCCCGGCTGGGCCCGGCCCATCCCTGACACGCCGTTCACAAGATCTAGTTCACTCGACAAGGTGAATTACAGCTACACCCATTGACATTCCGTGCACTGTGCATTCAAAGCATCGGGTATGGCACGACAGCCGGAGGGGCCGCCGTCTCCCTGCAGGCGGCGGCCCCTCGGCCTCGGTGGCCCGGGTGGGTCACATGTGGACGACCGGTGCGGCGTTCTCGTCCTGCACCGGGACGCCGGGGCGGTACAGCAGGAAGGTGATCAGGGCGCCCGCGGCGAAGAAGCCCGCCGACCACCAGAAGGCGGTGGTGTAGCTCTCGATCGTCGACTGGGCCTGGACCAGCTTGTCGGCCGCGTTCCGGCCGGACAGGTAGTTGGTCGCGGCGCTCGCGGCAAGCGTGCTCAGCAGTGCCGTGCCGATCGAACCGCCCACCTGCTGCATGGTGTTGACCGTCGCGGAGGCCACGCCCGCGTCCTCGGCGCCGATTCCGCTGGTGGCCAGCTGCATCGCGGGCGGCATGATGGCGCCCATGCCCGCGCCGATCACCAGCAGCTGCGGGAGCACGGCGGTGCTGAAGGACGAGCCGACGCCGATACCGGTCAGCCAGACCATGCCGGCCGCGCCGAGGACGAAGCCCGCCGGGATGATGATCCTGGGCCCGAAGCGGGGCACGAGCATGGTGGTGGACACCTGGGCCGCGACCATCAGGGCCGCCATCATCGGCATGAAGGCCAGGCCGGTCTTGGTCGGGCTGAAGCCGAGGTTCAGCTGCAGGTAGTAGGTGAGGAAGAGGAAGACGCCGAACATCGCGGCGCCGGAGATGAGCACCGTGAGGAACGAGGCCGCACGGTCACGGTCCAGCAGGACGCGCATCGGCAGCAACGGGTGCTTCGCGCGGGTCTGCCACCGGGTGAACGCCGCGAGGAGCAGTACACCCGCGGCCAGGAAGCCCCAGGTCTGCGGCGAACTCCAGTCGTGCGACTCGGCGTTGGAGAAACCGTAGACGACGGAGAAGAGGCCGGCGGAGACCAGTAGTGTGCCGGGGACGTCGATCTTGGAGTCGGCGGCGTCGCGGTGGTTGCTCAGCAGTATCCAGCCGCCCACGAAGGCCATGACGGCGAAGACCAGGTTCACGTACAGCGTCCAGCGCCAGTCGAGCGCGTCGGTCAGCAGACCGCCGAGCAGCAGGCCCACCGCGCCGCCGGCCCCGGCGATCGCGCCGTACACGCTGAACGCGCGGGCACGTTCACGCGCGTCCGTGAAGGTCGTGTTGAGAAGCGAGAGTGCGGCGGGCGCGAGCAGCGCGCCGAAGACACCCTGGAGTGCCCGGGCGACGACCAGCATCTCGAAGCCGTTCGCGGCGCCGCCGAGGACGGAGGCGCCGGCGAATCCGGCGACGCCGATGAGGAAGGCGGGCTTGCGGCCGAACAGGTCGGCGATCCGGCCGCCGAGCAGCAGCAGGGAGGCGAAGGCCAGTGCGTACGCGGTGACGACCCACTGGCGGCTGCCGTCGGAGAAGCCGAGGTCGGCCTGTGCGGAGGGGAGCGCGATGTTCACGATGGTGGCGTCGAGGACGACCATCAGCTGCGCGATTCCGATGATCGCGAGGATCCACCACCGCTTCGCGTTCGGCGCGGCGGACCCCTTGTCCGTGTCGTGCCCGACGCCCTTCGGGGCGCCTTCGGTAAGGGACTGCGGCATTTGAGCACACTCCAGGGAGGGCCGCTCGTGAGTGGAGCGACGAGTGGTGAAGGAAGGCGAAGAAGACCAGAGGTTACGAGTATGTAAACGAAACGGTTTCGTACTCTCGGCCTCTTGAGATTAGACCACTTTCATCGAAACGGCAAAGTATCGATACGGGAAAGTATCGTTAGGGAGGATGTGTGGAAGTGCGCAGCGGCAGGCTGACGGTCGACGGGGCCGAGCTGTACTACGAGGTACGCGGGGCCGGCCCGGCCCTGCTGATGATCAGCGGCGCCGGGGGAGACGCCAGCTACTACTCCGGGATCGCCGAGGGCCTCGCCGACGCCTTCACGGTGATCACCTACGACCGGCGCGGCAACTCCCGCAGCACGGGTGGCGGCGGTGCCCTCATGGCGCTGTCGCGGCAGGCCGCAGACGCCCACGTACTCGTCGCCGGACTCGCGGGCGGCCGGGCCCTGGTCTTCGGCAACAGCGGCGGCGCGATCATCGGTCTGACCCTGGCCGTGCGTCACCCGGAGTGCCTGGTGGGCCTGATCGCCCATGAACCGCCCGCGGTCAACGTCCTCCCCGACGACGACCCCGGGCGCGGCTTCTTCGCCGAACTGACCGCCCGGTACACGGCGGGCGGCGCTCCGGCGGCGGGCCGCCGCTTCGCCGAGACGGTCCGCGGCGAGGGTTCCTACCGCTGGCCCCCCGACCTGTGGGAACGGTTCCTCGGCAACGCCGACCACCTCTTCGGCCACGAATGGCCCGCCTTCGCCGCCTTCCACCCCGACGAGGCGGCGCTGCGGGCGGCTCCGTTCCCCATCGTCCTGGGCGCCGGCGCGGACGACCGGGGCGCGTACTACGCCCGCCCGTCGGTCGAGATCGCCCGCCGGCTCGGCGTGCCGTGGGTGGAGTTCCCCGGCATCCACATGGAGTTCCTGCGTCACCCGTCCCTCTTCGCGGCGGCGCTGCGCGTACTGGCGACGCAGATGTACGCCGCCGACGGCAGGGTCCCGGCACTGTGGCGGGGCGTGCCGGAGACACCCTGACCCTGCCCCCTCCCTATGCCAGCTGCCGTCGCACCAGTTCGTGCAGCCGGCCGCCCGTGTCGGCCAGCAACCGGTCCGGGGGGCCCTGCTGGGCGACCTTGCCGTCCTCCATCACGATCACCCGGTCCGCGTCCAGCACCGTGGACAGGCGGTGCGCGATCACGATCCGGGTGGCGTTCAGCGCGCGGGTGCTCTCGATGACCGTGCGCTGCGTCTCGTTGTCCAGGGCGCTGGTCGCCTCGTCGAAGAAGAGGATGCGCGGCCTGCGGATCAGCGCCTGCGCGATCATCAGCCGCTGCCGCTGGCCGCCCGAGACGGCGCCGCTGCCCTGGACGATGGTGTGCAGGCCCATCGGCATCCGCTCGATGTCCTCGGCGAGGCCCGCCATCCCGGCGGCGGCCATCGCTTCCTCCGGTGTGTACGGCTCGGTGCCGCGGATGACGTCCAGGATCGAACCCGTCATCGGCTGGGCGTGCTGGAGCACCACCCCGCACTGGCGCCGTACGGCCGACTGGTCGAGCGCGCCCAGGTCCTGACCGTCGTAGAGCACACTGCCCGAGACCGGCTTGTCGAAGCCGATCAGCAGGCGCAGCAGCGTCGACTTGCCGCAGCCGCTGGGGCCGACGACCGCCACGAACTCGCCCGCCCTCACCTGGAAGGACACGTCGTCCAGGACGAGTGGCCCGTCGTCCGTGTAGCGGAAGGAGAGACGGCGGGCCTCGATCGCGCCGGTCAGCACGCCGGGCCGGGTGCTGGCGACGCGTACCTCGGGCGTCGCCTCCAGCACCGGCTTGATCTCCTCGTACAGCGGGAGCGCGGCCACGCCGGAGACGAAGGCGCCGGTCAGCTGGGTGACCGAGGTCAGGAGCATCGTCACCGAGGTGTTGAAGGTGAGGAAGGCCGCCGCGGACATCTCACCGCGGGCCGGACCCGCGAGCAGCATGAACATGAGCAGGGTGCAGACCGGCAGGTACACCGCGCCCAGCACGGTCGTGAGGTTCCTGATGCGGCCGACCTTCTGCTGCAGCTCGCGGCTGCGCGCGAACTCGGCCGCCCAGGCCGCGTACGCGTAGTTCTCGGCCGCCGCGACGCGTAGCTTGGGCAGGCCGCGCAGAGTCTGGAAGGCCTGGTTGTTCAGCTTGTTGGAGAGCACGATCAGCCGTCGCTGCCAGCGCACCTGCCACAGCCCGAGCCCGAGGAACACGGCGGCGATCACCACGAGCATGCCGACCGCCGCCAGCGCCATCGGCACGCTGTACCAGAGGAGCAGACCCAGGTTCATCGCCGCGACCGTGACCGACTGTGTGACGACGGGCGCAACTCCCGCCAGCAGCTTGCGAATCGCGCTGATGCCCATCGCCGCGCTCGCCAGTTCGCCGGTCGAGCGCTCGGTGAAGAACTTCGTCGGCAGCCGCAACAGCCGGTCCCAGACGGCCGGTTGGAGTGTTGCCTCGATCCGGCCCTCCATCCGGAGCAGGGTGAGGTTCTGCATGAGGGTGAAGGCCGCCGCAACCACACTGCTGATCATCACGGCCAGACAGAACTGGACGATCAGCGTGGTCTGCGCCTTCGGTACGAACTCGCCGAGCACCCTGCCGGTGGCGACGGGCACCAGCGCGCCGATGGCGATCGTCACCAGGCTGCTCAGCAACAGGTTCACCACATCGCCCCGGCTGCCGCCCATGCTGAACCGGAGCAGTCGCAGCGGGCTCATTCCGCGTTCGGGCAGCGGGCGGTAGAACATCACCGCCCGCTCCTCGAACTCCGCGGCGTTCGCCTTCTCCACCGGCGTCTCGCGCCCCGACGAGGGCTGCAGGGCCACGTATCCGCCTCTTCGCCACAGCAGCGCGACCGGTGAGCCCGACAGACTGCGGTGGCCGATCAGCGGGCCGACGTTGTCGTGCCACCAGCGGCCGTCGAGCCGGACGGCCCGGGTGCGGACGCGGGAGGCGAGCGCGATCCGTTCGACCGGGTCGAGCCGGTCGCTCTCGGTGCCGCTCTGCGCCGGCTCGGCGAGCGTGATCCCGGCAGCCTCGGCGACCAGTTTGCAGGCCGCGTACGTGGCATCGGTGTCGGCGGTGGTCGTGCGCTTCGCCGACGGCCTGCCGATCGAAGCCAGCAGCGTCCGGTCGGCCTGGGCGCGGACGGCCTCGCCCGCCTTGATACCGGCGGCCGTACGGGTCTCGTGGCTGCGTTCCAGCTGCTCGATCCACCGGTCGAGGGTGGCGAGCAGCCGGTGCTGCTGATCGACCATGCCCTGCCAGACCCCGGGCTCCATCAGCAGATCGGCGGCGGCCTCCGCGCCGTACAGCGCCCCGTACCGGACGCTGCCCGGCGGGACCTGCATCCAGAACACGTCGTCGTCGGTCGGCGCGGCGGCCCGTTCCGAGGCCATCGGCGCCTGGAAGAGGACGGACAGGCCTCGTCCGACGCCCAGGGCGAGGGCGTACTCCAGTGGGCTGGTCGCCGGTGGCACGTACTGGGCGTTGCCGTACTCGTCGTACGACCAGGTCTCCGTGCCCGGCGACCGGTACAGCTCCCGCAGGCCGATGCGGTGCACCGCGCAGTCGCGCACCGGGCGGGCGACCAGGGTGTGGTCCGGTCCGGTGACCGGGCCGAGCAGCAGGGCGCCCGCCTCCAGCCGGCCGATGTGGTGCCACTGGCCCCGCTCCACGGCGTCCACCGCGTACAGGTCGAGCGCGCCGGACGCGACGAGCCACAGCACCTGCGGGCCTTCGAGGTCGAGGCGGCCCTGCCCGGACAGGTCGAACCGTGTCCCCATCTGCCCGAGCGCGGCCAGGACGACATCGCCCTCGTGAACGGCTCTCATCTCATCGCTCCCCGACCAGCTCGGCGTACGCGCCACCGGCCGCCACCAGGGTGTCGTGCCGCCCGCGTTCCACGATCGTGCCGTGCTGGAGTACGACGATCTCGTCACTGTCGCGCACGGTGGAGAGCCGGTGGGCGATCACCACACAGGCGCAGCCGCGCTTGCGCAGGTTGTCGATCACGGTCTGCTCGGTCTCCGCGTCCAGCGCGCTGGTCACCTCGTCGAGGACGAGAATGCTGGGGTCGCGCACCAACGCCCGCGCGATCTCCAGGCGTTGGCGCTGTCCGCCGGAGAAGTTCCGCCCGTCCTGCTCGACGCGGCTGTGGATACCGCCCGGCCGGCGCGTGATGACGTCGTACAGTGCCGCGTCCTCGAGGGCCGCCACCACCGACTCGTCCGGGATCGACGGGTCCCACAGCGCCACGTTGTCGCGGACGCTGCCCTCGAAGAGGAACACGTCCTGGTCGACGAAGGAGACCGAGGCCGCCAGCGCGCCGCGCGGAATGTCCTCCAGACGCTGCCCGTCGATCCGTATGACGCCCTCCCAGGGCGAGTACAGGCCCGAAATCAGCCTGGAGACAGTCGACTTGCCGCTGCCGGAGCCACCCACCAGCGCCACCTGCTGACCCGGACCGACGGTCAGGTCGAAGCCCGACAGCAGGGGCTGGTCGAGCGGGCTGTAGCCGAAGGTGATGTTCTGCAACTCGACGTGGCCGTGCAGCCGACGCGTCGAATCGCCGCCGCCCGGACGGGCGTACAGCGGATCCGCCCGGAAGTTCTCGACGTCCTTGAGCCGGGCCACGTCCGCCGCGAAGTCCTGGATACGGCCCGCCACACCGTTGAGCCGGGTGAGGGGTGCGGTGAACCGCACGACCAGGGCCTGGAACGCCACCAGCAGACCCACGGACATATGGCCCTCGACGGCCCGCAGCCCGCCGATCCACAGGATCAGCGCGCTGTTCAGCGTCGCCAGCGTCGGCGCGACCACCCCCAGCCAGGCACTCGGTACGCCGAGCCGCTGCTGCTCCTCCAACGTCGTCGCGTGCTGTCCGGCCCACTTGCGGAAGTAGCCCTCCTCGCCGCCGGTCGCCTTCATCGTCTCGATCAACTGGAGCCCGGAGTAGGCGGTGTTGATCAACCGGGCGTTGTCCGCACGCAGTTTCGCGGTACGGGTCGCGCGCAGCCGGATCACCACCCGCATGGCCACGATGTTGAGCAGCGCCACGCCGATGCCGACGGCCGTGAGCTGCGGGTCGTACGTATAGAGGAGCACCGCGTACAGCACGACGACGATCGAGTCGACGCCCGCCGCCGCGAGGTCGCGGGCCAGCGTCTCGGACACCGCGTCGTTCGACTGGAGGCGCTGGACCAGGTCGGCCGGGCTGCGCTGGGAGAAGAAGGTGACCGGGAGGCGGAGCAGATGGCGCAGGAAGCGGGCGCTGCTCAGGGTCGAGGAGATGATGCGGCCGTGCAGCAGGTTCGCCTGTTGCAGCCAGGTCAGCACGAGCGTCAGCGCCACGCACGCGCCCATCGACGCGAACAGCACCTCAAGCATCGAGGTCCGGCCGCCGATCAGGAACGTGTCGATGTAGGTGCGGCTGAGCGCCGGCATCGCGGCACCCACCGCCACCAGCAGCAGACTCGCCAGGATCGCGGCGGGCATCGTGCCCGAAGTGCCGCGCAGCCGGGCGGGCATGGCACCCAGGACGCCCGGCCTGCGCCCGCCCCGCTCGAAGCCGGGGCCAGGTTCCATGACGAGGACGACACCGGTGAAGCTGGAGTCGAAGTCCTCCATCGGCACGAACCGACGCCCCTTGCCGGGGTCGTTGACGTACACCCCGCGCCGGCCGAGGCGGCGGCCCATGCCGTCGAGGACGACGTAGTGGTTGAACTCCCAGAACAGGATCGCGGGCGCGTTCACCTCGGCGAGCGCGGCCGTGTCCATCTGCATGCCCTTGGCCGTCAGACCGTAACTCCGTGCCGCCTTCAGGAGGTTGCTGGCGCGCGAGCCGTCCCGCGAGACACCGCACGCGATGCGCAGCTCTTCGAGGGGGACGTGCCGTCCGTGGTGCCCGAGGACCATGGCGAGCGAGGCCGCGCCGCACTCCACGGCCTCCATCTGGAGAACCGTCGGCGTGCGCACGGACTTGCCGCGGCCCTTGGGGACCGTGCGGCGGGGCGGGGCCGAGCGGCGTCTGGCCCGGGAGTTCGGTGCGGCGCTCACGGCAGCAGCCAATCGACGGGACGCTGGTCGGCCAGCCGGATCGAGCCCGAGGCCAGCGTCATGGAGGTGAGCGCGAACGGCGGCCCGTCGGCAGAGGACCACTGGTAACCGCTCCTCGTGGCCGACGACTTGTCCAGCTTCACCAGCACGGCGACCGGCCGGCCCTGCTTGGTGAACTGCTCGCCCAGCTGGCTGTCACCGAGGAACGCGCCGATCTGCTGCTCGGTCCGGGGGGCCCGGTCCACCGACTTCACATGGCCGCGCAGCACCCCGTACTGCTGGGTGGGCGCGGTCTGGACGGTCAGGTCGACGGCCGCGTTCGCGGGAATCGTGGCGGCGCTCTCGGCCGGGACGTACACCGTCGCGTACAGCGGGTCGGTCGCTCGGGCCACCTTCTCGATGGCCGCGATGTTCGTACCCGTGCCGACGATCTGACCGATCGAGGCGGCGAGCGCGGTGAGCCGTCCCGCGGCGACCGAGCGGACGACCGACTCCCCGGAGGCCGTACGGACCTTCAGCACAGGGGAGTTGGCGGGCAGCCGGGCGCCTTCGTCGGCGAGGACCGCGGTGACCTGGCCGGAGACGGGGCTCTGGAGGACGTAACTGCCCTCCCCGTACGTGAGGATGGCGGGCGCGCCGACCGTGGAGGAGACGGACCCCGTGACCGCCCACACCGACGCGGCGGCCATGACGACGACCGTGACGGAGAGGACCAGCCAGCCTTGCGGGCGTGCGAAACGCACCGGAAGGTCCAGCTCTTCGGCCGACTGGAGCTTGGCGAGGGCCTGTTGGCGGAACTGCACGGGCTGTCCTCACCTGCGTAGGAAGACCTGTGGGAAAACCTGCAGGGAGGCCTGGAGGAAGGCCTGCCTGCCTGCGAAGGGCGCGGGGGTCTGTGGAACCCGAGAGTCCCGGAACCGGGAAGCGGTTCCGGGACTCAGCGGTGCGAGGCGTCGATCAGAGACCGGCGACCAGGCCGGTGACCGCACCGGTGTTCACTCCGGTGAGGCCCTCGACCGTGCCGGTGACCGCGCCGACCAGCGGGAGCGCGCCGGGGGCAACGCTGTCCACCAGGTTCGTGACGGTGCCGACGGCGTGCAGGGACAGGCCGCCGGAGACGGCGTCGAGAGCGGCGTCCGACAGCTCGGCGGTCTCGACCTGGGGGGTGGAGTTCATGATGGAACTTCCCTTCATAGGGGGATTTCACAAGGGGAGAGCGGCCCCGCCGGGGGACAGACGACGGCCGCGACCGCAGGGCCACCCAGGCTCGTTTCCGGAACCTCGGCGGTCCCTGCGATGCGATGGATCAAAGCACGCCCGCGCAGCGCGCTTCCAATCAACCAACCGCCTCACCAGGGCATTTGAGAGCCTCGGGCCTCACACCGTGAGGGTGTGCGCACGCCTTGGCGGCGGCTTCTTCACATGCCGCACGGCTTCGGCGCACCTCCACTCTTGCGGTCGGGCACCCGCGTCGGTCACCGGTACACGGCGGAATCGAACATTCCGCCACCAAAGGCGTGGTGTGTGACGAGCGGATGTGCGGAACCGCCATATGCGGTGACCTGGCTGCGTATTCGCTGTGCAGATTCGCTGAAGCCGGGATTCGTGTCGGTTTGACCGACGCAACGCCATGAGGCGATTACAGAAAGCGCTTTTCTGTGTAATTCCTGTGCTCGAAGTCGGTCTGTGAGCAGTTTCGGCCGTGTCTGCGCGGGCCGCGAGTACTGCCTCGATCGGGACATCGGATCCGGTCACCGCGCGCTGAAATGTCGTGGACCGCCGGCCCGTCGTCATGGGGACAAAGGCCCCGCGTGCCGTCGGCGCCGCGATCACGGCCGGGGCGCCCGCGGCAGTCGTCGGGGCCTGCTCCGGCACTGCGCCGACCAGGACATTCGTGCCGCTGTGCGGTGCTCGCCCGGGTCCTCGGTCGGCCGGCCGAGGACGTGCGTCCGGGGTGTGAAGCCGGGGGAAAGGATCCTGTCCGCTTCGGCGGGCGTCATCGCCATATGTGCGGTTGTTCCCGGCAGCCGTTGGTCAGGCCCTGGCAATGGCCGATTCGCTCTTTCGCAAAGGGAGTTGGCAAATAATTTGAACGCCCCGAGCAACCCGTCCGTACCTACAGCCATCCAGGCGCCCCAGTCGGTCGCCGATGAACGATCGGCGGCTAAGACCCCGCCCCGCAGGAGGTCAAGAAGTTGAGTCACAAGCGAGTTCCGAAGCGTAAGGCCGCGATAGCGGTGGGCAGTGTCGCGGCGCTCGGAGTGGCGGCCCTGCTGCTGCCCAACGCCATGGCGTCCCAGACCGACTCTGCGGACAGCGCGGCTCCGAAGACCCTGAAGGCGACGGATGCCTCGGATCTCGCCTCGCAGCTGCAGCAGTTGCTCGGGGATGCCTTCGCGGGCTCCTACTACGACGCCGACAAGCAGCAGCTGGTCATCAACGTCGTCGACGGTGACAACAACAACGTCATCATCCAGGCCAAGAAGGCCGGCGCCGCCGTCCGTGAGGTCGACAACAGCATCGCCGAGCTGAAGGCCGGCGCGCAGACGCTGAAGGCCGAGGCGACCATCCCGGGCACCGCCTGGTCCCTCGACGCTCGGACCAACAAGATCCAGGTCACCGCGGACAGCACGGTCACGGGCGCCAACTGGAACACGATCGAGTCGACCGTCAAGAGCCTCGGCTCGGGCATGGCGACCATCAAGAAGACCGAGGGCACCTTCAAGACGTTCGTGGAGGGCGGCGACGCCATCTTCGGCGGCGGCGCCCGCTGCTCCCTCGGCTTCAACGTGGTGACCGGAGACGGGACCCCCGGCTTCCTGACCGCCGGTCACTGCGGCGTGGCCGCGGCCGAGTGGTCGGACTCGGAGACCGGCGAACCCATCGCCACCGTCGAGGCGGCCACCTTCCCGGGCGACGGTGACTTCGCACTCGTGAAGTACAACGACCCGGCGACCGTGGCGGCCAGCACCGTCGACGTCGGCAACGGCCAGACCGTCGACATCCTCCAGGCCGCCGAGGCCGCGGTCGGCCAGCAGGTCTTCCGCATGGGTTCCACGACGGGCCTCAACGACGGCCAGGTCACCGGCCTCGATGCCACCGTGAACTACCCCGAGGGCACGGTCACCGGCCTCATCCAGACCGACGTCTGCGCGGAGCCCGGCGACAGCGGCGGCTCGCTGTTCACCCAGGACGGCGGCGCGATCGGCCTGACCTCCGGCGGCAGCGGTGACTGCACGGTCGGCGGCGAGACCTTCTTCCAGCCGGTCACCACGGCCCTGGCGGCCGTCGGCGCGACCCTCGGCGCGGCAGACGCCGGTGCGGGCGCCGGTGCTGGTGAAGAGGCCGGTGCCGGTGAAGAAGCGGGTGCGGGCGAAGAGGCGGGTGCCGGTGAGGAGGCCGGCGTCGGCGAGGAAGCCACTGCCAGTCCCAGTGCCACTGCCGGTGAGGAAGCCGGTGCGGGCGAAGAGGCCGGACTCGGTGAAGAGGTCGGCGGCGACGAGCTCGGCGGCGTCGACGATCAGACCGGCAACGGCGCGGACGACGGCACAGGCGTGGACGACGGCACCGGCCTGGAGAACAACAACAACCACTGACCGGCCACACCAGCAACACCAGTAGTTCCGGCCGCCACTGACACGGTCCGGCCCTCCGGCGGGAGGGCCGGACCGTTCCGCGTGCGCGGGGCTGCCCGGCGGAACGGGCCGGAGCCCCGTGGAGCGTCCGTCAGTTCTCCGCCCGCGCCCTCAGCAGAAGCAGCGCGATGTCGTCCACCCGCTCCGTCACCCCCGCGCCGAACTCGACCAGCTCGTCGGCCAGTTCGTCCAGCGGCCGGTCCCCGGTCGCCGCGAGTCGCCGGCCGAGGGCGGCCAGCGTCTCGTCGATGTCGACACCCGGGGACTCGATCAGCCCGTCGGTGTACAGGGCGAGGACGCAGCCCGGCAGCAGCTCGACCTCGGTCGTCGGGTACGTGGCCGAGGCATCGATCCCCAGCAGGGGACCCCCGGCCAGGTCGAGTACCCGTACCTGCCCGTCCGGATGTCTCAGCAGCGGCTGCGGATGCCCCGCACGGGCCATCACCGCCCGGCCGGTGCCCGGATCGAGCCGCAGATACAGACAGCTCGCGAACAGCTCGGTCCCGAGGTCGATCAGCAGTCGGTTGGTGCTGCTCATGACCTCCTCCGGCGCCTGACCGACGGTCGTGTACGCCCGTACGGCCGTACGGATCTGGCCCATCAGGCCGGCCGCCGTCACGTTGTGCCCCTGGACGTCGCCGATCACCGCCGAGGCCCGCCCGTGCGACCACACCAGGTCGTAGAAGTCGCCGCCGATGTCCATGCCCTGGGTGGCGGGCAGATAGCGCGCGGCGGCCTCGAAGCCGGGCAGCGACGGCAGGGAACTCGGCAGCAGGGCGGCCTGGAGGCCGTGCGCGACCCGGTGCTTGGCGTCGTACAGCAGGGCCCGTTCCAGAGCCTGGGCGATCAGGCCGCCGAGACTGGTCAGGACGGCGCGCTCGTCGGCGGGGAACGCGTGCTGTTCGGCATAGCCCAGCACACAGGTGCCCACCGGACGTCCGGACGCGATCAGCGGGAGAAACGCCCAGGCCGCCGTCGGACCGGACATCTCCCGCACCGCCGGATACGCCCGCTCCAGCTCCCCCCGGGACTCGAAGAAGGCGGGCACACCGGTGGTGAGGACCTGGTTTCCCGGGGTCTGCGCGGTCCGAGGCAACCCGTCGAACCGCTCCACGAGCTCTGGGTCGGCGTACCCGCGATGCCCCACCACGCGCATCCGCCCGCTCTGCGAGCCCAGCAGTACGAGCGTCTGACAGCCGGCCGCCGGCATGATCTCGTCCGCGGCCAGCTGGATGACGTCCTGGACGCTCGCCGCCTCGGTGAGCGCGCCCGCCAGGGACAGCACCTGCGAGATCGTGACCAGGCTGGACGGGCCGCCCGGTCTGCGCCCCGCCCGGTCCAGTTCGGCCACCGCCCGCGCCCGGGTGATACGGACGCTCAGCCCGGTCGCGCTCGGATACAGCCGGAACGACAGCCAGTCGCCGGGCGGGCGCAGCGCCACGAACGAGGTGACGTGCAGGCTGAACAGCGCGGCGCGGTAGCGGTCCTCGTACACCGGATCGTCGAGCCAGGGCACCGACACCCACAGCTGGGTGCCCAGCAGAGCATCCGCGGGGACACCCAGCAGGTCCGCGGCAGCCGCGTTGACGAAACCGACCCGACCATGCAGGTCGAGCGAGCACAGCCCGTACGGCAGCCGCGCCACCATCCGTGCCGCCTCGACCGTGCCGAGGGGGTCGGCCGTCGGCGCCTCGGGCGAGATGGCCAGCAGATCCGCCTCGGGCCGCAGCGTACGGTGCTCGGCCGCGGCGCGCTCCAGACGCAGCGCCAGCCGGTCGCAGGCCGTGCTGAGCCGCTCCCGCTCCCGGTCCGACAGCTCCGGCGGATGCGAGCCGGGCCAGGTCACGAAGACCGCCCCGTACACCGTGGAGGCGGTCGCCACCGGTACGGCGGCCAGGGTGAAGGGGTAGGGCAGCACCACGGAGACCCGCGGATACCGCCGGGCCATGTCCTCCTCGCCGCCCACCCAGATGAACCGCCGCTCGCGCGCCGCCTCGGCGACGGGGACCGGTGAGCCGATCCCGACCCGCTCCCAGGGCGCCGCGAACGCCCGGGGCAGCCCCGCCATGACGGCCATTTCCAGCACCGACCCGCCGGGGGCCAGCAGATACACCCCGCCCGCGAGGGCCCGGACGTCCTCCATCATCCCCGCGAGCGCCAGCGACAGCAGCGGCTTCCCGAACGAGGCCGAGCGGGCGTCCCCCTCCGGCCGTCCGCGCGCGGAGGCCCGTCCATCGGCCATCGGGACCACCTCCTCGCCGGGCCGGGTACTTCCGACTCAAGGCTCTGTCCACTCGGCCCGCCGCGCGAGGCGGGAACCGAAAAGGGGCATACGCGACAGCGGTGAACCCGGGCCGAAGCGGGCGGCGGAGGCGGGCGCACCGGTTCCGCGACGGTTCGACGCGCGTGCCGATCGCCCGGTACGTCCGCCCCGTGCCGTCCGCCCCGACGCTGACCGCGAGCACGGCAACCCCCGGCCACCCGAGTCCGACGCCCGTCCGGCCCGCTGGTCCATGCCCGCCTCCTCGATGGTCCGCACCGAGCCTTCCAGCCCGCGCACGGGTCCCGACAGTCACGGCTGACACACGAGCACTGTGCGGAGGGCACGCTCGGATGCGGCCCGGGTGAACGCCCGGAGCGTCAGGGGCTGCGCCTGCGCCCCATACGCGCTGTAATGACCACGTGGTCAGTGAGGAGGCGGGACGCGGAGGGAGAACGGCGCGTGCCGAACTCGCCCTGAAGTCGCTCGCCGTCGACCTCGACCCCCGTGAGCGCCTCCGCCGAGTCCTCGAACAGACGCTCGTCTTCGCGGGCGCGAGCGTCGCCGCCGTCTACACCCCGGGCGACACCGGTGACGTGCTGTGTCTCGTCGAGTCGGCCGGCGTGCCCCGGACGCTCTACGGCCTGCGCGACGGCTACCCCGTTGCGGCCCACTCGCCCGCCGCGGACGCCCACCGCACCGGACGGCCGGTCTGGCTCGGTCCCGACGAACTCGCCGAGTGCGCCGAGTCCCGGCGGATGCCGGCCGGTGCCGTCCATCTGGCCGCCCTGCCCGTCCGCGCGGGCGCGGCGGCCGGTGACGGCGGCTGTCTGCTCGTCGTGACGGAGCGTCCCGGTGGCTTCGACGACAGCGCCCGGGACTGCCTCGGACTGCTCGCCGAAGCCGTCGCCTGGCCCGCTCCGCCCGCCGCAGGAGACCCCGGCGAACTGGCGGCCGGCGCCTTCAGCCTCGCCATGGACAGCGGGCGCGTCGAGGTCGGCGACGAACTCCTCGAACTGTTCGCGCTCGGCCGGGCGGACTTCGACGGGAAGGTCGAGACCCTGCTCGGTCTGACCGTGCCCGAGGACCTGCCCTCCCTGATGTCCGTCGTCGAGGCCGACCACATGTCCATCGGCGACCGGGAACTGGAGTTCCGGGTCCTCCAGCCAGCCGGCCCGCCGAGATGGCTGCGGCTGCGCGGGCGGCTCGTGACCGCCGGGGAGGGCCGGGCGGCCCGGCTCGTGGGCACCGTCGGCGACGCCTCCACCCTGCGCTCCGGCGTCACCGACGTGGCCCGCGTCCAGCGCCTCGCCGCCGCCCTGGCCACCGCCGGAACCGTCCGTGACGTCAGCCGGGCCGTCGTCACCGCGCTGCGCGAACCGCTGCTGGCCGACCGGATCGCCCTCGCCGAACTGGACAACGAACGGCTCGTCGTCACCGTCCTCGACCCGCCCGAACCCGAGTCCTGGCCCGAGCTGTGGCGGCTGGAGTGGCGGTCCGAGTGGCCCGAGTCACCCGTCCGCTCCATGCCGACGCTGGCCGCCGCCCTGCGCGAGGGCAGGGCTGCCATCTGGCCCGCGGGCACCGAACTGGAGCCCGCGCTCGACGGTGTCGGCCCCGGTGGTCTCGCCGTCCTGCCGCTGCCCGCGGGCGGCCGGATGGCAGGCATCTGCCTGATCGGCTGGGACAGCCCGCACGAGTTCGGCACCGACGAACGCGCCCTGCTCACCGCCGCCGCCGGCCTCGCCGGACAGGCCCTGACCCGCGCCCACGCCTTCGACGCCGAACACGAACTCGTCGGGATGCTCCAGCGCTCTCTACTGCCCCGCCGCCTGCCCAAGCTGCCCGGCGGGGTCGCCGAGGCCCGCTACCTCCCGACCACCGAGGGCCTGGAGGTCGGCGGCGACTGGTACGACGTGATCCCGCTGCCCGACAACCACGTCGGCCTCGTCATCGGCGACGTCCAGGGCCACAACGCGGGCGCCGCCACCCTCATGGGCCAGATGCGCACCGCCCTGCGCGCGTACGCGGTCGAGGGCCACCCGCCGGACGTCGTCGTCTCCCACGCCAACCGTCTTCTTGTCGACATGGAGACCGATCTCTTCGCCACCTGCTGCTATGTCGAGGTCGACATGGAGGAGGGCACCGCCTGGTACGTCCGCGCCGGCCACCTCCCCCCGGTCGTCCGCCACCCCGACGGCACCACCGAGATCACCGAGTCCGACGTAGGCCCCCCGCTCGGGGTGCTGGCCCGGGCCGAGTACCCGATGAGCATGCTCCGCCTCCAGCCCGGCACCCTGATCGCCCTCACGACCGACGGTCTCGTCGAGTCCGCCCAGATCGACATCGAGGACGGCCTCGACGCTCTCGCCGCCGACCTCGCCGCCGCCGACCCCGCCCACCTCGGCCTCGTCGCCGACGCCCTGCTCGCCGGCGCCAACCGCAACGACGACGTGGCACTGCTCCTGCTGCGCTACGACGGCATGGAGCGGCGCCCGCTGCGGGAGAGCTGGACGGTGTGGCGGGTGCCCGAGGCGGTCCGGCACGCCCGCCGCTTCACCCGGCGCACCCTGCGCGCCTGGGGTGCGGCGGGCGAGCCGGGCGTCCAGGAGGCCGGTCTTCAGGAAAACGTGGACACCATGCTCCTGGTCGTCTCCGAGCTGGTCACCAACGCCCTCGTGCACACCGACGGGCAGGTCCGTCTCGACCTCACCCTCTTCAACGGCCGCCTGCGCGTCGCCGTCGCGGACAACTCGCCCCGCACACCCATCAGACCGACGAACCTCGGCTGGGAGGCCACCGGCGGCCGGGGCATGCTCCTGGTCGAGGCGATGTCGGCGGCCTGGGGAACCGTCCCGGTCAGCGGCGGCAAACAGGTGTGGAGCGAGCTCGCGCTGGAGCCCTGAGGACGCGCGAGCGGGCTCCCGTACCGGTCACGCTGCGGCACCGGATATTACGTCGTGGGAAATCGCAGCTAGGGTGAACGGATGAAGGCTCTCGTGCTCTCCGGCGGCGCCGGCACGCGGCTTCGGCCGATCACCCATACCTCGGCGAAGCAGCTCGTACCCGTGGCCAACAAAGCCGTGCTGTTCTACGGCCTGGAATCCCTCGCAGACGCGGGCATCACCGAGGTCGGCATGATCGTCGGTGACACCGCCGCCGAGATCGAGGAAGCGGTCGGCGACGGATCGAAGTTCGGCCTGAAGGTCACCTACATCCCGCAGGAACGGCCCCTCGGTCTGGCCCACGCGGTGCTGATCGCACGGGACTTCCTCGGTGACGACGACTTCGTCATGTACCTCGGCGACAACTTCATCATCGGCGGCATCAGCGACCTCGTCGACGAGTTCCGCCGGCTGCGCCCCGACGCCCAGATCCTGCTCACCCAGGTGCCCGACCCTCGCTCCTTCGGCGTCGCCGAACTCGACGCGGACGGCCAGGTGATCGGCCTGGAGGAGAAGCCCGAGCACCCCAAGAGCGACCTCGCGCTCGTCGGCGTGTACCTCTTCACCCCGGCGATCCACGACGCCGTACGCGCCATCAGCCCCTCCGGGCGCGGCGAGTTGGAGATCACCCACGCCATCCAGTACCTCATCGACGCCCGGTCCGACGTACGATCCACGCTCATCAAGGGCTACTGGAAGGACACGGGGAACGTCACCGACATGCTGGAGGTCAACCGCATGGTCCTGGAGGGACTGGAGCGGCGGATCGACGGCGACGTGGACACCGCGTCCGAGACCATAGGGCGGGTGGTGATCGAGGAGGGCGCGAGCATCAGCCGCTCACGCATCGTCGGGCCGGTCGTCATCGGCGCCGGAACCGTCGTCAGCGACTCCTACGTCGGGCCGTTCACCTCCGTCGCGGAGAACTGCCGGATCACCGACAGCGAGCTGGAGTTCTCCATCGTGCTGCGGGACTCCTCCATCGCCGGGGTGGGCCGCATCGAGTCCTCGCTCATCGGCAGGCACGTCGAGGTGACCCCGGCCCCCAGTGTTCCCAGCGCCCACCGACTAGTCCTCGGAGACCACAGCAAGGTGCAGATCCACTCATGAACCTCCTCGTCACCGGCGCCGCCGGATTCATCGGCTCCACGTACGTCCGCACCCTCCTCGCGTCCGACGCCCCCGACGCGCCCCGGATCACCGTGCTGGACAAGCTCACGTACGCGGGCACCCTGGAGAACCTGCCGGTGGGGCACCCCCGGCTGAAGTTCGTCCAGGGCGACATCTGCGACGCCGAACTCGTCGACAAGCTGATGGCCGAGGCCGACCAGGTGGTCCACTTCGCCGCCGAGTCCCACGTGGACCGCTCGATCGACGGCGCCGCCGACTTCGTCCGCACCAACGTGGTGGGCACCCAGGTGCTGCTGGACGCGGCCCTGCGCTACGGCGTCGGCCCCTTCGTGCACGTCTCCACCGACGAGGTGTACGGCTCGATCGAGTCCGGCTCGTGGCCCGAGGACCATCCGCTGGCCCCCAACTCGCCCTACTCGGCGTCGAAGGCGTCCTCGGACCTGCTCGCCCTCGCTTACCACCGCACCCACGGCCTGGACGTCCGCGTCACCCGCTGCTCCAACAACTACGGGCCGCACCAGTTCCCCGAGAAGGTCATCCCCCTCTTCGTCACCAACCTGCTGGACGGCAAGAAGGTCCCGCTGTACGGCGAGGGCCTCAACGTCCGCGACTGGCTGCACGTCGACGACCACTGCCAGGGCATCGACCTGGTGCGCACCGGCGGCAGGCCCGGCGAGGTCTACAACATCGGCGGCGGCACGGAGCTGAGCAACAAGGAACTCACCGGGCTGCTCCTGGAGGCCTGCGGGGCGGACTGGGACAGCGTGGAGTACGTCGAGGACCGCAAGGGCCACGACCTGCGCTACTCCGTCGACTGGGGCAAGCTCCACGACGAGCTGGGCTACACCCCGCGCCACGACTTCGCCGCCGGACTCGCCGCCACCGTCGCCTGGTACCGCGACAACCGCGCATGGTGGGAGCCCCTCAAGCGGCTCGTCGGCGCCGACGAGAAGGACCAGCAGGCCGAGAAGCAGGTAAAGGGATGAAGTGGCTGGTGACCGGCGCCGCCGGGATGCTCGGCCGCGACACCGTCGACGAACTCCTCCGGCGCGGTGAGGACGTCGTGGGCCTCGCCCGCGCCGCCCTCGACATCACCGACCCCGACGACGTGCGCCGTGTCTTCGGGGAGCACCGGCCCGACCTGGTCGTCAACTGCGCGGCCTACACCGCCGTCGACGACGCCGAGACGGACGAGGAGACGGCGCTCCTGATCAACGGCGTCGGACCGCGCCTGCTCGCCCAGGCCTGCGCCGAGCACGGCAGCCGGCTGATCCACGTGTCCACCGACTACGTCTTCGACGGCGATGCCCGCGAGACCTCGTACCCCGAGGACCACACCCCGGCCCCGCGCACGGCGTACGGCCGCACCAAACTCGCCGGCGAGCAGGCCGTCCTGGCCACGCTGCCGGACGCGAGCGTCGTCCTGCGCACGGCTTGGCTGTACGGCGCCCACGGCGGCAACTTCGTGGCTACGATGATCGGCCTGGAGGCGCGTCGGGACACCCTCGACGTCGTCGACGACCAACGCGGCCAGCCCACCTGGAGCGCCGACGTCGCCGAACGGATCGTCGATCTCGGGCCCCGGATCGGCCCCGAGGTGAGCGGTATCCTGCACGCCACCAACTCCGGCGAGGCCACCTGGTTCGAGCTGGCGCGTGAGGTGTTCCGCCTCATCGACGCCGACCCTGACCGTGTACACCCCACCACCAGCGCGGCCTTCACCCGGCCCGCACCCCGACCCGCGTACAGCGCCCTCGGCCACGGCCGCTGGCAGCAGGCCGGTCTCGGACCTCTCCGCGACTGGCGTACCGCCCTGCACGAAGCACTGCCACACATCCGCAAGGAGATTTCCTAGTGAAACGCCATGAGTTCCTCCGGGAGCTCCACAAGGTCAGCGCGAACAGGAACTACCTGGAGATCGGCGTCAACGACGGCCGAAGCCTGACCCTGTCCCGGGTACCGAGCATCGCGATCGACCCCGCGTTCAAGGTGGTCTCGGAGATCCGCACCGACGTCCATCTCGCGAAGGCGACCAGCGACGACTTCTTCGCCCGGGAGAACCCCCTCGCCCATCTCAAGGGCGGCCGGCACCCGCTGCGCAACCTGGCCCGCAACCGCAGCCCGTTCGGCTACTGGCAGCGCACCACGCTCGACCTGTCGTTCATCGACGGCATGCACCTGTTCGAGTACGCGCTGCGCGACTTCATCAACGTCGAGAAGCACTCGGACTGGGCCAGCGTCATCGTCCTCGACGACATGCTGCCGCGCAGCATCGACGAGGCCGCCCGCGACCGGCACACCAACGCCTGGACCGGTGACGTCTACAAGCTGATCGAGATCCTCGCCCGGTACCGCCCCGACCTGGTCACGGTCCTCGTCGACACGGCGCCCACCGGACAGCTCATCGTCTTCGGCGCCGACCCCGACAACACGGTGCTGAAGGACAAGTACGACGAGATCATCGCGGAGTTCGAGGTCCCGGACCCGCAGAAGGTGCCCGAGAGCGTCCTGGAGCGGACGCCCGCGGTCAAGCCGGAGACCCTGGTCGAGGCCGGCTTCTGGGCCCCCCTCGTCAGGTCCCGCAACCGCGGCACCAAGCGCGGCAAGGGCCTGGAGCAGCTGCGCCGCAGCCTGGCGCCGCTGAGCACCAGCCGCTGACGCAGGACCGGACAGCGAAGCGTGCGGCCCGGCAGCTGATCAGCTGCCGGGCCGCACGCTTCGTTCGCTGTGGTTACTTGTCGCGCAGTCCGGCGTAGTAGGCCGCGCAGTCCGCGTACGACGGCAGCAGCCCGGCGCGTTCCGCCTCCGCCAGCGTCGGCGCCTCGGCGTCCTTCTCCGACAGCACCGGCTCGATGCCCTCCGGCCAGGCGATGCCCAGCTCGGGGTCGAGCGGATTCACCCCGTGTTCACGGCCCGGCGCATACCCCGTCGAGCACAGGTACACCACGGTGGCGTCGTCGGTGAGCGCCATGAAGGCGTGCCCGAGGCCCTCCGAGAGGAACACGGCGTGCCGGGTCTCGTCGTCGAGCCGCACCGCCTCCCACCGCCCGTAGGTGGGTGAGCCGACCCGGATGTCCACCACGACGTCCAGGACCGCGCCGCGCACACATGTCACGTACTTGGCCTGGCTCGGCGGTACGTCCGAGAAGTGCACCCCGCGTACGACGCCCCGGCGCGAGACCGAGCAGTTCGCCTGGGCCAGGGAGAGGTCGTAGCC
The DNA here is from genome assembly GCF_010550245.1 of Streptomyces sp. SID12501. GTDB lineage: Bacteria > Actinomycetota > Actinomycetes > Streptomycetales > Streptomycetaceae > Streptomyces. The sequence goes on from NZ_JAAGLU010000001.1 coordinate 122,402, forward strand.
GGTGGCCTCGCGGAACTCCTCGCCCCGGTACCACTCGTGGAAGGCGCCGCGGTCGTCCGGGAAGATCTTCGGCTCCAGTACCCAGGCGCCTTCGATGTCCAGTGCTCGCATGCTGTCAGGCTCCGTTTCCGCGTCGAAGCCCGGCCTTGCGCGCGATCTTCCCGAGGGTGCGCCGCACCTTGCGGACCAGCCGCTGTCCGGTGCTCGGTCCGGCCGGCCTGGCGGGCCGCACGACCTGCACACGGCCGCCCTTGGCGCTGAGGCCGACGGACATCGCCAGGAAGCGCGGCTCGCCGGCCTCCGGAGCCAGGCACAGCGACGGCTTCCAGGTCCCGTCGGCCAGTGCACCGCCGGGCAGTGTCGCCTCGACGAACGCCCCGGCCCCTTCGGGGGCGCCGGACAGCGTGCCCGACACCTCCACGGGCTCGGCGACCGCCGACGAGGTCAGCCGCAACAGCGCCAAGGCGCCGCCGGGCACGTGCAGGGGCAGAGCGACGCGCAGGCGGTCACCCGTGACGGTGACATCGTCCGGCTTGAGGCGGCCGAGGCCTACGCCCTTGACCGCGCGGTCGACGTCCAGGGACAGCGTGGCCTGCTTCGCCGTCCAGTACGGCAGGACCACACGACCGGCGACCACACCGGCCGGCGGCACCGGACGGGGGTCCAGCCTGACCGGGCCGAGACGGCACTCGCGGGTCCAGCCGCCCAGCTTGATCCGGACGAACACGTCGAACAGACCGCCGCCGAGCGCCACACCGCCCGCCGCCGTGCCGGGGTCGACGGTGGCCGTGCCGCGCAGCACCAGCCGCACCTGCCCGCCCTCGTCACCGTCCTCGTCGGCCGGGAGGGTCTCGCGGGTCAGCTCCACCGGCTGGAAGAACTGGGCGGCCGTGGTCCGCTCACGGACCAGGAAGTCCGCCGTAGCGCTGCCGAACCGGGCGACGGTGGACGCGCCCACCCGGGCGATCGCGTCGTCGGCGTCGGTGGGCGTGCCGTCCAGGTCGGCGCCGTCGCTGTCGTCCTCGGCGGGGAACGTCATCGGCTTGCCGCGCGACGTGAACTCGGCGGTGAAGCCGACGTGCAGGACGCCGTCACGCCACTCCACGCTCTGCGGGGTGGCCGTGGGGGCGAGCGACGCCTCCCACTCGGCGAACGCCACCACGTCGTCCAGCCGGTCGGCGGCGATCAGCGCCGCCACGATCCGCTGCGCCTCCTGCATCCCGTTCGCGACACCCGGGCCGAAACGTTCGACGACGACCCCTCGGATCTCGTCGAACATCTCCTTGCGGTAGTCCTCCGGCAGCTTGAGAAGCCGGTTGCCGCGCATGCGCTCGACCATCTCGTTGCGCAGCCAGCGCCGGTGGAGCCGGTCGCGCACCACACCGGGCTCGGTGTACTGCTCGACGACGTCGAGGGCCTCACGCAGGTTGCGGAAGTAGCCGACCGGGTCGAAGCGCTGGAACCCCGCGTTCGAGGCGTCGTCGCGCTTGACGTGGTAGTAGCAGACGTAGTCGCTGAGCACGGAGACGTTGTCCGCGCGCAGATAGGCCTCGGTCACGAAGACATGGTCCTCGAGGCGACGCCTGCCCTCGGGGAAGCGCAGGCCGATGCGGTCGAGGAACGCGCGGCGGAGCATCTTGTGCGGGGTGAGGCTGTCGATCAGCGGGGCGTTCTCGACACTGGCCTTGGGGTGGTTGTGCCGGAACAGCTCGACCGGCACCGGGCGGCCCTTGCCGGCCATCTTGCCGACGATCACATCGGCGCCGTTGGTCACGCCGTACTCGTACATCCGCTCAAGGGCCTCGTCGCCGAGGTAGTCGTCGTTGTCGACGAACATCACGAACTCGCCCTGCGAGGCCTCGATACCGACGTTGCGCGGCTTGCCCGACCAGCCCGAGTTCTCCTGGTGGATGACCTGGACACGCGGTTCCTCGGCGGCGAGCTGGTCCAGCAGGGCCGGGGTCCCGTCGGTGGAACCGTCGTCGACGAAGATCACTTCGTACTCGTCGGCGGGCAGCGACTGCCGCAGCAGCGACGCGACGCATTCCTCGATGTACGGTCCCGGGTTGTACACCGGAACGATGACGCTGACCTTGACCGGCATGCGGCTGGAAGCTCCCTCTTTGGCTCTACTCCCCGTTTCCGCGACGACACGGTCAGGGCTGCCTGATACTAACCGTGCGAGGCTCTCCGCGACCTGCCGGGGCACGGGCCCCGAGGGGCGCGCCAGCGCGCCAAAGGGGCGCGAGGAACTGCGCGACCAGCCACGACGATGCCGCAGCCGCGCAACGGCAGACCGCGGCACCCCCAGAGCGCCAACGCTCCCCAAGTGCACCTTCTGCTTCTCTCCGACACTCACCTCCCCAAACGCGCCAAGCAACTGCCGCGGGCCGCTGCCGCCCCGGCGCCCCTGAGCGGCTACACGACCCCGGCCGGGTGAATGGCGCCGCCCGTCGCTGTCAGCGACACCCCGCTGCCGCCCCACCGCACGGCGACGATCTCGGCGGCCACGGACACCGCCACCTCCTCGGGCGTACGGGCGCCCAGATCCAGCCCGATGGGGGACCGCAGCCGGGACAGCTCGGGGCCGGTGAGGCCGGCCTCCGTCAGCCGTCCGAGCCGGTCGTCGTGGGTGCGGCGGCTGCCCATCGCCCCGATGTACGCGGCGGGCCGGCGCAGCGCCTCCTCCAGCAGCGGTACGTCGAACTTCGGGTCGTGGGTCAGGACGCAGATCACCGTGCGCTCGTCGGTGTCCGTGCCGCGCAGATAGCGGTGCGGCCAGTCGACGACCACCTCGACGCCCTCGGGGAAGCGTCTCGGGGTGGCGAAGGGCGGGCGGGCGTCGCAGACGGTGACCCGGTAGCCGAGGAAGGCGCCGATCCGGGCCACGGCGGCGGCGTAGTCGATGGCGCCGAAGACGAGCATGCGGGGCGGGGGCGCGAAAGAGTGCAGGAACACGGTGACGGCGTCCTCGCGCCGCTCCCCGTGGGGCCCGTAGTGCCGCAATCCCGTTGCGCCCAGGGCGAGTTCACCGCGCGCGTCGGCGGTGACGGCCACGTCCAGGCCGGTCGTGCCCAGCGTGCCGGACACCCGGTCGGGCCAGACGCCGAGTGTGGCGCCACGTGCCGCCGGACCGTCGGTCACGGTTGCCACGGTCACCGGACGGCCCGCCGCCACCGTCTCCGCCACCGCCGCGAAGGACGGATCGAGGGCGGGAGTGACCGGCCGTACCAGCACGGTGATCTCGCCGCCGCAGGTCAGCCCCACCGCGAAGGCGTCCTCGTCGCTGTAGCCGAAGGTCTCGAGGCGTGCCTCCCCGCTCGCCACGACCTCCTGGGCCAGCTCGAACACCGCGCCCTCGACGCATCCTCCGGACACGCTGCCCACGACCTCGTCGCCGGGCCCCACGGCCATCGCGGCGCCGGGGTCACGGGGCGCGCTGCGGCTCACCGAGACGACGGTGGCGAGTCCGAACGGTTCGCCCGCCGCGTACCAGCGCCCGAGCGCGGGGAGGATGTCACGCACGATCCGCTCCTTTTGTCGCCCATGTGACTTGATGATCGCCCATGAGCGTCAAAAGCTGAAGGTTACTCATGAGTCAGTTGGTATTGACGACTCCTGATGCGCGCGGGACTGTAATGCACATGTCGAAGTTGCGAGTGCATCTGCTCGGCGTACTGGTCCTGGTCACGGGGTTCGTGACTACTGTCGGCTCCCAGCCCGCTCGGGCCGACACCCTTTGGTTCGACTCTCCCACCTCCACCACCCTCACCGTCCAGAACGGTCGGTTCACCGACGCTCTGGGCCGAGAGGTCGTTCTCCGCGGCTACAACGTCTCCGGCGAGACGAAGCTCAAGGAGAACAACGGACTGCCCTTCGCCTCGGTCGCCGACGCCAAGAAGTCGGCGACCGCCCTGCGAGCGCTCGGCGGCGGCAACAGCGTCCGCTTCCTGCTCTCCTGGGCGTATGCGGAGCCGGTTCGTGGCTCGGTGAGCAGCAGCTACCTGGCCGCCGCCACCGCCCAGATGGGTGCCTTCCTGGACGCGGGCATCCGTGTCTACCCCGACTTCCACCAGGACCTCTACTCCCGCTGGCTCTTCGACTCGGACAGCTGGTACACCGGTGACGGCGCCCCCCAGTGGGCCGTCGATCTCGGTAACTACCCGGACGAGTACTGCGGGATCTGCATCCTCTGGGGACAGAACATCACCCAGAACGCGGCCGTGAAGAACGCGACGTACGACTTCTGGCACAACACCTACGGGATCCAGGACTCGTTCCTCGACACCGCCCAGAAGACGATGACGTACCTCAAGCAGAACCTGACGAGCGCCCAGTTCACGGGCGTCGTCGGCTTCGACCCGTACAACGAACCGCATCCGGGGAATCTCGACTCGGGGCAGACCAGCCGGACCTGGGAGAAGGACGTCCTGTGGCCGTTCTTCGTGAAGTTCCGGGCCCGGATGGACTCGGCCGGCTGGCAGGACAAGCCCGCCTTCGTGGAACCGAACATGTTCTGGAACGCCAACATCGACTCCCAGAAGCAGGAGGGTGGCCTCCTGGACGCCGGTACGGTCGGCGGGCGCTACGTCTTCAACACCCACTTCTACGACCAGAAGGCCATCTCCGGCATCCTGATGTGGGGCAATGCGGGGGACGGCCAGTACGTCACCGACTTCGGTACGGTCCGTGACCGGGCTGCCGCCCTCGGGACGACCGGGATCGTCAGCGAGTTCGGCCATCCGCTGAGCGGGACGGTGTCCGGCAAGGCGCCGACGGTCTACAAGGCGATGTACCAGGCCCTCGACTCCCGGGTGAAGGGCGCGAGTTGGTGGGCCAACGCGAGCGTTTCGGGCCCGGTGCTCTCCAGCAGCCAGTGGCAGTGGGACATCTACAACGGCCGCCACAAGGAGCTGATGAACGACAACGCCGACAAGGTGATCACCTCCGGTGACGGCTGGAACGACGAGGACCTGTCCGCCGTACGCCTCGACGACTCCGCTACGGCCGTCCTGCGGCAGGACGCCCGGATGCTGGACCGCGTCTATCCGGGCGCCACGGCGGGGACGACGCTCGCCTTCACCTTCGAGGACCGCTCCCGGGACGGGTCCACGACCCTCACCTGGAACCCGGTGCCGAGTTCGCTGCCGAACGTGTCCACGCTGGTGGGCTCTGGGCAGTACAGCGTGCTGGTGTGGCGGTCGAAGGGCATCTCGGCGCCGACCGAACTCCATCTGCCGGCGTCCTTCCCGACGGCGACCACCACGGTCGTCTCCGACCTCGGCACGGTCTACGGCCCGCCGGCCTACACCAGTACGACCCCGATCGCGGCGGGCACCGACCCCGGTGGCACGGGAAGCCGCCGCCTGCTGCTCACCGCGTCGGACTCGGGAGTCCTGCACTACGCGCTGGTGACCAACGGGGCGACGGCTCCTTCGGCGACCGTACTGAGCGCCGCGCGAACCGAACTGGCTTCATGGGCCGCGCAGGAGTTCAGCTAACCGATCAACCGGCGGCCAACTGACCTGAAAACAGAGGTCAGCTGGTCGCCGGGCCAGTCCAGTCCGCCTCGACATGGCCGAGGCGGACCCGCTGGGGGTGGTCGCCGACCGGCACGGACACCGTCTTCAGCCCGGTGGCGAAGTCGATGGCCGTGATCTGGTCGGCGCCGCTCTCGGAGATCACGCAGGACTTGCCGTCGCCGCTCACCGTGGCCCAGTAGGGCTTCGAGGCCGGGACGAGCGGACCCTCCTGGAGGGTCGTACGGTCGACGACCGTCGCGTAGTCGTCCATCGTGCCCGCGACGCACAGCTTCGTGCCGTCCGGCTTCATCGAGATGCCGTGGTGGCGCGAGTCGTTGACGAACGTGGTGCGGTCGTCGCTGGTCGCCGGGTTCTTCGGCAGGGTCTTCGTCCGGGTGATCTTGTCGGTGGCGATGTCGTACTCGAAGAAGCCGTTGAAGAACGAGACCTGGAAGTACAGCTTCGTCTCGTCGGGCGAGAAGGTGGCCGGGCGGACCGCGTCGGAGAAGTCCGTGAGGCCGATGGCGTTGAGCCGGTCCCGCATGTCGATCACCTTCACCTGCTTGAAGGTGGCCGCGTCGACGACCGTGATCTTCCGGTCGCCCTTGGTGAAGTCCTGCCACGGAGCGTCCTGATCGGTGTTGACGTCACCGATGGCCATGTTCCAGATGTACTTGCCGTCCTTGGTGAAGATGTTCTCGTGCGGCTTGTCGCCGGTGGCGAACGAACCGATCTGCGCGCCGGTGTCGATGTTCAGCACGTGCACGGTGTTGGAGATCGAGGCGGAGACCGCGACCCGGGTCCCGTCGGGGGAGACCGCCATGTGGTCGGAGCGGTAGCCGGACACGGGGAAACGCCAGTTGATCGCCCCGGTGGCGAGGTCGATCGACACGACGTCGGCGAAGCTCGGCCGGGAGACCACCACCGACTTGCCGTCCGGAGTGGAGTACATGTCGTCGACCAGCTGGTCGTGGCCCTCGCCGACTCCGTTGCGGATGGCCATGAAGTAGATCCACTTGATCGGGTCGGCGTTGATCGCGGCCAGCCGCGCCGCCTTGTCCGGTACGACGTCGATCCGGCCGATCTTGGCGAAGTCGCCGGTTGACTTGACGACGTCCGCGGTGCCTTCCCAGTTGTTGCCGACGAACAGCACCTCGCGCAGACTCGCGGCGGTGGCGTCCTCGGCGTCGGTCACCGCGACGGCGGCCGACGCGGGGGCGGTGACGGTCAGGACGAGGGCGGCGGCCATGGCACAGAGGTACCTGGATCTGGAAGCAGGCATGCGTGCTCTCCCTTCCGGGAGTGAACAGATTGACGGTGGCGGGTGCATGACATGTGGGGCATAAGGGAGAACATGGCTGCGCTCGAAAAAACTGAACACGGTCACGTTCAGATTGGACTTACTGGAAAGTAAGGAGGGGGTGCCCTTCTCCACAAGACTGCGTGCAGGACAAACTTGGCCCCCGGACCGACGAAGGAGGGTTCATTGGCGGGCAGACTCAGGGCGCCGACCGGCCGTTACGCGGGCAAGACGGCCCAGGAACGGCAGACCGAAAGGCGCCGGAGATTTCTGGACGCCGCACTCCAGATGTTCGGCGACACCCCGGGCTACCGCTCGACGACCGTCGCCGCGCTCAGTGAGGCGGCCGGTCTGTCGACGCGCCAGTTCTACGAGGAGTTCCGCACCCTCGAGGACGTCCTGGCCGCCCTGCACCTCCAGGTCAACGACTGGGCCGAGGCGGCGGCGCTCGGCGCGCTGGCCGACGCGGAGGGGCTGCCCCTCGCCGAACGCGCCTCCGCGATCTTCCGCGCCTACGCCGCCAACGTCACCGCCGACCCGCGCCGCATCCGTCTGACCTTCGTCGAGATCATCGGTGTCAGCGACCGTCTGGAGGAACAGCGCCTCGCCCGCCGATCCCGCTGGGTGAACCTCATCTGTACGGAGGCGGAGGCCGCCGTCGTCCGTGGAGAGGCGGCGCCGCGCGACTACCAGCTCGCCGCGACGGCGTTCATCGGCAGCGTCAACGGTCTGCTGCACGACTGGAGCGCCGGGTGGGTGGACGCCACGTTGGACGAGGCGGTGGACGAACTGGTGCGGATGCTGCTGGGCATCCTGCGGCCGGCGGGCTGGCAGCCCCCGGGCGGCGGGCACGCCAAGGACGCCGATGAGGTCGCTGAGGGCTCCTGACGTCTGTTGCTTGCCTGAGCCGAGGTGATGTCGACGGCGGTACTCACCCGGACAGCCGATTCACTGACTCCGGTACGGGCCCGACACTTTCCTCCGCGCCGGTCCGGTCCGGGCCGGCCCGCGCCGCGTGCCCGTTCCCCGTACAGGGTCGGTCCTTGCGGGGGCAGGCCGGGCCCGTCGGGGCGCGGTGCCGCCACCCGCCCGGTCGCTCCGCCTAGCGCCGCAGCGGGGCCAGGACGAGAAGGCTTCCCCGCTGCCCTGGCTGTACGGCGTGGCACGCAACTGCCTGGCCAACGCGGTACGCGGCCAGGGCCGGCGCCGTCGGCTCCTCGACCGGCTGGGCAACGACGAGACGGCACACGGCAGGCAGGTCGTGGCGAGCCCGGACACCGAGTCGCCGGGCGCCTGGGTGCATGAGGCGCTCGCCCGTCTCACCCCGGCCGACCAGGAGGTACTGCGTCTGACGGCCTGGGAGGAGCTCGCCGTCGACGAGGTCGCAGTGGCCCTGGGCTGCGGCACCCGCGCGGCGGCGATGCGGCTGCACAGGGCCAGACGCCGGCTGAGAACCGAGATCGACCGGATACGCCCCTCGCTCGCCGCCGACGTGCACTCCTCGAAGGAACACGGTCATGCCTGACGAACTCGACCTGCTACGCGGCGCCAACCCGGCGCCGCCGGACGGCCCCCGCTTCGGCGACGGACCGCTGGACCACGACGCGGAACGCCGACTCAATCAACTCCTGCACGGCAGCGGCCCGTTCGGCCGTCGCCGTACCCGCTGGATGTGGAGCCTCGCGACCGTCGCGGTGGTCGCGGCGACCGCGCTGGCGCTGCTCCTCGCGGGCCCGAACACCGTCCCGGCGGTGGCCGCTCCCCGACCGCTGCTCGTTCAGACCGGCTCCACCCCCGTACCCCTGACCAGGATGGCCGAGCTCGCCGAGGCGGCAGCCGCGGACGGTTCGCCGGAACTCCGGAAGGGCACCCACGTACAGACGTGGAGCATGGGCATGTCGGAGGACAAGCCCCCGATCACGCTGCCCGTCGAGCGAGTGGTGCGCTGGCAGGCCGACGCGAGCCATACGGAACTGGTCGTGGCGACCGACCCGCGGCATCCCGGCAGGCCGGTCCTGAGCGAAGGGGACGACGGAACCGGTCTGGTCGAGGACGGGCACGTCATCAGCGAGCAGACGTTCGGGCCGAGCTGGAGCGACGCCCCGCCCGAGTCGACGCCGCCGCACGACCCGCGCCTCCTGAAGGCCTACCTTCAGGAGGCGCAGCACCGGAACACTGCGCTGACGACCCCCGAACTCCTCGACGCGGTAGGGGTGTTGCTCGACCACTGGACCCTCGGGGCCCGCGAGAACGCGGCCGTCGCCCGGCTGCTGGCGGACGCCGGGGGGCTGCGGCCCGTCGGCCGGGTGACGGATCGGCTGGGGCGGCCCGGTCGGGCGTATGTGTACGACGACGGACACGGCTCCCGCCAGATGCTGATCATGGATCCGGCCGCCGGTGCCGTACTCGGCCTGGAGGAGACCGCCACCACCGCCGAGCCCGAGTGGGGCCTGAAGGCGGGCGACGTCATGGACTACAGCGCCTGGATGCGCTGATCACAGCCCCAGGGCATCCTCAGGGCTTCGCGGGGCCGCTCTCCGGTGGTTCTCCACCTCGGCGCCAGTCACGACCCGGCGTCCCGCCCAGCCCCCAGCCCCCAGCCCTCAGCCCTGGTCGAGGTCAGGAAGCCTCCTCGTCCCATGCCTGCAGCACGGTCTGGTCGACGATCTTGCCGTCGCGCAGCGACAGCATCGAGCCGACGAGGACGCGGACTCCGTCCGGGTACTCGCAGGACTCGGTGTAGGCGACCTGGTCGCCCTGGACGATGACCTGCTCCAGCTTGTGGGTCATGTCCCTGCTGCACACGTCTTCCAGCATGGCGCCGATCTCGCCGCGCCCGTGCTTGACCATCGGGTGGCTGGGCTGGGAGTTGCGGTCGACGACGCGCAGTTCGGCGTCCTCGGCGTAGAGCGACAGCAGTACCGTCGCGTCATGTGCTTCGATGCCCCGGCGCAGTGCTTCGATGTCGAATGCGGGGCTTGCCGCGGTGCCCATGGTGACCTCCTTCGAGGGCCGCGGCCCGATCGGGCGCGGGCCGCGAGGGACCTCTCCTCCTGAGCGTCCTCCGCCTGGGGAGGCTCGGCAAGCGCAGACGGAGGATGAGCCTGACGAGTGAGCGGGGCGCGGTGCCCGTGTCCGGGGCGGGGCGCGCGCCGTTCATCAATACATGATCTCAACACGACGAATCGCTGCCGCCATTGGTCTCGCCGTCGGCGTCACCGGCCTCGCCGCCCCGCTGGCGAGCGCGGCTCCCGCCGCCGACCAGAACGCGGGCAAGCTGAACCCGATCGCCCAGCTCGACTCGCTCGCCGTGAGCGAGATTCCCGCGCAGTACCACGAGGACATTCCCCGGGTCTCCAGCCAGCTGACCTCGCTCAACCGGCTGAGCGACCTCCAGCAGCTGCACCAGCTGACCGACATGGCCGCCCCCGTCACCGGTCTGCTGCCCGGTATCGAGGCCTGACGGACGTACTGATCGGGAGAGTGGGGACGAGGGCCGCCCGGCCGGACCGGGCGGCCCTCACCTGTTTCGCGCGCGCGTTCTATTACGGTTGGTTCGCTGCCGCCGGCCGCGCGCCCAGGAAGTGGAAGCCGGGCCTCGGGTGCATCAGGAAGTCGTGGTGGGAGATGTTCCACGCGTAGGCGCCCGCCAGCGAGAACAGCACCCGGTCGCCCGCCCGCAGCCCCGGCGCCGGAACCCGCCGGGCCAGTACGTCCTTCGGCGTGCACAGCTGGCCGGCCAGCGTGACCCGCGACTCCTCGGCCGCCGGGCGGGGCCACGGGTGCGGCCAGGCATCCACCGGCAGCACCGTGCAGGGCTGGTCGTGGCCCTTCGCCGCCGGGGTGCGCAGATGATGGGTGCCGCCCCGGACGACAGCGAACTCCTCGCCGTGACTCCGCTTCACATCCAGCACCTCGGTGGCGTACCAGCCGCAGTACGCGGTCAGGGCCCGGCCGGGCTCGATGCGCAGGGTCAGTTCCGGGTACGCCTCGGTCAGCCAGGTCAGGCCCTTGCCGAACGCCGCCCAGTCGAAACGGCGGGTCGGCGCGGCGTAGTCGACGGCCATCCCGCCGCCGACGTTCACCTCGCCGACACACACCCCGAGCCCCGTCGCCCAGGTGACCACCGACTCGGCCACGGCCAGCAGCTCCCGAGCGTCGAGTCCGCTCGCCAAGTGAGCGTGCACACCGCGCAGTTCGAGCTGGGGATACGTCCCGTCCATCAGGGCCCGGAACACCGGCTCGGCCCCGGCCGGGTCGAGCCCGAAGGGAGTCGGCCGACCGCCCATCGTCAGCGAGCTGCCGGCCAACGAACCGTCGGACACCGGGATGTTGACGCGCACCAGCACCGCCACCCGGCGCTCGGGCCCGACCTGCCGCGTCAACTCGGCGAGCATGCGCAGCTCGTGCTCGCTCTCGACATGGATCCGGTCGACGCCCAGCTCCAGCGCGGTCAGAATCTCGTCCGGCGTCTTGCCCGGTCCGCCGAACGCCAGCGGCCGGCCCGGCACCGCGTCGGCGACATGGGCGAGTTCACCGCCCGAGGACACCTCGTAGCCGTCGACGTACGGCGAGAGCGCGGCCAGGATCTCCGGCTCCGGGTTGGCCTTCGCCGCGTAGTACAGCTCGACCCGCTTGGGCAGTGCCGCCCGGACCATCGCCGCGTGACTGCGCAGTTCCGTCAAGTCGTAGACATAGGCGGGCAGTTCCGTGGCAGGCAGGGACAGGGCGTGGTCGCGCACGGCGAGGGTCATCGGGTGCTCCGGGGGGTGTCGCGCAGGATGTCCTCGCCGAGCGGGGACGGCAGCCGTACATATCCTGCCTCGCGATCCGCCTTTCGCCCCCAGCGAGTGAGGAGGTTGGCCTTCGCGGGCAGCGGCACCCCGGCGAGCAGCGCGGTGAGCCGGGGCGGGCAGCCGGAGCGGTCGGCGTAGGACCGGAGTGTGTCGCGCACCCGTGCCCACAGCGCGGCTTCCGCGTCCGGGTGCAGGTCGGCCAGGGCGGCGAGGAGTTCGGCGATGTTGTTGACGAGCAGGCAGTACACGACCCGGTCCCAGCCGCGCTCCGCGTCGTACGTCAGCGGGCCCGCGACGTCGGCCGGTACGGCGGTGAGGGTGTCGGCGTGATGATCGAGGACCAGCTTGGTGCCCTCCAGGTCCCGGAAGAGCACCTGGACGGGGCGGCCGTCGGCGTCCACACAGATCAGCACGTTCTGGAGGTGCGGTTCCAGGACCAGTCCGTGGTCGAAGTAGGCGGCCAGGACGGGCGGGACGAGCAGGTCGAGATACGTCGACAACCAGTCGAGGGCCGTGTCCGGGTCCGTGTCGGTGAGCAGCCGGGAGACGTGCGCTGCGCTCGACGGGTACTCGTCGGCAACCGCCGCCGCGAGCAGGGGTGTCGAACCCGGCGCCAGGTGTCGGGGCAGGCCCTCGCGGACGATCACGCCGAAGCCCTCGAAGAGGTCACGGTCCGGGGTGCCGTCGGGGCCGGGCAGGGCGAGCGCGCGGTAGGCGGGCTCGCGGAGCACCGCGCTGCCGGGGAAGCGCTCGGCCAGGTCGGTGAGGGCCGGGGCGAGGGCGCGGGTGAGGGCGACGGCGCCCGACAGCTCGTAACTGCTGTTCTTGCGCAGGCAGTTGGTGATGCGCACGTTCAGGCTGAACTTGAGGAACGTCTCGCCGTCGTACAGGGTGCGCACGGACGCCGTGGCGGCGAAGGGGCGGCCGCCCTGCCCGAGGTCCAGGATGTCGCCGCGTTCCAGCGCGGCCCGCAGCAGCGGGTGTTCGCGCAGGGTGTCGTACTGCCAGGGGTGTGTGGGCAGTAGCCGGTAGCCGTCGGGTACGTCCGTGCGCTGGCCGTCCAGCGCGGCGGGGGCCCAGGGGGCGGCACTCTCCTCGGCGATCAGGTGGGCGCGGACGGCGAGGTGCCGCAGCGGGAAAGCGGACCCGGTCTCAGGCGCGTACGCCGCCCAGGCGCGCGGGTCGCCGGTGCGGGCCTTGGGTGTGGGGTGGAAGCGGTGGCCGAACAGCAGGGACTGCTCGGAGACCAGGTAGGCGGCGAGGTGGCCGTCGGCGGGTCCGGCGGTGCGCTCACCGGCCAGGGCGGCCGTGACGGCCTGGTGGCTGGAGGCGATCTGCTCCAGGAACTCGTCATTGCGTTCCCCGGTCCGCAGGGACAGCTCGTCGCGCGTGTACTCGGCCAGGCGCCGCCAGTCCACCGCCGCCCAGTCGTCACCGGCCTGCTCGTACACCGGGCCGCTGAAGCGGTGGGCGCCCAGGAGCGACGTCCGGCGCAGGCGGACCCGCAGGAGAACGCCGCGGCAGGGCAGGCGGAGCAGGAGGTGGCCGTTGTCGACGACGGTCTGACGTTCCGGGCCCGACACCTCGCGCAGCAGGCAGTTGAGGAGGGTGTGGGTCACCACGTCGTCGGCGCTGGGGAGGCCGGCGTCGACGAGTCCGGCGGGGGCGCTGGGGGCGTCGGGTGAGTCGGTCAGTGAGGGCATCAGCGGCTCCAACGGGCACGGGGTGAGCGGGGGTTGGGGGGAAAGGGGGAGGCGGGCACGGTGACGGCGCCGCTGCCGGTCGGCCCCGGTGCGGCGGGGTGAACCGGGCGCTGCCCGCCGCCTCGGCGGGACCGGCGACTACAGCGTCGATCTGACACAGGAACTCCAGGGCGCCGGACATCCCGCCGGGCGCACGGCCCTTGGCGCTGTCGGCGGCCCCGGAGGTTCGGTGCCGCCGTGAACGTGGTCGGTGAGTCGGCCCGGCCGTCGAGCCGGAAGGCGACGGCTTGGCCCGACTGGGCGTGTAACGGCAGCCGGTTGCGGCCTGAGCGGTCGGCGGGTCCGTCCCGGAAGGGGGGCGCGGAGTGTGTCGGCAGGCACCATGCCTCGGCGCTCACTCGGTGTCCCCGGCGTGCGGTCCGCCTTGATCTCCGGCGTGGAGCAGGTAGTTGGGGCCGGTGGTGTAGTGCTTGTTGATGTCGGCGGCGCCCGAACGCTCCTTGCCGAGCAGGGTTCCGGCGCTGACCATCGCCTTGACGGGCAGGTGCGGAGCGTCCAGGATCCGCGCGCGCAGTTCGGCGGCCGGGGTGCCGCCGAGCCGGTCGACGGACTCCCCGAGCCGGTCGCGGACCAGCCTCAGCAGTGAGGGGAGCGTGGCGCGGCCGTGCCGGGCGAACCCGAACGCGTAGGCGCCCGCGCACAGATGGACGGTGATGCTGGCGAACACGTCGGCGACGGGCCCGTCCTCGGTGCCGTAGGTCCGCTCGTCGTCGAAGCCCCAGGGCCCCGGCAGAACGGCTGCGAGCCGGGCGGTGTTGACGCGCGGGCCGTCGTTGTCCTTGAACAGCAGCCGTACCCGCCCCGGTTCGGGCCCCAGGACCAGCGAGACGTTCTGCTGATGCGACTCCAGGGCGATGCCGTGACCGAAGAGGGTGGTCTGCCAGTCGAAGAGGAGGGTGAGACAGGCGTCCAGCAGGGCGAGCGGGTCGCCGTCGTGGAAGCGGTCGGCGAGCTGGTCGACGACCAGCCGTCCGTCGGGCGCCTCGGCGAGCAGGGCGGCCAGCGGGACGACGGCGGCGTCGTCGAGGCCGGCCGGGTAGCGGCGGCACAGGACGGCGAGGAGTTCGTGTCCGGCGTGCGCGTACGTGGTCTCGTCGGCGTGCAGGACGGTGTCCCGGAAGCGCGGCTCGCGTTCGACGACCCGCTCGGTCAGCCGCTGCCCGGCGGCGCCGTCGACGAGCGTCCCGGGCTTGATGGATCGCCGGTTGCGCAGCCCCAACGTGGCTGTGGTGAGCGGGAGTTTGAGGTGCAGGGCGGGATCGGCGACCACCGCGACGGTACGCATGGACAGCGTCGGAACCACGTCGAGGTACGTGCACTCCGCGAGCCGGGCGCGTCCCGCGAGGCCGGTGACCCGCAGGGCCTCGTCGAGCGGGGCGCCGACGGTCAACGGGTGCACGGGCAGGGCGAGATGCGTGCCGTGCAGATCCTCCATACCGAGCATCGCGGGCGTCGGCCGGCCCTCCGGCAACGTCCCGGTGAGGGTCACCGCCTCCCTGGGCACGGCGAGCCAGCGCAGCGCGAAACGGGGATGGAACTCCGGTGCGTACGAACGCAGTTGCTCCGTCCTCAGCCCGGACCGGCCGCGTGCGGTCGGATACACGGGATGGTCGACGCGGGCCGCGAGGGTGTCGTACGCCAGGGACGCCGTCAGGCCCGTCCAGTTGGCCGTGTCGACTCCATGACGGCTCGCCAGCCGCCCGGTGACCTCCTCCCGCGTGGCGTCGTGCAGCCGCAGAGTGGCCAGGGTCTGCCGGCACTCCTCGGTGAAGGCGTCGAAGCCGTCGCGGTCCACCGGATCGGCCAGCGCCCGCAGCGCGGCGAGCACAGTGGCGTACGAGGTGAACTCGGCGCCGTCCGACTCGCGCACGAGCAGCGGCAGTCGGGCCGCGTACACGCACTGGAAGCCGTCCTCGGTGAGCGGCAGCAACAGGGCGTCGCCGTCGGTCGGCCTGCGCAGCCAGAGGCCGTCCGGGCGGTGCGTGAGCGTGCCGAGGGTGCGCAGGCCGACCACGTCCTCGCGGAGCAGGGCGCTGAGGACGCGGACGAGCAGTTCGGCCTCGGCGGCGTCGGTCGTCACGGGGGCGTCAGGAGCGGCGGTCACGGTCGGACCTCCCAGCGCCGGGCGGCCAGGAACTGTGCCGACACCCGGTCGACCGTCGGCTGGTCGGTGCCGGTGGCCCGCAGGACGCCCAGGTAGTCGCGGTTGGTGCGGTACAGGTCGTGCCGCTCACCCACCGCGCGCAGCGGGCGGTACGTCAGATGCACGCCGTCCAGGGTGAGTTCGGTAGCCGGGGGAGCGGAGGCCAGCGTGCCCGCTCGGTCGGCGTACGGGTACTCCAGGCGGGCCGCGACGTCGCGGCGGATGCCCAGGTCGGCCGGGAGCGGCTCGCCCAGGTGGGTGCGCAGGATGTGCTCGAAGAGCGGGATCCCCAGGAGCCCGGCCAGCAGCAGGTCCACCTGGTCGCCGATGGCCCGGTAGTTGACCTCGATGATCCGGGCGCGACCCTCGTGCACCACGAACTCGGTGTGACAGGCACCGAACCCGACGCCCAGCGCGTCCAGTTGGGCCAGTATCCGGGCGACGACCGGCTCGGGGTGGGCCGGGACGAGGACGAGCCGCTCCTCGATGAAGTACGGCGGCGCCGACAACCCGGTGTGGAAACCACCCAGTACGTGCCGGACGTTGCCGTCACCGAGCGTCTCCAGGGTGTACAGCTCCCCGGGCAGATACTCCTCGACGACCAGTACGGCACCCGGCCGCCGCGCGAAGATCTCCTTCGCGCGTGACTCCAATTCCTGGGCCCCGGTGACAAGGACGACGTCCTCGCCGGCCACGCCCTCGCGCGGCTTGAGGACGCAAGGGTACGGCGCGGCCAGGGCGACGGGCCCCGCCTCCGTCAGCTCGGCGGACCACACGGTGTCCATGTCCGCGGCGGCGAGCCGGCGCCGCATCTCGGCCTTGTCCTTGCAGGCCAGCGCGGCCCGCCAGTCCTTGCCGGGCAGGCCGAAGTAGTCGGCGGCCAGGGCAGCCTGGGTCTGGAGGTGGTCACTGTTGCTGAAGACGCCGTCGGGCCGGTGATGCGTGGAGATCCGGGTCACGACGGCCCGGAAGTCACGGACGTCGCACTCCAGGACCTCGACGTCCGGGTACACGGCCCGGTGGGCGTCCGGCTGGTCGGTGAGGAGAGTGACGTCGAGACCGAGGCGGGCGGCGGCGGGCAGGAAGCCCTCGGTGACGGAGTCTGTGGGGTTGAGGGCGAGCAGGTACAGACGCATGACGTGGGAGACAACTTCCGCTAGCTGGTCGGGGTTTGGGGCTTGACTCGGAGGCCCGGGAGCGGGGTGCGTGCAGAAGGGCGCGCCCCGCTCCCGTACGGCGGGAGTTACCTATCGGGGAGTTCCGCACCGGTGGCCTCGGCCATGTCGACGAGCATCTGTTCGGAGGGCCGGACGCCGATGCCGGACAACCGAATCCCGGCCGGGACCTCGAAGACCTTGCTGTTCAGAGCAGTTGTGGAGGTAGTGGGACGTGCGCAGCCCTTGATCGTCCTCATGAGAGCACCCCGGTAACCGCCTCGCGATCTTGCCAGTAAGGTAAGCCTTTCCTATCTAACCTCACCCGCATCTTGCTGCGCAGGAGAACCCGATGAGCGTCGCCCTGGAGACCCCGACGGCCGCTGCCGCCGCGCGTGTGCTCGGCGGCGCCTACCAACGCCTCGTCGGCATCTGCGAAGTACTCACCGCACAGGTCGTGCAACCGGGCATGACCACCCCTCAAAGGGGGGTGAGCGGAGCGGAGTTGACGGAAAGCCGAGAAGCCCTCGACTCATTCGTCGAGGCCGAGGCAGCGCGGATCCAGGAACGCCACGGGCACACCGCCCGCCCCCACGTCGCCGCCTCCCGCGCCCTGCACGACTACGCCTGGTCGGTCGGCCTGCTGATGAGCGGCGTCTGGTACCTGGAACGCCGTGTGCCGCGCATCCGGCCCGAGGACGTCCGGTTGGACCTCGCCACCGGCGTGTACGGGATCACGCCGCGCTCCTCCCTGTCCTGCCTCCCCGATGACCCCGCCGCCGCCCTCCCCGGAGTCACCGTGCTCCCGCACGAGGAGTCGCTGCGCACCGAGTTGCGCTCCGCCGTCGCCGACCACATGACCCCGCTGCTCACGGCGCTCGGCCCCATCACCCGCCGGGGATCGCGCGCCCTGTGGGGCCTGGTCTCCGACGACCTCGTCTCCGGGATCTGGTACCTCGGGCGGGTCCTCGGCCGGGAGGACGACGCCGTCCGCGCGGCCACCGAACTGCTGCCCTCGGCCGTCTCCCCGTACCCCGGCGGCGCCGACTTCCGCCACCTCACCGACGCGTCCGGACGCCGTCATCCGACCCGCACACGCGCCGGCTGCTGCCTCTACTACACGATCCGCCCGGACGAGGCCTGCTCCACCTGCCCCCGCACCTGCGACACGGAACGACTGCGCAGACTGGAGAACTGAGCGCCCTCCGGGGTGAGTTCGGTCAGCCGGTGGTCGCCAGGAACTGCGTCGCCGCCAATTCGGCGTACAGCGGGTCCCCGGCGACGAGTTCACGGTGGGTGCCGACCGCGCGGACGCGGCCCGCGTCCATCACCACGATCCGGTCCGCCATCGTCACCGTCGACAGCCGGTGCGCGACGACCAGAACAGTCGTCGTACGGGCGACGTCCGCGACCGTGTCGCGCAGTGCCGCCTCGTTCACCGCGTCCAGCTGCGAGGTCGCCTCGTCGAGCAGGAGCAGCCGGGGGTGACGCAGCAACGCGCGGGCGATGGCCACCCGTTGGCGCTCGCCGCCCGACAGCTTGGTGCCGCGATGTCCGACCAGTGTGTCGAGGCCGCGCGGCAGCCGGTCCACCAGACCGTCGAGCCGGGTCGTCTTCACCACGCGCGTGACCGCGTCCTCGTCGGCCTCCGGACTGCCCAGCAACAGATTGTCGCGCAGCGAGCCCGACAGCACGGGCGCGTCCTGCTCGACATAGCCGATGGCGGACCGGAGTTCGGTCAGGTCCCAGTCGGAGGTGTCCCGGCCGTCGACGGTGATGACACCGGACTCGGGGTCGTAGAACCGTTCGATGAGCGAGAAGACGGTGGTCTTGCCCGCGCCGGACGGGCCGACGAACGCCGTCATGCCCCGGGGCGGCACGGCGAACGTCACACCGTGGTGGACGTACGGAAGATCGTCGGCGTAGCGGAAGCGGACCTCGTCGAAGGCGAGTGCCGCCGGTTCGGCGTCGGTGGCCGGGAGGGGCGCGGGTTGGGCCGACGACGGTTCGGCGGGCAGGGCGAGGGCTTCCTGGATGCGGGTGAGGGCCGCGGCGCCCGTCTGGTACTGCGTGATCGCGCCGACGACCTGCTGGATCGGCGACATCAGATAGAAGACGTAGAGGAGGAACGCGACCAGTGTGCCGACCTCGACCGCGCCGGTCGCCACCCGCGCGCCGCCCACCGCGAGCACCGTGATGAAGGCGATCTGCATCGCGAGGCCGGCCGTGTTGCCCGCCGCCGCAGCCCACTTGGCGGCCCGTACGCTCTGCCGCCACGACTCCTCGGCCGCCTCGTGCAGCCGCTGCTCCTCCCGGTGCTCGGCGCCGGACGCCTTGATCGTGCGCAGCGCGCCCAGTACCCGTTCCAGGGAGGCGCCCATGACACCGACCGCGTCCTGCGCCCGCCGGCTCGCCTTGTTGATGCGCGGCACGATCACTCCGAGCACGGTCCCCGCCGCCACGATCACGGCGAGGGTGACACCCAGCAGCACCGGGTCCACCAGGCCCATCATCACGATCGTCGCCACCAGGGTGAGACCGCCGGTGCCGAGGCCGACGAGCGAGTCGGTGGTGACCTCGCGCAGCAGGGTCGTGTCCGAGGTGACCCGGGCCATCAGATCGCCGGGCTCGGTCCGGTCCACGGCCGGTATCCGCAGCCGCAGCAGATAGGAGGACAGCTCCTGGCGAGCGCCCAGCACCACCGACTCGGCGGTGCGCCGCAGTACGTACGAACCCAGCCCGCCCAGTGCCGCGTTGGTGACGACCAGCGCCGACATCAGCACCAGCGCACCCGTGATCGTCCGGTCGTGGGACAGATCGTCGATGAGCCCCCGCGCCACCAACGGCAGCGCCAGCCCGGCGGCACCGGTGGCCAGCGACAGCAGGGCTCCCGCCAGCAGGGTCCAGCGGTGCGGCCGTACGTATCCGAGGAGCAGCCGCCAGGCGGGCGGACCGGTGTTCGGCTCTGCGATGCTCACGGCGCTCCTGGGGCGGCGGACGGGCGGGACATTCACCCTACGTCGGCGGCCGAGAGAGAGACGAAACGGTTGTACCCCCCGCCCCGCCCCGCCTTGCCCCCCCGCTCCTGTCGCTGGAGCGACCGCCTGTCCCGGGTCGTCGCGAGGACGAGAGGTTCCGCCTCGCCGCCCGGTAGACAGCCTCCGAGCACAGGTCATCTCCTCGCCGACGCCCGTGACCAAGTCCGACTCCCGCACACGGCCGGCGACCAGACCGTGCCGGTGACCGGAGCCGTCCGGGCCTCCGGTGCTCAGCAGCCCGCCGACGCTGCCGCCGAAGCGGTCGGGGAGCGCGGCCACCGTCCGCCCTTCGACGAGGCCGGACTGCGCGGGGTCCTGCTCGGCGCCGACCACGCTGACGTGGTGCTGGTCGCGCCCTGCCCGCGTGTCACCTCGGCCCGTCACATCGCCGGCACGCTGGTCCACGTCCCGCACCGGCTGCTCGCCTTCGCCGGTCCGGACGGCCTGGACGAGACCCAACTCGCCCGAGCCGTCCGGGACTTCATGCGCCGGCGTCCGTGGCGTACCCCGCAGGCTCGGCCGACCCGGTGGACTCGGCGCGCTCCTGGGGCCGCCGGGCGAGCGCGGTGAGGGTGGCATCGAGGTCGGCGGGCCGTGGCCGGTTGTGCGGCAGTTTGGCCAGCAGGTGGGCCATGCCGCAGGTGTTGCTCACTGCCGAGAACACGAGGCCGCCCGCGACACCCGCGGACAGCAGCCGCCAGGCGGGGTGCAGTCGGCCCAGTCCGAGGCCCGCGAGGACGATGACGCCCGCGGTGAAGCGGACCTGGCGTTCCATGGGCCAGGTGGTGCGGGCCTCGGTCGCGGCGTGCTGCAGTGCGTGTCCCCGGTCCTGCCAGCCCTGGGTGCCTCCGGTCAGGGTCATGGCCGGGACGCCGTTCTCGGCGAGGACCGAACAGGCGGACTCGGAGCGGGCGCCGGAGGCGCAGACGAGGAGCAGTTCGCCCTGGTCCGACGACTCCTTGAGGGTGGGCAGTGCGCGCCGGAGGAGGTCTAGGGGGATGTTGAGGGCGCCGGGAAGATGTCCGGAGGCGTACTCGCCCGGGGTGCGGACGTCGACGACGGTCAGCTGGGGCAGGCGGATGTGGGCCTGGTCGGTGTCGAGGGCGACGGGAGCCGTCATGGGGAAGTGTGATCCTCTCCTGGGGTGCGGGTAAAATACCCCCAAGGGTATGCAGAGGGGTATGTGGAGGAGTGGTTGTGGAACTGCAGTTCGAGGGCGATGAGCTCAAGTCGGTGCTGAACCGGTTGCGCCGGGCGCAGGGGCAGATCTCCGGGGTGATCAGGATGATCGAGGAGGGTCGCGACTGTGAGGAGGTCGTCACCCAGCTCGCCGCAGCCTCGCGTGCCCTGGACCGGGCGGGCTTCGCCATCATCGCGACCGGACTCCAACAGTGCCTGACCGACGTGAAGGCGGCCGAGCGGAACGGTGAGACGAAGGAGCAGATGCGGGCCCGGCTGGAGAAGCTGTTCCTGTCGCTGGCGTGAGTGTGTTCGAGGGGTGAACGGTGGGTGGTCGGTGGTCACACCAGCGCGTCGGCCAGCATGAACAGTGCGACCGCCAGCAGTACCCAGGCGAAGATCCGCTGGAGCCGGTTCCCGGAGATCCGGCCCGCGAGCCGCTTGCCGTCCCACGCGCCGAGGATCGCGGCGCCGGCGAAGGGCGCGACCAGCGTCCAGTCGACACGGGTCGCCGTGCCGGCCCGGGCCAGCAGCGCCGCGAGCGAGTTGACGGTGATGACCAGCAGGCTCGTCCCGACGGCGGCCCGCATCCGCAGCCCCACGACGTTCACCAGCGCCGGTACGGCGAGAAAGCCGCCGCCCACGCCCAGTACCCCGGTCATCGCACCCAGCCCCGCGCCTGCCTGAGCGACCTGAACGGGCCGCACCGGCACCCCCTCCCGTACCGACGCCGAAGGGCGCAGCATGCGGTACGCGGCGAGCCCGGCAATCACCGCGAACGCGCAGGTCAGGACGGCAGACGGCACATACCCGCTGACCACCCCGCCGAGTGTGGCGGGAACCAGTCCCGCCGCCGCGAACACCGCCCCGGCCCGCCAATCGACGGTGCTCGCACGGGCGTGCGCGGTCAGCGCGGTGGTGGAGGTGACGGCGACGACGGCCAGGCTCGCGGTGCCGGCCGCGGCCGGGGTGAAACCGAGCAGATAGATCAGCGCGGGCACGGCAAGTACACTGCCGCCGCCCCCGAGCGCCCCCAGCGCGAGACCGGTCACGGCCCCGGCGACCAGAGCGAGAACGAGCGCGCTCACGCGACCGGGCCGCCATCGCTGGAGGAGGCCGCCCGTAGTCCACTCCCGGTCGTCCCCGGCGGGCTCGTTTCCGTGCGCAGTCCACCCCAGGTCGCCGCCGGCGGGCTCGTTTCCGTGTGCACCCCATCCCCGGTCGATGCCGGTCGGCCCGCATCCGCTTGCAGTCCGTTGCCGGTCGCCCTCGGCCGACCCGACTCTGTCGGCAGCCCGCCCCCGGCAGCCACCGGCAGGCCCGCCTCCGCCCATGCCCGCATCCCGCCGATCACGTCCATGACCTCCGCGCCGCGTGCTTCGAGCAGCGTGGCCGCCTCCCGGGAGCGCTTGCCGGAACGGCAGATGGCGATCAGCGGGCGACCCTGCGCGGACCCCGGCAGCGAAGCACCCGCCGTCAGCGCCGACAGCGGGGCGTGCACCGCGCCGATGGCATGCCCGGCCGCCCACTCCTCGGCTTCCCGGACGTCCAGGAGTACGGCCGTCCCGACCGCGCCTGCGAGCTCGTGGGCCTCCGCCGGAGTGATCCGCGTGGGGAGCCCGGCCCGGCGGGCACCGGCGAAGGCGTCGTCGACGGCGACCACCGCGCGCCCCGCCGCGTCCAGCAGCGAGGCGGCGATCGCGGCCCGCATCCCGCCCGCGCAGTGCACCCACACCGTCCCGTCGGGTATCTCCGCGAGCCGGTCGCGCACCTGGTGGAGCGGGATGTGCAGCGAACCCGCGACATGGCCGCCCGCGCGCTCGGAGTCACGCCGCACGTCCAGGATCACGACCTCCTTGCGCTCCTGGCCCGCCAGTTCGACGAACGTGGCACGAGAGAAGGTGCGCGACTGCTCGCCCGGTCGCAGCCACGCCGTGGGGTAGCCGGTCGCGGCAGCAGCCGGACGGTCGATTCCGACCCGGACCAACTCCCGCTGAGCGTCGGCAAGTTGCGCTGCCGACTCGGCGAGCAGCGTGACCGGCTTGCCCCACGGCAGGAGCCACGCCAGATGGGTGGCGAGCTGTCCCGCCGCCTCGAAGTTGACCGACCCGGCGACATGCCCTTCGGCGAAGGCGACCCGGTTGCGCAGATCCACCACCCACTCCCCGGCGGCGAGCCGCGCCGCGATCTCCATGGCGTCCGCCGGGGCCGGCGGTGTCAGGTCGACGGGCGCGGGCCCGGCGGAGTTCACCGGGCCCATGTGCGCGTAGTACGCGGGCACGTCGTCGAGCCCGGCGAGCAGTTCGGCGACGAATGTCTCGGCGTCCTTCACCAGTGCCTCGTTCGTGGCGCGCTCCCGACCGATGGTCGTGGCGTCGCCCGTGGCCGCTCCGGCGGAACAGAAGCTGCCGAAGCCGTGAGTGGGCAACACGGCGGTCTGGTCCGGGAGTTCGGCAGCCAACCGGTGCGCCGAGTCGTACTGCGCGCGGGCCGGCGCCCCGGTGAGCCTCGGCTCGACCAGGTCCGGTCGCCCGACCGAGCCGATCAGCAGCGAGCCGCCGGTGAACACGGCCACGGCCTGGCCGTCCTCCTCCAGGACGTACGCGGTGTGGTGCGGGGTGTGCCCCGGCGTGGCCAGCGCGCGCAGCTCCAACCCCTCCTCGACCCGCACGCTGTCCCCGTCCATGACCGGCACCCTGTCGTACGCGACCCGCGCGCCGGCCGGGACGAGGTAGGCGGCGCCGGTGATCCGGGCCAGCTCCAAGCCGCCGGTGACGTAGTCGTTGTGGACGTGTGTCTCGACGACGTGCGTGATGCGCGCCCCCCGCCGGGCAGCGGCCCCGATCACCCGGTCGATGTCCCGTGGCGGATCGATCATCACGGCCCGGTGCGGCCCGCCCGCCAGGTAGCCACGGTTGCCGAGCCCCGGCACATCGATGCGGTCGACGAAGTACACGGCGGCACTCCTCTCCTCGTGAAGCCTTACGAAAAATACCCCCAGGGGTATGTGTCTCACCGTAGCAGAGGTACCCCCGGGGGTATTTTGTGGGGCGGCTCGACCGTGAGCGTGCCGTTACCGATCAGTCGCACGTAGGGTCGGAGCGAAGAACCGAACATTGGCCGATGGAAGGGTTCAGCACCATGGCGCAGGAAGTACGCGGCGTGATCGCACCGGGCAGGAACGAACCGGTGCGGGTCGAGACGATCGTCGTGCCTGACCCCGGCCCGGGCGAGGCCGTGGTCCGGATCCAGGCCTGCGGCGTGTGCCACACCGACCTGCACTACAAGCAGGGCGGGATCAACGACGACTTTCCCTTCCTGCTGGGCCACGAGGCGGCCGGTGTCGTGGAGTCGGTGGGGGAGGGGGTCACGGACGTGGCCCCCGGTGACTTCGTGATCCTCAACTGGCGTGCGGTGTGCGGGAACTGTCGGGCCTGTCTGCGTGGGCGCCCGTGGTACTGCTTCAACACGCACAACGCCAAGCAGAAGATGACCCTGCTCGACGGCACCGAGCTGTCGCCCGCGCTGGGTATCGGCGCGTTCGCAGAGAAGACCCTCGTCGCGGCCGGGCAGTGCACCAAGGTCGACCCGGCCGCCTCGGCCGCTGTCGCCGGACTGCTGGGCTGCGGGGTGATGGCCGGTATCGGCGCCGCCATCAACACCGGGAATGTCGGTCGCGGTGACACGGTCGCCGTCATCGGCTGTGGCGGCGTGGGCGACGCCGCGATCGCCGGAGCCAACCTCGCGGGTGCCTCGAAGATCATCGCCGTCGACATCGACGACCGGAAACTGGCCACCGCCCGCACGATGGGCGCCACGCACACGGTCAACTCCAAGGAGACCGACCCGGTCGAGGCCATCCAGGAACTGACCGGAGGCTTCGGCGCCGACGTGGTCATCGAAGCGGTGGGCCGCCCGGAGACGTACAAGCAGGCGTTCTACGCCCGTGACCTCGCCGGGACGGTCGTGCTGGTGGGTGTGCCGACGCCGGAGATGAAGCTGGAGCTGCCACTGATCGACGTCTTCGGGCGTGGCGGCTCGCTGAAGTCGTCCTGGTACGGCGACTGCCTGCCCTCCCGTGACTTCCCCATGCTCATCGACCTGCACCTCCAAGGCCGCCTGGACCTGGCCAAGTTCGTCACGGAGACCATCCAACTCGACGAGGTGGAGAAGGCGTTCGAGCGGATGCACGGCGGCGACGTACTGCGTTCCGTGGTGGTGCTGTGATGGCCGCCCGCATCGAACACCTCGTCACCTCCGGGCGGTTCAGCCTCGACGGCGGCACCTGGGACGTCGACAACAACGTGTGGATCATCGGCGACGACCACGAGGCGATCGTCATCGACGCCGCGCATGACGCCGACGCCATCGCGGCGGCCGTCGGCGACCGGCGCCTGACCGCCATCGTGTGCACCCACGCCCACAACGACCACATCGACGCGGCCCCCGCTCTCGCCGAGCGCACCGGCGCCACCATCTGGCTGAACCGCGACGACCTGCCCCTGTGGAAGCAGACCCATCCGGACCGGGAACCCGACGCCTGGCTGACCGACGGCCAGGTGATCGAGGCCGCCGGCGCCGCCCTCACGGTCCTGCACACGCCCGGACACGCGCCGGGCGCGGTCTGCCTCCACGCACCGGGACTCGGCACCGTCTTCACCGGCGACACCCTCTTCAACGGCGGCCCCGGTGCCACCGGCCGCTCCTACTCCCACTTCCCGACGATCATCGACTCGATCCGGGACCGGCTGCTCGCCCTCCCGCCCGGGACGAAGGTCCTCACCGGGCACGGCGACCCCACCACCATCGGGGCCGAGGCACCGAACCTCCAGGAGTGGATCGCCCGGGGCCACTGACGGCACGGACTCCGCATGACCGTGGGCGCCCTCCGTTGGAACGGAGGGCGCCCACACGGACGTACAACAGCGGGTGAGGACGTTCAGGCGGCGACCGGCAGACCCGGGGTCCGGAAGACCTGCCGGTCGGCGTCCACCGCGAACACCTCGCAGCCCTTGCGCGCGGCGGCCCATTCGATACCCTCCGCACCCATCGCGAAAGCGGCCGTCGCGGTGGCGTCCGCCTCGGTGAGCGTGGCGGCGACGACGGTCAGACTGAGCAGCCCGGTCGCCGGGCGGCCGGTGCGGCCGTCGAGGATGTGGTCGCCCCGCTCGTAGCGGGCGGAGGTCGCCACACCCCCCTCGGTGATCTCCAGCACCGTGCACAGCTGGTCGGCGTGCTCGGGATGCCGTACCCCGACCCGCCAGGGGCGTCCGGCGGCGACCACGTCACCCCCGGCGTTCAGGCAGTACGTCCGTACACCCGCCGCCTCCAGCAGATCCGCCGCCCGCTGCACCGCCCAGCCCTTCACCACCGCGCACGGATCCAGGCCCCGGCCGGGCAGCCGTACGTCGAACGCGCCCCCGGTCGCTGCCCGGAACTCCTCGCACAGGCCGAGCACCTCGGTGAGGTCCGCGCTCAGCTCACCGGTCTCCAGCTCGCCCCGGTCGAGGCGGGACACCTCGCTGTCGGGCTTGAAGGGGCTGAACCGCGCGTCGACCTCATGGAGCCAGGCGAACACCGAGTCCGCCGCCTCCACCGGGGCGTTCTCGTCGTCGATCCGCAGCGAGATCGGGAACCCCATGATGTGCTCGACGCGCCGCATGCCCTCAGCCCTTCGCGTCGATGGCGGCCTGGAGGGACTCCTTGTAGCCGTCGCTGGTGATGGTGGCGCCGGAGACGGTGTCGATGTCGGCGCTCTGTGCCTCGAGTGTCTCCGAGATCAGGACCGGTACCGCGGCCGTGGTCTGCGGATGGTTCGGCTGCTGGAGCATCTTCACGGACGCGATCGTGTCGCCCTCGAAGGTCACCTCGACCTGCACGGTGCCCTTCTCGGTGTCCACGGCGGTCCCGGAGACGACCTTGGACGCGGACTCCGCCGCCGCGGACGACGAGATGGACGCGGAGGGCGACGGGGACGCCTCGGCCGAGTCGGCCTGGGAGTCGATGGCGGCCTGGAGGGATTCCCTGTAGCCGTCGCTGGTGATGGTGGCGCCGGAGACCGTGTCGATGTCGGCGCTCTGCGCGGCCAGCGTCTCCTTGATCAGGACCGGCACGGCGGCCGTGGTCTGCGGGTGGTTCGGCTGCTTCAGCATCCGCACCGAGGAGATCTTCGACCCCGCGAACGTCACCTCGACCTGGACGTCACCCTTCTCGGTGGCCACGGTGGTTCCGGCGACGACCGTGGGCGACGAACCGGAGGACCCGGAGGACGAGGCCGAGGACGACGAGGACGGCGTCGAGGCGGGGGCGGAGGCCTCCGAGGACGTCGTGCCCAGCGACGGCTCGTAGAGCCAGACGGGGACCAGGCCCGCGATGCTCAGGACCAGAACAGGCAGTGCTCGTTTCACGACGTTCCTCTTATCCGGCCAGGCTGAAGCGCTCGAAGTGGGTCTGCGACTTGGGCACGCCCAGTTCCCGCAGGCTGCGCAGCACCGCGTTCATCATGGGCGGCGGGCCGCACAGGAAGACGTCCCGGTCCGCGATGTCCGGCACCAGCTTCGCCAGCTCGGCCGGGGCCAGCTTGTCGGGGGCGACCGGCCCGCTCACCAGGTGCAGCTCGGCGCCCTTGGCGTGGGCGAGGTCCCGCAGCTCCTGGTAGAGGACGGCGTCCTGGTCCCTGGCGACCCGGTAGATGACCACGGCGTGGCCCTGGATCTCCTCAAGCAGCGCGCGGATGGGCGTGACGCCCACTCCGCCGGCGATGAGGACGGCCTCCGGCCGGGTGCGGTGCAGCGCGGTGAACGCGCCGTACGGGCCCTCGGCGAAGACGCGGGTGCCGACCGGGATGTGCTTCAGGGCGGCGGTGCCGTCGCCGGCCACCTTCGCGGTCAGCCGCAGCGTCCTGCCGTCGGGCGCCGCCGACAGCGAGAAGGGGTTCGCCTGCCACCAGCGGTCCTTGGTGAGGAACCGCCACAGGAAGAACTGGCCGGCCCGGGCGGGCAGCTTGTCGAGGTCGCGGCCCGTCATGTAGATCGACACGACGTTGTCGGCCTCGGGAACGACGGCCGAGACACGGAGCTGGTGACGGAGGTTCTTGCGCAGCGGCAGCACCACCCGGCCCAGGAACACCGAACCGAGCGCCACGCTCCACAGGGCCCACCAGTACGTGGTGGCGGCGGACGACGAGGTGAACGTCGTACCGACCCCGACCTGGTGCGTGAACGCCAGGACGACCGCCACGTAGGTGTACAGGTGGATGAAGTGCCAGGTCTCGTAGGCGAGGCGGCGGCGGGCGTAGCGCGCGGAGACCGCGCCGATGACCATGATCAGGACGAGGGCGACGATCGCGCGCAGCACGCCCTCGGTGGTCTCGGCCAGCTCCACCAGCTCGTCGACCGGGCCCATGGACGTGCCCTCGGCGTAGCCGAAGGTGATGAACACCGCGTGGGACATCAGCGTCCACAGCAGTCCGAAGCCGACCCAGCGGTGCCAGGAGGTCAGCCGGTCCATGCCGATGCGGTGGTCAAGCCACGGCAGCCGGGCCACCAGCACCAGCTGGAAGGCCATGACGAGGGCGCCGTACAGCCCGGCGAGCCGGCCCATCACGATCAGGGCGTTCGAGGCGAACCCGGCCTGGAAGAAGAAGACGGTCACGACGGCCACGTTGGCGGCCAGCACGGCGTACAGGCCGGTGCGGGCCACCACTTTGGGGCGTATCGCCGTGGGGGGCGCGGGACGCGATTGGACGGTCGTCACGGACGGTGCTCCTTGATCGGATCCAGGAACACAGAGCATGACCGACGGTAGCTGTCGTTCAGCTGTCGTTGGACTTTCAAGTTGTTATCGATCTCGCGTTCGGAGGGGAAGAGGTGTGGTGTCTGATGCGGCGTGCAGCACTATGAGCACGTGGAAAAAGTACGACTTCTCGTTGTGGACGACGATCCGCCCATCGCCGACCTGGTCGCGACGGTCGCCCGCTACGAGGGCTGGGAGGCGGTCACCGCGTACTCCGGTGAGGAGGCGCTGACCAGGGCCGCCGAGTTCCATCCGGACATCGTGGTGCTCGACCTGATGCTCCCGGGCCTCGACGGCTTCGCCGTGCTCGACCGGCTGCGGCTGTCGGGCACGATGGTGCCCGTGGTGTTTCTCACCGCCCGTGACGGAGTCGCCGACCGGGTCGCGGGGCTCACCCGGGGCGGCGACGACTACCTGGTCAAACCCTTCGCCGTGGAGGAGCTGATGGCCCGGCTACGGACCGTGCTGCGCCGCAGCGCCGGCCCCGCCTTCCAGCGGTCCGTGCTCCGGGTGGCCGACCTGACGATGGACGAGGACACCCGCGAGGTCCGCCGCGGCGACAAACGGCTCACCCTCACCCCGACCGAGTACGAGGTGCTGCGCTACCTGATGCGCAAGTCGCCGACCGTGCTCACCAAGGCACAGATCCTCGACCACGTCTGGGAGTACGGCTTCGGCGGCCGTTCCAACGTCGTGGAACTGGTCGTCAGCCGGCTGCGCCGCAAGCTCGACGATCCCGACCAGCACGACGAAGCGCTGATCCACACCGTGCGGGGTGTCGGCTACGTGGTCCGGCAGGTCGGCGAGTGATCGGCCACTGCCGGGAGAACTACCGCAGGCTGCGGCTGGGCACGCGGCTGGCGCTGGGCATGGGCGTGCTCTCGCTGGCCGTGTTCGCCGTCGTCGGCGCGTCGCTGTCGATGTACATGCGGGAGTACCTGGAACGCCAGCTCAGCGACCAGATGAAGATGGTCCAGACCGCCCAGTCCAAGGACGTCGTGGACTACGGCAGTGTGCAGGGAAAGCCGTACTACGGCTGGTACACCGCCTCGTACAAGGTCTCGGGCAGCAAGCCCGTACTCCGCGAGCCCGCCGACGTGCCGAAGGACTCCGCCGAACTTCTCACCACGGCCGAAGATGTGCGCGCCACCGACACCGACCCCGTCCTGCGCACCGCGCGCATCGACGGGGAGGCCTACCGACTGCGCGCCTGCGAGGTCGAGGACGGGGTCGTCCTGGTCACCGCGGCGCCCATGGACGACATAGAGAACACGATGGACCGGCTGGTCACGGTCCAGGTCGTCGCCTTCGCGCTCGCCCTGCTGGGCCTCGTGGTCTTCGGCCGCGCGGTGCTGCGGCGCGGCCTCAGGCCCCTCAGCGACATGGCCCACACCGCACGCGGCATCACCTCGCACGACTTCACCGACTCCGCCCGGCTGCCCGTACGCGCCGACCGGGGCAACGGCGGCCCCGAGGTCGAGGAACTGCGCACCGCGTTCAACACCATGCTCGAACACATCGACGACTCGCTCGCCGTGCGCACCGAGGCCGAACAGCGCCTGCGCCGTTTCGTCGCCGACGCCTCGCACGAGCTCCGCACACCCTTGATGTCGGTACGGGGCTATGCGGACCTCTTCCAGTACGCCGCCGCCAACGAGCCCGGCGAACGGGACCGGCACCTGGCCCGGCTGCGCGCCGAGGCGGCCCGGATGGGCGTCCTCCTCGACGACCTGCTGCTGCTCGCCCGGCTGGACGCGGCCCAGGTCGAGACACCGCTGCGCCCGGAGAACGCCGACCTGGTGGAACTGGCCGCCCAGGCGGCGGACGCTTTCCGCGCGGGCCACCCGGAGCATCCGCTGACGGTGACGGCGCCCCCGAAGGAACTGTGGCTGCGACTCGATCCGTTGCGTATCCGGCAGGTCCTGGACAACCTGCTGACCAACGCGGCCGTGCACACGCCCGCAGGCACCGCGGTGTCCTTGGACCTGACCGTCGACAAGGGTGACAAGGCCGACGATGGCGGCAACGGTGCCGGCTGTCACGCGGTGGTCCGGGTCGCCGACGCGGGTCCCGGCATCCCGGCCGCCGACCAGGACCGGGTCTTCGACCGCTTCTACCGCGTCGACAAGGCCCGCAGCCGCGACCGGGGCGGCAGCGGCCTCGGACTCGCGGTCGCGCTCTCCCTGGCCCGGGCCCACGGCGGCACCCTCGACCTGACCAGCGGCCCCGGCCGCACCGCCTTCACCCTGCGCATCCCGCTCGACAGGATGGACCGACCGAACAGAAAGACCTGACCGAACAGAAAGACCTGACCGAAGAGAAAGTCCTGACCGAGGACAACGACCTGCCCGAACAGAACGACCTACTGAACAAAAACGACTCAGTCCGAACGGCTCAGCACGGACGATCTGAGGAGACCCCCCACTGTGAACGTACTGATCGTTTTCGCCCATCCCGAACTCTGCTCATTCAACGGCGCGTTGAAGGTCAGAGCCGTGGACGTCCTGAAGCGGGCCGGGCACGAGGTCGTGGTCAGCGACCTGTACCGGCTCGGCTGGAAGGCCGCCGTCGACGCCGACGACTTCCCCGGGGTCTGGACCGACCCCGACTTCCTGGACGTCCCCGCAGAGCAGGAACGTGTGTCGGCGGCCCACGAGACCCCGCCCGACGTCCTCGCCGAACAGGAGAAGGTCGCCCGGTGCGATCTGATGATCCTCCAGTTCCCCCTGTGGTGGTCCGGTATGCCGGCCATCCTCAAGGGCTGGGTCGACCGCACGATGGCCCGCGGCTTCGCCTACGGGAAGGGGCGCGCCTACGGCACCGGCCCGCTCAGAGGCAGACGCGCCCTGGTGTGCACGACCACCGGCACCCCCTCCGGCCTCTACGGCCCCGACGGCACCGACGACGACCTGGACCGCGCCCTCTGGCCCATCCAACACGGCATCCTCGGCTGCCTGGGCTTCGACGTCCTGCCGCCGTTCGTCGCACGCGCCCCCGGGGAGGCGTCGGCGAAGCAGCGGGAGGAGTACCTCACGGAATACGCCGAACGCCTGCTGGCCGTGCCCTGAAGGGGCGTGGGGCCGCATCGACACGCGGCTCCCTCACCGACGAGGTGAGCGCCCTCACCTCGCGTCAGTGGCGCGGCCCCAACTCCCGTACGAGCTACTCCCGTACGAGGGATGCCACATGGTCGGTGACCGTGTCGACGATGTCCATACAGGCCTTCTCGTCGCCGAGGGCGAGGAAGTTGAGCGTCAGCCCGTCCGTCATCGCGGCCAGATAGCGGGCCAACACCGGGACGGGAACGCTCAGTTCGAAGCCCATGGTCTCGCGCAGCTGCTCCAGCAGTCCGGCGTACGTGTCGGCGTACAGCTCGTACTGCCGACGGGCCAGATGCGCGAACTCCGGCTCGCGCAGGGCGTACTGGGTGAGTTCGTACGTCAGCATGTGCTCGCCCGGGTGAGCGGCCACATGGTCCCAGTACGCCCTGAAGCCCGCCCGGATCGTCTCCTGGAGGGTGGGCCGCGGCTGGATCGCCTCCCGCACCACATCGACGAAGTGGTCCATGATCGTCGTGATGACCGACTCGATCAGGGCCTGCTTGGAGTCGAAGCAGTAGTGGAAGACGCTCAGCGACACGCCGGCCTCCGCGGCGATGGACCGGGTCGTCGTCCTGGGGACGCCGTCCCGGGTCATCGCGCGGATGGCCGCCTCGGTCAGCTGCCGACGCCGTTCGGCCGACGGCTTGCGTGCCATGAACTCCCCCTGGGTACGGAACTCAGCTGCTGTAGACACCCACTTCGTAGAGTGAGTATCCCCAGTCCGTGCCCCGATCCAGTCCGTGGACGCGCACATAGCGGGCCGGAACTCCCGCGAACTGCGCGGTGTCCAGGCCGCCGTCGCCGACGGTCGTCGACCACGCGGTCTGCCAGGTCGTACCGTCGGTCGAGAGCTCGATGCGGTACTCCTTGCCGAACGCCTTCTCCCAGTCGAGCGTGACCCGCTTGACCAGGTTCGTCGACCCGAGGTCGAGCTGGAGCCACTGGTCGTCGCTCCAGTCGCTCGCCCAGCGGGTACCCGAGTCGCCGTCCACGGCGCGGCCGGGCTGGTAGCTGGTGAACGGGTTCGACTCGGACGAACTGGCCGTCGCCGTCACGCCCTTGGCGAGGTTCACCCCGGCCTTGTGGGCCTCCGAGGCACCCCAGGTGCCGAGGTAGGACTCGGCGCCCCGGAACAGGTCGCTCACCGCGTCCGCGCCGCCGACCTGCTTGATGTCCTGGATCCAGTCCGGGATCATCCCGACGTGCGCGGCCCCGTCCGTGTTGATGTCCCAGGTACGTGAACCGGTGGTCTGCCGGTCGATCACCGAGCCGCCGTCGACACTGGTGAAGGGGTACGTCACCGTCGTACCGGTGTCCGTGCCGCGCGGAGCGGGGTGGTCGCCGATGCCGTTGAAGTCGGTGCCGTAGCCGTAGCCCTTGTTGTACTTGGTGCGCAGGGCGTCGGTGCGCGCGGCCTCCGCGACGAACTCCTTGGAGGAGTGCATGTACTGGGCGATGAAGCCGCCGAGGCCGTAGACCCGGTCGGTCCAGTTGAGGTCCATCCAGCTGTGCGAGGAGAGGACGCCCGGGTAGGCCTCCGACTCGAAGATGTCCATCGCCTGACCGGCGGCCTTGACGCCCATGTGGTCGATTTCCAGCATCATCTTGCGCTTCATCATGCCGCGCACCGCGTAGTCACCGAGCGCGGTGAGCCCGCGCTTGTTGCACTGCGCGTCCGAGGCGTACGTCGGCAGCTCGGTGCCTGCCGGCAGGTCTTCCGTCGCGCTGGTCGCCGTGGCGCCGCCGATGGGGTTGTCGTGCATCGCGGTCGTGCACTTCTCCGTCTGCCAGAAAGTGCCCGTCGACAGGAACTGGCCGACGTTGATCGCGGTACCGAGACCGTCCTCGTCGAACCGCACCCCGCACAGCGCGTTGTCGAACTTGTGGCACAGGAACATGCTGCGCACACCCAGGCCGTACAGCTCGTCGAGGCCCTTGTCGATGTCGGCCTTGCTGCACTGCGCGATGTCCAGGATCTGCTTGCAGCCGAAGGGCTCCGAGGTCTCGACACCGAGTACGACGGCCAGCTTGCCCTGCTTGATCACCTCACGCGCCTGTGCGCTGTCGGTGACGATCCGGAACCAGCCCTTGCCGGTGCCGCCGTACTGCGCGTCGATGAAGTCCTGGAGCTGGTACGTCAGTTTCGCCTGGAGACGGATGGACGTCATCTCGTCGCAACTGCGGTCCTTGAACGGGTAGACCGAGCAGATCACGCCGTTGGTGACCAGGTCGTTGACCAGCACACGCTGACCGCCGCGCCAGGCGCGCTCGACCCAGGCGTAGTAGTTCGCCTGATGGGTCATCGAGTCGTACGCGGGCCAGTCCTTGAACGTCGGGTAGCCGACCGGGTCGTGCTTGCCGTCGCCGCCGTGGGTGATGTAGTCGAAGAGCGCGAGGGTGCCGTCCGGGTAGTGCTCCGGACAGTCCTTGAGGGCGTCGGCGATCCCGCTGGTGGAGAAGACCTTCCCGCAGATGAGCCGCCCGCCGAAGGCCTCGTTGGAGAACAGGTGGTTGTGCGCGTCGACGAACCCCTGTACCTCGCCCTGGGCGTTGGTGCCCTTGAAGGGCTCGCCCGTGACGTTGATCTGGGAGTCGGGCGTCGGGCGCGCGGTCGGTGTCCACCAGTCCGTGCCGGCCGCCGAACTGGGCCCGGTGCCGAGCATCAGCGCCATCACGGCGAGGAGCAGGGGCAGCACGGTCAGGGGTCTGCGTCCTCGATGCGGGCGGGGCGGGAAAGCAGGCTCGGTCATCACTCACGTCCTCGCACAAAGGTTTGTCATGGCTCGCGCAACACTGTGATGAGGATCGCGACAGCAAGGTGATGGAGTCAATAGTCCGGGACGCTTGACCTGATAGCCGGATCGGCCCTAAAGGGGGACTTCTGTGCGTGAACCGCACGAGAACATCTCGCCGATCGGGCGTGAACTGTGTGCAAGTATGGAGAACAATATTGTTGACAATGTTGTCCGTCTAGATTTAGCGTCGACAGGCACTCACTCAGGAGGGCACATGCCGAACCAGGCCCGTCCAGGCACCGGAGAGCAGGCCAAGCAGCACGCGCTGGAGCGGCTGCGGCAGGCGATCCTGCGCGGCGACATGTCGCCGGCTCAGCGGCTGGTGGAGAACGAACTCGCCGAGCAGTTCGGTGTGACACGGGCCAGCGTCCGGGCGGCGCTGATCGAGTTGGAGTCGGAGGGGCTGGTCGAGCGGATCCTCAACCGCGGCTCGCGGGTGCGGGTGGTGACAGTGGAGGAAGCGGTCGCCATCACCGAGTGCCGGATGGTCCTCGAAGGGCTGTGTGCGGCCAAGGCGGCCGTGGCGGCCACCGACGGCCAACTGGCCGAACTGACCGGCCTGGGCGAGGCGATGGCGAAGGCCGTCGCCGACGGCGAGCCGGTCACGTACTCCGAACTCAACCAAGAACTGCACGCCAGGATCAGACAGTTCTCCGGCCAGCGGACGGCCGTGGAACTCCTGGAGAAGCTCAACGCCCAGTTGGTGCGTCACCGTTTCCAGCTCGCGCTGCGACCGGGGCGTCCCCAGCAGTCCCTGGGTGAACACCTGGCCATGGTCGAGACGATCACGGCCAGGGACCCGCAGGCGGCCGAAGCGGCCGCTCGCGCCCATCTCACGAGCGTGATCGCCGCGTTGCGCGAATAGCGCGTTGCGCGGATGACGCCGCCGGGGTGGGCCGACCGATCTGTCCACCAAGGAGATCTCTGCCATGACACACGGTGCGGTGCCCGCCGCCGCTCGCTCGACACTGGTGATCAGCGCACACGCCGGTGACTTCGTCTGGCGGGCGGGGGGTGCCATCGCCCTGGCGGCCTCGCGCGGCGAGAAGGTCGTCATCGCGTGCCTGTCCTACGGGGAACGCGGCGAGTCCGCCAAGGCCTGGCGGGAGGGCAGGTCGCTCGACGAGATCAAGGGGATACGCCGGACCGAGGCCGAGCAGGCCGCCGCCGCGCTCGGCGCCGAGGTCCGCTTCCTCGACGCCGGCGACTACCCCCTCCTCGCCACACCCGAGCTGACCGACCGCCTCGTGGGCATCTACCGCGACACGCAGCCCGACGTCGTGCTCACCCACCCGCTGTCCGACCCCTACAACGCCGACCACCCGGCCGCCGCCCGCATGGCCCTCGACGCACGCATCCTCGCCCAGGCCATCGGCTACCCGGCCCCCGGTGAAGTCCTGGGCGCGCCACCGGTGTTCTTCTTCGAACCCCACCAGCCGGAGATGTGCGACTTCACTCCGCAGGTACTGCTCGACATCACCGAGGTGTTCGACACCAAGCGCAAGGCCATGGAGTGTCTGCCGGCCCAGCAGCACCTGTGGGACTACTACACCGACCTCGCCAAACGGCGTGGCGTCCAGCTCAAGCGCAACGCCGGCCCCAACCTCGGCCTGCCGCACACCACTTACGGCGAGGCCTATATGCGCCCCTACCCGCAGGTCACGGGGGAACTGGCATGAGCGGCGTCATCGTCACCGACCCGCCGCGCGCAGCCGCCGGGGACGTCGAGGCGCTGGCCGGCTATGGCGTGGCCACCGTCCACGAGGCTCTGGGCCGCACCGGACTCCTCGGCCCGACCCTGCGCCCCGTCCAGCAGGACGTACGTATCGCGGGCACCGCCGTCACCGCGCTGTGCTGGCCCGGCGACAACCTCATGATCCACGCGGCCGTCGAACAGTGCGCCGAGGGCGACATCCTGGTCGTCACCACCACGTCCCCCTGTACGGACGGCCTGTTCGGCGAACTGTTCGCCACCGCGCTGCAACGCCGGGGCGTACGCGGCCTGGTCATCAACACCGGCGTACGCGACACCGCCGAACTGCGCGCCATGGGCTTCCCCGTCTGGTCGGCGGCGGTGTCCGCCCAGGGCACCGTCAAGGCGACCGGCGGCTCGGTCAACGTCCCCGTCGTGGTGGGCGGGCAGCAGATCCACCCCGGCGACGTGATCATCGCCGACGACGACGGCGTGATGGTCGTACCCCGGCAGCGCTCCGCCGAGGCCGTCAAGGCGTCCGAGGCCCGCACCGCCAAGGAGGAGGCGTCCCGACTCGCCTTCGCCGACGGCCAGTTGGGCCTGGACCGGTACGGGCTGCGCGAGACCCTCGTACGGCTGGGGGTGCGGTACCAGTCGTACGAGGAGTACGCAGGTGCCGCCAACTCGGAAACCGGCGCGGGAGTCGACCCGGGCTCCGGACCGGGGGCCCGCCCGTGAGTACGGGCCGCCCGGAGGAGGGGCTGCGCTGCATGCTGATGCGGGGCGGCACCTCCAAGGGCGCCTACTTCCTCGCCGAGGACCTGCCGGCCGACCCCGCGGCCCGCGACGAGCTGCTGCTGCGGGTCATGGGCAGCCCCGACCCCCGCCAGATCGACGGACTCGGCGGAGCCCACCCCCTCACCAGCAAGGTCGCCGTCGTCTCCCGCTCGGCCGACGAACAGGCCGACGTGGACTACCTGTTCCTGCAAGTCGGCGTCGACCGGCCGACTGTGACGGATCGTCAGAACTGCGGGAACCTGCTCGCGGGAGTCGGCCTGTTCGCCGTGGAGCGCGGACTGGTCGCGGCAGAGGAGGAGTTGACCTCCGTACGCATCCGCATGGTCAACAGCGGTGACCACGCCACCGCGACCTTTCCCACCGAGGGCGGGCGTGTCGTCTACCGGGGCACGACCGAGATCTCCGGTGTGCCCGGCGCCGCCGCTCCGGTCACGCTCGGCTTCGGGCGGGGGAGCGCATCCCTGCTGCCGACCGGCCGGGCCCGGGACACCGTCGCCGGGACACCGGTGACCTGCGTCGACAATGGCATGCCGACCGTACTGATCGCCGCCTCCGCGCTCCAGGTCACCGGCCACGAAAACCCGGGGGACCTGGAGGAGAACATCACCCTCAACGAACGGCTGCGCGAAATCCGGCTGGCGGCAGGCGAGTTGATGGGTCTCGGCGATGTCTCCGCGACGACCGTGCCCAAGCTCACCCTGCTCGCCCCGCCCGCCCACGGCGGCACCGTCACGACCCGCACCTTCATCCCGGTCCGCTGCCACACGGCGATCGGCGTACTCGGGGCCGCGAGCGTCGCCGCCGGCCTGCGCATGGCTGGCGGCGTCGGGGAGGGCGTGGCACGTCTCCCCGCCCACGACGACGACCCGCTGCGCATCGAACACCCCACCGGATTCCTGGACGTCGAGTCCGTCGTCGACACCGACGGCCCCACCCCGGTCGCGCACCGCACGGCCGTCGTCCGTACCGCCCGCAAGATCTTCGACGGCACGGTCTTCCCCCGCCCCGCCGTCCCGCCCACCGCCTCTCCCGCAGTCCCTCCCGCTGTTCCCTTCGCTGACAGGAGCCGCTGATGACCCCGCCGCTCGGCGACATCGCCCACCTCGGCCATGTCGAACTCCTCACCCCCGACCTCGACGCCAGCGTCCGGTTCTTCACCACGATCCTCGGCCTGACCGAGAACGGCCGTTCCGGCGACTCGGTGTACCTGAGGACCTGGGACGACTACGAGCACCACAGCCTCACCCTCACCGCCCACTCGACCTCGGGCATCCGCCGTACCGCCCTGCGTGCCTCCAGCGAGGAGGCCCTGCAGCGCAGGGTCAAGGAGGCCGAGAACGCCGGCCGCCCCGGCCGCTGGGCCGAGGACGAACCCGGCCTCGGCCCGCTCTACGTCACCACCGACCCCGACGGCCACGAGATCGCCCTGTACTGGGAGAGCGAGTGGTACCAGGCGCCGCCCGAACTGCGGCCCGGCCTCAAGAACCAGCCCCAGGCCAAACCCGCGACGGGCGTCGGCGTACGCCGCCTCGACCACGTCAACTTCCTCGCCGCCGCGGTCGAACCGAACGCCGGGTTCATCCAGCACGTCCTCGGCGCCCGCCCCACCGAGCAGATCGTTCTCGACGAAGGACGCCTGGCCGCCCAGTGGCTGACGTTCACCAACAAGTCGTACGACATCGTCTACACGGAGGACTGGTCCGGCTCCAACGGCCGCCTGCACCACATCGCGTTCGCCACGGACACCCGCGAGGACATCCTGCGCGCCGCCGACCTGTGCCTGGACAACGGCGTGCACATCGAGACCGGCCCGCACAAGCACGCCATCCAGCAGACGTTCTTCCTGTACGTCTACGAGCCCGGCGGCAACCGCGTCGAACTGTGCAACCCGCTGACCCGGCTGGTGCTCGCCCCGGACTGGCCGCTGATCACCTGGACCACGGCCGAGCGCGCCAAGGGGCAGGCGTGGGGCCTCAAGACCATCGAGTCCTTCCACACGCACGGCACGCCTCCGCTCGACTGACGTGCCCGCTCGACGCTTCCATCTGCGGCGTGAGCCGTGACCG
The DNA here is from genome assembly GCF_010550245.1 of Streptomyces sp. SID12501. Lineage (GTDB taxonomy): Bacteria > Actinomycetota > Actinomycetes > Streptomycetales > Streptomycetaceae > Streptomyces. The sequence goes on from NZ_JAAGLU010000001.1 coordinate 161,544, forward strand.
ACGACGGCACGGCTCACCTCGCCCATGAGATTGTTGACAAAAACGTTGACACTCACTCGGATGGTTCTTTACGGTCGAGCGCATCCCCCTCCCCAGGGACTCTCCTGCCGGACGATAGGAAACAACGATGTCTCCGTCCCCCGCCCCTGCCTCAGCCCCGCCCGCTCGCGGCGGCAGACTGGCCGTGCTCGTCGTCGGCCTGTGCTGGCTGGTCGTCTTCTTCGACGGCCTCGACATGTTCGTCTACGGCGCCGAACTGCCCCACATGCTGGAGCACAAGGCCCTCGGACTCGTCCCCGACCAGGCGGGCGACCTGGGCAGCTACGCCACCTTCGGCATGCTCATCGGCGCCCTGTCCGCGGGTACGGTCACCGACTGGATCGGGCGCAAGAAGGTGATCCTCACCTGCACCGCCGTGTTCTCGCTGGCGTCCGCCGTGTGCGCACTCGCCCCCAGCCTCGGGGTGTTCGGCCTCGGCCGCTTCATCGCGGGCCTCGGCCTCGGCGGTCTGCTGCCCACGACGATCACGATGGTCTCCGAGTACGCCCCGCGCGGCCGGGGCGCCCTGATCGTCGGCACGCTGATGACCGCGCACCAGGCCGGCGGCATCATGGCGGGCTTCCTGGGCCTGTGGACGAGCGGCCCCGACGGGTGGCGCGTCGCCTACTGGGTCTGTGTGATCCCCCTGATCGTCGGAGTCCCGCTGGTCGCGAAGTTCCTGCCCGAGTCGATGCGCTTCCTGATCGCGAAGGGCCGCATCGAGGAGGCCCGGGCCCTCGCCGACCGCTACGACGTCGAGCTGCCCGCCGCCGCGACGGAACGCCCCGCCACCGGGGACCGCTGGAGTGCCGTCGGAGCCCTCTTCCGCGACAGCCTGTGGCGCACCACTGTCCTCTTCTGGCTGGCTTCCTTCTGCGGCCTGCTGCTCGTCTACGGGGTCAGCAACTGGCTGCCGACCATGATGCGCGGCGCCGGCTACGAACTCGGCTCGTCCCTGTCCTTCCTCATCGTCATCAACCTCGGCGGGATCATGGGCATGCTGGTCGCCGGCCGCTGCGCCGACCGCTACGGCGCAGCCCGCATCGCCACCGTCTGGTTCGCGTGCACCGCGGTCGGCGTCTACCTCCTGGGCATCCACATGGAGCTGCCGCTCACCTACACCGTGGTCTTCCTCACCGGCATGTTCCTCTTCAGCGCCCAGGCCATGATCTACGCGACGGTGGCGGGCCGTTCCACCGACGCCGACCGGGCGACGGCGGTGGGTTGGGTGTCAGGCATCGGCCGTTTCGGCGCGGTGTTCGGACCGTGGCTGGGCGGCCAGTTGGTGGCGAGCGGGTCGGAGGGCTGGGGGTTCACGGCGTTCGCCGTCGCGGCGGTGCTCGCCACGGTGTTCGTCGCGCTGACGGGTTTGCGCGGGCCCGGACGGCCGACGCCGGCCGAGCGGGCCGAGGAACTGTCCACGGCCGGCTGACCGGTCACGCACGCCTCCTTCATCCGGGGGGAGGCATGCCCTGCTGGACCGGCGGCCTTGAACCTCTCGCGCCGAGCGTCTCCGGCCGCCTCAGCCCGTCCGGCGTTTGAGGACGAGGCCCCTTCAGGGCCGAAAACGGGGGTCTGGTGGGCGGAGCCCCCCCAAGGATGGGACGGGTAGGGGCGGCGGGGGCGAAAAAAGGGCGGACCTTCCTGTCACAACCACCACCCGAGCGGTGTCTTGGGGTCGAACCCCTTTGAAGGGGCACCGTCCAAGGGCAGGAGACACCATGAGCGGCAACACCGATGTGGTCGTGATCGGCGGCGGCTACGCCGGCGTCATGGCGGCCAACCGTCTGACGCGGCGCGCCGACGTCACCGTCACACTGATCAACCCGCGCCCGACCTTCGTCGACCGGATCCGCCTGCACCAACTCGTCGCGGGCACCCACCAGGCGGTCGCCGACTACCGCGAGCTCCTGGCCGACAGCGTCCGGCTGCTGGTGGACACCGTGACACTGATCGACGCGGCCGGGCGCGCCCTGACACTGGCGAGCGGCGACACCGTGGGCTACGACCACCTGGTCTACGCGGTGGGCAGCGGCAGCGCCGACCCGCGCGTACCCGGCGCCACCGAGTTCGCCTTCCCCATCGCCGGCCTGGAGGAGGCGCAGCGGCTCCGGCCGGTCCTCGACGCGGCGCCCCCGTCGGCTCCGGTGACCGTGGTCGGCGCCGGTGCGACCGGCATCGAGACCGCCGCCGAGCTCGCGGAACAGGGCCGCACCGTGACCCTGCTCTGCGGCGGGCTGCTCGGCCCGTCCCTGCACCCGCGGGGGCGCCGCTCGGTCGCCGGGCGACTCGCCGCGCTCGGGGTGAGCGTGCTCGACGGCCCCGACACGAAGGTGACGGAGGTGACCCGCGACGCCGTACGGCTCGCCGGTGGCCGCGAACTGCCGAGCACGGTGACGATCTGGACCGCCGGATTCGGGGTGCCGGACCTGGCCGCGCGCAGCGGGCTGCGCACCGATGCCCTGGGCCGTCTGCTCACCGACGAGACGCTGACGAGCGTCGACGACGAGCACATCGTCGCGGCCGGGGACTCGGCGGCTCCGTCGGACCTGCCGTTCCGGATGAGCTGCCAGGCAGCGGTCCAACTGGGCCCGCAGGCCGCCCGGACGGTGCTGAGCCGGATCGCCGGTGAGCGGCCCGCGCCCATCGACGTGGGGTTCGTCAGCCAGTGCATCAGCCTGGGCCGGCACGCCGGAGTCCTCCAGCTCACCGGCCGGGACGACACCGCGAAGGGGTACTACCTCGGGGGGCGGCCGGGCGCCAGGATCAAGGAACTCATCTGCAGGAGCGTCCCCTGGCAGCTGTCGTACGAGGCACGCAAGCCCGGCGCGCGCACCTGGTGGGTCAAGGACACCAAGCGCCGGCAACTGGTCCAGGCCGGGCCCGGCCAGGCGCGGGCGGCCATTGAACCGGCGTCCTGAGACACTGCCCGGTGTGCCACAGCGGAGCGCCGGCAGTGCCCCCCTCCCCCTCCTCCCTCCGCCGATCGAACGGCAGCCGAAGAAAACGAAACGGACCATGTTGTGGACGCACGCCTGAGAACCGCCGGCAGCCAAGACCGCCGGCGCCCGCGCCGGACAGGGGCAGGGACACGGACAGGGGCAGGGACACGGACAGGGGCAGGGACACGGACAGGGGCAGGGACATGAGCGAGCACACCACCGCCCCGGAGCCCGCGCCGGCCGCCGACCCGGCGACCGAGACGTTCGTCGCCCACCGCAACCTGCTCTTCACCGTCGCCTACGAGATGCTCGGCTCGGCGGCCGACGCCGAGGACGTCCTCCAGGAGACCTGGCTTCGCTGGGTCGAGGTCGACCTCACACAGGTCCGCGACCAGCGCGCCTATCTGGTCCGCATCACGACCCGGCAGGCCCTCAACCGGCTGCGCACGATGAGCCGCCGCAAGGAGGCCTACGTCGGCTCCTGGCTGCCCGAGCCGCTGCTCACCGCGCCGGACGTGGCTGAGGACGTCGAACTGGCCGAGAGCATCTCGATGGCCCTGATGCTCGTCCTCGAAACCCTCTCGCCGACCGAACGCGCTGTCTTCGTGCTCCGTGAGGTCTTCGACACGGGCTACGACGAGATCGCCACCGCCGTCGACAAGAGCCCCGCGGCCGTCCGCCAGATCGCCCACCGTGCCCGCCGGCACGTCGACGCCAGGCGCCCCCGCCAGACGGTTTCCCCCGCCGAGAGCCGGGCCGTCCTGGAATCGTTCCAGCGTGTACTGGAGACCGGGGACCCGCAGACCCTCCTCGACGTGCTCGCTCCGGACGTCGTCCTGGTGAACGACGGCGGCGGGATCAAACAGTCGGCGCTGCGGCCGATCACCGGCGCCGAGAAGGTGGCCCGCTTCCTGGTCGGCGTTCTGGGCAAGAACAAGAGCCCGATCACCGTGGCCCCCACCATGGTCAACGGCGGCCTGGCGCTCGTCGTCCACCTGGACGGCGAACTCGACGGCATCATGGCGATGCGCGTCGAGGACGCCCTCGTCACCGGCCTCTACTACGTCCGCAATCCCGAGAAACTGACCCGGGCCGAAACGGAGACCCCGCTCACCCTGCGATGAGTGGGAGTGCCCCGTGCGGGCGTCAGTCGTCCGCCGTGGCCTGCCGTACGTGCTGGGAGATGAAGGCGTAGATCTCCCGGCCCTGCTCGTCGTCGTTGAGGTCGTAGGCGTGATCGACGCCCGCCACGTCATGGTGCTCGACCAGCGAGCCCACCTGACGCAGCCGCTCGGCATAACGCGCGCCCTCCGCCCGGAGACGGTCGTGGGCGGCCGTGACGATCAGGGCCGGGGCGATGCCCTTGAGGTCCGCGGTCTCGTTCGGGTGGGCGGGGGAGACGAGCCGGTCGGTGCGCTCGCGCGGGTCCGGCACGTACGCGCTGTCGAACACCTCGCCCATCCACGGGCGCAGCATCGGCTTGGCGATCGCCGCACGCTTGTCCTTCGCGGCGGTCGCCAGGTCGAGCGGCGCGTAGTGCAGGACCTGCAGCGCGATCGAGGGGCCGCCCTCCTCCAGGGCCTGGCGGGCCACGGCCGCCGCGAGACCGCCGCCGGCGCTCTGCCCGCCCACGGTGAGCCGGGTGCCGTCCCAGCCGTGCTCGGCGCCGTTCTCGGCGATCCACCGGACCACCTCGTAGGACTGCCGGGGCGGGGCGGGGAAGGGGTGCTGCGGGGCGACGACGTAGTCCACGTTGACGACCACCACACCCGCCAGCGCGGCGACGGCACGGCAGAAGGCGTCGTCCGTCTCCGTCACCGGCATGATGAATCCGCCGCCGTGGAAGTTGACGTGGACCGGCGGGGCCGGGTCCTCCGTCGTGGGCCGGTAGACCACGACCCGGGCCGGAGCGATCGCGGTCGGAACCGTCAACTCGCTTGTGGCACGCGGGAATTCCGGAAGGCGGGCGTGGGACTCGGCGGCGGAACCCCGGCCGCTGGGCCGTCGGTCCGCCAGCATGACGAGACGCTGCATCGTCTTGGCGATGAGGGAGGCCACCGCAGGCCTGGCGAGGAGGGACACGCGGTTCCGTTCGGTCGGGCTATTGCCAGGAATCCTGTCGATCGACAGGGTGACATTAAACATGACCGATCGGTACAGCGGAAGCGGCTACGCCTTGTACGCGACCCCTCCGTACACGTCCGTCGGCTCCGGCGAGGTGCCGGGCTCCGGGCGCCACAGAGGGCAGGAGACGATGCCGGGCTCCACCGGTTCCAGGCCCTCGTACAGAGCGGAGAGCTTGTCGGGGCTGCGCAGCACGTACGGGATCGCGCCCGTGTCGTCGTACCCCTCCTGAGCGCGCTTGAGCTCCTCGTCGGTGTCCGTGCTGTCGTAGTGCACGAAATAGCTGCCCGCGGGCAGGGCCGCCTGGAGGCGGCGCGTGATCGACTTGGCCTCCTCCCAGTCGTGGATGTGGCCGAGGATGCCCATCAGCATCAGCGCCACCGGCTTGTCGAGGTCCAGGAACCGGCGCGCCGTCTCGATGATCTTCTCGGGTTCCCGCAGATCCGCGTCCACGTAGTCCGTGGTGCCCTCGGGGGTGCTGGTGAGCAGGGCCTGGGCGTGCCGCAGGACGAGCGGGTCGTTGTCGACGTAGACGATGCGCGACTCGGGGGCCACCTTCTGGGCGACCTGGTGCGTGTTGTCGTACGTCGGCAGGCCGGTACCGATGTCGAGGAACTGGCGGACACCGCGCTCGCGGGCCACGAAGGTGACGGCGCGGATGAGATAGGTGCGCGAGGCCCGCGCCATCGTCTCGATGTTGGGGGCGATCTCGCGGTACTCGTCGCCCGCCGCGCGGTCGACCTCGTAGTTGTCCTTGCCGCCCATCCAGTAGTTCCAGATGCGGGCGGAGTGCGGCACCGTCGTGTCGATCTTGGACAGTGCTTCCTGGTCGGGGGTGGACCGGCCGTCTGTCATCGGCGTTCTCCTGACTTGCCTCGCGCGGACTTCGCCAACCTATCGGCAACTGCCGTTTCGCATGCCGGAGTTGGGACTGACGGGGCGTGGGCGCACGCATGCGGCGAGTCCGGTCGGTGGCGACGTCGGTCATGGCGTAGGTGACGTTCACGGTTCCGCGACCGCGTCGGCGAAGTCGAGCGCCGCGCCCGCCGGAGGCGTACGGCGATCGGCCGCGGTCGGCGATCGGGCTGTCAGGCGATCAGGAAGTCGGCCTGGCCGGACTTGGCGCCCTCCAGGAACGCCACCATCTCGTCCCGGGAGTAGACCAGCGCGGGCCCGTCCGGGTCCTTGGACTGCCGGAACGCGACACTGCCGTCGGGCAGTCGCTTGGTCTCGACGCAGCTTCCGCCGTTGGTGCCGCTCCAGGGCTTGTGCCAGCCCTCGGAGCCGAGTTCGGACGCGGGTATGCCGCTGTGGATGGGGCCGTCGGTTGCCATGGTTCACAACTCCTTACGCAGTGCTGCCAGGATCTCCCTGGTCCGGGCGACCGGCTCCGCCTGAACGGACATCCGGTCCAGTACCTCCAGGTACGTCACGACGTCGGCGGGCTGGTCGAAGTACTGCGCGCCGGCGAGGCTCTCCGTGTAGACGACGTCGGGCAGTTCGGAGAAGCCGAAGCGGAAGTAGTGGAAGGGACCGAAGGCTCCCGGGTGCGGACCCGCGGCGAACCGCATGATCTGGAGCCGGACCTTCGGGTACTCCAACACCTCGCTGAGGTGGTCGATCTGAGCCCGCATCACCTCGGCCCCGCCCACGGGCCTGCGCAGCACGGTCTCGTCCAGTACGGCCCAGACGGCGGGCGCCTCGGGCTTGTCGAGCAGGTCCTGGCGCCTCAGCCGCAGGGCGACCCGGCGCCGGATGTCCTCGGTGCTCTCGTTGGGGAAGCCGATGCGCAGCAGCGCGACGGCGTACTCCTCGGTCTGCAACAGGCCGGGGACGTAGTGGGGTTCGTAGAGCCGGATGACGCTGGCTTCGCTCTCCAGGCTCACATAGGCGCTGAACCAGTCCGGCAGCACATCGCGGTACGAGTACCACCAGCCCGGCTGGTTGGCCTCCCTGGCGAGGTGAACGAAGTCCTCGATCTCCTTGGCCAGGACCCCGTAGGTGCGCAGCAACTCCTTCACGTAGGGGATGCGGAGGCCGACCTCGGCCTTCTCCATCCGGCGGACCGTCAGCGGCGTGACCTCGATCGCCCGTGCGGCGTCCTCGAACGACACCCCGGCCCGCTCCCGCAGCTGCCTCAGGCGCTTGCCGAGGACCATCCGAAGGACGGTGGGGGCACTTCCGCCTGAGCGGTTGTCGCTCACGTGGGACCTCCGGAGACCGCCGTCACAGCGGGCAGTGTGCCACGTCTTCGGTTGACACCGACAGGCCTTCGCGCTTCATTCTGAAATTATCAGAACGAAGGTTGCGAGCTGTGCCTGTCAGTCACCATAGTGAACGAGGGACCTGCCGCACACCGCGCGGTGCGTCACCCCACGCCGACGTGATGCGAGACCTGGATGGCCGCCGTGACGAACGGACAACCGAGAAGCCCCGGCAGGGGTGCGGGCGGTGCGAACAAGGCGCCGGCGTCAGGCCGTCAGCCGTTGCGTGCCGGTGACGGCCCATCGGCGACAGCACCGCATCGAGGAGGCGCTCGGCACGGAGGCGCTCGACGCGCTGAGCGGTGTCCACAGCGAACGCTCGATCCAGGCTCTGCGGGACTTCCACGGACGGCTCGCCCCGCACCGCCGGGAGCCGAGCGTGCAGGAGTTCGAACGCGGGGCGCGACCGGTGCCGGGAGCGGTGGCGTAACCGGCGCAGGCGCCACTGCGCGTATGCAACCGGACAACCCCCGCACTCCCTGTCCCGGCAGGCCCCCGGTGCTGTTGCCTTCGACAACGGCACCGGCGCAACGGAAGGAGCCCTGATGGCGGCATCCACGGCACTCATGGCACCCACGGCGTCCCCGCCTTCGTAAGGGCGTGAAGGTCATCGGGGGGCTGGAGAACGGTATGAGGAGTGCACCGCCCATGCAGACCGCACGAGGCTCGGCAGCCGAGCCGAAACAGGCGGTCCTGGCCGCCGAACTGGTGCGCCGGGCCGAGGAGGACCAGCGGCTGACCAGGCTGGCCCGCGAGAAGCCGACCGCGCTGAACCGGCATTTCGTCACCCGGTGCCGTGGCGCCAACGCCGACGCCCTGAGGTCGGTCGTGGCCCGGCGCGGCTGGCCGGAGGCCGGTCAGGTCGGAGAGCCCGCCTCGACGGCGGCCCTGATGATCCTGCTGCACACCGCCGACCTCGGGTTCCAGCTCACCTGTCGCGATCTGATCGCGGAAGCCGTGGCGGACGGCGGCTGTCCGGCCGTGCACCACGCCTACATCGCCGACCACTGCGCGGTCGAGCTGAGCCAGCCGCAGTTCTACGGCACCCGTATCAACGCGGACACCCTCTGCCCGTACCCGATCCGCCACCCCGAGACGGTCGAGGAACGCCGTGAGGACGTGGGTCTGGCCCCGCTGGCGGAACATCTGCCCGCGTTGCGGCATGTCGTGAGCGGAATACCCGACAGCGGGTGTCCGGTATCAGCGACACCCTGGGCGTGACAACGGTTCCCGAGCCGGGCCGGCCTGGATCGCGCTCACGCACGGAGGAGACACGGGCATGGCGAGGACGACGGACAGCCCCCTGGACGGGCAGCAGCCGGAAGGGGCCCAGGGCGGGAAACTGGCGGGCAAGGTCGCCCTGGTCGCCGGGGCGACCCGCGGTGCCGGACGCGGTATCGCGGTGGAACTCGGGGCCGCCGGCGCCACCGTCTACGTGACCGGCCGCAGCACCCGGCAGCAGCGCTCCGAGTACGACCGGCCGGAGACCATCGAGGACACCGCCGACCTGGTCACCGCGGCGGGCGGCCACGGTATCGCCGTACCCACCGATCATCTCGACCCGATGCGGGTGAAGGCGCTGGTGGACCGGGTCGCCGAGGAACACGGCCGCCTCGACGTCCTGGTCAACGACGTCTGGGGCGGCGAGCACCTCTTCGAGTGGGAGAGCCCGGTGTGGGAGCACGACCTCGACAACGGTCTGCGGCTGCTGCGGCTGGCCGTCGAGACCCACGCGATCACCAGCCACCACGCCCTGCCCCTGCTGCTGCGCAACCCCGGTGGCCTGGTCGTCGAGATGACCGACGGCACCGCCGACTACAACCGGGACAACTACCGGCTCTCCTTCTTCTACGACCTCGCGAAGTCGTCCGTCCTGCGCATGGGCTTCGCGCTGGGCCAAGAACTCGGCCCGCGCGGCGCCACCGCCGTGGCGCTGACGCCTGGCTGGCTGCGCTCCGAGATGATGCTCGACAACTTCGGTGTCCGCGAGGAGAACTGGCGGGACGCCCTGGAACGCTTCCCGCACTTCGCCATCTCGGAGACCCCGCGCTACGTGGGCCGCGCCGTGACGGCCCTGGCGGCCGACCCCGACGTGGCCCGCATGAACGGAGGGTCCTTCTCCAGCGGCGGACTCGCCCAGGTCTACGGCTTCACCGACCTCGACGGCAGCCGTCCGGACGCCTGGCGCTACATGGTCGAGGTCCAGGACGCGGGGAAACCGGCGGACGCGGCCGGATACCGCTAGCGATTCAGGGCCTTGCGGACAGCAGCTACAGGCGCCCGCGTCAGCCGCGGTTGCCGGGTTCGCCGGTGCCCCCGGGTACCGGCAGGACCGGCCAACGGCCGGAGTGGCCCGGCGGCAGGGCCAGATCCTCGCGTACGGCCGCGTAGTAGCCCTCACGTCCGGACCGCCGACGTGCCGGCAGCGCCTGCCAGGCCCGTGGGTTCTCGGTCCGCTCGCGCAGGAACGCCTCCATGTCCAGCAGCGTGGCGACCCACTCCCGGGCCTTCGACAGCGCCTCGGGGTCGCCCAGCAGAAGCAGGGCTTCCCGGTACGGGTCCTGGGCGACGGTGGCCTCGGCGATGAGCGGCGCCGCCTCCTCGGGTGCCAGCGGATGCGGATGCGGGTCGTTGCCGAGACTCGCCGAGACCCGGTACGTCAGCGTGACCGACTTCTTGAGCACCCGCGCGTAGTCCGTGTACACCGCGAGCCGCCGCTCCTCCCAACGCGCCTCCCGTTCACGCCGGAAGCGGACGCGCTCCCCTCGTGCGACGGCCCAGTAGGAGCCGAGGGCGCCGATGACGACACCTGTGAGAGCGGGGAGTTGCTGAATGAACGCGGACATGTGCGCACGTTGTCCGCCCAGTTGATCGCCGGGACAGTACGGTCGGACCATGACACCGACACGGCGCTTCGACGGGCCGGAGACGGGAACGGTGACGACGTGGGCCGGCAACGGGAATGTCACCGTTTCGTCCCGGCTCGGGCGCTCCTACAACCGATCACCCGAAACGTCGGTCTAGCAAGCAGAGAACGTTCATGACAACCCGCACGCAGCACGTAGGAGAGAGGCACCGACATGGGGGACGTACGCAGACGAGGGGCCGTCGCGCTCGGGATCGCGGGGCTGGTGGCGCCGCTCACGATCGTGCTCGGTACCGCTCCGGCGCAGGCCGCGAGCTGTACGACGCAGACCGGCCCGTACCAGAAGAAGGTGGAGAAGTTCCTCGGGCGGCCCGTCGACGGGGTGCAGTCCACCGGTGACTGCAAGGCCATCCAGGGCTTCCAGAAGAAGCACGGCATCACCCCCAGTGCGGGCTACGCGGGTTCCGTCACCTGGGGCGTGATGGACCTGATGCAGAAGCAGAAGGCCGTCGGGAACAAGCCCAACGCGGAAGGCAAGTGCCCCACCAACAAGGGCCGTATAGCCTGCGTCAACCTCACGCTCCAGCTGAGCTGGATCCAGGACGGCAGCCGTCTCGTCTACGGCCCGGTGCCGGTCCGCACCGGCCGCGACGGCTTCGAGACCCGCACCGGACTGAAGCAGATCTACTGGCGGGACATCGACCACGTCTCGAACATCTACAACGTCCCGATGCCGTACAGCCAGTTCTTCGACGGCGGGCAGGCCTTCCACTCGGTCGGCCTCAGCATGTGGAACCCGCCGGGCTCGCACGGCTGCGTCAACATGACGAAGACGACCGCCAAGAAGTACTGGTCGCTGCTGAAGAACGGCGACGACGTCTTCGTGTACGGGCGCAAGCCGGGCACCTGAGGCACCCGGCCGTCCCTCTTCTCGGGCCCTGGGGTCTTATGTCCCGGGCCTCACGCCTCGGGCGCGTCCCCGAAGTCCGGGATGGGCAGCCTTGCCCCGCCCTGCCGCGCCGAGTCGTGCGCCACGATGCCCGGCAGGGTGTAGCGGGCGGCCACCCACGCGTTCACCGACGGCAGGGTGCGGGTGTTCACCGCGGTCACGAAGTCGTCCACCAGGAAGTGGTGGCTGCCCTCGTGGCCGTTGTGCAACTCGTCGAACTCCCTCGGCAGACGCGAGCGGTCGTGCACCGGAGCCGAACCGGACGTGAACGCGGCCCGCAGGTCCGGCGCGATGTGCTGGAGTGACGGATCGTCAGGAGCCATGGTGGGCTTGGGTTCCAGCAGCTCGCTGATGTCCGTGACCCCCTTCTTGTCCTGCCACACCGCGACCGTGGCGAGCTGCTCCATGCTCGCGTCCGTACCGAAGAACCGGAACCGCGACTCCCGGATCTGCGAGGGGTAGCCGACCCGCCGGAACTCGTTCGTACGGAACGAACCGCCGCCCGCGACCTCGAACAGCGCGCTCGCGTTGGAGTAGTCGTTGCCGAACTGGCTGACCTCCTTGTCGAACACGCCGTCGCCGCGCTCGTCGCGCACCCCGATCGCCGACACGCTCACCGCGTGCGTCTGCCAGGCGCCGAGCACCCCGCCCACCGAGTGCGTCGGGTACAGGAGCGGGGGATAGCTGGCGGTCGCCTTCCAGTTCTCGCCGCCGCTGTACTGGTAGGCCTCGTAGAACCCGAGGTCCATGTCGTGGACGTAGTCGCCCTCGGCGTAGAAGATCCTGCCGAAGGCGCCCTCGGCGATCTGGTTGCGGGCGTGGACGGTCGCCGGGTTGTACTGACTCGTCTCACCCATCATGTAGGTGAGCCCGGTGGCCCGTACGGCGTCGATGATCGCGCCGATCTCCTCCGCCGTGACCGCCATCGGCACCGCCGAGTACACGTGCTTGCCGGCGCCGAGGCCCTGGAGGACCAGCGGGCCGTGCGTCCAGCGCTGGGTGAAGATCGCCACCGCGTCGACCGCGGGCGATTCCAGCATCGCCTCGTACGAGGGGAACGTGCCCGACAGGCCTTCCGCTGCGGCCAGTTGCTCCGCGCGCTCCGGCAGGAGGTCGGTCACATACACCTCGCCGACGCCCGGATGGGCGAGGAACAGCTTGGCGAACTGGCCGGAGAACTGCCCGGCGCCCACGATGCCGAGGGAGAACGTCATGTTGTGCGTGCCCTTCTTCTGTTTCCTTGGTTGTCCGACCGGTGTCTCGGGTGTCGTCACTGGTCGAGGATCAGGTTGATCTGGCTGTTGGTCCGGTCGAGGCTGGTCACGGACCTGCCGTTGCCGAAGATGTCCTGCATGGCCGGGTGCATCAACGCGTACACGTCCGCCGCGTAGTTGGTGATCGGGTAGGAGAAGGTGGCGAACTCCTTCCCGCCCGCCTTCTCGTCGGCGACCGGCGTGGTGAACGCCGAGACGTCGATGCCCTTCTTCTTGTACGCGGCCACAGCTGCCTTCGTGCCGTCGGGCGTGGCCGGGAAGACGATCCCGTAACTCCCGACCTTCTGCTGGCACTCGGCCGACGCCAGATACGCGACCCACTTCTTGGCGCCCGCCATGTTGTGGGCGTCCTTGGTGATGGAGTCGGCGAGGCCGTTCATCATCGTCGCCCGCTTGCCCGTCGGGCCGGCCGGAGTGACGGCGGTGGCCATGTCCAGGTCCTTGAAGCCGGCGTACGACGAGATCATCCAGGCGCCGTCGAACGCCGCTGCCGCCTTGCCCGACGAGATCTGGGTGTTGGCCTGGTTGGACTGGGAGTTGTAGTCCGTGAAGGGGACCATGTAGCCCTTCTTCGCCAGACCGAAGTACCACTTGATCACCGACTGGAAGGTGCCGCTGTCGTACTGGTACTCGGTGCCCCAGCGCTTCTCGTTCGTGTAGGTCCAGCCCGCCGAGGCGGCGAAGGTGCTCCACTGGGTCTGGCCGTCGCCGTCACCGCCGCCGTTGGTGGCCAGGCCGTACACCTTCACGTTGTTCTTGTCGAAGCCGGCCTCGTCACCCCGCTTGCCGTTCTTGTCGACGGTCAGGTGCGCGATCGCCTTCTCGAAGGTGCCGCCGTCCCTCGGGTTCCAGGAGAGACCGTTCAGCTGTGCGGCCGTGAGACCGGCGGCCGTCGTCAGTTTCCGGTTGTAGAAGAGGGCGACGGTGTCCCAGTCCTTCGGGGCGCCGTAGCGATGGCCGTCCTGGCCCATCCAGTTGGCGGCGAGGCCGGGCTGGTAGGTGGAGTCGTCGATGCCGAGGTCGTCGAGCGGTGCGAGGACCTTCAGGTCGGCGAACTGGCCGAACTTCTGGATGTGGTCGGTGAACACGTCCGGCTGGGTGCCCGCGATGAAGCTCGCGGTGAGCTTGGTCCAGTAGTCGTCCCAGCCCAACTGCGTGATCTTCACCGTCAGGCCGGGGTTCTCCTGCTCGAAGCCCTTCGCGCAGGCCTCGTAGGCGGGTTGCTGGTTGGCGTCCCACAGCCAGTACGTCACCGTGTCCGACGACGAGCCGGCCGCTCCGCCCTGCGCGCAACCGGTCACGAGGGACAGTGCCAGGGCTCCGGTCAGTGCCACGACCGTACGAATTCGCATGTCCGTCCTCTCGGTCGATCGATTGATCAGGTGGTCGGTCGGCGCGGTCACTTGATACCCGTGAAGCCGACGGAGCTCACGATGCGGCGCGCGAAGCACCCGAACAGCACAAGCATCGGCAGCGCCGCGATCAGCGTCGCCGCCATCAGCCCCGACCAGTCGACGCCCGTCTGCGGGGTCTGCGCCCGGAAGATCGCCAGCGCCACCGTGAGCACGCGCGAACTGTCGCTGTACGACACCATCAGCGGCCAGAAGTAGTCGTTCCAGGCGGTGATGTACGTCAGGATCGCGAGCGTGATGACCGGCGTGGACGCCATCGGCAGCAGGACCCGGAAGAAGACTCGGACCTTGCCGGCGCCGTCGAGCAGCGCCGCCTCCTCGACCTCCCGCGGGATGTTCATGAAGAACTGGCGCAGGAAGAACACCGCGAACGGCGTCATGAACATCGTCGGCAGCGCGATTCCCAACAGGTTGTCCACCAGGCCGAGTTGCTTGATCAGGACGAAGTTCGGCAGCAGGGTGAAGATGGCCGGGACCATCAGGCCCGCCAGGAACAGCCCGAAGACCGTGTCACGGCCGCGCCAGCGCAACCGGGCGAAGGCGTAGGCGGCCATCGCCGAGAAGAAGATCTGGCAGCCGGTGACCAGGGTCGACACGACGACCGAGTTGAGAAGGTAGCGCCAGAAGTCCAGGCCGCCGCCCGCGCCGCCCTGCGCTATCGCCTCCTTGGTGGACTGCAGGCCGAGCGCCCGCTCGAAACCGCCGGTCGTCGGATGCACCGGCAGGGGGTTGGTGGGGTCGGCGGCGAGACCCGCGTTGGTGGACAGCGCGGTGCGCAGGATCCAGTAGAACGGCAGCAGGGTGAACAGTACGATCACGGCCATCACCGCCCAGGCGGCGATCCGCCCGAGGGAGGGTGTGCGCCGCAGCGGTCGTACGGCTGCCTTGGCGGGTGTCGGCGTCGGTGCTGGCGCCGGTGTCGTCAGGGTTGTCATGGTGTGCGTCTCCCGGTCAGCCGAGGTCGGTGTGGCCGGCCCGGGTGAGCCGGTACTGGAGGAAGGTGATCGCGCTCAGCACGACCAGCAGGGCCACGGACATCGCGGACGCGTAGCCGAACTGGAAGCGGCCGAAGGCGGAGCCGTAGATGTAGAACTGCAGGACGTTGGTGGCGTTCGCCGGACCGCCCGCCGTCGTCACCGCGACGGTGTCGAACACCTGGAAAGAGCCGATCACCGTCATGATCAGGACCACCGCGAGGACCGGGCGCAGCAAAGGCATGGTGATGCGCCAGAACATCCGCCACTCGCTCGCCCCGTCCACCTTGGCCGCCTCGTACATGTCGGTCGGGATGGCCTGCAGGCCCGCGAAGATCAGCAGCGCCGTGTAGCCGACGTGCCGCCAGACGTTGATCACCGCGATCGTCGGGATCGCCCAGGTCTCGTCCGCGAGGAACGGGATCCGGTCGAAGCCGAGGCCCGCGACGATCTCGTTGCCGATACCGAGCTGGGTGTCCAGGATCCAGAGCCAGACGATGCCCGCGACGACGTTCGACATCAGATACGGGGTGAGCACGATCCCGCGCAGCACCGCGGACTGGGTCAGCCGCTGGAGCAGTACGGCGATGGCGAGCGCCGACACCGTCTGCACACCGATGTTGATGGCGACGTACTCGACGGTGACCGTCAAGGAGTCCCAGAAGATGGGGTCGTTGACCATCCGGACGTAGTTGTCGAGGCCCACCCACTCGGCCGGGGTCAGCAGGTTGAAGCGGGTGAAGCTCAGGTAGACGCCCCGCAGCGTCGGCCAGAGCAGGAACACCAGGAAGCCCAGCATCGCCGGGGCGACGAAGAGCGCCGCGAGTGCGCCGTCGCCGCGTGGTCGACGCAGGGGAGGGCTGGTGGAGGCGACGGTCATGGAGAGACTCCCTCGTCTGCTCTTCGGCGGCTCGTCCTCAGGGCACTTACTTTCGAGGTGGAACAATCCATCCGTCAAGATGCGGGCAGACATCTTTTTTCGGCAGGGAATCCGGCCGTATGATGACCTTGCTGATCCACGTTACTTCCATGGCAAAAGAAAAGGTGAGGGGTTCGATCGGCATGACCGCAGTGACCGATGGCTGGCCGCCACTGAGTCCCGGCGAGCGCTCGGTGGCGATCGAGGTGCTCGTCAACGGCCCTTTGTCCCGCGCCGAACTCGCCCGCCGGCTCGACCTCTCCGCCGGCAGCCTCACCCGGCTGACCAAACCGCTGCTCGAATCGGGACTGCTCGTCGAGGTGTCCGACGCCGGTTCCCCGGCCGAGGTGCGCCAGGGGCGCCCTTCGCAGCCGCTCGATGTCGTCGCCGAGTCCCGTGCCTTCCTCGGCTTCAAGATCACCGAGGACATGGTCTACAGCGTCGTCACCACGCTGCGCAGCGTCGTCATCGCCCGCCTCGACCGGCCCCTCACCAGCCATGACCCGGCCCAGGTGGCCGACCTGGTCGGCGAGATGACCGCCGAACTGACCGCCGCCCACCCCGCCGTGTCAGGCATCGGGATCGGCGTCGGCGGACGCGTCGAGAACCGCTCCGTGGTCGCCGACTCCGTCTTCCTCGACTGGTACGACGTCCCGTTCGCCGAACTCGTCGAGGAACGCACCGGACTGCGCGTGGTCGTCGAGAACGACGTCACCGCCCTCGTCGAGGCCGAGAGCTGGTTCGGCGCGGGCCGTGGCCTCGACCGCTTCGCGGTCCTCACCATAGGAGCGGGCCTCGGCTACGGCCTGGTCAGCGGCGGCCGGCGCGTGCAGTCGTCCGAGGACGGCCGGGGCATCGGACGTCGCTGGATCGTCAACCCGAACGGCCCGCTCACCCCCGACGGAGAGCGCGGCAGCGCCATCTCGCTGCTCACCATCCCCAGCATCCGCTACCAGATCCGCGCCGCCACCGGCCAGGACATGACGTACGACGAGATCCTCGCCGGTGCCGCCGCCGGTGACCCCATGACCGCCCGCGTCGTCGACGAGGCGGCCCGCGCGCTGGGCACGCTGGTCGCCCAGATCGCCAACTTCGCGATGCCCGAGAAGATCCTGCTCGCCGGCGAGGGCGTCGGGCTCGTCGAGGCGGCGCGCGCCGCGGTCGAGGAGAGCATCCTCGCCAACCGGCATCCGCTCGCGGACCCGGTCAATCTGGAGACGAAGGTCTCCGACTTCCACGACTGGGCACGCGGGGCCGCCGTCCTCGCACTTCAGGTGCTGGTACTGGGGGCTGCCGACAGATGAACGCCGACGCGGAAACAGCAGATAACGGGCGCTGGACGTGATCAGCAACACGGTCACTAATGCCGGAACAGTCCGTATTAATCTATTTGGTCTTCACTTGGAGCGGCATATGCTTCACAGCATGTCCACCACTCTTCAATCCGCCTCTGATCGATCGGCAGCCGACGTCAACGAAGAGATCCGGGCACTCTGGCTCCGGTCGGGCGGGATCCTCAACAGCGAGCAGCGGCTGACCTATCAGCAGCTCGTCGCCGAGTGGGCCGCGGCTTCTCCGCACCCCGGGCGCGACGCGTAACCACTTTCGTTCGACATTTCAACAGCAGGGCCGGGGCCGCGCACCGCGCGTCAGCCCCGGCCTCTTGTGTTTCTCAGCTCCACGTGGCCGAGTACGACCGGCGGTAGTCCCTCCGGTCCTGTTCCACCCGGAACCACCGCGTGGCGACCAGGGCGATCAGACTGCCGCCCACGATCAGCAGGCCGGGACCCACGTTCTTCGGGTCCGAGAGCCGGTCGAGCAACGCCTCCCCCGCAGTACTGCCCGTCACCGGCGCCACCGAGCCCGGCTGGGCCTCCCCGGGAGCGACGGCGCTCTGCGTGGCGGTCGCGGACGGCGCCGGAGCGGCCGCCTGACCGGCCTCGCCGATCAGCCGGACGTTGAGCGCGGTCAGCGCCTCCGTCACCGGCTCGAAGAACGTCGTACCGCCGGTCTTGCAGTCGCCGTTGCCGCCCGAGGTGATCCCGAGTGCGATGCCCTCGGAGAACAACGGGCCGCCGCTGTCACCCGCCTCGGCGCACACGGTGGTCTCGATCAGGCCCGACACCGTGCCCTCCGGGTAGTTGACCGTGGCGTTGAGCCCGGTCACCTTCCCGTCGCGCAACCCGGTCGTGCTGCCGCTGCGGAACACCTTCTGGCCGACGGTCGGATCGGCCGCGCCCGTGATGCGCACACCCCGGCCATTGCCGATGGCGACGACATCGGCGCCGTCACCGGCCGAGCCGCCGTTGTACTGCACCAGCGAGTAGTCGTTGATCGGGAAGCTGCTGCTGATCGTCTTGCCGATCTCCGTCGAGCCCCCGGTGTCCGCGAACCACACCGAACCGTTGGGCCCGCAGTGACCGGCCGTGAGGATGAAGTCGGCCGACCCGTTGGTCACGTTGAAGCCCGCCGAGCAGCGCCCGCCGGTCGACAGGATCGGCTGCGCCGCGTTGATACGGGTGGTGAAGGTGCCCCCGCTCCGTTCCATGCGTACGGAGCCGCCGATGCTCTTGGCGACCGCGGACAGCTTGGCCCAGTCGGCGGCCGACACGGTGCTGTCGGCCTGGACGACCACCTCGTTCTTCGTGTAGTCGACCGCCCATGCCGTGCCGGCCACGCGCGGCGCCGAACGCAACGTCTGCGTCGCCGACTTGAGGTCGTTCATGCTGTGGTCGACGACCTTGGCGCGGGCGCCCGCCTTCTCGACCTCCGCCGCCGCTCCGGCGTCGGTGACCGCGACCACCGGCTTCCCGTCGGCCGCGATCCAGCTGCCGGCCGTCCGGTCGGTGCCGAGTTCGGTGACGAGCTCACTGCCGGTGGTGCCAGCCGCCTGGGCGGAGCTGAAGGGCAGGTTGGCCTGTGGGGGCTCGGTCGCCACAGCCTGGGTGACCATCAATCCGCCGAGGATGACTCCGCCGACGGCCGCCAGCCGTGTCGCTCGCCGGACGATCCGTCGTCGTGCGTGCCTCATCAATGGCTCCCGAACCCTGAACGCGCGGTATCGACACCGCGGGGCCCTCCGGTCGTTGAGTGACCCTCACTTCCATACGTGGCGAGAGGGGTTCGTGTTCACCGACTCCAAGATCCCGTTCGGGTCGGCCGGCCGAGGGCGGTCCGCGTCAGGCCTTGCGGGCCACTCCGCAGTACATGGCGACCTCCGCCGGCTTGCCCTCCCCGGCGCGGAATTCGTCCGGGCGCCAGTGCGAGCAGGACACGACCCCCGGCTCCAGGAGGTCCAGCCCCTCGAAGAAACGCGCCACCTCGTCGGGGCTGCGCTGGGTCAGCCTGGGCGTGCCGTGCGCGTTCCAGTACCGGACCGCCGCGTCCACCTCGGCCATCGCCGGTCCGGTGATGGTGTGCGACAGCGCCAGATGGCTGCCCGGGGGAAGGGCGTCCAGCAGTCGTCGTACGACACCGTGCGGGTTCTCCTCGTCGCCGAGGAAGATGACCACCCCGAGCAGCATCAGGGCGACGGGCCGGGTGAGGTCCAGGGTGCGCGCGGCCTGTTCGAGGATCGCGTCGACGTTGCGCAGGTCCTCGTCGATGTGGTCGGTACGCCCCTCGGGGCTGCTGGTGAGGAGGGCGCGGGCGTGCACCATGACGAGCGGGTCGTTGTCCACGTACACGACCCGGGTGTCCGGCGCGATCCGCTGGGCCACCTCGTGCGTGTTGTCGGCGGTCGGCAGTCCGGTCCCGATGTCGAGGAACTGCCGTATCCCGCACTCGGTGACCAGATGACGGACGGCCCGTCCCAGGAAGAGCCGGTCCTCGCGGGCGTAGTCGCCGATACCCGGGTGCAGTTCACGGATCCGGTCACCCGCCGCGCGGTCGACCTCGTAGTGGTCCCTGCCGCCGAGCCAGTAGTTCCAGATCCGGGCCGTGTGCGGCTGTCGCGAGTTGATCCGCGCGTGCAGCGACGCGGCCGGCGGGTTCTCGGGCACGGTGGCAGCTCCAGGGCACCTGCGGAAAGTGTCAACTGGCAATCTAGACAAGGTTGTTGATGTTGGCGAGAGTCTTGACGGATCAGTTGTGAGCAGCTCCGAACAGCCTTCCCCGGCTGCGTTCGTCGCCCCATACGGATCCCGCGTTCACGTACGGCCGCAGCAGTGCCGTGAGGGTCGTGTCACCGCGGCCGTTCAGCTCGTTGGAGGCGATGCTGCGGGCGATTCCGGCGAGGAAGTCGGCCAGCTGGACCCGGGTGTCGTCCCGCGCGACAACGAGGCGCAGGCCGCCGATCCGGGTGGTGTCCTTGAGCCACTCGATGCGCTCGTCCGTCAGCATGTTCTGCCGGTCGTGCACCAGCAGTACGGTCCGCCCGTCGGCACTCCAGTAGGCGGCCGTCCGCACGATCGCGGGCAGCAGCGGGTTGAGTACGGGTATCAGGGCGGGGGCGGCGAGCAGCCGGGCCCGGTGGTCCGCGGCGCGGGATCGGGCACCGCCGAGCAGTCGCAGTACGTCCGCCGCCTCCGGGTCCCGGAGGTCCGGTGCCTGTTGGGCCAGGGCGTCCACCGCGCGGAAGAACGCGTCGACGGGTGCCCCGGGAGCGCCGTCGGTGTCGCCGCGCACCCGGAGCAGGGCGTTGGCCGCCGCCAGGAACTCCTTCCACCGCCCGGCCCCGAAGGCGTCGGCGCCCGCGCGGCAGAGGGGAAGGGCGCCGGCCGGGTCGCCGAGGAGCAGATCGAGGACCCGCTCCACCATGAAGAAGGTCTTCTCCGTGAGATGGACGTACGCGTGCCCGTGCAGCGGCCCCGAGGGGGCGAGCAGCCACTCGAGTACCGCGCGGTGCTTCTCCCGCAGCAGGTGGTTCGCCTTGTACTCCTCGGCGGGGGACCGGATCCGGTCGCGAATCTCACGGATTGCGGCTGCCGCCGACTCCATGGGCACATCCACGCTGGCGTGCGCGAAGACGTCGGTGTTCCCGCCGGTCAGGTTCTCGCCGTCCGACCCCGACTCGTCGCAGGCGATCTCGACTTCCGTGTACGGCCGGGTCACGCCGCGCCCCTCGTACGAACCATGTCCTGACATGTAGCCGAAACCGCTCGTAGTGTACAGCGATTATTTGGACTCGTGAATGATGTTCATGAATATGAACGGAAGGCTTCCCTGTGCTGCGCCGACCACGTCTGGGGGTGGCATGGGCACTGGTACCGGGATCGTGAACTCATCGTCACCCCGATCGCGTTCGGGTCCCGGCGCCTAGACTCCCGCCCATGGACGACACCAGCACCCTGGACCGGCTCGCCGCGGGCAAGTACCTGCTGATCACCAGCTTCCGCAAGAACGGCACGTCCGTCGCCACCCCGGTCTGGGTGGTGCGGGACGCGGACGCGCTCGGCGCCTGGTCGGTGACGGACTCCTGGAAGGTGAAGCGGATCCGCAACCGGGCCGACGTCCTCGTCGGCCCGTGCGACATCCGCGGCAACCCGACCGGCGAATCGGTCCCCGGCACCGCCGAGATCCTCGACCAGCCCGCGACCGACGTCTACCGGCGGCTTCTCGCCCGCAAGTACGGCGTGATGGGCCGCCTCACCCTGTTCGGCAGCCGACTGCGGCGCGGCAGCACGGGCACGGTCGGGATCCGGATCACCCTCGTGAACAGCTGACGGCGGGACCGCGCCCCGCAGGATTCAGGGGCGCGGGGAACTGTGCGACCAGCCACAGCGCACCCGCGCCCGACGACCGAACCTCTACGACCCGTCCAGTACCGTCCCCGTGAACTCCGGTCCAGGGATCGGCTCCCCGGTCTCCTCGTCGAAGCCGGTCACCCGCAGCCGCACCGACTCCGCCGGCTCCGTCACCGCGTCCGCGACCGTCGGCAGGCTCAGGTCCGCGGTCAACTCGCCCGGTGGGATGGGCACGTACAGATGGAGCCCGTCGACCTTGGACAACGGCCGCTGCGGCAGCGGCGACTCACCGGTGGTGTCCATCAGCCACGCCGGGTCGACGTCCGTCGTGGACAGTTCCGTGCCGGCGGTGACCGGCAGCACCTCCAGAACG
Source organism: Streptomyces sp. SID12501 (assembly GCF_010550245.1). Lineage (GTDB taxonomy): Bacteria > Actinomycetota > Actinomycetes > Streptomycetales > Streptomycetaceae > Streptomyces. Next base: position 183,364 of record NZ_JAAGLU010000001.1, read on the forward strand.
GAGTACATGTCGGCGCGGGAGGGCGCCGACAGTGTCGCGCGCCAGGTCAGCCGCTGTCCCTCGGTGACCCGGTCCGCGACCGGGGTGATGGTGACCGTGGGCCTGGGATCGTCGTTCTCGACGGTCACCCCGCCGCTGTACGAGCCGATGACCGCACCGCGCACCGCCTTCACGAACACGCTGCGCCAGACGTCGTAGTCGTACAGCGTGTCCCCCTTCACCGTCACCGGCACGTCGATGCTCTGCTCGCCCTGTCGCACCGTGACCAGCCGGCTCGTCATCGTGTCCGTCCCGGGATTCTGGACGTAGAGCCGGACCGTGCCGCCACCCTGCCCGGCGATCCGGACCGGCATCCGGTAGGTCCGGGTTCCGGAGTCGCCCTCCTTGACGGTCAGCCGTCCGAGGTCGACGCGCGGCAGCGCGGCCGGGCGCACCGCGGGTGTGCCGGGGCGCCAGCCCCAGGTGTCGATCAGCCAGGCCTGCCCCGCACGGCTGCGCGGAGTCAGCTCCACACTCCGTACGCTGCGCAGGTCGACCCCGGCCCGGGCAGCGGCGGACAGCGGTACGCGGACCTCCCGCGCCCAGTACGAGGCCGTCCGCGCGCTTCCGGGCAGCCCGTCCACGCGGACCCGGCCGAGCGTGGCGCGCTTGCCGGCGGTGTCGGTGACGGACACGTCCAGCTGCGTTCCGGTGGTGTTGGGGGGCACGATGACGCGCAGGGCGAGTGCCTTGGCGCCGCCGAGGGACACCGGTCGCCCGGGGCTCACCCGCACCGCGGTCCCGGGCTGCGACCACTTGAGTGCGACCGCCCGGCGACCGACCTCCCGCTCCGTCATCCAACCCGCGAAGTGCGGGGACTGACCGGCGTTCGCGGCCAGGCACCTGACCGAAGGACGGTCGTCCACCGCGGAGCACAGTCGTCCGCCGCCGCCCTGCACGGTCACCGCGCCGTCCGGCAGGATGCCGGCCGAACGGTTTGCGCCCACCGCGTGCGTGAGGACGCGCGCCGGGTCGGCCGGCGGCGCCCGCAGGCCGGAGCCGTCGAGCAGCGGACGTACCCGGTCGTCGCCCGCGACGAACAGCCGGGCCGCCGCCGCGATGTAGGAGGCGCCCGCCCTGTGCTGCTGGTCGGCGGTGAGCCGGGTCCTGGTGCCCACGTCGCACACCGGGTCCTTCTGCTCCGGTTCGGACCAGAAGTCGTCGTCCGCCGGTGCCTGCGCCTGACCCGGCGTCCACTCGGTGTTGAAGTAGTTGTGGTTGGCGCCGATCACGTAGACCGCGCTGTGCAGGGCGGCGCCACGGCTGATCCCGCGGGTGCCGTCCACGGCCAACTCGCCCTGGAGATCGGACACATCGCCGTCGCAGCCGGGCAGAATCGTCACCGACGGCACGTCGGCGACCGGGTTCTGTCCGAAGATCGTCGGGCCGATCAGGACGGTGCCCCGGATGTTCCAGCGCACCGCACCGCCGTACCCGTCCTGGCCGGCCGGCGGCCGGTACAGGCTGTCCATCGCGGCCCGGTTGACGCCCTCGCCGCCCCGCGAGTGGCCGACCAGCAGCACCCGTGAGAGGTCGGCGGGCGGCGCGGTCCGTACGATCGCCGGCGCCGAGGGCCGGTTCGCCGTCCAGTCGGCCCAGCGGGCCAGATGCTGCCGTACGAGGTCGGAGCGGGCCTGCGCCCCGGCGTCCTCGATCGCCGAGTCCTGGGCGTTGATACCGTTGGCGGAGATCGACACCGTCACATAGCCCTGGGATGCAAGGAGTTTCTGGTCGCGCAGATAGCCCCGGTAACTCGGAATCTGCTTCTCACCGGCCGGGCAGGGCCAGTCGCCGCTGACATCGGTGCTGCCGGGCTTGTAGCAGGTGGAGTGGCGTCCGTGCAGGAACAGCGCGAGCGGTCTGCGGCCGGTTGCCCCGGTCGGGGCGACCACCACGGCCTTCATCTCCACCGGCACGGGCATCCCGGGCAGTTTCACCGAGTCGAGCGTGTACTCGCCCGAGACCGTACGGTACGAGCCCGGCTTGCCGGGGTCGACGGGATTGGCCGGCGCCAGGGCGGGCAAAACGACCGGCGCGCGGCGCCGGTCAGGGACCGCCGCGAGGCCCGCCGCGTCCAACCGGCTTCCACCGGCGTGTACTTGGAGGTCCTGGAACGCCTCGGCACCCTTGAGGCCGCCGGCCTTCAGAGCCTCTTCCAGGGGAAGCCGGAACGTCCGGCCGTCCTTCGCGGCCAGGGGGCGCCCGAGCAACCGGCCGCCCGCGTAGAACTCGACGCGCGCGTCACCCATCGGTACCGGTCTGCCGGAGTGCCAGACGAGCTGCCGCTGTGCACCGTCACCGGTGAACGTCCAGCCCGGGGGCAGCTGTTCGGCCACCACCTGCGACCGGGTCGGCTGCTGCGCCTGCGCCCATCCGGGCGATCCACCCACCACCGCGAGTACCGCCGCAGCGGTGACCCATATTCGCCGCGCACGTAGCAACGGTCTCCTCCTCCTGGCCCTTGCTCAGGAGCCCCGGATTCCCGACGGCCCCTCTCGCCCCGGAGGACGGGATCACGGACCTGTGGGTTGCCTGTGGAGGAGGATCAATGCACGTGCCCAAGGCGTCGGTCGGTGAAGCAGGGGGAGGGCGAACCCTCACGGCGCAGAGAGTTGACGCACCGTCAGATCCAGGCGCGGTACGGCTCGTCGAGCAGCTGGAACACCGGCTCGCCGCGCACCGGGTCCTTCGCCGTGGACAGCCGGACCCGGTCCCCGCTGTGGATGCCGGCGGCGGGACCCATCACCCGGCCGCGTACGACGAAGCCCTCCGCCATCTCGACCAGCGACACATTGCGCGCGGCCGGCGTGTTCCGGTTGACCACCGTGGCGTGCCGGACCGTGCCCGATCCCTCGCTGCGCTCCGTACGCAGGTCGCTGCCCGCGCAGACCGGGCAGAGCAACCGGTGGTACATGGCGCTGGCGCACCATCCGCAGCGCTGGAAGACGAGGGTGTTGGTGTCGGCCGGGGCGTCGAGCAGGCCCGCGGCGGAACCGACGGTCATCGGACGAGTGGCGCCTAGTGAGTGGTACACGGTGTCGTCTCCCTGCGCTCGGCCTGATCCGAAGTGCGCGGTTCGCCGTGCCACCGTGCACGGCCTCAGGGTATGGCACTCAGTGTCACGCGTAAAGGCACTGCGTACCCTCAATTCTCGGGCAGGGTGGTGAGCACGGACTCGATCTCCTGGACGACCCGCCACATCGGCGCCCCGCGCCGCGAGACGACGACCACCACGTCCTCGGACTCGGGTTCGGATCCGGGCTCGGTTCGCCCGGGAGCCGAGGGCGGAGTGCCGAACGCGGCCTTCACATAGTTCAGGGCGTGGTCGACGGCCGTGGTCGCGTCGCCGTGTCCGTCCGAGCGCAGCCAGGAGCGAAGCGCGTTGTTGTGGGCCGCGACCACTGCCGCCGCGATCACGTCGGCCTGGAGCGTCCCGTCGGGCCGGCCGGCGAAACGCCCGCGCAGATAGGCGGCCAGGGCGCGCTCGTACCGCCAGACCACCGACAGCTCGGAGGCCCGCAGCCCGGGAACCTTCTTGGTGAGGCGGTAGCGCTGGACGGAGAAGGCCGGGTTCTCGGCGTACATGAGCAGGACCATGCGGGCGGCGTCGCACACCCGGCCGACCGGTTCCGCGTCCTCCACGCTTTCGGCCAGGTACGCCGTCATGTCGGCGAGGCACCGCTCGTGGTCGGGGAAGACCACGTCCTCCTTGGAGGGGAAGTAGCGGAAGAACGACCGGCGCCCGACCCCGGCCAGCGCCACGATGTCGTCCACGGTGGTCTGCTCGTAGCCCCGCTCCAGGAACAACTGGAAGGCCGCCGCGACCAGGGCGTCCCGCATGGGCGGTTTGGTCATGGTCGGGAAACTAGCATCCGGCCGGGGTTGATGGCACTCAGTGCGCTGCGTCCGGGGAACTGAGTGCACTCCGGGTCCTGCCGACTGCTCACGCGAGGGTGACCTCCACCGGCAGCTTCTTGATCCCGTTGACGAAGTTCGAGCGCACCCGCGGGACGTCCCCCACCAGCCGGATGTCCGCCAGGCGGGGGATCAGCTCCTCGAACATGATCCGGATCTCGGTGCGGGCCAGCAGGTTGCCCAGGCACAGATGCGGGCTGCCCTTGCCGAAGGTGACGTGGTCGTTGTCCGTGCGGGCGACGTCGAAGTCGTACGGATTGCCGAAGACCGCCTCGTCACGGTTGCCGGAGGCGTACCACATGACCACCTTGTCGCCCTCCCTGACCTGTTTGCCGCCCAGCTCCACGTCCCGGGTCGCGGTGCGCCGGAAGTGGTAGACGGGGGAGGCCCAGCGCAGGAACTCCTCGACCGCGCCCGGGATCAGCGACGGGTCGGCCTTGAGGCGGGCCAGCTGCTCGGGGTGCTGGAGGAGGGCCAGCATGGAGTGGGTGATGGTGTGCCGGGTGGTCTCGTTGCCGGCGACCACCAGGAGCAGGAAGTAGTTGTCGAAGTCCTGCGCGGACAGCGGCACTCCGTCGCGCGGGGTGGTGTTGACGAGCCGGGAAACCAGGTCGGTACCCTCGCCGCCGCGTCGTTGCCGGGCCAGCTCCCGCCCGTACTCGAAGACCTCGAGCGAGGCGGGGGAACGGAAGGGCAGGTCGCGGTACTTCTCGCTCTCCGCGCTGTGCAGCAGCACGTCGGCGTAGTCGGGGTCGGTGTTGCCGATGATCCGGTTGCCCCAGTCGATGAGCTGCTGGTTGTCCTCCGGCGGCACGTCGAGGAGACGGGCCAGGACGTTGATGGGGAAGTCGGCGGAGATCTCCTTGACGAAGTCGAAACTCCCCTTCGCCAGCGCCGAGTCCAGGGTCTGTGCGGTCAGCCCGCGCAGGAAGTCGGTGTAGCTGTTGATGACGCCCGCGCCGAACTGCCGCTGGATCACGCTGCGCAGGGCCCGGTGCCGTACCCCGTCGAGCTCCAGGATGGAGGCGCGCTTCTTGATCTGGTCCTCGTCGACCTCTTCGAGGTTGACGAACTTCGTGGAGGTGAAGGTCTCCGCGTCACGGTCGACGCGCGCGATGTCCGCGTGCCGGGTCACCGCCCAGAAACCGGAGTTGGGCGCCTCCTCGGGCTGCCAGTGCACCGGGTCCTCGTGGCGCAGGGTGTGGAACATCCGCCAGGGCGTCACCCCGTCGGTGAAGTTGTCGAGGTCTGCGAGGTCGACGGCGTCGAGGGGGAGTGGCTCGTGGGCGGCGGCGGCAGCAGCAGCGGTGGTGGTGGAGGGGAGGGTCTCGGTCATCGAAGGCTCCAGCAGGTCGTGCAGAGGCGATCAGGGGTGATCGGCGACGATCAGAGGCGATCGGAGGCGACGGGGGGATCAGAGGTGGTACGCGTACTCGGTGAACTCCCAGTCGGTGACGTGCCGTTGGAAGCGTTCGACCTCGTTGCGCTTGTAGGCGAGGAAGGAGGCGACGAAGTCCTTGCCGAGCACCTCGGTCAGCGCGGTGTCCGCCTCCAGGGCGTCGAGGGCTGCCGACAGGCTCATCGGCAGCACGGGGGACCTGTCGGTGTCGTAGCCGTAGCCCTCCAGAGGGGCCGACGGCTCCTGTCCGGCCAGCACGCCGAGCAGCGCGGCGGCCACGGCTCCGGCGATCGCGAGATACGGGTTGGCGCTGGCATCGCCGAGCCGCAGTTCGAGCCGGGCCCCGGACCCGCGCTCCGGCGGCACTCGGACCATGGCGCTGCGGTTGTCGAGCCCCCAGTCGATCAGCCAGGGCGCGAGGGTGTCGGGCCCGAAGCGCTTGTACGAGTTGATGGTCGGGTTGAGCAGTGCGGCGAGGGCGGGCGCGTGGGCGAGGAGACCGGCCGCCGCGTGCCGTGCCGTCGCGGACAGTCCGTACGGCCCCGAGGGGTCGTCGAAGAGGTTGCGTGCGCCGCCTTCCCCCTCGGGGTCCGAGTCGCAGGAGAGGTGGAGGTGGAAGCCGGAGCCGCCCGCATCGTTGAAGGGCTTCGCCATGAAGGTGGCGAGGCGGCCCTCCTTGCGTGCCAGCTCCTTGATCGCGGCCTTGAACCGGAAGGCCCGGTCGGCCGCGGACATGGCCTCCGAGTGCAGCAGGTTGATCTCGAACTGCCCGCCGTCGAACTCGTGGTTGCCGCTGAGCACGCCGATGTTCAGATCGCGCACGTGGCGCAGGGTCCGCAGGAGATGGTTGGCGGGGTCGGCGCGCAGACCGGCCGTGTAGACGACGCCCGGGTCCCGGTTGTAACGCTGCCAGCCGCTCGCGCCCCCCGGCGCGGGATCGCACAGGTAGTACTCCAGCTCGGGCCCGACGACGGGCCGCAGCCCGTGCCCGGCGCACCGGTCGAGTACGGCGCGGAGCAGATCGCGGGGTGACTCGGGCGCGGGTGAGCCGGTCGCCGGGTCGAGAACGTCCCCGAGGCAGACCGCGACGCCGGGCTCCCAGGGCAGGGCGACCAGGGTGGACAGATCCGGCCGGACGCAGATGTCGGGCAGCCCCGCGTCCAGGCCGCCGCTGACCGGGACCACATCGCCCTGCGGGCTGGTGTGGTAGACGGCCCGGCAGAAGGCGAGACCGTGCTCGCAGGCGCGCGGCAACTCGTCGACGAGTACGTCACGGGCACGGTCGGTGCCGAGGAGGTCGGGATAGACCACCCGGACCACGTCGATCCCCTCGGAGGTGAGCCGCTCGATGTGCCGGCGGACTTCTGGAAGGTCGATTGCGCTCACCGTTGTCTCCTCGGGCGGACGTCGGGCACCTCCGGGACGGGGGTCCGGGAGGCGGGTGGCGTGGGGAGTGCGGCCGGGGCGCGTGGTGCGGGCGGACATCCCAGGCTCGTTGTTTGAGGCCAAACGGTATGGAGGGGCGACCCGTCCCGCAAGAGGTTCGGAGAAAGAATTTATCCATCCGGATAGCTATTGACCAGACTCCGGCTGCTTCCTATCTTGTTTGAAGCCAAACGAGTCAGGGATCGGTTCACCGCTCCCTTTGGCCGGGGCCCGGTCCGACAACGGTCGGGCCCCTCCCCGCCTTCTTCACCTCACCCCCCGTTCCGACGCCCTCACCACCAGGAGGACCGGCCATGAAGGTCGTCGTCGACATGAACAAGTGCCAGGACCACGGCCAGTGCGTCTTCGCGGCACCCGACGTCTTCTCGATGGACGACGGCGGTCACCTGCTGTACGTCTCCGACCCCGACGACGCGCTGCGCGACGAGGTCGAGGAGGCCGCGGACGTCTGCCCGCTCCAGGCCATCCGGATCGAGGACTGACGTGACCGACGAGACGGGCATGTCTCCGGCCGGCGTGGTCGTGGTGGGCGCCTCCATGGCCGGGCTGCGCGCCGCCGAGCAGCTGCGCGCGGCCGGCTGGACCGGGGCGGTCACGGTCGTCGGCGACGAACCGCACATGCCCTACAACCGCCCACCGCTGTCCAAGGAGGTACTGGCAGGCAAGGCCCCCTTCGAGTCCCTCGCCTTCACCCCGAAGGCGTCGACGGCGGACGTGGAGTGGCGCCTCGGGACGAAGGCCGTCGCTGCCCGTCTCGACGAGCGCGCCGTCGACCTCGACGACGGCTCGACCCTCTCGTACGACGGTCTGGTCGTCGCCACCGGAATGCGCCCCCGACGCCTGCACTGCCCCGGCCCTCGGGCCGGCCGCCACACCGTACGCACCCTTTCTGACGCGCAGGGCCTGCGCGACGAGCTGACCCGGCCCGGCGTCAGGGTCGTCGTGATCGGCGCCGGATTCATCGGCTGCGAGGTCGCCGCCACGGCGGTCGGACTCGGCGTCACCGAGGTCACCGTCGTCGATCCGCTGCCCCTGCCCATGGTGGGCCCCCTCGGTGAACTCCTCGCCCGCGCGCTGCTCGGGCGGCACGAGGAACGCGGGGTGCGCTTCGCCCTCGGCACGGGAGTCGCCGGATTCGAGGGCGACGGCCGGGTCACCGGCGTCGTCCTCGGCGACGGTACGGTCCTGCCGGCCGACGTCGTCGTCGAGTCGGTCGGTTCCGTCGCCAACGTCGAGTGGCTGGACGGCAACGGGGTCGATCTCGGCGACGGCGTGCTCACCGACGAGTTGCTCAGGGTGGGCGGGCGCCCGGAGGTCGTCGCGGTCGGTGACGTGGCCCGCTTCCCCAACGTCCGCTACGACGGCGTACCCCGCCGCGTCGAGCACTGGTCGATCCCGACGGACACGGCGAAGCACGCGGCGAAGTCGCTGGCCGCTCATCTTGCGGGCAGGGAAGGGGAGGTGGCACCTTTTGCGCCCCTGCCCACCTTCTGGAGCGACCAGCACGACTTCCGGCTGCAGTCCTTCGGGGCGCCCGCGCTCGGCATCGACGACGTGCGGGTCCTGGACGGCGACCCCGACGGGGACGTCCTCGTCGGCTACCACGTCGGTGACCGGCTCGTCGGTGTCGTCGCTCTCGGGGGACACGCCATGGCCGCCAAGGCCGCCCGCTGCCGCGCCGAACTGCTCGAACAGACCGCCCCCGCTGTGCCGTCCGCCCTCACCGTGCAAGGAGCCTCCAAGTGACCGGTCCCCGTGGGTTCTTCCACCCCAAGACGGCGAGCGGTGCCTCGTCGCTGATCCCCTCGCCGCCCTGGCGCTACTCGGGCGACCTGCTGACCGTCGAGTACCGCACGGACCCCTCGCGGGTGCGTGAACTGCTGCCCGAGCCGCTGGAGTTGGCCGACGAGGATCCGGGCGCGGTCGCCCTGATCTGGGCCGACTGGCAGTCGTGCTCGCAGTCCGGCGACGAGCTGTTGGATCCCGTGCGGGGGCAGTACAAGGAGGCGTTCGCGGTCGTCCGCTGCAAGTACCGGGGCGAGACGTACTCGCGGTGCGTCTACATCTGGGTCGACAAGGACTTCGCGATCGCTCGCGGGCTGCACCAGGGGTATCCGAAGAAGTTCGGGTCGATTCATCAGACGCGCCCGCATCCCTACGGGCCCGCTCCGCGGATCGAGTCGGGGGCGCGGTTCGGGGCGACGCTCGCCGCCGCCGACCGGCGGTTGGCGCAGGCGGTGGTGACTCTGCGGGAGCCCTCTTCGACGAACGGGTTCGTCAACAGGCATCCCATGGCTCACCATCGCTGGCTGCCGTCCATCGAGAGCGGCAAGGGGTTGGCTCTGGACGAGCTGATCGAGTCCGGGGCGGCTTCGTTCGAGGGCGGGCAGGCGTGGGTCGGGGACGCGGAGCTGGAGTTGTTCTCGGCGCCTACGGAGGAGTTGGCCCGGCTGGAGATTCGTGAGCCGATCGCCGCGTATTTCCGCCAGGTCGGCGTTGTCTGGGACGGCGGGCGGTTGTTGGAGTCGGGGACGTCCGGAGCGTCTGCCGGGTGAGGTAGTAGGCGGGTGCGGGTGCGTTGTGGCTGGTCGCGCCCACGCGGCGGAGCCGCAAATGTCACAGCCCCGCGCCCCTAGGTGAGTGGCCTGTCCCCCTGTTCAAGTAGGAGCCGTTCTCATGTCCGAAAAACTCATCGTCGCCGGAGTTTCCGTCGACACCCGGCACTGGATCGGTGGTGAACGCGTCGCGTCCGCCACCACCTTCACCGACACCTCGCCCATCGACGGTCGTACCCTCGGTGAGATCGCTCGCGGCGGGCCTGCCGAGGCCTCTGCCGCCGTCGCCGCCGCCAAAGCGGCCTTCCCTGCCTGGGCCGCGACTTCCCACACCGAACGGGCTCGCGTCCTGCACGCCATCGCCGACGGTGTCGAGAAGCGGATCGAGGACCTGGCGGTCGTCGAGACCAACGACAACGGCGCCCTGCTCCGCTCGCACCGCCGGGGTGTGATGCCCCGGGTCGCGCACAACTTCCGTTTCTTCGCTGACTGGTTGCTGAAGCTGGACCACGAGGACTTCGAGACGCGGGGCCACACGAACCATGTCTCCTGGGACCCGGCCGGCCCGAGCGTCCTGATCACCCCGTGGAACGCGCCGCTGATGCTGGCCACCTGGAAGGTCGCCCCGGCCCTCGCCGCCGGCAACACGGTGGTCCTCAAGCCTGCCGAGTGGTCCCCGCTCACCGCGTCCCTGCTGGCCGACATCGCCGCCGAGGCGGGACTGCCGGCCGGGGTGCTGAACGTCGTCCAGGGCTACGGCTCCGAGATCGGCGACGCGCTCACCTCGCACCCGGACGTACGGCGCATCAGCTTCACCGGGTCCGTACCGACCGCCAAGCACATCGCCGCCTCCGCCGCCGCGAATCTCACCCCGCTCAGTCTCGAACTCGGCGGAAAGTCACCGCTGTTGGTCTTCGCCGACGCAGACCTGGAACTGGCCGTCGACCTGGCCGTGGAGCAGTACGACAACGCCGGGCAGGTCTGTCTGGCCGCGACCCGCATCCTCGTCGAGGAGTCGATCGCCGACGAGTTCACCCGGCGATTCATCGACAGGGCAACGCGGTTGACGCAGGGCGACCCGCGTGACGAAGCCACCGACCTGGGCCCCAACATCCACCCCCGTCAGCTGGAGAAGATCGACGGGTTCGTACAGCGGGCCCTCACCGCGGGGGCACGGGCCGTGATCGGCGGGCACCGCACGGACGGGGACGGGCAGTACTACGCGCCCACCCTCCTCGCCGATGTCGCCCAGGACTCGGAGATCGTCCAGGAGGAGGTGTTCGGGCCGGTCCTCACCCTCCAGACCTTCGCCGACGAGGACGAAGCCGTCCGGCTGGCCAACGACACCCGGTTCGGCCTCGCCGCCACCCTCGCCACCGGTGACCCCGAGCGCGCCGAACGCGTCACCGCGCGGCTCGTCGCGGGCACGATCTGGGTCAACTGCTTCTTCGTACGCGACCTCCAGGCGCCCTTCGGCGGCTCCCGCCTCTCCGGGGTCGGCCGTGAGGGCGGCACCTGGAGCTTCGACTTCTACTGCGACGTCAAGAACACCGTGACCGCGCCGAACGGATGGAACAACCATGGGTGAGATCGTCGGGGCGGGTCTGCTCGCGCACGTGCCCACCATCGTGCTGCCGGAGGCCGACCGGCTGGAGCTGAACGAGGGCAAGGAGATCACCCTCGTCACCGGCCTGCACCAGCTCCGCCGGGAGGTCTTCGAGCGGGATGCCGCCGACGACTACGACACGGTCGTCGTCCTCGACTCGCACTGGGCCACCACCGTCGAGTTCGTCGTCGGTGCCCAGCAGCGCCGGGCCGGTCTCTTCACCTCCGAAGAACTGCCGCGCGGTATGTGCCGGATGCCGTACGACTATCCCGGCGACCCCGAACTCGCCCACAACATCGCCCAGTTCGCAGACAAGCACGGCACCTGGATCACCCCGATCGACGACGACCACCTACCGGTCTACTACGCGACGATCAACCTCTGGAAGTTCCTCGGCGAGGGCCTGCCCGACAAGCGGTGGGTGACCATCGGGGTCTGCCAGACCGGCGACATGGAGGACCATCTGCGGCTGGGTCGGGCGCTCGCCGACGGGATCGCCGCCACCCCCGGGCGCCGGGTGCTCGTCATCGCCTCCGGCGCCCTCTCGCACACCTTCTGGCCGCTGCGCCAGATCCGCGACCACGAGGCCAGCGACCCGGTCCACATCTTCACGCCGGAGGCCCGCGCCGCCGACGAGGAGCGCATCGCCTGGTTCAAGGAGGGCCGCCACGACCAAGTCCTCGACACCATGCCGGAGTTCTGGAAGCACAAGCCCGAGGCGAAGTTCTTCCACTACCTGATGCTGGCCGGCGCCCTCGGCGAGCAGGCCTGCACCGCACCCGCCCGCCAGTACGGCGAGTACGAGAACTCCGTCGGCACCGGCCAGGTCCACCTGTGGTTCGACCGCCCGACTGGTGGCTGGACCGCGCCCCGAACCCCCGTACAGGAGCCCTGACATGCCCGAATACCGCCGCATTCTCCTCGACGGCGCCGCTGTCCAGGTCACCGTCGACGGTGACGAACTCGTCGCCGGGGACGGTCGCCGGGTCAAGACGGGGGAGGCGCAGCATCTGCCTCCCGTCGTGCCGTCCAAGGTCGTCGCCGTTCATCTCAACCACCGCAGCCGCGTGGACGAGTTCCGGATCCAACTGACGCCCACGCCCACCTACTTCCACAAACCGACCTCCTCACTCAACTCGCACCGGCGCGCCGTCGTCCGCCCCGAGGGCTGCAAGTGGCTCAACTACGAGGGCGAGGTCGCCATCGTCATCGGGAAGACCGCGCGGAACATCTCGCAGGCCGAGGCGGGGGAGTACATCGCCGGGTACACCGTCGCCAACGACTACGGCCTGCACGACTTCCGTGACACCGACGCCGGTTCGATGCTCCGGGTCAAGGGCTCCGACACGCTGTGCCCGCTCGGCCCCGGCCTCGTCACCGACTGGGACTTCCACGGCAAGTACCTGCGCACGTACGTCAACGGCGAGGTCGTGCAAAACGGTTCGACGGACGAGATGGAGTGGGACATGCACTACCTCGTCGCCGACATCGCCCGCACCATCACCCTCCACCCGGGCGACGTCCTGCTCTCCGGTACGCCCGCCAACTCCCGGCCCGTCCAGCCCGGCGACGTCGTCGAGGTAGAGGTGGAGGGGCTCGGACGGCTGACGAACCACATCGTCACCGGGCCGACCCCGGTCCGGACCGACGTCGGCGCGCAGCCCACCGAGTCCGAGGAGGTGCTGTCCACCGCGCTCGGCGGCGACTGGGAGTTCCGCGGCATCCGGGCGCCCCGGCGTTGACCATGGTCACGGGTAGGGTCACGGTCATGACCGAGCCCGCCGCCCCGCGCCGCCCCCGCAAGCGCGTGACCTACGGTGCCGGCCGCGAGGCCCTGCTGAACGCCGCCGTACGCGTGGTGGCCCGCGGCGGGCTCCGCAAGCTCACGTACCGGGCGGTCGCCGAGGAGGCGGGCGTCACGCACGGGCTCGTCGTGCACCACTTCGGCTCGCGCGACGCGCTGATCGAGGAAGCCCTCACCCACGCCATCCGCTCCTCCCTGACCAGCAGCGACCTCGAAACCGGTACGGGCAGGGCGGCCGACTTCTCGGCCGGGCTGACGGAGATGGTGGAGAGCGGCCCCGACCTCCAGGCCTTCCAGTACGAACTGCTCCTGGAGTCCCGCCGCAAGCCCGAACTGCTCCCGCACCTGCGCGCGCTGTACGACAACGAGTACTTCGAGGCCACCCGGCGCGAGCTGGCCCAACTGCTGCCCGGGACGGTCGGCGAGGGCCTGTCCCGCATGGTCTTCGCCACGCTGGAGGGCCTGGTCCTGCACCAGCTCGTGTTCGGCGAGCGCCAGATCATCGAGGACGCCCTCGACGAGCTGCGCAACGTCCTGCGTCTCCTGGCCGCCGACCGCGACGGCGAGGCCTGAGCCGTCTCCGGCTGATCTCGGCCGTGGATCTCGGCCGTGGATCTCGGCCGTGGATCTCGGCCGTGGATTTCGACTGTGTAAGAAATCCCGTCGGTGCCGGAATCACCGCGCCGGACCCCTTGCCAAACGGATAGTTCCACCCCACCATGAGGCAACTCGTTTGGCCTGAAACGATCCTCCCTCTTCCCTTGGCAGGTGATCCGAGTGGACAGTCAGACGGTCTCCCCAGAGCAGACCGCGCGGGACGCATCCACCGCAGGCAAGCTCAAGCCCAACGCCCTCGGCGTGCTGGGCATCCTCTTCCTCGTCCTGTCCGCCCAGGCGCCGCTCACCGGCATCGCCGGATCGGTCCCCATCTCCGTCGCGATCGGCAACGGTCCCGGCACGGCCGGCGCCTACGTGCTGGTCGGCGTGGTGACCCTGCTCTTCGCCGTCGGCTTCGTCACCATGGGCCGGCACGTCGTCGACGCGGGCGCCTTCTACACGTACATCGGCAAAGGCCTCGGGCGGACCACCGGCGCCGGCAGCGCGGGCGTGGCGCTCTTCGCGTACTGCGCCATCCAGGCCGCCATGTACGGGCTGTACGGCGCCATCGTCAACGGCCTGGTCAGCGCCCACACGGGACTCGACCTGCCCTGGTGGGTGTGGTCGCTGGCCACCATGGCCCTCGTGCAGCTGCTCGGCGCCACCGGCATCGACATGGGCGCCAAACTGCTGGCTGTCTTCGTCATCGCCGAGTTCAGCATCCTGCTGGTCTTCAGCCTGGTCACCCTCTTCAAGGGCGGCGGGCCGGAGGGGCTCGGGATCTCGGAGACCTTCTCGCCGAGCGCGGTGACCCAGGGCGCGCCGGGCGTGGCCGTGATGTTCGCCCTCGCGTCCATGTTCGGCTTCGAGGCCACCGCGATCTACGGGGAAGAGGCGCGCGAACCGAAGAAGACCGTCCCGCGGGCCACCTACCTGGCGATCGTCGTGGTCGTCGGCTTCTTCGCGCTGACCTCCTGGATGCTCGTCTCCGCGCACGGCGCTTCGAAGGCTGTCGCGGCGGCGGGTCAGGCGCTGGAGAGCGGGGACTCGACGGCGTTCGTCTTCGCCCCGATCGCCGCCGAGTTCGGCGACTGGGTGGGCGACGTCCTGCCCGTCCTGCTGGCCACCTCTCTCTTCGCCGGCCTCCTGACCTTCCACAACTCGGCCAACCGCTATCTCTTCTCGCTCGGCCGCGACGGACTGCTCCCCGGCCGCCTCTGCACGCTCAACAGCCGCCGTTCGCCCTGGTTGGCGGGCTGCGTACAGACGGCCGTCGCGGTGGCCCTGGTGGTGCCGTTCGCCTTCGCGGGCAAGGACCCCGTGCTGACGCTCTTCTCCTGGTTCAGCGGTGTCGCCGTCCTCGGGATGATGCTCCTGTACCTGCTGACCTCGGTGTCCGTGGTCGTCTTCTTCCGTCGCGAGCGCCTCGACACACGCCTGTGGAACACGCTGATCGCCCCCGCCCTGGCCACGGTCGCCGTCGCGGGCGCGGTCTGGCTGATCCTCGACAACTTCACCACCCTCATCGGCGGCGACAGCGGCACCGCCCTGTGGCTGGAGCTGACCGTCCCGGCCGTCATGGCACTCGGTCTCGTCACCGCCCGGCTGACCCGCCCGCGGGTACCGGCTGCCGACGCCTGATCCGGCCACGCGCCCGCCTCCGGAGCGGCTCCGGCCGCTCCGGAGGCCTTCACTCGCGTTCTCGACCGCTCGCTCCCCGCCCACCCACCCATCCATCTGTTCTGGAGGCCCGCATGTCGCCTGTCACCCACGACGAGTGGCTCCGCCGAGCCAAGGCGCCCGTGGTGTACGGCGCACACCACATCGACGGCAGGGACGAACCCGGCGGCGGTGTCACCTTCGCCGTCGTCTCGCCGCGCGACGGTCAGGTGCTGACCGAGGTCGCCGACGGCGGCCCCGCCGAGGTGGACGCCGCCGTGGCCGCCGCCCGCCGGGCCTTCGACACCGGACCCTGGCCGCGCCTCGCGCCCGCCGAACGGGGCAGGGTCCTGCTGCGGCTCGCCGAACTCCTCGAAGAACAGCGCGAGTCGCTCGCCCTGACGGTGACCCTTGAGATGGGCAAGCCGATCACGGACGCGCACGACATCGAACTGCGCGCCGCCATCAACACCTTCCGCTGGTACGGCCAGTTGGCCGACAAACTCACTGACGAGGCCCCGCACACCGCACCCGACGCGCTCGCCCTCGTCACTCGCGAACCGGCCGGTGTCGTCGGAGCGGTCGTCCCCTGGAACTTCCCGCTCACACTGGCCAGTTGGAAGGTCGCCCCGGCACTCGCCGCCGGTTGCACGGTCGTCCTCAAGCCTTCGGAGAACTCCCCGCTGTCCGCCCTCGTTCTCGGCCGGCTCGGCACCGAGGCCGGGCTGCCGCCGGGCGTCCTCAACGTCGTCGCCGGAGACGGTCCGGGAGCCGGACGCGCGCTCGGGCTCCACCCCGGCGTCGACGTACTGGCGTTCACCGGTTCAACGGCTGTCGGTCGTCACTTTCTGCGTTACTCCGCGAACTCCAACCTCAAGCGCGTCTGGCTGGAGCTGGGCGGCAAGTCACCCAACATCATCCTTCCCGACGCCCCCGACCTGGAGAAGGCCGCCGCCACCGCCGCCTGGGGCATCTTCTTCAACCAGGGCGAGATGTGCACCGCGCCCTCGCGACTGCTGGTCCACTCCTCCATCGCCGAGCAGGTCACCGAGTCGATCGTCCGCCGGGCGCGCGAACTGCGCGTCGGTGATCCGCTCGACCCCGCCACGGAGATGGGCGCACTGGTCGGGCAAGCCCATCTGGACCGCGTACTCGACCACATCGGTACGGGCAGGGAGGAGGGCGCGCGCCTGCGCACCGGCGGCAACCGCGTTCTGGAGAGCACCGGTGGCACCTATCTGGAGCCGACCGTCTTCGACCGGGTCGGCCCCGGCGCGCGCCTCGCCCGTGAGGAGATCTTCGGCCCGGTCCTGTCCGTCCTCACCTTCGACGACGTCGACGAGGCGGTACGGCTGGCCAACGCCACCGAGTACGGCCTCGCCGCCGGCCTGTGGACCTCGGACCTGACCACCGCCCACCAGGTCTCGCGGGCGCTGAAGGCCGGCACGGTCTGGGTCAACTGCTACGAGGAGGGCGACCTGACCGTCCCCTTCGGCGGCATGAAGCAGTCCGGCAACGGCCGCGACAAGTCCGCGCACGCCCTGGAGAAGTACACCGAGCTCAAGACCACCTGGATCCAGCTGTGACGACGCGAGCGAGGCCGCTCATCGCGATCCCGGCCCGCTTCGCCACCTCCACGTCCGCGCTGCGCCACGCCGCCGAGGTCAACGCCCGCGCCCTTATCGAGGCGGTCTGGCGGGCGGGCGGCGAACCGGCGAGCATCCATCCGGCCGACAGCGACGTGGCGGCCCGCCTCGCCCGCTTCGACGGTGTCCTGCTCCCAGGCGGCGGCGATCTCGCCCCGCACCTCTACGGCGCCGCCGACACCCACGACACGGTGTACGACGTCGACGACCTCCAGGACACCTTCGACCTCCAAGTCGCCCGCAGCGCACTGGAATCGAGTGTCCCGCTGCTCGCGATCTGCCGCGGCCTGCAGGTCGTCAACGTCGCCCTGGGCGGCACCCTGCACCAGGACATGGGCGGACCGGAGCGCGAACACCGGCACGTCGTCCACCCGGTGACGATCCGTCAGAGCTCGCTGCTGGCAAGGGTCGTCGGCGTCGAGAAGGCTGAGGTGTCCTGCTACCACCATCAGCGCGTCGACCACCCGGGCACAGGTCTGGAAGTCACCGCGACGGCGATGGACGGCACGATCGAGGCACTCGAACTCCCGTACACCCGGGGCTGGTTCACCGCCGTCCAGTGGCATCCCGAGGACACCGCCCACGAGGACCCGGCCCAACAGGCCCTCTTCGACGCGCTGGTGAAAGCGGCCCGGCGCAACTGAGTGAACTCGCGCAGGTCGGAGCCGCCCCGGACCCCAGGGGAGTACGGGGTACGGGGCGGCGGCCCATTTGCCGGGGGCGCGGGGAACTGCGCGACAAGCCCCACCGGTCCAGCGGACGATGAACCGCCCGACCGGTGGAACGCTCACCCTCGTTCGAACACCACCCGCCCGTCGAACACCGTGAGGTCCACCTCGACCTCGGTGATGTCGTGCGGGTCGATGTCCAGCAGCGGCCGGTCCAGCACACACAGGTCGGCGACCCTGCCCGGCTCGATGGTGCCCTTCCAGTCGTCGGCGAAGTCCTGCCAGGCCGGGGTGGCCGTGTAGGCACGCAGCGCCTCGGCCAGCGTCACGCACTGCTCGGGACCGCTGGGCCGGCCGCTGGCCTTCGACTCGCGCAGCAGCATCGCGGCCACACCCTGGCGCCAGTCCGGCGTGGTGATCGGCGCGTCGGAACTCGCGCACACCCGAACCCCGGCCTCGACCGCCGACCGCACCGGCCACTGGTACGCCGACCGCACGGGTCCCACGACCTCGTCCATCAGATCGGAGATGGTCCACTTGATGCCGGGGTTCATGTTGACCCCGTACCCGTGCGCCGCCAGTTTCGCCAGGCTGTCCGGGCCGATGAAGTCGCCGTGGATGACGTAGTGCCGGGCGTCGGCGCGGGGCGAAGCGGTCTCGGCGTCGACGAACGCGTCGACCACGGTGTCGATCGCCCGGTCACCCGTGACGTGCACCCCCAGCTGGAAACCGGCCTCGTGCGCGACCCGGATCATCTCGCGCAGTTCGTCCACCTGGAGCGCGGGCGTTGCCCCGTGCACACACAGTGCGCCGTGGCCGCCCTCGGGATACGGGTCGTTCATCCAGGCCGTACGGTTCGGCGGCACCCCGTCGGCGAAGATCTTCACACCGATGGCGTTGAGGAGCCGGGGATCGGCCGACTCCGGCCGGCGCAGCTCGGCCAGCCCCTTGCGCACGTCGTCGGCGGAACCGCCCATCGGCGCGGGAAGCAGCAGCACGCTGATCCGGGCGTCCAGCTCACCTTCCGCCGCCAGTTCGGCGTACGCCGTCCAGTTGTCGGTGCTCAGCCCGCCGAAGAAGGTCCCGGCACCGCCCGGCCCGAGACCCGGCTCTGTGTAACTGGTGATCCCGCGCGAGTGCAGCTCACGGACCACTCCCTGGATGGCCCGGCGTCGCTCGGCGACGGTGGGGGAGGGGAGCCCGGCCTGCACGAGCCCCTGGGCGGCCTCGCGCAGGATGCCGGTGGGCTGTCCGTCCGGGCCCAGGTCGACGACGCCGCCGCCCGGCGCCGCACTGTCCGCGTCGATGCCGCACGCATGCAGCGCCGCACTGTTGAGCCACGCCATGTGCGAGGAGAAGTCGGTCAGACAGACCGGGTGGTCCGGCGCGACCGCGTCCAGGTCCTCGCGGTGCGGAAGCCGCCGCGGATCGGCGAGACACTCCGCCAGATACCCGGGGTCCCAGCCCAGCCCGACCACCCACTCACCGGCCGGTGCCTCCCGCACCGCTCGATCGACGACTCCGACGATGTCGGCGATCGACCCGACCGTGGGATGGCCGACGTCGAGGGCGAAGGGCGGCTTCGTCATGCCGTATGCGGCCCCGTGCAGATGCGAGTCGTTGATGCCGGGCAGGACCGTACGGCCGTCCAGTTCGACGACGCGGGTGTCCGGTCCGGCGAGTGCGCGCACCTCGGCGTCGGTCCCGACGGCGACGATGTCCCGGCCGCACACGGCGATGCCTTCCGCCACGGTGAAGTCGCCGTCGACGGTGAGGACCTGACCGCCGGTCAGGATCAGGGTGGGAGCGGTGTCGCTCACGCGGAAACCTCTTTCACGCAGTTCACAGGGTTCACGGTGTTGGTGGCGTCAATGGTGTTGGCGGCCCTGGGCGTGTTGACCGCGTTCACACCCGAGAGACCGACGGAAGGGTTCACCGCGCCGAACCGGCCGACCGGGGCGCGAAGTGGGCGAGCGCGGCGCCCGCCACCAGCGCGGTCCCCTGTGCCATCTGCTGCCAGAAGGTGGGCACGTCGAGCAGTGTCAGCCCGTTCTGCAGGCTGCCGAGGAACAGCACGCCGAGCAGCACTCCCAGGACCGACCCGGAACCGCCGGTCAAGGCGACCCCGCCCAGCAGCACGGCGGTCAGCACCGTCAGCTCGAACCCTGCACCCGAGGTCCCGGCGACCGCGCTGTCCAGCACCGACGCCTTGATCGCCCCGGCGAGCGCGGCGGCCACCCCGGTGACGACGAAGAGCGTGAAGGGCGTACGCCGGATGCTGATTCCGGACAGATACGCGGCCTCCCGGTTGACACCGATCGCGAAGACATGCCGCCCGGCCGGTGTGAGTGCCAGGAACAGGGCCCCGGCGAACAGCACGACCGCGGCGATGACGACCGGCGCCGCGATCCCGGCGATCCGCGACCCGCCGAGCCAGGCGAACCCGGAGCCGAACCCGCTGAGCGGCAACGGGAAGAGCTGCTGCGCGAACCCTCGTACGGCGGTCAGCATGCCCAGCGTCACGATGAACGCCGACAGCCCGAAGTAGCAGCACAGCACCCCGTTCACCGCACCGACCGCGGCCCCGGCGGCCAGTCCGCCCAGCACGGCGACGACCGGCGACTGCCCCTGCCCGGCCAGCCACCCGGCGACCAGCCCGCCCAGGGCGAGCGTCGAACCGACGGACAGATCGAGATACCCGCTGATCACCAGCAGTGCGAGGGGCACGGCGACGATGGCGAGGGTGGCCGCGTCGGTGGCGATCCCACGCAGGTTGGCCGGGTCGAGGAAATTCCCTGTCGACACCTGGAACACCAGCACCATCACGGCCAGCACGAGGATCAGCGGATGCCGCCGCACGGTGCCGAGACCGCCCGCGGCGAGGGCGCGCGGGCGCACGAGGACGGAGTCGGCGGTGGTCATACTGCTCCTTCGGCGGGGACGGACTGCTGGTGTGCGGGTGGGGCGTCCGAATTGTCGGAGGGGTAGGAGAGGCCGGAGGAGTCCGACGCGTCGGAGGCGTCGTGCACGGCCGACAGCAGGGCCTCCTCCGTGAGTCCGGCTCCGGACAACTCGCCGACGACCCGGCCCCCGGCGACGACGAGGCACCGGTCGGCGAGCGCGACGATCTCCTCCGGGTCACTGGAGGCGAACAGCACGGCCGTGCCCCGGTCGGCGGCGAGGGAGCGCACGACGCGGTAGATCTCCTGCCGGGCACCCACGTCGACGCCCTGGGTCGGCTCGTCGAGGAGCAGTGCGCGGATGTCCCGGGTGTCGTTGATCCATCGGCCGAGGACCAGTTTCTGCTGGTTCCCGCCGGAGAACGAGGCAGCCGGCAGCCGGGGCCGTGCCGGACGCAGGCCCACCGCACCGGCCAGCGCCTCGAACACCCGCCGCTCGGCGCCGAGTGCCCGTACGCCGTACCGGGACAGCGGGCGCACCGCGGGAAGCAGCGCGTTGTCCCGGGCGCTCAGCGTGGGGAACAGTCCCTGTCTGCGCCGGTCCGCCGGGACGAGGGCGATCCCGGCGGCCAGCGCGTCGCCGGGGCGGGCGGCTGCGACGGTTCGGTCACCGACCCGCACGGTGCCGCCGGAAGCGCGGCGCCTGCCGTACAGGGTCTCCAGGATGCGCGTACGACCGGAACCGATGAGCCCGTACAGCCCGACCCGTTCACCGCTGCCCACGGTGAGGGTGACGGGCCCGAAGCCGGGGCCCCGCAGGCCCTCCAGAACCAGGCCACCGGAGGAGGAGCCCACACCCCGCGCCGATGGACCGGCGGGGGAGGCCGTGGCGCGGGGTGTGGTGTCGGTGTCGGAACCGTGATCGGGACCGGGGGCCACGGCTTCGGCCGGCCGGCCCTCGGGGGGCGTGTCGGCCGGTCGTCCGGCGATGGCGGCGACCAGGTCCCGCCGGCGCTGACCCGTGCCCACCGCGTGATGGGCGACCCGGCCGTCCCGCAGGACGGTGACCGCGTCCGCGAGGCGTTCGACCTCCGCCAGCAGGTGGGTGACGTAGACGATGGCCAGTCCCTGGGTGCGCAGGTCCTCGACCCGCTCGGCCAGGGCGTCGCTCTCGGCGGTGGACAGGGCGGCGGTCGGCTCGTCGAGGACCAGGACCGAGGCGCTGCGGCTGAGCGCCTTGGCGATCTCCACCAACTGGCGCTGCCCCATGGGGAGTTCGCCGACCCGGTCGCGTGGTGAGCAGGTCGCCGCCACGCGTTCCAGGAGTCCGGTGGCGACCTGTTCCTGGGCGCGTCGGTCGATCCGGCCGTACCGCGTCCATTCCTGGCCGAGGAAGATGTTCTCGGAGACGGTGAGTGCGTCGACCACACTCAGTGTCTGGAAGATGATCGCCACACCCGCCGCGATCGACTCGCGCGGGCTCAGCCGCTCGTACGCCCGCCCGCCGACCTCGATCGTGCCCGCGTCCGGCGGGTAGGCCCCACCCAGGCACTTGATGAGCGTGGACTTGCCGGCGCCGTTGTGCCCGAGGAGGGCGTGGACCTGTCCCATCGGCACGGTCAGGTCCACGCCGTCCAGGGCCCGGACCCCGCCGAAGGACTTGGTCAGTCCGCGGATCCGGAGACTCACCTCCGTCATGACGGTCCCCTAGCCGTTCTGGGCGAGCAGCGCGTCGATCTTCGCCGTGTCCCGGGGGCCGACGAGCGTTATCGGCACCTCCACGCCGGGGTCGGCCTTGCCCGCGGCGACGGCGAGCGGCACGTCCACGATGGCGTTCGCGATGTCCTGCGGGGCGAGTGCGGCCGAGGCGCGGTAGAACGTGCCCGCCTTGATCGCGAGGAGCGAGGGCGCCGCGCCGTCCTGCCCGCCGACGAACGTCTTCGCGTCGTCCTTCGCCCGTCCCGTCTGTTCCAGGGCTTTGTAGCCGCCGTACGCCGACGCGTCCGTGACCCCGAGCACCAGGTTGAGGTCGGGATGCTTGGCCAGGATGGCCTTGGTCCTCGTCAGACCCGTGTCCGGGTCGATGGCCTGCTCCTGGGCGACCACGTCGACGCCCGGCGCCAGTTTGGTGAAGGCGTCGACCATGCCCTTGGTGCGCTCGCGGCCCAGTTCGATCGTGCTGTCGGTGAGGAAGGCGATCTTGCCCTTGCCGCCCAGGTTCTCCAGCGCCCACTTGGCCGCCGCCTCGCCGAGCAGGGCGCCGCCCTCCCGGAAGCTGAACCGGATGTCGGCGCTCTGGTTCTCGAGCGTGCCGCCGTACGTCACCCAGATCAGTCCGGCGTCCAGTGCGGCCTTGGCGATCGTTTCGGTGGCCTCGAAGACCATGGGGAACGACACGATCGCGGGTGTCTTGCGGGCGACCCAGGTGTTGAGGTTGGTCGCCTGGGTGTCGGGGCTGCTGCCGTCGCTGGTCGTCAGCAGGGAGACCCCGTGCTTCTTCGCGGCGGCCGTGGAGAGCTTCACCAGCGTCGCGTAGAGCGGGAGTTGGGTGAACGGATAGTCCAGGCCGATCTTTGCCAGGGGCTCGGCGGACCCCTTGGCGGCGGCATTCTGCCCCGACGCCGCCGCGCTGCTGCCGGGTGCCGAACAGCCCGCGGCGGCGAGGGAGAGGGCCGCGCCGGACCAGGCGAGGAACTGTCTGCGCGAGGCCGCGGAGTCGGCGAACGGGGATGTGATCATGGCGGTGCTCTCCCAGGGAAGGTGCCCGTCGGGGGCGGGCTGCGAGGGGTGCGGCAAGGGGCTGGTGACGCTTCCGGTCACGAGGACCGGCCGTGCCGACCAGAAAAGACCCCCGCGCCCCGCAGCACCATCCGTACAAATACCGACCCCGTCCCGCCCCCGTCCCGACCCCGCGCCCTCCGTGATCCACCCCGGCGGTCCGGTCGGGACCGATCCGGTCACGTCGCGGCGAACGTCTTGCCCGGCGCGGGGTGCGGCCCTACGTTAGGGGCCAAACGACTTCGCTGCTGGATGACACCCGGGCAGCTCCCGGAGGCGCGCATGCTCAGCCACCACCAGATCGCGGCGGCCACCCGCATCGGCATGCTCACGCGCGAGCGCGACACCGTGTCGGCGTGCTCCCAGGCCCTGGAGGAACTCGGCCGGGCGCTGCCCCTCGACCTGGCGACCCTGCTGTCGATCGACCCGCTGACCGGCGAGCACGTCCAGGTCGCCGGCATCGGCTACACCGCCGAGAACTCGCAGGCGATGGCCGCCGAGTTCGTCGACACCCCCTGGTACCGCAACGTCGTCCGCCAGGACATGCCGCCCTCCATCTCCGAGGACGCCGACGACCCCGGCCAGCGCTTCCGGCACGGCTGGTTCTACGCCGAGCGGGTCCGCCCGGCCGGTCTGCGCGACGCCATGACCGGAGCGCTCCGGCACGACGGACGACTTGTCGGCCTGATCAACCTCTCGACCCGCGACGCGGACGCCTACGACACCGAGGCCCGTCACCTTCTCGCCTCCGTCATCCCCGCGCTCGGAGCGCTCGTCGACCCGACGGCACACACCGGCGACCTGCACGGACTGCCGGCCGAGGGCGCGGCGAGCCTCGTCTCCGAGGGCGGCAGCGTCGATCTGCCGGGGCGGGAGCGCGCCCGGGTGGCGGCGGACGAGGAGTTCCGTCCCCTGCTGCGTGCCTTCGCCGGGACGGGCGGCCGACGGCTGCGGCTGCTGTGGCCGCTCGACGGAACCTGGTACCGCGTCTCCCTGCACCGGCACATCACGGCCCCGGGTATGGCCGGCCCGGCGGAGGCGGTACTGGTCCACGAGACACCGACCGAACTGCCGTACGGGCTCAGCCCGCGCGAACTGGAAGTGCTCACGCGGGCCGCCACCGGACAGACCAACCAGGCCATCGCACAGGCGCTGTTCCTGTCCCCGCGGACCGTCCACAGCCACATCGAACATCTGCTGCGCAAGACCGGCGCCGCCTCCCGCGCCGAGGCCACCGCCCTCGCGGTCCGCGACGGCCTGCTGCGCCCGGCGCCTGACCACCTCGACCACTTCGTCGAGCGGGCCGGCCTGAGCTGAGGCGGTGCCGGACGCCGGACTTCCCGCAACCTCTGCCCGCCGCACTGAACCCGGTGGCATCTGAACGCGTATCACTTCACGGAGCCAACGGCCTTGCCGTACGCGGCTCGTACGAAGTCGTACGCAGGAGAACGCTGGGAATGTGAAGGGGAGCAGAGTGTCGACACCGCCCGCACCAGGCCGGCCGGAAGGCCGCCGACCCCTGGAGCCGACGCGCGTGGTGCGTCGTCGCCGCACCGAGTCACTGGCGCAGCTCATGCGGGAGCACGCGGAGGCGATGTCCGGGATCCCGGAGGGCTACGAGTCCGTGCCCCTGCCCCGGCCCGCGCCCCGCCCGGCTCCCGGCGCCGAGGACACGACGCAGGAGTTGCCCCCCGTGTCCCGCCGCCGACGTGTCAATCGCGCGGAACGCACCGACAGGGGCTTCGGGTTCGGCCCGAACCTGCGCCGGGCCGCTGTCGTGGTCGCCGTCGGCGCGGCGGCCCTGGTCGGCTTCGGGTCGGCCCTGCTGCTCCCGGGCAGCGCCGAGGGCGACGAGGTCCGGCCTGCGCCCTCGGTCACCCCGGCCACCACTCCCGCCCCGTCGGCGCCCGTCGCGGCAGACCCGGACGGCCCGGGGACCCTGCGTGAGGGGGCCAGCGGCCCCGAGGTGACGGACCTGCAGGAACGTCTGCTGCGCATCCCGGACGTCTACACCCACGGCGCCACGAGCGGCAGTTACGACACCGCCCTCACCGAGGCCGTGGCCCGCTTCCAGCTCTGGTACGGCATCCGTGGCGACGAGTCGGGCGTCTACGGTGACGACACGCGCAAGGACCTGGAGTCCCGTACGGCGTCCTGAACGCCCTGGTGACGGACGGCCGGCCAGGTACGCAGGCGGGCGGGCTCAGCGGGCGGCGTGGGCGTCGACCAGGGCCTGGGTGACCGCGCGGATGCTGCGGGCGATGTGCTGGATCTGGAGCACCTCGGCGGCGTACATCTTGATCGTGTGCTCGATGACCGACTCGCTCAGGCCGAGGCCGGGCAGGTCGGCGCGGGCCGTCTGGAGGGCGGTGCGGGCTACGCGGATCTCGTGCTGGACCTGGATGTGCGCGTGGCGGGCCAGCAGGACGGGGTGGCGGATCAGCGTGGGGTAGCCCGCGTAGCGCGTCGGCACGAGCTCGCGCAGCCACTTGACCGCCGAGCGCTCCCAGTCGTAGCTGCCGGGGATCTTGACCTGACAGGGCCAGTCCGGGCTGATCCGTGTGGTCATCGTGGACGTCATGGGCATGGTTCATCGCTTCCGGGAGTGCGGCGTCGACAGGGTGGTGCGACGGGATTCAGCGGCCCCGGCCCAGGGGATGGCCGGGGCCGCAACGGGCATTCGCGCAGGCGACACCCGTCCGGACACCCGCGGCGCCGACGCGGGTAGGAGACGGCGGCAGCGGGTGCGCAGGCGCGGATCGTGTTCCGGAGTCCCACCGGGACGCGATCCGTGAGCAGTATTTATATATACCGTCCGCTTTGCAAGAAGTATGAAAAAATTCATGCACAAAACGGGATGAACACCCATACGACCCGTACGAGGGCACAGGCTGCCGATTCAGTCCCGGAGAAAGAACTGGTGCAGGTCGGCGCTCTGCTCGTAGTCCTCCAGGCGCCCCTGTGTCCGCTCCGGATCGGCGTCCGTCATGGCCTGGAGCAGTGCCGCCGACAGCACCGCGGGCCCGGCGTACGAGTCGAACACCAACCGGGAGCCCGTGCCGGTGGCGAAGGTGACGTCGGCCTCGTCGGCCAGCGGACCGAGGGCCAGGTCGGTGATCAGGGCCACCCGCAGCCCGGCCCGCCGGGCGACCCGCACCGCGGTGAGCGTCTCCTGTGCGTGCCGGGGCATCGAGAACGCCAGCACCCAGGTGCCCCCGGCCTCCCGCGACTGGAGGACCGCGTCGTAGGCGACACTGCCGCCCCGGGTCACCAGCCGTACGTCGGGGTGGATACGTCGGGCGGCGTAGGCGAAGTACTCGGCCAGCGACCCGGAGATACGCAGGCCGAGCACGGTCAGCGGAGTCGAGCGCGACAGGCTCCGGCCCACCTCGATCACCCGGTCGGGGTCGGCGAAGTCGCGCCGCAGGTTCTCCAGGTTCGCGATCTCGGCGTCCACGGCCGCCTGGAGTTCGTTGCTCCGGTTCTCCTCCGCCGTGCCCGGCGCGCTCGCGAGGGTGCTGAGCGCGATGGCCTGGAGCCTCTCGCGCAGCGCGGGGTAGCCGCTGAAGCCGACGGCCGCCGCGAACCGGGTCACCGACGGCTGGCTCACGCCCACCCGGTCCGCCAGGTCCGTGATCGACAGGAAGGCGGCCTCGGTGATGTGCTCGATCAGATACTGCGCGATGCGCCGCTGTCCGGGGGAGAGCCGGGGCCCGTCGAACAACTCCCGCAGCCTGGAGGTCGGCGCCGCTTCCACCTCCGGGGCGGTCTTGCCCGAGGTGATCGCGGATGCCTGGGCGCGTGCCTGCTGCAGCGATGGCACCGATGTGCCTCGTTCGTCTCCCACAGCGACTCAACATAGCTCACCGTTCACCTGCGGAAGATCGTGATCGAGTGGCCGACCTCGTCGACCTCGTGGCTGCTGTGGATCAGGCGTGCCAGTCGACCCCGCGCCTTGGCGACGGACGAGTCCGACACCACCAGCACTCCGCGCACCTTCCGTTCGGGCCGGCCGCGCGGATCGGACGCGTGGATCCCGTAGTGCGACGGCACCCCGCTGCCCTTGTAGACCAGCCAGACCCGCTGCCCCGCGTACCGGTCCCGCAGCCGGTCCGCGAGCCGTCCCAGGTCCTGGCCCCAGTCGACGTTGGAGTCGTGCAGCCGCTCGTGCGTCTTCGTGGTTGAGCCGAACGCCTCGTTGGAGTAGGGCAGATAGAACGGGAACGTCCGCAGCGAACTGACCGCCACGAACGCCAACAGCCCAGCCGCCGCGACCGGCACCCACCGGCGCCGCAGCGCGAGCACACCGACCGCCGCCACCGCCCCGAACATCGGCACGAAGATGGCGTAGCGCACCCCGAAGTCCCGCTGCCCGGCCATGGCCGCGGCCAGCAGCACCGCCGCCGGAAGTAGCAAGTAGGGTGCGGTGGGCCGTAGTTGACGGACCTTCAAGAACGCGACCGTGCCCGCCGCCCACAGCGCCAGCATGCCGAGCGGTGTCTTCACCAGGAGCGCCGCCGGCAGGTAGTACCAGAGGGAACCCTCGTAGTGCCGCCCGAAGAGGAAGCCCTCCCAGTGCGCGTTCTCCAGGCCGAACTGCAGCCGCATCCCGTCGCGGTAGGCCTCCGGGAAGGGCAGCAGGCCGGTCAGCTGCCCCCGCAGCCCGTGCACGGCCGGTACCTCGCCGGGGGACGGCGTCCAGCGCAGCCGAGGATCGACGGCGAGGTACGACGCCCATACGACGGCCACCGTGACCAGCGCCACCAGGGCCGCGCCAGCGACAGCCCGCGCGAGCAGCTTCAGCCGTGCTCCCGGATCCGCCGTGCGCCGGGCACGCCACACCGACAGGCCGGCCAGCAGGAGCAGCACGGGGACGGCGGCGAGGGTGTTCATCTTCGTGGCCACGGCAGCCCCGAGCGCGGCTCCGGCGAGCGGGAGATACAGGCGGGGCCGCCACCTCGCCCGCCACAGCAGCCACACCGACGTCAGCACGAACCCGGCCGCCGGTACGTCGAGCGTGGCCAGCGAGCCGTGCGCGATGACGTCCGGCGAGAACGCGAAGAGAGTGAGCGCCCCCAACCCGCCGACCGCACCGGCGAGTTCACGGCCGAAGGCGAACACCACCAACCCGAAGAGCAGCGTCAGCGCGATCACCGGCGCCCGCGCCCACAGCATCAGCCGCCAGGGGTCGTTGCCGGACTCGTAGAGCAGATGCCGGCCCACATGGCTCTGGTCGCCGACATAGGCCCGGTCGAAGTGCGGATCGGCCGCGGCCACCCCGGCGGCGATGATCAGCTTGCCCAGCGGCGGGTGCTCGGGGTTGAGGCGCAGGCTGCGCTCGTGGAGATGGACGGCCGCCGTGCCGACGTACACAGGCTCGTCGATGGTGGGCGTCTGCTCCACCGCCGTCGTGACCATCGCCACGGCCATCTGGAGGAGCAGGACGGCCACGGCGAGCAGGACCAGCGGACGACGGTGGCGTCTGAGACGGGCGAGCAGTCGCGCGCGTCCGGTCGGGGTACCCCGCGCGGCGGGGGCGGCACCGGGGAGCACCTCCTCCGGAGCCTCGGAGCCGGGCGGGCTCCCCACGTCCGGGGGAGTCCTGAGGTCGAGAACCGTGTGCCGATCGTGCGTCATCGTCCGCCCCACGGTGACGCGGACCGCGCGGCGGGAGTGATCCGGAGCCGGGCCATGGCCCTACTCTCGCATCAGCTCCCGCCCCGCAGCGTGCATTACCGCTTCAGGAGTCGTACCGACAGACCCTTTGCCGTGTAGACGGGTACGGCGCGGATCTTGTCCGAGTTGACCACGACACGGGTGAAGTGGCCATGGATCGCCGAAGCGGCTATGACGGGGACGACGCTGCCCACGGTCGGCGGGTTCTTGGCGTCGAGGGTCAGCGACAGGAGGTTGCCCTTCCCGAGCTGCACCTGTCGAGCCACCGTCACGACCTCCTTGTGACGGTCCTTGCGCAGCGTGACCGCCAGCGTTCCCGCCTCCTGGACGTACGAGCCGTGCAGCTGCAGCGACTCGGTCACTCGCAGCGTCCCGGCCTGCACGCGGACGTCGCCGCGGCCCAGCGCGTGGGACGAGGCCGAGACCAGCGTGCCGGCCTTGAGGACCGTCCCGCCCGCGTAGGTGTTCTGGCCGGTCAGGGTGAGCTTGCCGGTGCCGGTCTTCGTCAGCCTGCCCCGGCCGTCGATGTCGTTGCGCCAGGCGTCGGCCGCACCGAAGCCGTGGGCCGCCGCGTCGAGCGTGACGGTCACGTCGGACTCGAAGGAGCCGTAACCGTCCGCCGCGGCGAACAGGTTGAGCCGCCCCCACTGCTCGAACCCGTCGAGCAGGACGTACCCGGAGGGCAGCGCGGTCGAGCGCAGCACCGCCCGGCGCTGGTCCGCCGTCAGATAGGGAAGTCGTGTCTCCAGCAGTACTTCGGCGCCCTTCGGCACGGTCAGCGGCGTGGAGCGGCCCTGCCGGTTCAGGACGTACGTCAGCTTGGGCGTGACCAGGGCGAGGTTCGCGGCCCGGTCGGCGTACTTGTCCTGGGCGTCGGAGTGCGCGTAGGCGAACAGCGTGTCGGCCGTCGTGCCCGTCTTGGCCTGGAAGTACTCGGCGGCCTGCTTGACCGCGGCGGCCTTGAGCGCGGTGTTCTCCGGCTTGTACAGCACGGCGGCGGCCAGCGCGGTGGCCATGATCCGGCCGCCGATGACGTCGACCGTGGAGTGCATGCCGGACATGATCCGGGTGTGGCTCAGCTCGAAGGCGCGGGTCACGATCTCCTGGAAGCGCTCCGGGACCGCGTACGCGTACGCCAGGGCCGCCAGGTGGAAGGCGTTGGTGTGACCGCTGGGGAAACCGCCGTCCTCGGCCGGGACGTCGCTGCGCTGCCGCAGCAGCTGCGTCACCACGACGACATCGGAGTCGTAGACCGGGTAACCGAGTCCGTCGACCGATCCGGTGTCGACGACCTGGCTGTCCTCGTTCATCCGCCACGGCCGCGGGTACTGGAAGCTGTACTTGGCGGGGTTGCTGGAGGTGAAGTCCCCGCGCACGGTGTCGACGAGCTTGGCCACCTGGCCGAGGTCCGAGTCGTACGAGCCGGCGCCCAGCGCGGAGCCCGCGGGCGCGCCGGCCGGGACGGCGTCGTTGATCTTGGCCGCCGGGATGCTGTGCGGGGCCGCGGTGATCGAGGTGACCGCCTTGGCGCCCGAACGGTACAACTCGGCCAGCGGGCCCAGCCCGTTGATGACGGCGTAGCTCTGGTGCTGGCGGTCGTAGACGAACGCTTCCCTCGCCTGCGCCTCCGTGCGCAGCCCGGTGAGCTGGATGCTGTACCGCACGTTGGCGCGCAGGACCGAGGGCTGCAGCGGCGTGCCCGTGTTCCAGGCGTCACCGGTCTTCCACACCTTGGCGAAGCCGTCGAGGGCGCGGATGACCGCGTTGGTCTCGGGCGTCGAGTTGGCGACGATGTTGGTGCTGTAGTCGTCGACGAACGCGAGAGGCGCGGTTGCGGTTGCGGTCGTCGCGTCGGCCGCCACCGCGAGAGGCGTGGCGGCCTTCGCGTCGGCCGCGGCCAGCCAGCTGACGGCGGTCGGCGCGGCGAGGAGACCCGCCGACGCGCCGAGGGAGGTACGGAGGAACTTGCGTCTGTCGACCGCGAGTTCACGGCCACGGGCCGACGGGGTGGCGTGGTGCCCGGCTGCTGACGGCATGCGATGCCTCTCTTGAGTTCTTCGGCCCTGCGGCCGGGTGACGACGTGCGGACGGCAGTACCCCAGGTGCGCATGGGGCGCATGGGGCGCATGGGGTTTATGCGGCCTGTGTGTTGTGTGTTTCCGGAGGAGGAAGCGCACAGTACGGGGAGTACGAGCGAAGATCTACGGCCGGAGCGTGTACCGGTGCCCATGGTCCGGCGACGACGAGACGGCCATGAACTGTCATGCGAGTGAACGAGCCAGCGCCACGGCCCCTTCGACCGGCGGCACCCGCAACGGCCGTAGCCGGGCACCGGGGAGGAGTATGGCAAGTGACGCCAGCAGTGCGTCGTGCAGGGCGGGTTGAGCGAGCACCGTACCGCCCGAGACCACCACGTCGTCGACGGGGACCCCGCGTTCGGCCAGCCGGACCACGAGTGACGCCAGGGACCGGCCGCCCTCGGCGACCACCTCACCGGCCACCAGGGAGCCGCTCGCGACGGCCTCGAACACCACGGGAGCGTGCCGTCCCCACTCCGCGGAGATGTCGGTGGCCTTCTCCAACGCGGCGCCGAGGGCGGGTACTTCGCTCACCCCGAACGCGGATATGAGCCCCTCGGCGAGGGTGTCGGGCGCCTCGCCCCGGTCATGGGCGGCCCAGACGGCCCGCGCGGCCTCGCGTACGAGACCCGCGGCCCCTCCTTCGTCGCCGAGTGCCGCGCCCCAGCCGCCGACCTGTACGAGAGTGCCGTCGAGGCGCCGTCCCACGGCCACCGAGCCGGTGCCGGCGACCAGCCCGACACCCTTGTCCAGTCCCGCTGCCGGGACCAGCAGTTCGGCGTCGCCGACGACCAGACACGGCACACCGAGACGCCCCTGGAGCACGGAGCGGATCTCCTCGCACTGCCGGGGCGTCTCACAGGCGTGGGCGCCGACGGCCACCGAGGAGGGACGGGCGCCCGCGGGCAGCGCCTCGTCGACCAGAGCGCACAGCCAGTCGGCGGCGGCCACCGGATCGTGTGGCTGCCAGCCGGCGCTCGGGCGGACGTGATCGGCGGTCAGATCGTCCCCGGCGCAGGCGCGCAGGTGCGTCTTGGTGCCGCCCACGTCGATGCCCACGACGAGCGGGCGCGGGAAGGGGGAGTCCTGCACGGATCCTCTTTACGTCGTTGCACTGTGGCTGCGACGGTGGGCGAACCGTGCCTGGAGCAGGGAAAACCTGATGTACGGAAGAGCTAGGGAAGCCCCGGGACGGGCCTCTGAGCGGACACGGCAGGCGACTACCGTGACATTCGTTAGGAAGTTAACTAACGAAGTACAGTGCGTGTCAAGAGGTATCGCGCACCCGACAGCGGCGGTGGACCGACCGGGCCGGAACGCGGCGGGAAACCGCGATACCAGGGCATCCCATCGCCGCACTCCCACGACATCGAGCTACCGGGGGAGTGCGGCCCTCGACCTTGGGGAGACTGTGGAACATGACGTGGCGAAGGCCCCCCGCCTGACCGAGAGCGCGAGCGCGGTGTTCGCCGTGCTGGCCGGGGCGGGCACGGCCACCCGGCCGCAGCTCGCGATACTGGCGGGCCTGTCGAAGCCGACCGTGTCCTCCGCCGTGGCGGAGCTGGAGAACGCCGGGCTCGCCGCCCACTCGGGCATCGCCTCCGGCGGTACGGGCCGTTCCGCCGCCGTGTACGGACTCGGTCCGGCGGCCGGCTCCGTACTCGCCGTCGACCTCGGCCCCGCCCTGACCCGGGTGCGTGGCTGCGCCCTGGACGGCACCCTGCTCGCCGAAGCCACCGGTCCCCGTGAGGAGGCCGCCGACGTGGTGCGCGAAGCGCTGTCCGCGCTCCCCGCCGACGCTCCGCTGCGCACCATCGTCGTGGCCGTCGGTGATGTCACCGCGCGCGCCGAGGAGGGCACCGTGCGTCCGGCGACCGCCAAGGCGGGACCCGTCTTCGACGCGGTGGCCGTGGCGCTGCCGCCCGGGGTGCCCGTCCACCTGGAGAACAACGTCAACTGCGCCGCGCTCGCCGAGCTGCACGAGGGCGCGGCGCGCGGCCGGCACACCTTCGGCTATCTGCGGATCGGTGTCGGTATCGGTCTCGGAATCGTCGTGGGGGGGCAGGTGCTGGCCGGGGCCAACGGTGCGGCCGGAGAGCTCGCCCGGCTGCCCTACCCCTGGGACGACGACCTGGAGCCCCGCCACGAGGCCCTGGAGGAGTACATCGGCGCCCGCTCCCTGCTGCGCCGGGCCGCCGAGGTCTGGCCGGAATCCGACGGTTCGTGCCCCCGTACCGCCGAACGGCTGTTCTCGCTGGCCGGACAGGGCGGCGTCACGGCCCGCGCGATCGTCGACCGGCACGCGGTGGACGTGGGCCGGCTGGCCGCCGCGGTGACCGCCGTACTGGACCCCGGGCTGCTTGTCCTGGGCGGCAGTACCGGCGCGTATCCGCAGCTCCTGCCCGGTGTGCGGGCCGAGCTGGAGCGGCTGAGCTGGCCCACCGAAGTGGTCAGCAGTCAGGTCGGTGATCTCGGCACCGTGGTGGGCGCGGCGCGGCTCGCGGTCGCCAGAGGAGTCCAAACCGTGACCGAGGCGGCGGGGAAGAAGGATTGACGGTTTCGGACTCGGTCTGCCAATGTCCGGACAAGCGCTTTCTAGGTCGGCCGGGACGCCGACTTGGGGCGAGCCTCCCGCCCGTACTCGACGTACGGCAACCGCACGAGGGCGTGCCCGTGCGGTGACGGCCAGAACGGCTGGGGATCCCGCCCCGCGTGGACGACGCGGCCGGGCGAGGCTGCGCCCCCCGAAAGCAAACTTTCCTGCAAACTGCACCCGTGCCGTCTCGATCGGCGCCGTGCTCTGTCCCCTACCGAAAAAAAGGGATCGAAGATGACCACTGTGGGTGTGCGGCGCTCCAGCCGACTCGGCCGCGGCGGTATGCGCCGCCTGGCTCCCCTCGCTGCCGTTGCCACGGCAGGTGCCCTGCTGCTCTCCGCCTGCGGTGGGGGGTCGGACTCGGGCGGTACGTCCAAGTCGCTGACGTTCTGGATCTCCACGGTTCCGGGGCAGGACGCGGGCTGGAAGAAGGTGGTGGCGCAGTACAAGAAGGAATCCGGCGTCAACGTCAAGCTCGTCAACATCCCCTACGACGGCTACACGACGAAGCTGCACAACGCCGCGCAGGCGAACTCCCTGCCCGACGTGGCGGCCGTGCCGGCGCTGGACCCGATCTGGTCGAACAAGCTGATCGACCTCAAGTCCATCGCCAACAACGCGACCAACAAGATCAACGCCAACTTCCTCGCGAAGGACTCGTCCGGGAAGGTGCTGGCCATCCCCTCGGACGTCACCGCGTCCGGCCTGTTCATCAACAAGACGCTCTTCGAGAAGGCAGGCGTCTCCTTCCCGGCCTCGCCCGCGACGACCTGGACCTGGGACGACTTCATCAAGGCGGCGGACGAGGTCCGCGTGAAGGCCAAGGCCAAGTACTCCCTGACGTTCGACCAGTCGCCGTCCAGGCTCCGCGCCATGGTCTACGAGATGGGCGGGCAGTACGTCCACGCGGACGACTCCGGCAAGTTCTCGGTGGACGCGGCGACCAAGAAGGCCGTGAACTACTTCGTCGGACTGAACGACGACAAGACCATGCCGAAGTCGGTGTGGACCAGCGGCGCCGACCCGTCGGCCATGTTCCAGAGCGGTGACGTCGTCGCCTACTGGTCCGGCGTGTGGCAGGTTCCCGCCTTCGCGGAGACCATCAAGAAGTTCGAGTGGGCGAGTGTTCCGACTCCCGCCCAGCCGGTGCAGGCCAGTGACGTCAACAGCGGCGGCCTGACGGTGGGCTTCAACAACAACGCCGACGCGTCCGCCGCCGCGACGAAGTTCCTGTCGTGGCTGTACGAGCCGGCCCACTACCAGACGCTGTGCGAGGCGTCCGGCTTCCTGCCGGTCGAGAGCGGTCTGACCCCGACGTACCCCTTCAAGTCCGCTGCGGCGCAGGCGGCGTACAAGCTGTACAACGAGTCGATCCCGCTCTACGCCCCGATCTCCGGCTACTTCAGCGGCGCGCAGACGAACTGGGTGCTGAAGGGCAAGAGCCTCACCGAGGACCCGACCAAGACGGAGCTCGGCAAGGCGATCAACGGCCAGCAGACGGCTGACAAGGCCCTGGAGAACATCGTGGCCGGCTACAACCAGCAGGTCGGCGGCTGATCGTAGGCCCGAGGGCCGGGCGGCGGGGTCGAGGACACCGCCGCCCGGCCCTGGGCGCCCACGCAATGCCGGGCTCATTTGTATGAGTCCACCGGAATCCATTCCACCAGCACGGAGTCAGGAAGATGACAAAACGCGCCTCGGACGTGTCCGCCGTGTCCGCGAGCCCGCCCAGGAGACGCAGTAAGTACACCCTTGCGCCGCTCGTCCTCATCGCGGCCAATGTCGTGCTCTTCTCGCTGTTCTTCGTCTGGCCGGCGGTGATCGGGCTCGTCTACTCCTTCACGAACTACACGGGTGTGGGGGCCTTCCAGTACATCGGACTGGACAACTACCACAACCTGCTCGGGGACTCCACCTTCTACGACGCGCTGACCCGGACGCTGCTCTACGCGGTGCTCTTCGTACCGCTGAACTTCGGGCTCTCGCTGCTCGCCGCCAACCTGGTGGTGAACAAGCACGCAAAGGGCGCGTCGGTCGCCCGCGTCATCTTCTTCATCCCATGGCTTCTGTCGCCCATCGTCGTGGGTGTCCTGTGGCGGTGGTTGTTCGGTGAGAACTTCGGACTGGTCAACTACGTCATCGAGAAGTTCGGCGGAAGTGCCGTTCCGTGGCAGTCCAACGAGGACCTGTCGCTGATCGTGGTGGTGATGGCGGCATCCTGGGCATGGACGGGCTTCTCGATGCTGCTGTTCATCGCGGCGATCAAGAACGTACCGGTGTCGTACTACGAGGCGGCCTCGCTCGACGGCGCCGGCCCATGGCGTCAGTTCATCAGCATCACGCTGCCGAGCATCGCGCCCACCTCGTTCATCGTCATCCTGCTCAACACGATCAACGCGATGAAGGAATACCCGGTGTTCGTCGCCCTCAACAACGGTGGACCCGGCACGTCGAACAACCTGCTTGTCCAGTACATCTACGAGACCGGCTTCAAACGGGGCCAGATCGGCTACGCGAGTGCCGCGTCATTCGTGCTCATGCTCATCCTGATGGCCGTCGCGATCATCCAGCTGATCGTCAACCGGCGGGTGGAGAACCGATGACAACCACAGACATGCCCCGACCGGCGGACGCCGATCCCAAACGGGCCGTCTCCAAGAAGCGGCCCAGTAAGGCCAGCAGGGCGGGCAGCGGCGGGCTCCGGCGGGCGGTGTCCGCGACGACACTGCTGTGGATCATGGCGTGCCTGTACGGGGTGCCGGTGCTGTGGTTCATCCTCAGCTCCTTCAAGCCGGCCAGCGACCTGTTCTCCTATCCGCTGACGCTGGTTCCGCACAACCCCACCCTGTCGGGTTTCAAGGCGGCGTGGGACAGTGCCAACTTCTCCCAGTACTTCATCAACACGGCCCTCGTGTGCGTGATCACGACGATCCTCACGGTGGGTGTCAGCTGCTGCACGGGGTACGCGCTGGCCAAGTACGACAACAGATGGCTCAAGGCGTTCTTCATCTGCATCCTGGCCACCACGATGCTGCCGGGCGAGGTCATGCTCGCCCCGGAGTTCCTGGTGGTCCGCAACCTCGGCCTCTACAACTCCTTCGCCGGCATCATCCTCCCGGCCGTGCTCACCGCGACCGGCTGCTTCATGTTCCGCCAGTTCTTCCTGACGGTTCCCGACGAACTCGTGGAAGCCGCACGCATCGACGGCGCGCGTGAGCTGTCGATCTTCCTGCGGATCATGGTGCCGATCTCCCGGCCCATCATGCTGACCCTCGCCATCCTGTCCTTCCAGTGGCGGTGGAACGACTACATCTGGCCGCTGCTGATGCTCAACGACCCCAACAAGTTCACGGTGCAGATCGGCATCCAGAGCATTGTGGGCGCGCAGAACATCAACTGGTCGGTACTGCTCGGCGCATCGGTCATCTCCATGATCCCGCTGATCCTCGTCTTCCTGGTCTTCCAGCGCTACGTCATGGGCGCCGACATCAACGCCGGACTGAAGGACTGACCCGACCGTGCCCACCGCGCTCGACCACGAGTTCGTCCGTGCGGCGGCCCGCGCCGCCGACCGGCAGGCCGCCCCGCTGGCGGCCTGCCCGGACGAGGAACCCGCCGGCGTGACCCACCGCGTTCTGGCCCGCCGGGTGAGGACTCTGGTCGCGGCATACCGTTCCCCGGACTCGGCACTGCACGGCAGCGGGCAGGCCGTCGCCGCCGCGATGACCCACCTCGGTGCTCTGCGGGCCGCGCAGACCACCGTCGGCCTCTTCGCCGGCGGCGACAACGTGCAGTCGCCGCCGGACTCCGCCTTCACCGTCAACGACGTGTGCGACGCGCATGTCCTCGCCGCCGGCGCGGGGCCGGAACTGCGCGACGTCACTGCCGCGCTCGCCGAGATCGCC
This sequence comes from Streptomyces sp. SID12501, assembly GCF_010550245.1. Taxonomy (GTDB): domain Bacteria; phylum Actinomycetota; class Actinomycetes; order Streptomycetales; family Streptomycetaceae; genus Streptomyces. The sequence continues at coordinate 220,631 of NZ_JAAGLU010000001.1, forward strand.
GGCGCCGCCTCGGGCAGTCTCCTGACGGGCGGGGTGCACACCCCGAACCACCGCTGGGAGCTGTGCGCGGCGCTGGCCCGGCTGCACCGGTCGTTCCCGGACGACCGGCTGCTCGACCGTGCCGAGGAGTGGCTCTCCGAGGGCGTCGACATCGACGCGGAGGGCCTGTACTCGGAACGCAGTGCCGTCTACGCGTCCCTCGTGACCAACCCCTCGCTGCTGTTGTTGGCCGAGGTGCTCGGGCGTACCGACCTGCTGGACGCCGTCGAACGCAACCTCGCCACGACCCTGGACCTGATCAGGCCGGACGGCACGGTGGAGACCGTCCACTCGCGCCGCCAGGACCAGAAGCTTTCGTTCCCGCTGTGGCTCTACCTGCCGCACTACCGGCTGCTCGCGATCCGCACCGGCCGGGGCGACTTCGCCCGGGCAGCGCGGCTGGCCGCCGCCGACGGCATCGACGACCCCGACCTGCTCGCCCAGACCCTCCTCACCCCGGACCTGTGCCACACCCTGCCGGCCCCGGTCGCGGAGACACTTCCGCGCGACCGGTACCTCCCCACCGCACGCCTCGCCGCACACGCCTCGGCCACCGCGCACACGGTGGTGTACGGCGGCTCCGACATGCCCGAGCACCGGCGCATCCGCTCGGGCCTCGCCTGCAACCCCACCTTCCTGCGCATGTTCGCCGGCGACGCCGTCCTCGACGCGGTCCGCCTCTCGCGGGTGTTCTTCGACCTGGGCCCGTTCCGCGCCGCCGACATGGAACAGCTCGCCGACAACCGATACCGGCTCACCCAAACCCTCACGACCGCCTACTACCAGCCGCTCCCGAAGGACCGGAGGCGCGACGACGGCGCCTACCGCCTGGTGGACGAGGGCCGCTTCTCCGCGGCGATGGCCTTCCCCGACCGCCCTCAGGACGAGGTCTCCCACACGATCCGAGTCGAGGTCGACCTGCGGGAGGACGGGGCCGACCTGCGGATCGACATCAGCGGCCCACCGGTGCCCTGGGCCCTCGAACTGACCTTCCGGCCGGGCGGCGAGCCGCAGGGCGCCGTACCGATCGGCGACGGACGCTGGTGCCTGACGACCGGGCCGATGACCTACCGGGTCGGCGACGACGAGATCCGGGTCGAGGCCGCCGTCGAGACGGGCGAACCGCTCGCCGGACCGGACCGGAGCGACGTGCTGCGGTACGACCCCGGTCAGGACCACACCGTGGTGGGCGGCACCGACGCGACGACCGGGAACCGCGTCTATGTCGGTGGACTCGGCCCGCACACACTGACCGTCGCACTGCGCGCCCGCCGACCCGCACCCGTCGTGTGACTTCGACGACCACACCATGGCCACCCCAGGCATGAAGGGCTGAGGGCATTGCATCTCCCGCACCAGCGAGGGCCGTTGCACGATCTGCCGGACACACCGGCCGACTACGACGGCCTCCTGAACGCCGTCGTGGGTGAGGCGCTCACTCGCCTCACCCGCGACGGTAACCTCGAACACCCCGACACCGACGACGACATCGGCGACACCTCCCTCGGGATCACCTCGCTGCTGGCCTTCGCCTGGCAGCGTGACAAGGACCCACGCCTGCCCGAGGCGGTGGCCCGCAGCCTCGCCTTCCACCTCAGGGAGCGGGTCTACACCGAGGACAATCCCGGCTATCCGAACCTGAGGGTCCGCAACTCCGGTTTCCCGTACGCCCGTTACGTACTGGAGTCCGGCGCCCACCCCATCGGCGACTGGCCGAGCACGGTGTGGGCGCTGCTCCAGGCGGTGAACGTCCTGGACGCGGCCGAGGGACTCGTCGCCGACGAACAGCGCGCGGAACTGGTCGGGTTGGCGCACGGCTACTGGCGCTGGCTGACCGAGGCGACCTTCTTCAACCCGCAGGAGGCCGGCAACCAGGCCATCGGCTGCGTCGTGGGCGGCCTGATGCTGGCCCCCCATCTCCCCCCGGAAGAGGGGCAGTCGGTACGGTCGCGGGCGATCTCGTTGTACGTCGACAAGATCCGCGCACACCGGGTACGGGACCGGGGCGCGGCCCTGCCGCCCGAGCACGGCGGCGCCTACGACAACAACTACGGCCCGATCTCCCTCTCCTTCCTGGCCCAGGCCCACCGGGTCAGCGGCGAGGAGATCTTCGCTGAGGACGGCGAGGCGCTGGCCCGCTATGTCGACGCCCGCCTGACGAACGGAGGCTACGACAACGGCGGCCCCCGCTACAGCGAGCAGCACTCCGCCTTCGAATCGGTCCTCGGCCTGCGCTACTTCGGCCACCGCATCGGCGCCGACCTCGGCCGCTACCGGGGCGACAGCCGCTGGGCCCGTCACGCGGTCAGGCAGGACGGCGGCATCGACGGCCACTTCGCGTGGATGCTCATCTGGCAGATCCAGGACACCACCCCCTGGCACCGCATCCCCTCGACCGAACCGCTGCGCCACCAACTCCGCGCGGGCACGGTCTCGGTGGCCTTCGACGACAGGATGACCCCGTCACTGGTCGAGGCGGCGGGCACGTACTACCTCCCGGCGGCGGTGGGCCGCCAGCACGGCTTCGGCCCGGTGGCGGACGGTTTCCTGCTCTGCCGCCCGATGGGCGAGGTCCGGGTACGCGACCTGCGCACCGCCGACTTCGCGGCCAAGCTGGTCACCAAGCCCGTCGTCGGCCGCGACCACGTTCTGCGTCACACCCGGTCCCTGTACGTCACGGACGGCACGACCCTGTGGGTCACGGTCGCCGTCGAACACCTCGACGGCACCCCGTACCTGCTCGCCGGCCTGCCGTACGCCACGGACGACGGCAACCGGGTCCGCCGCACGGCGGAAGCCACCGACGTGACCTCCGCGGGCCCCCTGCGTCTCACTCACCCCCAGGCGGAGGGCGTGGACGCCTTCGACGCCCGCACGGAGACGACCCAGGAACAGGCGGCCTTCGCCCTCGCGGCCGACCCGCGCGGCTACGGCAACCCCGACGAGGGCTGGCGCCACCTGGTCACCTCCACGGCACTGGAGGCCGACCCGGCCCCCGGCGCACCGGAGGGGCTGAGCGTCTTCGCCGTACGGTACGGCGGTGACGGCGACGCCGGGTTCGCGCCGGTCTTCGAGACCACGCCGGACGGCCTGCGAGTGAGCACCGAGGCGTTCACGGCCCTGATCGGCGAGGCGGCGGGCGACGCCCACGGTGAGCCGGAGCTGACACTCGTCGGCCGAGAGGGCTGAGCAGGACCCCACATGACGTACGAGGCCGAGCAGCTCACCCGCGCGCTGCTCGGCCTCGTCGTGTCACCCGGCAGCCGGGTATCGCAGCGCCCCCGGCACCACCAGATCCGCCCGGTCCCGGGTCGCGGCGACCAGGTCGGCGTTGCGCTGGTCCGTGCCCCGCACCCACGCGACGGCCGTGTCGTGGTCCTTGCCGAACTCCTCGTGCCGGGCGACGAGCCGGCGGACGCGCTCGTCCTCGGCCAGCTCGCAGAACCACACCTCGTCGATCTGGGACCGCACCCGCGACCACGAACGCTCCGCGAGGAGAAGGTAGTTGCCCTCGGTGACGACAAGACGGGCCGACGGAAACACCGGGATCGCGCCCGCGACCGGCTGCTCCAGGACTCGTTCGAACCCCGGCGCGTAGACGGTCTCTGTGTCGCCCGCCCCCTTGTCGTCCTCACGCAGCCGCCGCAGCAGAGCCGCGTATCCCGCCGCGTCGAACGTCTCCGGAGCGCCCTTGCGGTCCCGCAGGCCCAGCCGCTCCAGCTCGACGTCCGCGAGATGGAACCCGTCCATCGGCACATGGGCGACCCAGGGAGCGCCGTCGCCGTTCAGCGCCCGGACGAGCCGCTCGGCGAGTGTCGTCTTGCCCGCGCCGGGACTCCCGGTGACACCGAGCACGGCACGCCGGTCGTCCCGGACCAGCTCCCGGGCCCGGCGAAGGAGATCGTCGAAGGTGGGTGCGGGGGAGGAGAGGGGGCGTTCCACGCGGCCGAGTCTCTCACCCGGACAGTCCTTCGTAGGCCGCCGCCAGCATCAGGAAGGCCCGGTCGTCGCCGAGTCCGTCCGCGTCGAGCATGCGGTTCATGACGTACGCCACCGTCAGGCGCGCGTCCATGTCGACCAGGACCATCGAACCGCCCCAGCCACCCCAGAAACACGTGCGGGGGTTGGGGAGTTGGCCGTTGCTCAGGCCGTACCCCAGGCCCCAGCGCATGGGCACGCCCAGGACCGAGTCCGTCCCGGCGAACTGTTCCTCCAGGACGCGTTCACAGCCCGCCTCCGACAGCAGCCGTACGCCTCTCGCGGTGCCGCCGCAGGACAGCAGCGACTGGACGGCGGCGACCGAGCGGGCGTTGCCGTGGCCGCCCACGGCCGGAAGTTCCGCGCGCCGCCAGGCCTCGGTGTTGGCGGTGGCGGACGGAACGTGCGGGTTGCCGGGGCGGTCGCGCGCCAGGGCGGCGTTCGGATCGAGCACCCGCTCGGGCGGCGCGATGACGGGCGCGACGCGGTGGTCGTGCTGGGCGGCCAGTCCGATGTGGAAGTCGGCGTCCAGCGGCCCGGCGATCTCCTCGGCGAAGAAGGCACCGAGAGTGCGGCCGGTGACCCGGCGGACCACCTCGCCGACGAGGTAGCCGTAGGTGATGGCGTGGTAACCGCCCTCGGCGCCGGGCTTCCAGGCCGGGGCCTGGGCGGCGAGGCGGGCGGTGGCGGTCGGCCAGTCGTAGAGGTCCTCGACGGTCATCGGCTCGTCCCAGGTGGGGAGGCCCGCGGTGTGGCCCAGCAGTTGCCGTACCAGGACGTCTTCCTTGCCGTTCGCGGCGAACTCGGGCCAGTAGCGGGCGACCGGCGCGTCCGGGTCGAGTTCACCCCGGTCGGCGAGAACCAGGGCGCACAGGGCCGTCATCGTCTTCGTCGTGGACCACGTGTTGGTGAGCGTGTCGCGCTCCCACGGCACGGTACGGGCCTCGTCGGTGTGGCCGCCCCACAGGTCGGCCACCGGTTCGCCGTCGAGGTACACCGCGACGGACGCGCCGACGTCCTTGTCGTCGAGCGAGGCCGCCAACGCCGCCCGTACAGGGGCGAACCGGTCCGTGCACGTGCCGGATGTCTCCACCATGCGGCGACCGTAGCCAGGCGTCGCCGACACGGCCACCGATTATTTCCGGCCCCGCGCCCGGCCCGTACGCACACCGGCGGCGCGCGCCGCTCAGGTCCGGTCGATGTGCACGCTCGTCGACTTCACCCGGGCCGTCGCCTCCACCCCGACTTCGAGGCCCAGCTCCTCCACGGCCTCCCGGGTCAGCAGCGACACCAGCCGGTGCGGGCCCGCCTGGATCTCGACCTGAGCGGCGACGTCACCGAGCTTCACCGCCGTGACGATGCCGGGGAAGGCGTTACGGGCCGAGGTGTACGACGGCTCCTCCTCGCCGGAGCCGGTGCCCGCGCCGGAGCCGGCCAGTTCGATCGAGAACGCGGCCAGATCCCGTCCGTCGATCAGCCGCCGTCCGCCCTCGTCGCGGTGGGTCTTCACCCGGCCCGCATCCGCCCACCGCCTCGCGGTGTCGGGGCTCACGCCCAGCAGACGGGCGGCCTGACCAATGGTGTAGGACTGCATACGCGCCAACCTAGCTCGTTCCCCGATCTCGCAAAATGAGCAACCGCGCCCGTCCCGGCGTACTGAAGTGGTAGGGAACGCACGCAATACAGCCACGCCCGGAGGTACCCCACCCGTGAGCATCACCAAAGCGGCCCCGCCCGGGGCCGGCCACCGCGACACGGAGGCCCCGCCGGACGAGGCGAAGGGCAGTGCGACGGGCGAGCAGCAGGGCTGGCAGTTCAGTTCGCCGCTCGTCCTGACCATGCTGATGATCCTGGTGGTCGCCCTGCAGGGGCCGATCCGCCGGGCGGTGTCCGCGCCGGTGATGCAGAGCTGGATGACGGTGTTCGTCGCCGTCGTCGTGCAGGCCCTGCCCTTCCTCGTCCTCGGGGTGCTGCTGTCGGCGATGCTCGCGGTGTTCGTACCGCCGTCGTTCTTCGTGCGCGCCCTGCCCAGCCGGCCCGCCCTCGCGGTGCCGGTCGCGGGGATGGCCGGAGCGATCCTGCCCGGCTGCGAGTGCGCGTCCGTGCCGGTGGCCGGCGCGCTGGTGCGGCGGGGTGTCGCCCCGGCGGCGGCGCTGGCGTTCCTGCTCTCCGCCCCGGCGATCAACCCGATCGTGCTGACCGCGACCGCCATCGCGTTCCCCGGCAGGCCGGAGATGGTCGTCGCCCGGTTCGTCGCGAGCCTGCTCACGGCGTGTGCGATGGGCTGGCTCTGGCAGCGGCTCGGCCGCACCGACTGGCTGCGTCCCCCGGCCCATCCGTCGGACGAGGGACTCGGCAAGGGCGCCGCGTTCTGGAGCTCCGTACGGCACGACGTGATGCACGCCGGCGGCTTCCTGGTCGTCGGCGCGATGGCCGCCGCCACTCTGAAGTCCGTCGTGCCGGCGAGCTGGCTGAACCTCGCGGCGGACAACCCGGTGGTGTCGGTCCTCGCGCTCGCCGTCCTCGCGGTGCTGCTGTCGATCTGCTCGGAGGCGGACGCGTTCGTCGCCGCGTCCCTGACCCAGTTCTCACTCACGGCCAGGCTGGCGTTCCTCGTGGTCGGCCCGATGATCGACCTGAAACTCTTCGCCATGCAGACGGCCACCTTCGGCCGCGGGTTCGCCGTCCGCTTCGCACCGGCCACCTTCGTCATGGCCGTGGCGTCGGCGGTCCTCGTCGGGGCGGTGCTCCTGTGAACCGGCAGGCACAGGTGGTCGTCCTGTTCCTGGTCGGCGGAGCGATGGTGCACGCCGGCACCACCGACCTCTACCTGCGTTACGTCAAGGCAGGGCTCCAGCCGATGGTCGTCGGCGCCGGCGCGGTGCTGATGGTGGCCGCGCTGGCGACGGTCTGGTACGAGCGGAAACACTCGAAGACCGGCCCCGACAACGAAGTTCACGGCCACGACAAGGAGTCGCACGAACACGACGAGGAGCTGCACACAGACGACGGGGAAGTTCACGTGCACCGTGAACCGCGCGTCTCCTGGCTCCTGGTGCTGCCTCTGTTCGCGCTGATCCTGGTCGCACCGCCCGCCCTGGGCTCCTACAGCGCCCTGCGCACGGGTACGGCCCTCCAGGCGCCGCTGGCCTACCCGCCCATGCCCGCCGGTGACCCCGTACGCCTCAGCCTGGTCGACTACGCGGGCCGCGCGGCCTACGACCACGGGCGCTCGCTGGGAAACCGGCGGATCGCGATCACCGGGTTCGTCGCACTCGACGGCAAGGGCACCCCGTACCTCGTGCGCATGGCCCTCAACTGCTGTGCGGCGGACGCCCAGCCGGTGAAGGTCGGCCTGACCGGCCGGATCCCCCCGGTGCTGCAACCGGACACCTGGCTCGAGCTCACCGGCACCTACACCGATCGGCAGACCAAGGACCCGGTGAACAAGGGACGCATCCCGTTCTTCGACATCGCCGAGGCCAGGCCGGTCCCGACCCCGCGCGACCCGTACGACGAGAGCTGGAACAACTGACGCCCGGGCCGGGGAGCCCGGTCAGGGCTGGATCAGGCCGCGCTCGTACGCCTTGACCAGCCGCTGCGGAACCATGTGCTCGACCCCGTCGACGGTGACCGGCACCAGCTGGGCCGTGGTCGCCTTCCACTGGGCGCGGCGGTGGCGGGTGTTGCTGCGGGACATCTTCCGCTTGGGAACGGCCATGGGAGTCCTCCTCGGTCTCGGTTGGCAGGCGAGACAGGACGCTACATGAAAACGGATCCCATTAACAGTTTGGTGCGGTCGGCCCGGACGGCCTCTCAGGGAGCCATGCGCATGGAGCCCTGCGGGTCATGGGGATACGGCGGCGCGTGCGGCCCTTCCCCGGCCAGCCAGTCGGCGACGTACCGGGCTATCGGCTGCCCGGTGTCCATCTCGACGAAGCCGAACTGACCCGACTGGTTGCATTCGAGGAACCACCAGACCCCGTCGAGATCCTCCGCGAAGTCGAAGGCCCCATAGGCGAGTTCGGCCTCCCGCAGATACCGGTGCACGGCCTCGGCGACCGGCGTCGGCACGTCGACCGGCCGCCACGGCTCGTCGGAGGGCGCGAAGCGGACATCGATGTCGTCAGGGTGCGCATTTGCCGCGACGGCCTTGCGGGCGGCGAGGATCCGGTCGCCGACCACCGTCAAACGGATGTCGGCCCGCTTGTCGACCCGGCGTTGCAGCAGGGTCGGTCCGAAGGTGACGGCCGTGAAGTCGACGTCGGGCGCCACCCGGCTCGTCGGCACCACCCTGGGCGGCTCCTGGGGGTGCGATCCGGAGACCGGCTTGACGACCAGGTCGGGAAAACGCCGCGCGAAGTCCCGGGCGGCCTGCGGAAACGTGGTGATCAGCGTGGCCGGGACGTGGAGTCGGCTGCGCTGTGCGAGATGCAGCTGCCAGGGCTTGTGGCGGGCCCGGGCGGCTGCGTCGGGATGGTTCATCCAGCGCGCGCCGGTACCCCGGAGCATGCCGTAGAAGGCCTGCGACGCCTCCTCGGTGAGCCAGCCGGACGGTGCGGCGGCCCGCGCCCCCGGAACCCCCGGCCTGCGCACCCAGACGGACCGCAGCCCCTCCATGCTCACCGCCCTGCCGCCGACGGAGAGATGCCCGCGAAAGGCGTCGTCGACGTACTCGCCGGACAGGGAGACCTCGCCGGGCAGATCGGCGGGATCGAGTCGGACCACGGGAATGCCGGTGTCGTTCAGCCGGGCCACCACCAGATCCGCCGTCACATCCTCCTCGGACGTCAGGACCAGGACCGTCATCGCGTCAGGTCCACGTCAGTCATCGAAGTGCGTCTTGGAACCGGCGGTCGACGTAGTGGACCCGAATTCGCGCATCACGGCATGGTCATGAGCGGCAATACGCCCGCCCGGCAGCACATTCAACTGCAGTCCGCAGTCATAACTGTACGGAGCGCTCACCTCCAACTGTTCTGCTGGGCGCGCGTAGTTCAGGACGAACAGCTGCATCGCTTCTCCTCGATCGGCGACGACGTCGGTCAAGTGGATGGTGGAGCTCCGGTAATACAACTGTCCCGTCCCGCTTGCCCCGCCTCCAAGGAGTTATACGAATCGAACGCGTGAATGGTTGCCTCCCGTTGGCGGCAACTGCGTCCGGGCAGCCTTTTGCGAGCCGCCACCCACGCTCGCGGTTCGCGGAGCCGGCGTCGCAGGGTCGGTGCCAGAGCCGCGAACGGGTCAGTGGCGGCCCAGGCCACCACTGCCGAAGGAGCCGCTGGAACCGGGATCCCAGCGTCCCCGCTGCTGGTCCTCCCGCCGCTTCGTCGACGCGTGATGAAGATCATGCGGCATGAGCCGCTCCCGCTCCTGAGCCGCGCGCGGCATCTCGTCCGGCTCTCTCATCTCACGGACCTCGTACACGGGGCCGGAAGGCGGAAGTGTGGGTTGTTCGTCAGGGCGGGGCCGGGCGGATTCCCGGTCCCGGACCCGCATGCCGAACCAGAAGGCCCAGATCAGTGCACCAGCGATGAACAGGCCCGCGACAAATGCGGCCGTTACGTTGAGTAGATCGCTCGACGCGGCCAGTAGTTCAGACGTTGTCGTACTCATATACCGATTATCGCCGACAGTGTATGAATGCGCGTCCGAAATGAAGTCTGTGAAATCTCTGTCTTCTTCTTGTCGGTCAGGGCTTCACGGCGACGGCACCGAATTGCGGAAGAGCGGCTGCGGAGCCGCTCTCCGGGCGCCACCGCGCACAGGAGACGAGCCCCGGGTCGAGAAGGTCCAGGCCGTCGAAGAAAGCGGCGACCTCGGCACGGGGGCGGGCGGTGATCGGCGGCGTGGCGTTCTCGTTCCAGAACTTCATCGCCTCGATGTTTCCCTCACCGTCGAGGTCCGAGTCGGTCGTCGGATGGGTCAGGACCAGATAACTTCCCGAGGGCACCGACGCCATGATCCGGCGCACGATGTCCTGTGCCTGGCCCGTGTCGAGCACGAAATTCAGGATGCCGAGCATCATGACGGCGACGGGCCGCTCGAAGTCGAGGGTCTCCGAGGCGCGCTGCACAATGCCGTCGGGGCGGTGGATGTCCGCGTCGATGTAGTCCGTGGCACCCTCGCGCGTGCCGGTCAGGAGCGTACGGGCGTGCGCGAGCACGATCGGGTCGTTGTCGACGTACACGATCCGTGACTCGGGCGCGAGACGCTGAGCGATCTCATGGGTGTTGTCCACCGTCGGCAGTCCGGTTCCGATGTCCAGGAACTGCCGCACTCCCCGCTCGGCGACCAGGAAGCGCACGGCTCGCCCGAGGAAGGCGCGGTCCGCGCGGGCCACGCTGCGGATCAGCGGGAACATGGCGTCGATGTGGTCACCGACCCCCTGGTCGACGACGTAGTTGTCCTTGCCGCCGATCCAGTAGTTCCACACCCGCGCGTTGTGGGCCACCGAGGTGTCCAGCCGGCCGCGTCCCTCTGACGTGCTGCCCTGCTCGCTCACGTCGCTCCCTCTCGTCACTTCCCTTGCCCCGCACGGACATTGACGAGCACACGGGCCGTCAACATCGTTCGCGCCTACGAGGGTGATCTTATGGCCGGGCTCCTGGCGGCCGGCGCGGGAGGCGGCGGAGCCGGTGCCGCCGTGCGGCGGCGCAGGCCTCTAGTCTCGCCGGACAACAGGCGCAGGGGAGCGGGAGAGAGACCGATGGATGACTACGGCTACGACCTCGGTACCCACGGGCGGCGGGTGACGACGTCGTCCGCCGAGGCCCAGAAGTGGTTCGACCGGGGTCTGGTGTGGACGTACGGCTTCCACCACGAGGAGGCCGTCGCCTGCTTCGAGGCCGCCGCCGCGGCGGACCCCGACTGCGCCATGGCCCACTGGGGCATCGCGTACGCCCTCGGCCCGAACTACAACAAACCCTGGGAGTCCTTCGACGGCGAGGACCTCGCACGGACCGTCGCCCGTACCCACGCCGCCGTCGAACTCGCGCAGCGGAAGGCGGCCGGTGCCACGCCCGCCGAACAGGCCCTGATCGGCGCTCTGCGGGCCCGCTACCCGCAGGCTGAGGCCGTCGAGGACTGCTCGGTGTGGAACGAGCCCTACGCCGACAGCATGCGGACGGCGTACGACCTCGCCCCCGACGACCTCGACATCGCCGCGCTGTACGCCGACGCGCTGATGAACCTGACACCTTGGCAGCTGTGGAACGTGCGCACGGGCGAGCCGGCCGAGGGCTCCCGCACCCTCGCCGCGAAGGCCGTCCTGGAGCGGGCGATCGCGACCGGGGCCGGCTCGCGCCACCCGGGTCTCCTGCACCTCTACATCCACCTGATGGAGATGTCCGCCACTCCGGAGACCGCCCTGCCCGCCGCGGACCGACTGCGCGGCCTGGTCCCGGACGCCGGCCATCTGCAGCACATGCCCACACATCTGGACGTCCTCTGTGGCGACTACCGGCGCGTGGTGGCGGACAACGGCGCGGCGATCGTCGCCGACGAGAAGTTCCGTGAGCGGTCCGGCGCGATGAACTTCTACACCCTCTACCGGGCGCACAACCACCACTTCAGGATCTACGGCGCGATGTTCCTGGGGCAGTCCAGGACCGCGCTCGAAGCCGCCGCGCGACTTGAGGCCGCCGTCCCGGAGGAACTCCTCCGGGTGCAGAGCCCGCCCATGGCCGACTGGCTGGAGGGCTTCCTCGCGATGCGCGTCCATGTGCTGATCCGCTTCGGCCGCTGGTCCGACATCCTCGGACTGCCGCTGCCCGCCGACCCGTCGCTGTACTGCGTGACGACGGCCATGCTCCGGTACGCCCGAGGGGTCGCCCTCTCCGCCACCGGCCGGATCGCCGACGCCGAGGCCGAGCGGGACCTGTTCCGCGCGGCGCTCACCCGGATCCCTCAGACCCGGATGCTGTTCAACAACACCTGCGCCGACATCCTCGCCGTCGCGTCCGCGATGCTCGACGGCGAACTGGAGTACCGCAAGGGCAACCACGAGGCCGCCTTCGCCGCGCTGGAGCGCTCGATCGAACTGGACGACAACCTTCCCTACGACGAGCCCTGGGGCTGGATGCAGCCCACCCGGCACGCCTACGGCGCCCTTCTCCTCGAACAGGGCCGTGTCGCCGAGGCGGAAGCCGTCTACCGGGCCGACCTCGGCCTCGACGAGACGCTTCCGCGCGCTGTGCAGCATCCCGGCAACGTCTGGGCCCTGCACGGGTTCCACGAGTGCCTCGTCCGCCTAGGCAGGGACGGGGAGGCACGGATCGTGGCCCAGCAGCTGAAGATCGCGCTCGCCTCGGCGGACGTACCGATCGAGGCGTCCTGCTTCTGCCGCCTGGACGTCGGCACGGGCGGCGTGGACCAGGGCTGTTGCTGAGGGGGCGCCGGGCCTCACAGGCACCGAGGTGACCTGCGACGACTGCTGCGCAGACCCGCAGCCACAGCCGGCCACCTGCTGACACCGGACCGGCATGGTCAGCCGTGGGCGTGCAGGCCGTCGAGGAGCGGGTGGTGGCTGTGGCGCCAGCCGCTTCCGACCCGTCGTGCGTCGGCAAGGTGCGGGTGCCCGGCGGGGAGACCGGCGTGCTCGTGCTCGACGGGTGCCGGTTCCCGTGCGGGCCACAGGCGTACGGCGAGCAGCGCGGCGGCCAGGGCGACGGAGCCCAGGGCGAGCACCGCGGACCGGAGTCCGGCCGTCGCGCCGAGCCATCCGGCCAGCGGGTATGTGACCAGCCAGCAGCTGTGCGAGAGGGAGAACTGGGCCGCGAACGCGGAGGTGCGCGCCTCCTCGGGCGCCGCCCGGCGGATCAGCCGCCCGGTCGGAGTGAGCACCATCGAGCAGGCGGCACCGAACGCGCCCCAGGCGGCCAGCAGCGCCGGCCAGCGCCAACTGCCGCCGCCCGCCACGGTGACGGCGCCGAGAACGACGAAGACCGGGGTGAGCAGCAGCCCTCCCCGCAGCATCACCGCACGGTCCGGGACGCGGTCGAGCATCCGGGGCAGGAGTAGCGCCACGACCATCGAGCCCGCACCGAACGTGCCGAGCGCCAGCGGTACGTCACCGGCGCTCCTACCGAGCTGGTCGCGGACGTACACGACCGTGTTGACGGTGACCATGGCGCCCGCGGCGGCCACCGCCAGATCGAGGGCGACCAGGGCGCGCAACTGCGGAACGGCGAGGAAGAGGCGGGTGCCCGCGGTCGCCCTCGCACGGACACTGCCGCTCTGTGGGGCCACGGGTATGGAGACGCCGGCCTTGGGCAGTACGGCGGAGGTCACCAGGGCGGCCGAGGCCAGGAAACCGGCCACCGTGCCCAGGAACAGCCAGTTGTAGGTGATCAGTGACAGCAGCGCGGCGGCGAGGGCCGGGCTGAACAGACTCTCCAGGTCGTAGGCGAGCCGGGACAGGGACAGGGCCCGGGTGTAGTCGCGTTCGGCGGGCAGTACGTCCGGCACGACGGCCTGGAAGGTGGGGGTGAACGTGGCGGACGCCGCCTGGAGCAGGAAGATCAGGACGTACACCTGCCAGACCTGGTCCACGAACGGCAGCAGCAGCGCGACCCCGGCCCGGGTGAGATCCGCCCCCACCAGCAGCGCCCGTCGCGGCAACCGGTGGGCGACCGCGCCGACGGCCGGGGCGATCGCCACGTACGCCAGCATCTTGACGGCGAGTGCCGTGCCGAGCACCGACCCGGCGTCGGCGCCCGCGAGGTCGTAGGCGAGCAGGGCGAGGGCGACCGTCGCCAGGCCGGTGCCGGTCAGGGCGACGACCTGGGCGGTGAAGAGGCGGCGATAGGTGCGGTTGCGCAGTACGGCGAGCATGCGGCGATCCCTTGGCCGGTCGGGGAGCGGGCGCGATCCGACCCCACTGTAGCCATGGGTGCGCACTTGTGCACATGTTGATGCGGGAATCGGTACGGCGACACCCTCGACGGGTCCGCCCTGCCTCTACGCTGAGGTCATGCCTGCTCGCGAGACCTTGCCAACTGCGGCCGATGCACACCTGCGTGCCCCGGACAGCGCGCGTCTCACGGAGGCGACCGAGGTGTTCGCGCTGCTGTCCGACGCGACGCGGCTGCATCTGCTGTGGCTGCTCGCGCAGGGCGAATCCGACGTCGGCTCGCTGACGGAGCGGTGCGAGGCGTCGCGGACGGCGGTCAGCCAGCATCTGGCGAAGCTGAGACTGGCGGGGCTGGTGGACACACGGCGCGAGGGGCGGTACGTCCACTACAGCCTGCGTGACGGGCATCTGCGGCGCCTGGTGATGGAAGCGTTGAGCCACGCCGACCACCGGGTCAGCGGCAGGGCGCCGCACGACTGAGGGCTGCGCGCACCCAGGGCCTGGGCTGGATACATGCAGCAAACGGGTGGGTGGGTGGGAAACCAGGCCTGGGCTGTATCGGCCTTGCCTGTTACTCCTGGCCGGCGCCCCGGCGTCGTACGAGATACACCGCCGCACCCGCCACCACGACCACAGCCGCCCCGATGCCGATCCAGGCGCCCGTGGACATCCCACCGTCGTCGTCGCTCGTCGCCTCCGTGGCCTCGGCCGTGGGTGTCGGCGACACGGACGGAGACGCGGTAGGAGACGCGGACGGCGACTCGGTCGCCGTCTCGGTCGGCGACGGGCTGACCAGCTTCGCACCCGGCGCCGCAGCCTTCAGCTTGAGCACCGGCGCGGGCTGCTCACTGCTCTCGTCCAGTTCGATCCAGCGGTCGATCTTGCCGTCGCTGTAGGTCTGCAACGACTTGAAGGCGAGTTCCTTCACATCGGGAAGCTGCCGTACGACGACGGAGTACTCGGCGTTCACGCCGGCCTTCAGGGCCGGGCCCTTGATCGTGTAGCCGTCGTCGGCGGTCGTGAACTTCCAGCCCTTGGGGCCCTCGCCGTAGGTCACGTCGCCGGGCGCGATGCCCTTGGGCAGGATCACCCGGACCGCGGCGATACCGGCGGTGTCGGACTCCGCCTCCGCGTCGAAGGAGATCTCGACGTTCTCGGCGAGAGCCTGGGCCTTGTCGGACTCGACCTCCACGTGGGCGGCGGCCGGTCCGGCGGTGAGAAGGACGAGGGTGCCGGCAGCGGCTGCCAGGAGGGTAAGGCGTCGCGCGGTGCCGTGCTGGGCGGGGGCAGTGAACATGGGTGTCTCCGGGTCTTTCCGGGCGTGCGATGGCACAGAACGGCCGACCTGCGTCGGGCCGCTCCTGCGGGGTCAGTTGGCGAGAGCGAGCCACGTCGACGGAGGGCCCCGGCGTACCAGCACGTCCGCGAGAAGAGCGCCCCTGAGCGGCGGCGGGTTTGTCCGTCGCGGGCCCCGCACCCGTGATCCGCGGCCGGTCGGCGCCTGCCGGCCGGCGAGCAGCGCCCGTACGGTGGCGATGCGTGTCCGCACCGCCTCGACGGCCCCGGCCAGGCCGCGTGCCAGCGACCAGCAGGCCGCGTCCGCGCGGTGCAGGAGCACGGCGACGAGTACGGCGGCCACGGCATGCAGGACGGTCATCGCGGCCGAGTGGTGGGGCCCGCCCGGCCAGGCCCCATGGGCGGGCATCGCATGATGCACATGCGCGGGCATGGCCGTGGCTGTGGTCGGCGACGCCGGGTGGTGGTGCGAGTGGGCGGCCGACAGCCACACATGAAGTCCGGTCTGCGCCGCCGCGCTCGTGACCACCACCGCGGCAAGCGAACGCGGGCGCCGGGTACCGACCAGTCCCACGGCGAACAGCAGCACCGCCGCCGCCACGCTCGACCGCCACGGGGCGGGCCCCTCGGCGACCAGGTGATGCGCGCTGACCCCGAGCACCGTGCCGACGACCGCGAACACCGCTGCCCGGAACACGGGCAGTGGCGCTGAGTGTGTCGTCGGCGTACGGAGCATGGTCATGGCCCGCCCATCATCAACCATGCGGCGGCCGGGCAGGGACCGGGTCTCAGGAATTTCTCATTCCTTTCCCATGGCGGACCCAGGCATTGGTCACAGGATGGTCAAGCACCCAAGGGGGAGTTGGGGTTCTGAACGCCGGGGGGCAAGGAGGCACGGTCATGGTCCTGGTCGGTCCGGAAGTACGCCGAGTGGCTCGTGGGTTGAGACGGCGCGTGCGGCAGTTCGCGGAGCCGCCTGTGCCGCAGTCGGCCCACCGGCTCGTCCCGGACCCGGTGTTCGTGATCTCCTCCGTGCGCTCCGGCTCCACGCTCCTGCGGGTCCTGCTCAACAGCCACCCGCAGATCCGGGCGCCGCACGAGATGCACCTGCGCACCCTGGCGGTCGACCTCACCAAGCCGTACACCAGCAAGGCCATGGCCCAACTCGACCTCGATCAGCGCGAGTTGGAGTACCTGCTGTGGGACCGCATCCTGCACCGGGAACTCGTGCGCAGCGGCAAGCAGATCATCGTGGACAAGACGCCGGGCAACGCGGGCTTCTGGGAGCGGCTCGCGGAGGGCTGGCCGAAGGCCCGGTACGTCTTCCTGCTGCGCCACCCCGCGTCGATGGTGAGCAGTTTGACCAACAACCGTCCCGACCGCGACCTCGGCGCGACCGTACGGGAGGTGCGCATGTACGTCGAGGCGGTCGAAGCGGCCAGGAACGGGCTGGACGGTCTCACGGTCCGCTACGAGGACCTGACGGAGCGGCCCGAGGCGGTCACCCGGGAGGTCTGCGCATATCTCGGTGCGCCCTGGACACCGAAGATGCTCGACTACCGCAAGGTCGATCACGGCCCCTTCGTGCCGTTCATCGGTGACTGGAGCGAGAACATCAAGTCCGGGAAGATCCAGCAGGCCCGACCGCTGCCGGACGCCGAGGACGTCCCGGAGGCGCTGCGCGACCTCGCCCGCGCCTGGGGGTATCCCTGTTGAGCCGACTGCCTGCATGGCGTTGACCGGCGCCTCATCCCGCACCCCGCCACACCCCTCTGAGCCCGCCCCGTGTCCGGCGGCCCCGAACTCGACGGGCCGGCCCTGGTTCTCAGCCGCCGCCGAATGCCTTCAGGATGCGCTCGGCGGCGAGGGTGGCCGTCAACTCGCCGTTCCTGACCTGCTGTTCGAGGCCTGGGGTGACGGCACGTACGGCCTCGTCGGTGTGCAGACGGCCCAGCAGTTCGTCGCGGACCATCGTCCAGGTCCAGTCGACCTGCTGGTCACGGCGTTTGGCGGTGAGGCGGCCGGTCGAGTCGAGCAGGACGCGGTGTTGTTCGAGGCGGTCCCAGACGGTGTCCAGGCCGGTCGACTCGCGGGCGCTGCACGTCAGCACGGGCGGGGTCCAGGCCGCGTCCCTGCCGTGCATCAGCCGCAGGGCGCCCGCCAACTCCCGTGCTGCGGCCTGGGCGTCGCGCTCGTGCGGGCCGTCCGCCTTGTTGACGGCGAGCACGTCCGCGAGCTCCAGGACGCCCTTCTTGATGCCCTGCAACTGGTCGCCGGTGCGGGCCAGCGTCAGCAGCAGGAACGAGTCGACCATGTTCGCGACGGCGGTCTCGGACTGGCCGACGCCGACCGTCTCCACGAGCACGACGTCGTAGCCCGCCGCCTCCATCACCACGATCGACTCGCGCGTCGCCTTGGCGACCCCGCCCAGCGTGCCCGCGGTGGGGGAGGGGCGGATGAAGGCCGCCGGGTCAACGGCCAGCCGTTCCATCCGGGTCTTGTCGCCCAGGATCGAGCCGCCCGTACGGCTGGACGACGGGTCCACCGCGAGCACCGCCACCCGGTGCCCGAGCCCGGTCAGCATCGTGCCGAACGCGTCGATGAACGTCGACTTCCCGACCCCCGGCACCCCGCTGACCCCGATCCGCCGGGCCCGGCCGCTGTGCGGGAGCAGCGCGGTCAGCAACTCCTGTGCCAGCGCCCGGTGCTGGGGCCGGGTCGACTCGACGAGGGTGATGGCTCGCGCCACGATCGCCCGCTTCCCGTCGAGCACGCCCTTGACGTACGCGTCGAGATCGATCACAGGTCGTGCCCGAGGTCGGCCGAGAGCCGCTCGACGAGGTCGTACGCCGCGTCCGGGATCACCGTCCCGGGCGGGAACACGGCCGCCGCGCCCATCTCCAGGAGGGTCGGCACGTCCTGCGGCGGGATCACCCCGCCGACGACGATCATGATGTCCTCCCGGCCCTCGGCCGTCAGCTCCTCGCGCAGCGCCGGTACGAGGGTGAGGTGCCCGGCGGCCAGCGAGGACACCCCGACGATGTGGACGTCCGCCTCCACCGCCTGCCGGGCCACCTCGCCCGGGGTCTGGAACAGCGGGCCGACGTCGACGTCGAAACCGAGGTCGGCGAAGGCGGTGGCGATGACCTTCTGGCCGCGGTCGTGGCCGTCCTGGCCCATCTTGGCGACCAGGATGCGCGGCCGGCGCCCCTCGGCCTCCTCGAAGGCGTCCACCAGGGTGCGGGTGCGGTCGACGGACGGGGACTCGCCTGCTTCGTTGCGGTACACCCCGGCGATCGTACGGATCTGGCCCGCGTGCCGCCCGTACACCTTCTCCAGCGCGTCGGAGATCTCCCCGACCGTCGCCATCGCGCGGGCGGCGTTCACCGCCAGCTCCAGCAGGTTGCCCTCACCGCCCGCCGCCCGGGTCAGCGCGTCCAACGAGTCCTGGCACGCCCGCTCGTCGCGCTCGGCACGCAGCCGCCGCAGCTTCTCGATCTGCTGGGTGCGTACGGAGGAGTTGTCGACCTTGAGCACGTCGATCTGCTCGTCGGTCTCCACGCGGTACTTGTTGACGCCGATCACCGGCTGGCGCCCCGAGTCGATGCGGGCCTGGGTGCGCGCCGAGGCCTCCTCGATGCGCAGCTTGGGGAGGCCCGCGTCGATGGCCTGCGCCATACCGCCCGCCGCCTCGACCTCCTCGATGTGCTGCCAGGCGCGGCGCGCGAGGTCGTACGTCAGCTTCTCCACGTACGCGCTGCCGCCCCACGGGTCGATGACCCGGGTCGTGCCCGACTCCTGCTGGATCAGCAGCTGGGTGTTGCGGGCGATGCGCGCCGAGAAGTCGGTGGGCAGCGCGAGCGCCTCGTCCAGGGCGTTGGTGTGCAGCGACTGGGTGTGGCCCTGTGTCGCCGCCATCGCCTCCACGGCCGTACGCGTCACGTTGTTGAACACGTCCTGCGCGGTCAGCGACCAGCCCGAGGTCTGCGAATGGGTGCGCAGGGAAAGGGACTTGGCGTTCTGCGGGTCGAACTGCCTGACCAGCTTCGCCCACAGCAGGCGCGCCGCGCGCAACTTGGCGATCTCCATGAAGAAGTTCATGCCGATCGCCCAGAAGAAGGAGAGCCGGGGCGCGAACGCGTCCACGTCCATCCCCGCCTCACGGCCCGCCCGGATGTACTCGACCCCGTCCGCGAGCGTGTACGCCAGCTCCAGATCGGCCGTCGCACCCGCCTCCTGGATGTGATAGCCGGAGATCGAGATGGAGTTGTAGCGGGGCATCCGCTGCGAGGTGAAGGCGAAGATGTCGGAGATGATCCGCATCGACGGCTTCGGCGGATAGATGTAGGTGTTGCGGACCATGAACTCCTTGAGGATGTCGTTCTGGATGGTCCCGGCCAACTTCTCGGGCGGCACGCCCTGTTCCTCCGCCGCCACGATGTACAGCGCGAGGACGGGCAGCACCGCGCCGTTCATCGTCATCGACACGGTCATCTTGTCCAGCGGGATGCCGTCGAAGAGCTGCCGCATGTCGTAGATCGAGTCGATCGCCACACCCGCCATACCGACGTCACCGGTCACGCGCGGGTGGTCGCTGTCGTAACCCCGGTGCGTGGGCAGGTCGAAGGCGACCGACAGGCCCTTCTGGCCGGCCGCGAGGTTACGGCGGTAGAAGGCGTTGGACTCCTCGGCGGTGGAGAAACCCGCGTACTGGCGGATCGTCCACGGCTGGTTGACGTACATCGTCGGGTACGGGCCGCGCAGATAGGGGGCGGCACCCGGGTACGTCGACAGGAAGTCGAGACCCTCCAGGTCACGGCCGGTGTAGAGCGGCTTGACCGCGATGCCCTCCGGGGTCTCCCAGAAGGTTCCCTCCGAGCCGGTGGTCGCCTTGACGGCCGTACGCCAGTCGTCGGCGCCGGTGTTGGCGGTCGGGGTCCCCAGTTCGATTCCGGAGAAGTCGGGGATTCCCATCAGGACGCTCCCATGCGGTCGAGGGTGGCGGAGAGCACGGCGACGGCGTCGCAGCCCGCGAAGACGTACGCGTCGACGTCCGTGTACTGCCCGGGACGGCCGGCGAGGAACACCTGCGAGGCGCCGGCGGCCTTCAGTTCCGCCGCCACGGTGGCGGCCTGCTCCTCGTACAGCGTGTCACTGGAGCAGAGGCAGGCTTCGGTGGCGCCGCTGTCCGCGAAGGTGCCGTCCGTGACGGTCTCGATGCCGCCGGCCTGGAAGAGGTTCGAGACGAAGGTCGTCCGCGCGCTGTGGGCGGCGGCCGAGCCGATGGTCGCCAGGAAGACGCGCGGCCGGGATCCGGTGGCGGCGAGGTGGGCGTCGGAGCGGGCGCGCAGAACCTCGTACGCCTCGTCGCGCCGCACCCGGGGGAGCCCTCCGGGCGGCGGTACGGGCGCCGGCTCGCGGTCCGGGAGACGCTCGGCGAGGTTCGGGAACTCGCTGACCCCGGTGATCGGCTCGCGCCGCTTGGCCAGCTTGGCGGAACGGGCCGCCCAGGTGGTGGCCAGCGCCTCCCCGAGTCGGCCGGAGCGAAGTGCGGCGCTCTGGCCGCCCAGGCCCTCGATCCACTGGAAGAACTCCCAGCCCGCGTGGGCGAGTTCGTCGGTCAGCCGCTCCACGTACCAGGAGCCGCCCGCCGGGTCGATCACCCGGGCCAGATGCGACTCCTCGACCAGGATCGTCGAGGTGTTGCGGGCGATACGGCGCGCGAACGCGTCCGGCAGGCCCAGCGCGTGATCGAAGGGCAGCACGGTGACCGAGTCGGCGCCGCCGACCCCGGCGGCCAGCGTGGCGACCGTCGTGCGCAGCATGTTCACCCACGGGTCGCGGCGCGACATCATCACCGGCGAGGTCACGACGTGCTGCACCTGTGCTCCCGCCGCCGGTGCCTCGGAGACCTCGGCGACCCGCGCCCACAGCCGCCGGGCCGCGCGCAGCTTGGCGATCGTCAGGAACTGGTCGGCGGTGGCCGCGAACCGGAACTCCAGCTGTGCACAGGCCTGTTCGACGGACAGCCCGGCTTCCGTCAGCTCCCGCAGGTAGGCGACCCCGGTCGCCAGGGACGCGCCCAGCTCCTGCGCGGCCGAGCCGCCGGCCTCGTGGTACGGCAGCGCGTCCACGGTCAGCGCACGCAGCCCCGGATACTGCTCGGCGCACAGCCGCGCCAGCTCGACGACCGGCGCGAAGGCCAACTCCTCACCGGTGCGGGCCTCGTGGCCCAGCGGGTCGCCGCCGAGGTTGCCGCGCGCCGCCTCCCTGGCGACGCCCCGCTCCTCGTACAGCCGCAGCAACTCCCGCGCCGCGGGCTCCACGTCCGGTCCGGCTTCGAGGACGACGGGGGCCAGGTCGAGATAGACGCCGTCGAGAGCCCGGGCGAGCGACGCCACCGGGATCGCGTCCGGGCCGACGGCCAGCCAGAGCGAGGTGACGCCGTTCTCCAGGTCCCCGAGCACCGCGTCGCCCACGAGGGTCGCGTGCCGCTGCCGTACGTCCCAGCCTCCGACGGTGTTCCCCTCGGGGCGTCCGCCGCGTACGAAGGGGGCGAAGCCGGGGAAGCCGGGCTCGGGAGCCTCGTCGTCCGCCGTGTAGAGGGGGCGGGTGGTGAGCCCGTCCTCCAGGGCGGTGGACAGCGCGTCCTCGGCTGTCGCGGCGGAGACCTCCTTGCCCGCTTTGCGCAGGACGCCTTCCACCAGGCGCTGCCACTGCTCATGGGTCGTGGAAGGGAACTCGGCGGCCAGTGAGAGCCCGTCGTTGGGCAGGACTGTCATGCCCGGATGCTAGGGCAGAGAGGTCCGGCCGCAGGAGAGCGCCAGGCTGTGACCTTGACCTCGGCTGAACTGTGACGTCGGCCTCACAGCGATTTCCGACCCCGAGAGGGGTGCGGGGGGAGGCCCTCACGACCCTCTATCGGCGGGATCGTCGCGCATGCCGGCGTGGCGCGTCAATGCGGCAATGCTCGTCAAACGCCGGTGTCAGTGGTGCCTCCTAGACTCCTGCCGACCTGATCGAAAGGCGGGACCACCATGGAAGACCTGACGGGGATCGCGGCGTTGCGGCAGCTACTGCCTCCACCGCCCGGCGCGGGGGAGAAGATCGACTGGGAGGCGGCCGAAGCGCGGTGGGGCACCAGGTTTCCGCGGGACTACATGGACTTCATGTCCGTGTACGGCGTCGGCGGGATCGGCTCCGAGGAGGACTTCCACGAGATCGGAATCCTCGCGCCGTTTCCCACCGGGGCCTACGAATTCTCCCCCGACGACTTCGAGGACGAGACGGGGAACGCCAGCCTGGCCTGGGAGGAGGAGGGCCCCGACCAGGATGACCTCGACCTCGACCCGGAGCACATTCTCGCCTGGGGCTACACCAACCACGCCGACATCCTGTGCTGGATGACCAGCGATCCGGACCCCGACAAGTGGCCTGTTCTGCTCTTCGCCCGTCATGGCTCGGTGACTTGCGAGGTCGTCCCCTGTGGCATGGTCGAGTTCCTGCGCAGGCTCTTCGTGAACGAACTCCCCTCGTACAGCCTGGACTTCCCGCCCGCGCCGCGCTTCGTGCACTGGCGCAAGGAGCGCGGGCTTCCTCCACTGGCCCAATAATCGGTGGCGGAGCGGGTCGACGCGCGCGAGCATGCCCCCATGGACTCGCGCGCGCACGACAACGGGACGACGGCGACTCGGTGGACGGTCGCGACCGTCTATGACGACATGTGGGTCGACCCGGACGACGATCCGCGCGAGACCGACACCGAGATCGTCGACGAACGCGGCACGTTGATCGAGGGCCTGCGCCATTACCGCCTCACCGTGGAAATGAAGTGCGCCGGTCTCGACGCCGAACAGATGGCCCGGCGCTCCGTACCGCCGTCCACGATGTCGCTGCTCGGGCTGGTGCGGCACCTCACCGAGGACGAACGGCATTTTCGCCGGGTGATGGCCGGTGAGGACGCGCCGAAGCTGTACCGCACCGACGACGACGGCGACTGGAACGGCGCGGTCGCCGATCCCGCGGTCGTGGAGGACGCCTGGAAGCAGTGGCGGGTGGAGACGGAACTCACCGACCGTTTCGTCGCGGGCGTCGCCGACCTCGGCACCACGAACGCCGGTTTCTCCGACTTCGGCGCCGAGGCAGGCGGGGAGATTCAGCTGCGAGATGTCCTGGCGGCGCACGTCAACGAGTACGCGCGGCACTGCGGCCACGCCGACCTCCTGCGCGAGTGCGTCGACGGCAGGGTAGGCCAATGACCCGTTGACCCGTTGACCCGTTGATCGGTTGATCAACTCGTCAACGGATCAACTCGTCGAATGGTCGGCGAAACGCGGCGTCGCCTCCGAGACCGACCGATGGAACAACTCATCGCGCCACCGATGAGTTTCCGCCCGAGGATCGGTCGAAAGAGGTGACAGCGTTCCCGCTCCAGGAGGTACCCCATGACAACCGACGGTTTCACCACGTGTCTCTGGTTCGACGGCCAGGCAGAGGAAGCCGCTCACTTCTACGTCTCGGTCTTCAAGAACTCGTCCCTCGGCAGGACCGGCTACTACAACGAGGCCGGACCCGCCCCCGCCGGCGGTGTGCTGGCCGTCGACTTCGTGGCCAACGGCCAGAAGTTCGTCGCCCTGAACGGCGGCCCGCAGTTCAAGTTCACCGAGGCCGTCTCCTTCCAGATCTTCTGCGCCGACCAGCAGGAGGTCGACCACTACTGGGCGAAGCTCACCGAGGGCGGCGGTGAGGGCGGCCCCTGCGGATGGCTCAAGGACAAGTACGGACTGTCCTGGCAGGTCGTCCCGGAGGGCCTGATCGAGATGATCAGCGACCCGGACCCGGAGAAGGCCGTCCGCACCACCAAGGCCATGTACGCGATGAGCAAGCTGGACGTCGCCGCCCTCCAGAAGGCGTACGCGGGGGAGTAGGGACGAACCCGGCCGGCGCCGAGCCGCCCCCTGTCCCGGGCGGCTCAGGCCTGTCGGCCGCTGTGCTCGGCCAGGATCTCCCTGATCACATGCCGGGAGTTCGCCGCGAGCACCGGATTCGTCTCCCGGTAGTACGGCAGCTGGATCAGCGAGATCGACAGCGCCCAGCCGCGTCCGCGCGCCCATTCGGCGTCGTCGGCGCCGACCGCCTCACGGAAGGTGTCCCGGACGTCGGCGGGCAGCAGGTTCCAGGCCACGATCAGATCCACGGCCGGATCGCCGACCCCGGTACAGCCGAAGTCGATCACGGCGCTCAGCCGCCCCTCGGCGACCAGCACATTGCCCGGAGAGAGGTCGGCGTGCGCCCAGACCGGCGGTCCCGCGTGCTCAGGAGCTCGCAGGGCGGCCTCCCACATGGCGGTGACCGCCACCGTGTCCACCGCTTCCGCCCCTGCCGACTGGGCGAGAGCCGCGCGAGTCTCCGTATCTCGCGCCGACAACGGAACGGCCCGGGCGTGGGGCGGCCCGTTCCCGGCGTCGACGCTGCGCAGGGCGCGGATGAAATCGGCGAGTTCCCTGGCCAGCGTCTCGGGGGAGTCGAGGGCGTCGACCGCCGGATTCCGCCCGTCCAGCCAGCCGTACACCGACCAGGGCCACGGGAACCCCTCGTCGGCGCCGCCCCGCCCGAGCGGCTCGGGCACGGCGACCGGCAGGCGCGGCCCCAGCAGGGACAGCCAGCGCTGCTCGTGCTCGATGCTGCCCACCGCGCCGGGATGCCTCGGCAGCCGGACCACCAGGTCCCCGCCGAGCCGGAACATGGCGTTCTCGGTCCCGGCGGACTCCAGCCGCTCCACGGGCAGACCCGCCCACTCGGGAAACTGCAGGGCGATCAGGTGCTGGACCAGCGGGGCATCGATCTCCGCCTCGTCCGCATGCATCTTCAGGGCGCACATGTCGACCATCACAGCCGCCGCCGGGACTGTAGTCCACCGATTTTCGACGGTACGGAAACGCGGGCGCCGGCGCGGGGCCGTCCGTTGCGAACGCCCCGCGGCCGACGCCCGGTTCAGGGAGTCATCCCGTTGGTGCAGGCGGCACCGGGCTCGGGAGTCTGCTCACCCTGGACGTACTTGGTGAGGAACTCGGTGACTCGCGGGTCCGACGCCTTGTCCACCTTGAGCTGGTGCTCCCAGGCGCTCAGCACGATCGGCGACGACTGGTCCTCGTACGGACTCATGAAGGTGTACGACGTGTTGGTCACGCGCTCGGACAGGGTCTTGACGTCCGCCTCGGCGGCCTTGTCGTTGTACGTGATCCAGACGGCGCCGTGTTCGAGGGCGTGCACCGCGTTCTCGTTGGGGACCACCTTGGTGTAGACCTGCCGGTCGCAGTTCACCCACACCTGGTTGTGGTCACCGCCCACGGGCGGGCTCATCTTGTACGTGACGGCCTTGGCGACGTGGTTCTGGGTGAGCTTGGACCAGCTCTTCACACCCGAGATCGGCGCCGCCTTCGCCGCGGCCTTCGCCTCCTCCTTGTCCTGGGCCGAGTCGACGAGGAACCAGCCGCCGCCGGCCAGGCCGACGAGTATGACGGCGGTCGCGCCGAACGTGAGCAGACGCATACGGCGCTCGCGGGCCTGCTCGGCCTTGCGCAGCTCCTCCATGTGGGCGCGGCGGGCCGAGGTCTTCGCCTTGGCGTTGGATGTACCCATGGGATGTCCTTCTCCGTGCCGTGCCTGTCTCCGGGCGCGGCGCTGCAAGCTGGGGTGACGGTCGTGGTCGTGGCTGAGCGGTTCGGCCCGAGGGAACGCGGGCCCGACCAGGGTCTAGACCCGGAGCAGTTGCAGTTCGTGGAGATCGGGAGGGCGGGCGGCGCCAGGGGTCCGGGACGGGCCGAGCGGCAGCCGGGCGGGGGCGGTGCCCGGCTGGTCCAGTGCGGCGGGCCGGTCCGCGCCGATGAACGGGGCGTGGTTGAGGACGCCGGGGTGCCCGGGGGTGTGACAGCCGTGGTGCGGCCCCTCCTGGCACGGGTCCCGGTCGGCGATGTGCACGACGTGCGCCGACGTCGACCGATCGGGCCCGGTGTCCGGCGAGGGCAGGGCGCCGGCGCAGGAGAACACGAACGTCGCGAGGACGAGGACCAGGACGGCCAGCAGGTGCGGGGCGCTGCCGCGGGCATGCCGCATAGCTGGACGGCGCACCCGTGCAGCGGACATCTGGACACCTGGAGATAGGGGCGGGGCTAAAGGAGACGAGCGCCGATGAAATTATCAGACCGTAAGGGTGTGTTATTGCCCTGCCCTGTGGGTTGTCCGTTGGCTGCGCGTCGGTGGGGGCTTGTCGCGCAGTTCCCCGCGCCCCTTCAGGGCGCATCCCCTCCCGTCTGTAACAGCCCCGGTCGCTCGACGCGCGTCCCGGACGAAGCCTGGCTAGCGTGAGAGTTCCGGACACCCGACGAGATCGACCAGACCGGAGAGGCCGAAGCCATGGCCGTGCAACCTGAGGGAACCCCCTGTTGGGCCGACGCGATGTTCAGTGACGTCGAGGGAGCCAAGAGCTTCTACGGCGAGGTGCTGGGCTGGACCTTCGGCGAGTCGTCGTCGGATTACGGCAACTACACACAGGCGTACGCCGACGGCAAGGCGGTCGCCGCGGTCGTCCCGCCGATGCCCGGGCAGGAGGGGCAGTCGGCGTGGTGCCTGTACCTCGCCTCGCCGGACGCCGCCGCCACCGCCGCGAAGATCCGTGACAACGGCGGTGAGCTGCTGATGGAGCCGATGCAGGTGGGTGAGTTCGGCACCATGTGCCTGGCCCGTGACCCCAGCGGTGTCGCCTTCGGTGTCTGGCAGGGAGGTGTCCACGAGGGCTTCGAAGCGGGACCGGAAAAGCCCGGCGCGTACTGCTGGGCCGAGGTCTTCACGCGCGAGACCGAGAAGTCGGACACCTTCTTCCAGACCGTCTTCGGCTACTCGGCGAAGCAGGTGCAGGACGACGCCATGGACTTCCGGATGTACAACCTGGGCGGGAACGGCGGGAACGGCGGGAACGGCGGGAACGGCGAGAACACGGTCCTCGGCCGGATGCGGATGACGGACGACTTCCCGCCCGAGATGCCGCCGTACATCAACGTGTACTTCACCGTCGGCAACTGCGACGGCGCCGTCGCCACGGCCACCAAGCTCGGCGCCGTGCTCCGCTTCGGGCCCATGGACAGTCCGTTCGGCAGGTTCGCCGCGATGAGCGATCCGCAGGGCGCCAACTTCTCCGTCATCGACGTCACGACGACGGCGGGCGAGATGCCCAAGTCGGCGGACGTGGGCTGAGGGAGGCGGCCGACGGAGGGCCGGGAGCCCGTCGCACGCATGGCATGATCGAGCGCATGCGTGAACGAGTGGTGGCCGCGTGCGACGGGGCTTCTAAGGGAAATCCAGGACCGGCGGGCTGGGCCTGGGTGGTGGCCGACGGCTCGGAGAGCCCCACTCGCTGGGAGGCCGGGCCGCTCGGCCGGGCGACCAACAACGTCGCCGAACTCACCGCGCTGGAACGGCTGTTGACGGCCGTCGCGCCGGACGTACCGCTGGAGATCCGGATGGACTCCCAGTACGCCATGAAGGCCGTCACCACCTGGCTGCCCGGCTGGAAGCGCAAGGGCTGGAAGACGTCCTCGGGCAAGCCGGTCGCCAACCAGGAACTCGTCGTCCGTATCGACGAACTGCTCGACGGCCGCTCGGTCGAGTTCCGCTATGTGCCCGCACACCAGGTCGACGGCGACAAGCTCAACGACTTCGCCGACCGTGCCGCCAGCCAGGCCGCGATCGTGCAGCTGTCGGCCGGCAGCGACCTCGGCTCCCCGGAACCCCCGGCCTCGCCCGACACCCCCCGCTCCTCGGCCCCGAAGACGTCCGCCACGAAGACGGCCCGGCCGCGCAGCGGCAACTCCAGCCGCACCCTCAACGCCAAGTTCCCCGGCCGCTGCGTCTGCGGACGGGCCTACGCGGCCGGCGAGACCATCGCCAAGAACGCCCAGGGCTGGGGTCACCCCGAGTGCCGTACAGCTGACGTCTGAGCGCACCCGACCACACCGGCCGTCCCATGACGGACGGCATTTCGGTGTGCTCACATCCTGCTACTCTCCGACGCGAACTGACCACCTTCCGTAATCTCTAGGGGTGTGTGTGAAGGTTGCCTGTGTCGGAGGCGGGCCCGCCGGCCTGTATCTCTCGATCCTGCTGAAACTGCGGGATCCGTCCCACGACATCACCGTGTACGAGCGTGACCCGGCGGGCTCGACCTACGGCTGGGGCGTCACCTACTGGCGCGGACTGCTCGACAGGCTCCACGAGCGCGACCCCGAGTCCGCGCGGGCCATCGGGGACGCCTCGGTGTCCTGGGACCACGGAGTCGCCCACGTGGGCGACAGCGCGACCCGGCACCCGGGCGACGAGGGCTTCGGCATCGGCCGCCACAAGCTCCTCGACATCCTCGCCGACCGGGCCCGACAGCTCGGCGTACGGCTGGAGTTCGAGCACGGGATCACCGACGCCGGCGCACTGGCCGACGGCGACCTCGTCGTGGCCGCCGACGGCGTCAACAGCGCGCTGCGAGAACAGCACACCGAACACTTCGGCGCCAGCCTGAGGGACGGCCGCAACCGGTACATCTGGCTCGGCACCACCAAGGTCTTCGACGCCTTCACCTTCGGCTTCAAGGAGACGGAGCACGGCTGGATCTGGTGCTACGGCTACGGCTACAGCCAGGACCACAGCACCTGCGTCGTCGAGTGCTCCCCCGAGACCTGGAGCGGGCTCGGCCTCGACCGGGCGAACGAGGCCGACGGCCTGGCACTGCTGGAGAAGCTCTTCGGCGACCTGCTGGACGGCCACCCCCTGATCGGGCGCTCGGCCGACGACGGCGCCGCCCAGTGGCTGAACTTCCGCACCCTCACCAACCGCGCCTGGCACCACGGCAACCTCGTCCTGCTGGGCGACGCCGCCCACACCACGCACTACTCCATCGGCGCCGGCACCACCCTCGCCCTGGAGGACGCCCTCGCCCTGGACGAGGCCCTCCACACGCATCCCGAACTCCCCGCGGCCCTCACCGCCTACGAGGAGCGGCGCAAGTCGGAACTGCTCTCCATCCAGAGCGCGGCCCGCTACAGCGCCCAGTGGTACGAGAACCTGCCGCGCTACATCCGGCTGCCCCCGGCCCGGATGTTCGCGCTGCTCGGCCAGCGCCACTCGCCGCTGCTGCCCTATGTGCCGCCCCAGCTGTACTACGGCATCGACCGGGCGGCGGGGCGCCTCGAAGCGCTGCGCCGGTTCAAGCGATGGCTGGGCCCGAAGCTCGCCCGGACCGCGCAGGCACGCGCGCTGGCCTCCCGTACCGGGGAAGAGTCCGGGGTCTCCGGAAAATAGCCTGGTCACGGCCGGTGTTATTGGGTGAATGGCGATTCACCGCTATGGTGAATCGCCATTCACCTCTTTCTTTTCGTGTCGCGCAGAGCGGCCGGCCGCTGGAGTGCCGATGGACCAGCCAGTCCCGATGTCCGCCCCACGCGAGATGCCCGCCCCGCGGCCCCTGCGCGACCGGATGACCGTTCCGGCGCTGGCGTTCGGCGGGATGCTCATGGCGGTCATGCAGACCGTGGTCATCCCGCTGCTGCCCGACCTGCCCCGGCTGACCGGTGCCTCACCCGGCGCGGTCTCCTGGATGGTGACCGCGACCCTGCTGTCCGGCGCCGTCCTCACCCCGGTGCTGGGCCGCGCCGGGGACATGTACGGCAAGCGGCGGGTACTGATCGCGGCGCTCGGGCTGATGGTCCTCGGCTCGGTCATGTGCGCCCTGTCCTCCGACATCGGCGTGCTCATCACGGCGCGCGCTCTGCAGGGGGCCGCGTCCGCCGTCATCCCCCTGTCGATCAGCATCCTGCGCGACGAACTGCCGCCCGAGCGCACGGGAAGCGCGGTCGCGCTGATGAGCGCGACCGTCGGGATCGGCGCCGCTCTGGGGCTGCCGCTCGCCGCGCTGATCGTCCAGTACGCGAACTGGCACGTCATGTTCTGGGCGACCGCCGGCCTCGGCGCGGTGGGCGTGACGGCGGTGTGGTGGGCGGTGCGCGAGTCACCCGTCCGGGAACCGGGGCGCTTCGACGTCGTGGGCGCGCTGGGGCTGGCGGTCGGGCTGGTGTGTCTGCTCCTCGGAATCGTCGAGGGCGGTGAGTGGGGGTGGGCCGGCCCGCGTGTCCTGGGACTGTTCATCGGCGCCGTCGGGGTGCTCGGCCTGTGGTGGTGGCACCAACTGCGCACCCCGCAGCCCCTGGTGGACCTGCGGCTGGTGTCCCGGCCCCGGGTCGGTCTGTCCCATGTCGCCGCCCTGCTGACCGGGTTCGCCTTCTACTCCAACTCCCTGGTGACCGCCCAGCTGGTCCAGGCGCCCGAGGCCACCGGGTACGGGCTCGGCCTGTCCATCGTCCAGACCGGCCTCGTCCTGCTGCCCGGCGGCATCGTCATGCTCGTGTTCTCGCCCGTCTCGGCCCGGGTCTCCGCGGCGTACGGGCCGCGCGTCACCCTGGCCGTCGGTACGGCGGTCATCGCGCTCGGCTACGTGGTGCGCATCGCGGACAGCCGCGACCTGTGGATGATCATCGTGGGCGCCGCAGTCGTCGGCATGGGCACCACCTTCGCGTACTCGGCGCTCCCGATGCTGATCCTGGGGGCCGTACCGCCCGGCCAGACCGCCTCCGCCAACGGCGTCAACGTCCTGATGCGCACGATCGGCCAGGCCATGTGCAGTGCCGCCGTCGTAGCCGTGCTGGTACGCCACACCAGCCCGGTCGCCGGTGTCGCGGTGCCCACCCTGCACGGCTACCTGCTGGCCTTCGCGATGGCCGGCGTCGTCGCCCTGCTGGCCTGCACGGCGGCCCTGACCATCCCCGGCGACCTGGTCACCGACGGTACCCGGCGCGCCCGTGACCGCACACGGGGAGCGCGGGACGAGGCGATGGAGGGAGCATGAGCACCGTGCACACACCACCGCCGACCGGCCCCGACACCGAGCCGACACCTGCCGTGGCCCCGCGCCGGGACGCCGAGCAGACCAGGGCCGCCATCCTGCGCGCCGCCAGGTACCTCCTCGCCCGCCACGCCCAGGCGGACATCACGCTCAAGGCGGTCGCCGAACGCGCCGGTGTCAGCCCGCCGTTGATCCTGAAGTACTTCGGCAACAAGGACGGCCTCTTCGCCCGCGTCATGTCCTTCGACCAGGACGCCGACGCCCTCCTCGACGCACCCCTGGACGACCTCGGCCGCCACATGGTCCGCCATCTCCTCACCGGCCAGACCGAGCGCGGCGCCGACCCCGTCCTGCGGATCGTGTTCGCCCCCTTCCAGGGCGACCGGGGCGACATCATGCGCGCCAACTTCCGCACCCAGGTGAGCGACCGCCTCGCCGGCCGCCTCCCCGGCCCCGACCCGGGCCTGCGCGCCGAACTGGCCGTCGCCACTCTGCTCGGCCTGGGCGTCATGTACGGCATCGCCCGCGGAACGCACCTGCGGGCGGCGACGATCGACGACATCGTGGACCGGTACGCCTCCACCGTGCAGGCACTGCTCACCCTGTGACGGGGCCGGGCGGGCCCCGGCCGCCCGGACCTGCGGGCGGATGACAGACTGACGTCATGGACGAGCGTGTAATCGGTAGGTCGGGTCAGCGGGCGTCGGTCATCGGCCTCGGAACGTGGCAGCTGGGCGCCGACTGGGGCGACGTGGAGGACAAGGACGCCCTCGCGGTGCTGGACGCGGCGGTCGAGTCGGGAGTTACCTTCTTCGACACCGCCGACGTGTACGGCGACGGACGCAGCGAACAGACCATCGCCACCTTCCTGCGCGGCAGGCCCGAGCCGGATGTCCTGGTCGCGACCAAGATGGGCCGCCGTCTCGACCAGATCCCCGAGAACTACGTCCTCGACAACTTCCGTGCCTGGAACGACCGTTCACGGCGCAACCTCGGCGTCGACCGGATCGACCTGGTGCAGCTGCACTGCCCGCCGACCCCCGTCTACTCCTCCGACGAGGTCTTCGACGCCCTGGACACCCTGGTCGAGGAGGGGCGCATCGCGCGGTACGGCGTCAGCGTCGAGACCTCCGCGGAGGCAATCACCGCGATCGCCCGCCCGGGCGTGACCAGCGTGCAGATCATCCTCAACGCGTTCCGCATGAAGCCCCTCGCCGAGGTGCTCCCGGCCGCGGAGAAGGCGGGCGTCGGCATCATCGCCCGGGTCCCGCTCGCCTCGGGCCTGCTCTCGGGCAAGTACACCAAGGACACGGTGTTCCCCGAGAACGACCACCGCACGTACAACCGCCACGGCGAGTCCTTCGACCAGGGCGAGACCTTCTCCGGTGTCGACTACGCGACCGGCGTCGAGGCGGCGGCCGAGTTCTCCGCCCTGGCCCCGGAGGGGTACACCCCGGCGCAGCTGGCCCTGCGCTGGATCCTCCAGCAGCCCGGTGTCACCACGGTGATCCCGGGTGCCCGCTCGGCCGAGCAGGCACGCGCCAACGCGGCGACCGCCGCCCTGCCGCCGCTGTCGCTGGAGACGCTGGCCGCGATCCGGGACCTCTACGACCGCCGGATCAAGGCGCAGGTGGAGAGCCGCTGGTAGCGGATCGTCGTACGCGTGTCACGGCTCCAGGAGCAGCTGGCGTTCCTGCTCCTGGTCGCCGGAGACACTGCCCCGGTCCTGAGTGGTGAACGTACCGGTGAGGGTGTCACCCGCGCAGCGGACGGCCGCGGGTGTGCCCTGCACGGTGACCGTCACGGGCGCCGACAGCGGTGACCTGGCCGGACGGCCGGGTTCGAGGTTCTCCGTGCCGACGGTGAACGCGGCCGTGTGCACCGTCGACGGCGCGTCGTCGTCTCCCGGGGACTCGTCCGCGGGGCCGAAGGCCGACTCCAGGGCTCGTACGACCGTCTGCGCGTCGGCGGCGTTGCCGCCGCTGACCGTGAGGGTGAGCTGCGTACCGGACATGGCCGGACCTCCTTTTCGACGTGGTCACTGTGGTGCGTCCCGGGTAGCCGCTCCGCCGATCGGCCAAACCGCCCGGCCGCGATCTGATCGAATCCGGCTCCACGGGGAACCCGGATCCGCACAGGAATGTCAGGACGCGGAGGCCAGGAGGAACCATGGCGGACACTGAGAATGGGGTCGACACGCTCGACCGGGGGCGGGACGAGACCAAGGAGGAGCGGGCCGACCGCAAGTGGGGCGAGCTCATCCAGGAGGTCCGGGTCGCCCAGACGGGTGTGCAGATCCTGTTCGGCTTCCTGCTGACCGTCGTGTTCACCCCGAGATACGAGCAGCTGGACGCCACGGAGCACACGATCTACATCATCACCGTCGTGCTGGGCGCAACCACCACCGGCGCCCTGATAGGACCGGTCGCCCTGCACCGGATCGTCTCCGGCCGTCAGGTGAAACCCGAGGCCGTGCGCTGGGCGTCGCGGCTGACCTTCACCGGTCTGGTGCTGCTGCTCGCCACGATGACCTCGGCCCTGCTGCTGGTACTCAGGGCGGCCACCCATGACGCGTACGTGCCCTGGCTGGTCGCGGGGATCGTCGCCTGGTACCTGGCCTGCTGGTTCGTGCTGCCGCTGTGGACGCGCCACCGCTACACCACGGACTGAGCGCGTACCGCCGCGAGCTGCCGGTCGTGGACGCGGCTCAGCAGGAGCAGTGAGAGGGTCGCCCCGATCAGCGCGCAGAACATGTCCCACTGCGTGTCCCACACGTCGCCCTGCGTGGCCAGGAAGTCGTCGGCCGCGGCGCCGCCGATCACGGCCGCCGCCCACTCGAACATCTCGAACACCGCGCTGAAGGCGAGGCAGGCGCACACGGTCAGCGGCGCGAGCCAGCGGCTGCCGCGCAGCGGTGACGTACGGCTCAGCAGTTCCCGTACGAGCACGGCCGGCACGAAGCCCTGCATGAGGTGGCCGAGCCGGTCGTACGGGTTGCGGTCGAGGCCGAACGTGTCGCGCGCCCAGTCGCCCAGCGGGACCTGCGCGTAGGTGTAGTGGCCGCCCACCATCAGGACGAGCGCGTGCAGCGCGAGCAGGCAGCACAGCAGGTTCGTGAGCGGGAAGCGCCGCCAGGTCAGGACGAGCACGGGCAGTCCGATGAGGATCCAGACCGTCTCCAGGAACCAGGTCATCAGGTCGTGCGGCTGCCACACCGACACCGCGAGCGCGACGGCCACCAGGCCGGCGAGCAGCGCCGGAAGGTGCCGCCGCGGGGTGTCGGTGGCCGTCGGGAGGGCGTGCGGGGTGTTGTCGACTGCGGGCATCGGAACGCTCCTTGTGGTGGGAGCATCATCGTGGCGGAGCGCTCCGGCCCCGGGCATGAGTAGGAGTACTCAGCTCGGGGCGCCCGTGTCCTCAGGTGTCACGCGGACGGTGTGCGGGCTCCGCGCAGCGCCGTGATGCACGAGGCGATGGCCTCCTGGAGCTCCTCCAGCTGCTGGACCATGTCGTCCTCGGCGAACTCCTGGACGTCGTCGAAGGTCAGCTCCTCGAACGCCTTGGTGGCCTTCGTCAGGCTGCTGTAGAACTTCGTCCGCCGTTCCGAGACGCGCAGTTCGGGGTCTGCCTCGACCGCCTCGACGACGAGGTTCTTGAGGGTGTCGTAGGCCTCGTTCGCCCACTCGCCGGTGTCCTCGTCCTCGTCCAGCTCGTCGAGGAGGGACAGATGCCGTTCGGCCTCCTGGCGCAGGTCGACGGGCGCATCGATGGTCTGCCCGGCGGGCGTCTTGACCTGGCCGGACTCGGCGATCTGGCGGACGTATCCGACCCGGTCGGCCGACCGGGACTCGGAGGCCACGGCCTTCTTCAGGTCGTCGGTGCGGACGATGTCGCGTGCCAGTTCGGCCTGGAGATCCGGGTCTTCCTTGATCCGGTCGAGCAGTGCGTGCCGGGCGGCGCGGGCGGTCGAGGGGTCGGCCATGATCGCGGCCCGCAGCGCGGTGGGGTTCTCCGCGACCTCCAGCGCCTTGGTCGGCCGGATGCCCTCCGCCTCGGCGGCCTCGGTGATGGCGGCGCCGCGCTCCGAACCGGCGCTGGAACGGGAGCTGTAGTACGTGAGCCACAGGTCGGCGCCCGGGAGTTCGGCCTCCGCGCCCGGGGCCAGCGCCTCGAAGTGCGGGACGACACCGTCGTCGGCGGCCTTGTCCCAGGCCTTGTAGTAGCGCATGACACGCTCGGGCGAGCAGTCGGCGAGAGCGGCGAACTCCTTGGCGGACACCTTCGGCGTCTCACCGGCGCTCTGGCCACCGGGCCGCACACTCCGCGCCACCTTCAGCCCGAAGGCCCAGCCCCCGGTCCGTGCGTAGGCCCCGAACTCCTGCGCGTCGCGCGCCACGAGGGGGGACACGTCGGCGGCGTCGAGGGCGGCCTCCACGGGCTCGTCGGGCTCGGGGGACGGCTCGGACCACTCGGACCCGTCGAACTCCTCGGACACGGGGGCCACCTCGGATACGGGGGCCACCTCGGGTGTCTCGGAAGGCTCAGGCATCTCCGGCGTTTCGGACGGGGCGATCGCTACGGTCACAGGTGACTCTCCCGGGCAGGCTGGACGGACTGCGAAAGGTACAGACAGGCAGCCTATATGCGGGCATTGACGATGCTTTGACAGACCCGGCCCGACCCCGGTCCCGGCCCGTCACCGAGTCCGCACACCCGGTGGTGGACACGTGTCCCCGCCCATGGCTGAACGCGGTTCACTCTCTGAAGGTCCGGAAAAAGGCGTCCAGCGCCTGCCGGTTGGCGGTGTCGTTCCAGTCGGCGGCGGGTGTCGTCCAGCGCAGCGAGTAGCCCGTGTTCTCGCCGGTGAGGAAGCCACGGCCGAATGTCCGTATCCGGGTGCCCTCGAAGTCGGACAGCCACTCCATGTCGGCGCCGCTCCGGCCGCGATAGGTCGTCGCCCGGATCGCGCCGATCCGCTGGAAGCCGATGTCCGCCTGGATCAGGACGGGTTCGACGTCGTCGCGCCACACGGCCACGGGATCGGAGCGGAGCAGCTGGCTGTACGTGATGGTCAGGGTCCGCGGGTCGCCGTCGGCGCCGAACACGATGCGGTAGGCGACGTTGCCGGGGGAGACGTCCTCGCTCAGCCGCTTCCACCCCTGGGGGAGGGCCACGGAGAACCCTTCCGGGGCGTTGTACACCCGGAACCCCGCGGGCAGTGCTTCGGCGGTGCCCCCGGTCGCCGAGGGAGTGGGCGACGCGGCCGGTGGTGCCGAGGGCGTCGGTGAGGGCGGTACGGAGGGGGCGGTGCTGGGTGCGGAGGTCTGGTCGGGAAGGGCGGTGTTCCCGCCGGTGACGGGCAGGGACGGAACCGGGGCGACCACCGGCGGGGTGGTGTCGGCGCCGGACGCCGAGGCGTCGATGCCGG
The DNA here is from genome assembly GCF_010550245.1 of Streptomyces sp. SID12501. Taxonomy (GTDB): domain Bacteria; phylum Actinomycetota; class Actinomycetes; order Streptomycetales; family Streptomycetaceae; genus Streptomyces. The sequence continues at coordinate 257,168 of NZ_JAAGLU010000001.1, forward strand.
GCAGGTTGTCCGTCGTCGCGAGGACCGCGACGGTGACGGCCGCCAGTGCGGCACCGACGAGGACGAACCTGCGGGGACCGCGCCTGTTCAGATTCCGGCCGGCGCGCCGCGCGGCGATGGCGGCACCGGTGCCGCGAAGCCGGACAGAGGGCACTGCTTCGTCAGAGGTGTCGGGTTCGTCCCTGATGACGCGGAGCAGGGCGTCCCGCGCCACCGGCGCGGTCAGCCGTTCCCGGGCGTTCTTGCGCAGCAGCCCCTGGATGACCTGGGCGAGAGGGCCGGCGCGTACCGGGCTGCGCAGCGGCAGCCGGTCGACCGCCTTGAGCGTGGCGTCGGCCCGCCCCCGGTCACGGAAGGGCGGCCTTCCCTCGGCCATCGCGTAGAGGATCGCGCCGAGCGCCCACAGGTCGTCCGACGGGTCGGGGCGCGCGCCGTGGGCCTGTTCGGGCGAGGCGTACGAGGGCGCGCCCACCCGGGACGCGGACGTGGCGCCCGCCAGGCCGAAGCCGGTCACCACGACCGGTCCCTGGTCCCGTACGAACACCTGGCCGGGACTGAGTTCGGCGTGCACGATCCCCTCGCGGTGCGCGGCCTCCAGCGCGTCGAGCACTTCGAGGGCGATGCGTGCCGCCCGCACGTAGTTGAACGTGCCCTGCCGTTCGAGGAGTTCACTGAGCGGTGTGCCGTCGATCCACTGGGCGACCGTCCACAGGGTGCCGAACTCCTCGACGACGTCGATCACCGCGGCCACCCGGCCGGGCAGCACCAGCCCGAGGATCTCGGACGCGCGCGTCACCCGGGCGATGGCCCGGCGGGCGGTCTGCTCCCGGGGATCGGGCGGGAGCTGGATCTGGGTGAGGACGACCGGGCGCTCGGATGCGGTGTCCTCGCCGTACCAGGAGACCCGGTTCGTTTCGCGATCGACGACATCGAGGAGTCGGTACCTTCCGGCCACCAACTCGTGTGTGGAGACGTGCGCCTTGACCATGGCCATCCCTCGCTGAACACCTGACTCTCATCTTTCCCAGTGGTACGAGGGGTGTGACGGGGTCTGTTCAAATATTCCGCAACTCCCGGGACCGATTTCCCTTTTATTCATCTGCGGCGAGCAGGTGTGCGAAGAAATGGGGGCATTCACCAGCCTTGAGGTGACGTCCCGCACACGATCTCCCCACCGGATCTCCTCCTTCCGCCTCACAGCTCGCGGCGCACCAGGAAGCTCAGCAGCGTCCGCAGTTCGTCGACCGCCGGCCCCGCCAGGGGCAGCTCGGCCAGGCCGCTCTCGACCGCGGCGAGGTGCCGTCGGGCCTGGGCGAGGGCCGCCGTACGGCCGCCCGCCTCGGTGACGAGCGCCGCCGCGTGTCGCGCGAGGGCCTCGTCCGGCACGTCGACCGACTCCAGCAGCGCGGCGAGCCGCCGGGCGGCCGGGACCGGCGCGTCGAGCGCGGCCAGTACCGGGTACGTCTTCTTGCGCTCCCGGAGATCACCGTGGACGGGCTTGCCTGTGACGGCGGGGTCGCCCCAGATGCCCAGCACGTCGTCGACGATCTGGAAGGCGGTCCCGGCATGCCGTCCCACCCGCTCCAGCGCGGCCGTCGTCGCCGGCGGGGCGCCGCCCAGTGCGGCTCCCAGCGAGAGCGCGCAGCCGAGCAGCGCGCCCGTCTTGCGCTCGGCCATCGTCCGGTACTCCTCCGGTCGCACCCGCTCGGGCCCGCTCCACGGGCGGGCGGCGAACAGCAGGTTGTCGGCCTGCCCGGACACCACGTCCGTCAGCGCCGCCGACAGCAGCCGCATCCCCGCCGGGCCGCCCGGCGTCCACGCGACGGTCTCCACGGCCAGCGCGAACAGCGCGTCGCCCGCGAGCACGGCCGGACCGGTGCCGTACGCCTTCCACGCCGTGGCGCGGCGGCGCCGCATCGGGTCCCCGTCCATGATGTCGTCGTGCAGCAGCGAGAAGGTGTGCACCAGTTCCACCGCCACGGCCGCCGCGACTCCCGACGGTCCGGGCACGCCGGCCACCTCCGCACCGAGCACGGCCAGCGCCTGGCGCACGCCCTTGCCGCCGGACGCGTCGACGGGCGCACCGCCCACCTCGCACCAGCCGAAGGAGTACGCGGCCATCTCGCCCAGCCAGGGATGCAGCCGCTCGACGGCCTCGGTGAGCGCCGGACGGACCAGGTCACGGCACCGTTCGAGGAGTCGGGGCACGGACGGGGCTGCCGGTGCCAGGACCTCGGAGGCCGACGGCGTCATCGCGCGGCCTCCGTGCCCGGGTCCGTGTCGAGGCCGAGTTCGGTCTGTGCCCTCGCCACCATCGCACGGGCGTGCCGCAGCCCGATGCGCTCCAGATCGCGGGCCAGTTCGGTCAGTTCGGCGGCCGTCTCTGTGCGGTCCTGGCCCAGGCGGGCCAGCGACTTGGTGAGTCCGAGGCGGGACAGCGCCTCGCCGCGCGGCTCGCTCATGGCGCGGAACTCCGCCAGCGCCTGGAGGTACAGGTCGCGGGCCTCGGAGTATCGCCCGGCGCGGTAGTAGACGTTGCCGCGCATCTTGTGGTTGTAGGCCAGCGCGCTCGACAGGTTCATCGCCGTGCAGCTCTCCTCCGCCTCCGAGAGCAGGGCGAGGGCGCGTTCCGTGTCCCCGTCGCGCACGGACACGATGTCGGCGAGCCCACGTAACGCCCAGGCGTGCCCACGCCGGTCGTCGGCCCGCGCGGAGATCTCGGCCGCCTCCTCGAACATGGCGTACGCGCTGTCGTACGAGCCGGTGTTGCGGTGCATCTGCGCGATGCCCTCCAGCGCCCACACCGTGTGCCGCGCCTCACCGCGCCTGCGCGCCTCGGCGAGCAACTGCTCGTGCAGTCGGCCGACCGCCTCGTAGTCGCCCTGGATACGGCCCGTCTCGGCCAGCCCCGCGAGCGAGTATCCGCGTACGACGATGTCACCGCCGCGCTCGCCCAGTTCGGCCGCGAGCCCCAGCAGCCGCCGGGCCAGCGGGAACGCGCCGCGCTGGCGGGCCAGCGTGCCGCCGCTCCACAGGGCCCACGCCATCGCCGCGGTGTCGTCGGCCGCCCGGGCCGCGCGGTAACTCGCCTTCCAGGCCCGGTCGGCGTCGCCCACCTGCCCGAGCCGCCGGTGCGCCTCCGCGACCGCGAGTCCGGATCGGGCGGCCTCGCCGCGCCGCCCGGCCCGCTCGGCGGCAGCCAACTGCTCGGTGCCCGCGGCGAGTACGTCGACCAGGGAGGAGTTCACCGAGAGACTGGTGAGCGCACCCTGGTACTCCGGGGCGAATGCCTTGCCGTACATGCAACCCTTTCGGTATACGCTCAGCGTATACATGGTGTGTATAGTGCGCCGAAAATGTGCCCCGGCCGGTCGGGCCGGGGCGGCGCCTGTTTGTCGTCGGTGTCGTCGATCAAGACGTGAAACGCGGCGGGGAGGTTGCCTGTGCGACGCGGATCACGTTCCGGGACGCCGGTTCGCGGTCGTCCTCAGTGCTGCTGGGCCTTCTGCGGAGTCACCTCGCTGGGCCGCACTACGACAAACCCCTCGCCCTGGAGCATCAGTTGGGCGGCCTCGCCGGATCCGCCACGGATCATCGACCCGAAGGACTGCGAACGGTGCAGCGACGTCTGGAGACTGGCCGTCCAGCCCACGACCGCGTCCGTGTCGACGTACACCGGATACTGCGGCGACACCGGAATCACCAGCGGACTGCCCTCGCACACCAGCCCCAGCCGCCCCTGCCCGGTGAAGACGCTGTTGAACAGGCCCCCGCCGCTGATGCCCGCGCCCTTCACCGTCTTGATCTCGTACGTCAACGACGCGTCGAAACACAGGACGTTGCGGCCGTTGACCGTGAAGACGTCACCCGGGTCGATCTCGACGATGAAGCAGCTCTGCGCCTCGTGCGCGAACCACGCCTCACCCTGGCCGCGCACCGCCATCAGGGGCAGCCCCTCACCGGTGACGGCACGCTTCAGCATGCCGCCGACGCCCTGCCCCTTGCGCTCGAACTGGAGGTTGCCGCGGAAGGCGATCATCGCGCCCTGCCGGGCGAACATCTCGCCGTTGACGGCGTACTTGATGGACTTGGCGTTCTCGGCGGTCATACCGGGCGCTGTGGCCGGCTGCACCATGTACTCACTGGAAAAGAGGTCACCCTTCATACGGGCATCGTGTCCCGCAGGGTGCGCGTTCCGCCAGGAGAACGCGCGGAAAGGACAGAACCCGGCCAAAGGAGGCCGGAGGGCTCTTTGTGTCCTGGCGATCCGGCGGCGGCGGTGCCGGTGACGCTACGTTGTGAGGCTAGGCCGACCACGGTTCCCCACAAGGAGGTTGCCCGGTGACGCAGGACTCGTCCGCCCCCGGCACACGGACGCCGGAGAAGATCGACACGACAGTGCCGCACTCGGCCCGGATCTGGAACTACTGGCTCGGCGGCAGGGACAACTACCCGGTCGACCACGAGGCGGGCGACGCCTTCCGCGAGATCTTCCCCGGCATCACCGACCTCGCCGGAGGCTCCCGCGCCTTCCTCGGCCGCGCCGTGCGCCGGTTGGCCGGCGAGGCCGGGATCCGGCAGTTCCTCGACATCGGCACCGGCCTGCCCACGGCTGACAACACCCATGAGATCGCCCAGCGGGTGGCCCCCGACGCCCGCATCGTCTATGTCGACAACGACCCCCTCGTCCTGACCCACGCCGAGGCCCTGCTCACCAGCTCCCCCGAGGGCGTGACCGACTACGTCGACGCCGACCTGCACGACCCCGACGCCGTCCTCCGGGAAGCGGCGCGGACCCTGGACCTCAGCCGGCCGGTCGCCCTCACGCTGATGCAGGTCAGCGGGCACATCGCCGACTACGACGAGGCGCGGGCCATCGTCCGCGCGCTGATGGACGCTCTGCCGTCGGGCAGTTTCCTCGCCTTCAACGACAGCGTGGACACCAACAAGGCCAACGCCGAGGCCACCCGCCTCTACAACGAGAGCGGGGCGGCCCCCTATCGTCTGAGGAGCCCCCGGCAACTCGCCGGATTCTTCGAAGGCCTGGAGCTGCTGGCCCCCGGTGTCGTGCCCATCACCGACTGGCGCCCGGATCCCGGGTCGGCCGCCGCGACCGGAGAGGTGATCGCCCTGGGCGGCGTCGCCCGCAAGCCCTAGACGGGCGTGGACCGGCGGACGGGGTGTTCAGGCGCCGAAGAGCTGGGTCCAGTACGTGCCCGCCTTGCCGCCGCCCGCGAAACCGATGCCTATGTGAGTGAACTCCCGCTTGAGGATGTTGGCACGGTGCCCGGGGCTGTTCATCCAGCCCTCCACGACCTCGGCGGCGGAACGCTGTCCGCACGCGATGTTCTCGCCGATCGTCCGCCGAGTGGACCCCGCCGCGGCCGCCCGGTCCCACGGCTGGCTGCCGTCGGGCCCGGTGTGCGAGTAGAACGCGCGGACCACCATGTCCGTACTGTGCGCCTGCGCGGCACGGGTGAGCAGGGCGTCGGTGGCCAGCGGCGGCAGCCCGGCCCGGGTCCGCTCCCGGTTGGTGAGCTCCGTGACCTCGGCGGCTGTTCTCGCCAGGTCTCCGGGCATGAGGGGCCGGGCCCAGAGGGCGGTCCAGTACGTGTCACCCGTGCGGGATCCGGTGACGTACGCCAGGCCGACCTGGGTGAACGCCGGGTCGTGCAGGGTGCGCCGGGCCTGCTCCGTGCGCAGGCAGTAGTCGACGAACTCCTCGGGCGTGCGCGGACCGGAGACCAGGTGCTCGCCGACGGTCAGATATGTGTACCCGGTGGCGGTGACGCGCTGGTGGACGGAGGTACCGTCCTGGCTCTCGGTGCCGAGGCGGCCGGCCGAGGCCATGGCGGCGGCGTGCGCCCGAGCGGCGGCGCAGAGCCGCGCGTCGAGGGCGACGGGCGGTGAACCGGCAGCGGCCCGGGCGGAGTTGGCGAGGGTGAGGAAGCCTTCGGCGGGCCCAGCCGTGGCCACCGACCCCGAACCGGGCCACGCTCCGGCGGCAGACGCGGCGGTCGGAGGAACCGACCCGGCAGTGCCGGCCGGTGGCGGGTTGCCCGTCGGCCGGGACCGGCGCGAAGCCGCCGCCTCCGACAGCCGAGAGGCCGCGCCCGACAACCGGGAAGCGGCGCCGGACCAGCGTGACGGTGTAGCGAGGGACGCCGAGGCGGACCCTGCCGCGGCCGAGGAACCGTCGTCCGCGACATCCACCCCGAAGTCCCGGGCGAGACCCGCCAGCCCGTCCGCGTACCCCTGGCCCAGCGCGCGCAGCTTCCAGTCAGCGCCCCGCCGGTACAGCTCCGCCAGCAGCAGCACCGTCTCCCGCTGCGGGCGCGGCGGCGTGAACCGGGCGAGCGGGCGCCCGCCGGGGCCGGTGACGTGGAGTGTGGGCGCGGGCAGCCCGCCCAGTGCCGTACCGGGGTCGGCGGCGCTGACGACCAGCGTCACGCGGGTGGCGCCGGGGCGCAGGCCCGCCGGGTCGACGGTGAGGGTGTCGCCGTGCAGCCTGGCTCCCGGTGCCGTCGGCTGGTTGTAGAACACGAAGTCGTCGTCGCCGCCGACCTTGCCGCCGTCGTCCGTCACGAGCGCGCTCACATCGAACGGGCCCGGCACCCGGAGCGTGAGGGTGCCGCCCGGAAGGGGCGTGTTGCCCCCGGGGACCAACTCACTCATCGCGCCTGCCCTGGGGTCGTGGTTCGTGCCCCATGGGGCGTTGCCCCTGTAACGCCCGGCCAGTGCGCCGCAGTTCCCCGGACGGCGGTGGCCGACCGGGGTACAGGCCGCTACGCCTCCTGTACGCGCACCAGGTGCACAGCCGTGCTGGACCAGTCGCCGGGCGCGAGATCGAGCCGCATCCCGTACTCGCCGAGCACGTTCGCGTGGTGGACGGCACCCGTGCGCGCGTCCCGGTACCGGGCGCCGGGCGTCAGGCCCCGCAGCCGCACCGGAATCCGCGGGAGACCGTGCCGAGGGCCGTACCGGAAGCCCAGCACCAGGGCCTCGGCCGCGTCCTCGCCGACGTACTGGACCACCGCCGGCTCCTCGCCGAGCGGCCCCGACAGCCGGTACAGCTCACCGTGCTGCACCAGATGCCGCACCTTCTTGTACTCGGCGACCAGCGCCGCGCCCTCCGCGAGCTCCTCCTCGGACCAGCGCGTCAGGTCACCGCCGATACCGAGCAGCCCGCACATCGCCGCGTGGAATCGGAACCGCAGCGGCACCGAACGCGCCGTGAGCTGATTGGGCACGTCGGTCACCCACGCGGACATGGCGCGCGCCGGATACACCTGCCCGAAGCCGTGCTGGATCACCAGCCGGTCCACGGCGTCCGTGTTGTCGGACGTCCACGCCTGGTCCGTACGGGAGAGGATGCCGAGGTCGACCCGGCCGCCGCCGCCACTGCACGTCTCCACCCGCAGCCCGGGATGGTCGGCGCGCAGCCGGTCGATGACGCCGTACAGATTCGCCACGTACCGCGTCCACAGCCGGTCGTTGCCGTCCCGCTGCCCCGGCCAGCCCGACTCGCCGAAGGCGCGGTTCATGTCCCACTTGAGGAAGTCGACCCCGTGGTCCCCGACCAGCCGGGTCAGCCAGCCGTACGCCCAGTCCGCCACCTCGTCCCGCGCGAAGTTCAGGACGAGCTGGTTGCGCATCTCGGTACGGGCCCGGCCGGGGACGTGCAGCACCCAGTCGGGGTGCTCGCGGTACAGCGCGCTGTCCGGATTGACCATCTCCGGCTCGACCCAGATCCCGAACCGCATCCCGAGCCGGTGCACGGAGTCCGCCAACGGACCCAGCCCCTCGGGAAAGCGCTCCGGAGTCGGCGTCCAGTCGCCCAGCCCCGCCCGGTCGCTGCGCCGCGCCCCGAACCAGCCGTCGTCGACCACATACAGCTCCACGCCGAGCAGGGCGGCCCGCTCGGCCAGTGCCTTCTGGCTCGCCTCGTCGACGTCGAACCCGGTGGCCTCCCACGAGTTGTAGAGGACCGGTGCCAACTCCCGGGCCCGGGGCAGTACATGGGCCGTCGTGTACGTGTGCCAGGCGCGGCTTGCCGCCCCGAACCCGCCGTCCGTGCACAGCCCGGCGAACACCGGTGTGGTGAACTCCTCGCCCGGCGCGAGCGGAACGCTCGTACCCTCGTGACCGACGCCCCCGGTGAATCCGGCCAGCCCGTCGGGGGTGCGCTGCGCGGTGATGCGCCAACTCCCGCTCCAGGCAAGGGCCGCACTCCACACCCGGCCGTGCTCCTCCGTCGCCTCGCCCGCGTCGAGCATCACCCACGGGTTGGCGTGATGGCTGGTGATACCGCGCCGGCTGGTCAGCACCGTCTCGCCGAACGGCAGCGTGTCGCGCCGCAGTTGACTCTCGGCCGACCACTGGCCGGTGACATGGCTGAGCCGGTAGTCGCGCAGCGGAGGCAGCGTCCAGGCGGCGGAGTCGGTGCGCAGCAGGTCGACGTGCTCGGCGCCGGCGTTGCGCACCACGGTCCGGCGTTCGATGACGTCGGTGTCGGCGCGGACCGTGTAGTGCAGCGCGACGTCGAGGGGGTAGAGGCGGTCGCGGAACTCCAGCACCAACTCGCTCATCCCGGGAGCCGGTTCGAGGACGCGATGGCCGGTCGGTACCCATTCGAAGCCGCGGGAGGAGTCCGCGTACCGCACCTGGAGGGAGGGCGGGCCGTAGCGGGTGCCGCCGTCGACGGGGAGTTCCTCGCCCACCGGAGGCCGGCCCTCGAAGCTGCTCGCCATGTCCTGCGCGGAGGCGCCGAGCGCGCCCGCCTCCGCCAGGGTCAGCCGCGGCCCCCACGCGAGATGACACGGCGCGCCGGTCTCGTCGATCCGCAGCGCGTACGACGTGCGCGGTGTGGTCAGCAGCCAGACCCCGGTGTCCGGGGAGTGGGAGATCAGCGGCATGGTGCCTCACGTTCGTGGAACTGGCGTTGCCCGGCGAAGCGAGCGAGACCATGGATCATGTGTCAACGGGATGCCTGTGTCGGCGTTTCGCAAGTCTAGATGCCTGTGCGGAGATGGTTCGTCTCATCGAGGCTTCTTTCATTGACAGGGGAAAATAAGCGATCTAGGTTCCGGGCCATGCCCTCGACCCTCCGTGCCGAGGTGTTCCCGGCCCGCACGCCGGCCGCCTCGCAGATCTTCACCACGGTCCTGTCCCACGGCCCCCTCGCCCGCGCCGACGCGGCCCGGCGCACGGGGCTGTCCGCCGCAGCCGTCACGAAGGCGGTCCGTCCGCTGATCGACGCCGGCTACCTGGTCGAGGACGCGGACGTCGAGACCCACCCCGGGCTGGGGCGCCCCGCGAACCTCGTACGCGTCGAGGGCGGCCGGGCGATGTTCATCGGCATCAAGATCACCGGCGGCGAGATCTTCGGTGTGCTCACCGACCTGTGCTGCCGCGTCCGGGTCGCCCGGGACATACCGCTGACCGCCCGTGCCCCCAAGGCGGTGCTGGCCTCCGTCGCCGAGCTGGTACGGGAGCTGCTCACCGAGGCGGACGGCTTCGGGGTTCCGGTACTCGGCTGCGGCATCGCGGTCGCCGGAGAGGTCGACCGCACCGAGGGCGCTGTGAGCTACTCGCCGTTCCTGGGGTGGCGTGATGTGCCGCTCGCCGAACTCGCCGCCATGACCACGGGACTGCCCGTCACGGTCGACAACGACGTGCGTGCGCTCACCGTCGCCGAGCAGTGGTTCGGCGCCGGGGTGGGGCTGTCCGACTTCGCCGTGGTGACCGTCGGCGCCGGCATCGGCTGCGGGCTGGTGGTCCATGGGCGTGTGGTCGCGGGGGTGCACGGGGTGGCCGGTGAGATCGGGCACGTCGTCGTCGACCCGGCGGGCCCGCCCTGCCACTGCGGTCGGCGCGGCTGCCTTCAGGCGTTCGCGGGGGACGCGGAGATCGTCGCCCGGGTCCGGGAGGTCACGGGCACCGGGATCACCGACAGCGCCGGGGCCGTCGCCCTGGCCCACGCGGGCCATCCCGGAGCGCGGGAGGTATACGCGCGGGCCGGTGAGGCGATCGGGCGGGGCATCGCCACCGTGGCCAACCTGCTCGGCCCCGAGCGAGTGATCATCTCTGGCGAGGGACTGGCCGCGTACGACCTGTTCGCCGAGCAGATCCGCGACGCGTTCACCGCCACCGCCTTCGGCTCCGCCGCCCGCTGCGACCTGGTGACCCGGCCGCTGCCCTTCGAGGAGTGGGCGCGCGGGGCGGCGGCGACGGCGATCCGGTCCTTCATCAGGGCGGATCAGTAGTCGGCAGGGCAGGGCAGGCCAGGCCAGAGCAGGGCAGGGGTGCGAGGTCAGTGTGGGTCCGGCGTCGGCTCCGCCGTGGTCGCCGCCTTCGGGGTTGCCGGGATCAACCCCTCGCGGTAGGCGACCGCCACCGCCTCGCCCCGGCTCGCTGCGCCCAGCTTGGCCAGGATGTTGGAGACGTGGACGCTGGCCGTCTTGCCGCTGATGAACAGTTCCTCGCCGATCTGACGGTTGCTGCGGCCGAGGGCGAGCAGCCGCAGGACGTCCTCCTCACGGGCGGTGAGGGGCGTGGAGGTGGTCCCGGGATCATCGGCGGGGGAGGGTTCCGTGAGATGGCCGCGGCGGATCAGGGCGTCCACCTCCTTGAGCAGGGGCGTGGCGCCCAGACGTACCGCCGTCTCGCGGGCCGCGCGGGCCTGGCCGGTCGCCTCCTCACGGCGGCCGTCGGCCAGCAGGGCCTCGGCGAACCGCCTTCTGCAGCGCGCCTGTTCGTAGACCTCGCCGAAGCCGAACGCCGTGACCGCCCGCTCCCAGGCCTCGGTCTCGGGACCGCCCGTCGCCCGTGCCCACTCGGCCTCGGCACGGGCCAGCCAGGCCAGACCCTCCGGGCCCTGCGGGGCGCCGTCGCGGCCGATCGTCGCCCGGGACCGGGCCAGCTCCAGCAGCTCGGTCGCCGTGTCCGTCCAGCGCGCTGTCCCCGCCTCGTCGCCGGACCGGCGCAGTCGGACGGCGGTGTCGGCGACGGCGGCCAGGGCGAGCGCGGCGAGCCGGACCGCGGCCTCCGGGAGCGACCCGGCGTCGTCGGTGAGCGCCTTCACCGTGCCGTGTACGCGCTCCACGGCCGCCTCTGGGTCTCCCGCCAGGGCGGCGGCGTCCGTGAGGACGATGCCCGCGACCAGCGTGGCCATCCAGTCGAACGGGCCGTCGAGGAGAGCCCGGGCGCGGTCGGCGGCGCCCAGGTCACCGCGTGCCAGTGCTACGTACAGCGAAGGCCCCGCCACGAAACCGGCAGCCGCGGGAAGCACCTCGGAGTCGGCCGCCGCCGCGCGGGCGCACTCGTCCCAACGGCCGAGCGTGTACAGCGCCACGGACTGCAGATAGCGCATTTCCAGGGGGTAGGGCGAGGAGAGGAGACCGGCACGGCGGGCCCGGTCCAGGCCCTCGGAGAGCCACGGCAGGCTCTCCTCCAGCAGACCGGACTCGAAGCAGCCGATCGCGAGATTGAACAGCGCCCGCATCTCCACCGGCGAACAGCCCGCCCGCCGGGCCAGTTCACGGGCCTCGCGGAGCTTCTCGCGGCCCTCGGGCGTGCGACGGCCCCCTGCTTCGAGAGCGGCCACGGAGATCATGAGGTCGGCCTGCGCGTCGGTGGCCTGCAGTTCCTCGGCGACGGAGAGGGCCTGCCGGGCGACCCGCAGCGCGGTGTCCTTGTCGCCCATCTGCCGTGCGGCCATGACATGGGTGGCCGCCGCCCACACCCAGGTCCGCGACGGAGGCTCGGCCGGGATCAGGGCGAGCGCCTCGCTGCTGTACGCGAACGCCGCCGCGAGGTGGTCGACGTTCATGAGGTTGTCGGCGAGCGTGTAGCGGACGCGTGCCGCGAGTTCGGCGTCCGTGTCCTGGCCGACTCCGGCGAGCGCCGCCCGGGTGAGCGACACCGCGCGATGCGAGTCACCGGCGTGCGCCGCAGCGGCGGACGCCCGCAGCATCAGCGTCACCGTGTCCAGGCCCTCGCCCGTGGGCAGGGCGCCCGCCTCCACCGCCGGCCAGATGTCGAGGGCGGCCTCCAGATGCCGTAGCTCCTCCGCGGGCGCTCCGACGCGGTGGGCGTGGTCGGCGGCCTCCAGCGACGCTGTCAGCGCCTCGGCCAGATCGTGGCTCTCCCGGTAGTGGTAAGCGCGCTCAGCCGCGCTCTCGGCGGGACGGCCCCGTCCCGCCAGCAGCCGAGCGAACGCCCCGTGCAGCCGAGACCGCTCGCCCGGCAGCAGATCTGCGTACACAGCCTCACGGGCGAGCGCGTGCCGGAAGGAGTACGTGTCGCCCTCACCGGGGACGAGGAGCTGCCGTCCGACCGCCTCCCGCAGCGCCGACTCCAGCTCGTCCTGAGGCAGTCGCACGGCGTCGCTCAGCAGCTCGTGCTCGACGCGCCGCCCGGCGACCGCGGCCGTACGCACCACCTGCTGGGCCGTGTCGGACAGTTGCTCGAAGCGGATGAGGAGGACGTCGGCGAGCCCGCTGGGTACGCCGCCCGACTCCGCGTCGGTGGCCGCGAGCAGCTCCTCCGCGTAGAACGCGTTGCCCTCGGCACGCTCGACGATCCGCCGCACGGTCGTGTCGGGCAGCGGCCCCTCGCCCAGGGCGCGCACCAGCCGGGCCACCTCGGCGTCGGCCATCGGCCGCAGCTCCAGCCGCTCCACGGCGGGCAGCCGCACCAGCTCCGCGAGGAGCGGGCGCAGCGGATGGCGGCGATGGAGATCGTCCGCGCGGTACGACGCGAACACCGCGAGCCGGTGGCCGGGCGCGCCGCCCGTGGGCCCCTGGAGCACACCCCGGCTGAGCAGGAACCGCAGCAGATCCCGGGAGGACTGGTCGGCCCAGTGCAGGTCCTCCAGGACGAGCAGCAGCGGAGCGGCCTCGGTGACGGCGGCCAGCAGCCCGGCCATCCCCTCGAACAGCCGCAGCCGCCCGCCGGCGTCCTGCTCCCCGTCCTCCGCGCCGCCACCGAGCAGCCGCCCGACCACGGGATGTGCGGCGAACGCCTCGGCGAACCGTTCGTCGGACGCCAGCACCCCCAGGATCTCGGTGAACGGCAGATAGGGCAGACCGACGTCACCAAGATCGACACAGTGCCCCGTGAGCACGGTCATCCCGCTGGCGGAGGCCCGCACGGCGGCCTCCGCCAGCACCCGCGTCTTGCCCACCCCGGCGTCACCGGCGATGAGCACGGCACGGGCCTCACGGAGACGGGCGCGATCCAGCACACCGGCGAGACGGGTCAGCTCGTCGTCCCGGCCGATGAGTGGAGTGTTGTACAGGTTCTGCGGCACAGATGAATCCTGACACGCGCCACTGACAGCCCTGGCAGGCCAGGGGTCAGCGCAACGTCTCCGCCCAGTTCGCCGGGACGCGTCCCGCCGGTCCCGGGGTGGGCTGGTCGGCCGGATGGGCGGCCGGGGGAGCGAGGGGCGGGCCGTCCTCGAACAGTTCGGACGTCTCGAAGTTCCAGAGCCAGGCCTCGCCCGGCTCGTAGCTGCGGATCACCGGATGACCGGTGTCCCGGAAGTGGGCGGTGGCGTGCTTCGAGGGCGAGTCGTCGCAGCAGCCGATATGACCGCACTGGGCGCAGCGCCGCAGATGGAACCACCAGCCGCCGGCGGCGTCGCACTCGACGCATCCGGCACCGCTGGGCGGGACGCTGGGGTCGATTCCGGTGTCCTTGGTCATGACGGCTCCTGAGCCGGGTCGAAGGCCCCGGCTGTGTCGGTATCGGGGTCGGGGTCGGCGGCGGTGAGGGGGAGCAGCACCTGGAAGCGGGTGTCGCCGGGCACCGACTCGACCTTCAGGTCGCCGTGGTGCTTGTTGACGACGATCCGCCAGGAGATGTCGAGCCCCAGCCCCGTGCCCTCGCCCACCGGCTTGGTGGTGAAGAACGGGTCGAAGATCCGGCCCTTGATCTCGGCCGGCACCCCCGGGCCCGTGTCGCGGAACTCCACCAGCAGCCGGTCGTGCACCGCTGCCGTCCGCACGGTCAACGTCCCTTCCCCGCCCGCGCTGTTGATGGCGGAGACCGCGTTGTCGATCAGGTTGGTCCATACCTGGTTCAGTTCGGCGGGGTAGGCCGGGATCCTCGGCAGTGAACGGTCGTAGTCCTTCACGACCTTGACGCGCGAACCCATCTTCCCCGAGAGCATCAGCAGCGTGCTGTCGAGGAGTTCGTGCACGTCGGCGACCTGGTAGGGAGCCCGGTCCAGCTGCGAGTACTGCCTGGCGGCGTCGACGAGGTGCGAGATACGCGCGGTCGAGTCCTCGATCTCGGACATCAACAGCTCGGTCTCGACCGTGTAGTTGAGCCATCCGATGGCAGCCTGGAGGATCTCCTCGTCGACGGCCGCCGCGACCTGCTCCAGCCAGTCGACGTCGAGGCCGCCCTGGACGAAGGTCGGCGCGATCTGCCAGCCGCCCTGGATACCGTGGTCGTCGAGCCAGTCGGCGACCTCGTCCTCCCGGTCGGACGCCTCCAGCGGGCTCAGCGCGTGCGCCTTGGCGACCCGCTCGGCCGTCCGCTCCTGGATGGCGACCAGCGACTTCAGGGCATCGCGGTGGTAGGGGCCCGAGGCGATGATCCCGAGCTTCTGCCGCATATGGGCCACCCGGTCGCGCAACGACGACGTGGCCCGCACGGCCGCCGCGGCCGGGTTGTTGAGCTCATGGGTCAGCCCGGCGGACAACGAGCCCAGCGCCAGCAGCCGTTCACGCTGCCCGATGGCCCGCTGCGTGGTCTGCGAACCGAAGAACAGCCCCTCCAGGAGATGGACAGCCATCGGGAACCACTCCTGCATGACGGCCGCGAACATATCGCTGGGCAGTACGAAGAACCGCGTCGGCTCGGTGACCCGCATCGAGCTCTTGTACTTCTGCGGCGTCCCCTCTTTGAGATACGCCTGCATCGCTCCCGTGTACACCCCGGGCTGGGACGTGCGGTTCACCTCGACGTCGTCGCCGCCGACCCGGCGCGACATGACGAGTGTGCCCTCGATCATCACGTAGAAGCAGGTGGCCGGGTCACCCTCGGCGAACACCGGCCCCGGGTCGAACAGTTCGACACGACCCTCGCTGCACAGCCTGCCGAGCTGCGCGGCGGTCAGCTTCTCGAACAGGAACAGCGCCCCGATCTCCGCGGGGCTGCACGGCATCAGTCGGCCGCTCACGACTGCTCCAGATACCGGTGTACGAGCATCACGGCCATGGCTCCCTCTCCGACGGCGGACGCGACCCGCTTGGCGGACTCCGCGCGCGCGTCCCCGGCGACGAACACGCCGGGGATGTTGGTCTCCAGGTGGTACGGCGGCCGGTCCAGCTCCCAGTCCGCCGGTGGCCGCCCGTCGGCGGTCAGATCGGGCCCGGCGAGAATGAACCCGCGCTCGTCCCGCAGCACCGTTCCGTCCAGCCAGTCGGTCAGCGGGGCCGCGCCGATGAACACGAACAGCCACTGCGCGTCGACCAGTTCGGTCTGCCCGCTCGCCGTGTCGCGCAGTGTCAGCTGTTCCAGGTGGTCTTGGCCGTGCGCGGACTCGACGACCGTGCCGGCCCGCACCGAGATGTTCGGCGACTCGGCGATCTGCTGGATCAGGTAGTGCGACATCGACGCGGTGAGGTCCGCCCCGCGCACCAGCAGCGTGACCGACTTGGCGCCCCTGGACAGGTACATCGCCGCCTGCCCGGCCGAGTTGGCCCCGCCGACGATGTACACGTCGTGGCCCTGGCAGGCGGCGGCCTCGGTCAGCGCCGACCCGTAGAACACCCCGCACCCCGACAGATCGACGGCCCCCGGCGCCTCCAGCTGCCGGTACGACACCCCGGTCGCCAGGATCACACTGTGCGCGGCGATCGCCGACCCGTCCGAGAACCGCACGAGCCGAGCCGAGCCGCTCACCTCCAGACCGGTGACCTCGCGCGCGGAGAGGATCTCTGCGCCGAACTTCGTGGCCTGGCGCCGTGCCCGCTCGGTGAGCTGGGCGCCGGACACCCCGTCCGGGAAGCCCAGGTAGTTCTCGATCCGCGAACTCTGCCCGGCCTGCCCGCCGGTCGCAGACCGCTCCACCAGCACGGTCCGCAACCCCTCCGAGGCCCCGTACACGGCGGCGCCCAGCCCGGCCGGCCCGCCGCCGATGACGACGAGGTCGTAGAAGTCGGCCGTGGGCGTCGTCGCCAGCCCCACCCGTGCGGCCAGCTCCGGCACTTCCGGCTCGACGAGCGCCGTACCGTCCGCTGTGATCACGACCGGCAGCCGCTGCCCGTCCTGCCCGCAGGCCGCGAGCAGCCGCTGCCCCTCGGGTTCCTCGGTGGAGTACCAGCGGTACGGCACCTGGTTGCGGGCCAGGAACTCCCGTACGTCCGACGAGCGGGCCGACCACCGGTGACCGACCACCTTGGTGCTCGGCACCGGCCGGAAGTCACTGCACCGCCACGCCTCCAGGAGATCGTCGAGCACCGGGTAGAGCTTCTCCTCCGGCGGATCCCAGGGCTTGAGGAGATAGTGGTCGAGGTCGACGACGTTGATCGCGTCGATCGCCGCGTTGGTGTCCGCGTACGCGGTCAGCAGTACGCGCCGCGCGCCCGGATAGACGTCCAGGGCCTGTTCGAGGAACTCGATGCCGTTCATCTGCGGCATCCGGTAGTCGGCCAGGATCACCGCCACCAGATCACCGCGCAGCTTCAGCTCCCGCAGCGCGTCCAGCGCGGACTCGCCGGACTCCGCACGCACGATGCGGTACGACTCGCCGTACCGCCGCCGCAGGTCACGGGCGACGGCCCGGGACACCCCTGGGTCGTCGTCCACGGTCATGATGACGGTCCGCGCTGCGTCCGCGGCCTGTGCCATGCGTCTCCCACCCCGAGCGGTCGGAATCACCGGGCGGCGTCAGCCCGGTGCCGCGCCGCCTTCGCCCCATCGTATGTTCGATCGCCGTGCTTCGCTCCGGTCTGCTCTGCCGCTCAGCCCTGCCGTGCGCCGAGCACGCAGAACTCGTTGCCCTCAGGGTCCAGAAGCGTGGTCCAGGGCTGTTCGCCCTGGCCGATGTCCGCGTGGCGCGCGCCGAGGGCCAGCAGACGGCCGACCTCGGCCTGCTGGTCGTCGGGCCGGAAGTCGAGGTGCAGCCGGTTCTTGACGGACTTCGCCTCCGGGACCCGTACGAAGAGCAGCCCGGGCAGCTGGTCCGGCGTCGGCCGGATCTCGTACTCCTCGGAGGAGTCGTCGACGACCGCCCAGCCGAGCGCCTCGGCCCACCAGCTCCCCAGCGCGGCCGGGTCCGCCGCGTCCACGATCACCTGTTCCCACTGCAAGGTCATGGGCACAGGTTAGTGAAGACTGGGCCCGGTAAGCATGATCACGACACGGAGGGAACCGTATGACACGCCCGATCACAGCAGGGGTCGACGGAACGCCAGAAAGTCATGCCGCACTCGCCTGGGCGGCCCGGGAGGCCGTACGACGCGACCTCGCGCTGCGGGTGGTGCACGCCTGGGAGATGGTGCCGGACCAGGCGTTCGGGGCCGGGACCCGGGAGACCCACGACCAGTGGGTGCGGGAGGGCGCGGACGAGGCCGCGCGGAGCGTCGCCGAACGCCATCCGGAGCTGGACCTGACCGTCGACGTGGTCGAGGGCAGCGCGGCGGACTCGCTGGCCGAGGCCGCGGCGCAGGCCGAGATGCTGGTGCTCGGCTCCCGCGGGCACGGGGCCGTCGTCGGGTTCCTGCTCGGCTCGGTCGGGCAGCACGTGATCGCCGAGTCCACGCGGCCTGTCGTCCTCGTCCGCGCGGAGGACCGCCCCGCCGACGAGGCCGCCGGGCGTGAGGTCGTCGTGGGGCAGCAGGGGGACCCGGAGGAGAGCGCGCCTGCCCTGCGGTTCGCGTTCGAGGCCGCGGCGGCTCGTGGCGCGGCCGTACGCGCCGTGCGTGCGTGGAGCCTGCCGCCGGTGTTCGCGTACAGCCCGGGCTCGCTGAAGCTCCTCGACGAGGCCGGGGGCATGGAGCCGTACGAGAAGAACGCGCTCGCCGCCGCGCTGGAACCGTGGCGAGAGCGCTTCCCCGAGGTGCCGGTCACCCAGCACGTGGAGATGGGCAGCGCGGGGGAGGTGCTGCTGTCGGTGGC
Organism: Streptomyces sp. SID12501; assembly: GCF_010550245.1. Lineage (GTDB taxonomy): Bacteria > Actinomycetota > Actinomycetes > Streptomycetales > Streptomycetaceae > Streptomyces. Next base: position 275,303 of record NZ_JAAGLU010000001.1, read on the forward strand.
CTCGCGGGCGCAGCTCCTGGTCGTCGGGCGGCGCGCCCGCCGCTCGGCCGTGGGCGCGCGGATCGGCTCGGTCGCCCACGGCGTACTGCACCACGCGCACTGCCCGGTGGCCGTCGTCCCGCACGAGTGACTCAGACGGGCGGCGGCGCCGGTGTCTCCTCGTCCGTCGGCAGGGGCAGCGCCTGGCGGGCCTTGGGCAGGATGTTGACGATGTAGTCCTTGACCGCCGTGTCCAGGCCGATGTCGTGCTGAGCCCGCTCGGAGAGGAACCAGCGGTGTTCCAGGAGCTGGTGATAGATCTCGGCGGGGTCCACGTTCCCGCGCAGCTCGCGCGGCACCTCCCGCACGGTCGGCCGGAACACCTCGCGCACCCAGCGGTGGGCGAGCACCTCCGGGCTGGCGCCGAGGGGGTCGCCCGGCTCGTAGTCGTCCTGGGTGGCCATCCAGCTCTCCAGGTCGCCCAGGAGCCGCCGAGCCTGGTTCTCCTCGGTGTCGAGCCCGGTCAGCCGCAGCAGCTGCCGCTGGTGGTGGCCGGCGTCGACGACCTTCGGTACGAAGGTCACCGTGTCGCCGTTCGAGGAGTGCTCGATCTGCATCTCGGCCACGTCGAAACCGAGCTCGTTGAGGCGCCGGATGCGGCGCTCGATGAAGTGGTACTTGCCCGCCGGGTAGACGGAGGTGCGGGTCAGCTCCTGCCACAGCCGCTGGTAGCGGGCGCAGATCTCCATGCCGAACTCGATCGGGTCCACGGAGGGGTGCAGCGCCCCGGACGCCTCCAGGTCCAGCAGCTCACCGCTGATGTTCACGCGGGCGAGGTCGAGGTCGTACTCGCGCTGTCCGTTGCTGAGCTGCGGGTGCAGATCGCCCGTCTCGGCGTCGACCAGGTACGCGGCGTACGCGCCCGCGTCCCGTCGGAAGAGGGTGTTGGACAGGGAGCAGTCGCCCCAGGCGAACCCGGCGAGGTGGAGGCGGACCAGCAGGACGGCCAGCGCGTCCATCAGACGGTGCATGGTGGCCGGGCGCATCGTCGTCTCGAACATCGACCGGTACGGCATGGAGCCGCCGAGGTGCCGGGTGATCAGTACCGGCTCCAGGGCGCCGCCCCCGTCGGTGGCTCGCCCGGTGACCACGGCCAGGGGGTCGACGGCCGGGATGCCGAGCCGGTCCAGGTCCCGCAGCAGCTCGTACTCGCGCAGGGCGGGGCGTTCCGCCAGCTCCTTCACGGCGATCACCTCGTCGCCGGCGCGTGCGTAGCGCACGACGTGCCGGGAGATGCCGCGCGGCAGCGGAACGAGGTAGCGGTCGGGCCACTCCTCCAGGGGGAGGTGCCACGGCAGTTCGAGCAGGAGTGCGGGGTGCTCGGGATTGGTGGCGCTGATCTGCAATGCCATGGCTCGACCGTTCTCGTTTTGCTGGTGATCGTCACCTCACTGTAGAGCGCCGCCTCACAGGGCCCGCTCCCGCGCCTGCTGGGCCGCCTCCCGCACGCTGCCGTGATGCACGGGCCCGTGGCCGGGCAGCAGGACATCGGCCGCGAGCTTCTCCAGCAGGTCCAGCGAGGCCACCGCACGATCACGCTCGCGGTGGAACATGTCGGGCAGCAGCTGCGGGCCCTTGAGTCGGGCGGTCGGATGCCCGCTGACCAGGGCGTCGCCGGAGATGACGACCCCGGCGTCCGGGAGGTGGAAGGCGCAGTGCCCGTCCGTGTGCCCGGGGGTGTGCACGGGCACGGGCCCGCCCGGCAGATCGAGCACCTCGGGGAACGGCTGCGGCTCGGCGACCGGCACCTGCGCGGTGCCGCCGGAGCGGATCGCGTGCACGGCCCAGGGGAGCACGCCGGGCCGCCAGCCGTTCCTGAGTACCTCCCCGACGCTGATCTGGTGCAGGAAGTCCCGGCGTGCGTGCGGCACTTCGGCCTCGTGCGTCAGCACCGGCGTGCCGTACGTGGAGCGCAGGTACTCGGCCGAGCCGATGTGGTCGTTGTGGGCATGCGTGACGAGTATGGCCGCGACCGCTTCCGGCGAACTGCCCACCTGCGCGAGCGAGTCGAGGACCAGTTGCCGGTCGCCGGGGTATCCGGTGTCGATCAGGGTGGCTGCGTCCCCCTCGGTGAGGATCACCCAGTTGGTGTTGCTTCCGTGTACGAGGTAAATGCCATCGGCGACTCGCTGGACGTCTGCCCGCATGATCTTCCCGTTCTGCAGTTCGCTGCCGGATGACGCACAGCAAATCAGACGGCGCCTCAGTGGATCACGACGGGGCGCGCACCCGGTGTCTCACTGCACCCCGCGCGGCCGGAACTGGACGCTGATCCGCGGACCGGCGGCCCGCGCGCTCTTGGGTACGGCGTGCTCCCAGGTGCGCTGGCAGGAGCCGCCCATCACGATCAGGTCCCCGTGGCCCAGTTGACGCCGCACGGTCTGGCCGCCACGCACCGGTCGCAGCAGCAGGTCGCGCGGTGCGCCCACGGAGAGAATCGCGACCATGGTGTCCTCGCGCGCACCACGCCCGATCCGGTCCCCGTGCCAGGCGACGCTGTCCCGCCCGTCGCGGTAGTGGCAGAGCCCGGCCGTGGTGAACGGCTCGCCGAGCTCGGCGGCGTAGTGGGCGCCGAGCGCGTCCCGCGCGCGGTCCAGGACCGGGTGCGGAAGTGTGTCCGCCGCGCCGTAGAAGGCCAGCAGCCGGGGTACGTCCACGACCTGGTCGTACATCTTCCGGCGCTCGGCCCGCCACGGGACCTCGGCCGCCAGGTGTTCGAACAGGGCGTCCGCTCCGTGGAGCCAGCCGGGGAGTTCGTCGATCCAGGCGCCGTGACCCAGCGGCGTGCGGCGGGTTCCGGCCAGTGCGCCGAGCCGGACTTCGTCGGTCTGGTCGAAGAGAGAGCCTTGTAGATGCACGGCCATGGCATCAGCGTACTCCGTTATTCGAATGCATGTTCCTATTTGTGGAGTGGTGCAATCTTGCCTCCTCGAATCCTTTGGATACATCGATGTATCGGATACATTCCTGTATCGAACGGAGGGCCGGACATGGCGGTCGAAGGAACGACGGGGCGGGTGACCAAGCGGCGGGTGCGGACGCGGGCCAATCTGCTGGAGGCCGCGTTCTCGGTGTTCGCCGCGAAAGGGTTCGGGCGGGTCTCGATCGAGGAGGTCTGCGAGGCCGCCGGCTACAGCAGAGGCGCCTTCTACTCGAACTTCGACAGCCTGGACGAGCTGTTCTTCGCCCTCTACGGAGAGCGTGCGGGTCTGATCGCCGACCAGGTCGCGGGCGCGCTCGCCCTGGACGGCCCGGATCTCGACGTACCCGCGGCTGTCGACCGGGTCACCGAGGTCCTGCTGCTCGACCTGGACTGGCTGCTGGTCAAGACGGACTTCCTGGTCCACGCGGCCCGGGACCCCGCAGTCGCCCAGACCCTCCTGGAACACCGTGAGCGGCTGCGGCGGGCCGTCGCGGACCGGCTCGCCCGGGCCACCGGACACACCGAACTGCCCGCCGTACTGGGCGACGCCGAGGGCGCAGCCCACGCGGTGATCGCCGCGTACGACGGGGTCACGACCCAACTGCTGCTCGACAAGGACGTCGAGCACGCGCGCGCGTGGCTCAAGCAGCTGCTCACCGCACTGCTCACCCACGGCAGCGACAACCCGGCCGCGCGCAGCGGCGGATGAGAAAGGGAACGGTCGCCATGGATGCGGACGTCATCGTCGTCGGAGCCGGCCTCGCCGGACTGGTCGCGGCACACGAGCTGACCAGCAAGGGCCGGCGGGTCGCGCTCGTCGACCAGGAGAACGCCGCCAACCTCGGCGGGCAGGCCTTCTGGTCGTTCGGCGGGCTGTTCCTCGTCGACTCCCCGGAGCAGCGGCGCGTCGGCATCAAGGACTCCTTCGACCTCGCCTGGAGCGACTGGCAGGGCAGCGCCGGGTTCGACCGCGTCGACGACGAGGACTCCTGGGCGGTGAAATGGGCGCGCGCCTACGTCGAGTTCGCCGCGGGGGAGAAGCGGTCGTGGCTGGCCGGTCACGGCATCTCCTTCCTGCCGACGGTCGGCTGGGCGGAACGCGGCGACCTGCGCGCCCACGGGCACGGCAACTCCGTACCCCGATTCCACGTCTCCTGGGGCACCGGCACCGGAGTCGTCGAGCCCTTCGTGCTCAGCGCCAAGGAGGCGTCCCGCGCCGGACTGCTGACCTTCTACCACCGGCACCAGGTCGACGAACTCGTCGTCACGGAGGGCGCCGTGCGCGGTGTACGCGGCACGGTCCTCGCCGAGGACACCTCGCCGCGCGGGGTGGCGTCCAACCGGGACCGGATCGGCGACTTCGAACTCACCGCCCAGGCCGTGATCGTCACCACCGGCGGTATCGGCGCCAACCACGACATCGTGCGCCAGTACTGGCCCGAGCGGCTCGGCACGGCGCCGGCCGACATGGTCACCGGTGTTCCCGCCTACGTCGACGGGCGGATGCTCGACATCAGCGCCCGGGCCGGTGTCCGGCTGGTCAACCGGGACCGTATGTGGCACTACACCGAGGGCATCCAGAACTGGAACCCGATCTGGCCCGGCCACGGCATCCGTATCCTGCCCGGCCCGTCCTCCATGTGGTTCGACGCGCTCGGCCGCCGCCTCCCCGAGCCCTGCCTGCCCGGGTACGACACCCTCGGCACCCTCAAGTACCTGCGCACCACCGAGGACATCGCCGAGCACGACCACTCCTGGTTCATCCTCACCCAGCGGATCATCGAGAAGGAGTTCGCGCTGTCGGGCTCCGAGCAGAACCCCGACATCACCGCCAAGAACCGCAAGGCGTTCCTCAAGGAGCGCATCCTCGGCAAGGGCGCCCCCGGCCCGGTGGCCGACTTCGTGAAGCACGGCGCGGACTTCGTGGTCGCCGACAACCTCGGTCAACTCATCGGGAAGATGAACGAGTTGACCGACAAGCCGCTCCTCGACGTGGACCAGGTGCGCCGCCAGATCGAGGCCCGCGACCTCCAGATCGCCAACCCGTACAGCAAGGACGCGCAGATCCAGGGCATCCGCAACTCCCGCCGCTACATCGGTGACCGGCTCGGCCGCACCGCCTCCCCGCACCGCATCCTCGACCCCGAGGCCGGCCCGCTCATCGGCGTCAAGCTCCACACCCTCACCCGCAAGACCCTCGGCGGCATCCAGACGGACCTCGACTCGCGCGCGCTGGGCGCGACGGGCGAGCCCGTCGAGGGGCTGTACGCGGCCGGTGAGGTCGCCGGCTTCGGCGGCGGCGGCGTACACGGCTACAACGCCCTGGAAGGCACCTTCCTCGGCGGCTGCCTCTTCTCGGGCCGCGCGGCAGGACGGGCGGCGGCGCGGGCGACCGCCTAGGGTTGTCCGCCGGACACCAGCAGTTCGGCCAGCACTGAGGCATGGCTCAGTGCAGGGGTCCTGGCGGCGGTGACAAGCGTCGCCGGGCCCTTGGAGACCAGCTCACGCAGCGCGTGCAGGGCTTCGGCCGCCTCGGGCGCGGCCAGCTCCGCCTCGTACCGGCGCCGGAACTCCTCGTAGGCGTCGGCCGCGTCCTCCTGGGAGTGGTACCAGCGTCGCAGCTCGGTCGACGGGGTCAGTGCCTTCGGCCACTCGTGGACCTGCGCCACGTCCTTGGACAGGCCGCGCGGCCAGAGCCGGTCGACCAGGACACGTACACCGTCGTCCGGCTCGGGAGGTTCGTGGACACGACGGACGCGGACGGTCACGGGGGCCTCCGGCGAGGTGGGGTGCGGGTGCGGGTGCGGTGACCGAAAGAATGATGTGTTCGCCCGCCGGGGCTCGCAACTTGACCGGAAGGAGGAAGAATTCGTGCGGTGGCGCCTTTAGGGTGAAAACCCTGAAGATGATCACACCCAATGTCGTAGGAGTTCGCGTGAGACCCCCCAGGAAGTACGCAGGCACACGCACCGCGGTCCTCCGTCGTGACGCCGTCGTCGCGACCGTACCCGTCGCCCTCGCGGCCCTGCTGGCCGCCGCCGCACCCGCGAGCGCCGCGACGACAGGCACCTCCGGTGTCGGAGACCCGTACTTCCCGCTGTCCGGAAACGGTGGCTACCACGTCGCCCACTACGACCTGAACCTCCGCTACGACCCCGTGAGCCGCCGCCTCGACGGCAAGGCCGTACTCACCGTCCGCGCCACCCAGAAGCTGACCCGCTTCAACCTCGACCTCAGCGGCCTGAAGGTCACCGCCCTCACCGTCGACCGCGTGAAGGCGGGTTTCCGGCGCTCCGGGCAGGAACTGATCGTCAGCCCGCGCCACGCCCTGAACAAGGACCGGACGTTCCAGGTCGCCGTCACCTACAGCGGTGTCCCCAAGGCGGTCACGGACCCGGACGGCTCGAAGGACGGCTGGATCGCCACCGACGACGGCGTGTTCGTCGCCGGTGAGCCGCAGGGCTCCATGAGCTGGTTCCCCGGCAACAACCACCCCAAGGACAAGGCCTCGTACGACTTCACGATCACCGTCCCCCAGGGGCGCACCGCGGTCGCCAACGGCGTCCTCCTGAGCCAGAGGACCGCGGGCGGCAGGTCCACCTTCCGCTGGCGCCAGTCCGAGCCGATGGCCGCCTACCTGGCCACGGCCACGGTCGGGAGGTTCAAGGTCGAGCAGTACACCACCCGCGGCGGCATCAAGGTCTACAACGCCGTCGATCCGCGCGAGGCCTCCGCCGCGGCGCCCGTGCTGAAGAAGCTGCCGTCCGTCCTGGACTGGGAGGCCAAGCTCTTCGGCCCCTACCCGTACAAGGCCGCCGGAGCCATCGTCGACCGCGCCCCGCAGGTCGGCTTCGCGCTGGAGACGCAGACCCGTCCCGTGTACGACCAGGCACCCGACCTGAGCACCCTGGTCCACGAGAGCGCCCACCAGTGGTTCGGCGACTCCGTCGCCCTGACCACCTGGAAGGACATCTGGCTCAACGAGGGCTTCGCGACCTACACGGAGTGGCTGTACGCGGAACAGCACGGCGGCCCGAGCGCCCAGAAGACCTTCGACGACCTGTACGCCACGGCCGCGAACGACGAGCTGTGGTCGTTCCCGCCCGCAGACCCGGGCAGCGGCGCGAACATCTTCGGCAGGCCCGTCTACGACCGTGGCGCCATGGCCCTGCACAAGCTCCGCAAGGCGGTCGGTGACCCCGCCTTCTTCAAGATCCTGCGCACCTGGGCCACCGACCACCGGGGCGGGCACGGTACGACCGCACAGTTCACCGCCCTCGCCGAGCGCGTCTCCGGCAAGGATCTGGACCAGCTGTTCCTGACCTGGATCGGCACCAAGGGCAAGCCCTCCGCTCCGTAGAGCCGCTGAACCGCCCGACTCCCCGGGCTTCGGCTCGGGGAGGGCACCTCACTGCTCGCGCATGCCCCACGGCGAGCCGTACGCCGTCAGCAGGTCGAGGAAGGGGCGGGCCGGGAAGGCCTCCGGGCCGAGGACACCCGAGCCGGACCAGGTGCCGGTAGCGACGAGTTCCAGGGCGACGACCGGGTTGACGGCCGTCTGCCACACCACCGCCTGGGAGCCGTACTCCGCCATGGACCACTGGTTGTCGACCACGTGGTAGAGGTACACCTCGCGCGGCGCCCCGTCCTTCGTGCCCTTGACCCACGTACCCGCGCACGTCTTGCCGTGCATGCGCTCGCCCAGCGTGGCCGGGTCGGGCAGACATGCGGCGACGACGTCCCGGGGCGACACGGCGACCGGCCCAGCCGCGCCCGGGACGGTCACGGGGCCGGTGCGGTCCAGGCCGAGCAGGTGCAGTGTCCTGAGAGTCTGGATGAACTCCTCGCCCAGGCCGTACTTGAAGGTGACACGGCGCGCGTCGATCCAGCGCGGCACGAGCAGCACCTCCTCGTGCTCGACGTTCACGCACTCCACCGGGCCGATGCCCTCGGGGAAGTCGAACACCTCCGGCTCGCTGAAGGGTTCCGTGGTGAACCAGCCCCGGCCGGACTCGTAGACGACCGGCGGGTTGAGGCACTCCTCGATCGTCGTCCAGATGCTGAAGGACGGTGCGAAGTCGTAGCCGTCGACGGTGAGGTTCGCTCCGTCGCGGATACCGATCTCCTCGATCTCGTCGAAGAGTTCGTCGGCGGCGTAACGGGCGAACACATCGGACATGCCCGGCTCGACACCCATGCCGACCAGGGCCAGCGCACCAGCCTTCGCCCACTCGTCCGCCGCCGCGAACTGTTCGTCGCCGAGCTTGACCCCGCACTCCGCGTAAGGCCGCTCGGCATGCGGGCGCGACAGGGACATCGCCATGTCGAGGTAGGTGACCCCGGCGGCGCCGGCCGCGCGGAACAACGGCATCACGAAGCGGGGGTCGGTCGCGTTGAGCAGTACGTCGCACCCGTGCCGGGCCAGCAGTTCCGCCACCGCCGCCTCGTCGGACGCGTCGACCCGCTCCGCCACGAAGCGCTCCCCGGCATCGAGCGCCGCGACCGCGGCCTCGGCTCGCGCCGGGTCGTAGTCGGCCACGACCATCAGGTCGAAGAAGGAACGCCGAGCGGCGATCCGGGTGATCGCGGTCCCCACACCGCCGGCTCCCACGAGCAGCACGCGCATGGCAAAACTCCCTTTTGTGAAGGTTCCGATGCCGTTGTCCGCCGATCCAACTCCTCACCGTCGTCTAAGGTCAATGGCGTTGGCATAAGACACCAGACGGGAGTGGCCGTGCCGAAGAAGGTCGTGCCGGAGGAGAAACGGCGGCGCCGCCGTCCCACCAGGAGCGGCACCGTGCTGTCCGAACGGCTGATCGTCGACACCGCCCTGCGCATGCTCCGCGAACACGGCAGCGCCGGCCTCACCGCCCGCCGCCTGGGCCTGGCCCTGGACGCCGACCCCAGCACCCTCTACCGCTACTTCCGTGGCATGGACGACCTGACCCTGGCCATCGGCGACGCGCTCATCGGCCAGGCGCTGCACGGCTGGAGGCCCACCGGGGAGTGGCAGGGGGACCTGCGCGTCGTCGGGCTGCGCATCCATGCCGTGTACGTCGCCCATCCGCAGGCCGCCGTACTGACCGCCAGCCGTGTCACGGGCCGCGCCAACGAACTGGCCGCCGACGAGGCCATCCTCGACGTCCTGCGCACGGCCGGTTTCCCGCTGCCGGAGACGGTACGGATCTACCACGCCTTCATCGACCAGACGCTGGCCTTCGCCGCCCTCGACGCCGCCTCCCTGGCCCTGCCCCGCGCCAGCCTCACCGCCGACGAGGACATGTGGCGCTCGACCTACGCCCGCCTGCCCCGCAGCACCCACCCCAGGATCGCCGAAGCGGCCCCGCTGCTCGCCGCCCGCATGGTCGCCAGCGCCTATCCGACGGCCCTCGACATGCTGCTGGACAGCGCCGCACGGACGCTCGCCGGAGAAGGCCCCGGCAGCGCCTACGGCTCCTGTGATATTGAAAGCTGAGCCGATTGGATGTAGCGAGCAACCAGGACACCCGTGGACCCCAGCAACAGCAGTACCGGCAACGACTCGGACCCTCAGCCGACCGCGCCCGCCGACGAGCCCCGCCCGGACGGGCGCCGCTGGGCCATGGACACCCGGCCCCTGCGCCGCCCCGCCTACCGCCGCCTGTGGTCCTCGACCGCCGTCACCGCCGTCGGCAGCCAGCTCACCGCCGTCGCCGTGCCCAAGCAGATCTACGACATCACCGGCTCCTCCGCCTGGGTCGGCTACGCGAGCCTGGCCGGACTCCTGCCCCTGGTCGTGTTCGCCCTGTGGGGCGGCGCGATCGCCGACAGCATGGACCGCCGCAAGCTCCTGCTGATCACCAACACCGGCATCGCCGTCACCTCGCTGCTGTTCTGGATCCAGGCCCTCGTCGGCCTCGACTCGGTGGCGACCCTCATGGTCCTGCTCGCCCTCCAGCAGGCGTTCTTCGGCCTGAACTCACCGGCCCGCAGCGCCGTCGTCGCCCAGCTGGTGCCCGAGGAGGAACTCGCCGCGGCCAACGCCCTGGGAATGACCGTCCTGTACACCGGCCTGGTCGCGGGACCGCTGCTCGCCGGCACCCTCATACCCGTCATCGGCCTCGCCGAGCTGTATCTGATCGACGCGCTCGCCCTGTGCGTCACTCTGTGGTCCGTCGTACGGCTGCCCCCGCTCCCGCCGGGGCCGGCGGCCTCCCGGAAGGCGGGCGCACGCGAGATCGTGGCCGGGTTCCGCTACATCGCCCTGCACAAGGTGCTCCTGCTCTCTTTCCTCGCGGACATCGTCGCCATGGTCTTCGGTATGCCCCGTGCACTGTTCCCGCAGCTCGCCGCCCAGACGTACTCCCCGTACGGGGAGGAACGCGCCCTCGGCCTGCTGTTCGCGGCGATCCCGGTGGGCGCGGTGCTCGGCGGCCTCTTCTCCGGCACGTTCTCCCGGGCGCGCCGGCACGGCTGGATGGTGATCGGCGCGGTCGTCGCCTGGGGGCTGGCGATCACGGGCTTCGGGCTGAGCACCAGCCTGTGGGCGGCGGTGGCGTTCCTGGTCGCCGCCGGCGTCGCCGACATGGTCTCCGGTGTCTTCCGGGTGGCGATCCTGATGTCGGCGGCGACCGACGAGATGCGCGGCCGGATGCAGGGCGTCTTCACGGTCGTCGTGGTGGGCGGTCCCCGCCTGGCCGACCTGCTGCACGGCACCACGGCATCCGCCCTGGGCCCCCGCACCGCCGTCGCCGGCGGCGGACTGCTGGTCGTCGCCGTCACCCTGGCCCTGACGGCCGCGATGCCGGCACTGCGCCGCTACCGAGTCCGATGACCGGCACTCCCTACCCGGGCCCCCGCTTGTACAGGGAGTAGTCCTCCATCAGCCTGCCCCTGGTCAGCTCCAGCCGGTGGGCGAGGATCTCGGCGATGACCCGCACCAGTTGCAGCCCGAGGGCCGGTTCCTCCTCGCAGAGCTCGAGCACCGACGCGGCGTCGAACTCGTAGGCGCGTACAGGGCTGAAGGCCTCGGCGCCGAAGTCCCACCGGTGGGGCGGGAAGAGCCAGGACCAGCCGAGCAGGTCGCCCGCGCCCAGACTGGCCACGGTCACCCGCTGTACCGGCGTCACCTGCTGGACCAGGGAGACCGCACCGGAGCGGACGACCCAGAAACGGTCGGCGGTGTCGCCCGCCTCGAAGATCCTGAAGTCCTCGGGAAAGGACACCTCCGTCGCGAGTGAGAGCAGACGCTCACGGCGGGGCGGGGGAAGGGCGGTCAGCAGCTTTGTCGCTTTGGTCATGAGCAGGGCTCCTCGCCGGCGATCCGGAGGGAAGACGTCCGCCGTGGCAGTGCACTGCCCGGCTCCGCCGGCTTCCCCTCCATCCATTTCAGCCGCTGCGGGCGCGCCGGGCACCTCGGCGGCAGGTATGAATCTGCTTTTTGACAGAAGAAGGCCCTGGCTGGACGGGGGAGACCAGCCAGGGCCGTAGGTGGTGGCACGCGGAGGGCGGTCGCCTCGCGGCGAAAGGCTCCATGGGGCTTCAGCCGAACGATCTTCCCCATGGGCTATAGGTGAGGCCCGGGGACACTGTCCCCTCCGCAGCCACATACAGAAGAACGGCCGACCCTTCCGGGTTGTTCCGCGTCTACGCCCACGCCGGGCGTGATCCACGTCACGCCCGGTTTCGGGGGTGGCTCAGGCCTCGGACACCTGGGCCATCAGCGTCTGCAGATGAAGGCCGCGACGGGCGTCGAGCTCGCCGGAGACACCGGTGCGCACGGCGGTCGCGAACTCGCGGCGCAGCACCGGCCAGCTCTCCTCGCTGTCGAGTTCGGAGCTGTCGAACACCAACTCCGGCCCGGAACCGAAGAGTTCGACACGGGCGACACCTTGCGCCACGTTCACCGAACCGGACAGGGAGGCCTGACTGACCGCGCCGTTCTCGTGCTCACAGGTGAGTTCGATCCAGCGGCGCGGATCCCCGGTCCCGCGCACCCGTGCGATCCGCCCCACGGACGCGTCGAGCAGGTCGAGGACATGCGGCCCCAGATCGAGCAGCGCGCCGTGTTCGAGCCGCCAGGGGGTCGCGAACGCACCGCCCAGAAAGGCATCGCTCAGAAAGCACGCCCGCGCGCCGAACACGTCCGCCTCGCTCGCCGCCTTCAGGAACCGGCGGGTCTCGGGGTGGTAGCGGTTCGTCAGGGTGACCTGGGAGACGACCCCGGCCTCGTCGATCGCATCCACCAGCCGCCGGGCCGCCCCGAGGTCCTCGGCGATCGGCTTCTCCAGCAGCAGCGCCTTGCCCGCCTTCGCGGCGCGCAGGGCCAGCTCGGCCTGAACGGCGGGCGGTACGGCGAACGCCAACGCCTCGCAGGAGTCGAGCAGTTCCTCGAACCGGGCGGCGACCGGGGCCCCGTACGGCGCCGCCGTCTCCTGGGCCGCCTCGGGGCGGCGCGCCCAGACCCCGGCGAGCTCGGTCTCGGGCCCGGCGGCCAGCACGCGCGCGTGCACCCCCCGCGCCCAGGGGCCGGCCCCGACAAGCCCGACCCTGACGGGCGCGTGCGACCACGGTGCGGCGGTACTGGTCACGGCAGGGTCCAATCCGTACGGGAGGCCGATACGGAGATCACTCTGCGGGCCCGCCCGCCGTACCGTCAACCAGGATCCGCGTGGCGTACGCGCCCTGTACTCAGCGGAACACGTTGTCCGAGTCGTCCCAGTGCGCGAGTTCCTCCGCCGCCGCGTTCGGCCGGGGAGAGCGGGTCCTGGCCTGGTACATCGCGTCGATCTCGAAGGCGTAGTGCCGCACGATCGCGTCCCGGCGCAGCTTCATCGAGGGGGTCAGCAGGCCGTTGCTGAGGGCGAAGGGCTCCGCGAGGACCCGGAACACCCGGATCGACTCGGACCGCGACACCGTGCTGTTGGCGGCGGCGACGGCCCGTCCGATCTCCTCCCGCAGGGCGTTCTCCTCGCGCGCCTGGCGGTGCGGCATGTCCTCCTGCAGGGCCAGCGACGCGCGCCAGTGGGCGAGAAAATCCGGGTCGAGGGTGATCAGGGCGCCCACGCACGGCCGGTTGTCACCCACGATCACCGCCTGGTGCACCAGCGGATGCATACGCAGCCGCTGCTCCAGGGCGGCAGGGGCGACGCTCTTGCCGCTGCTGGTGATGATGATGTCCTTCTTGCGCCCGGTGATCGTCAGATACCCCTCCGTGTCCAGCCGCCCGATGTCCCCGGTGGCCAGCCAACCGCCCCGCAGCGCTTCCCGGGTTCCGGCGTCATCATGGACGTACCCCTGGAAGACCGAGGTGCCGTACACCAGGATCTCGCCGTCCTCGGCGACCCTGATCTCCGTGCCGGGCAGCGGCTGCCCGACCGTCCCGAACTTCTCCCGGCCCACGGGCTGCGCGGTGACACCGCCGCTGGTCTCGGTGAGGCCGTAGCCGTCGTGGACGAGGATGCCGATACCCGAGTAGAAGAGGGCCAGTTCACGGTTGAGGGGTGAGCCGCCCGACACTGCCCCGCACACCCGTCCGCCCAGGGCCGCACGCAGCTTGCGGTACACCGTCCGTTCGTAGAGGGCGTGTTGGAGCCGCAGGTCGAATCCGGGTCCGGAGCCCGTACCCAGCCGCTGCCGTTCGGCAGCCGTCGCGAAGTCCCGTGCGGTACCGACGGCCCGCTCGAACAGGGCGCCCCGGCCCGCCTTCTGGGCGGCGCGCAGGAAGTTCTTGTAGATCTTCTCGAACACCGACGGCACCGCGTACAGATACGTCGGCCGGAAGGAGAGCAACGCCGCCGACAGCGCCTCCCCGCTCAGGTCGGGTTCGTGCCCCATCAGCATTCCGCCGCGCAGACACAGGCCCTGGATCATCAGGCCGTACACGTGCGAGAAGGGCAGGAAGGCGAGGACCCTGGGCTGTACGCCGGGCGGTGCCGCCGTGTGTCTCCAGCCCGCGAGCAGGGTGTCGCAGGGGCTGGCCAGGTTGCGGTGGGTCAGGGCGCAGCCGCGGGGATGCCCGGTCGTGCCGGACGTGTAGGCGATCACCGCGGCCGAGTCCGGCAGCACGATCCGGCGCATGGAGTTGACCGTTGTCGTCGCCACCGGCCGCCCCAGCTCAACGAGTTGGGACAGGGCTCCGTCGTCCAGCTGCCACACGTTGCGCAGCAGGGGGAGCGAGGTGCACACCGAACCGACGGTCATGAGGCCCTGTTCGTCCTCGACGACGACGGCACTGCACTGCGAGTCCGCGAGGATCCAGGCGACCTGGTCGCGCGAGGAGGTCGGATAGATCGGCACGACCTCGGCGCCCACCGCCCAGAGCGCGTAGCAGAGCACTGTCCACTCGTAGCGGGTACGGGCCATGATGGCCACGCGGTGGCCCGGTGAGATGCCGGAGGCGATGAACCCTTTGGCCAGATCGACGACCTCGTCCCGCAGCTCGGCGGCCGTCACCTGCGTCCAGACCTGTTTGGCCGGGTCGGGGCGGCGTGAGAGCTGCGGCAGGTTCGGTTCATGGAGCGCCGTGTCGAAGACGCTGTCGGCGAGTCCACCCGTCAGCGGTGCGGTGACGGTGGGGGGAGCGAGGGCGAAATCGCGCATGCGCTGCTCCTGGATCGTACTGACTGTGACCGCGCCGACGGTTGGAGTTATCGACGGTGAACGAATGTAGCTCAGGTGAAGGGCTTTGTTGTCGGGAACTGCGAAGTCGTTTTCCCCGCACAGGTTTCGGAAGTGGTTTTCCGCGAACCATCCCTTATGTCGCTCCACTTCACTTCCTGGAGGAAGGCGACCGCGTCCAGGTCCTCCCGCCCGCCGTGCACGTTCGGCGTCCACTGCCCGCAATCGCGCGAGTGGTCGAGGTAGAGCATCGAGGTGACCGCGCCGACCCGCAGGCCATCTGTAGGGAACTCCTCGCACCAGTAGCCGTGGCCGGCGAGGGCGAGGAGGCAAGGGGAGTTCGCCGATGGCGGGGAAGCGGACTCCGCCGATGAGTTCGACGGGGTGTGCGCCGCTGAGGGCGCCGAGGCCGAGTTCGGCGGGCGTCTGCCACTTTCGATCGCCGGGCGTACATCCCGTACAGGGATGCGGCCGATGGCCGGGGTCGGGCACATGGGTCTCATCTCTGCCGTGCACCGGGTCGGGGCGGGCGGCGCTATCCCCCCGCTGTGGAGCGCTGGACGGCCGGGGAGGCGTGCCCGGTGAAATGGTCCCCGTGCGCCCATCCGGCCTGCTCCCGGAGGTAGGCGACCAGGCTGGTGCGGAGATAGCGTTCGGCGGCGTGCACGGCCTCACGCGCGCACCGTTTCCCCATCAGCACGCACAGGGTGTAGCCCGAGTCCTCGAAACTGTCCCGTGCCGAACGGTCGGACGGGGCCGCGAGCATGACGCGCTCCCACGCCCGGTATCTGTTCAGCTGCCGGGCGACCTCGGCTTTGGCGGGCAACAGCATGGCGCTGGTCCCCTTCCTCGTGACTCACTGCTTCTGCGCTTCTACGGCGAGACCTTCACTCATGGTGCACGTGCGACGACCCAGCGTCCTGTTGGAACTTCAACCATCGCTGGTGGTGCTCGTGTTGCACGAATGGACCAGCCCTCCCACTCTGGAGTGACTCGGAAGCGAACAGCGCTCACGCTTCGCGTTCGGGGCCCGGCCCCGCAGAGCGCGGAGGAACGTGGGTCCGCCGTGAGGAGCCAACGAAGATGAAGACCGCAGAGTCCCGCTACTACCACCTCGACGTGGAGGTCTGTCCCGAACGGGTCGGGCAGGTGGGCCGCATCCTGTCAGCCCACCTCCGGCTGTGGGACCTGGAGCACCTCGCCGGATCCGTCTGTCACGGCATCGAAGCGCTGTTGCGCGCCATCGACGAGCACGCGACCGACAAGCAGGCGGTGATCGAGATGTGGTGGAACGGCCAGCACCTCATCACCGCGATCGCCGAGAACGACCGTGACCTGCGCCTCGACCGGGAACTCGGCAACTGCCTGGCGCGGATCGCCGCGGTGAGCGACGGCTGGGGCTGCTGTGTCATTGGCACCGGTGCCAAGGTCATCTGGTTCTCGCGCCGGGCCCGCGCCTGCGAAGGCTTCCCGCTGTTCCCGGCCCCGCCCGGACCGACCCTGCGGGAGGTGCGCCAACTGCCCCGAGGGGGCCCGGCCTTCGCCGGTCCGGAGAACAGGGCGCCGGGCGTTCTTGCGAACGCGTAAGGACGGTACTTCCGGACTCTGTCCGGGCATAGTGGAGTTGTGTCCTGCTACGGGGGCGGGGTGGGTACGGGGGGAACACCGTGTTCAGGTATGTCCACTACGAAGTGACGTGCGCGATCCTCGCGGTCTGCGCGACGGCGGTGAGCGCGGGTGTGGTTTTCGGGGTGAAGGGTGCCCCCGAGGCGCCGCGAGGTGTCGCGCATGAGGTCGCCTTCGGTCTGCTCACCCTGGTGTGCGTCGCAGGGTTCGGGGTTCTCACCGTCTCCAGGCTGAAGTGGTTCGGTGAAGGGCGGGACTTCGACAAGGCGGTACCGCTGGAGGAGACCGGCGCTGCCTTGCCGACGCGGGGCGAGCAGTACCGCAACTGCCTCAACGTGTACCTCTTCGTCGTCCTGGTGACATGCGCGCTGGGCGGCGGGCTGTTGTGGGAGCGCGGCCTGGCAGTCTCGCCACTGTTCTTCGCGTCGGCATGGCTGGCCCGCGGGTGGTGGGTCGCCCGCTGGGAGCGGTGCCACGGCCTGCTGCTCTGGACCGGCCGGGCCCGCGCCCGGCTTCCGGAAGGCGACGAGCACCTGTACTCGTCGGTCCGATAGCCGACCGGCTCAGCGCGGGAGACGTGAAGTCACTGTGAACTGCGCCCCGTCCGGGTCGCGCAGCACCGCCTCGTACGGCACGGAACCTGAGTCGTACCCCAGGACGCTGCCGCCGTTGTTCTGCGCGGTCTTGACGCAGGCCGCCACGTCCTCGACCGCGAAGTGGACCTGCCAGTGCGGCCGGATCGTGGGGTCGGGCGCCGCCTCCAGCGCTCCCGAGACGATGCGGGCCACGACGTCGCCCCGGCTGCGCAGCACGACCTCGTTGCCCTCGTAGTGGACCTGGCAGCTGCCGGGCCGGTCCGAGGCCCACTCCAGGATCTCGCCGTAGAAGATGGCCGCGTCGAACGCGTCGCGGGTGTGCAGCCGTACGAACGTCGGCGCCGCCCGCCGCCAGGCCTCCCAGCCGGTGAGCAGCTCACCCTCCCAGATCCCGAAGACGGCCCCGTCGCGGTCGGCCAGCAGGGCTGCCCGGCCGGGCGGGAGGGAGAGCGGCCCGACCGCCGCCGTACCTCCGCGCTCACGGACCCGGGCGACCGCGTCGTCCGCGCTCGGCACGGCGAAGTAAGGGGTCCAGGCGACCACCATCTGCCATACGGAGGCCACCGCGGCGATCCCCGCGACCGGCGTACCGTCCACCAGGGCGACCCGGAAGTGGTCGCCCAGGCGGGCCGAACGCCATCGCCAGCCCAGTACGGCGCTGTAGAACGCCTCGGTGGCAGGTGTGTCACGGCTGGTCAGACTCACCCAGCAAGGGGCGCCGAACACGGAACGGGTCGAGGAGACGACGTCCGTCGCGCCGCCGGGATGTGTCGGGTGGTTCATGGCACTCGTGTCCTGACTTCGTCGACCGGCAGGTACCGGTCGGGCACCAGTCTCCGACCGAACCCCGTCCCGGTGCCTGTCGAGTACCCCGATCGTGTCTTTCGGCACCTGGTGAGTGCCGCATTGGCGTATCGCGGAGAGGATTCCGAACCAGGGACGTCAGGGGGAAATGCCGGCCGGAATCCGTGCCGAACCGCAATTCGTCCCGGGCAGTCACGGACCCGCTCGGATTCCGGGCGGCGCACCGAACTCACAAGGCTTGTACGGAGTCTCCGGGCCCTCAGCAGGCGTCCGCGAGCATTTCCTCATGCCGTGTCCGGCTCCTCCCAGAGTGTTCGACGGACGGTTCGATGGACGATTCCTCGTCGAGCTCCTCGCGGATGCGTGCGCAGCAGGTGCTGAGCAGCCGGGAGACGTGCATCTGCGAAATGCCGAGTTGCGACGCGATCCGGCTCTGGGTCATCCCGCCGAAGAACCGCAGGTAGAGGATGGTCCGCTCGCGTTCGGGCAGAGCCCGCAGACAGGGGCTGACGGCAGTGCGGTCGACGATGAGGTCGAAGCCGGGGTCGGTTCTTCCGACGGTGTCCGTGAGCGCGTACCCGTCGGTGCGCGGCAGCTCCGCCTCCAGCGACAGCACGGAGAAGCAGTCCAGGGCCTCCATGCCGGTACGCACCTCGCTCTCGCTCAGTTGCGCGTAGGCGGCGATCTCGGTGACGGTCGGTGGCCGTCCCGAGACGGTGGCGGACAGTTCCCGGGAGGCGGAACGGACCCGATTGCGCAGGTCCTGGACCCGGCGCGGCACATGCAGCGCCCACAGATGGTCGCGGAAGTGGCGCTTGATCTCACCGGTGACGGTCGGCACGGCGTAGGCCTCGAAGGCGGCGCCGCGCTCGGGGTCGTAGTGGTCGACAGCCTTGACGAGTCCGACGGCCGCGACCTGGTAGAGATCCTCCAGGGCCTCGCCGCGCCCCCGGAAACGGACCGCGATCCGCTCCGACATGGGCAACCAGGCCCGTACGACGTCGTCCCGGAGGGCCTGGCGTTCCGGTCCTTCGGGCAGTCGGGCGAGCCGCTCGAAGGCGGCGGTCGTGTCGGGGGCGTCGTCGTGCGGATGTTGCTTCGTTCTGGTGGCGACAAGCATCGCGCGCACCTTCCTCGCACTGGTGCTGGACGGACAGACACCGGGGGAGGGTGCGCTCACGGACCGGACGAAGGTCGCCGAGACCCGGCGAACCGGCTCCCACGGGCGTGCCTCCAGTCCGAAGCACTACCTGACGAATTCCCGCTCCAGGTGACATGGAAACAAATCGACATAAGAAGTGACTCGCTGTTTCCCGTCGGTCGCCACGTGAATTCACCACATGGAACATGCTGCATGCATGTTCTTGGCTCCTTCATTCCCTCCTCATGGTTCTTTGCCTCTGACACAGAGCTGATCTCGATGTGTGGAACCAGTGACCTTCGCGGACGAACCGGCCGACGCGCTTCTCGGAGTGCGGCGGCTGATCAGGCCCTGGCGGCGGTCGGCCTCACCGACGCGGCCGACCGGCTCGCGAAGACGTACTCCGGTGGCATGGTGCGCCGGCCTCCTCGCTCCTCGGCAGGCCGGCCCGCTGAACGCGGGTCGCGGCCAAGTACCGGAACGTGATGTGCGGCACGCGCCCACCTGGTGTGGGGCGGCCCTTCGCCGGATTTCCGCTGCACACCGCTTGATCAGTGATCAAGGGGACGAATTCGCTGGCCACAGCGCATTCCGCTCATTTGACTGTGCGCCGGGCGCAAGGATAGGAAGCAGCCATCCGAGGTCGAGAGGTGGACTGTGCACGAGCCGAACGTGGTCGGGGACTGGCACGAGTACGACGAGCATGCCGGCCTGCGTGTCCGCGTCCACCGGCTGGTTGCGGCCGAACCTCCGCGCGGGCGCGACGACGCGGCCGAGGGACTGACCTACTTCAGCCTCCGGGTGACGGTCGAGAACCGTGGCGACCGGCGTTTCGGCGTCCACCTGGAGGACGGCCAGATCGACATCCGGCTCGGCCCCGACGGCGAGGGCGCCTTCATCGACTGGCGGAACTCGCAGTTCATCGAGGGCTTCGACGTCCATCCGCTGCGCCGCGCCACGGCCGTCCTGTACGCGGCCGGCCCGGAAGCGTCCCTCGCGCAGGTGGACGTACAGATCCAGCTGCGGGTCGAGGAGGAGTGGGCCGCCCGGCACCTGTGGGTGGGCGGGATCGGCCTGCCCGAGGACTTCACCGGCGCCGGCGCGCACCACGGAACGGCCCGGGACGGGGTGGCCCACCAGGTGAGCGACTTCCTCAAGGAGCAGCGGGACCTGAGGGAGCAGCGGGACCAGAAGGGCCAGACGGAACCCACCTGAGCGGCCTACCGACCCGAACCGGCGTGCTGACAACGCTTCCGCCGGACGGGCTCGGCTTCCGTTCCCCGGTCCTCAGTGCGCGATGTTGTCGATCAGCTCGCGCGCGCCCTGCCGCAGCAGCGCCACCGCCACGGACGTGCCGAGCGTGGCCGGGTCGAGGCGGCCCGCCCATTCGTGGGCGTTGAGCTGGACCTTGCCGTCGGGAGTGAACACGCAGGCGCGCAGGGAGAGTTCACCGTTGCGCGACACCGTCGCGTACCCGGCGATCGGGCTGTTGCAGTGCCCCTGGAGAACGTGCAGGAACATGCGTTCGGCCGTCGCCTCCCGATGCGTGTCCGGGTCGCCGAGGCCGCTGACCGCGTCGATCAACTCGGTGTCGCCCTCACGGCACTGGAGGGCGAGGATGCCCGCGCCGATCGGCGGCATCATCGTCTCGGGGGAGAGGATCTCGCTTACCATGTCCATCCGGCCGATGCGCTCCAGTCCGGACACGGCGAGGAGCAGCGCGTCCGCCTCACCGGCCGCGAGCTTCTCCAGCCGCCGGTTGGCGTTGCCGCGGAACGGCACGCACTCCAGATGCGGGTGGGACGCGGCCAGTTGGGCGATCCGGCGCACCGAGGACGTACCGATCCGGGTGCCGTCCGGCAGCTCGTCGAGGGTGCGGCCACCGGGGTGGATCAGGGCGTCACGGATGTCGTCCCGCCTGAGGAACGCGGCGAACATCGTGCCCGCGGGGAGCGGCCGGTCGGCCGGCACGTCCTTGACGCAGTGCACCGCCAGATCGGCCTCACCGGCCAGCAGCGCGGCGTCGACCTCCTTGGTGAACGCCCCCTTGCCCTCGACCTGGGACAGATCGCCCATCCACTTGTCGCCGGTCGTCTTCACGGGGACGACCTCGGTGCGCACCCGCGGATGTACGACGGCCAGTTCGGCGCGTACCCGTTCCACCTGGGCCAGTGCCATGGGCGAGTCGCGGGAGACGATACGGATCATTTCAGGGACGGACATGCCGACACGATAGACCCTCCGGGCGGCCCTCTCGGTCCGAACCGGTCGCTTCGCCCGGGGAGTTCCCACCCGGCGCGGAGACCGTCAGGTGCCCCGCCGCCGGGCCCACGGCGGGGCACCTGACGGCCCGCAGGGCAGGAAGGACACGGAGGCGAAGTCAGTACCGCGGCCCCGGCACCGATGCCCCCACGACGACCCGGAACCCGTTCCCGAAGGGCAGCGGCACCCCGCCGAACGGGTGGTCGTCCGGGCCGGTACGACGCCTGCCATCGCGCTGGGCACCGCCGTACCGATGGACCGCATCAACGTGTTGAGGCTGCACGGCAGGGCGGTGTACGGGGTCCACGAGCTGCCCGTCGAGTGGTGACCGTGAGGCCACGGGCGGGGCCGGGGGAGCTGTCTCCCGGGCCCGCCCGCTTGCCTGTCCTACTCGTCGAAGGTGACGACGACCTTCTCGGCGGCTCCGGGGGTGAGGGCCAGGTCGAAGGCGGTGTCGACGTCGGCGAAGGGGATGCGGTGGCTGATGAGCTTGGCGAAGGTCTCGTGGTGTTCGACGAGTTCGGGGGTGACCTCGAAGATCTCGGTGGGGTAGCCCTGGGAGGCGATCAGGGTGAGCTCGCTGCGGAGCATGCCGCCGAGGTCGATCTGGTCCGACTTCTTCTGTACGGCGACCATGACGAGCTTGGCGCCCCACTTGGCGGAGTCGACGGTGGTGTTGAAGACGGCGGCGACGCCGGCGGCGTCGATGTAGATGTCGGTGCCGGGGCGGGGCTGGCCGAGAGCGTTGGCGGCCTGGCCGTGGAGTTCCGTCAAGCGCTCCGTCACGTTCTCGGTGCGGGAGTTGATGACGGCGTCGGCGCCGACGGCCAGGGCGGTCTCGAGGCGCTCGGGGATCACGTCGGCGACGACGACGTGCTTGACGCCACGCAGCTTGAGCCAGATGGTGGCGCCGAGGCCGATGGGGCCGGCACCGAAGACGACGACGGTGTCCTCGGAGGTGGCTTCGGAGCGGTTGACGCAGTGCCGGGCGACCGCCATGGGCTCGTTCAGTGAGGCGACCTCGAAGGGGACGGTGTCGGGGAAGACGGCGACCGTCCTGCCGACCTCGCAGTCGTCGAGGAGCAGGTACTGGCTCATCGCGCCGTGTGCGCCGCCGCAGCCGATGATGCCCGACGACACGCCCTGCGGGTTCACGACGACGCGGTCTCCGACCTTCAAGTCCCTTACCTCCGCGCCGAGTTCGATGATCTCACCGGCTGGCTCGTGGCCCAGCGGGATGGCGCGCATGGTGCCGTCGGCGGTCGGCATGCCGCCGAGGTGCAGGAAGAAGGTGTCGGTGCCGCAGATGCCGCAGGCACGGACACGCATGAGGGCGTCCTTGGGGCCGGGTACGGGGCGTTCGACGTCGACGACCTCGACCTTGTCCTTCGCGGTGTGTACGGACTTCATCGTGGTGGCCATGAGTAACTCGCCTTCTGAGTATCGGAGTCGGGGTTCTTGCGTGTGGGGGCTCTGTGGGTGGCCGGTGGCCGGACCACGGTCGGTGTCCGGGCCGGCGTCGATCCGGATGCCGGGGGCGCCGTTTACCCTGGGTGATCGCGTCGGCCCGGATGCCCTGGTTCCGGGACCTCACGTCCGGGTTCCGGGCACCTGGGCGTCTCGCGTTGCTTGTCCGCTTCATGAGACATGAGTGCTCATCCCGCAGCCTTCAGGGCGCGCAGCACGGCGTCGGCCATACCGCGCTCACCTCGCTCGTTGGGGTGAACCGGGGCCGCGTCCGCGGCCGGCATCAGGGGCTCGATCCAGCGGATCTCCCGAGCCGCGCAGGCGTCACGCCCGACGGACGGCCCGTAGGTGTCGACGTACACCGCTCCGGCGGCCTCGGCCCGCTTCCGCAGGGTGCTGTTGAGCTGCCGCTCCTTGGCGTCGAGGAACCGGACGTCCCCGGGAGCGAGGGTCATGTCGTCGTCGCAGCGCTTCCCCTCCGACGGCAGGATCGCCGGATAGCCGACGACGTACACCTCGGCCCGCGGTGCCCGGCGCTTCACCTCGGCGAGCGCGCCGGTCAGCCGCTCGCCGGCCGCGTCGATCCGCCGGGCCACCTTGTCGGTGCCGTCGGAGACGTACTCCCCGTGACAGGGCGCGTCGTTCCCGGTGAACCTGCCGCTACCGGTCAGCCGGTAGACGACGCCCTTATTGACGCACTCCTGGACCGTGGCGGCGAAACCGATGTCGTTGCCGCCCACGCCGATCGTGACCAGCCCGGTCCTCGCCGTGAGCGCGGACAGCTGGGCCGGGTTGACGCCGTTGTCCGTGGACTGGGTCGAGGAGAGGTCGGCGATCTTCGCGCCGCTGCAACTCATGTCGCGGAAGTCGGCCGTGTCCAGGGCCAGTTGCCGCGCGACCAGAGAGGGGTAGTTCCGGTCGGAACGGTCACAGCCCACGGGGGTGGTGGCCTGGGTGGGAATCCCCGGGCCGGAGGTGTAGGAGTCGCCCAGCGCCACGTACGGGCCCTGTGGCGGCGCCGAATCGTCGTCGCCGCGTCCGACGGTGATCACGGTGACCAGCACGCCGCACGCGACCGCCCCGGCCAGTCCGGCTCGTACGTAGGTCCTCATAGGGGTGTCCTGCCTTCCGTCTCCTGAGGCCGGCCGGGCCGGCACTGCTCGCTTCGGGGGGCACGTGGCCCGGGGGACGGTGGTGGGCGGTGGGCGGGACGGTCTCGGTGGCGCTGTCGGCCTCGTACGCCGGGGAGTGGGCCGGGGGCTGCCCAGTGGTCACGAGGAGTCGCCGTCGAACCGGGGTGGGATGTCCTCGGACTCGGCGCCGGACGGGGGGAGTTGTCCGATGCCGAGCCCGAGGGGCGCGCCGGTCCCCGTCCCCACGGGTTCGGCGCGGCGGGGCCTCCTCCGCTCGAGGCGGCCCCGGTCCGGGTGCCCGCGGCTCTTCGCCGCGCGGTCTTCGGTGACCTGGGCGGTCACCGGGGATGGTGGTCAGGTGGTGCGGGTCATGGGAACTCCTGCGGTTGTGGCGCGAGGGGTCTGTCGGGTCGCAGGGGTATTGCCGACGGCGACGGACTCCGGTTTGCTTGAGTCAGGCAAGCACATGTGAATTACTTGAGTCAAGCAAGCTAATGTCGAACAGTGTCGAGCCTGGAAGGGGAGTGGGTTATTTTGCTTGAGTCACGCAAGCAGAATGTTAGGGTGGCGGGCATGCCTGCACCACCGTCAGCGGAAGTCCTCGCTTCGGCGGCGACGGACGTGGCCGAGATCGACCGGAATCTCAACCGGATCGCTCACCTGGCGTACCACGCCAGGCAGCACGGGCGGCTGAGGGAACTGGCCGGCGTCCCGCTGGAGCGCTCCGCCGTGGTGCTCCTGCGGCAGATCGCCGACTCCGAGCCCCTGCGCCCGGGGGAGCTGGCGAACCTGCTGGCGGTGGAGGCGTCGCACATCACCCGCCAGGTGCAGCAGCTCCAGAAGGCCGGTTACGTCACCCGCGTACCCGACCCCGACGACCGCCGCGCGCAGCGCATCCGGCTCACCCCGGCGGGCGCCGAGGCGGTCGTCCGTATCCGGGAGGTCAGTTGCCGCAGTATGCGGGGGGCCCTGGAGGGGTGGTCGCCCCATGAACTCCGGCGCCTGACCGCCTTCGTGGACCGGATGGTCGACGACGTGCTCTCCGCCATCGACGCGGACGACGGCCGTGATGCCGCCGTGTCCCACCACACTCCCTGACCGCACCGGGCGGCGCAGCGTGCCCCCACTCGGCGTGCCGTCCGATGTCGTCGGACGGTCGGCCGCGGTGGCTCGCGCAGCCGTTGAGACGTGAAGCGTGGATCTCATATGAACGGTCTTTCCAAGGCGGGCATCTGCGAGAAACCGGCGCAGGTCCAGGGCTGCGGGCAACACGTCCTGGTCATCGTCGGTGATCCCGTGATCGCCGAACTGCTGTCGACGACACTCGAGTCGGCGGGCTATCTGGTCTCTACGGCGTGCTCCGGGGCCGAGGCGCTGACCCGGCTCGGGGGCTTCCGGTTCGACCTGGTGGTGCTCGACCTGGCGCTGGCGGACCTGGACGTGCTGGCGCGGCGGCATCGCGTCACCGGTGAACGCCCGGCGGTTCTCTTCCTGGCCGCTCCCGACTCCCTGGGTGCGTTGCTGTCGGCGATGGGCCCGGTCGGGCGGGACTACGTGACCACGCCGTTCCGTATCGCCGAAGTCCTGGTCCGCGTGCAGGTGCTGCTGCGCGACTGGGACCCCGCACGGCAGCCGAGGGCACTGTCCTACGGTGAGCTGGCCCTGGACGACGCCACCTGCGAGGCGCGCCGCGGGCCTCGTCCGCTCGATCTGACCCCGGCGGAGTACCGGCTGCTGCGCCACCTGCTGGTCAACTCCGGGAAGGTGCTGTCGAAGGAGCAGATCGCCCGGCACGTCTGGGGTGAGTACCGGGGCGGCAACGCGATCGAGCAACTCGTCTCCCGGCTGCGCCGCAAGGTGAACCAGGAGACGCCCGCACTGATCCACACCCGCCGGGGGTTCGGCTACTGGCTCGGTGCCACCGCCTCATGAGCGGAGACGGTTCACGACCGGCTCTCCCCGCTCCTCACGCACGCGCCACTCCTCGATCCACTCGGCGGCGAACGCGCGGAGGAACGTCGGCATGACCGTCCGAGGTCCCAGTCGGCCGGGAAGGCGTCGGCGGGCATCGATGGCGGAATTTACTTGAGTTACGCAACGAGATGGTAAACTTGAGGGTATGTCCACACCGCCACCCAAGCCCCCTCCAGCCCCGAAGGATGTGGCAGAGATCGAGCGCGCTCTGACCCGCATCTCCTATCTGCTCAGCCGTGCCCGCCAGCACGACCGTCTGATGGCGATCGCCGGAGTCCCGCTCGACCGGGCCGCCACCGCGCTTCTTCGGCAGATCGCCGACTCCGAACCGATGCGCCCCGGCGAACTCGCCAACCGGCTCGCGGTCGAGGCCTCCCACGTCACCCGCCAGGTGCAGCAGCTCCAGAAGGCCGGTTACGTCACCCGTGTACCCGACCCCGACGACCGTCGCGCCCAGCGCATCGAGCTGACCACGACGGGCGAGGTGGCCGTCGAGCGCGTCCGGGAGGCGAGCCGCCGCGGTATGCAGATGGCTCTCGGCGGCTGGTCCGCCGAGGAACTTCAGCAGCTCGCCGGCCTGTTCCACCGCATGGTCGACGACTTCCTCGCCTACTCCCTGGAAGATGACGGCGAGGTGGGCGTCGTCGAGCCCCTCCCCAGCATCTGACGCAGCACCTCGTGCCGTGTCGTACCGCGCCCGTGGTGCGATCGGTCACTCCCCGTCGAGCATCAGCTCGACCGTGTGCCGACCGGTTTCGGCCGCGGCGAGAACCGGGGCGCCCGGCCGGCCGTCCACCGTGCAGGAGCGCACCCGGTTCCCCGCGCCGGTCAGCGCGATGTCCAGGGTCAGGCCCCGCCAGCGCAGCCCGCGCAGCTGGACCGGCCCCCACCGCCGAGGCAGGCACGGTCTCAGCCGCACCGCGTCCGCCGAGGACTCAAGGCCGACCAGACCCTCGTGGACGAGGCGCAGATACGCGGTCGCCGACCAGGTCTGATGCGGCTGCGAGACGAAGTGCTCGGCTCTGCCGCTCGCACCGCTCTGCCAGCCCCCGTCGACCTTCCCGCTCACCGAGTCGTACACCTCGTAGAAGTCGCCCCCGCTGCCGGAGGCGAGGTCCGCGAAGGTCTCGACGGCCCGCGCGAACGGTTCGGTCCGGCCGGCGACGGCCGCGGCCAGCCCGTACAGGCCGTGGACCATCGGCCAGACCATCACGTTGTGCCGCCCGGGACGGCCGGCGCCGAACCGCGCGAAGTGCGGCCAGACGTTGACGATGCCGTGCGGCTGCCAGTGGGTGCTGTCCAGGATCCGCCGTGCCCGCTGCCCGTCGGCCACGCCGAGCAGCAGCGCGAGAGCGAGCCCGGCGCCCTCCTGTGAGGTGTCGACCCGGCCCGCGAACGGACCGCCACCGTGCACGAGATACGCGTACGTGCCCGCGTCCGGCCGCCACAGATACCGGTCGACCGCCACCCGCAGCCGCTCGGCCGACGCACGCCACGACGTCGCCTCCGTAGGCTTGCCCAGCGCGTCGGCCATGGCCGCCAGAGCCGAACGGGCGCCGTAGTAAAGGCAGTTCGTCGACAGGCACAGCAGCTCCGCTGCATGCGGATGGTCGAGGACAAAGGACGAACGGACGCCCTCCGTCGAGGGTGGATCGGGATATCCGGAGATCCCGTCGTTCATGAACCCCGGCCCCCGGAAGAGCCCGTACGCCCCGTTGAAGCTGTGCGCCTCGCGCGCCTCCATCGTGTTGACGGACGTCTCGTGCGCCCTCGCCAGGAAGTCCCGGTCGCCGGTGACGAGGTAGTGGTGCCAGGCGGCCACGATCCACACGACCTGGTCCCACCACTGGTTGTCCTGCTGCACGATCAGTCCGCCCGGTCCCCGGTCCACCACCGACCAGAGGGTGTTGCGCCCGAGGCCGGGTGCCAGCAGGGAGGCCGCGCTCCAGGCGTTGACGGCCGCGTCCCGGGTCCACCGCTGCGGCGTCGGATAGCCGGCCCCGGCTCGTACGAGGGTGCCGGGAGGGTCGGTGAGCAGCCCGGCCTTGTCGTAGACCGCCGGATCCGCCCTGATGGTGTTGCGGTCGGACACGTCTGTCAGCGCGGACGCGTAGAGCGTGCCCAGCCGGCGCTGGGTGGCCGGGTCGTCGAAGGTGAGTGACGGCATGGAAAACCCGATCGTGGGGGCCACGGCAGGGGCGGTGGCCGGGGCTGGGACGACGCCGACCGCCGTGAGCGCCGTACCGCTCGCGGCCTTCAGGAACCCCCGTCGGCGAACCGGGCCTCCCTTGCCGTCCCTGTCACCGGTGTCCTGCTCCGCAGCCGCCATGCTCATTCCTCACCGCTCCCTTCACGCCCCGCGAACCATGTGTCTCCCGGAGCCCGGAGTAACGACGGCACCGCCCGGTCGGTGACGCGGCGGGTGAGGGGACGGTCTCGGAAGGTGCTCGCGGATGGCCGTCGTGGCGGATCAGGCGATGCCTCCGTTGGCGCGCAGTACCTGGCCGTTGACCCAGTGGCCGGTGGGGCCGACCAGGAAGGACACGGCCGACGCGATGTCCTGCGGGGTGCCCAGGCGCTCCAGCGGGGGCTGGGCGGCCAGGCGGGCGACGGTCTCCTCGTCCTTTCCGTCGAGGAACAGGTCGGTGGCCGTCGGTCCGGGCGCGACGGCGTTGACGGTGATGTCCCGGCCGCGCATCTCCCGGGCGAGGATCAGTGTGAGGGCCTCGACGGCGCCCTTGCTCGCCGCGTAGGCGCCGTAGCCCGGGAAGGAGAGTCCGAGGACCGACGTGGAGAAGTTGACGAGTGCTCCGCCCGGCCGCAGTCGGCGCGCCGCTTCCCGGTCGACGACGAACGTGCCCCGGATGTTGGTGCGGTGGACGGCGTCGAGCTCGTCCAGGTCGAGTTCGGCTATCGGGGACAGCGCTATCCGGCCGGCCGCGTGGACGACGGCGTCGACACCGCCGTACGTGCTCTCCGCGAGGTCGAACAGGGCGCTCACGTCGGCCTCGTCGGCGACATCGGCGCGGGCGGAGAGTGCGGTGCCACCGGCGGCCTCGATGGTGTGCACGGCGTCCTCGGCGGCTTCCTTGTGGCCCGCGTAGCCGACCACCACGGCGAATCCGTCGGCGGCGAGCTGCTGGGCCACCTGGCGCCCTATGCCGCGCGAGCCGCCGGTGACGATCGCGACGCGCGGGCCGGTGCTGGGAGTGCCGGACGGAGTGGTGCTGATCTGGGTGGTCATGACGGATCCCTTCGTCATCGCCTACGTAGCGTCGCTACGGTCAATTCGTATCGACGGTACCACGGAATCGTAGCGATGATAAGAGGTGCTCGTAACGTCGCTACGAATGTCGTACCGTGAAGGCATGGATGCGAGAGAGAAGATCCTGGACGCCGCCACGGAGCTGCTGACCCGGGCGTCGGCCGCCGATGTGTCGACACGCGCCGTGTGCGAGGCCGCCGGTGTGGGCGCGCCGATGCTCTACCGGCTCTTCGGCGACAAGGCGGGGCTGCTCGCCGCCGTGGTCGACCGGGGATTCGAGCAGTACCTCGCGTCCAAGCGCGCCGCCAGGCCCACTGCCGATCCGGTCGCCGACCTCAAGCGCGGCTGGGACAACCACATGCGCTTCGCGCTGGATCACCCGAACCACTACCGCCTGATGTACTCGCCCGAGCTCACCACACCCCCCGCCGCCGCGAAGGAGGCCCACGCCCTGCTGCACGGCGTGCTGGAGCGGTGCGCGGCGGCCGGGCTGCTGAGCGTTCCCCCGGAGGCCGCCACCCGGGTCGTCATGGCGGCGAACGTCGGCGCTGCCCTGTCCATGCTCACCAGGCCGGAGCAGTACCCCGACATCCGGTTCGCCGCCCGCCTGCGCGACTCGGTGATCGACTCCGTCACCCGCCCTGCCGGCGCCGGCGGGGGCGAACCACGCGACACCGACCGGGGGAGCGCCGTACCGGCGGCGGCGGCCACCCTCGCGGCCCGGCTGCGCGCCGAACCCCCGCAGCTGCTCACCGCGGTCGAGGCGGCCCTCCTCCAGCAGTGGCTGGGCACGCTCGCGGACTCCGGTGAGCCCACGGCCTGATCGCGGGACAGTCGAACACCCACCTCTCGAACTGGATTTACCGTCCAGTAGGATCGCCCGGCACACCATCCGAGGAGGAAGCGTGCCCCGGTCCCAACGCTCACCCCTGCTGCTCGCCGGTCTGTTGGCCGCCGCGGGAGTCACCCACTTCGTCGCGCCCCGCACTTTCGACGCGATCGTGCCGCGCGCGCTGCCGGGAACGCCCAGGACCTGGACGTACGCCAGCGGCGTCGCCGAACTCGCGCTGGCGGCCGGGGTGGCGCTGCCGCGCACCCGGCGGGTCGCCGCGCTGGCCACGGCGGGCTTCTTCGTCGGAGTGTTCCCGGCCAACGTGAAGATGGCCGTCGACTGGCGCAACCGGCCCGCCGCCCTCCGGGCCGGGGCCATCGGGCGGCTGCCGCTCCAGGTGCCGCTCGTCCTGTGGGCACGCAGTGTCGCGAAGAACGGAGAGGGCCGGTCATGACAAAGGTGAACGTCGGCGACAAGATCGAGGACTTCGAGCTGCCCGACGAGAGCGGAGCACCGCGTCGGCTGTCCGAACTGCTCGTCGACGGGCCGATCGTCCTCTTCTTCTATCCCGCGGCCCTGACCCCCGGCTGCACGGCCGAGGCCTGCCACTTCCGGGACCTGGCCGCCGAGTTCGCCGCTGTCGGCGCGCGGCCGGTCGGGATCAGCGGGGACTCGGTCGACCGCCAGCAGGAGTTCGCGCAGAGCCACACGCTCGGCATGCCGCTCCTGTCGGACGCCGACGGAACGGTCCGTGAGCTGTTCGGTGTCAAGCGCGGCTTCTCGATGATGCCCACCAAGCGGGTCACCTTCGTCATAGCCCAGGACCGGACGGTCCTGGAGGTCGTGACGAGCGAGCTGCGGATGAACACCCATGCGGACCGTGCCCTCGCCGCACTCCGTGCCCACAAGAACTGACGTTCCCTTCCAGCCGTTCCCCGGCCGTTCTCCGCCTCTTCGCGGGGCGATGGGCGGGGTTCGCCGTGCCGGGGTGCGCCATCGGGGTTGATGCCCCGGGGCGCAGGGACCATCCTGGGGCGTATGAAACAAGTCGCCGCCGCGGTGATCGTCGATGTCCGAGGCGTGGTGACGGGATGGAGCGAGGGCGCCCGGCGGTTGACGGGGCACGTGGCCGAGGCCGTCGTAGGACGTCCGGCCGCCGAACTCCTCGCCGAGGACCCGCCGACGACGGCGATGACCGAGCTGGCCGGCGTGGTCGCACTCCGCCACCGGGACGGCCGCCGTGTCGAACTCACCGTCAGTGCGTGTGCCGTGCTGGGCGAGGACGGCGAGGCGCGGGCATTCGTCGTCACCGCTCTCCCCGAACCGGCGGCGCCCGAGCCGCAGACGGTCACACAGGGGCCCGGCCCGCTGGAGCGGGCCATCCGGCAGGCCTCCGTGTCGATGTCCGCCTTCGACACGAACCAGCGCTACACGTGGCTCAACGGCGCCGCCTGTGACCTGATGGGGGTCGAGGAACAGGCCCTGATCGGGCGGTTCTACGGGGACGCCAACATCGTGCCCGACGACCGGATCAACCAGGGGTTCCTGCTCAACCTGCGCGAGGTCACCCGCACGGGCGTCCCCGTCCGCTACGAGGCCTTCGGCAAGGACGCGGACGACGGCCGGGAGCACGCCTGGAGCCTCGAGATGTGGCCCGTGCGCGACGACCTGGGTGCCGTTGTCTCGGTGGGCATCGCAGCGTTCGACAGCAGCGAACAGCACTGGGCGCGGCGGCGGCTCGCCCTGCTCAACGAGGCGGCCGCGGCCATCGGCACCACCCTCGACGTCGTCCGTACCGCCGAGGAACTCGTCGAACTCGTCGTGCCCCGGTTCGCCGACTTCGTCAGCGTCGACCTGCTCGACTGGGTGCTCGGCGCGGACGAACCCACACCCGCACAGGCCGACGAGGTCGTACTGCACCGGGTCGCCCACGGTTCCGTCACCGAGGGCACGCCGGAAGCCGTCATTCCGCTGGGGGCCAAGGACACCTACCCGCCGTCCACCCCGCCCGTGCGCGCGATCGCGGAGGGCCGGGCGGTGCTCGGGCGGGTCGGCGAGCGGGCGTTCGACGAGTGGGTGGCGGAGCGCAACGCCCGCGAGCCCGTCGGCCGCCCGTACCGCAAGGGCGTCCACTCCATGGTCACCGTGCCGCTGCGGGCCCGCGGCACCACGCTGGGTGTCGCGGTCTTCCTGCGCATCGGCCGCCCCGACCCCTACACCGAGGACGATGTCGTCCTCGCCGAGGAACTGACCAGCCGCGCCGCCATCTGCGTCGACAACGCCCGCCGGTTCGCCCGTGAGCGCACGACCGCGCTGGCCCTCCAGCACAGCCTGCTGCCCCGGGGGCTGCCCGGCCAGGCGGCCGTCGAGGTCGCCCACCGCTACCTGCCCTGCGGATCGGTCGCCGGGATCGGCGGCGACTGGTTCGACGTCATCCCGCTGTCGGGCAGCCGGGTCGCCCTCTGCGTCGGCGACGTCGTCGGGCACGGCATCCAGTCCTCCGCGACCATGGGACGGCTCCGTACGGCCGTACGGACCCTCGCGGACGTCGATCTGCCGCCGGACGAACTCCTCACCCACCTCGACGACCTGGTCACCCACCTGGCCGACGAGGAGGACGGTGCCGACGTCGCCGAGCTGGGCGCCACCTGCCTCTACGCCGTCTACGACCCGGTCTCGCGCCGGCTCACCCTCGCCTCCGCCGGACATCCGCCGCCGGCCGTCGTACCGCCCGGCGGTGTCGCCGAGCTGATCGAGGTGACGGCGGGACCGCCGCTCGGCGTGGGTGGCCTGCCCTTCGAGGCGACCGAGCTGGAACTGCCCGAGGGCTCACTCCTCGCCCTCTACACCGACGGGCTGATCGAGGACCGCGACCGGGACATCGACCACGCCACCGCCGAGCTCTGCCGCGCGCTGAACCTCCCTGGCGCCTCGCTCGACGCCGTGTGCGACGCGGTGCTCAAGGCCGTGCTGCCGGAGCAGCCCGGCGACGACGTGGCCCTGCTGCTCGCCCGTACGCACGCGCTGGGCGCCGGGCGGGTGGCCACCTGGGACGTCCCGCCGGACCCCGCACACGTGGGCGTCACCCGCCAGGCCGCCATGGAACAACTGGCTGTCTGGGGGCTGGAGGAGGAGGCCTTCGTCACCGAACTCGTCGTCAGCGAACTGGTCACCAACGCCATCCGGTACGGCGAACCGCCCATCCAGCTCCGGCTGATCCGCGACCGCGCCCTCATCGTCGAGGTCTCCGACGGCAGCTCCACCTCACCGCACCTGCGCCGGGCACACGTCTACGACGAGGGCGGCCGTGGCCTGCTGCTCGTCGCCCAGCTCACCCAGCGCTGGGGCAGCCGCCAGACGGGTACGGGCAAGACGATCTGGGCGGAGCAGCCGCTGCCGGCCGAGTGATCAGGACGACAGGTCCGGTTCAGTGACCGGTCAGTTCCGGCTCAGTGACCGGTTCACTGGAAGTCGCACCCGGGGTTCGGCGCGTCCTCCGAGAAGGGCGAGCCGTGCGGCAGTACGTACAGGACGTCGAGTACGACGGGTGTGCTGCCGAGATTGCGGCCTATGTGGATGTTCCCGGGGCCGGCCGGCTCGCTGATGGTGCTGCCCTGCGGATACACGCCGTCGGACTCGCAGGTGGAGTCGAAGTGGCTGAGGGTGCCCTGTTTGACGAGGCCGTAGAGCGGGCCGTCGTGGTAGTGCCAGCCGGTGGCCTGGCCTGCGGGGATGGTGATCTCCCGCAGGGTGTAGTCGGTGTCGCCGATGGTGGTCTGGGCGAGTATTCGGCCCGACACTCCCGGCCCGGGCGGCGTGGCGTGGGCCGTGCCGCAGGCCAGGACCGCGGTGACCGTGACGGCACCGGCCGTGGCGGTGCGAAGCAGGTTGCGCATGGTGGCAGTCCCCTCGATGGCGAGAGCGTGAGCGCGTTCTGAGCAGGTCGACGTGATCTTAGGGGGCGCAGTGGGCGGCGGAAAGAGGGCCGGGCGCCCGCTGAACGGGACGCGCCGGTGACCGCCCGTCCGTCACGTACGGGCAGTCACCGGCGCGGGTCGGGGTGGCTCGGGGTGGGGCGGGGTTCAGGCTCGCTCGGCCACTGCCTCGGCCGCGATCTCCGTCTCCGCCGTGCCGGCCGTTTCCGGCCGGGGCCGGCGCGGAATCCCCAGCGCGCACACCGCGCCCGCGAACACCACGGCCACGCCGACCCAGACCGCCGGGTGCAGTCCGTCCACGAACTGCTGCGGCGACCCCGTGCTGCCGTGCGCCACGAACACCGTGCTCAGTACGGCGATACCGAGTGCCCCGCCGATCTCACGGACGGTGGTGTTGGCGCCGGACGCCTTGCCCGCGTGCTCGCGACTGACCGAGCCCAGCACGACCGCCGCCGTCGGCGCGAACACGAAGCCCATGCCGATACCGGCCACGATCATCGGCCCGACCAGGGACGAGTACGCGGTGTCGGTGTCCGCGACCAGGTTGATCCAGCCGAGCCCGACGCCCTGGAGGAAGAGGCCCAACGCCATCAGCCGGCCGCCGC
The DNA here is from genome assembly GCF_010550245.1 of Streptomyces sp. SID12501. Taxonomy (GTDB): domain Bacteria; phylum Actinomycetota; class Actinomycetes; order Streptomycetales; family Streptomycetaceae; genus Streptomyces. The sequence goes on from NZ_JAAGLU010000001.1 coordinate 309,503, forward strand.
CCACCTTGTCGGTGAGAAGGCCCGCGACGGGCGCGACGAACATCGGCATCAGCGTCCAGGCCAGCGTGCGGACCCCGGCCTCCAGCGGTGAGCGCGGCGGCACGATCTGGAGGTACTGGGCGAGCAGGAAGAGGGATCCGAAGACACCGAAGTACATGGCCGCCGAGACGAAGTTGGTGAGGGTGAACGCCCGCACCTTGTAGAAGGACAGCGGCAGCATCGGCTGCGGGGCCCGGGCCTCCCAGGCGACGAACACGGCCAGCAGCACCGCGCCCGCCGCGAAAGCGCCGAGCACCTCGACCGAGGTCCAGCCGTCGGTCTCGCCGTTCACGATGCCCCACACCAGCGCGAACAGGCCGGCGGCGGCCAGCACCATGCCGACCAGGTCGAGACCGGCTCCCGACAGCCTGCTCTCGCGGAGCGTCAGCAGGATCAGCGGTACGGCGACGATGCCCACCGGCACGTTGATCCAGAAGATCCACCGCCAGTCGAGTCCCTCGACCACCGCACCGCCCACCACGGGGCCCATCGCGACGGCCAGGCCGCTCACACCCGACCACAGGCCGAGCGCCAGCCCGCGCAGCCGGTCCGGGACGGCCTGTGAGAGCAGGGTCAGTGACAGTGGCATCACGGCCGCGGCGCCGAAGCCCTGCACGGTACGGAACGTGATCAGCTGCGTGCTGGTGTCGGCGAGACCGCAGCCGACCGAGGCCAGCGTGAAGACGACGATGCCGATCACGAAGACGGAGCGCCGGCCGAACCGGTCGCCGAGCGCGGCCCCCGTCATCAGCAGGCAGGCGAAACTGAGGACGTACGCGTTGACGAACCACTGGAGCTGCTGGGTGTCCGCCTCAAGGTCGACGGCCAGCGTGTGCAGGGCGGTCGAGACGACCAGGTTGTCGAGCGCGACCATGAACATGGGCACACTGCACGCGACGATCGCGACCCACAGCGGTACACGCCGGCCGGTGGCCGGCGGCGCGACGGCCGCGTCCTCCAGGACCGGGTTCTCTTCGGACAGCGTCATGGCGGGGGAGTCTCCTCGGGGAGTGGATGGGCCAGTGAGCCAGTGAGCCAGTGATCCGGCGGTGCGGTGGTGCGGCAGAAGCGGGCAGGCTGGGTCAGCCAGTCGGTGAGCCGCCGTCGGCGTCCGCGCGTTCCTGGGCGGCCAGCCGGTCGCGCGCGTCCGACCAGTCGATGGGCAGGCCCGCCGCCGGCGTCTCCCAGAAGGTGAAGACCGAGCGGTTCATCGTGGAGCGCAGGCCGGTCATGACCGACTTGTGGGGCTCGGTCCGCGCGTATGTGTAGAGGGCCTCCTTGTCCTCCCAGGCCGACAGCGTCCAGAACGTGCGCTTCAGCGGCTCGGCGATCAGTGAGGCGCCGTACGCGCCGGGCGCGCTCTTCACCTGCTTCCACGCGGCGAGGGACCGCACGAAGAAGCGGGGGACATCGCGCAGGGAGCGGACTTCGAGTCGGGACGCCATGACGAACGCCGTCGCGTCCGGAGCGGGCTCGTTGACGGTGGTCCAGGGCAGGGTGGGCATGGCTGCGGCCTTCTTCTGAGAGGCAGGGCGGAGCAGAGGCTCTCTTGGATACCTCTACTATCCATGTTAGACAGTAGAGGTATCCAATGACCAGAGCGGAGCCCGACCAATGCGCATGTCCGAGCTGAGCCGCCGCAGTGGTGCCTCCGTCACGACGATCAAGTACTACCTCCGCGAAGGTCTCCTCCCGGCCGGCCGCCAGCTGTCGGCGACGCAGGCCGAGTACGACGACAACCACCTGCGCAGACTCAGGCTGATCCGCGCGCTGATCGGTGTACGCGGCCTGTCCGTCAGTACCACCCGGGAGGTGCTGGGCGCGCTCGCCGAGCACACCGCCGACACCCACCGCCTCCTCGGACTCACGCTCGGGGCGATCCGGCTGGCCGACGAGAACGAGGCGGACTCCCCGGAACCTGCCGAAGTCGACGCGCTGATCGAGGAGTTGGGCTGGGACGTGCACAAGTCCGCCCCCGCCCGTGTCACGCTGGCCGACACCCTCGCCTCGCTGCGCACCCTCGGCTCACCGCTCGACCGGCGGGTGCTCCTGCCGTACGCCCGGCTGGCCGAGGAGACCGCGGTCCTCGACCTCGACCAACTGGACGGAATCGAGGACCCGTTGGAGGTCGCCGAACGAGCGCTTCTGCTCACCGTCCTGCTGGAACCCGCGCTCATGGCGCTGCGGCGCATGGCCCAGCAGAACGAGTCGGCACGGCGGCACGCGGACGGGGTGGTCGGGGTGGTCGGAGCGGATGAGGTGGACGGGGAGGACGGCGAGGACCGGGCGGACAACTGACCCGGTCTACCGGCCCAGTTCGCGCAGCAACTGGGCCGCCGCCTCCTTTCCGGAGGAGAACGCGGCCTCGTGCGAGCCGATCTGGTCGTGGTACTGCTGCTTGGAGTGGAAGTACGAACCGCACAGCTTGACCCGGGGTCCTTCGTTGACCTCGTAGACGGTCTGCTGGGCGCGGCGCATCGCCATGTCGAGGACCGGGTGCTCGTAGTGGAAGGTGCGGATGACACTGTCCTCGGCGACCGGCAGCGGGCAGTCGAGGGTGACGAAGTAGTCGGTCTCCGACTCGAAGCCGTGCAGTTTGTTCATGTAGTAGGCCACGTACGTGCGCGGCTGCCCCTCCACCGTCACCTTCCCGTAGTTCCACGCCTCCCACCGGGACCGGTCGGCCGGCATCACGGACGGATCGGTGTGCAGGATCACCGTGGAGGCGTTGTAGCGCAGCGGCGCGAGCAGATCGCGCTGGCGTTCGGTGGGGTTCTCCAGCAGGTCGCGGGTCACATCGGCGTGCGTGGCGAGCACCACGTGGTCGAAGCGCTCGGAGCCGGCCGCGGTCCGCACGGTGACCCCGTCCCCGTCCTGGTGGATCCCGGTCACCGGCTCGGACAGCCGAACCTTCGGGTCGATCGCCGCGAGCACCTTGCGGACGTACGAGATCGAACCGCCGCCCACGGTCCGCCAGTCCACGCGACGGCCGCCGAGGCCGGTCTCGTCGTGGGCCATGAAGAACGCGATCACGGTCGTGGCCGGCATCTCCCAGACCAGCTCGGCGGGCACCGACCACACCGCGCTGCACAGCAGGATGAAGTAGCCGTACCGGAACTCCTGGCTGTAGCCGCCCCGGTCGAGGTACTCGCCCATCGGCATGTCGGTGCGCTTGCGGAAGAAGTCCCGGCGGCCCTCCTCGTGGAAGCGGCGGGCCTCGCGCCAGATGGTCTGGAACTCCTCGGGATAGCGGGCGCGCACCTCCTCCTCCGGCAGGTCCATCTCGTCGCTGCCGTACTGGACACCCTCGGTCAGGTCGAAGAAGTTGAAGCCACTGAGCAACTGCTTCGCTTCCACGCCCAGTTCGTCGAAGAAGCCACTGAGGTTGGGGTAGGCGGGGCGGTTGAAGACGACGAACGCGGTGTCGATGCCCAGGACCCGGCCCGCGTCCTCGACCTCGACGGTGTTGGCGTGGCCGCCGTAGTGGTCCTCGCGTTCGAACAGGGTGATCTCGGCGTGCTCGCGAAGGGCGTAGGCGGCGGAGAGGCCGGCGACACCACCGCCGACGACGGCGATGCTGGGCTTGGCGGACATCGAGTGCTCCTTGGAGTCAGTTGGTGAGCGTGGTGGTGAACAGTCCGCCCGGTGTGCCCTCTTCAGCGGCAACGGCCACCACATGACCGGGGCTCGGATGGATCAGGTCGAAGTGCCAGCGCTCGCGCGCCGGTTCGGGTTCACCGGTGTCGTACAGGCGGATGTTGCCGCCGGTCAGGCCGGTGAAGGCGATCGTGGACAGATCCCGGCGCAGACCCGTGCCGAGCGCCTTGAGGTACGCCTCCTTGAGCACCCAGTAGGCGGCGACGTGCTCGGGGAGTACGGCGTCCGGGACGGCCGCCAGTTCCGCGCGCTCCCGGTCGGCGAAGAAGCGGGGGAGGTGCGCGACCGCGTCGGCGCCCGCCGGTGAGCGTTCGGCGTCCACTCCGCAGGCCCGGCCGCCGTCGGTGACCACGCAGGCGGTCAGGCCGTCGGTGTGGGAGAGGTTGAAGCGCAGCCGGTGCTCCGCTGACGGCTCGGGTTCCGGTCTGCCGTCCGAAGCGGCGTGGAAGCGCCAGGAGTCGAGCGGCAGGCCGGTACGGGAGCTGAGGGCGTGCCGGGCCAGCAGCCGGGCGGCCAGCCGGCGGCGTCGTTCGGGCGGTGCGAGGACGCGCTCGCACCGCTCACGCTCGGCCGCGTCGAGCAGGGCCGGACCGCCGGTGTGTGCGATGAACGCCTCGGCGGCCGAGTCCGGCAGCAGCCACAGATGGCGGTCGGGGTTCGGCATCCGGCCCTCCGGTCAGAGCCCGGCGGCGGGCAGGTCGCCGCGGTCGGCGAGCGGGAACTGCCAGTACGAGAACAGCCGGTTCTCCCGGTGCAGATGCCGCAGCACCCGCATCACGTCATCGACGACGCCGGCGTCGGTGACGGCTTCGTGGGGACGCAAGTGCCGGGATATGCGCTCCAGTTGGAGCAGGAGCAGCGCGCCGCTGGGCAGCGGGTCGTCGAGCGCGGCGGCGGAGTGGACGTAGGTGTGCACGCAGGCGGCGGCAGCGTGCAGGAGGCAGTACTCCTTGGCCAGGTCGAAGAGTTCGGCGGACTGGCCGCACTCGCGGCCCAGCGATGCCTTGAGCGAGGTGAGGCGCTCACGCAACGAGTCGGCCCCGGCGAGGAGTTGCTCCGCCGTGTCCGCCGCCCGGGTCAGCCGGTCGCGCTCGTCACGCTTGGCCTCCCCGGCCAGCCGGCGCAGCCGGACGAGCGAGGCGGGAGCGGCGAGGAGGGCGTCGTCCCGGCCCCGGCTGTACAACTCCTGGTCCCAGGGCCGGTACAGCGGCAGCTCGCGGTCGATGCCGTAGAGAACGGCCGCGCGTTCGCCGGCCTCCTCGCGCAGTGTCCGGTCGGCGGTCGCGGCCGTGGCGAGGAGCCCGTCGAGCTGGAGGGCGATGTTCTTGAGGTTCACGACGGTGTTGCCGTCGGCGAAGTTGGCCACCGGCAGATCACGCAGCATCTTCTGGTGGATCGCGTAGTGCGGATGGTCCCGGAGATAGAAGCGTGCCCCGAGTACGACGTTGAGCTGGGCGAAGGTGCGTTCCAGAAGCGTCGGCACGAAGTACTTGACGACCGACGACCACACGCTGGTCTGCTCCGGCACGACCTGCAGGGCCCTTACCGCGCCCAGACTGACCGCGTCGGCGACCATCAGATCCGCGAAGCACTCCACCAACTGGCGCCGGGAGTAAGGGACATCACTGACCGTTCGGCCGAAGACCGTCCGGCCCTCGGTGAAGTCGAGGGTGACCCGCAACCCTGTGTCCACCGCCGACAGGGCGATGCCGCTGATGAGGGCGCGGGCCGTCTGCGAGGTCTTGAGCGCGATCTCCAGGCCCTGCCCCTCACGGCCGAGGAGCGCGGAGTCCGGCACGAAGACCCGGTCGAGCCGGAAACCGCTCATGTCGAGCCCGCGCAGTCCGTGCATGCGCTCGCGTGGCAGCTCGTCCACCGTCCCGGCGGGGGTCTGCCGTTTGTCGAGGACGAAGACGGAGTAACCGCCGGGACCGCCGCGAGGGTCGGTGCGGGCGTGGACGCTGAGCCCGTCGGCGACCCGGCCGTTGCCGATCAGCCACTTCTCCCCGGTGAGGAGATAGCCGCCGTCCGTCTTCTCGGCGGTCATCTCGTTGGCGAGCAGATCACTGCCGTGCCGCCGCTCGGACAGGCCCCAGGCGTAGCGGTTGCCGCGCCGGATGGAGTCCACCATCGCCCGTTTCTGCTCATCGGTGCCTGCCACCCAGGCCGGCATGAAGCTGAGGCTGGTGATGATGAACGCGGTCGCGGTCGTCGGGTCCCGGCGGGCGATCAGCCGCATCAGGTTGAAGCCGATCTCCACATCTCCCGCCTTGCCGCCCTGGGCACGGGGGAGTGAGTAGTCCAGCGCGCCCCAGCGCTGGAGAAGGTTCACGAACTCGTAGGGGTAGTCCTCGCGTTCGTCGTATTCGAGGACGCGGGCGTACGGCATGCGGCTTGCGGGGTCGTGCGGATCGCCCAGGTGGCGTTCCAGCCGCCCGGCCAGCTCAGTGAGGTCCGACTTCGGCACGGGGTCTCCAGGCGGTCAGTGGTCGGCGGCGGGTTCGGGATGTGGTGCGAGGTCTTGCGGATGCACGCAGAAGAGTTGGTCACGGGCGTGCAGTTCCGTGGTGATGTCCAGGGCGGGGAGGAGGGCGGGGGCCTCCCCGCGTGGGTCGGTGCCGTCCGCGCGGGCGAGGAGGTAGGCGAGGCAGGCGGTGAGCCAGCGGGTGTCGCCGGGCTCCGCGCCGAACAGGGGGCGGGTGGGGTTGGCCCACCAGAGGAGGAGACAGCAGGTGGCGGCGTGGAGGTGGGCGAAGCGGTCCGCCGCGTCGACCAGACCGGTGTCCCGGTCGGCCGTGGCGACGTCTTCGGTCAGTTGGGTGAGGGCGGTGGTGAGGCGGGTTGTCAGGGCTGCGGTTGTTCGGTCGCCCTGGGCGGTGAGGATGGCTGCTGCCTGGGGTGCGATGTCGAACAGGGCTGTGGTGATGGGGGAGTTGCCTCGGGCTGTCAGGTCCAGGTGTTCGGGGGTGTACGGGGGGAGGGGTTCGCTCAGGTCGAAGACCTCGCGTATGCGGGAGGTGAGTTCTCGCCGTTGGGGGTTCGTTTCGTGGGCGGGTGCTGAGCCGTCGTGGCTCGCCGCGCGGTTCCTCGTGCCCCTGCTGACGCCCAGTGTGGGTAGTTGGGCCGCGTATGCGCGCAGGTTGGCCAGGGTGCTGGTGTCCACCACTCTCACGATCGCGGCGTCCCGCTGGAGTTTCTGGAACAGGCCGTCGCCCGGGCCCTCCGTGCGGAGTACCGAGCGGGTTGCCAGCACCGTGGCACAGCGGCGGATCAGGTCCTCGGTGTGCTCCGCGACCACATGCTTGGCGGCGCAGCCCCAGACGCTGAACACCTCCGGGAAGACATGGATGCCCCGGGCGGCGGTCAGCGCCGTGACGTCCGCCGAGAGGAGCGCGGCCGAAGCGACCGCCAACTCCCTTCTGGGATAAGCCGATTCGCGTACCGTCGTGCGGCCCACATGGCGTGCCGACGCGAAGTCCAGGGTCAGCCGCAGGGCCGTGTCCGCGCAGCCGAGACTGCCGGCCATGCTCATCACCCGGACCACCTGCTGGGCCTTCATGACGGACTCCAGGGCTTGGCCCTCGCGGCCCACCAACGCTTCGCCGGGGACCGGGAGACGGTCGAAGCGGAGGTGGGCGAAGTCGATGCCGCGCATGCCCGAGGTGGGAACGGCCGGGCCGCGCTCGACGTCTGCGGACAGGTCGAGCAGCACCGCCGTGAAGGCGCCCGGCCCCCGCCCGCCCGTGCGCGCCACCAGGTACAGCGCCTCGCAGCGGCGGCCGAGGCCCACCATCCACTTCTCGCCCGTCAACTCCCAGCCGTCCAGCGCCGGTTCGAGGCGGACGGTGTTGGCCAGCAGGTCGCTTCCGTGGTCGGCCTCCGACAGGGCGAAGCCCACCGCGCCGCCCCTGCCGAGGATCTCCGCCACGTGTTTCTGCTGCTCCGGCGAGCCGTGCAGCGCCAGACAGGTCGCCGCGGTGATGCCGAACATGGTGCCCGGCATGATGTTCAGGTCCCGGCGGGCGGCGGTGCGGACCACCACCATGCTGTGCTCGAAGGACTCGAACCGGCCGCCCCATTCCGCGGGCAGATAGTTGAGGTGGAAGCCGGCCTCGCGCAGCGCCGCGCACAACTCCTCCGGGAACGCGTCCTGTTCGTCCCGGCGGACGGCTGCCGCGAATCCGTACGGATTGTCCGCGTCGTACGGATCGCCCAGCAGGCGCTCGATCTCCCCGGCGGTCGGCGCACTCATCGCGTGCCCTCCGACTCCGTCTGCGGTTCCAGGGGAGCAGGGCGGTAGTCGGCCGCCGACGCCGGGATCCGGACGCCGGAGACACGTAGATGGGCCAGACGGGTGTGGAACGCGGCACCGCGCATGAGGTGGTGGGCCACGTCGGCGACCCGGCGATTGCCCGGCGCCTTGAGATAGCTGGCGGTGACCCAGTCGTTGAACGCGCCCATCGCCGGGCCGCACCACACCTGGTAGTCGAGGACGCGGTCCGGGTCGCCGACCGTCGACCAGCGGGACGCCATCCCCAGGTACCAGCGGAAGACCAGCGCCATTCGCCGCTTCGGGTTCTCGGCGGCGCGGGCCAGCTGCTCGGGATCACGGCGGCCGAAGTAGCCGACGCATTCCTGCCAGACGTCCTCCAGCGGGCGGCGGATGATCTGGGTCTCCAGCCGGGCGCGCTCGCTGTCGGGCAGCGCCTCCAGGCCGTCGTACGTCTTGTACAGCTCGTACAGGCGCTTGGCGCGCATCGGGAACAGCGTGCCCTTCTTCAACACCTGGAGTTCCACGCCCATTTCGAACATGTCGGCGGCCGGCGCCATCTCGCAGTCCGCGATGCCCGCGTCCGCCAGCAGCTCCTTCGTCGGCTTCGACGCGCCCGACTCCACGCACGACTGGTTCACCGAGCCGGTGACCACATAGGCGGCGCCCATGGTGAAGGCTGCCGCGACGGAGGAGGGACAGCCGAGGCCGCCCGCCGCGCCCACCCGGATCGGGGTCGGGTAGCGGTGGTCGTGCTGCACGGAGTCCCGCAGCCGGAGGATCGTCGGGAGGAGGGCGGTGAGCGGGCGGCGGTCGGTGTGACCGCCCGAGTCGCCCTCGACCGTGATGTCGTCGGCCATCGGCACGTACTTGGCCAGGTCGGCCTGCTCGGCGGTGATCAGGCCCTGGGAGTGAAGGGCGCTCACCAGAGCCGCCGGGGCGGGACGCATGAAGCGCTCCGCCGTCTCCGGGCGGGAGATCTTCGCGATCAGTCGGTGTGCGGCGACGACCTCCCCGGCAGGTCCGCGGCGCAGGCCGGCCAGGCGGTAGCGCACCACGTGCGGGCTGAGGCTCATGAAGGCCGACGCCTCCACACACCGCACCCCGTACCGCAGGAACAGCTCCACCGCCTCCCGCTCCAGTCGTTCCTCGCTCGGGCTGTGGATCAGATTGACGGCGTACGGCAGTCCCGGGATCTCGGCGGCGAACCGGGTGAGCGCCTTCTCGATGGTCCCGGGCAGCAGCCCGGCCGCCCCGTACGAGGCGAGGAAACCTTCTCTGGCCAGGGCGATCACCAGGTCGGCCGAGGCGATGCCGCCCGCCATCGCGCCCGCCATGTAGGCGTACCGGACGCCGTGCGCGGCGAGGAAGGCGGGGGAGCCGAGGGCTCGCGGGGGCAGTGGGCCGGCGGCGGCAAGGAGGGGGAAGCCCTCGCCGGGTGTGGCCCGGCCGCCGGAGACGGCTCCGATGCCCGTGGGCGTGCGGACGACGAAGGCGGGTCGGTCGAGGTCGGCGAGGGACTGGTAGATGCCGGCAGGGTCGGTGCCGGGGCTGCTGTCTCCGTACCACCGCAGAGGAGTGGTCTGGGTGTGCATGGTCGGGGTCGTCTCCTCAGAGCCGGTCAGGCCCGGTCGCGGGTGGTGTCGGGGCTGACCTCGATGGCCACGTCGGTGAGTTCGTAGATGCGCAGGCCCGGCTTCCACAGTTCGGCGTCCGCGACCACCACGAGCCGCCCGGCGTCCCGGCGGACCTCCTTGACGTGGACGTCGAACCTCAACTCCCGGTCGTGGCGCAGGATCTGGCCCCGGTACTTCCAGCTCGTCGGCACGTCCACGGCGAGACCGAACCTGGGGTTGTCGATTCCCTCGGCGAGGCCCTGCTCCAGGACGAACAGGCGCAGCCCCTGGAGGATCGCCTCCACGCCGAGTGAACCGGGCATCACCGGGTCGCGGTGGAAGTGGCAGTCGAAGTACCACTCGTCGGGCCGGACCTGGCGGTATCCGTGGAGGTATCCGGCGCCGTGTTTGCCGCCGTCCGTGACCAGGTCGACGTGGTCGACGAGGTGGTAGTGACCGCCGGGCAGGTGCAGCCGGCCCCCGGTCGGGTCGGTGAACGCGGCTGCGTCGTCGGGGAGTTCGATGCGGCGGATGCGGGAGGCGGCCGGCTTCTCCTGCTCGATCCAGGGCGCGACGTACGTGCCGTTGTCCAGGCCCACCTGGTTGGTGAGCGCGGCCTCGCTGAAGTAGCCGAACAGGGACTCGCCGGTGTAGAAGACCTCGCCGTCGGCGGAGAGTTCGTACTTGAAGTTCTGAAGTACCGCACCCGACACGGCACTTGTCATCAGCAGTGTGGAGTGGTGGCGGATCGTCCTGCCGCGCAGATCGATGTCCTTGACGTACGTCGCTCTGCCGTCGAGGTTGCGGATCGCGTACTCGGTCTCCGGCTGCTTCAGGGTGGCGCCCAGGTAGTAGCCGTTGAGGATGGCCGCCTGGAGCGAGGTCTCCATCAGTACGCAGTTCGGCAGGTGGGGATGCGCGTTCTCGCGGTAGTACCAGGCGTCCGCCGGGGAGTCGTACTCCGTCACCATCTCCGCACCCGGTTTCAACTCGCCGCGTGTGCCGGTGAGTCGCATGATGCGGTCCACGAACTGGAAGTCCCCGTTGGGGATGTACGGGGCCCGGCTGTCCTTGTACACGTCGAACTCGGGGCCCATCGCCGTACCGAGGTCGCCCTTCGCGGCGTGTGCCAGATGGAGTTCGTTGATCATCGCGGGCTCACCGGCGCGGTTGCGGCGGCCGAGGAACTCCGGGATGCCGCCGGGGCCGGCCCGGTACGGCGTACCGTCCTTCTCGCGGATCTGGATGCCGAAGTTGCGCATCCGGATCACCGCCTTGTCACCCAGGTACACGAGGATGTCGGCGACGACCGAGGGACGCGGCAGCAGCGTCAGCTCCATGATCTCGATCTCGTACCGGATCTCCCGGTGCTGCGGCGTGATCTGACCGCGGACCTGCACCTCCGTCTCCAGTCCGACGATCGTCTGGAAGCGGGCGTCGGGCAGCATCAGATGCATGCCCTGGTGCAGCAGATACGCCTGGAGGGTCTGGACGGCACCCTCCGCCACCATCGACCCGGCCAGTACCGGATCGTCGGGGAAGTGGCACTCGAAGTACCAGGCGTCCGGCTCCAGCCGCTTGTGGGCCGTGATCGAGCCGATCCCGCGCGGCCCGCCCGTACGGTCGATGACGATCTCGTCGACCATGCGCAGCCGTGCGTCGGGCAGCCGCAGCGCCGGGTTGAGGCCGGCGTCCTGGGCGTGGTGCGGCCCGAACACCTCGCCCGGCTTCCCCGCAGCCAGCAACTCCAGGTCGGCGGCGGTGAGTCGGTTCTTCCCGGTGTCGGCCAGCGGCTTGAAGGAGGCCTTGGTGAGTGCCGCGCGCCGCTTCCTGTCCCGCTCGGTGACGACGACACCCAGCGGTGTGTCGAGTTCGGCCTGTGTGAAGAACCCGGCGCTGGCGTCCTTGAGTTCGAGGATCAGCTCGCCGTCGGCGTAGCAGAGGTAGCTGAAGAAGAAGAGCGTGGTGTCGCCCTGGCGGATGAAACGGTTGATCGAGATGTCGTAGCGCAGGGTCTGGCCGGTCCTCGGCAGGTCGCCGTGGAAGACGAGGGTGCTGTCGAGGAGCCGGTAGACCCGCTCGCCCTTGTTGCGGAAGTCGATGCCGAGATAGCTGATGAGCAGCAGGTCGCACTGGCCCGCCTCGATGGCCACGGCCGGCGGCACCCCGCCGTCCACCGCGTACCAGGCGTCCTTCGGCACGTCGTACTCGGTGCGGATGAACGAGGGTTCGTAGACGCCGGTCTCCGCCCGGAGATCGGTGACCCGGGTGACGAAGTGGTACGGGGGTGCGGGCAGCCGGACGCGCTTCGCATAGCCGTCGATGTCCGCGAACTCGGGGCCGAACACGTCCGTGATCCGGCCGGTGGCGAAGGCGAGGAGCTGCTCCTCGTCCCAGATGACACCCGGGTCCTTGGGTGGCCGGGTGAGCTGGGGTGCGGCTTCGATGGCGACGGGGGGCGGCGGGCCGCTGGGAAGCGCGGGCGGAGGCGGTGCGATGGGCGCGGCGGCGGGCGCGGACACGAAGGCCGCTTCGAGCAGCGCCTCCGTGCGGGCCAGGGTGTTCTCCTGGAGGACGCGCTGTGTCTCCATCACCACCGAGTGCGTGGCCACCATCTGCTGCCGTATCTCCCTTACGAGATCGGCGGCGGCGTTTCCCGACGACCGACCGGACGACGGGGCAGAGGCGGGGGCATGGGCATGGGCATGGGCCGGTGGCGGTGTGACAGGGGCGGCGGGTACGAGGGACCTGTGCGCCGGCGCCGGAGTCGGCGCGGCCGGTTCCGCCCAGGGCACGAAGGCGATCGGTTCGCCGTCGAAGGTGATGACCTCGACGTCGTCGAGGCTCGGGTCGGCGGGCATCGGGGCGGGTACCTCCAAGTCGGCCGCCGTACGGGCGGGTCGGGCGTTCTTGATGTCAACTGTCTTGGCAGCAAGCTCCGTCGAGCCGTACACCGCAACCGCGCCGATATGTGCGGGCTCGGGCCGCGCGGCGGTGGCGAGGACCGGCGAGGCCGCCGCCACTCGCGCCGCGATGACCGCGGGGATGGACGCGCCGCCGCCGACCGGGACCCGCAGCAGGGCCGGTCGGGTGGCAGGCACCGGGTCCGGGCCCAGCAGTGCCGTCAGGTCGACCGGCAGCCCGTGCGCGGCGAGCCGGGCCGCCAGTTGGGCCACGGAACGCGCGGCGGGGACACCTCGCCGGTCCACCGGCATCGCCACGTGCTCGGCGTCACCGAGGGTGTCGTGCACCCACCGGGTGCAGGTGGCGCCCGGACCGACCTCGACGAAGTAGCGGTATCCCCGGTCGTACGCGGTGCGCACCAGGCGCGGGAAGTCGATCGCGGCGCGCAGGGTCCGCGCGATCCGCCGGGCCACCTCCGACCGCTCCAGCTCGGGCACGGAGCCGTAGTCGTACGCGCTCAGCAGGTCGAGGCCGCCCGGAGAGCCCGTCGGATGGTCGTTGAGTTCGGCGAGGCCGGCCAACTCCCCGTCCACGACCGGGCAGTGCATCACCGAGCCGACCGGCGAGCGAGCCGACGGGCAGCCCAACTCCGCGATCAGGGAACGGCATTGAAGTGGATCACCCGCGATCACCGCCTCGCGCGGGGTGTTGACGTGGGTCAGGAACACCTTGTCGTAGGGGGTGTCGGCTCGGTCGAGCGCCTCTGTGATCCGGTCCGCGGACTCCAGCAGCACGAAGCTGCCCCACACGGCCTCGTCCGGGGTGTCCTCCGGCAGTCGCCACAGTTCACGGACGGTACGGCGCGGCCCGGACAGCCGGTCGTGGAACAGGGGAGTGGCGCTGATCCGGTCGTCCCGGCGCGCCGAGCGCTGCCAGCCGCCGGTGGCGAACAGCATGCTGCTCTCGCCCAGGCTGTAGCCGAACGCGCCGTGCGCACGCACGCCGAGCAGGCCGCGCACCAGGTCGGTGTAGAGGATCGCGAAGGTGGTGCCGGTGGCGAGCATGAACGGGATGTCCTCGCCGAGCCGGCCCTCCAGGGCCATCAAGTCCCTTCGGTCAGGGGTGACTTGGGTGCGCGGATAGAGCTGGGCGGCGCGGAAGAGCCGGTCGGGGTCCAAGGCCTCGGCCTCGAAGGTGTCGAGCAGGGACGGGAAGGCACGGAAGAAGTCCTGTCCCAGCCCCGGATACGAGTTGAACGCACCCGGATAGACCAGGGCCACCTTCCCCTCCGGACCGATCGGCCGCGGCGCGAAGCAACTCCCCGCCGGGGTCGTCCACTCCTCGCCCTTCGCAGCCGCGCCGGGCAGGTCACGCGTTGCCGACTCCAGCTGCGTACGCAGCTGTTCGGCGTCGCGACCGACCAGCACCACACGCAGCGCGCTGCCCGGCAGCCGTTCGGCGGCGGCCCGGCCCAGGCGGTACGGATCGGCGCCCTCGGCCAGCAGCGTCAGATGCCGGTCCACCTCGGCGAGCAGCCCGTCGAGGTCCGGTGCGCCGAGCGGCAGCAGCACCGGGCCACCGGCCGTGCGCCAGTCGCTGCGGGCGACGTCACCCCGGGTGCGGTCGGCGGACAGGACGACATGGGCGTGCGCCCCGTCCGAGCCGATGGCGCTGACGGCCGCGTACCGGCGTACACCCCGCGCGCCGCGCAGCCAGGGCCGGGACGCGTCCGGCACATGGAACGCGGAGGCGGTGAAGTGCTCGGCCAGCTCCGGCGCGGGCCTGCGCCAGCCGGGCGCGCCGGGGACGTAGGCGTGGTGCAGGCACAGCACGGCGCGCAGCAGGCCCGCCATCGCGGCGGCGGTCTGGGTGTCGCCGAGCTGTGCCTTGGCGCTGCCCAGCGCGACCGTGCCGGAGCCCGCCGGGTACACCTGGGCCAGCGCCACCAGTTCGGCCGAGTCCTGCCCGGAGGTGCCGCCCGCGTGGGCCTCGACATAGCCGACGTCGGCCGGGCCGATGCCGGCGGCGACCAGCGCGGCCCCGGCGGCCAGGGCGAGCGTGTCCGCGTCCGCCTCCGGCAGCACACCGGCGACGGGTGAGGCGTGCCGTACGGCCACGGAGTCGACCCGTGCGTACACCCGCCGCTCGCCCGAGCCCGCGCCGGGACGCGTGACGACGACGGCACCCGCACCCTCGCCGATGCGCCGGCCGCGCTGCCCCTCGCCGAAGCTCAGACCCGCCCCGGACACCGGGCTCTCGCCCCGCAGCAGCAGGTTCTCCGGCGAGGCCGCGAGATCCACCGCGCCGACGAGTACCGCTTCGACACTCTCGTCCAGCAGCAGGAGTTGGGCTATCTGGAGCGCCTCGGCGGTGCCCGCGCCGTCGGACGAGACGGTGAAGGACGGTCCGGTGAGGTTCCAGAGCGAGGAGATCCGGCTGGCCATGATGTTGCCGATGTAGCTCAGCACCTCGTTGGCGACGATCGGTTCGTGGACGCCCTCCCGGGCGACGGCGGTGAGGGCGGCGAACTGCTCCTCCGTCAGTTCGAGCCCGGCATCGTCGTACGCGCGGCGGAGGAAGTCGCCGAGCCCGTAACGGGCCAGATGCAGATGGGCACTCGGCTCGATCTCCATGGCCACGACCACCGCGATCCGGCGCGGCTCGGGTGCCTTGCGGCCCGCAGGCACCGTCCGGTCGTACCCCGCGTCGCGCAGCGCCTCGTCGGCGACCTTCGACATCAGGGCGTGCTGCAGGTTGTAGTTGCGCAGGTCGGCCGGGGGGATGCGGTTGTCGGCCGGATCGAGTTCGACGCGGTCCACGAACCCGCCCTCGGGCAGCGCCGCCCGGTGCAGCCCCGCCTGCTCCAGCGTGCCGCCGCCCGTGTCCTCCAGGCCGCGCCAGCGGTGCTCGGGCAGCGGCTGGAAGGCGTCGGTGCCGTCGTGCAGGGCGCGTTCGAAGGCGGTCACGTCGGCGAGGGTGCCGAAGTGCGCGCCGAGACCGATGACGTCCAGAGCGGGGGGTACGACGGGTTCCGCGACCCCGGCCTCCAGGGTGTCCGGCCGCTGGGAGAGGACGACATGGGCGTTCGTGCCGCCGAACCCGAACGCGGAGACCGCCGCCCTGCGCGGTCCCGTACCGCGATCGGGCCAGTCGCGCCCCGCGCGTACGACGGGCACCTCGCCCGCGCTCGGTGTGCGCAGCGGCCGGTCGATGCCGATGGTCGGCGGAAGATGCCCGTGCGCCATCGACAGGATCACCTTGAGGAGACTGCTCAGCCCGGCCACGGTCAGCAGATGACCGAGGTTGCCCTTGACCGAGCCGAGCGGCGGGACCGTGCCCCGCGTCCCGAACCAGGCGGCGACCGACTCCGCCTCCGTGCCGTCCCCGATGGGCGTCCCGGTGGCGTGGCACTCCAGGTAGTCCACCTGCTCGGGTCCGAAACCGGCCTGGGCGTAGGCGTGTTCGTACGAGCTGAGCTGTCCCGCCGGATTCGGCACGAGGAGGTGCCGGCCGGCGCCGTCGTTCGACAGGCCGATGCCGTCGATCACCGCGTAGATCCGGTCGCCGTCCGCGATCGCGTCGGTGAGCCTGCGTACGGCGACCATGCCGGCGCCCTGACCGGTGAGGATGCCGGTGGAGCGGGCGTCGAAGGGCTGGCTGACGCCGTTCTGCGGATAGGCGTGCAGGTCGGAGAAGGAGAGGTGGATGAGGGTCGGGTCGGGCGCGCACACCCCGCCCGCCAGCACCAGGTCGGCCTGCCCGGCGGCGAGATGGTCGCAGGCCAGCTTCAGCGCGTACAGGGCCGAGGAGCAGGCGGCGTCGAGGGCGTAGCGGGGGCCGCCGAGGCCCAGGGCGGTGGCCGCGAGCCGGGCGGGGGCGCCGCTCACCCGGGCGTCCGCCGGGGACACGGAGGCCGGGTCGAGCAGTGGGCCCGGGGCGGGCGCCGGGTCGCCGGATCTGCGCAGGCCCTCCAGTACGGCTTCGTGGACGAGGGGCAGGCTGATGCGGGCCGAGGCCGGGGTGGGGAAGGAGTAGTCGCCGACCACCAGACCGGTGCGGGCCAGCAGTTCCGGGCGGTCGCTGTGACCGCTGTCCCGCAGCGCCTCGCGGGCCACGTGCAGCGACCAGTGGAAGACCCGGTCGAGACCGGCGAGATCCTCGGGGCGAAGGAGGAATCCGGTGGGATCGAATTCGAAGCCGGTGACGAAACCGCCCCGGACACAGGTGATGGCGTGATCGGGATCCGGGGCCGGCTCCCTGCCGTCGGCCGGCCCGGGATCGGCGGGGCCGAATACCTCGGGGCCGCCCTCCGCGCGGCTGTCGACGCCGGCGCGGAGGTTGTCCCAGAACGCGCCGGGAGTGTCCGCCCCGGGGAAGAGGCAGGAGATCCCGACGATCGCGAACTTGCTGCTCATTGAAGCTGTTCCCTCCAGGGTGCCGGGGGCCCGGCGGGGGCCGAGGGGGTCCGCCGCCGGGTGACCACCGGTCCGGTCGTCGGCTCAGCGGCTCGCGAACTTGGCGGCCAGCTGCGGGGTGGACACAAGGGAAACTCCTGCGAACCGGGTCAACACCCGTCCGTCGGGAGCGCACGCCGTCACTGTGAGCGCAGCGGACGTACGGTTACTGCTCCCGTTCCCGTTCACAGCAGCCGTTTCCGGCTCCACCACCACGACGAACGGCTCTCCGTCCGGCAGCGCCTCGTACAGATCGACCCGCGCCACCCCCATCGGCAGACTCGCCGTGTCACGGTGCAGCCGCATCCACACCAGCGCGGCCTGGAGCAGCAGATCGGCGGTGCCCGGCGCGTATCGGCCCGTCCCGAACGCCCCTCCCTCCGGCCGGTGTTCGGCCAACGCGCACTCCAGGACCAACCGGTCCTCGCCCGAGGCCAGCACCCGCCGCAGCCCGCGCAGCGACGCCCCGTGGAAGAGCGTGCCGTCGGCGTAGAACACCTGCGCGTCACTGCCACCGCCGAGCGCGGGCACCCCGGCCACCCGGCGCGGGACCTCTCCGCCGGCGTCGCCCAGGATCACCCGGGCCGCGTAGTGCGGCCGTACGGTGCCGTCGACGCCGGTCGAACGGATCGCGACATCGGCCTCGGCGCCGTCGGGCGTCGGGTCGACCGTGAGCTGGAAGGGCCCGCCGAAGCCGCCCGATCCGCTGCCGCCGTCGCTGCCTCCGCCGTCGAAGACCACACCCTTGTGGACCGCGAAGTCCCGGACCTGCGCGACGACGCCGCCGGTCAGCCGCTCCACCGCACCCGCGGCCCAGCCGAGGGCCGCGGCCGCGGGCAGCACCGGTACATCACCGATCACATGGTCCGAGACGAGCGGATCGGTGACCAGGCCGGCGAGATCCCGTTCCAGTACGGCCGGTGACGTGGGCGCGATCTGCTCGCGCGCCGACAGGGGAGTGGTCGGCCCGAGAACCGTGACCACGTCACCGGCCCGCTCGGGGCCGAACTGCTCGGTGAACATCAGGGTCCCGGTGCCCACCGGGATGAGCGGGATGCCCCGCTCCTCGAACACCGCCTTGATCTGCGGCGACACCATGCCGCTGTCCCAGGCGCCCCAGTTGAGGGCGGTCACATGCGCCTCCGGGTGACTGCGCCGGAAGGCTCCGGCCCAGGTGTTGAGCACCTCGTTGGCCATCGCGTAGTCCGACTGCCCCCGGTTGCCGAAGAACCCGGCGACCGAGGAGAACAGCACCACGTGCCGCAACCGCTCTGCGGGCAGTGCCGCCACCACAGAGCGCAGCCCGCCGAGCTTGACCGAGAAGACCCGGTCGATCTCGGCAGCCTTCTTCGCGGAGATCAGCTGGTCCGCGAGCACACCGGCCCCGTGCACGACTCCCGTTACACGCTCCCGGTACGGCGTCAGGGCGGCGGCGGTCGCGGCGGCGTCGCCGATGTCCACCGCCACGTACTCGACCTCGCTGCCCGCCGCCCGGATCTCCGCGAGCGTCGTACGGACCTCGCGCTCGCCGATCACGGCCTGGTACAGCTGCTCGACCCGCTTCGGGGTCGGCTTCTCGCCCGCCCGCTTCAACTGGTCCACGGCCGCCGCCTTGAGCGCAGCCGCGTCCGCCAGTCCGAGCGCCCACTGCGGCTCGTCGCCGAGCGCGGTGCGGCCGAGCAGCAGCAGGCCGGGGGCGTGCGCGGCGGCCAGGGCCACCGTGCAGCGGGCGGTGATTCCGCGTCCACCGCCGGTCACGACGAGCAGGTCGTCGGAGGTGAGGGCAGGGGCCGGCCCGGCCGGGCGCGCCCCCTCGCCGGAAGTGAGGTGGGGGGTGGGCTCGAGGGTGAGGGTGACCCGGCGGCTCCCGTCGCGGCCCACCTGGACCGGGCCGGAGGCAGCGTCGTACACCTCCTCCAGGACCAGTTCCGCCGCGTCCGCAGAGTTCAGGGAGGGGGCGAGGTCGACGGCCCGGCAGTACAGCTCGGGTGCTTCCACGGCCAGCGTCTTGACCAGTCCGCCGACACCGCCGGCAGGCACCGCGTCCTCACTCACCCCACCGAGCCCGAAGGTTCCGTCGAGCCGGGTGACGGTGACGAACGCGGCCCGGTGACCGCTCGCAGCGGCCTCGGTGAGCGGGCCGACCGCGTGCTTGGCGATCAGCAGGGTGTGCGCCAGCCTGCGTACGCCCTCGGCCCAGGGCAGTTCACCGGCGGCAGCGAAACCGAGCACGAGATGAACCCGCTCGCCGCCCGACTCCGCGAACCCGGAGGCGAGTTCGCTCGCACCCCAGCCGCCGAGCGGGTGGTCCGTCGCCCCGGTGATCCGCTGGGCGACACCGGGCAGCCGTAGAACGCGCACCCGCCAGCCGGTCGCGACGAGCCGTGCCGCCGAGGCCTCGGCGACCTCGCTGCCGTCGTCGACGACCACGGCGGCGGCGCCCAGCGGATAGGCGTCGACGAGCCGGTCCGGGGTCGGCAACCCGGCCGGTGACGCCTGCCCACGGCCGAGCGCGGCCGGCGCGGTGACCGGCGCAGACCCGGGGCTCGGCTGCCGGGCCGGGGAGCCCACGGCAGGGGCCGGGGAACCGACCGGCCCGGCCGATTCCCCGGACAGTCCAGCGACGAAGCTCACGATGTCGCCCAACGTCCGCAGCTCCGCCAGCTGTTCGGGTCCGACGGGGGTGGGGCTCGGGAACTGTTCTTGGAGGACGCCCATGATTTCGACGCGTTTGATGGAGTCGATTCCGAGGTCGGCCTCGACGTCCATGTCCAGGTCGAGCATCTCGGCCGGGTAGCCGGTCTTGGCCGCCACGACGTCGAGAAGGGCACCGCGCACGGCGTCACCGTCGACGGCGGGGACTGCGACGCCCACAGAAGCCGTAGCGCTTACCGGAGTTGAGGCAGGAGCTCCCGAACCGCCGCTCAGATTGAGCATGAAGCCGACGATCTCGTTCAACGTGCGCAGTTCCGCGAGTTGTTCGGGTCCGACGGGGGTGGGGCTGGGGAAGCGTTCTTGGAGGACGCCCATGATTTCGACGCGTTTGATGGAGTCGATTCCGAGGTCGGCCTCGACGTCCATGCCGAGGTCGAGCATCTCGGCCGGGTAACCGGTCTTGTCAGACACGACACCGAGCAGCACGTCCGCCACGTCCTTCGCCCCGATCGCGGCCCGAGGCGACGCGGGGGCGCTGGCGACCGCGACCTGCTGGACCCGAGGAGCCGCGCCGCGCGCACCACCGAGACTGAGCACGAAGTTGACGATCTCGTTCAACGTGCGCAGTTCCGCGAGTTGTTCGGGTCCGACGGGGGTGGGGCTCGGGAAGCGTTCCTGGAGGACGCCCATGATCTCCACGCGCTTGATGGAGTCGATGCCCAAGTCAGCCTCCACGTCCATGCCGAGGTCGAGCATCTCGGCGGGGTAGCCGGTCTTCTGCGACACCACGTCGAGGAGTGCCGCCGCCACGTCGTCTGCCGTGACGTCGGCCGACGGCGGCTCGGAGGCGACCGGGGCCGCGACGGGCGCAGGGGCAGGTGTGGGGGAATGCGGAGAGGCAGGTGCAGGGGTGACCGGGGGCGCCATGGCAAGAGCCGCGGACGGCGCAACAGGCGCAGCGACCGCGGCCGGAGTCGCCGGGGCGGACGGCGCGACCGGAACGGCCGGCGGCAACGTGCCGAGCTCCATCGCCGCCAGGTCGCGCAGGATCTCGTTGGCCCGCAGATGCGTACGCCCGATGGCCAGCCCGTGCTCCTTCACGGTGGCCACGCCGGGGATCACCGCATCGACCCTGCCCTGCTCGTCCGCCCGTTCCAGGATGCCCATCAGGCGCTGGGCGCTGTTCAACTGGCCCTTGAGATACTCGTCATGAAGGGCCAGATGGTCGGCGATCAGTCCGGAGAGCCGATCGGGGGCGGGTGTCCGGTCGTGTTCTTCCACAGGCTCGCTCTCCATGATGTGGGCGGCGGGAACGGGTGGCGCGGCGGGCGCCAACGGATGGGCGGTCGGCCGGACAGCAACCGTGTTCGACGCGGACACAGGCGCGGCCGAGGGAAGCGGCGCCGTCTCGGGATCGTGCCCGACGGCAGGACTCGGCACGGGCACGGCTTCCTGACCGGCACGCGCGGCCACCGCCCCGGCGGTCTCGCTCACGTCCGCAACCCGGTAGCCGTTCTCCAGCGCCTCCCGGTACGCGTCGCGGCGGGCCTGCGGCACATGGTTGATGCCGTTGAGCGGTACCGTCATGCCCTTGGTCGGCTCGACGGTCACCGGCGTGGACACATAGCGGTCGGCCGTGGCCAACGGCAGCCCGAGTACGAAGAGCTGGGCGACCGCGCGCTTCAACGCGATGTCGGCGTCCCCGCCGCTGCCCGGGTCGAGCTGGACCGCGAAGTGCTCGCGCTCGCCGAGGATGCGACGGACCAACTGGGTCAGTACCCCCTTGGGGCCGAACTCGACGAACGTACGGAAGCCCGCCGCGTACATCTCCTCGACGCGGTCGGCGAACTGAACCGGTTTGACGAGCTGGTCCACCAGTGTTCGCCGGTTGGCGTCGGGGTCCGAACCGTAGGCGGCATCAGGGGAGTTGGCGAAGACCGGGCGCCGTGGTTCGACGATGCGCGCCTCGGCGACGCGGCGGCCGAAGGCGTCCACGGCGTGGGCGACGAACGGCGTGTGGAAGGCGGCCGACACCGGGAGCCGAGTCGCCCGTACGCCGATTGCGCCTGCCCCCTCCACCAGCAGCTCCACGGCTGAGGTGGCACCGCCGACCACCACCTGGTCCGGCGCGTTGCGGTTGCAGACGGCCAACCCGGGGTGTGCGGCGAGGAGTTGCTCCAGCTGCCCGGCGGAGGCGGTCACGGCGGCCATCGCACCGGGGTCGAAGCCCGGCTCGGTGGGCGGCGCCATCGCGGCACCCCGCGCCCGGGCCAGCGTGAAGTACGTGTCGTCGTCGATCGCGCCGGCCGCCCACAGCGCCGCCAGTTCACCGAAGCTGTGGCCGAGGAACCCGTCGGCGTCGAAGCCCAGTTCGGCCAGATAGCGGAAATGGCCGGCGGCCAGCGCACCGATGGCAGGCTGGGCGTACTCCGTGCGGCGCAGCTCGCCTTCCTGGGCCGTACGCGTCGCCTCGTCGAAGGCGGGCGGCGGGAACGCGACCCGGGACAAGGGGAGTTCATGGTCCCCGAAGGCCGCGTTGGCCCGGTCGAAGGCCGCCCGCAGCGGGGGCAGCGCCAGGACCGCGGTCCGGCCGGGGGAGACGTACTGGCTGCCCTGTCCTGCGAAGAGCGCGGCGACCTTTCCGGTGGGGGCGGCGGACCGGCGGAAGTAGATCCCCTTGGGGTGTGCCCAGGAGTCGGCCTCGCCCCTGGCCCGCAGCTCGGCCACGGCGAGGGCGCGCAGCTCGGCGAGTTCCTCCTCGGTACGGGCCACCAGGGCGAGCCGTGGATGGGATGCCGGGGCCGGGCCGGAGCGTGGCCGCTCGCCCTCTTCCAGGGCCCGCATCAGAGTATTCATGTCAGGTTCATGCCATGCATATATCTGGCTCACAGGGAACATCACCCGAAGGTCGTCCCCGTCACCGTGTTCCTCCAGCACCAGATGGAAGTTGGTGCCGCCGAACCCGAACGAGGAGACCCCGGCCCGGCGTTGTTCCCGGCGCGGGTCGCGGATCCACGGGCGGGTCTGGGTGCTGACGTAGAACGGGCTCTCGGGCCAGTCGAGGGCCGGATTCGGGGCGTCCACGTTGATGGTGGGCGGCAGCAGCCTGTGGTGCAGGGCGAGCGCCAGCTTGATCATGCCGGCCGCGCCGGCCGCCGCCTTGGTGTGGCCGATCTGCGACTTCACACTGCCGACCGCCGCGAACTGCCGCTCCTCGGTGTGCTCCGACACCACCGCCGACAGCGCCGACAGTTCGGTGGCCTCGCCGACCGCCGTACCCGTGCCGTGCGCCTCGAACAGCTCGACCGAGGCCGGGGAGCAGTCCGCGTCCTCGTACGCGCGGCGCAGGGCGGCCATCTGGCCCTCCTTGCGCGGGGCGTAGATGGACTTGAACCGGCCGTCGCTCGACGAACCGATGCCGCGGATCACCGAGTAGATCCGGTTGCCGTCCCGCTCGGCGTCCGAGAGCCGGCGCAGCGCCAGCATGCCGATGCCCTCGCCGATGAGGGTGCCGTCCGCGTTCGCGTCGAACGGGCGGATACGGCCGGCCTTGGAGAACGCGGGCGTCTTGCTGAAGCACAGGTACATGAAGATGGTGTTCTCGGCGTCGCAGCCGCCCACCAGCATCATGTCCGAGCGCCGCTCCAGCAGTTCACTGACCGCGGCCTTCACCGCGCCCAGCGAACTGGCGCAGGCCGCGTCGATGGTCATGTTGGTGCCGCCGAGGTCGAGGCGGTTGGCGATCCGGCCGGCCACGACGTTGCCCAGCATGCCGGGGAAGGAGTTCTCCTCCCAGGGCGCGAAGGCCAGCTTGAACTTCTCCGCGATCTCGTCGGCGTCCCGCTCCGAAAGGCCGCAACTGCGCACGACCTCCTTGATGACGGGCGTCTGGAGCCGGGCCGACAGCGGCTGGGTGAGCTGGTTGGCGCCGGTCACCCCGAGCACGACCCCGGTCCGCGAGGCGTCGTACCACTGCTGGTCGGAGCCCGCGTCCCGGAGCAGATCGCGGGCCACCACCAGGCTCAACAGCTGCAGTACGTCGGTGACTTCGAGGGTGTTGGGCGGCAGCCCGAACTCCAGCGGGTTGAAGGGGACAGCGGGGATGAAGCCGCCCCGCTTCGAGTACGTCCTGTCGGGCGCGGAGGGGTCGGCGTCGTAGTGCTCGGCCACACTCCAGTGGGTCTCGGGCACGTCCTCGATGCAGTCTGCGGCGGAGACCACGTTGTCCCAGAAGGCGCGCAGATCACGCGACTTGGGGTACAGGGCGGACAGCCCGACGATCGCGATGGGGTCGCGGGCCAGCCGGCGGTCGAGTTCGGAAGGGTGCGAAGCGTTCACGGGAGGCTCTCTTGGTCGGACGGCGGGGGACGCTCGCCCCGCAGCGGTTCGGAGGAACTGCACATGACGCACGAGAGAAGGAATGGGGCGGAAGACGGACAGGAGAGAGGGAGGAAAGGAAAGGGAGAGGAAGGGGAGAGGAAGGGGAGGGAGGAAAGGAGAGACGGGGGGGAACGGAAGCGGTGAAAACGACGGGCGAGTACCGGTCAGGAAGCCTGGAGCAGCGGTGCGATCACGCTGAGGGAGTCCGGGCGGGCGAGCATCGTGTAATGGTCGCCGGGACAGCGGTACATGGTGAGGCCGTGCGGGGCGAGCGGGCGCCAGCCGAGTGTCGGGTCGGCCGGGACCAGGCTGCGTTCCGCCTGTACCAGCGCCAGGGGCAGCGGGGCGGACCCCGGGCGGTGCGGCGCGGTCAGCCGGTTGTTGCGCAACAGGCCGTCCACGTAGGTGTCGTAGAGCTTGCGCAGACCCGGCAGCGGGGTGTCGGGCAGCAGAGCCCCGGCGGCGGTCGCGGCGTCGAGGACGGCCGTCAGCCCCTCGTCGGTCCCGCACCCGGCCAGCCGGTCCATGTCGAGCGGTACCGGACGGCCCCGCTTCGCGCCCAGGTACATGGCGAACCAACTGAGCAGCAGATCCGGCCGCAGGGCGTCGTCGGGCTGCTTGTACTCCTCGACGGGGGCGATGCTGTCAAGGAGCACCAGGCGCCCGGGGAGTCGTCCGGTGGACATCAGCTCGGTCATCGCCAGGGCGAGCACCCCGCCGAAGGACCAGCCGGCCAGGCACCAACTCCCCTCCGCGGTAACGCCGTTCTCCTCCCGCGACCGTTCCAGCGCGGCCAGCAGCAGGGCCGCCAGGTCCTCGACGGTGGTCGCCGCCCGGCCACCGGTGAGCGCCGCGTCCGCGTACTCGGGGACCGCGCCCAGGTCGAGCACGGTGAGGCCGGTGCCCTCCGGCAGCGCGTTCGCGAGCCCCTCGTACACCTCGACGGCGAGGGCGCCCGGATGGACGACGTACACCGTGTGACCGCCGGACGCGGCGGTACGGAAGAGGCGGGCGACCGGCGGCGGACCCTTACGCGATGGCCGCACGACGGCCGCACTCCTCGGCTATGTAGGCCGCCAGGTCCTTGACCGTCGGGTGGTACCAGAGGGTCGTCGTGCTCAGTTCGAAGCCGAGCCAGCTCTCCATCTCGCCGGCGAGGATCAGCGCCTCGGTCGAGTCGAGGTCGAGTTCGTCGAAGTACACCTCGGGCGAGATGTCGTCCGTCGGCACGCCCATCCGGTGGGCGATCTTCTCGATGAGCCAGTCCTGGGCCTCACGAGCGGTCACTACGGCCATGGTGTGTCGTCCTTCCCTGTGGCGCGCTCGGTTGGGGGCCCGGGGCGCGGGTGGATGGTGAACGCTTCCGTTCGAAAAGGTCCTTCAGGGCCCGATTCGGGAGCGCACTGTTCCGAGCCGGTGTCGATCGGCGGACCGGCACGGAAATGGGTCGAGATAGACGGCAGCTTTTTTATGACTTACTTCAGCGCGTACGGCAGAGAACAACCCGTCAGTGGACGGGTGTGGTAGGAATCCGGTCTCCTGGTCCAGACGTGCCGCTCGGCATGAAACGAACTGTGTCCGGGAGTGGCCGCCCGAAGCTCGCAGGCCACAGTCTTGTCAGTTGACTGAATCTTGGACAACCACTCTTCCGGAGAGTGGAAAGAAATCGTGGTTTACGGGCGTAGAACACGAGGCGGAATATGTTACCGGCGAGTGAAGTCCTGGCCGGCAACCGCGGCGTCGACGCTAATTCTGTGAATCGTCGCCGCGCCGGAATGTGCCAGGTGTCATATTCACCCGGCGTACGAAGAACTTGCCGAAGTTCGTGACTTCGGTGAACCCGAGCTGGCGGGCGATGGTGCCGACGGGCAGATCCGTGTGGACCAGCAGGCGCTTCGCCTCCAGGGCGACGCGGGCGTCGATCAGGTCCTTGGTGGAGGTGCCGGCGACGATGCGACAGGCCCGGGACAGCGTGCGGGGCGTGCAGTTGAGCGCGGCGGCGTAGTCCTCGACCAGCCGGGTCGTGCGGTAGGAGGATTCCAGCTCGCGCCGGAAACGCAGGAACAGCTCGCCGTTCTCGCCGGTGGGGGTGTCGGCCTCCCGCTGGTCCTTGCGCTGGCTGCGGCACATCTGGTCGATGTGCATCAGGGTGACCGCCAGCAGATGCTTGAGGATGTCCTCGCCGAGGCCCTGGTCGGGCCGCTCGAACTCCTCCTGCATCAGGGCCAGGACGCGTCCGAAGGCGGCCAGCTCGTCGTCGCGGAGCTGCCAGTGGCAGGGGCGCAGGACGTCGTCGAGCATTCCCATGTGGGCGCGCAGCCGCAGTGGGAAGGTCTCGGTGAACATGACGAGGTGGGCTTCCATGTTCGTCGCCGGTGCGAACTGGATCACCTGGTTCGGCCGGATCCACAGCAGGGAGCCCACTCGGCACGGGTAGCGCGTGGAGTCGATCGTGAAGTCTCCGGTTCCCGACCTGACCAGCATGATCTGGTGGTATGCGAGCCGGTGGGGAGCGGCGGCGAAGCTCCGGGAAACCTGCGCGCGCACCTCGCTGAGCGATGTCATGGCCATGCCGACCCCGGGTCTGCAGTGGGGGGTGTAGGGGATCACGGGGATCGGTAACGAAGCGAAATCGACCATGAGCGTTCCGGAATCGACCTTTCTCAGGCTTCTTTAAAAATCAATGATAGGCGTGGCCGCCCGTTGCCAGATCACTTCTGGCGCATGCACGAGTAACCGTCCCCACATGATGTGCAGGTGAAGGGAAGTTGACGGGATGACCACCCCCTCCGGCGCCCCCGAGCGCTCGGTTGTCGACCGCACGCTCAGCATCCTCGGCGTTTTCGACCGCGACAACCGCACCCTGACGCTGAGTGACATCAGCCGGCGATCCGGTCTTCCGGTCGCCACGGTCCATCGCATCGTCAACAAGCTCCATGGCTGGGGCGCACTGGAACGAGGAGAGGAAGGCGGTTACAGCATCGGCCTTCGCCTGTGGGAGACGGCGACGCTGGCCCCCCGCTACTCGGGCCTCGCCGAGGCCGCGCAGTCCCACCTCGTTGAACTCCACGGCCAGTCCGGCGGCGCGGCGGTCCTCGCCCTGCGTGACGGTACGGAGAGCGTCTGCCTGACCTTCCTCTCCAACGAACCCTGTCTCGCGGCCCATTGGGGCGACCCCGGCTGCCGGCTCCCCCTGCATGTCACAGCGACGGGCCTGGTCCTGCTGGCGAACGCGGAAGTCGGGGTGCAGGACGACATCTGCGCAAGCCCGCTGCGGGCGTACACCGCTGCCACCATCACCAACGGCACTACGCTGAGGAATCATCTGAGCAAGATAAGACGCGAAGGTTACGCGATGGTGTGCGGCACCCTGCGCGAGGGCCGGGGAGCGATCGCGGCCCCGGTACGCAACGCGCGCGGCACGGTGGTGGCGTCGGTGGGTGTCGTGGGTCCGCCGAACATGCTCCAGGCGTCGCGGCTGGCCCCGATGGTCATGGCCACGGCCGAGGCGGTCTCCCAGCAGGACCGGACGGAAGGGTGGCGAATGGCGAGGGTGGGCGCGTAACCCGCCCTGCCCCACGTATGCCGTCCCGCCCGGTCGCCGGCGCCGTCGCGATCCGCCGATGGGCCCGCAGTCGTTCGGACTCCGGTACCGGGGGCAGGGGTTCCTCCCACAGGGCGAGGGACCTGCCGCGCAACTCGGTCAGGTCGGCGGGCGGGCCGGCAACCAGAAGGGGAGGCGGGCGCCGCCGTCGCCCCACCGGTTGACGTGCACCCGTGCGGCGCCGTCCACAGCCAGGACGGCCCGCTCGGCGCGCTGCGGCAGCGGGCCCGGCCCGGCCGACCGGGCGGCGGGCAGGTCACCCAGGTCGTAGTGGCCGCGCGGCTGCGGCAGCACGACGGCGGGCAGCCGCGATTCGCCGACCGCGTCCAACCGCCGGTGGTCGTCCGCCCGGAGCGCGTCCGTCACGGGTTTGCGGCAGACCATGCAGTCCTCGGGCCCGGCCTCGCCGTCGCGATCCGGCTCGGGCAGCACCGGAGGCAGCAACGGCGCGATCCGCAGCTCCCCTTCTAAAGGCGCGAAGGGGAAGGGCTCCCATGCGGTGACCGAGTCCGCGGGCATCGGCAGCCGCTCCCGGCGCAGCCGTCGGACGAAGGCACTGGACTCGGGAACGTCGGATGCGTCAGTGGTCATCGCTGCGGTCTTCCAGCCGAGCCATCCGCGCCCGCCGCGCTGAAGCCCCGCCGGGAGCCCCGCGACCAGCCACGACGGACCTGCCAGGCTGACGTACCGGGCATCCGGCGAAGTGCGACGCCCGGTCGCCACGCCCGCCGAATACTGGCACGCTCACCAGCGAGACCGACACGTCGGACCCACGATCGGAGCGTGCATGAGGACGGACCGGGCCGCGAACGGTGAAGTGCCGCCGAGCGCGCAGGAGTTGGGGGAGGCGAACGCCGTCGGAATGGAGGTGGGGCCCGTCGCGGGGCACATCGGCGCCGAGATCTCGGGAGTCGACCTGACCGAGCCCCTCGACAGCGCCGTGGTCGCCGCGATCAGGGCGGCCGTCCTGCGCTGGAAAGTGGTGTTCTTCCGCGGCCAGCGGCTGGACCACGCCGGGCACATCGCCTTCGCGCGCCGGTTCGGCGAGCCGGTCGTCCCAGGACGGCGCGGCGGCGCCTCACCGGCGGACTTCCCCGAGATCGAGACGACCGCCGACCGGCTGGAGCTGGGCGGACGCTACGGCATGGAGCACGCCGAGTGGCTGGAGCGGCGCCGCCACTCGCTGCTGCGCGGCTGGCACTGCGACCACGGCGCCCGTGTCGACCCGCCCGCCGCGACGATCCTGCGCGCCGAGACCGTACCGCCGTACGGAGGTGACACCACCTGGGCCAACCTGGCCGCAGCGTACGCCGGACTCTCCGCGCCCGTACGGGAGTTCGTGGACGGCCTCAGGGCCGAGCACCGGCTCGGCGTCGGCTACCAGGCGCGGCCCGGCGACGACGCGTATCTGCGGCATCTGCTGGACCACCAGACCGCCTCGGTGCACCCACTGGTGCGGGTCCACCCGGAGACCGGGGAGCGGGTGCTGTTCGTCAACGGCTACTACCTCGAACAGATCGTGGACGTCTCCCGCGCGGAGAGCCGGCTTCTCCTGGAGATGCTCCTCGAACAGGCGACCAGGCCCGAGTACACGGTCCGGTTCCGCTGGGAGCCCGGCAGCGTCGCCTTCTGGGACAACCGGGCCACCATCCATCTCGCTCCCAGCGACAACGCCCACCTCGGCCACCCCCGGGTCATGCACCGCGTGATGCTGACCGGCGACATCCCGGTCGGCGTGGACGGCATGCTGTCGGAGGCGATCACGGGTACCGAACCCGGGCGATGGTGAGGTCCCGCAGGGCCTTCAGCCGGTGGCCGACTGCCAGCCCAGCGCGGGACCGAGACGGGTCGCGATGTCCGTGAGGATCTGGACGTAGTCCTCGTGGTCGAAGGTGAACGGCAGCGCGAAGGCCACCTCGTCGATCTCCTGGAACGCGACGTGCGCGTACAGGCGCTCGGCGATCTCGGCCGACGTGCCGACGAGGTCCGGCGCGAACATCAGCCGCGCCGGACCCTGCGGGGCCGCGGTCCGCGGCAGCCGCTTCGCCGCGTACTCCTCGTACTTCGCGCGCTGCTCGGGCGAGGCGCTGTCGGTGGGGATCACGACGAGCCCCTGGGAGACCCGGGCCCGGTCACCGTCCGGGTGGTGGGCCCTGAACGCCCGGACGCCCGCGAGCTGGATCTCGGCGAAGTCCGGCGACTCCTCGTCACCCTCGGCCTTCACGACGCTGCTGGTCAGGAAGTTCATCCCGTGCTCACCGGCCCACTGCGCCGACCGCAGGCTCCCGCCGCCGTACCACAGTCGGCTTCCGAGCCCCGGGGAATGGGGCTGCACCCGGTCGGAGCTGTACTCGAATTGCGGCTGCCGCCGCGTGGCCTCGAACCCCTGCACCCCGCTGAAATCGCTGGCCGCCTTACCGCGTACGTGGTCCAGCAGCCGCTCGACCCGCTGGTAGCCGAAGTCCTCGGCGTCCGCCGTGTCGGGGTACAGGGCGCCCTTGATGTGGTCGTAGTTCATCGGCGGGCCCACACTCAGACCCGGGTTGAGCCGGCCGCCGGAGAGGATGTCGACGGTCGCCCAGTCCTCCGCCAGGCGCAGCGGGTTCTCCCAGCCCAACGGGGTGACCGCGGTGCCCAGTTCGATACGGCGGGTGCGCTGCGAGGCCGCCGCGAGGACGGCCACGGGGGAGGAGATCCCGTACTGGAGATGACGGTGGCGCAGCCACGCGCTGTCGAAGCCCAGCCGCTCACCCAGCTCGATGATCTCCAGCGTCGACTCGTGCCCTGCTCGTGGATCGTCCCCGTCGAACAACCCGATGGTCAGAAAGCCCAGTTTGCGCAGCGGCTGCGAGGGGGACGGCACGGGCTCCTCCGACGATCGTCGTACGGACGTTCACGCATCGCCGATTGTGCCAGGCGGCCGGGTCAGCGGGATGACCACCTCGTCCTCGACCGGCGGATCCAGCTCCTGGCTGAGCTTGCCGGTCGCGGAGAAGCAGCGCAGCCGGACCTCCTCGGGGGACACGTCGAGGCGCAGGAAGCTCTTGAAGAACGGCGGGCTGTACGTCGCAGAACCGGGCGAGAACAACTGTGTGTACGCCTTGCGGACCGGGAGCCGCAGACGCCGGGTGCGGCCGGGACGGCGGGCCGTGCCCAGCAGACCGGCGACCAGCCGGATGCGCCAGGTCAGCCGGACGGGCTCGCTCGGAGCGCGCGTCGGACGGATACCCAGGCGCTCGGCGATCACGGCCGCCGCCTCGGCCTCGGTGAGGGTGAAGAAGCGGCGCAGGTGCAGCCGTCGGCCGTAGATCCGGCTGTAGAAGGCCAGGGAGTCGCCGCGCAACGGATAGCAGCGGAAGTCGTCCTCGGTGACGTCGGCGACCGAGACGCGCTCGATGGTGTGGGTGGCGTGCATGAAGGCACCGCCGCCGCCCGAGACTATGTACTGGATGGTCCGGCTGGTCCGCCTGGTCCGGTCGTGCACGCTCACCGGATAGCGCTGGTAGTTGTGGATGTCGCCGCCTATCGCGGCCACGAAGTTCCGCTCCGGATCGCGGACCAGGTCGTCCACCGTGCCGCCGCCCTCGATCGGGCAGGGGTGGTGCTCGCCGTCCACATAGAGGGGCGACCCGGTGACGAGGATCTTCGGGACCGGACCCGAGGAGACCTCCCTCAGCCAGCGGCCCTGCTCGGCGTCGAGCGTCCCCAGCAGACCGGTGTCGATGCCTATGACGCGTACCGGTCCGGCGTCGATCGCCCAGTACGGGCCGGGCTGGGCGGCCTGCTGGGCGGGGGTCGAGCGCAGCTTGCCTGCCTCGGCCAGGCGTTGTTCGTCGACGGTGCTCGGCCTGTGCCACAGGAGCGAGCGCAGCCAGGCGCGGGTGAGCGGGCGGGGCGCGGGGGCCGCCGGGAGGGGCGGGGCGTCGCAGAAGACGCGCATGAACCCG
This sequence comes from Streptomyces sp. SID12501, assembly GCF_010550245.1. Lineage (GTDB taxonomy): Bacteria > Actinomycetota > Actinomycetes > Streptomycetales > Streptomycetaceae > Streptomyces. The sequence goes on from NZ_JAAGLU010000001.1 coordinate 341,029, forward strand.
TTCAGGTCCTCGTACCAGTCGTGGTTGCCCGGTATCGCGTAGATGGGCGCCGGGTAGTCCTGGTAGGGGCGGAAGAACTTGGTGCCGTAGTCGTCGGTCGCCCCGACGGGATAGATCACGTCACTGGCGAGCACGGTGAACGCCGTGTCCTGACTTACCGTCAGAAAGCCCGGGACGACGGCGTACTGGGGTGCGTCGCCCTCGCCCGTGTCGCCGATGACCATGAAGGAGAAGCGGTCCGGATCGCTGCGCCGGATCACCTTGTCGGCGGGAGCGCCCGCGGCTGTCCGCTGTTCGGCCCAGCGGCTTCGGGTACGGCTCGTCGGGTCACCGAACCAGGAGGCCAGCACGCCGTTGCGGGCGGGCCACAGGGTCCGGGGGTCGACCCACGACAGCTTCTCGACCCGACGCGGCATCAACTCCCGGTAGGTGCCCGGGTTCTCGGGGCCCCAGCCGGCGCCCTCCGGGGTGTCGCGGGAGGAGCGAGTCCGTGAAGAGTCAACCATCGGGGCACCGTAGCAATGTCCTACAGGCGAAGATCTGTCCGGGTCGGGGCCGGCGGCCGCTGCCAACTGGCAGGACGCTGTCCCGTGTGCGGGGCCGCCGGCTGCTGCGGTATCTGCGGTATCTGGTGCGTCTGCCGCGCGGGCTGCTGCCGGGGGCTCTTCGCGCCCCACTCCCCGTCGCCCAGCACCAGCAGTGGGTCGAACATCACCACGACCGCGGCGAGCAGCAGGAAGATGATGGGGCCGATCAGCATCGGCAGCAGCAACGAGGTCGGTGAGTCGCCGGCCCAGGTGTTGCCGGACGTCTCGTGCAGATGCACGCTGACGGCGGCCATGCCCGTGTAGTGCATACCGCTGACGGCCACACCCATCACCAGACTCGCCCCGAGGCTGGTCAGGAAGCCCCGGATGGAGACGGCCGCCCACAGTGCGGCGGTCGCGGCGACGATGGCGATCACCACGGAGAGTCCCACGGTCATCGTGTCGTAGCGGATCGTCCCGTTCAGATGGAGCGCCGCCATACCGAGGTAGTGCATCGCGGCCACGCCCAGACCGGTCACGATGCCCGCGGCGGAGAGCGCCGCAGGTGTGGCGCCGCGGTAACCGACGACGAACACGCCGATACCGACGACGACGATCGCGACGGCGAGGCTGGTGACCGTCAGCCCGATGTCGTAGCGGACCGCGGTCTCCTCGACCTGGAACCCGATCATCGCGATGAAGTGCATGGTCCAGATTCCGCACCCGATGGCCGCCGCCCCCAGCGCCAGCCAACCCGGCTTCCACGAGTCCTGGTTGAGTAGCGTTCTGACCACGCAGCGCAACCCCAGGGCGCTTCCCAGGCAGGCCATGATGTAGGCGGCCACCGGGGTGACGAACCCGTAGCTGAATCCGTCAATTGTTCCTTGCATATGCCAAGTCCCCCCGAGGCGCAATATGTTGACGGATGAAATTCTCGCCTCAAGTGCGCACAAAGCAAGCAGTTACCGCAAGTACTCGGTGAATTTTGTTTGAACGATGGTCAAGATCGGTCGATAAGGGACGAGATTCGGCCGGAATCCCTTGTTCCGCTAGCGGTGCTGGCGTTTGGCCTGCTGATCGCTATGCTGCGCGACGAAGCGTTCAAACGAACATTCCGGTGTGTGGGTACGCCGGTGCACCCGGACATGAGGGAGCGAACGGTATGCGCGAGCCGGTCGAACTGAGGCGGCAGCGGATCCTGGCCGCCGTGCAGGCGCGCGGCGCGGCCCGGGTGACCGATCTCGCCGCCGAGCTGGAGGTCTCGGTGGTCACCGTCCGCCGGGACGTGGAGGAACTCGCCCGCGAGGGCAGGCTCAGGCGCGGCCACGGCATCGCCCGCTCCACCCTCCCGGTGCCGGACGCCCGGCCCGGGCCGGTCACCGCATCCGGGGACGGCGACACCGTCGTCCTGGTCGTACCCGCCCGCCACTCCTACCTCTACGAGACTCTGCACGGCGCCCGCCCTGTCCTGGAGGAGGCCGGCGTACGCATCGCCCTGCACATCGCCCCGCAGGTCGCGGGCGCCGAACAGCCCCTGGTGGAGAGGGCGTTGGCGGACGGTGCCCGGGGTGTGCTGATCGCCCCCCGCTGGCGCACCCTCGCCGCGGAGGAGGCCGACGCGAAATGGCTGTGCGGGCTCGGCGTGCCGACCGTCCTGATGGAGCGCAGACCGCGCTCCGGCAGCGCGCTGCACGCCCTGGACTCCGTCTGCTCCGACCACTGGTACGGCGCCCATCTCGCGGTGGAACACCTGATCGCCCTCGGTCACCGCAGGATCGTCTTCGCCACCCGCGACGACAGCCCCACCGCACGGGCCCTGCGCACCGCCCTCACCGAGATCGCCGGAGCCCATCCGGGACTCGACGCGTGGACTCTCACCCTCAGCTCGCCCGACGCGGGCCCCGACCGCACGGCCGGCGTGGACCGTCCGGCCGTCGACCTCCCCGGCGTCCTGCGCGAGCTGGACGCCACGGCGTGCGTGCTGCACGGCGACGTGGACGCGCTGATGCTGGTCCAGGACCTGGCCGCGCACGGCGTCCGGGTGCCGGAGGACTGCTCGGTCGTCGCGTACGACGACGTCGTGGCCGCCCTCGGCAGTACCCCCCTCACCGCCGTGTCCCCGCCGAAGGGCGAGGTCGGCCGTGCCGCCGCCGAACTGCTCCTGCACCGGCTGAGGGACCCGCGCGGCAGCGGTTCGCGACCGGCGCGGCGGATCGAACTGCTGCCGGAACTGAAGGTGCGCGGGTCGACGTGGGCGCTGACCTCCACCGCGTCCACGCCTGACGCCGAGTGAGCGTTTAACCGCTTCATTTTCTTCTGATCGATATCTTGACCGTTTTCCTTGCGTCGATACAGGATTCCCGTATGACCGCGTCCTCGCCGGGCCCCGGCTTCCGCCCCCGTGCCGCCCTCGCCATGTCCCCGGACGCCGCGACCGCCGTCCTCGATCCCGCCTCGCTGACCGCTCTCGCCGCCGTCTGCGACCTCGCCCCGCTCCCGGTCCTCGACGACTTCGGCACGGACCGCGCAGGCGAGATCCTCGCCGACGTCGACCTCCTCGTCACCGGCTGGGGCTGCCCCGTACTGGACGCCGACGTCCTCGCGGCGGCGCCCCGGCTGCGGGCGGTCGTGCACACGGCGGGCAGCGTCCGGCCGCATGTCACCGACGCCTGCTGGGAGCGCGGCATCGAGGTGTCGTCCGCCGCCGCCGCGAACGCACTGCCGGTCGCCGAGTACACCCTCGCGATGATCCTGCTCACCGGCAAACAGGTCCTGGAACGGGCTCACGCCTACGCCGCCACGCACACCCGCGACAACTGGCTGCGCACTTCCCACGAGATCGGCAACTACCGCCGGACCGTCGGCATCGTCTCCGCCTCGCTGATCGGCCGCCGCGTCATCGAACTGCTGCGGCCCCACGACTTCGACATCCTCCTGCACGACCCGTTCGTCACCGACGCCGATGTGTCCGAACTCGGCGTGGAACGCGTCGAGTTGGATGCCCTGTTCGCCCGCTCCGACACCGTCAGCCTGCACACCCCGCTGCTGACCGCCACCAGGGGCCTGGTGAGCCGCTCCCTGCTCGACGCCATGCGCCCCGGCGCCGTGTTCATCAACACCGCCCGGGGAGGCGTCGTCGACCAGGACGCCCTCACCGACGCGGTCCGGGAGCGCCGCATCCGCGCCGTGCTCGACGTCACCGACCCCGAAGTCCTGCCGCCCGACCACCCGTTGTGGAACTGCCCCGACGCACTCCTCACCCCCCACCTCGCCGGTTCCCAGGGCAACGAGTGGCGCCGCCTGGCCGACCTCGCCGTCGCCGAGACGGAGAACTGGGCATCAGGCGCGGGATTCCGCCATCCCGTACGACGCGAAAGGCTGGCCTTCCTCGCATGAGCAGCACGACCCGTATCAGCAGCAGGGGCATCCCCTTCGAATTCCCCACCGATGACCGCGAGTTGAGCCCGCACACCGGCTACACCCGCGCCCACTGGGAGGCCGCGGCGGACGGGCTGCTGGCTGCCGCGTGGCGCTGGAGCACCCCTGGCGGCGCCCTGCTCGACCTGCCCGGCGTCCCGTCGCGCTCGGGAGTGCGCTCCGACGGCCTCGAAGGCTACGCCCGCACCTTCCTCGCCGCCGCCTTCCGGGTGGCGGGCGCGGGTGGCGACGACCCGCACGGCTGGCTCGACCGGTACGCCCAGGGCCTCACGGCGGGCACCCTCACCCCCGGCCGCGCGGACACCGAGTCCTGGCCGCTCATCCTCGACCACGACGTGCAGGGCCAGCCGATGGTGGAGTCGGCCTCCGTGGCCCTCGGCCTCAGGCTGACGGCGCCCTGGCTGTGGAAACGGCTCGACTCCGCCGTACAGGACCGGGCGGAGGCCTGGCTGCGCGGCTCACTGCGGTACCCGCCCGCCCCGAACAACTGGTACCTCTTTCCCTACACGGTCGCCGGTTTCCTGGAGTCCGTGGGGCGCGGTGACGCGGAGACGGCCAGGGCACGCGAGCGGGCCCTGGAACTGATGGAGACCTGGTATCGGGGCGACGGCTGGTACGCGGACGGCGACGGCCGGGCCTTCGACCACTACAACGGCTGGGCCCTGCACCTGTACCCGGTACTCGACGCCCACCTCGGCGACGACCGGGAACTGTCCGCCCGCTACGGCCCCCGCCTGCGCGAACACCTCGACGGCTTCGCGCTGATGTTCGGCGGTGACGGCGCCCCGATCCACTTCGGCCGCTCCCTGTCGTACCGCTTCGCCGCCTCAGCCGCCGTCGGCCTGGGCGCCCTCACCGGCCACACCCCGCTCACCCCGGGCACGAGCCGCCGGCTGATCAGCGGCAGCCTCCGCCACTTCCTGGACCGGGGAGCCCTGACCGATGACGGCCTGCTGACCCTCGGCTGGCACGGCCCGCACCAGGCCACCCTCCAGACCTACTCGGGTCCGGCGTCCCCGTACTGGGCCTCGAAGGCCTTCGTCTCCCTGCTCGCGCCCGCCGACTCCCCGCTGTGGACGGCCCGCGAGGAGCCCGCGCCGGTCGAGGAGGGCGACCGGGTGCTCGCGCTGCCCGCACCGGGGCTGCTGGTGCAGTCGACCCGCGTCGACGGGATCGTACGGCTGCACAACCACGGCAGCGACCACGTCCGCCCGCACGAGGGCGAGACGGCGGCCGAGGACGACCCGCACTACGGCCGCCAGGCCTACTCGACGCACTCCGGCCCGACGGCCCTCGCCAACATCGCCGACAACCACCTTTCCGTGGAGATCGGCGGCCGGGGCAGTGTGCGCCGCCGTATCCACCCGCTGGGCGCGGGCCACGGGGACGGCTGGGGCTGGGCCGCGTCCTGGCACCGCCCGGTCTTCACCGCCGGGCCGCCCATGGTGCCGGGGCTGAAGGTGGAGAGCGTCACGATGGTACGAGGCCGCCACGAACTGCGCGTCCACCGCGTGACCGGCGCTCCGGCCGGCGCACGCGTCACGCACACGGGCTGGGCGACGGGCCCCGAGGAGGAGGTGACGTCGGCACTGCACGGCCTGTACGGCTGGAGCCCCGACGCGGAGGAGGCGCGCGCCCCGCAGGGCACCGCCTACACCCGCTGGGCCCTCGTCCCACGCCTGACCGGCGAGACGTCCGGCACCTCGCTGCACGTGGCCCTGGCGACCCTCACGGCCGACCCGGAACCCCTCGTACCGGAGCGCGTCGTCTCCGGCGTAGAGGTGACCGACACGGCGGTCGAGGTCCGGTGGGCCGAGGACGGTGCCCGAACCAGGATCACCTTCGACCCGCCGGCCGTGCAGCACGGTTAGGGGCGCGGGGAAGTGCGCGACCAGCCCCCACCGGCCCGCGGCGGACGAACTGCACATCTGCGGGGCGCCTGGCAGAGCCGACGGCTAGGGCAACAACTTGTCCATCGCCGCCGTACCCTCCTCCGCCAGCTTCCGCTCCGCCCAGGCGAGACTGCGCGGAGTGAGGTCACGGCCCGTCGCGAGCACCAGGTCCTCGGCGGACGCCCCATGCTCCGCGCCGGTGTGCAGCAGGACGTCGGGGGTCGTGGTGTCGTCGGAGGGAGAGGGCGAATCGGAGTGCTGGATCGGCATGACGTCTCCTTGCTCGGCCGGACCTCCTACCACCATGCACAGCCCGCGCCCTGATCGCACCCCGCACCGCGCCCGGGAGCCCGTCACTCGAACCGTGACGTGTCTCCCGCGCCCCGGCGGACGATCTCGGCCTCGCCGCTGGAGAAGTCGATGACGGTCGTCGGCTCCGTGCCGCAGTCCCCGGAGTCGACGACCGCGTCCACGACATGGTCGAGCCGTTCCTTGATCTCCCAGCCCTGAGTCAGCGGCTCCTTCTCGTCGGGGAGCAGCAGCGTGCTGGACAGCAGCGGTTCGCCCAGCTCGGCCAGCAGGGCCTGCACGACCGCGTGGTCGGGGATGCGCACGCCGACGGTCTTCTTCTTCGGGTGCAGCAGCTTGCGCGGCACCTCGCGCGTCGCCGGGAGGATGAACGTGTAGCTGCCCGGAGTGGACGCCTTCACGGCCCGGAACACGTCGTTGTCGACCTGTACGAACTGGCCGAGCTGCGCGAAGTTCTGGCACACGAGAGTGAAGTGGTGACGGTCGTCGAGCTGCCGGATCGACCGGATACGGTCGATGCCGTCACGGCTGCCGAGCTGGCACCCCAGCGCGAAGCAGGAGTCCGTCGGATACGCGATCAGCGCGCCGGAGCGGATGCTGTCGGCGACCTGACTGATCGTGCGGGGCTGTGGGTTGTCGGGATGGACGTCGAAGTACCTTGCCATCCGTCGAGCTTATGCCGTCGCGTCACCGAACCCGCGCAGCCCCTTCCCGGCGCCCGGACAGCGGGGCTCCGGCCGCACCCCCGTGCCCGTGTCCTTCCGGCAGCCGGGTTGTGGCTGCCGGGGACGGGCCGTGTGAGTAGTCGGCCGGTTCCGGGGCACTCGGCGGCCATGAACACGGCAGAAGCAGCAGCAGAGGCGGGACAGGTACTCGCCGCATCGAGCAACGTACTCAATGTGATCGCCGCCTTCGCCGGTGGCCTGATCGTGGTGGCCCTGCTGATCTGGGCCGTCCGGCTGGGAGTGAAGGTCAAGGAGGCGGAGTCGCCCCCGCCCAGGCCGGAGGAGCAGCCCCGGTTGCCGGAGACCGGGCCGGTGCACGAGGAGCGGGAGATGCGCGAGCCCAACGAGGTGCCGCACACCTCGGAAGAGGGGGTGCGGATCGATCCGCACAACCTCGATCCCTCCGGCTCGAAACGCGGCGAGGACCAGACCCGCCCGCGTTGGTCGTCCGGCAGCGGCGGCTCCGGTCGGAAGTGACCTTTCTGGTGGTCCCCGCGTGAACCGGCTCATAGAGTGGGCCGCATGGGGGAAACACCACACACACGGCCCACCTCCGAGTTCCACGCGCGCAACTTCTCCACGGCGGACGTCGGACGGCTCGTGGCGGGCCTTGACGCGCAGGACGGGGCCGACGGCGTGCGACGGTTGCGTGCCTGGGCGCAGAGCGCACTGAACCCGCTCCCGGGCGAACACGTGATCGACGTAGGCAGTGGCACGGGCTCGCAGACCCTGGCTCTGGCGGCGGCTGTCGGCCCGTCCGGCGACGCCGTGGGCATCGAGGCGAACCCCGCGCTGCGCGAGGTCGCCGAACAGCGGGCGGCGGCGGCCGGCGGTACGGCCCGATTCCTGGGCGGTGACGCGCTCGCCCTCCCGCTGCCCGACGCCACGGTGGACGCGGTCTGGTGCGAGCGGGTCCTGCAGCACCTGTCCGAACCGGACAAGGCCGTCGGCGAGATCGCGCGGGTCCTGCGCCCCGGCGGACGCGTGGTGCTCATCGACTCGGACTGGGCGACCGCCCTCCTGCACCCCGGTGATCCCGACGCGGTGGCCGCCCTCATGGCGGGCACCCTGGCCGCGGCGGCCAACCCGCACTCCGGACGCCGGCTCCCGGACCAGCTGTCCGCCGCGGGGCTCGTGATCGACGACCAGGGCTCGCAGGCGCTGCTCCAGGACAACACGACGGTGCCCTGGCCCCTGGTCCGCATGATGGGCGAGTCGACCGTGCGGCGCGGACTGATGACCGAGGAACAGCGTGACCGTCTGTACGCGGCGCTGACCGAGGCCGCGGAGCGGGGCGCGCTGCACATGTCGGTGACGATGTTCGCCGTGGTGGCGCACCGCCCCGCCTGACCTGCACCGGGGTGTCGTCGGCGCCCGGCATGCGGCCGGAGTCGTGTCGTGGTCCGCTGTGAGGCCGAGGCCTCTGACGACGGACCCTGTGGCGGCGTGATGTGCTGGAGTGCGACGGCTGATCTGGTGGCGGGCGCGGGTATCGCCGCCGTGGGCGTGGCGAGCGTGACAGCGGTGGCCCGGGCGGGCCGAGGCCGCGATCTGCCGCTGGCCGCGCTGCCGTTGCTCCTGGGGGCGGCACCAGGTCGTCGAGTCCCTGGTCTGGCGCGCGGACGGCGGAACCGGCCCTGGAACCATGGTCTGGGCCACCATCGCCCTCCCGCTGCTCGCCCTGTGGGTGCCGGCGGCCGTCCTGTGCGCGGCACCCAGGAGAGTGGGACACCGCCTCCTGCTGCCGCTGGCCGTGGGCATCGTGACCAGCACGGCATTCGCCTACAACCTGGCGACCCACCGGGTGACGGCGGACATCCGCGGCCACACGGTCGGGTACGGCATCCAGTTGTCCCACTCCGGACCGCTGATCGCGGGTTATCTGCTCGCCACGGTCGGGTCCCTGCTGCTCTCCGGTGACCGCCGTCTGGTGCTGTTCGGATTCCTGGCCGGGGTGGGCGCGCCCGTGTGCTGGGCGCTGTGGCGACTGGAGTTCATGTCGACCTGGTGCGCCCTCGCCGCGCTCTGCTCCCTGGTCCTGCTGGGTTGGGCACGCGGACGCCCGCTGCCGCGGCGCTGACGCGGCCGGCCCGAGGGGAGCCTGACCGCGCCCAGAGAGCCGTACGCCCTACTCGGTGTCGGCCCCGGCTCCGACGAGCGCGCGGACCTCGAACTCCTCGTACGAGGAGGCCTCCTGACGATGCGTCAGGACCGTGCCGAGCCAGCCGAGGAAGAAGCCCGCCGGGATGGAGACGATGCCGGGGTTCTGCAGCGGGAACCAGGCGAAGTCCGCCGACGGATAGATGGAGGAGGAGGTCGACGAGACCACCGGTGAGAACACGACCAGAAGCACCGAGCAGGCCAGCCCGCCGCACAGGCTGAGCAGCGCGCCCCGGGAGTTGAAGCGGCGCCAGAACAGGCTGTAGAGGAGGGTGGGCAGCAGAGCGGACGCGGCGATGGCGAAGGCGAGGAAGGCGAGCGTCGAGACGTTGGTCTCCCACGACAGCAGGGCCAGTGCCATCCCCAGCATGCCGATGAGCACCGCAGCCAGCCGGGCCGCGCCCAGTTCCTCGGCCTGGGTGGCGCGCCCCTTGCGGATGACCTCGCCGTACAGGTCGTGGGCGAGGGACGAGGCCGCCGCGAGGGTGAGGCCGGCCGCGACCGCGAGCAGCGTGACGAAGGCGAGGCAGGACAGGAGCGCGGTGAGTATCCCGCCGCCGATGGACTGCGCGAGCAGCAGCACGGCCGCGTCGCCCTTCGGGTCGGTGTCGATGATGGAATCGCGGCCCACGAGGGCGGTGGCGCCCAGGCCGAGGACGCAGGCCGCCAGACAGACGAAGCCGACCAGACCCGCTGCCCACACGACCGAGGAGCGCAGGACGTCGGTGGAGCGCGGGGCGAGCAGTCGCATCATCACGTGGGGGAGCGCGGCGAGACCGAGCACGATGGCCAACTGGAGGCTGAGGAAGCCGAGTTTGCTGGTGGTGCTCGCGCCGTAGCGCAGACCGGGCTCCAGGAACCGCTGGCCGAGGCCGCTGTTCTCGGTGGCGGCCGCCAGCAGCGCGTCGAGGTTCCAGTCGAAGCGGTGCAGCACCATGACGGCCGTGACGGCGACGCCGGATATGAGCATCACGGCCTTGACGATCTGGATGAACGTCGCGCCGGGCATACCGCCGAGGGAGGCGTACACGATCACGATGGTGCCGATGACGACGACGCACAAGGTGCGGGTGGTGGTGCTCGGCACACCGGTGAACTGGGTCAACAGGGCGACGCTGCCCACGAGTTGGGCCACCAGGTAGAGGCAGCAGATGGTCAGGGTGCAGATGGACAGCGCGAGCCGGACCGCCCGTCCACCCTGGGGCAGCCGTAGCGCCAGGGTGTCCCCGAGGGTGAACCGGCCGGAGTTGCGCAGCGGTTCGGCGATCACCAGGATCACCATCATCCAGGCGACCGTGGTGCCGCACAGGTACAACAGCCCGTCGTAGCCGGTGAGGGCGACCAGCCCGGTACTGCCGAGCAAGGTCGCGGCCGAGAGGTAGTCCCCGCACATCGCCAGCCCGTTGCGAAGCGGCGACATCTCCCTGTTGCCGAGATAGAACTCGGCGACCTCGTCGCGCTGCGGGGCGATCAGCAGCGCGGCGAACAGCGTGACCACGACGACCGACAGGAACAGTACGAAGGTCAGCTGCCGGCTGAACGGGTCGACGACTCCGGCACCGATGGTCACCACCTGCGGTACTCCCTCGCGCTCTGCGGACGGGCACCGGTCCGCTCGGCGGGACGGTGCTGCCCGGTCGGGGGCTGCTCCAACCGGGCTCGCAGCCCCCGGGCGACCGGATCGAAGCTGGTGCGCATGCGCACTACGTAGCGCCAGACGGTCACCACCATCACCAGGAACTGCCCCAGCCCGAGCGCCAGTCCGAGGGTGAAATGACCGGCGAGTGGCTGATTCATGATGCCGGGTGCGAAGTTCGACAACAGGACGTACAGCAGGAACCCGCCTACGGCGAGCGCCGTCGACCTCGCTGCGAAGCGCCGGTACCCGTTCCGTAACGACTGAAATTCAGGATGGCTGTGTATCACCCGTCCCGGAGTGGGTTCGGTGTATTCGGTGCTGTATGCGGACGGCTCGCCCGGCCGCGTGAAATAATTGGACATAAACGCACCCTCTTCGCTGCATTATGTCGCGCATCCAACTCTTCCGAGCCGTCGGTCATCCAGCTCACCCAGGGGTGGCGACGGGTTAGGGAGCGGATTATGGCAGCGGCGCTCAGGAACAATCAACGCGCTGTGAATTACTATTGAATACTGGCTCATTCGCGCTTCTCCTGGGCGCTTTGCCGTCCGGCACAACCTGCGGAAATCCGCCGCGGCTGGATAAGGTCCGTACTATCCCCATCCCGGACTGTCTCAAATACGCCGTGCCGGAGAGGTGCGTAGGCCGCGGTGTGGAGACGTGGTGAAGGGGAAGTCGAGGGGTAGGAAGGTCAGAGCAGAGGCACACACGGAACAGCGGAGGGGCGATGGATTCCACCACGACAGTCATCCTGATCGTCGGGGTCCTGGCGGCGGCCGCACTGGCCGTGGCGGGCACCCTGCTGGTCCGGCTGGTCCGCACCCGCCGGGACCTGCGCCGCGCGGGACTGCCGACGGGCTCACGCTGGGTCTTCTGGGGTGCGGTCGCCTACCTGGTGCTCCCGACCGACCTCGTGCCCGATCCCGTCTACCTCGACGACATCGGCGTACTTCTGCTGGCACTGCGCAGCATGCGCAACCAGGCGCGGGAGTTCGGCATCGGAGGGCAGTCCGAATCCGTTGCGATCGGCGGCCAGGATCCAGTCGGCCGCCTGGACAAATCCAGCTGAGGAACGACGAAGGCTCGGCTCGCGGCACCCCGCGAGCCGAGCCCTTCTGCTGTTGCGGCGCTGCTTACGCCTCGCTGGCCCGGAGCATGTCCTCGCGCTCGACGAGCTTCACGCGCTCGCGTCCCTGGGGCTCGCCCAGGGCCTTCTCCGCGGCGTCCAGCCGGTGCCAGCCCTCCCACGTGGTGAAGCGGACGTCCCGCTCTCCGAGAAACGCGTCCACGGCCTCGGGGGCGGGCGAAGCCGGCTCGGGCAGCCGGCCGTTCGCGTAGTCGTCCAGCAGGTTGGCGACGGTCTCGTTGGCGTCGCCCTTCGTGTGCCCGATCAGCCCGACGGGGCCGCGCCGGATCCAGCCGGTGACGTACATCGACGCGAGGTGCTCGCCGGTCTCCTCGATCACCCGGCCGCCCTGATCGGGGACGGTGCCCGACCCGACGTCCCAGGGCAGCTTGGGCAGCTTGTCGGACAGGTAGCCCACGGCACGGTAGACCGCGCTCACGTCCCAGTCCTTGAAGGCGCCGGTGCCCTTGACGTTGCCGGTGCCGTCGAGAGCGGTCCGTTCCGTACGCAGACCGACGACCCGGCCGTCCTCGCCGAGGATCTCGGTGGGCGACTCGAAGAAGTGCAGGAACAGTTTGTGCGGCCGGTCGCCGATGTCGCGGATGGCCCAGTTCTCCAGCGTCTTGGCGACCATGTCGGCCTGCTTGTTGCCGCGCCGGGCCGCGATCGAGCCGTCGTCGTAGTCGATGTCCTCGGGGTCGACGATGACCTCGATGTTGGGGGAGTGGTCCAGCTCGCGCAGCTCCATCGGGCTGAACTTGGCCTGCGCCGGGCCACGGCGGCCGAAGACGTGCACCTCGAGCGCCTTGTTGGCCTTGAGTCCCTCGTGGACGTTCGGCGGGATCTCGGTCGGCAGCAGTTCGTCCGCCGTCTTGGCGAGAATCCGCGCCACGTCGAGCGCGACGTTGCCGACTCCGAGGACCGCGACCTTCTCCGCGTCGAGGGGCCACGTGCGTGGCACATCCGGGTGTCCGTCGTACCAGGAGACGAAGTCCGCGGCCCCGTACGAGCCGTTCAGCTCGACGCCGGGTATGTCGAGGGCCCGGTCGGCAGTGGCCCCGGTGGAGAAGATCACCGCGTCGTAGAAGGCGCGCAGATCGTCCAGATTGATGTCGCCCGGGTAGTCGACATTGCCGAAGAGACGGATCTGCGGCTTGTCGAGCACCTGGTGCAGGGCCGTGATGATGCCCTTGATGCGGGGGTGGTCGGGGGCGACGCCGTAGCGGATCAGCCCGAACGGGGCCGGCATCCGCTCGAAGAGGTCGATGGACACGCCGGGCTCCGCGGCCACTGCGGACTTCAGCAACGCGTCGGCGGCGTAGATCCCGGCTGGGCCGGCTCCGACAATGGCCACCCGCAGAGGGCGAGGCATGATCAGGTTCCCTTCGAGTGATGACAAGAGATCTTCGAAGGAAGCCTAAACTAAGGCAAGCCTAAGCTAGTACGGGGGTCGGGGTTATGAGCTCATAAACTGGACTTATGGGTCTGGGAGACCCTCCTGGTCGCCGTGTTTCCTTAGAGGTTCCTATGAATCCGCGTGGCGCTTGAACGCGCGTGAGTCCGTCTGCGTATGGGACTGGGGACATTTCCATGTCGAATCGGCCAGGAAGCGGAGTACTTCCGTGGGACGAAACACGCGCAGACGCCCAACAGGCCCCCGCCGCGCCACCTTTGCGGCGGTCGCCCTGATGCTCGGCGGAGGTGGACTGGTCGTGGGGAACGTGTACGCCTCGGCCACCGAAGGAGGTCAGGGCGGCGACTCGGCCCAGCGGAGCGGAACCGACCGGACGCTGTCCTCGGGAGCCGCCACGATCGACTGCCCCGATGTCGGCGACCAGTTGGCGTTCGTGCCGGACGAGGCCCGGTCTGAGGTCGACGGCGAACTCGCCGCCCTGGACCAGCAGATCGCCGAGGCCTATCAGCGGCTGCAGGAGTCGACGCAGGCGATGCAGCAGGACAGCGGCTTCGCCGACTCGGCGATCATGAGCCCGCTGAAGGAGAAGCGGGCCGCGACCATCGAGCGCATCGCCATCGCCATCGACCGGGTGGGCGACCGCCCACAGGGAATCGAGGATCTGGCGGCCTGCGAGTTCCGTGCCTCCGGCAATCAGTCCGGGGAGTGGCAGGACCAGAACGGCGACAGTCAGGACGGTCAGGGCAACCAGGACGGTCAGGACCAGGGTGATGGTCAGGGCGACGGCCAGGGTGATGACCAGGGCGGCCAGGAGGACCAGCAGAGCGGCAACGGTGGCCAGGCCGGGAACGGGCCGGTCGCCGGCGACTTCGCGGACATCACCTCGGTCCAGCCCGACGCGCAGTTCCCGTCCCCGGAGAACAACGCCTCCCGGGGCACCTTCGCCACCAGCTGCGGTGTGAACGCGAACGGCCTGTTCAACTCGGACAACGTCATCGTGGCTCCCGGAGTCTCCAACGGCGCACACCACTTCCACGACTACGTCGGCAACCAGTCCAACGACGCGTTCGCGAGCAACGACGACCTGGCCGAGGCGCAGACCAGTTGCGTGGACCAGGGCGACAGGTCCTCCTACTTCTGGCCCGTCCTGCGCCTGCAGAACGGTGCGCAGGAACAGGACGCCCAGTCTCCCGGCGGTGGCATCGAGGGCAACGCCGGTGAGATCGTCACGCCCGCGCAGGTCACGATGACGTTCGTGGGCAACCCGCGCGGCCAGGTCGTGGCCATGCCCAAGCTGCTGCGCATCATCACCGGCGACGCCAAGGCGTTCGTCAACGGCAACGCCAACGTCAACGCCTCCTGGAGCTGCACCGGGTTCGAGGACCGGCAGCTCAAGGACAAGTACCCGCTGTGCCCCCAGGGCAGCGACGTGGTGCGCACGTTCAGGTTCCAGAGCTGCTGGGACGGCAGGAACATCGACAGCGCCAACCACCGCACCCACGTGGCGTTCGCCGACGCCGCCGGAAACTGCGCCAACGACTTCCAGGCGATTCCGCAGCTGGTGCAGCGCATCGTCTACGACGTCGACGCGCCGAGCCTTCAGGACGGCGGCCGTACGGTGCCACTGTTCGCGGTCGACTCCTTCCCCGAGCAGCTGCACAAGCCGGTCACGGACCACGGGGACTTCATCAACGTCTTCGACGAGGACCTGATGCGGGAGATGGTCGACTGCATCAACACCGGCCGGCAGTGCGGCGCAGGCTCCTCGAACGGCGAGGACCCGGGAGACAGCCCGGCGCCGACTCCCGACCCGCCGTCCGGTGGGACCGACGAGCCGACCGCCGACCCCACGGTCACCCCGAGCGACGACGAGACCCCGGAGCCCTCGGACTCCCCCTCGTCCCTCCCGAGTACGCAGGAGCCGGACCCGGCGAGCGCGACTCCCACCAAAAAGCCCGTCGAAGCCGAGCCCAGGGCCTACACATCGCCGCCGGCCACCCAGCGAGCCGAGCCGGCCGCGTCGTCGACGGACGACGCCGACGGCCAGGCAGGTGGCGCGGCGACCGCAGGCGAAGGAAACGGCAACAGCAACGGTGACGTCTCCGTCCCACAGACCGAACCACAGGCCGTCACCGGTGATCTCGCCGACACGGGAGCCCAGCTGTGGCCGGCCGCGCTCGGAGCGCTTCTCCTGATCGCCGGCTTCCTGATGCTGCGCCGTATCCGGCAGGAATCACGATGACGGCCCCGGGAGCCTCTGCTCAGGGCCGGTAGGACTGCTGCGGCGGCGTGTCGGTCCGGCCACCGGCGCCGGCACCCTGCAGCTGCTCCGCCTGTTCCTTGGTCACCTTCTGCTCCGCACCGCAGAAGGTGCACTGGGTCGTGTACTTCGTCGAGAAAGGGAACAGGGGCACGAAGAACAGAGTGAACTTGGTGACGCGCTTCCGGAGCGCGTGCGCGGAGGGATTCCCGCACTGGCCGCACACCAGCGTGAGTATCGCGAGCTGGTAGAGGTATCCCTTGGTGCCAAAAATGATCATGTCGTAAGTCCTGTCGTCGGTGCGTCTGTTGTCGTCCCGGCCCCCTCAGAAGGGGGTAGTGGATTATGTACGTCCGGTTCATGGTGGGGGCATGACCGAACTGCGGACTTTCCCTCTGCCTCCGACCGTCGAAGGCAGTGACGCCGACCGGTTACTCGGTCAGGCGCTCGTCGCCGCCTGGCAGGTCGACGGTATCTTCCAGATCCAGGCCACTCCCGACCAGGATGCGGCCACCGGACGGGCCCTGGACGCGTCCAGGGCCTTCGCCGGCCTCCCGCTCAAGGAGAAGGCCCAGTACGTCTCCGACCTCACCTACAGCGGATATGTCGCATCCGGTGAGGAGGAGACGGCCGGGGAGAAGGACGGTTCGGAGATCTTCACCGTCTGTCCTGACATCCCCGAGGACGACCCCCGCGTCCTCGACAGGTGGCCGTGTCACGGCCCGGTCCCCTGGCCGTCCGTCGAGTACGCCGCGGCCATGAAGGACTACATGATCGTCGTCGGAGATATCGGCCGCCGTCTGCTCCAGCTGACCGCGCTGGGCCTCGGCCTGGACGACATGGACCACTTCACGCGGCTCACCGACGACGGCTGGCACCACATGAGGGTGCTGCGCTTCCCGTCGGCCGACACCACCTCCGAGCGCGGTATCGGCTCCCACACCGACTACGGTCTCCTCGTCATAGCGGTCCAGGACGAGGTCGGCGGCCTCCACATACGGCCGCCCGTCCCCGGCGAGACCCGGGGGCGCAACTGGCTGCCCGAGGAGTCCATGGCCGGGCGCCACGAGAACGAGGATCCCTGGACCTTCGTCCCCCCGACACCCTCGGTCTTCACCGTCTTCCCCGGCGACATCATGCAGTTCATCACCGGCGGAAGCCTCCTCTCGACCCCGCACAAGGTGCGCCTGGCCGACCGTGAGCGATTCGCCATGGCGTACTTCCACGAGCCGTCGTTCCAGGCCGTCGCCCGCCCCCTGGGCGCGCCCGAGGCGGACGACCTCATCCACTACGGCACGCACTTCACCAACATGTTCATGCGCTGCTACCCCGACCGCTCGACCACCGCGCGCATCGAGCGGGAGGACCGGCTCGCCGTCCTGGAGCGGCTCCGCAAGGAAACTCTCAACTCTTGAACCGCGCGTGCCGCGTGCCAATGGCTCCGGCGCATTCTGAAGCCGTCCAGCCGCCGCCGGGCGGCCCCCGGGTGGCTGGACGGCTCCAGAATGCGCCGGGACTCGGAAACCGCGCTTTCCCGTCCCTGGCTTTTTGTTCGCACGGGCCTTTTCTGTTCTCAGGGCAGTAGACCCAGTCGGCGGGCGGTCATGACCGCCTCCAGGCGCGAATGGCATCCCAGCCTGCGCATCGCGCTGCGCAGATAGCTCTTCACGGTTTCGGCCCGAAGGCCGAGTTCATTCGCCACGTCGGTGTTGGTCCGCCCCAGGGCGACGCATGACAGGACGTCGAGTTCTCGCGAGGAGAGGACCGGGCCGGCGGAGCGCCGGGAGACGGGGGCTCCGGCGTCGGCCAGTTTGTCGCTCAGCGCGGCGACCCGGTCCCGCAGGTCGCTGTCCGTGAGGTGCTGGGCGAGAACCCGCAGCTCGGCGTACGCCTCGCGAATCGTCTCCCATCGAGGGGACGCCGACTCCGCTGCACGGTCGGCGGCCACCCCGGGCTCGTCGAGACGGCCGAGGCGGCGGGTCACCTCGTCGCGCACCGCCAGGTTCTGTTCCAGCGCGCGGGCGGTGTCCATGACGGCGTCGACCGTCCGGTCGCCCAGCCCGACGGACTGGCGGACCGCGCCGTACATCACCGCCCGTACCGTCCGGTTCACCACGACGGGGGCCGCCACGACGGCACGAATGCCCTCGGCGGCGACCATCAGGTCGTAGTGATGGCTGATCCGCCTGGAGTTCGCGTAGTCGTTGACCGCGATGGGGCGGTGCAGAGCCACCGCCTTGCCGCCCAGCCCCATGCCGAACCCGAGGGTCAACCCCATCAGGGCTCTGGTCGAGTTCCCGGCGAACTCGGTGAGCTGGGCGTGCCGCCCTCTGGTCACGACGCCGCCGAAGGTGAGGTCCACGCCGGTGGTGTGACGTAACGAGTCGATGGCCCGCTTGAGTTGACGGTCGTCGTCCGAAACGGGGGGTGGTTTCACTGTCATACGGTTTCCTCGGTCTGCGCGGGAGCCCAGTCTGCTCCCGACGTGCCGTGCTGCGTGGGGTCAGCGGCCGGTTGGGGGCGTGAGGACGCGGTCCTCGGTCCAGTCGACGGTCAGTTCCCGGCGGATGAAGCGCCAGGCTCCCGTCGTACGCCGGTAGGAGTCGCGGTAGCGGATGGAGCGCACGCGCATTCTGGCGGCGTCGGCATGGGCGGCGTACATCTCGTGCGCGAGGCAGTCGGTCTCTCCCGAGGCGCTGTCCCCGGCCAGCCGGACGGTGTGGCTGCCGACGAAGTGCGTGGTGACGACGCACGGCGCCAGCACGGACAGCACGCTCGCCCAGCCGTCCCGCCCGTCGAGGACGAGGGGCGGACAGCTGGTGCCTGCCGGGGGGTTCAGAACCAGTTCGCCGTCCTCGTCGAACAGCGAGGCGAACAGCTTCGGGTTCTGCCGGTCCAGGGCGGACGCGTAGGTGTCGACGAGCCGGCGCAGATCCTGCCGGTCCCGCGCCCCGTCCTGCCAACCGGCTTTCGTCTCGGGTGAGTTGCTCAGTTCGGTAGGTGCCACATGTACCGCCAGACGAATGTGGGGGGGTTTTTCCGCGGCGCCGATATCAGCTGCCGGTGCTCTGCGAACGGGCTCTTGGCCGCCGGGTGCGCAGGGGGTGGCGCGCGGCCCTGGAGGCGGGTCATACAGTTGTACATCCCGTTCTGTGGACCGGGAAGCGGCTTTCTACTGGCACCACCATGAGGCAAACCGTGTCACCCAGCTACCCCCGGATGAGGGGGTCCCGCGTGTGGGCTCGCCACTTCGGTCAAAGCTGACGATCAGTCAACTGTGTTTTGTCACGCGACTCTTGACGTCGAAGGGCGCTTGCAGAACTGTTCTCCTGATGGCGGGTGAGCAGCCTCTCGGCGTACAAGGAGGGGCATGGAGCTGCCGTGAGACAAGGAGTCGACCCGGTCGTGTTACCGGCGGAAGACAGCGCGGAGGCCGCCGCTGCCCGTGCCGCGGTTCTGGCGCTGCGCAGGGACAGCGGGATGCCTGTCGCGGGTGCGGCCTGGGTCGTCGGCCCGCAGTCGCTGCAGATCGGTGAGGCCAGCGGCGTGAAGTCGCCGTGCCGCCGGGGGTTCCCTGTGCCGGCGGGCGCCGGACTGATCGGGCAGGTGTTGACGACACGTCGGCTGGCAGCGGTGAGCGACTATCGGTCGGCCCAGCAGATCAGCCATGAGTACGACTCCTTCGTCGCGGCGGAGGAGGTGCGGGCAATGGCCGCGGCTCCCGTGATCGTGGGTACCACGGTACGAGCCGTGCTCTTCGTGGGGTCGCGTGACGCCGTACGGCTGGGTGACCGGGTACTGACCGCGGTGACGGCGGCGGCACGCGACCTGGAGCAGTTCCTCGCGACCCACGATCACGCGCACCGGCTCCTCTCGGAGGTCCGGGCCGTGCGGAGCCCTGCCTCGCCCCGTGACACGGTGGCCTTGGAACAGGTGCACGAGGTGCACACCGAGCTGCAGGACCTGACGGCGACGATCGGCGAGGGCCACCTCAAGGAGCGCTTCCACGAGGTGTGTTCCCTGCTGGAATCGGGCTGCTGCTCCGAGCGGGCATCACACGGGCCTGCGGCGCGTCTGTCACCACGGGAACTGGACGTCCTGGCCGCGGTCGCCGCGGGCTGCACCAACCTGGAGATCTCCAGCCGGCTCGACATCGGGCTGGAGACCGTGAAGGGCTATCTGCGTTCGGTGATGCGCAAGCTCGGCACCGGCACCCGGCTCGAAGCCGTCACCGCGGCCCGCCGGGCGGGCCTGCTTCCGTAGAGCCGCGCTCCGCGGGTTCCCTCCCGCGCTGTTCGCCTCAACCTCCGAAGCGCGACGAGCCGAGCGTCACCTGGTGACCGACGAGGCTGATCTCGACGCCGTCCGCGGTGGCGCGCGCCGCTTCGAAGTTGACGCCCTCCGGCAGGCCTACCCGCCAGACGTTTCCGGCGCTTTCGACACCGGGGACCGTCAGGGAGAGTTCTGTGCCCTGCGCCAGGAGTGTTCCCGTGGCGTTCAGGGCCGTCCCGCCGACCGTTCCCGAGACCTTGACGCGTGCCGCCTGGCCGTTCGATCCCGGCGCCCGGGAGACCTGCAACGGGCCGCCGTCGCGCGTGAGCCGCGACAACACGCCGGACAGTTCCTCGTACGAGAGGGTCAGGGTGCCGGTGACGAGGTTCGCTTCGGCGCTGCGCGCGGTCAGTGATGTCACCCGCACACCACGCAGGTCCAGGTGGAGACGGTCGACGTGCAGATAGCCGCCCTGGAGGTTGGACGTGGTGTCGATGGTGAACCGGCTCGCGGTCAGCTTCACATGGCCGAAGTTCTCACCGGCCGCCTGGGTCAGGAAGGGAAAGCCCTCGATCGTCACGTCCACGTGGCCGTCGGTGGTGTTGGCGTAGCCGTACTTCTCCTCGGCGAGCTGTGTCGCTTCCTTGTCGGCGTAGTGCACCGCGGTGCGGTCGGCGGCCGTGAACAGCGCGGCGAGCACCACGACCGTGATCAGCAGAACCTTCACCCATCGACGTCTCACGCCGATCCCCCATGCTGTGGTGAGCCGAGTACTGGGCGCTCACATGGAGGCCGGAGGCGACTCCAGGGTGCGGTTGGGCATGTGCGGGCGTCCGGTTGTTCAAGGCAGCGTCAAGGCGTCCGTCGTCGATGGAGGATCCGGCAGGAAAGAGACAGGAAGGAGCAGGAAACGGCGGAGGGCGCTCGGCCCAGGTGGCGGGGAGCCCAGGAGGTGTCACACGCCGTCCAGCTCGGCCGACTCCTCGGCGGAGAGCACCAGGTCCACGGCGGCGGCGGAGTCGCGGATCGTCTCCGGGCGGCTGGCGCCGGGGATCGGCACGACCACCGGTGACTTTGCGAGCATCCAGGCCAGGCACACGCGCTGCGGGCTGACTCCGTGGGCCTCGGCGATGCGGGCGAAGGGGGCGTACGCCGAACCGAGGCCGCCGGCCCGGGAGATGCCGCCGAGCGGACTCCAGGGCAGGAACGCGATGCCCAGCTCGTCGCAGAGCCGCAGTTCCGGCTCGCTGGAGCGGAAGGCCGGGGAGAACTGGTTCTGCACGGCGACGAGACGTCCGCCGAGAATCTCGTTCGCCTGCCGGATCCGGTCCGGGTCGGCGTTGGAGATTCCGGCCATACGGATCTTGCCCTCGTCCAGCAGGTCCCGGACCGCGCCGATCGAATCCTCGTACGGGACCTTGGGGTCGGGGCGGTGGAACTGGTACAGCCCGATGGCCTCCACGCCCAGGCGGCGCAGCGAGGCCTCGCACGCCTCCTTGATGTGTGCGGGGGAGCCGTCCAGGGTCCAACTGCCGTCACCGGGACGCAGGTGTCCGCCCTTGGTGGCGACCAGGACGTCCGGGCCGCGCTCGTGGGAGGCGAGCGCCTTGGCGATGAGGCTTTCGTTGTGACCGACCTCGTCGGCGCCCAGATGATAGGCGTCCGCCGTGTCGATCAGTGTCAGGCCCGAGTCGAGCGCGGCGTGGATGGTGGCGAGGGAACGGGCCTGGTCCGGCCGTCCCTCGATCGACATGGGCATCCCGCCCAGACCGATCGCGCTGACCTCCACGTCACCGATGCGTCGAGTGTGCATGTGCTCGTGACCTCTTCCGGATGTCGCGAAGTAAGGGTGCGCGCTCCAGCCTTGCTCGCCGCTGTGCTGAGGTCCAATAGAGGAATACGAACGCATTCAGCACCCGCGCAGCTGAATCGGGTTGCCGCCGCTGCTCGTCCACTCGTCGATCTGTCCGAGACCGACGGCCCGCCTCCCGGGGGCGCCCTGCGCACTGTCTTCTCCAGCGCCTCGACCGCGAGCGCCGACGGGTCCTGGCGACGGCACGGGCCGGAAGGCCACCGCTGATAAAATGGGGTCACGCTTCGACACCGCCGGGGCCCGTACCAAGGGGTACGGGCCCCGGGGCGTTCCAGGCGTCAGACCAGGAAGGTTCCTCATGAACGCCAGACCGTCGGGCCCCGGACACTCCCGTGCAGGCAAGCCCCAGCAGGCTGCTCTGTCGCAGGGCGAGCTCTCCACCCCGAAGACGGTGTCCCCGGGTCTGCCGCCGGCCGCCTCCTTCGACGCGCTCGGGCTGCCGCCGGAGCTCGTGGAGACGATGACGGGCCTCGGGGTCACGGAGCCCTTCCCGATCCAGGCGGCGACGCTGCCCAACGCGCTGGCCGGCCGTGACGTCCTGGGCCGCGCGCGAACCGGCTCCGGCAAGACACTCGCCTTCGGGCTCGCGCTGCTCGTCCGTACGGCCGGCCGGCGTGCGGAGTCCAAGCGGCCGCTCGCCCTGGTGCTGGTGCCGACCCGGGAACTCGCGCAGCAGGTGGGCGACGCGCTGGCACCGTACGCGCGGACACTGAACGTACGACTGGCGACGGTGGTCGGCGGGCTGTCGATCAACCGGCAGCAGGCGGAGCTGCGGACCGGCGCCGAGGTGCTCATCGCGACCCCCGGACGGCTGACCGACCTGGTGTCGCGCCGGGACTGCGTCCTGAACCACGTGCGGATCACGGTGCTGGACGAGGCGGACCAGATGTGCGACCTGGGGTTCCTGCCCCAGGTGTCGGACATCATGGACCAGCTCCCCTCCGACGGACAGCGGCTGCTGTTCTCGGCGACGCTCGACCGCAACGTGGACCAGCTGGTACGCGACCACCTGCACGACCCGGTGGTCGCCACTGTCGACCGGGTGGCGGGCTCGGTCACCACGATGGAACACCACGTCCTGAACATCCACGCCGCCGACAAGTACGCGACCGCGACGGAGATCGCCGCGCGGGACGGCCGGGTACTGATGTTCCTGGACACCAAGACGGGCGTGGACCAGTTCACCCGTCATCTGCGGGCCAGCGGGGTACGGGCCGGCGCCCTGCACAGCGGGAAGTCGCAGCCGCAGCGCATGCACACGCTCGGCCAGTTCAAGGACGGTGCGATCACCGTGCTGGTGGCCACCAACGTCGCCGCGCGGGGAATTCACATCGACGACCTGGACCTGGTCGTCAACGTCGACCCGCCGGCCGACGCCAAGGACTACCTGCACCGCGGCGGGCGCACGGCGCGCGCGGGGGAGTCGGGGAAGGTGGTCACCCTGGTCACCCCCAACCAGCGGCGCGACGTCAACCGGATGATGACCGACGCCGGGATTCGCCCGACGGTCGCACAAGTGCACTCCGGCGAGGAGAAGCTGACCGCCATCACCGGCGCGAAGCGCCCGCCGACCGAGACGAAGACCAACACCGGCAACGCCCCCTTCCGCGGCATCGGCACCCGCCCGGGCCGCCCCGTTGCCAAGGAGTCCCGTAAAGCCACCGAGGCCCGCAAGATCGCGGACGCCCGGGCGGCGGCCCGGGTCCGCAAGGGGCGCTGACGCGGAGGTGAGAGAGGGGGACCCTCGATCCTCAGCCGTAGATCGGAAAGGATGCCTGGAACGCCAAGCGCTGGTCGGCCTCGTCGCCGATGTGGGTGAGGACCTCGTCGAGCGCGATGAACTCTTCCCATGCCGCTCGGCCACTGGCTTCGGCCAGCCGGGCCACGACAAGATCTTCCAGGTCAGGGACCCGCTTGTTCTTCCAGATCTTGTCGGCAAGGCTGACGAGCAAGTCCTCCAGGCCGACACGCGTGTCCACCCATGACGCGTGAGTCGCGGCGAAGCGCGCCAGGTCCGGGCTGACGCCGTGGTCGAGCAGAAGGGTCTGCCCGGCCTCCTCGTGAGCCGATCCGGGCCCCGAGAGCTCGCCGTGGTGCACCGTTTTTCCCACGTCATGAGTGGCTGCCCCGAAGAGCACCGCCTCGCGGTCGAACAGCACAGCGGGGCAGTGCTGTTCCATCCAGTCGACCAACTGGTGCGCGACGTCGTGGACAGCCCGTAGATGAGCCGCCAGCCGGGGCGGACTTCCCAGCTCCGACAGAAGGTTTGAGACACGATCCGGCAGAGGAAGCAGGGGCGGGTCGGCGGTGCCGCTCACGGCTCTCGACAAGAGCGTGTTGGTCATCACCGCGCCAGAGTACTGACAGACCGCGGTCTCCTCTTGTGGATTCCCGCGCACGTCGCGAAGGTCGCCGCCCGAGGGCGGCTCAGTCCGGCGCGGGTCACGGTTCGGGGGCGAGCCCGTCGTGTTCGGCGCGGATCGTCGGATCGGGCCGTTGACCGGTCGTCAGAGGGCGAACGCTTCGGTCAGGCGCACGCTGTAGCCGTCCTCCTCCATGAGGACGACGGTGACGCCGAAGGGGGAGGGATGGTCGATCTCGAGCGGGATGAAGGAGTAGTCGACCGCGGCCCGGACCGGCGGGATCAGTTCGCCGTCCCGCTGGGGTTCCGGCGCGGGGAGCCACTGCGGTTCGACCGTGGCTCGGCCCACGGGGGAGTCGGCGACGGCCCGCTCGGCGTAGGGGAAGCGGTGCAGGGTGTGGCCGTCCTTCGTGGCGTGCACCAGGTTCAGGCACGGCGCGGGGTCGGCGACCGGCAACTCGCAGGACGCGGCGACGTCCTGCGTCTCCCAGGCGAGGACGACCTCGTCGGCACCGGCCGCCGCGGCGATGTTCGACAACTGGGCGATGCCCGTGAGCGCGTCCTTGCCGGTCTCGACGGGACGCAGCCAGATCAGGCCGACGAGTTCACCGCGGACCAGCGGCATGATGACCGGGCGGGGTACCGCCCCCTCGCCCGGGCCCGCGACGTACGCGTTCTTCATCGATACGGCCAGTGCGTCCCAGGTCTGCGTGTCCACGAACTTCCTCTCACCAACAGCACGTTCACGACTCAGGCGACCCTGTCATGGCAGCCGCGCCGATGCCACTTCGCGCGTACGGGACCAGCGGCAGGAGCGGCCGGTGCGGGACGGCCCGCGGAATCCGCTCCAGGACGCCGCCGGCGAACACGTCGTACAGCGGCAGCGTCTCCAGGTGCACGTATCCGATGTGGCAGTCGCACATCTCCGAGGGACAGGCCCGCGGGCGAAGCGCGGCACGGTAGGAGCCGTCGTACAGATTTCCCAGCTCCGCGCGGACGAAATGACAGCGGCGCACCGCGCCCTCACCGTCCACCGAGAGCACCGACTCACCGGTGCGGCACGGCAGGCCCGCCGATCGGTGCGGGTGGCGGCTGAACGGGAAGAGTGGGTCGAGTTCTGCCCACCGGTCGGCCTGCTCGTCCGTGTAGGTATGCCCTTCGGCCGCGTTCACCCACAGGTAGACATGCTCCGGCAGCTCGGCGCGCAGCCGTCGCGCGTGCTCCAGATGGTCCGGTACGCCGACTATGCCGACGCTGAAGCGGACCCCGAGGGCGGACAGCTCGTACGTCTTGGCCAGGAACCGTTCGTAGGGCGTCTGCCCCGGATGGTAGGTGCACCACAGGGCGACGGTGTCGCGGTCCGCGTCCGCCAGCCAGTCGGTGCGGCAGCTCAGGTTGGTCTGGATCGCGACCCGGCGTATGTGCGGCTGGTGCGAGAGTTCCACGAGAGCGCGCCGGTACCAGGAGCGGACCAGCCCCTCGCCCCACGGGGTGAAGAGCACCGACAGGCCGTCCTCCCGCTGCTCGCACGCCCACGCCGTGAACCGCTCCAGTGCCGCACGGTCGGCGCGCAACTGCGCTGTGGTGTCGCGGCGCTTCGCGAACGGGCAGTAGGGGCAGTCGTAGTCGCAGGAGGAGAGCGGCCCTCGGTACAGCAGTGTCAGATCCACCGGACGCCTCTCACTTCGTCTCGTAGGCGGCCATGGCGTCGCGCACGTCCGGTGAGAAGAAGTCGGGGCCGATGGCGTCCGAGTGGGCCAGTCCCTCGGCGGACAGTCGCAGCCGCTCCGCCCGGTCGCCGTCGAGCCAGCCACGGGCGGCGAGTGTGTCCAGCTCGGCGGGGAAGTCGTCGAACGGGTCCGAACCGAACCGCAGCCGGTATTCCGCGACGGGCATGCCCTCGGCCTGGAGCAGCGACTGCAGCAGATGCCTGCGCCGTGCCTCGTCCTCGTCGACCGGGCGCCCGTGCAGCGCGCGGGAGAAGTCCTCGGTGGCGGTGTAGTCGTCGATGATGCCGCGTATCTCCCGCATCGACACCGCGTAGTCGAAGGAGTAGTGCAGCCGCGAGGTGTACGAACGGGCACCGCAGCCCAGACCGATCATGCCGTCGGTCTGGCAGGCGTAGTCGTCCGGGCCCTGCGGCGGCGCGTCCGAGCGCCGGAACATGCGCATCGACACCTGCTCGTAGCCCTGGGAGAGGAGATGGTCGCGGCCCTCCCGGTAGCGGCGCAGGCGTTGCTCGTCCCACTCCCGGTCGGCTGCCGGCGGGTCGGTGTGGCGGCCGAGGCCGGTGAGCGGGCGGATGTAGAGGGGGTACAGATAGATCTCCTCGGGGCGCCAGGCGAGGGCCGCGTCGAGCGAGTAGCGCCAACTGGCCGCCGTCTGACCGTCGATTCCGTAGATCAGGTCGATGTTGAGGACGGGCACGCCGGCCTCGCGGATCCGGGTCAGCGCCGCCTCGACGTCGGACCTGTGCTGCGGGCGTACGGCGGCCCGCGCCTCCTCCTCGACGAAGCTCTGCACGCCGAGGCTGACGCGGGTGGCGCCCCGCTCGACCAGCACGGCGAGCCGGTCGGCCGTGGCCGTGGACGGCGACGCCTCCACGGACAGCGGGACGGCCCGCAGGTCCACGCCCATCTCCAGCTCGGCGATGTCGCACAGGCGCTCCAGCTCGGCGGCCTCCAGGAAGGTCGGAGTGCCGCCGCCGAACGCGGCGTTGGCGAACCGCGGGGGCTGTGCGTCGCCCAGGGCCTCACGGACGGCGGCGGCCTGGCGCCGCAGGGCGTCCAGGTAGCGGCCCGTCAGACCGTCCGGCGCGCCGATACGGGTGAACAGGTTGCAGAAGCCGCAGCGGACCTCGCAGAACGGGATGTGCAGGTACAGGGACAGCGCTTGGCGAGACTCGCCGGCCCACAGGTCCGCGAGCCGGGGCCCCGGCGTGAGCGGCCGGTAGGCGGTCTTGTGCGGGTACGCGTACGTATAGCTCTGGTACGGCCGTGGCGGGCGGGCGGCGGTGCCCGCCGAGTCGTCCGCTGACATGATGGTCGTGCTCATGCGGACGGCTCCAGGAAGAAGTGGCCGTAGGGCACGGTCCACACGGATTCGTGGGCGAGGCGGTGACCGGTGTAACCGTCGTCCCCGTAGGCGGTGCCGTGGTCGGAGCAGACGATGGCGAAGCAGCGTCGGCGCGAACTCATCGCCGCGAACAGCCGCCCGACATGACGGTCGACGTACTCCAGCGCGGCGGCATGCGTGAGCCGGCTGTCGCCCGCCTCGCGGGTCGCGCCGGGGAGGTGGAACCAGTTCGGCTGGTGCAGCGCGGAGGCGTTCAGGAAGAGGAACAGCCGCTGCTCCGGCGGCAGTTCGGAGACCGTCTTCTCGGCGCGTGCCACCTGCGCCTCGAAGGAGGTAGGGGAGGCCACCGAGAACTCCGGCTCCCAGTGGCTCTCCTGGAAGAACCCGGGCAGTACGTCGCCCAGGGCGCCCTGCTTGTTGAAGAAGCCGACGCCTCCGACGCACACCGTGCGGTAGCCGTGCGCGGCCAGGCCGGACACGAGGTCCGGGGTGTCGAAGACGTACGTGCCCTCCGCTGTCGTCTCGCTGCCCGCGAACCGGGCCGCGAACAGGCGCCGATGTGGTCCGGGCATGGCCGGTGTGGGCAGGAAGCCCGCGAACATCGCCTGGTGGGAGGCGTAGGTGAAGCTCCCGGGAGCGTGGCGCTTCTCCCAGGTGCCGCCCGGCAGGTGCGCGGTCAGGTTGGGCAGCCGCCCGGCGGCGGCGAGTTCGACGGCCACGTCGTGGCGGAGGGTGTCCAGGGTGAGCAGCAGCAGGTCGTCGCGGCCCACCACCTGGTTCATGTCCGGCCCGTCGGCCGGGGCGGGATGGGGCTCAGACGGTGGCATGTGTGTTCCTCGGCAGCTCGTGCGGTCGTACGGGTGATGCGGGCGGTACGGGTGACGCGGCCGGCCCTGGTGTCCCGGACGGGCGGCCGGGGGAGAAGGCGACGGCGGCGGCGACCTGGGCGGCGTACGTGTCCAGGCCCTCCGCCCCGCTGCCGGGGAGGCCGGTGAGGCGGGGGAGCAGGTCGCCGAACGCGTTGACCTCGCCGACGGCGAAGCGGCGCCAGCCGACGGCCGGCAGCAGATCGACACCGACACACAGGGTTCCGGGGAAGCAGGCCGCGGCCTGCTCACTCGCTTCGAGGGCCGCGGCCCACCGGTCACCGGCCAGCGCCCGAACGGCCGCCAGGTCGCCGCGTGTCCCGCCCAGATGCAGATTCGTCAGCGGGGACCGGCTGGTGCGGACCACGGCGTGGGTGGCCCGGCCGCCCACGACCACGATGCGCAGATCCGCCGACCGGCCGCCGAGCGACGCCTTCGGAAGCCACCGCTCGATGTGCAGCCCGTCCGGAGCGAGCGTGTCGACGATCGCGGCGATCTCCCGCTCCTCGGTGTAGCGGCGCACGCGCAGGGAGTTGTGGAGCCGGCCCTCCTCGGTCCGCTCCACGGACGTGGTCGCGCGGATACGGCCCGACGCGGTCGTCTCGATCGCCAGGACACCGGAGGCGGAGGAACCGTGCGCGAGCTTGACGAAGACACGCCGCAGGCCCGCCTCCTCCATGAGGCCCCGTACGTCCACCCAGTCCCGCACCGGCGCCACTCCCCCGGAAGTCGGGGACGGTGGCACCGGCACGCCCGCCCGGACGAGCCGGTCGTGACACAGCCGTTTGTCGAACATCACGGCCAGATCCACCGTGTCGTCGAGCCGTCGCCCGCCCCGCAACGAGGCCACGCACTCCACGAACCGCCCGTACCAGCGCGCGGACCCCTCAACCCGCGTCGGATCGTCCACATCGCGCAACAGGGCGTCCACCTCGGCGTTCTCCCCGGGAGAGTCGAGGCGGACGAGTTCGTCGTCGGCGAAGTCGTGTCCGCCCTCGCGCAGCATGTCGCGCCACTCGACCACGCGAGGCGTGCCGTGCCCGGCGGCCTCGGTGGCCGCGGCGAACAGGCTCACCCGACGGTTGTCCCCGTTGGCGACCACCACCCACCTCGGCGAGGCGCTCCCCGTCTCCGTGTACCGCATGCCGCTCCCCATCCCCCTGTGTGCCTTGGCTGCTTCGTCCGGACGCCGGTGTGCTACTCGCCCACCGAGACGAAGCGCCAGACCTCGCCGTCGTCGTCCTCGTCGGAGTCGGCGTCCTCGGGATCGGCGTCGACCTCCACACCGGCGGGCTCCAGGGTCTCCAGCAGCCGGGTGCGCAGCGCCTCACTGAGGTAGTTGTGGTGCAGGTCGAGCTTCTTCAGATGCGTCAACGGCTGACCGGTCAGCAGCGCCGTCGCACCGTCGTCGGTGAGCACGCCCATCGACACGTCGAGCACCTCCAGACGCGCCACCACCGGGGCGGACGCGAGCGCCGTACAGATGGCGTCCTGGATCTCGCTGTTGCGCAGGGCGAGACGCGTGAGGTTCGGCAGCCTGGTGCCCGCGAAGAAGGGCTCCAGGTCGGCCACGTCGGCATCGCCGCCGTACTCGGACGTGCCGAGCCACAGGTCGAGTTCGACCAGGGCGGACAGATCGCTGCCCGCGACACCGCGCACCACCTCGACGGGCATGCCGCCGGTCTCCACCGTCAGTTTGCGCAGCCGCTCGTGACGGACGGCGGTGAGGACCAGGTCGTTGCCCCCGCGGACTCCGAACTCCTCCAGGTCGGGAAAGGCTTCCAGGAGAGGAGTGACGTCGCCCTGGTTGATCCAGGAGATCTCGCTCTCCTCCATCACGATGTCGGCCAGGAACAGGCCGCACAGGGCGGGCAGTTGGTCGCGAGCCGCCACCAGAGCGCCGATCACGGCGTCGGGGCCGCTCTCGTTGACGTCGCTCCACGTGCCGACGATCAGCGCGCGGACGCGCTGGGTGTCGACGGTCTCCAGGAAGCGGGCGAAGGCCTGCTCCCACTGCTCCTTGGAGTCGTAGGGGTCCACGGCGATGCGCCAGGCGACGGACTCGGGCGACGGAAGGGCGGACACGTCCGTCGACGCGTCACCGGCGTCGGGGAAGGTGAAGGCCGGAAGGCCGTGGAATTCCCCGAGGTGGCTACCGATGGTCATGCGTGCCTGCTCCCTGATGCTGAGACCGCTGGGTCGGCTGTCGTGGTGCTGGTCCTGGCGCGCGCCGATCGCATCCAGGTAGTGGAGTTCTACCAAGCCCCACTGACAACGCCGCGAACTGGGGCCTCCCGCACGGCCCAACGGCCCTTGGGTGAGCGGCAGCTGACCGGACGCCACACATGGGCCACGACGGCCCGGCCCGGCAGCCAGGACCGATTGTCAGTGCCCGCCTCTACGGTCGTTCCATGGCACACGGCGTGCCGCATCGGGAGGGAGACCCATGTACCGGCAAGGAGACGTTCTGATCGTGGCGCTGGCCGAGGGCGCGGTGCCGGAGTACGCGGTCGACGCGGCGTCCGAACCGCGTGACGGCCGCGGCAGACTCGTCCTGGCCCTCGGTGAAGTCACCGGACACGCCCATGCGGTGGCGGGTCCGGGACGCCTGATCCGGGAGGCGGGGGTGTTCGGGCCGATGCTGCTGCACGTGCCCGAGGGTGCGCGTGTCGTGCACGAGGAGCATGCGGCGATCTCGCTCCCGAAGGGCTGGTACAGGGTGATCCGGCAGCGGGAGTACATCCCGGGTTCGGTGCGCGTCGTCGCCGACTGACAGCACGGGGCAAGCGGGGGAAGCGAAGGACCGGGCGGCACGGGGATGCGGCCGGGCACAGCACTGGGGAGAGGAACGGCGTTGAAGGATCAGGGCAGTTGGCGGGCGGCGGCGGCAGCGACGGGACCGGGGGACCGGGCGGCGGCAGAGGAAGGCGTCCGACTCGCCTACCGGCGCGCGGGACTGCCGGAACCCGAGCGCATTCTGTGGGCGCGCTCGCCCCGTGAGGCGGTGCGGATGCTCATGGCGGCCACTCACCCGGACGGTTCGGCGCTCGGCCCCCTCGGCGCAGGTGCCCGCAACGCCGTGCTGGGCGCGCCCTGGGCCGCCGAGCGTGAGCGGCTGCACGCGCGGTTGGGGCCGGAGCTGTGGAGCGGGCACTGGCGGGCCACGGGAGCGGGCCTGTGGGAGTCGACCCGCACCCTGGTCGACCGGGTGCGGGCGGGAATCGTCGAGGAACTGGCCGCCGACCGCAAGGAGGAGACACAGGTCCGGCTGCTGCTTCTGGACGCCGCGCTGGGACAGCACGACGCGGCCTGGCTGTGCGCGTTCGAGTCCGGCGACGACAGCCCCCTGGCGGGCCTCGCCGCGGTGGCGCGCGACGCGGGCTGGTGGTGGCCCTACGAGAGGACGGCGATCGTCAGCGAACGCCCTCTGGCCCTGCACCGCGACGAAGCGGGCCGCCTGGACCGCGGCGACGGCCCGGCGCTCGGCTACGCGGACGGGTTCGAGCTGTACGCCTGGCGCGGCATGCCCGTGCCACGGGACTTCCTGGACGAGCTGGCCGAGCTGACCCCGGAGCGGATCCGCGCCGAGGAGAACGCCGAACTCCGCCGGGTGATGCTGGAGTACTACGGCTACGACCGGTACCTGGACGAGTCCGGCGCGACACCCGTCCACCGTGACGAGACGGGGGTGCTGTGGCGGGTCGAACTCGTCGGCGACGAGGACGTGGTCATGGTCGAGGTCGTCAACTCCACACCGGAGCCGGACGGTACGAGCCGCACCTACTGGCTGAGGGTGCCGCCGACGACCCGCACGGCCCGCGAGGGAGTGGCCTGGACGTTCGGTATCGGCGCGGAGGTGTACGAGCCGTTGCGGCAGACGTGACCGGAAGGCCTCGGAACCACTGTGGTGATCCGCAACGTCGAAGGCAGCACCTACGACGGCCCCTGGACGCGGATCGACTCTGACGGCCGGACCGTCGGCACCTGATCCCCTCCCGGGTCGGCACCGGTACGTCGGCGCTCACGTCAGGGCTCGCCTCAGGGCACCCGCACCGGTGTGGTCTCCAGGAGTTCGGTGGCCATCCGGCGGGCGGGGGCCTCGGTCTGTTCCACGATGCGGTGGAAGGTCTCCTGGGCCGAGAGGGCCGGCCAGTCGGGGGGCAGATGGCCGGCGGGGAGCCGTGGGTCCGTGCGGATGGTGTCCAGCCATTCGCTGATCACGCGCAGCCGGACACCGAGCGGGTCGTCGGAAACGGTGCCGGGCCAGGTGGACCAGCGCCTGTCGAAGTCGGCGTACCGGGCGCCGATACCGGCCAGGTCCCAGGTGTCGCGGATCATCAGGCCGATGTCGGTGGCGTCGTCGGCCGAGGCATGGAAGATCTTGACGTGGGCGGCGAGGCCGAGCTCGGAGACGAGCGGGGAGGCGTCGATGTCGCCGGGCGCGATCCACAGTCCGCTGTACAGGGCGCCGAAGCCCGACCAGGTGAGCCGGGAGCGCAGATCGTGCCGCTGGCGCTGCCAGGAC
Source organism: Streptomyces sp. SID12501 (assembly GCF_010550245.1). Classification (GTDB taxonomy): domain Bacteria; phylum Actinomycetota; class Actinomycetes; order Streptomycetales; family Streptomycetaceae; genus Streptomyces. The sequence continues at coordinate 373,492 of NZ_JAAGLU010000001.1, forward strand.
TCGGGCAGTGAGAAGCCGAGGAGCGTCCAGGTGCCGTCCCAGTCCTCGTTGACGGCACTGGTCTGCCAGAGGCGTCTCCTGCCGTCCCAGAGGATCTGTTCCGTCTGGGCGGTCAGGCCGAAGTACATCCTGCGTCCCTGGCGCTGGCGCTGCAGCAGATCTCGGTTCACCATGCGGGTGAGGGTGGACCTGACGGCGTGTTCCCCGACTCCGGCGCGGGCGAGCACATCGATGATGCTGCCCGAGTACACGTGTCCGAGTCCCTCCTCCAGGACGTAGCTGCCGAACAGGGCGAACATGAGCGACTGGGGGCGCGGCTGCGGTCCGGCGGGGGTTTCCTCCGCGGCCTTGGTGTTCTCGTCGTGCACGTCGGAAAGGGTACGGCCGCCCTGCGGATCCCCGACGTCAGGGGGTATGGGCGAGGTCACGGGGACATCTGGCCGACGGGGCCGCGGATTCGCATACGGGGCTGCACGAACGGAACTCCTTTTTGCCTGGGCCTCGCCGGCGGTGGCCGTGCTCGTCGAAGTTGTCGGGGCCTCTCTTGTCCTGAGTACTGACATCGCGAACATAGGTGTGTACATTGCGGCCGTCAAGAAAGTGCACAACATTGGGGTCACGCAGGTCCGCGCGACTCGCTCCGTCATCTCGGGGCGTTCACCCATCCAGCGTTGCTTCCGTCAGGAGAGGCCCATGCAAAGGCGCATTTTCGGGCTTGCCGTAGTAGTGCTCACGGTCGTCGGCGCGGCCGGATGCGGGTCGTCGGACCCGGCAGACAGTGGGTCGTCGTCCTCGGGCGGCGACAAGACCACGCAGGTCAAGGTCGGCATCATCCCCATCATCGATGTGGCCCCGCTCTATCTGGGCCAGAAGAAGGGGTTCTTCAGCAGCCGGGGTATCGAACTGGAGATGGTGAGCGCCCAGGGCGGCGCGGCGATCATCCCCGGTGTGGTGAGTGATCAGTTCCAGTTCGGGTTCAGCAACACCACCTCGCTGATGATCGCCCAGGTCAAGGGCGTACCGATCAAGTCCGTGGTCAACGGCGCGGCCTCCAACGGCAAGGTCGGTGGCGATGTCACCGGTGTGGCCGTCAAGAAGGACAGCGCGATCAAGTCGGCCAAGGACCTCGCCGGGCACACGGTCGCCGTCAACACCCTGCAGAACATCGGGTCCACCACGGTGCGCGAGTCGGTCCGGCTGGCAGGCGGCGATCCGTCGAAGGTCAAGTTCGTCGAAATGCCGTTCGATCAGATGCCGGCCGCGCTGGACGGCGGGCGGGTGGACGCCGCCTGGATGGGCGATCCCGCGATGACGATCGCCAAGGCGCAGGGCGCCCGCGTCGTTGCCTCGCCGTTCGCCGAGACGGACCCGAAGCTCACCGTGGCGACCTACTTCACCTCCACCCAGCTCGTGAAACAGAAGCCGGACCTGGTCAAGAAGTTCGCCGCCGCCATGAGCGAGTCCCTCCAGTACGCCACCGACCACCCGGACGAGGCCCGCCAGATCCTCACCGCCTACACCAAGCTCAGCGGCGATGTCCTGAACAAGGTCACGCTGCCCAACTGGCCGGCGGAGGTCGACATGGCCTCGCTGGAGAAGCTCGCCTCCCTCGGCGAACAGGACGGCCTCTTCGACGGCAAGAAGCCCGACCTGAACGCCCTGTTCTCATGACCCGCACCGCCACCACCGACGTGGCGGGCTCCGCCGGGACCGGCACCGGTCCCGGCGGAGCCCCCGCCCGGCGGCTGCCGGAGCGGGCCGTCGCACCGCTGCGCGGCCTGGCCGGAATCGCCGGGCTCGTCGCGGTGCTCGAAGTACTGCCGCACACCGGCCTGGTGTCGGCCGACTATCTGCCCCCGGCCTCGGAGACCGTCCGCGCCCTGTGGCACCTGCTCGCCGAACAGGCGTTCTGGACCGCGCTCGGCGACACCCTCACCGGCTGGGGCCTGGGCCTGGCCATCTCCGTAGTGGCGGGCGTGGCCGCCGGACTGGTCATCGGCTCGATACCCGTACTGCGCGCGGTCACCGCCTCCACCATCGAGTTCCTGCGCCCCATCCCGTCCGTCGCCCTGATCCCCATAGCTGTCCTGCTCTACGGCGCCGACCTCAGATCGAAGCTCCTGCTCGTGGTGTACGCCTCCTTCTGGCAGGTCCTCGTCCAGGTCCTGGCCGGCATCCAGGACGTCGACCCGGTCGCGGACGACACCGCCCGCAGCTATCAGCTCGGCACCTGGGGACGGCTGCGCCACGTCATGTGGCCCACCGCCCTGCCGTACGTGATGACTGGCATACGGCTGGCCGCCACCGTCGCGCTCATCCTCGCCGTCACCGCCGAACTCGTCATCGGCGCACCCGGACTCGGCCAGGAGATCGCCGTCGCCCAGACGTCCGGAGCCGTGCCGCAGGTCTACGCCCTGGTCCTGGTCACGGGACTGCTCGGCGTCGCCGTCAACCTGGTGGCGCGAGCGGTCGAGCGACGGGCACTGCACTGGCACCAGTCCGTACGCACAGAGGTGGCCGTATGACCGTCCTCACCGTCCTGCGACGCGCCCTGATCCTCCTGGGCCTGCCCGCCGTCCTCTTCGCCGTGTGGTGGTACGCCACCGCCGACAGCACCGACTTCTACGTCCCGCCGCTGTCCGCCATCCTGGAGGCCTTCGGGAAGGTCTGGACGGGGGACCGGCTGCTGTCCGACGTCGTCCCGAGTCTCCTGCGCCTGGCGACCGGATATCTCCTCGCCGTGGTGGTCGGAGTGGGGCTCGGCCTTCTGGTCGGGATGCGGCGGGTCGTACGGGACGTCCTGGAGCCGGTCCTGGAACTCTTCCGGGCCATCCCGCCGCCCGTGCTCGTACCGGTGATCATGCTGTTCGCGGGCATCGGCGACACCATGAAGGTGATCGTCATCGTGAGCGGCTGCGTGTGGCCGATCCTGCTCAACACCGTGGAAGGCGTCCGCGCCGTGGACGAGGTGCTCAGCGACACCTGCCGGTCCTACGGCATCACCGGTACCGCACGCCTGCGGCATCTGGTGCTGCGCGCGGCGAGCCCGCAGATCGTCACGGGCATGCGCCAGGCCCTGTCGATCGGCATCATCCTCATGGTCATCAGCGAGATGTTCGCCGCCAGCAACGGCCTCGGCTTCACGATCGTGCAGTTCCAGCGCTCGTTCGCCATCCCTGAGATGTGGAGCGGCGTCCTGCTCCTCGGCATCCTCGGCTTCCTCCTCTCCCTGCTCTTCCGGTTCGCCGAGAACCGGGTCCTGGCCTGGTACCACGGCCTGCGCCGCGCCCAGCGCAACCCCTGAAACGGAGCCGTCGATGCTCGACGTACGCAACCTGCAGAAGATCTACACCGGACGGAACCGCAACGTCGAAGCCCTGCGGAACCTGACGTTCCATATCGGCGCCGGTGAACTCGTCTGCCTGGTCGGGCCGTCGGGCTGCGGCAAGACGACGCTGCTGAAGTGCATGGCGGGACTGCTCGCCCCCACCGACGGCGAAGTACTCCTGGACGGAAGCCCGGTCGCCGGGCCCCCGCCCGGGATGGCGGTCGTCTTCCAGGAGTACGGCCGCTCCCTGTTCGCCTGGATGAACGTCCGCGACAACGTCGCCCTGCCCCTGCGCCGCAAGAAGCTCGGCAAGGCCCGGACACGGGAACTGGTGGACCACGCACTTGAAGTCGTGGGCCTGGCCGACGCCCACCAGGCCTATCCCTGGCAGTTGTCGGGCGGTATGCAGCAGCGCGTCGCCATCGCCCGCGCCGTCGCCTTCGAACCGAAGGTGCTGCTGATGGACGAACCCTTCGCGGCCGTCGACGCCCAGACCCGTGCCGAACTGGAGGACCTCATCAGGCACTTGTGGCAGGAGTTGGGGGTCACCGTCCTGTTCGTCACCCACGACATCGACGAGGCCGTCTACCTCGGCCAGCGCACCGTCATCCTGTCCAAGTCGCCGACCGTCGTGCAGGAGGACCTCACCATCGACCTCCCCGACGAACGCGACCAGCTGCACACCCGCTCCAGCCCCCGTTTCGCCGAACTGCGGGCCCATGTCTACGAACAGATCCAGCGGGCAAAACACCAGAGCGGAGACACGGTCACGCCGGTCGCGGACCGGACACCCGAGCCCGCGCTGCAGAAGACCGAACGCTGAGCGCCTGTTGGAGGATCGGGACATGGAGCAGCCGACCGGGATCGAGGAGATCGAGCAACGGGTCGCTCTGGTCGACGCGGCCGTCCGGTCCATCGCGGAGCACCCGGTGGACGTCACCGATCCCGACTGGGTGACGAGGATGCGGCAGGGACCGGCCCCGCTGGACGAGGCAGGTGTCCGGGCGGAGGCCGAGTCGGCGCTGCGGGACTTGATCGCCCTCTACGCACAGGGCGACGAGTCGCTCCGCGCGTCCGTACGCGGGCTCTTCTCCCGCTACCGGAATTCATTCGCAGTGCATCGGCCTTCAGGCCGGTGGTGAGGCGAATCTGGTGGGGGCGACGCGGAGCGTCGCGGATTCAGGTCCGGCGGAGCCGGGGGTGCTCACACCGGCTGGTTCTGCTGTTCGATGTACTGCTTGACCATGGAGAGCGGGGCGCCGCCGACGGTTCCGGCGAAGTAGGAACCGGACCAGAGTTTGTTGGCGCGCCAGTAGTGGCGTACCAGGTCGGGGAATTCCTGGCGCAGGCGGCGGGAGGAGACGCCCTTGAGGGAGTTGACGAGTTTGGTGACGGCGACCTTGGGCGGGAAGTTCACCAGCAGGTGGACGTGGTGGTCCTCGCCGTTGAACTCCACCAGCTCGCATTCGAAGTCCGCGCACACCGACCGCATGATCTCCTCCATGCGTTTCAAGTGGGCATCGGTGAACACCTTGTGCCGGAACTTGGTCACGAAGACCAAGTGAACGTGCATGACGAAAGTGCAGTGCCTGCCAGTTCTGATCTTCTGTGTCTCGCCCATAACCCAAGTATGTACCGTGCTGGTCATGCAGCTTCGGTACAGCTTCCGCGTGTACCCGGACACCGGCCAGCGCACCGCACTGGCGAAGGCGTTCGGGTGCGCCCGTGTCGTGTTCAACGACGCGGTCCGCGCCCGTGAAGACGCCCGCCGGGCCGGGGAGCCGTTCCCCAGAGCCGGGGAGCTGTCCACGCGCCTGATCACCGAGGCCAAGCGGACAGCGGAACGGTCCTGGCTGGGCGAGGTCTCCGCGGTGGTGCTCCAGCAGTCCCTGTGCGATGCCGAGACCGCGTACCGCAACTTCTTCGGCTCCCTCAAGGGTGAGCGCAAGGGCCCGAAGATGAGTTCGCCCCGTTTCAAGTCCCGCAAGGAGTGCGACACGAAGTCGCTATCGAGCAGTGGTTCTACTAGAAGAGAGGAACAGATGAACCCCGACCCGTGACTGATGGTCGGTCCCCAGTTTCGGGTGCGTCGGTGGCAA
>NZ_JAAGLU010000200.1 GCF_010550245.1 Streptomyces sp. SID12501
CGGCGCGGCGATCGACAGGACGTTGAGCACGGCGGCCTTCACCGCGACGAGCAGCCCCCGGAAGACGGCCAGGATCACCAGGAAGGCCAGGGCCACGACGACCGCGATGATCAGCGGCAGCCGGCTGGAGACGATGTCCAGGAAGTCGACCTGGGCGGCGGTCGTGCCGGTGACGTACGTGCTGGCGTCGGTGCCGGAGACGGCCTGCGGCAGGACGTCGTCGGTGAGGTGGTTCGTCAGGGAGGTGGTCCGCTCGTCCTGCGGGGCGGCCACCGAGTAGGCGGTGGCGGTCAGCACGTCGCCGTCCGATGTGGCGGTCAGCGGGGTGATCACGGCCGCGTCCGGGATGTTCGTCAGTGCCTTCTGCGCCTGGTCGGCGAGGGCGGAACGGTCGGACGAAGGCACCTCGCTCTGGTCGATGACCAGGGTCAGGGGGCCGTTGGAGCCGGGGCCGAAGGCGCTGGACATCAGGTCGAAGGCGCGCCGGTCGGTGAACGACTTCGGGTCGGCGCCGTCGCCGATGTGACCCAGCTGGATGAAGAAGACCGGGAAGGACAGGACGGCCAGCAGCACCACTCCGCCGGCCAGGAACCACCACGGCCGCCGCTCCACCCGCTGCGCGTACCGGTGCCAGCCGCCGGCCTCCGCGCTCTCCGTCGCCGGTACGGTCTCGGCCACCGGTTTCCGCACGTGCATCCGGTC
>NZ_JAAGLU010000201.1 GCF_010550245.1 Streptomyces sp. SID12501
CGCGGCGGACGCGCTCGCAGGCCTCGCGCGGCCCGGCGCCGGGGGCATGACGGTCGTCGTCCCGTGAGTCGCGTGCCGCACGGGCTCAGCGGAGAGGGCGGGCGTCGAGCCGGAGACCCGCGCACCGGCGACGTCGGACCCCGCCCGACCCCTTGCGCCGGGCCGGGCGCGGCTACCTCGAGCGGTTCGAAGGGCGGTGGGCGCTTCCTGAAGGGCTTGGCGGGAGTGCCTGTCTCTCAGGACGCGCGCTTGCCGTACCGCTGACGCGCCGCCTCGCCGCTCGTCCCGACAGCAGCGCCGATCACCTTCCACGACGTGTCCGCGCGACGGGCGTTCGCGACGGCCTCGGCGATCTCACGTTCGGCCTCGGCGCGCTTGAGGGCCGCGAGCCGCAGCTGCGTGAGAGGAGAGACGGTGTCACGGTCACCGGGCTCGGGCTCGTACGCCTCGAAGCGGTCGGCCAGGTCGTCCGCCTGGGCCATCATCTCGTCCAGCGAGCGGGGCATCGGCATCACCTCAGGAACTTCGGTCGTGCGGGCATGGCGTGTGCGACGTACAGGTCGTCGTAGCGCTCGACGACGCCGACCTCGACGAGACCGCCGCTGCGGTCCGGACCGATGACCATCGTCATCCCGTCTCCCACGTCGAACAGGTCGACGTGGTTGCGTAGCGCGTGCCTGATCGAGTCCTCTGACAG
>NZ_JAAGLU010000202.1 GCF_010550245.1 Streptomyces sp. SID12501
CCGACGTGGTCCGGGACGTCGCCGGCCGCGGCCTGGGTGAGCGACCACCGTGTCGGCTCTGGCTGGCAGGACACCAGGCCCAACTCGCGCATCAGCAGGCGGACCAGCTCCAGGCCGGCGGTGTGGCCCCATCGGGCGAGCTGAGCATGGACGCGCCGGTATCCGTAGGTGCTGTCCGACATGCCGAATGCCTTCTTGATGAGCAGTTTCAACTCCTCGCGCCGCTGGGCTGTTGCGGAATCCGGGCGGCCCCGCCATTCGTAGTAGCCGGACTTGGACACGTCGAGTCGTTCACACATGAACTCGACGGAATGCGCGTACTCCGTGGTGTCGAGCCGCATCGTTTCGATGAACTCGTACTTGCTCGCTACCGGGGATCCCTCGCGCAGCCGGGTGGCCCGGGGGAATTTCGCCCCCGGGCTCCCACAGAGTCCGTACGTGACAGTCTCCCGTCATACGGCTCTTGTCGTCCTGGTCACCAGACCCGGGCAGGCTTGGGCATCCAGACCCAGTGCGCGAAGAACCGGGGATGTCGATCCACCCCAGACCACCACACACGAAAGGTCGCTGCCCAACTCCGCCGCAGCTTCCGATATTTACCGCGCAACCACCGGACCAAGTAGGCGTTGATCCGTTTCAAGAGGGGAAACAGGGCCGACCTGTTGAAGGCCCCGTAATACTGCATCCATCCCCGCA
>NZ_JAAGLU010000203.1 GCF_010550245.1 Streptomyces sp. SID12501
CATGACCGTGTAGAGGATCGAGTTCACGAGCGTCGACTTGCCCGAGCCCGACACCCCGGTGACGGCCGTGAGCACGCCGAGCGGGAACGACACGTCGATGCCGCGCAGGTTGTTCTCGCGTGCGCCGACCACCGTGACCTGCCGCGAGCGGTCCACGGGGCGCCGCGTCGCGGGCATGGGGATCGAGCGCCGCCCCGAGAGGTAGGCGCCCGTGACGGACTCCTGCGACGCGAGCAGGCCCTCGAGGTCGCCCGAGTGCACGACGCGACCGCCGTGCTCGCCCGCGCCGGGGCCGATGTCGACGATCCAGTCGGCGGTGCGGATGGTGTCCTCGTCGTGCTCGACGACGATGAGCGTGTTGCCGAGGTCGCGCAGCCGCGTGAGCGTCTCGATGAGGCGGCGGTTGTCGCGCTGGTGCAGCCCGATGGACGGCTCGTCGAGCACGTACAGCACGCCGACGAGGCCCGAGCCGATCTGCGTCGCGAGCCGGATCCGCTGCGCCTCGCCGCCCGAGAGCGTGCCGGCGGGGCGCATGAGCGACAGGTAGTCGAGGCCGACGTCGAGCAGGAAGCCGAGCCGCGCCTGGATCTCCTTGACGACCTGCGCGGCGATCGCGCGCTCGCGCTCGCCGAGCTCGAGGCCGTCGATGAAGTCGCGCGCCTCGTCGATGGGCAGCGAGCAGACGTCGGCGATG
>NZ_JAAGLU010000204.1 GCF_010550245.1 Streptomyces sp. SID12501
CGCGTCGCGTACGGGCCCATGCGGTGCGACCAGTCGCTGCGCGGACCCTCCTCGACCTCGTACGTCCGGGTGTTGAAGTAGAACTCGGCCACCAGGGCACCTCCCGTCCCGGCGGGCCGGGCGGCACCGCCGCTACGTAGACTGCCAGTCATGCCGCCGGTCCACTCGCGCACCGCCCTCACCCCCGGCCGCGTCGGCCCCCGACGCACGGTCCCGGCGCACGTCGCACGTCCCGAGTACGTCGACAAGCCGATGCCGACGCCCTGGTGGGGCTCGGACGTGCTGGACGCGGACACCGTCGAGCGCGTGCGCGTCGCGGCGCGGCTCGCGGCCCAGGCGCTGCAGGAGGTCGGCCGGCACGTGGCCCCCGGGGTCACGACCGACGAGCTCGACGCGATCGGCCACGAGTTCCTCGTCGACCACGGCGCCTACCCCTCGACGCTCGGCTACCGCGGCTTCCCGAAGTCGCTGTGCACGTCGCTCAACGAGGTGATCTGCCACGGCATCCCCGACTCGACCGTGATCGAGGACGGCGACATCGTCAACCTCGACGTCACGGCGTACGTGGGCGGCGTGCACGGCGACACCAACGCGACGTTCCTCGCGGGCGACGTCGACGAGGACTCGCGCCTGCTCGTCGAGCGCACGCGCGAGGCGCTCGAGCGCGGCATCAAGGCCGTCCGCCCGGGCCGGG
>NZ_JAAGLU010000205.1 GCF_010550245.1 Streptomyces sp. SID12501
TCGCGGTGCCGACGATGCCCGACTCGGCCAGGGGCGTGTCGACGACGCGGTCCTCGCCGAACTCGGCGAACAGGCCGTCGGTCACGCGGAACACGCCGCCGAGGCGGCCGATGTCCTCGCCCATGAGCAGCACGCGCGGGTCGTTCGCGAGCGCGCGACGCATGCCGAGGTTGAGGGCCTTCGCCATCGGCAGCCGCTGCGTGCCCGTCGGGAACGGCGCGGGTGCCGGCGCCGGGGGCAGGTCGGTGGTGCGGTCGGACGTGACGGTCATCGGTGGCCTCCCGTCTGGTGACCCTCGTGGTCGACGACGGACTGCTCGTACTGCTCGAACCACGCGCGCTCGGCGTCGACGACCGCGTGGGGCGTGGCGTAGGCGTGCTCGAACATCGACGGCCCGGAGGGGCGGCCCATGGCGCGCACGGTCGTGCGCAGGTGCTCGCCGAACGCGTCGGCCTCGCTCGCGAGCTGCGCCTGGAACACCTCGGGGGGCTCGCCCGTGCCGTCGAGGTGCGCGCGCAGCCGCTCGATCGGGTCGCGGCGGCGCCAGTGCTCCTCCTGCGCCGACGTGCGGTAGCGCGTCGGGTGGTCGGACGTCGTGTGCGCGCCCATGCGGTAGGTGAACGCCTCGACGAACGTGGGGCCGCCGCCGCTGCGCGCGCGCTCGAGCGCCTGCCGCGTCACGGCGTACGTCGCG
>NZ_JAAGLU010000206.1 GCF_010550245.1 Streptomyces sp. SID12501
GGTGCGCCAGGTAGGCCTCGTCGCGGATGGTCACGTGCAACCGGTTGTTGGTCATGTGCATGTACGGGGACAGCAGCAGCGGCAGCGCCACCGCCGGGTCGGTCACCTTCTCGTCCCGACTGCCGTCCCAGGACCGGAACACCAGCTCGCCCGAGACGGCGAGGGCCTCGGCCCGCCGGCGCAACTCCCGGCAGTGCTCGGCCCAACCGGCCAGGAACCCGGGCAGCCGGCCGGTCTCGCCGGAGCCGACCGCCTCCAGGACGGCGGCGAACCGCCGCCCGAGCCCGGGGCCGGTCTGCGCGTAGGTGCGGTCGTACTCCGCCGACCCGATGAACCCCGTGCCCGGGAAGGCCTGGTGCCAGAACTGGTAGTAGCGGTCGAGGTAGCCGCCGAGCTCCTCCCGGTCGGGCAGGAACACCCCGGCCATCACCATCATCAGCTGGGCCGAGGTCCCCAGCAGGACCGTGCGCACGTGCAGGTTCATCCCGCTCAGCGCCTCCATGACGAGGTCGCTGGAGTGCGCGAAGTGCCACTCGGCCAACTCGACGCCGGCCCGGCCGCCGTACTTGCCGTACTCCGGCTCGTACGGCTCGTAGCTGAAGGAGTTGTTGGGGCGCAGGTTCATCCGGCCGTCGGCGCCCATGAAGGCGGCGCGGTCGCCCTCGGGGAACTCGATGTCGAACAGGGTGTTGTA
>NZ_JAAGLU010000207.1 GCF_010550245.1 Streptomyces sp. SID12501
AGGAGCACGAGGCCCTTGACCATCTGCTGGACGGACTGCGGGACGCCCATGAGCTGCATGCCGTTGCTCATGACGGCCATGATCAGGGCACCGGTCATGGCGCCCGTCACGCGGCCGACGCCGCCGGTCGTCGACGCGCCGCCGATGAACGCCGCGGCGATCGCGTCGAGCTCGAACATGTTGCCCGCGCCCGGCTGGGCGCCGTTCATGCGGGACGAGAACACGACGCCCGCGACACCGGCCAGCAGGCCCATGTTGACGAAGGTCCAGAACGTCACCTGGCGGACCTTGACGCCCGACAGCTGCGCGGCGTTGAGGTTGCCGCCGATCGCGTAGATGTTCCGGCCGAACACCGAGCGCTGCGTCATGACCGAGTAGGCCAGGATCAGCACCGCGAGCACGATGAGGATGTTCGGCAGGCCGCGGGACTGCGCGAGCTGGTAGCCGAACCACATGACGACCGCGGCGATCGCGACGAGCTTGAGCACGAACAGCGGCAGCGCCTCGACGACCTGCTGGTACGCGATGCGGCCCATGCGGGTGCGCCACTGGCTCACGGCGTACCCGACCACCGCGATGCCGAAGATCACGAGCGTGAACACGTCCACGCCGTAGCCGCCGAGCAGGCCGTTGGTCGAGAAGCCGTTCGCGATGTCGTAGTACGTGCCGCCGAACGGCGACAGCGAGACGTTG
>NZ_JAAGLU010000208.1 GCF_010550245.1 Streptomyces sp. SID12501
AGCTTCAAGACCTCGGGATAACTGCCCCGCTCAACGTCGAAGAACTCTGCCAGGCGCTCAGTCGCCGACGGGGACGTCCCCTGTACCTGCGGGAAGCTCCGCTGCCGAAGCCGGGGCCCTCCGGGATGTGGGTCGAGTACGACGACTACGACGTGATCCTGTACCAGCAGGAGACAACCCGCCTGCATCAAGATCACATCAAGCTCCACGAGATAGGGCACATCCTCGTCGCGGAGAACGAAAGGGCCGCAGAGAAGACGACAGACGGTCCGACGGAAGAAGTCTCCACGGTCGACTCCGAGGAGGAGACGGCTGTCTTCGTCGAGGGCTGGGCCACCATGCTGCCGGTCTTCGCGCCCGAGACGATCAAGCGCGTCGCCCGCCGCTGCTCGTACGACGACGGCGAGGAGTGCTCCGTCGAACTGGTCGCCACCATCATCCTGGAGTGGTCGTCCCTGCTAGACGGCTCTACTCCGCTGTCGGACGACCCCTCGCTTCGGCGGGTGGAGGCGGCTCTCGGTGACCGGCGAGGGTGGCTGTAACCCGTGGAACTGCTACTCCTGGGGCTCGTCGCCGCTCTGGGCTGGAAGCTCTACCAGCTGAAGCGATCCCCTCAAGACGCGCCTCTGCGTTCTGTCACCCTCTGTCTGTTCTGCGCTGCGCTGTCGTACCCGGTAGCCATGCCCGGCGGC
>NZ_JAAGLU010000209.1 GCF_010550245.1 Streptomyces sp. SID12501
GGCGACGTTGGTCGACAGGAAGACGAGCAGCAGGAGCAGCACGACCGTCGACGCGAGGTCGACGAGCTCGCCCGTCGCCGCCAGGACGATCGCGACGGCGGTGGTGACGAGGATCGCGACGCCGGGGACGGGCCGCCCCGGGCGGCCTCGTCCCCGGTGTCGGGTCGCGTCACTCGGTCGAGAGCGCGTCCTTGATCTTGCCCGTGGCCTTCTCGACGACGTTCGGCTGCGGCGTCGTGCCGTAGAACCGCGGGTCGGGGTGCGTGGGCGGCGGCATGGGCACGCCGGCGGGCGGCTCGGCGACGTACGTGAACTCGCCCAGGCCGTCGGGAGTCGGGCCGGACGCCCACGAGCCCTTGTCGGCGTCGGCGCCGTCGGAGAAGTTGATGTACTGGTAGGACACCTCGCGGTGCTCCTCGTCGAGCGGGAAGCTGCTGGGCACGGGCATCCCCTCCAGGCCCTCCTCCTGCAGCTCGCGGGCCGCGGCGAGCCACTGGTTCTGGTGCATCGTGTCGCGCGCCAGCAGGAACGCGAGCAGGTCCCGCACGCCGTGGTCGTCGGTCATGTGGTAAAGCCGGGCGACCTGGACGCGGCCCTGCATCTCGGCGTTGGCGTTGGCCGTGAAGTCGGCCAGCAGGTTGCCGCTGGCCGTGATGTAGCCCGCGCTCCACTGGTTGACCATCGAGTCGACG
>NZ_JAAGLU010000020.1 GCF_010550245.1 Streptomyces sp. SID12501
GCGGTCTCGCCGTCCGCTACGACAAAAAGCCTGAAAGCTACCAGGCCGGACTCGAATTATGTGCCGGCCTCCTCTGGATCCGACACCTCGGATCACAGCCTTGATCACAACTCCACACAGGCCCTAGCGGCCTCCTCGGCTGTGAACAGATACCAAGTCAGCAACCGTCGAAGAGCGTCAGAGCGGTCCTGCTCGGATTCTTCGTACACACACTCGCGGGCGTAGTCACGCAGCAGGTCGTGGAACCGGTAGCGATCCTGGCCCGCCACCTCGAGGAGATGCAAGCTGGACAGCCCGCCGAGGACGCGGGCGGCCTGATCGGGCGGGAGTCTGGTGAGGGCCGCGGCTGCCAGCACGCTGATCTCGGGTCCTGAAACCAGCCCGAGAAGTCGAAACGTCCGCGCAGCCGTTGGGGAAAGATCGCGGTACGACCAGGAGAACACCTTACGGACCGCCGTTGTCTCGTCGTCGTCGTACGTGGTCAGGACGTCCAACCGCCGGCTTCCGGACTCGAGTTCGGAAGCCAGGGCCTCTATGGGCAACAGCGGGTGGATTGCCGCCCGCTCGGCCGCGATACGCAGGGCCAGGGGGAGATGGGCACAATGGCTCACCAGTTTGGCGGACGCCACGGGTTCTGCATCGACGCGTTCCCTGCTCAGGATGGACCGCATCAGATCAGTCGCATCCTGGGGGGCAAGTGGGCCGATGACGATACGTTTGGCCCCCTCGCGGACGACAAGACCGGACAGCTGGCTTCGGCTGGTCACGAGTATCAAGGATCCTGACGTGCCGGGAAGCAAGGGACGTAACTGAGCGGCGCTGCGCACATTGTCCAGGAAGATGATGAGGCGTCGCCCGCTGACAACGTGGCGGTACAGGGCCGCCCTGGCGTCCAGGTCCGGCGAGATGCTGCCTGGAGGCACACCCAGACTCACGAGAAGAAACTCCAGGGCCTGGTGGGGGGAGAGCGGAGGGCTGGCGTCGTAGCCCTGCAGGTTGAGGTACAGGTGACCGTCCGGAAAGCGGTCGCGCACAGCGTGGGCCCAGTGGATGGCCAGCGTCGACTTGCCGACTCCCGCGGCGCCAACGAGCACCGTGATGAGCAGGGTTGCCGGTTCACCGGCATCAAAAGCTGTGAGGAACGCCTCGAGCCGCGCCAGTTCGGCCGTTCTGCCAGTGAAATGGGTTGGCATTGGGGGAAGCTGACGAGGCGCCGTCATCCGAGTGGGGCGTCCGGTGTGGAAGTGCACACCACCAAGAATTTGTCGCGCCTGGACGACGTTGTCGGCGGTACCGGGAAAGGCATTGCACGAGTCGTTGGATGGATGTGGATCAACACGATCTGTCATGAGGCCGCATCAATCGTCCGAATGTGGGGGATTCAGCGTACGGGGCCCATGGAACGCTGTCCACGGCCGTGAAGAAGCGGACCGCCACATTCCGCGTAGTCCTGCTGCCGGTGCCATTGACACGCTCGGCTGCGTCACCGTTCCATGACAACGCTCCCTGTACGACGACCATAGGAGGGTGTGCGTGCATTCCGCGTCCGGCGGTGACAGCGGGGCGGCTCTTGGGCTGCGACCGTCCGTCTTGGTGATGCAGCCGACAACCTTGTGCAATCTTAATTGCAGATATTGTTACCTGCCCGACCGGGGGGCGCGCCTTGACATGCCGACCGCCGTCAATCGTGCCGCCGCAGAGTCCGTGGCCCGCTGGAGGGACTCCGGGCACCAGATGGGGGTCCTCTGGCACGCGGGAGAGCCGCTCGCAGTCGGTGTCCGGAAGTTCGAGGAACTGCTCTCCGACTGGCCTCCCGGCACCGCTCATCACATCCAGACGAACGCAACCTTGATCGATGAGGTCTGGTGCGACCTGTTCGACCGGTACCACGTTCAGGTGTCCGTGAGCACCGACGGGCCACGGGGCATGAACTCGGGCAGGGTCACACGCGGGGGTGGCCCCGCCTGGCGAAGAATCGAGGCCGGGATCGCGGTGCTGAGACGTCGAGGGATCCCCTTCCACATGCTTTCCGTGGTGCGCGATCCGGCGCCCGAGGTCGCTCGGTTGGTCTACGCCCACGCCTGCGACATCGGAACTGAAGTACTGGGAATCCTGCCTGAGGAAAGGAAGGGCTCCCATGGCGAAGACTCACCGGCATGCAAAAGCGAATGGGTGGGCTTCTTCGCCGAACTCTTTACGCAGTGGCGGGCGAACCCCGTGGTGCGGCTGCGGGAGCTCGAGTCGGTGGCGAACTGCTACGACGCGGTTCGATCGGGGATCAGTGCAGCGGAGGTCCTGAGTATGCCCGTGGAGCCCATTCCTACCGTGTCGTACAACGGAGAGGTAACGGTCATGTCCCCGGATCTGGCGGGATTCCGACATCCAAGGCACGGGGCTTTCACGGTAGGCAACGTGTTGCGGCACCCTCTTGAGGATCTGCTGAGCAGGGCGGGCTCGGTTGCGTGGGTCCGCGAGGCGCTCGCCGGTGTGGATGCGTGTCGCCGAACCTGCCCCTATGCCGTCGCCTGCGGCGGAAGCTGGCCGGCGAACAAGTACTTCGAGCTTGGGCGGCTCGATGGTACCGAGACGAATTTCTGCCGAAACCTCCATCAAGCGAAGACCGAAGGAGCGTTGCTGTGCCAACCCTGACCAGCCAACATAACCCGGACTCAAATCTCGAAGATGTCCTGCTCGCCAATGCGGAGCAGCTCGAATGGCTTCTGCGGCCGATATCCCGGATAGGCACCCCGCCTGATCGCGACGGTGGCCTCGTCTTCCACAAGTTCCAGTCGATGAGCCAAACGTGGAGCCGTTCCGGCACCTGATCAATTCCGGGAGAACGCACCCCGCGGAAATGTTCCGGCGAAGACTAAGGCGCTGGACGAATGTCGGCGACCCTCCATCGACCCGTCGTGCAGTGCGAGTCCGGCAGGCAGGACGACCAGATCTCCCACCTCGATTGTCCAGACGACACAAACGATTTTCGACACCTCAGCCGGATTTTTGATGAGGAATTCACGGAGTTGCTGGGCAGTCGGTATATTGCTGCCATCGCCGGGGCTGACCTTGTCAGACAGATGCAGGGCAGACATGTTCAGCGAGAAGACCAGTGACCGGGCGCCCGGCCCCAGGTTGTGAATGACGCGTCGATCCGCGCACGTAACACGAACGCTGCGGGGATAGCGTTCACCTTCTCCCTGACTGGTCCATGCGTTGTCGTAGTGCATACCCACCCAGCGGGCCACATTGGGCTCGGAATACCGTGCGATGCGCGGGTCCATCACCGTGGTAGTCCGCGTGCCGCCCCGCGCCGTGAGCACATCCACCAGTCGCCCCGAATGCGGGCCGAGCGCGTAGCGGGAACCGTAGTGGGGTACGAAGTCCGGCCTGGCGGCCTCCTCCGAGGCGGCGGTCACCACCCGGTGGTGGGAGCGGCTCAGTCTCCCGAAGCCGACACACAGGCCTGCGGGCGTCCCGGGAGCAGCCAGGAACGGTGTGACGCACTCGAGCCGCCCGGTTGTCAGCGGCACAGGCGCATCCGGCACGATCGCATGCTCCGCGAATCCCCCGTGCGCCACCTCTTCCGGCGTCGCCACATGGACGCCGCACACCGACAGTCGGTGTCGGTGCATCCGCAACCACCCGCCAGAGCAGTCGAGCCTGATCGAGCTGTCGTCTACATGCAGAGAGGCCAGCGCGGCCTCCACAGAACCCGTACCCATAGCATCTCCTCGCGGTCGGCGGCGGATGATGCGAAACCTTGCAAGTCGACCATGGGACTACCCGCAGGGCTCCTTCGTCACTCCTCGCCGCGGGCTGGCCGGGGCACAGCTTCGACCTCTGTCCGAGGCAGTCAAAAGGCGCTATTTTGAAGGGGTCGGAGAGGGAAGGGGAGCCCATGTTCGACGCGTCAACGGCACAGGCGGTGGCAGTGGTGGTGACCGCGGCCGCAACCGGTGCCGCTACCGAGGCAGGGCGCGAGGCGTGGATGTCACTGCTCGAGCTCGCACGGCGGGCCGTTCGATGTTCACCCAGAACCTCTGACGGCGACGTGCTACCCGTCGACCCGCAGGATCCGGCTCAGGTCCAGGTGCTCGCCGGGCTCATCCTCGAGGAAGCAGCGCGGAACGACGATTTCGCGGTGGCCTTGGAGAGTTGGACTCATGTCGCCAGTGCCCGGCTGGGACTCGCTTCTCGACTGAGCGGCGTGCACAACGAGGTGGCGGGGAACGCCCGCGTGGCCACGGTGATTCAGGCGGACACCGTGAACGGCGGGATCAGCTTCGGGCATAGTCCGCTCCCTGCGGATAGTGACGCGTAGTGACGTCGGCGGTATCACCTGAGCGCGAGGTTCTGCTGGATGTCAATCCCCTTGCGCCGTGGAGATCTTTCAAGCGGCGAACTCCATTGTGGGGTCGGCCTGATGGTCTCGTTCGTAGTCGATCGGGCTCCGGTATCCGCACACGCTGTGTAGCCGACGGGTGTTGTAGAAGCCTGTGATCCAGGTGGCGATCTTCAGCCGCGCATCGGTGCGGGTGGTGAAGGTGCGCCGGTGGACGTACTCGACCTTCAGCACGCTGCTGAACGCCTCGCTGACGGCATTGTCGAAACACAAGCCGACACGGCCCATGGACTGGGTCACGCCGAGCCGGCGGCAGGCCAGTCTGAAGCGCCGCGACTGGTATTCGCTGCCGCGGTCCGAGTGGAAGATCACGCCCCTGACGTCGCCGCCGCGGGTGGCCGCGGCCATATGCAGGGAGGCGACGACCAGCTCCGCGTCGTGGCGCTCGCCCATCGCGTAGCCGAGCATGCGGCGCGAGAACAGATCGATCACGGTGGCCAGGTACAGCTTGCCCTCGCTGGTGACGATCTCCGTCATATCCCCAGCCCACACCTGGTCGGGAGCGGTGGCGCTGAAGTCGCGGCGAACGAAGTCCGGGAACGCGGGCCGCTTGCCCGGCCTGGTCAGCCCCCGGCGCCTTCGGATCTTGCGTCCGGCCAGGCCGAGTTCGGCCATGAGCTTGGCGACGGTGTTCAGCGACACCCTCCAGCCCTGGCGCACGAGCGTGATCCAGACCTTCGGGGAACCATACGTGCCGCCCGGCTCATCGAAGATCTGCCGGATCGCGTCGGCCGGCTTCCCGCGCCGGACCTCGCGAGCGGTGACGGGCTGGTTGCGCCACTTGTAGAACCAGGACTCGCTCACACCCAGCGCACGGCACGTCAGGGTGTGCGGAATGTCCTGCTCGGCCTTGCAGTCGCTGATCACCCCGGCCACCTGGGCCGGGTCCGCCGCAGCTACTTCGCCCACAAGGCCATGCAGCGTTTGAAGACATCACGTTCCATCTCCAGCTCGCGTATCCGCTTGTTCTTCGCGCTCATCTCCCGCCGCAGCTGCTCCAGCTCGGCGCGCTCGGTTTCCCGCAGCCGGCCACCGGAGGCAGCGGGCGCGGGCCGGTCGGAGGAAGCAGAGCCGTTGCGCCGCCACCGCGACACCCAGCTGTGCAGCGTGCCGGAGTGCACGCCGAGCTCCTCGGCGACCTCCGGGATCGGCCTGCCCGTCTCGATCACAATGCGTACAGCACCCTCACGGAACTCAGGTGTGTACGTCCGTTGCCTGGACCCCATGAACCTCAACTTCCCCTGCATTCACGGACTCCACGTTACAAGGGGAGGGACAGCGACCGGGTGCTCCAGTCGCGAGGTGAGCGGGGGTGAGGACTCTGCCCCATCGCTCCTTCGCGGAGTGGGGACAACCGCCGACTGCAGGCGGTGATCGCCTGATCCGGGCTCAACTTGCCTCGGTTGGTGGGTAGTTCACGGCAGCTTCGCGTTCGGATCCGTCGGTGAGAGGATGGAACGCGTCGCTTGCTCAGCGTCGACTTCCGCTTCTCCGGGTGGAATTGCCTCGGGTGGAGCTTCGCCGGGTGGACCAGCCCGACCCCAATCCGGCCGAGTGCGCAGCGAGGAAGGCAAGCCCGACGAGCATGAGGCTCGTCGGGCTGAAGATCACGTCGGTCGACGTCTCGGTGACACGAATGATGAAGGCGATGGCGAAGAGCGCGGCGGCCACGAATGCAAGCATCTGTCTACCCCTAGGTGGACGACGAACCGCGCGTGATCCCGGTGGCTGCGCCGCTACCTGCCGGGTTCCCCGGACGGCGCCGATCAGTCGCGTACATTCCACGCCGGAATCGGCAGCCACACCCCGCCCTCCAGAACTGCTGATGGTGTGAACGAGGCAACCGGGATTGCTGTTTACCACGGGCCTTCGGCCGCCCGGTCCGCAGCTCGACCGACTCGAGATGGCGAGGTGATGAATAGATCCGGTAGTTCGTTCCACGGGCGTGATCCGTGCAAGTGTGGGAAGCGGACAGGCCGACACCGGGCACCTGGACACTGATCGGCTGCCGCGGGCTTCGGCCGTCTGCGACAGTGAGGAGCGCCCCATGGGCGCGAACACGGCCGAAGCCGCGGTACCTGACGCTATTCAGGCGCTGACGGACCGACTGACGACCTCCTACGCCGACCTGCTGACGGCTGCGATCGTGCGGGATGTGGTGCAGGACTCCTACCGGCCGCTCAGCAACGCTCGTATCCCCACCTACGTGCCGATCCTCGTCGAGCACAGCAGCCGTACCAAGCTACGGCAACTCACCCGGCGCTCCGATCCCACGGTTCTGACTCGCGAGCATTCCGACGGGGCACGAGGCCACTCGATCACGAGGGCCTGTCGAAGGGTTCGAGTCGCCCTGACCCGTTCGGCATAGCCCTCTCTGCCGGTGCCTGTCAGCCGCACCACCCTGCCGGCCATGGCCATGGCCCTGCCTGATCCGTACGCCGCAACGCCCCGGGTATGTGAACGTTCTCGTTATTCCCCAGGCCCGGCGAAGGCCCTATCTGCGCCTCCGTCTGGAAGGCTCGCGTTGCATGCCTGGACCCGGTGGGCGATTGACCATATTGATCTTCGGCGCGGGGGCGCGGCAGGCCAGGGAGGGTTTCCGCGTGACGCGCCGCTCACTCCCGTCTTCACCCGTGCCGCTGGAGTCGGACGGATCAGCTGCCGGTGGCCGACTTCCAGCCGTTGATGTAGGCGGTGAGGTTGTTGTCGATGTCGTCCCAGTCCGGCTCGAAGACCTCCACGCCGTCCATCACCTTGGTGAGGGCGATGGCGTTGGCGTCGGTGGCCTTGACGTCCCGACGGGCTGCGAAGCCGCCGCCGATCTCGCTGACCTGCTGCTGCGCCTTCCGGCCCAGCATGTAGTCGAGGAGCTTTTTGGCGTTGTCGCCGTGCGGGGCTTTGGTGACCAGGCCGGCCGCGTAGGGCAGGGCGAAGGTGGTGGGCCTGCCGCCCTCCTTCGCCGGGAACCAGATGCCGAGGTTGGGCATGGACTTGGACTGGGCGTAGTTCATCTGGACGTCGCCGTTGGCGACGAGCAGCTCGCCCTTGTCGACCTTGGGGGCGAGCTTGCCGGTGGAGGCAGACGGACCGACGTTGTTGGCCTGGAGCTTCTTCAGGTACTCCAGGGCCGGCTTCTCGCCGCCGAAGTCGTGCATGGCCTTGATGAGTACGGCGGTGCCGTCGCCGGCGACCCCCGGGGTGGAGTACTGGAGTTTGTTCTCGTACTTTCCGTCGAGCAGGTCCTCCCAGGCAGCGGGGGCGTGCTTCAGGTCCTTCTTGTTGTAGATGAAGCCGAAGTAGTTGTTGACGACGGTGGTCCAGGTGCCGTTCACGGCCTTGTCGGCGGCGTCCACCTGGTCGGCGCCTTCGGGGGCGTACTTCTGGAGCAGGCCCTTGCTGTCGGCCTGCTGGATGAGGGGCGGGAGGGTGACGAGGACGTCGGCCTGCGGGTTGGCCTTCTCGCGGACGGCGCGCTGGACCATCTCGCCGGAGCCGCCCTCGACGTACTCGACCTTGATGCCGGTCTCGTTCTCGAAGTCCTTGAAGACCTGGTCGTACCAGCCGTCGCCGCGCTCGCCCTTGAGGCTGTCGGCGCTGTAGACGGTGACGACCTTCTCGTCGGAGGCGGCCGAGGTGGCGCCGCAGGCGGAGAGCAGCGGGGTGGCGGCGAGGGCCAGGGCGACCGCGAGCGTGAGGGTGTTTTTGGGCATGGCGAGGTGAACTCCTTGCGGTGGGTGACCGGTTGATCGCGTGGATGGACGGTGACTAGCGGTACGAGGCTCTGGTGCGGATGCGGGAGACGGCGAGCAGGACCAGCAGGGTGGCCGCCATCAGGACCACGGCGATGGCAGAGCCGGTGAACAGGGCGCCGCGGTCGGTGGCGGCGTAGATGAGGATCGGCAGCGGGGTCCAGTCGGGCGGGTAGAGCATCATCGTGGCGCTCAGCTCGCCCATGGACAGGGCGAAGCAGAGGCCGGCGGCGGCGGTCAGGGACGGCAGCAGCAGGGGCAGCCGGACCCGCCACAGGACGTGGGCGGGGGACGCGCCGAGGGATGCGGCGGCCTGCTCGTAGGCGGGGTCGAGGCGGGTGATCGCGGCGGACACCGACTGGTAGGCGAAGGCGGTGACCAGGACGGAGTGGGCGATGATCACGATCCAGCGGGTGCCGTTGAGGAGCATCGGCGGCTGGGAGAAGGCCACCAGGACCGCAAGGCCGACGACGACCGAGGGCACGGCGACCGGCAGAACGAACAGGGCGTCGAGCACTGCCCGGTACCGCTTCCTCGACGCCGCCGCTGCGAGGGCGGCCCAGGTGCCGGCGGCGAGGGCGAGCAGGCTGGCGGTGACAGCGGTGACCAGGCTGGTGGTGAGGGCCTGGAGGGCCTCACCACGGGTGGCGGTCTCGTAGTTGGCGGTGGTGAAGCCGGAGGGCAGGACGCTGGACCAGTGGGTGGCGAAGGAGGCAGCGAGGACGACGAGGAGCGGGAGGGCGAACAGGGGAAGGAAGAGGAGGAAGAAGACCGCCCACACGGCCCACTTCGCCCTGCGGCTATGCACCAGCACGGCGACTCACCATCCGGTAGAGGCCGTAGAGGCCCACGGAGATCAGGATGTTGACGACGGCGACCACGCAGGCGCCCGGGTAGTCGGACTCCAGGATCGCCTTGCTGTAGACGAGCATCGGCAGGGTGGTGACTCCTTTCGCACCGGTGAACAGCACGATCCCGAACTCGTTCAGGCACAGCACCAGGACAAGGCTGCCGCCGGCCGCGAGGGCGGGCAGCGACTCGGGCAGGATCACCTGTCGGATGATGCGGGGAGCACGGGCGCCCAGCGAACTGGCGGCTTCCAGCTGGCCGGTGTCGAGCTGCGAGAAGGCGGCGAGCAACGGGCGCATCACGAACGGTGTGAAGTACGTGATCTCCGCGAGCAGCACGCCCCAGGGTTGCAGCTGCTCTCCAAGGAGTGCGCACGAGGTCGAATTAGCTCGATCGTGTGATGGTCGGCTTCCGGGCTTGCGGTGCCCTGGGCTGTTTGGGTTAGCGTGACGGTGCGATCTGGGACGCGGGGTACGGCGTCAGCGTGCGGGGCCCCTGCTCCACCGGTGTGATGGTTCAGGGCCTCCTCGTCGCCTCTGGCTGTATCTATATGGCCAGGTCGTGTAGGGAACTGGCCTCCCGGGCCAGGACCACGCACAGGATGCGTGTCGCCACCCGGGGTCGAGTACGCCGGGGACCAGCTCGCCCAAGACCGTTCGGGGCGCGCGGCTGAGCGGACTCACTCCCGCTCAGTCCACAGGAACGGTAGAGGAAGACGAGGGCGAGCAGGACGACCGGAGGCAGGGCCCACATCAGCGCCTTCAGGGGACGCGGAGAGCCTTTCGGCCGGCCGAGGACGACCCGCGGTTTCTGCGCGACCTCAGCCATGGTTCACCCCTGCGGGCAGCAATACCGCGTCCTCCGGAGCGAAGTGCAGGGTGACGGTCTCGCCGTGGGCCGGCGGGTCCCGCAGTTCCGGCAGGTCGGCCATGACGCGGTGGCCTTCCACGTCGACGTAGAGCCGGTGCGTGGCGCCCCGCCACTGGATCTCGGCCAGCGTGCCGGTGAGCCGGTTGGGGCCGTCGCCGAGCCCGACGAGGTGCGGGCGGACGCACAGCGTCGCCGAGGCACCCGGCGCGGCACCCGCCGTGTCGACCTTGAGCGCGGCGCGGCCGAAGGCCACCTCCCCGGCACCCACGGTGACGGGCAGCAGGTTGGCGTTGCCGACGAAGGAGGCCGTGAACGCGTTTGCCGGGGCCCGGTACAGCTCGCGCGGGGTGCCGCACGCCTGCAGGCGGGCCCGGTCCATCACGGCGATCCGGTCGGCGAGGGTCAGCGCCTCCACCTGGTCATGGGTGACGTAGAGGAAGGAGACATCGGGCAGTTCGCGGTGCAGACGGGCCAGTTCCGCGAGCATTCCCGAGCGGAGCTGGGCGTCGAGCGCGGACAGCGGTTCGTCGAGGAGGAGGACATCTGGGCGGATGGCGAGGGCGCGGGCGATGGCGACGCGCTGCTGCTGGCCGCCGGACAGCTCGCGCGGGTAGCGGCGGGCGTAGCCGCCCATGCTGGTCATCTCCAGCGCCTCGGCTACCCGTTGTCGTATCTCGGCGCGGGCGGCCTTACGGGCCCGGAGCCCGAAGGCGACGTTGTCCTCGACCCGCAGGTGCGGGAACAGGGCGTACTGCTGCACGACCATGCCGATGCCGCGCCGGTGCGGGGGCAGGTCGGTGACGTCACGGTCGCCGAGGAACACCCGCCCCGCGGCGGGCCGTACGAACCCGGCGACCGCTCGCAGCGCGGTGGTCTTGCCGGATCCGGACGGCCCGAGCAGCGCCATGACCTCGCCGGGTTCGACGGTGAGGTCCAGGGCGTCGAGCACCACGTTGCCGTCGTAGGCGACGGTGACCGCGTCGAAGCGGATTCCGCCGGTACCCATCAGCCGGCTTTCCGCAGGAGGGCGGGCAGGCCGGCGACGGAGTCCAGGACGTGGGTCGCGCCCGCCTCGCGGAAGGCGTCGGTGCCGTGGGCTCCGGTCAGCACCCCGGCGACGAGGCCCGCACCGGCCCGTACGCCGCTGAGCACGTCGTACGAGGTGTCACCGACGACGGCGACCTGGTGTACCCCGTCGGCGGCCTTGGTGCGCAGGAACGCCTCCAGCACCATGTCGGGGTACGGCCGTCCGCGCCCGCCCGCGTCGGCGGGGCACAGCGTGAGCGGCACGAGGTCCCGCCAGCCGAGCGCGTCCAGGATGGCGTCCTGGGTGACGCGGGCGAAGCCGGTGGTCAAGGCGATGCTCCGGCCGTCGGCGAGGAGTTCCTCGATCGTCTCGCGGGCGCCGGGGAGGGGGGCGATCAGGCCGCCGTCGACGAGTTCGCCGTACGCCTCCTCGAAGGCGGCGTTGGCCCGCTGGGCGCGGTCCTCGTCGCCGAACAGGTGCCGGAAGACGGAGATCTTCGACTCACCCATGGTGGCGCGGACGTAGGCGAGCTTCCCGGCGTGCTCCTCCGTGCCGGGCTCGACGCCGAGCTCGCGGGCGGCGGTTTCGAAGGCGCGCTCGACGAGTCCGCCGTCGGCGACGGTGGTGCCGGCCATGTCGAGGACGACGAGGCGGATGTCGGTAAGGGTCGTCGTAATCATGAGGGTGTCACCAGCCCAGTTCGTTCGCGGTGGTCTCGGCTATCGCGGGCGAGCAGGTCATGCCGCGCCCGCCGGGCCCGGTGACCAGCCAGACGCCGTCGCGCACCTGCTGGCGGTGCACGACCCGGTTCTTGTCGGTGCACTGCGCGTACACCCCGGCCCAGCGGCGGCGGATACGCGGCAGCGGGCGGCCGAGGAGGGACTCCACGACGCCGGCGAGGTGCTCGTAGGGGGCTTCGTGGGTGTCGAAGGCGAAGGGGTGCTCGTACTCGTGGGTGTCGCCGATGGTCAGGCCGCCGTCGGCCCGCTGGACCAGAAGCAACTGCATGGCGTGCTCCGCGGCCGTCTCCGCCTGCGCCTGCCGGGCGTT
Source organism: Streptomyces sp. SID12501 (assembly GCF_010550245.1). Taxonomy (GTDB): domain Bacteria; phylum Actinomycetota; class Actinomycetes; order Streptomycetales; family Streptomycetaceae; genus Streptomyces. The sequence continues at coordinate 11,948 of NZ_JAAGLU010000020.1, forward strand.
GAGTTCGTCCAGGGCGGGCGAGGTGTAGGCGGGGTAGTAGCGGAAGCTGTCGGCGTCGGCGACCGAGGTGGTCATCGGCTCACCGAGAGGGTCGGTCTGCATCATCTGGAGGCGGACCCGGCGCACGGGCAGGTCCGGACCGGCCAGTTCGCGGACCAGGCCGCCGAGCCAGGCACCGGTGCACAGGACGACGACGTCGCCGGTGTGGATATCGCCGTGGTCGTCGCGGACGGCCCTCTCGCCGATGACGTCGCGGACCTCGCGGCCGGCCAGGAAGGTGTAGCGCTCCGACTTCAGCAGCTCGGCACGCAGGGCGAGTTGGGCGGTGCGTGGTTCGACGGCCGCGTCGCGCTCGCAGTACAGGGCCGCGTCGAACTCGCCGCGCAGCGCGGGGTTGAGGGCGCGGGCCTCACCGGGGGTGAGGAGCTTGTAGCCGCGGGCTGCGGCATCCGGGCGGGCTACAGCGGCCTGGGCGACGGCGAGTTCGAGGTCGCCGCGGACCGGGGTCAGGGAACCGTTGGGGCGGAAGCCCAGCGCCGGCATACGGTCACCGATCTCCTCCCACAGCTCTCGGGCCCGCAGCGCGGTGTCCAGTTCCTCACCGCCCGCGCGGCCACTGACCCAGATCTGGCCGAAGTTGCGCAGTGAGGCACCGCGCGCCTCGGTCTCGCGCTCGATCTGTACGACCTCGTGGCCGCGTTCGACTGCGTGCCAGGCGTGCATGGTGCCCACCACGCCGGCTCCGACGACTATCACTCTCATGACCGCAACGCTCTTCGGCATCGGGGAACCGGAGGAATCCGGCTGCCGACGAGAGCGTGAACGAGCTGTCACATTTGGGCTAGACCCGTTATCTTTTAGTTACTTATTGCGGTGTGGAGAGGAGGTGGCTCTCAGCCTTGCAGGTGGGCGGTGAAGGAGAAGCGGTCGCCTCGGAACAGGGTGCGCACGCGCTCCAGCGGGCGGCCCTCCGCGTCTCGCGAGATGCGGTGGATGAGCAGCATGGGCAGGGCGGGCGGGGTGCCGATGAGCAATGCCTCGCGCGGGGTGGCAAGGACGGTTTCGATGCGTTCGTCAGCCTCGCCGAAGGCGACTCCCCGCTCGGAGAGGTGAGCGTAGAAGGACGAGTCCGGGTCGAAGGCGGTGTCCAGGTCGGGGACGCGGGCCACGGAAACATAGGTGCTCTCCAGGCCGACCCGCTCCTCGTCCGCCAGCAGCACCCGCTCCAGGTGCCAGACCGGCTCCCCACGCGTGAGGCCGGTCTCGGCGGCGAGCGGTTCGGGACACGGGAAGCAGTCGAGGGTGACGAGCGTACGGCCGGGGGTACGGCCCTGGCGGCGCACGCCCTCGGTGTAGCTGGCCAAGGACAACGGCTGCTCCAGTTTGGGCCCCGCGACGACGGTGCCGCGGCCTTGCCGGCGCAGCTTGCCCTCCAACACCAGTTCGCGCACCGCCTGCCGGACCGTCTCGCGGGCGACCTCGTACCGCTCGGAGAGATCCCGCTCGGTGGGGATGGTGTCACCCTCCCCCAACTCGCTCACGAGGCGGTCGATCCGCGCCTTCACGGCGTAGTACTTCGGCACACGGCCGTGCTCCGGGATCCCGGAGCGGACGGGTGCGCCCGGGGCCTGGTCGTTCGGGTAGTCCACACAAGGATGGTCGCAGACACGGTCACCGGCTCCGACGGGACATCCGCCTCATGCGGTGTGCCCAGTGAACACCGGGCGAATCTGAAGATCAGCATCCCCGGCGTGCTCGGCTACGACATCGCCCAGCCCGAGATCGCCCATCTGCACACCGTGGTACTAGCCTGGGACTACGACGTCCGGGGGACGTCCAAGATGAGGAAGAAGCCGTGATGCCGCACTCCTCGCGCCAGGAGCGCGCCTCGCGGGGACCCGCCGTGCCGCTGCTGGTCGTGCTGTGCGGTGTGCTGCTGCTGGCCGCCGTCGCGGTGGTGGTCTGGCCGGTGGTGTCCGTAACCCCGACGATTCCCGGGCCCTCCTTGGGCGCCACGGGGGAGAAGCGCGGCGTCCCCGGCGCCGCGCTCCAGAAGACCTTCCGGCTCGCGGTGCCGGCCGGCGCCCGGGAGGCCTCCTACCTGGTGGTCCCGGGCGACGGCAGCGCGGAAAGCAGCCAGGACCTCTACCTGCGCTTCCGCACCACCGCCGCAGGCCTCAAGGGGTTCCTGACCTCCCTGGACAAGACCACCGGAGACCTGACGGCCGATGACGCCGTCCTGGACCAGGACGACATCGACTCCGTCGACCTTCCCTGGAAGATCGGAAGCAAGGGGCACCTCGCCGGCCTCTACGCGGACATCCCCGAGCAGAGCGACACCGTGGGAACCGCCCTGCTGACCGTCGACGAGAGCGAGGTGGCCAAGCCCTTGGTCTACGCACATGTCACCGTCTAGCCCCAATGCTCTTGGCTGAACCGGGCGGACGCGGCTGCTGCTGTGGCGAGCGTTCGCCTCGAAGACCCTCAGGGGCCGGTGAGGGGCCCTGTTGGGTAGTGCCACGTCGGACGAGGCGGTGGCGCCGGTGCCTGGCATCGGGGACTCGCTCACGCCAGGGTGACGTGCATGCCGCCCTCGGCCAGGACATCGAGAAGTCCGGCGAACAGGTTGTAGGGCCGGCCGGCCGGTGTGCGGGTCCGGGACAGGTGTTCGCGTGCGGTCGCGGCGTCCCGCCAGAGCATGGTTGCGGGGGCGGTGTAGCCGAAGGTACCGCGCAGGCAGTCGTCGAGGGCGGCAAGGCAGCCGCCGAAGTAGCCACCCGGCCCGTTCACCGCCTCGCCGAGCGCCAGGTAGAGGCCCGGTTCGTCGGTGATGTGCCGGCCGTCGAGTTCATAGGTGTGATCCGCGGGCCGGTCGTGGTGGGTGCGTCGGCAGGCTCGTTCTCGGACGAGATCGAGCCAGGCCCCGCGGCGGCGGGTGTCGAGGCCGGCCCAGGCACCCGGAGTGTCCGGCGGCCCGGCGAACCATCGCTCCCAGATGGGCCGGGCGTATTCGGGAACGGGCGTGAAGAGCTCGCCGTGGAGCTCCAGGTCGATCAGATTCGTCCCGTAGGGGGATGGGCGCCAGGTGCTGACTTGGGCCCACAGCAGTCGTTCGGTGAGCGGCTCGCCCCGGTCGTCCTGTATCTCCAGGGCGGCCTCCTCCAGGTCCAGTGCCCGCCGGGTGCCCTTCGTCAGTGCTGCCCGCAGCCGATCACCCGGGGCGAGCCCCCGCAGGACGAGCGGGGGCGCCACCTGCTCGGGCGGCAGGACACGGGCGAATTCCCGGCAGGAGCCCAGCCACCGGTGCCCGTCGTGCACTCGGACGGGACCCCTGTGCCCATCGGGCGGACCTTCGTAGTCGTCCGGACCGGTGAGCACGAGGCTGTCTGTCGCGAGCAGTTGCCCTACGCTCTCCGCGTCCTCCAGCAGCCAAGGCCCGAGTGCCTCGTCCTCCGGCACCAACCACACCCGGCTGCCGGCCCAGCCGCGGACCTCGGCTCCTTCGTCAACCCAGCCGAACAGTTCGTATGTCCCACGCCGGGGTTCCCCGAACAGCCCCTTCGCCTCGGCGCAGACGCCCCAGGCATGGCCGTGCTCCGTCCCGGTCAGCGTGTACCGTGCCCGCCCGCGATCGTTCTTGTCCTCATCCACGGTGGAAATCATGCCCGGACCCGGCTTCCGTGGCGCAGCCCTTTTCCGCACTGCCGGGGCGAAACTCTGGGCCGCCGAAGTGACGTGCGAACGACGGCGTCTACCGGATCCATCTGCTGTGCAGGGCATGCGGGGTCAGCCTCGCGGTGCAGCGGGCCGACGCGCCCGACCCGCTGTTGGCGGCCGATCACGCCCGCCAGTGGAAGGAAATCTGGAGGCTGCGCAACGAATCTCCTCGCAATCCGAGCTGAGTCGGGTGTGGCTCCTCTGCGGTGAGCTGGTGATGCCGTGCGCCCTTATCGCCACGCTGCTGCTCGCCTTATGGACGGGGACGACAGAGGGAAAGGCACAGGCGGTAGGGACCCTCCAGGCGTCTACACCAGTTAATCGTGGGCATGAAATTGCAGGTCAGGGGATTCAGCGTGCAGGGCAGTATTGGCCCAGTGCCGCTGTCTGGCCGGCAGCGGGTGGATCGCGGGAGCGGTACAGGAACGCCTGCCCGAGCAGTCGACCCACCGCAGGAAGGCACTCCCCGGTGCGAAATACTCTCCCGATGAGATCACGCACTTCCCCGATCAGCCAGCCGATCACGATACGGAGGGCAGTCGCGCGGGATGCCAAACGGCTCACGCGGCTCGTGCGTGGCTCAGGCGCATACGAGGGCAAGTACGCATCCGCAGTGGCGGGTTACCAGGTCGGTCCTGATTACATCGAAACTCACCGCGCCTTCGTAGCCGTCGGTGCCGACGAGCAAGGAGGCCGGGTCCTCGGGTTCTACTCGCTCGTCCTCGCTCCACCGGAGCTCGACCTGCTGTTCGTCGCCGACGAAGCGCAAGGACGTGGTATCGGACGGCTGCTCATCGCACACATGCAGTCCGAGGCCCGTGCCGCCGGGCTCGACCGTGTCAAGGTCGTGTCGCATCTTCCCGCGGAGGACTTCTACCACCGCGTCGGCGCAGTGCGGACCGGGACCGCGCTCGCGAACCCGCCGGCCGTGCCGTGGGACCGTCCCACATTCGAGTTTCGCATTCCATCGGAGTGACGCAGTGTGCCGGTTCGCAGGGCACCGGCTTCGCCTGCATGATGGCTGGGCCGGCATGCAGGAGCCGCTGGACGCCGCGCTCTCAGTGTGTGCCGCCGTCTCTGTCCTGGCGGGTGGATCGCCTGCGCCGGCGGCCTCTCCCGGCGACTGCCTCGCCTCCGGCACTCCCAGGGCCATCGAAATCGCGTACACCTCGGCTCGCTCACACACGATCGAGGTCGGCCGCGTAAATACGTGGTTCACACAACCCTGATCTGCGAGGCGAAAGTGGCAACAGTCCACCGTCAGCGCTGTAGAGGATGATGCCTTGCCGGAGCAGGCCGAGTAATTGTCAATACCTGGTAGGGGTCTGGTGACTTGGGGCCGGCTTGCGGGCCAGGATCTGAAGGCCCGCCGATGTGTTGCCGTTCATGGTGGTCACGGTGGTTCGTCGGGTGTCGATGGTCTCGAAACCGGCGAGCAGGGAGGTGAACCAGCCGCTCGGATGGTGGCGGCACACTGCGCCGTCGCCGGTCTCGAATACCCCGTAGGTGCCGTAGGGCTCGGCGAACCTCGCGTAGCGGTCGCGGTTGCGCTGGTCGTCTTGTAGCAGCAGGTCACTGAGGTAGAGCAGTGCGCCGGGCTTGAGTACGCGGTTCAGCTCGCCGATCAGCAGCCGCTGCGCGTCGTCGCTTGGGATGCAGGTCAGCACCGCGAAGAGCACGACCACGTCGATGCTCGCGTCCAGGCACGCGAGTGTCGGCGGTGTGTCCAGCACCGCGAAGCGCATCGTGCGGTGCAGGCTGCGGGCCCGGGCGATCATCCCCGGTGATGTGTCGACGCCGGAGAGGTTGTCAAAGCCCTGCTGTTCCAGCGCGTCCAGGGTTCGGCCGTAGCCGCAGCCGTAGTCCAGGATCGCGGCGCTTCGTTCGACGTTGTCCAGCCACGGTGTGTGCAGCGGGTGCGTGAATCGCTTCGTCGTCGCGGCGGCGTCCCAGTAAGCGGTCTGGCTGTCGAGGTCGGACACGGTGGATGCCTCCCAAGGGCGTTTCGGGGAAGGTGGTCACGCTGCCACAGTCTCGGGGCGTTCGACGAGGTGGCCGCGTTCGAAGCGGGCTCCGGCGCGGACGAGGGCGACGAGGTGGGGTGCGTCGACCGCTCGCCGGCGCGCCTGGGCGGACTCGACGAGCTTGAAGACCATGGCAAGCGCGGCGGCCGCGCTGCCGGCGCCCTTGGTGACCTTGGTCCTCAGCCTCACCGTCGCGAAGGCCGATTCGATGGGACTCGTTGTGCGCAGGTGAACCCAGTGCTCGGCCGGGAAGTGGCCCGTGACCTCGTCCTCCAGGCCGCCGACGTCGTCAAGCTCGTCGCCCCGAGCGCCGGCACTACTGGCGTCATCGGCAAGCGGTTCCTGGATGGACTCCTCCCGCACCGGCGCCTCCGCCTCAGCACCGGAAAAGTCAGGTCGGCGGTCTCCAGATATGCCGGACGCCAGGACGACGGCCGCCCCGACGTCAGGCTTCCGGTCACCGCCCTCGATGTTGCCATCCTCGAACCCGCGGGCGACTTGCCCGCCGTCTCCTGCGACGACCGGTACATACCGCACGCCGACCGACGCCGACAGCGCGTCCTGGACCTCCTTCACGCAGAACCCGACCGCCACTGGCACACCCGCGACCTCGCCCGCCATCTCGGAGGCATCACCCTCACGATGTACGACCAGCTCGACAGATGGGCCGCGCACGGACTCATCACCAAGACCGGACCCGCCACCTACAGAAGCCCGAGAACCTGATCAAATACCCTGCCACCAGCGGAAATACGCTAATTACCCGGCCTTGCGTCAAGCCCCGGCGATGGAAAACCCACGGGCCGTACAGGGGCCGGGACGGCGTGGCTGTGGCCGTGGTCGAGGCGACGATGTCTTCAGGCTGGTTCGTGTTGTTCCAACGGCAGGTTGCACAGCAAGGGCTGACATCCCCGACGCGGCAGTCGAGTAACGGGCGGCCATGCCGGCGCCCGGGCGCGTCCAGGGGCGCGTCGACCGTGCGGTCGGCGGGTTGGCCCGGTGCTCGCATCCTGGTCTCGCCCGTGGACGTCGTCGCCGAGAGCGGACAGCGTGTTTCCGGGCGCCGACGCGACGGCGGAGGAGATCGCGGCGGCCGGGCGGCGATGGCACATACGTACATGGAGTACGTACTCCTACCGACGTGTCCCTGACGCGTGTGCCGTTTTCTTGCGTTCATGACGACATTGAGCGTGAAAGCGCAGATGCCGAAGAGTGTCAGGCTGGCGTTGGTGGGGGTCTGGATCCAGGGCGTGCTGAACCTGGTGGTGGGATTCCTGTCGATGGCCTTGCTGAACGACGCGGCGAACCACGGCCGGGACGAAGGGTCCGGGATGCTCCGGTTCCTGTTGGTGCTGACGCTGGTGATCGCCGGGGCGCTTCTGCTGTGCGGCGTTTTCGCGGACAAGCGGTTGAACGGGATACGTGTCACGGTCATCGTCATCGAGGTACTGGGCCTGCTGGGCAGTGTGCTGGCCCTGTTCCAGGGCGGCGTCTCGGTTCTCCCGGGCATCGTCCTGGCCCTCATCGTGCTGCGGGGCTTCAGCAGCGCGGAAGGCAGGAACTGGTTCGACCGATGAGGTACGTACCGAGGCGCGTACCCGGGCGGAACGACTCCGTCGTGCCTGTCGTCGCGGCCCTCGCCGTGGCCGTCCTGTTCACCGGGGGTTGTTCGAGCGCCCACGGCACGTCCCTTTCCGGGGATCCGTCCGAGAGCGCGACAGGGGTGTCCGAGTCGCCGAGCCCTTCGCCGACCCCGTCGCTCACTCCTCCGTATCCGACCGGGGCGTCCGGTTGCCACGACAACAAGGGGTGGACGGCCGAGGAATCCACGGACTGGGTTGGGCTCGTCGTCGACACGCCCAAGGAGAACTATGGGGAGGACGAGCTGAGGGTTGTCAGTCTGCCGGGATACAACGGACCGCTCTGCCGGAAGATCACCGTGCAGGTGGAGTTCTGGAAGCTGGTGTACGGAGTCGCGAACGGCACCGACGGCGAACGCCTCTCTAACGGGATGCCACCCGCCTACTACTTCGACATCCGCCGGGGAAAACGCGTCGAACTCCACACGGACGCGGGCGTCGAGCGGACGATCGCCCTGCCCACGTCCCTCTACGCGACGGACCGCAGTCCCTGCGTGGGCGCCCTCATCTCGATCACCGTGGGCAAGCCGCTGACGAGCAAGGAACTGCCCGAGGAGGTCGAGGTCGGCGGCGAGAAGGACCTCTGGGGTCGCGCCACTGTGGACTTCCGGTCGCAGCGGGTCGCGGACTACGAACTGTCCGAGCCCTCGGCACCGCAGGTGTGCAGCCCGGACGGCAAGCCCACCGCCGACCCGGCCGACGTACCCATCCCGGGCTCCCAGCCGACGGACCTCTACCCGACGGACCTCTACCCGACGCCCGACTACAGCCTCGACATCGACGACGTCTTCCGCTCTCCCACGCCCTGAGGCCCTTCCTCGGGTCCCGGCGTGCACCGACCTCTTGACCTCTTCTTCTTCACCACATCAACGGGCCCTGCCGCGAGGTCAGTTCGGCAGTACCGCCCGACTTCACCCTGGGGAATCACATGCGTTTGTACACTCCGGCCACCGTCCTTTCCAGCGCCCTCGTGCTCTCGGCGATCGTTCTTCCGGGCGCGGCCCAGGGAGCGTCGCACACTGGGGCGGCGACGGATCTCAGAGCCTTCGCCTCGCGGAGCGTCCAGCCGAAGGACGCGCTGGGCGACACCACCTTCAAGGACGGGGTCGTCAACAAGGGCAAGGACGTCGTTCTCGGCGTGACGGGCAAGAAGGCCGTTCCCGTCACGTTCACCGCCTTCGACGAGGAAGGCCTGGCACTCACCCAGGCGTTCCTGTGGCAGGGCACCGACAGTTCGGACACGGACACCATCACCGGCGCCCTGGGGACGGACGACGACCCCGTCTGCACGGAGACGACGGTCGAGGGCGGCTACAGCTACAGCTGCAAGACGGTCTTCACCATCGACCCCGCGGTCGACTTGAAGGACGGCAACGGCACCGCGGGGCCCTGGAAGCTCTTCCTGGGCGCCTACGACCTCTACCTGAACATCATTATCGACGACGACGTCGTCAGGGGGAATATCAAGCGTGCCGCCAAGCTGACCGTCAACGCCTCCCCGGAGCCGGTGAAGAAGGGCAAGACCATCACGGTCACCGGCAAGCTCACTCGCGCCGACTGGAGCACGGGGAAGTACTCGGGCTACGCGACCCAGCCGGTGAAGTTGCAGTTCCGCAAGAAGGGCAGCAGCACCTACACCACCCTCAAGACGGTCAAGACCAGCCGCACCGGCGCCCTGAGCACCACCACCAAGGCCGGCGTCGACGGCGACTACCGCTTCGTCTTCGACGGCACTTTCACGACCGGCTCCGCGACGGTGCCCGGCGACGTCGTCGACGTCAGGTAGGCGGCTTCCCGGCCGAGACCGCGCCGGCCGGTCCGCAGAGGCTCACCGATCACCGCCGAGGGCACCTGGACCGGGCTCAGTCCTGCTCCGCGCGGGCGTCCCCGAAACGGCTCCCGCTGCGGCGGCGGGCCATCAGCGTGGCCAGGGCGGTACGTGAGGAGACCCCGGTCTTGCGGAAGGCGCGGGAGACATGGGTCTCGACGGTACGCCGGCTGACGTAGAGCCGGTCCGCGATGGCCTGGCTGGTGAGCCCCTGCGCCACCAGTTCGGCTATCTCCAGCTCCCGGGCGGTCAGGGTGGCCAGCCGCTGGGTGAGTTCGGCGCGGTCGGGGGAACCGTACGGAGGCTCGGAGCCGCCACCGGGCGGACGGGTGGCGTCGGCGAGGCCGACCAGCATTCCGCTGCCGCCCGCCTCGGCGAGCCGGCGCCCTCTGAGCCAGGCGCGCGTGCCGCCTGGGCCATGGCCCGCCGCCGCTTCCAGCGGGGCGCCGAGCAACAGGGAGTGGGCCTCCCAGAAGACCGCGCCGCAGCGGGCGCTCTCCGCCGCGGCCTCCGCGAACAGGTCCGCCGCCGCTGCCGTGTCCCCCTGCGCCAGCGGCAGATGGGCGGCGCTGCGGAGCGCGGACGACCGCTGCATCGGCAGCCCCAGCTGTTCCGCCTCCTTACGCGCCCGCTCGGCCCAGCTGCGGGCCTCCTCGGGCCTGTCCGTCACCAGTGCGGACGTGACCAGGATCTCCAGGTAGAGCGGCCGCAGCGAGGGCTGGATCCGCTGCAGTTCGGGGCCGCCCGCCTGGAGCATCGCGTCCCGGGCCCGGACCGGATCGCCGGACATGAGCGCGGCCCAGCTGAAGATGCACCAGGCCGTGGAGGCCCACCAGTCGACCCCGGTACCGGCCGCGGTCACCGCCTCCTCGGCGACAGCCAGAGGGCGCGGATCGCCCGGCGGGCAGGCGGCGACGAGTGCCGCGGCCTTGCTCGCCAGTACGACCGCGAGCAACTGGTCGCTGCCGATCCCGCGGGCGATGTCCTCGGCCTGCTCGGCGAGTTCCAGCGCCGAGGAGATCCGGCAGGTCTGGACCCGGACATGGGACAGGCACAGCAGCAGATGGGGCACGACATAGAGCTGGCCGCTGCGGCGGGCGATGTCGAGGCCGCGCTCCGTGTGCCGCTCCGCGTCCGGGTAGTGCTCCAGGAAGGCCTCCGCCCAACCGAGCCGGGCCAGTGGTTCGCACAGCGCGGTGAGGTCGTTGTCGGGCAGGGAGTCGACCAGGGCGGCGGCCTGCCGGGCGAGTCCGTGCGCGGCGGTCATGTTGCCCTCGTACGCTTCTCCCAGGGCGGCGACGGCGAGGACGCCCGCCTCCCCGACCTCGTCCCCCGTGGACCGGGCCGCCGCGAGCGCCACCTCGACCTCGGTGCGCACCTGGGCGTACGAGGTGTCGCTGTCCTGGGGCGCGGCCGAGCCCAGCTCCAGGCCGAGCCGGACGACGTCGGCCGGGGCGGGGCCGCGAGCCAGCTCGCGGCGCAACAGCGCGACCGCCTCGGTGCAGCGCCCCAGATGACGTTCCACCAGCGCGCACAGGACGACCGCGCGCACTCTGAGGCGGTCTTGGTGCTCGCCGAGGCCCTTGTTCTCGCCGGTGGCCGGGTCACCGGGTGACCGGCGCGGGGTGGCGATCAGCTCCTGGAGCAGGTCACGGCTCTCGCGCAGGCCACCGCACGCGGCCAGGGCGTGGGCCCGCCTCAGGATCAACTCACGCCGCCGGGAGGTGTGTTCGGGAGTGTGCGGAAGGTGGCGGAGTGCCACATCGAGCCAGTGGGCGCAGCTCGCCGGGGCTGTTCGGGCGGTTCGGGCGGCGGCCTCGTCGAGCACGGCCACCGCTGCCGGGTCCCAGGCGGTCAGCGACTGTTCCACATGGTGGGCCCGTTCGGCGGCGGAGGCACCTGCGCGGGCCAGTTCCTGCGCGGCGAGCCGGTGGATCTCCACGCGCCTCAAGAAGGGTGTGCCTTCGTGGACGAGGGTGCGCACGACCGGATGCCGCAGGGTCAGCAGGCCCTGCGGGGCGGAGCGCAGCAGGTCGCGTCGGGTGAGAGCGTGGACGTCGGCGGTGAACGCGGCGCCGGAGCTGCCGGTCACCCGGCTGACCATCGCCGGGGTGGCGTGCTCGCCCAGTACCGCCACGGCGTCGACGATGCCGCGCCGGGAGGGGTCGAGCACGGTCAGTTCGTCCAGCAGCAGGGTGCCGAGTTCGGGCGGCGCCGAGGACTCGGGCGTCGTACCCCCGCGATGGGCCTGAAGAAGGGTCAGGAAGTAGAACGGGTTGCCCTCGCTCGCGGCGTACAGTGCGGCGGTCTCGGCGGGCGGCAGGCCGGGGCCGGCCAGTTCGGCGCAGTTGCGTGCGCTCAGCGGTCTCAGACCGAGTCTGACGACCGTGCCGGTGTCGAGTTCTCGGGTGAGCCTGGCGGCGAGGGACTCGGGACTCTGGCGGTCACGGCGTGTCACGGCCAGGACGACGGGGGCGTGCACGGGATGGCGTACGAGATGGTCCAGCAACTCCAGTGACGCCGGGTCCGCCCAGTGCAGGTCGTCGAGGGCCAGCAGCAGCCCGGACGGGGCGGCGAGCCGGGCGAGCAGGACGGCCGTGGACCGGTGCAGTCCGAAACGGTCGACCGCGCCGCTCCGCTGGAGAAGGGGCGCCACCGCGTCGGTCTCCTGGAAGCCGTCCAGGGCGTGCGGGTCGAGGTGGGCGAGCGCGTCGGTGAACACCTGGAACGGCACCTGCCGCTCGTACTCCGTGGCTCTGCCGCGCAGTACCGTCATTCCGCGTCGGCGCGCCCGCGCGCAGACCTCGCCGAGCAGCCGACTCTTGCCGATGCCGGCCTCACCGGTGATGTCGACGAGCCGGGAACGGCCGCTGTCAGGGAACTCCTCACCCCGTGCCGTGCCGCGCGCGCCGTCTGCCGCACGGTCGAGCAGCGCGTCTAACCGGGCCAGTTCGACGGAGCGGCCCAGCAACGGAGCCCCGTTCCCGCTGTACTCAACTACCGTATCTGCTCCCACAGTTGCCCCCCTGTCTTTACATTCCCCTCACATATCATTCTCTCCTGTTGATCGTCGTAACCGCCGCGTCGGTGAACCGGGAGGGACGGTTCTCACAGGGAGAGCCGCCGGTCAGGTCGGAGACGGGTGGTTTCCTCAGAGGTCGCTTTCCGGTTGGCCGCTCGGGCCATCGGCCGGCGCCATGCCCAGCTCGTCGGTGTACCGGCCGAGGGCGTCCTCGGCCGTGGGGGCGGCGCCGAACAGCTGCTCCTGGCGGCGGGGGACGGGACGGCCCACACCTTGGTCGTTCGGACGGTGCCGCAGGGACGCGGTGCGCGGTCTGCCACTGGTGACGTTCGGTCGGACGAACGGCAAGTCCCGTGTCGTGGGTGATCGCTGGGTCGACACCGGGGCCGAGTGGCTTCGTCGCGGTCATCCGGCAGTCGTCGCCCGGACAGGCCGGCGTCATGGAGAATGGGCAACTTCTTGGAGAGCCGACTGTGCCGACGACTGGTGGAGCGATATGACAGCGAGCCCAGACAGACCACACACCGTGAAACGTCTCGCCGCGGGCGTGGTCGTGCACGACGATCGCGTCCTGGTGGTCCGTCGCAGCTACCGTGAAGGGTTCCTGCCGGGTGTGTGGGGTGTGCCCTGCGGCAAACTGGACGAAGGCGAGCGGCCGGAAGAGGCGGTGCTGCGCGAACTGGAGGAGGAGACGGGGCTGAAGGGACAGGTTCTGGCCGCGGCGGGTGAACGCGTCTTCGTCAGCGAGTGGGACGGTCGTACCGTGCACAGCTGTCAGTCGAACTTTCTGATCCGTCCTCTGACGTTCGATGTAGTGCTGCCCGAGCCCGACCAGGCCTACCGCTGGGTGTCCACGGAAAAGCTGGAGGACGCGGGTCTGGACGAGCACAACCTGGGCACGATCCGTCAGGCCCTGAAACGACCTCATGAGATGAGTTCGGCCAGTTCCCGTAGCCGCAGCAGGTAACGTTCCGGCGACAGGGGCTGCTTGGGGATGCTGACCGGCAGATGATCGTGCGGGATGGCGTAGACGTCCGTGGTCTGTCGTAACGCCGCCGTTTCCAGAAAGCAGGTGACGGTGGACAGACCGGGTGTCAGGGCGACCTGATGGCGGGTGTCCGCGTCCAGGCAGTACCGGCTGCCGGCTTCGAGGCGCAGGTCCGCTGCCATGCGCAGCCTCGCCGTTCCCGCGTCGGTGATCTGCCAGGCGGTGTCACCCGGTCCGATCTCCTCTCGGTAGGCCGCGACCGGTTCTCCTTGCGGATCGGGGACGTAGATCCTCATCCGCAGTGCTCCTCGCAGGACCGCGGAGGCGAAGGCGAAGCGATGGTTGTGGATGTGCTCCGGATCGTTGTGGGTGCGGATCGCGGGGCCCGCTGACCAGATGTGGGCGCGCAGCATGTAGTCGGGTTCGCCGGTCAGCAGCATCAGCTTGCTGAAGCCCAGGGCGTGGTCGTACGACAGCGCGGCCCGGCGTGCGGTGTCCGGTCGGTCGGCTTCGACCTGGAGGATCAGTGCCTCCACCAACGAGCCCAGCAGGTCGTGTCCGCACAGACGTCCTACGGCCTCGAGCGCGGCAGGGCCCGCGTTTCGGCCGCCCGTACGGTCGCCCAGTGTCTCTGCCAGCATGCCGCGTACCGTCTCGACGGCCGTCATGGTTTCAACTCCAGTTCCACGGCGCACAGTGCGTGGTCGGAAAAGCCGTAGCGCACACGGCAGTCGTGCAGCGTCAACTCGGGACCGATGAGGATGTCGTCGACGGCCATGCCGATGCGGGAGGTGCCTTCCTTGATCGCTCCACGCAGCAAGCGTCCTCGCAGCAGGTCGCCGAGCAGGTCTCTGCGTTCGGTGTTCAGGTCGGCGCAGACGATCAGCGGGGCCGACGGCAGGGCCTGGATGAAGTTGGTCAGGCCCTCCCACACGGGCCGAACCACCGGGTCGTCGGGTTGCCGTCCGAAAAGGTGGAAGGGAGGCAGATGCACACTGCCGATCCACAGGTCCCGGCCACAGAACCTCAGTCGTCCGAACAGCATGCCCTTGTCCCAGCTCACCAGCTCTCCGGCGGGACCCGAGTGCCGCAGGCGTGGATTGGGCAGCAGCAACCGCGACTCCTCGTGCCAAGCGTGACGGCTGAGCAGCGCGAGCCCGGCGCGTCCCCCGTCGACATGCATGGCCGGTGAATACGGGAAGGACAGCCGATGGGGCAGGCCGAGGAGGGGCTGTACGCGATCAAGCAGCGGCGACTCTCCTCCCGGTGTGAACGGCACCTCCTGCATGGCGATCACATCGGGGTGCAGGGGAGCCACGTCCGCCCGGAGCGCCTCGGCCACCGGGCGGCCCGGGTCGCGCACCGGCACTCCTTCTCTGATGTTCCAGCCGACCACCCGCAGCCTGCCCGTCATGAGGGGGGCGTCCAGCCGCACAGCTCCGGTGACCGCAGCACGGACAGGCCCTGGTAGGTCATCCAGATCGGACGCAGATACCGGTCGTCCTCCCATCCCCATACCCCGTCGCTCTGCGACCGCCAGACCGCGGCGACCGCGGCCTCCAGGCGGTCGACCCGGCGCTGCTCGCTGTCCGCGCCACCGGCCAGGTAGTCGGCAGGGGTGCTGAGCAGGGCCTTGGCGACCCAGGCCGCCGTGAAGTGCCGCACCACGGCGTGATCACGGCCCTGTTGAGGCGGGGAGAGGGAACGCCGTACATGCTCGACGCGGTTGTCGAGACCGCCTGCGGTGAGCAGCCAACGCACGCCCTGCTCGCGTGACTGCCGGCAATGGTTGTCCTCCTGAAGCACCTGAGCGGCTCTCGACAGCGCGAGAACCGCCTGAGCCGTGTGCACCGTCGAGGGCGACGGCGCACTCCAGAGTCCTGTGGGGCCGCCCAGCCACGCCCCCCAGCACAGCAGTCCACCGTGCTCCGCGTCTCGCAGGGTCCCGCTGAGGAGTTCGGCGCGCAGGCTCGCGATCAGCGGAGAGTGCGGCGCGGCACGCACGAGTCCACGCAAAGCCGTCGTCACCACGTACGTACGGGCAAGTCCCTCCGGGTCCTCACCGAGCTGCAGCATCTGTTCCAGACTGGCCACGGCCTCGTCCAGTCGGCCGCGGTCCGCGCCGGCTCGGCTCAGGACCCCGGCCACCAGCGCAGTCACCTCCGGGCGGCCGACGCCCGCACCGGTGCGGGCTGCCCATCCGCCGTCGCGTAGCCGTAACCGCCACAACGTCTCCACCAGTTCCGACGGGGCCAGTCGGCCGTCCGTGGCGCCGAGGGTCAGCACGGTGTGCAGTCCGTAAGCCGTACCGATTGCCGTCGGCGGCTCCCCCGCCTGCCCCTCCTCGAGGAAATGCGACCAGCCCGTCAGCCGCCCCCGCTCGGGGTCGACCACGGTGGAGCAACTGGCGAGCAATGCTGCGGCCGTGCCATCGACAAGCCTGGACGAACCGACGAACGGGACGGTTTGCGGCCCTCGCGTCGGTATCGCACGCTGCTCGGAACGATGACGTGCTGTGACCGCCGAGAGATGCACGATGATTCCAGTGGAAAGCCCTGCACACGTGGCCAGCGCATACCGTGCGCTGGTGCCGGAAATCGTCTCCGGCAGCACGCCGACCAGTGACTGGAACATCGCGTACGCAGCCGCGAACGGCCCATAACGCGAAAGCTCCCGTAAGGCGGCTGTCGTACGACTCCGGGACCGGACCAGCGTCGGTGACTGAACCACGATCTCTCCCCCCGAGACGCATCCCGCTGGGTGCAACCCAAACGGGATGATGGGGATTATACGGAGATACGGAACACGGCAGAATCCCCTGCACACCAAAACAAGTGCCGCCCTGCCCGGCGGATTCGTGGGGGCCCGCACAACGCCTGCCGGTCCGGTATCCGCGCGAGGGGGAGGGACAGCAACTTCACAGTAATCGTGCTTCTTTTATTGACAACAGAAAAGAATGAACCGTACGTTCCGGCCATGCTCTCGACCCCGCCCTCCGAGACGTTCCCGGTCCATACGCCCGCCGCCGCCCAGATCTTCACCATCGTGCTCTCCCACGGCCCGCTCACCCGGGCGGAGATCGCACGGCGGGCCGCCCTGTCGCCCGCGGCGGTGACCAAGGCCGTCCGGCCTCTGATCGAGACGGGATACCTGCTGGAGGACGTCGACGAGGAGCACAGGCGGGCGCTCGGCCGCCCCGCCAACCCGGTGCGGGTCGACGGCGATCGCGCGCTGTTCATCGGGGTCAAGGTGACCGGCGACGAGATCATCGCCGTGCTGACGGATCTGTGCTGCCGTATCAGGGTCGCTCGGCACATCCCGCTCGGCGACCGACGGCCCGGGGGTGTTCTCGCCACCCTCAGCGGCCTCGTCCTCGAACTGCTCACCGACGCCGAGGGGTTCGGGGTACCGGTCAGGGGTGTGGGAATCGCCGTCTCCGGTGAGGTTGACCGCGCGGAGGGCATGGTGCGGTACTCCCCGTTTCTCGACTGGCGGGACGTCCCGCTCGCCAACCTCGCCGCCATGACGGTCGGCCTGCCGGTCACCGTCGACAACGACGTCCGCGCGCTCACTGTCGCCGAGCAGTGGTTCGGCGCGGGCGTGGGCCTGTCCGACTTCGCGCTGGTGACGGTGGGTGCCGGTATCGGCTGCGGTCTCGTCGTGGGCGGCCGGGTGGTCTCCGGCGCGCACGGCGTCGCCGGTGAGATCGGGCATCTCTCCCTCGACCCGGCGGGCCCGCGGTGCCACTGCGGCAACCGGGGCTGTGTGGAGGCCATCGCCTCCGACTCGGCGATCGTGCGCGACGTACGGGCGGAGACCGGGATCGACGTGGCCGACGCGGCCGAGGCCCTGGAACTCGCCCACCGCGGCGACCCCGGAGCCCGTGAGGTGTACGCACGTGCGGGCGCGGCCATCGGACGGGCCATCGGGTCCGTGGTCAATCTGCTCGGACCCGAACGAGTGATCATCTCCGGCGAAGGGCTCGCCGCCTACGACCTGTTCGCCGAGCGGATCAGGGAGACCTTCGCCGCCTCCGCCTTCGGCGCCGCCGCGCGCTGCGATGTCAGGACGCGTCCGCTGCCCTTCGAGGAGTGGGCACGTGGAGCGGCGGCCACCGCCATCCAGTCCTTCATCAGATCGGACACGCCCAAGGAGTAGTGACGCAGAGCGCCGAGGCCTTCCCGTTGCATCCCGCTGCCCCGGACGCGCGATTCGGCGCGCCCGCAACCAGGCCGTCCCCGCACCCGCAACCCCGTACGTCCTTCACCGACCCGGAGGTCACAGTCATGCGGTTGTCCCCCCACCGCGCCCGCCGCACCGGCAGCGCCCTGCTCGTTCTCGCCCTGACCGCCGGCCTCGCGGCGCTCACCCCCGCCGCGACGGCCACCCCGGTCGCGGACGCCGTCCCGGCGCCGGCGGACCGGCCGTACATGGGCTGGACGAGCTGGAGCATGCAGTCGTCCAGGTATCCGGGGCTCAACCCGGACGGCGACTACAGCTATCTGACCGAGAAGAACGTCCTGAAGCAGGCCGACGCCCTCGCCGCCAAGCTCAAGCCGTACGGCTACGAGTACGTCAACATCGACGCCGGCTGGTGGCGGGACATGAGCTGGAAGCCCCGCTTCGACGGGTACGGCAGACAGGCCGCAGACCCCGGGCGCTTCCCTCGCGGAATGAAGGCCGTCGCCGACGACCTCCACGCCAAGGGGCTGAAGGCCGGCATCTATCTGCCGGTCGGGCTGGAGAAGGAGGCCTACGGCGAGGGCCGGGTTCCCGTCTGGAACGACGGGGACTGCACGACCGCCGACATCGTCCACGGCGACCTGCGCACCACCAACGGGTGGGACAGCGCGTACAAGATCGACTTCTCCCGGCCGTGTGCCCAGAAGTACATCGACTCCCAGGCCCGGCTGTTCGCCGACTGGGGCTACGACTTCCTCAAGCTGGACGGTGTCGGTCCCGGCTCGTTCAAGAGCGGGGAGAACTACGACAACGTTGCCGACGTCGCCGCATGGCAGAAGGCGATCACCGCCACCGGCCGGCCGATCCACCTCGAACTGTCCTGGTCCCTCGACATCGGCCATGCCGCCGACTGGAAGCGGTACTCGGGCGGCTGGCGCATCGACACCGACGTCGAGTGCTACTGCAACACGCTGGTCACCTGGGAGAACTCCGTCGAGGACCGCTGGGACGACACCCCCGCCTGGACCCGCCACGCCGGCCCCGGCGGCTGGAACGACCTGGACTCCCTCAACGTCGGCAACGGCGAGATGGACGGGCTCACCAAGGCCGAACGGCAGAGTTACGCCACCCTGTGGGCCGTCGCCAAGTCGCCCCTGTACACCGGTGACGACCCGACGCGCCTCGACTCCTACGGGCTCTCCCTGCTCACCAACAAGGAGGTCATCGGGGTCAACCAGGGCGCCGCACCGCCCGCCAGGCCCCTCACCCCCTCCGACGACCAGCAGGTCTGGGCGGCCAGGAACCCCGACGGCAGCTTCACGGTCGCCCTGTTCAACCTCGGGAACGCGCCCGCGTCCGTGACCGCCGACTGGTCCACCCTCGGCTTCTCCGGCAAGGCGAAGGTCCGCGACCTGTGGAACCACGAGAACCTCGGCACGTACAAGGACAAGGTCACCCAGGCGCTGCCCACGCACGGCTCGCGGCTGTTCACCGTCACCCCGCAGGGCCCGGCCCTGGCCAAGACGGCCTACGAGGCGGAGGCGGGGACCAACGCCCTCAGCGGCAACGCCTCGGTGGCAGGCTGTGGCGCCTGCTCCGGAGGCAAGAAGGTCGGCAACCTCTACGTCGGCGGAAAGCTCACCGTGAACGGCGTCACGGCCGCGAAGGCGGGACGCTACGTCGTCGACATCGCCTACGTCAGCGGCGACGCGCGATCCGTGCGCATCTCCGCCAACGGCGGCGGTGCCACCAGCCACAAGTTCCCCTCCACCGGCGACTGGGGGACCGTCGAGACGGTGAGCGTGCCGCTCAACCTGAAGGCCGGCGTCAACACCATCACCTTCGACAGCGGCGACGGCTACGCCCCGGACATCGACCGGATCGACGTACCGAACCTGTCCTGACGGCCGATTCGTAAGGGAGCGCATCCATGGACACCCCACGCCCCGATTCGCCACGAACCCTTCCCGGTAGACGTGGCCTTCTCTCCTTCGCCGCTGCTTCCGGAGCACTCGCCGCCCTCGGTGGGGCGCCCGCCTTCACCGCCTCCGCCGCACCCGCGAGACCCGCCGACTCCCCGATGGTGTCCAAGGGTACCGGCACCGAACTGTGGTGGCAGGCACCCGCCGACGACGGCTCGATGATCACTCAGGGCCTCCCCATAGGCAACGGCCGCCTCGGGGCGCTCGTGAGCAACGACCCGGGCCGGGAACGGCTGTTCATCACCGACGCCACCATGTGGACCGGAGGGCTCAACGCCACCCTCGGCAGCGACGGCCAGTTCCCGTACGCCCGCGAGGACTTCGGGTCGTTCACCCTGCTGGGCAAGCTGACCGTCGACATACCCGACCACGGCCTCTCGGCCGTCTCCGGCTACCGGCGCGCCCTCGACCTCCGCCAGGGCCTGGTCACCGCCTCCTACGTGCGCTCCGGTGTGACCTACCGGCGGCAGGTGTTCGCCAGCGCCCCCGACGACGTCCTCGTCCTGCACTTCACCCAGGACGGCGGCGGGCGCTACACCGGCGACATCAGCCTGGACGGCACCCACGGTGAGACCACCACCGGTGTACCGGCGGGTCGTTACGCGTCCTTCGGCGCGGATTTGCCCAACCGCCTGCGGTACGGAGCGGCCGTCACCGCGTACGGCAGCGGGGGAACCGTCGCCGTCGACGGGGCGCGGATCTCCTTCCGGAACTGCGAGAGCGTCACGGTGATCGTCACCGGCGGCACCGACTACGCGCCCGACGCGGCCAAGGACTACCGCGATCCGTCGCTCGACCCCCGAAAGCTCGCCCGCACGAAGGTCCTCGACGCCGCCGGGCACTCCGCGACCACCCTGCTGCACACCCATGTCGCCGACCACCGAAGGCTGTTCGAGCGCATGAACGTGTCGCTCGGCACCTCCACCGAACTGCAACGCGGCATGGACACCTGGGAGCGGCTCAGGGCACGCCACGCGGACGACACGCCCGACCCCGAACTGGAGGCTTCCTACCTCCAGTTCGGGCGCTACCTCATGATCGCCGGCTCACGCGGCAGTCTGCCGCTGAACCTCCAGGGACTGTGGCTCGACGGCAACGCCCCTGACTGGATGGGCGATTACCACACCGACATCAACCTCCAGATGAACTACTGGATGACCGACCGAGCCGCCCTGTCCGACTGCTTCGACGCCTTCACCGACTACTGCCTGGCCCAGCTGCCCTCGTGGACCGAACTCACCCACACCCACTTCAACGACCCCCGCAACCGCTACCGCAACTCCACCGGGAGGGTCGCGGGCTGGACCGTCGCCGTCTCCACCAACATCCACGGTGGCATGGGCTGGTGGTGGCACCCGGCCGGCAACGCCTGGCTGTGCAACTCCCTGTACGAGCATTACGAGTTCACCCAGGACCGCGACCACCTCGCCCGTATCCACCCGATGCTCAAAGGTGCCTGTGAGTTCTGGGAGGCGAGGCTGCTGACGACGACGGTCACGGACCCGGTCACCGGCGAAAAACGGGAGGTCCTCGTCGCTGACAGCGACTGGTCGCCCGAGCACGGCCCGCTCGACGCCAAGGGCATCACGTACGCCCAGGAACTGGTCTGGTCACTGTTCGCCAACTACCGGGCGGCATGTGGGGTGTTGGGCAAGGACAGCGCATACGCTCGGACCGTCGCCGGCCTGCAGAATCGGCTCTATCTGCCTCAGGTGAGCCCGAAGACGGGCTGGCTGGAGGAGTGGATGTCCCCGGACAACCTGGGGGAGACCACCCACCGTCACCTGTCCCCGCTCGTCCAGTTGTTCCCCGGCGACCGGATCCGCCCGGACGGCTCGACGCCGGAAGAGATCGTCGAGGGCGCGACGGCACTGCTCACCGCGCGCGGCATGGAGAGCTTCGGCTGGGCGAACGCCTGGCGCAGCCTGTGCTGGGCCCGGCTGAAGGACGCCGACGAGGCCTACCAGCTCGTCGTGAACAACCTGCGGCCCTCCGCCGACGGCGGCAACGGCACCGCGCCCAACCTGTTCGACATCTACCAGGTCGAGCAGGGCCGCGGCATCTTCCAGATCGACGGCAACTTCGGTACGCCCGCCGCGATGATCGAGATGCTGGTGTACTCACGGCCCGGCCATGTCGAACTGCTGCCCGCGCTGCCCGACGCCTGGGCCGCGTCCGGATCGATCACGGGAGTGGGCGTACGCGGTGGCTTCACCGTGGATCTGAGCTGGAAGGACGGCAGGCCGACCGAGGCCACGGTGACGAGCGTCGGCGGGCGCACGACCACGCTGGCGTACGGGACGGGGAAACGGCAACTCACCCTGGCTCCCGGCCGGTCCGTGACGCTTCGCGATCTGGGGCGGTGAGGGGATGTCCCAACACACCATTCGTCTCGCCGGCATGCTACGACGCCTCACCTTCACGGTCGTCACGCTGACCGCCACCGCCCAACTGCTGACGGCGTCGGCCACGGCAGCTCCCGCCACGGCTCCCGCGCATGCCTCGGCGCACGAGATCGTCACCTGGGGTGCGAGCGCCGACCGTATGGGCGAGGCCGCCTCGAACCGCGGTTACCGGCTCGTCGTACGGACCAGCGCGGGCGGAACCGACCTCCGCGTCCGGCTGTCCAACGCCTTCGGCGACCGGCCCCTGACCTTCGGCCGGGCGTACGCGGGCGTGCAGAAGGAGGGCGCCGCCCTGGTCCGGGGCAGCAACCGGTCTCTGACGTTCGGCGGGGAGCGGTCCGTCACCGTACCCGCCGGTGAGTCCGCGCTCAGTGATCCGCTGCCCGGACGGCTGCCGGCGGCGACCTCGCTGGTGGTCAGTCTGTACGTGGCCGATACCGGTGGCCCGGCCACGGGTCACGGCATGGCCATGCAGACGTCCTACACCAGTGCGGGCGACCACGTGGCGGCGGAGGGCCCGGCCGACTGGACCGGAACCACGGGATCCTGGTTCTACCTGGACGCCGTCACCGTACGGACAGGCCCGGACGTGGGTGCGGTTGTCGCGCTGGGCGACTCCGTCACCGACGGCTGGCAGTCCACCACCGACCACGACCGCCGCTGGCCCGACTACCTGGCACGCCGTCTTCAGGCCGATGCCGACACCCACATCGAGGGGGTGGCCAACGAGGGGATCTCCGGCAACAAGGTCCTCGCCGACGGAGCCGGGCAGAGCGCCCTGAACAGGCTGCACCGGGACGTGCTCTCCCACCCCGGCGTACGCACGGTCCTTCTCTTCGAGGGCGTCAACGACATCAAGGCCCACACCGGTGTCACGGCCCAGGACCTGATCGACGGCTACCGCCGGATCATCGACCGCGCTCACACGGCCGGTGTGTGTGTCGTCGGGGCCACGGTCGGGCCCTTCAAGGGCTGGTACGAGTGGGACGCGCCGGCCGAGGCCGTACGCCGGGAGGTCAACGAGTTCCTCCGCACCGGCGGCGAGTTCGACGCCGTGGCGGACTTCGACCGCATCCTGCGCAGCCCCTACGACCACGAGCGGATCCTGCCGTTCTTCGACAACGGCGATCACCTGCACCCCAACGACACCGGCATGCAGGCGATGGCCGACTCAGTGGGGCTGCGAGACCTCTCCTGCGATCGCGACGCCCCCTGACCCCGCCGTCTACAGCGGCGCCGGGGACGAAGCCCCCGCGATCAGCAGGCGGGGGCTGCCCGAGCCGTTCGCGGGTACGGTCCACAGGTCGCTGCTGCCGATCTTGCCGTCGGTGGGGAGGGCGTAGGCGACGGTGTCGTTGTCGAGCCAGGTGGCCTGGTCGTCGACGCTGTGGCGTTCGGCGAGCGCAGTCTCCTTCAGGGTGCCCAGGTCGAGGACGTACTCGTGCCAGAGGGCGGTACGGGACAGGACCCGCTTCTTGAAGGCGACGCGGGTCCCGTCGGGGGAGAGCGAGGGGCACTCCACGTTCTCGAGCAGGGTGGTGACCTTGCGCCCGGAGAGCGAACCGCGGACCAGGTAGGTCTTGTTGCCGGTGTTGAGGGTGGCGTAGAAGGTGTCGTCGTCGGAGGCGAAGGTGACGCCCCAGAAGTTGACGTCCGAGGCGCGGTAGGACTTGCCGTCCATGGTGATGGAGAACGTCTCCAGGCTGGGCGTCAGCTTCATGGTGCGGGTGTCCAGGATCGACGTCCGGGTGGAGAAGAAGGCGGACGCGTAGGACTCGCCGGAGACGAAGACGGTCCAGGCGACGAAACGGCCGTCGGGCGAGACCCGGGCCCGGCTGGGGGTGCCCGCGAGCGGATAGGTGCGCAGGGTGCGGAGGTCCGCGTCGAGGAGCAGGGCGCGGTTGCTCTGCTTGAGGACACCGGGGACGGACTGGAGGCAGACGCCGGTGCCGGCCGCCGCGTAGAAGCGCGCGCACTTCAGGTCGGAGGCGGTCCGGCCGGCCCCGGGGTCGGTGGACGGGACCGAGGCGACCGCGGTGCGGTGCGGGCCGGCGGCGGCGTTGACGAACGTCAGGCGGCTCTTCTGGTCGAGCGTCAGCCTGCCCGTGCTGACGGCGGGGCCGCCCGGCTGCGACTGGTTCGCCCGGTCCGCGCGGTCGGCGGCGTGCAGGACCACGCCGGTTGCCACGCCCGCGAGGATCAGCACCCCCGTGACGAGTACGAGCAGGCGTCGGCGCAGCGATGTCATGTGGATCCCCGGGGCTTCGTGACTGTGATGGTCATCGGGATTCGCCGCTCGGCCGCAGCAACATGCCCGCGACGGCCGCGCAGCACAGCAGACCGACCGCCGATCCGGCCAGCGCCGGGCCGTCGCCCCACACCGTCCAGGCGGCGCCGAAGGCCAGCGAGCAGCAGAACCGGGCCAGCGCCTGGCTGGTCCCGACGATGGCGAGGCCGCTGGCGCGCAGCTGTTCGGGCACGATGTCTGCCAGGGCGGCCGGGAGTACGCCGTCGGTGGCCGCGTAGAACACGCCGTGCAGGGCGAGTACGAGGAAGGGCAGGGCGGGTGTGGCCGGGGCCCACAGCAGGAGGGCGTAGGCGGTGAGCAGACTGGCGTGCCCGGCGAGGAACACGGTGCGCCGCCCGATCCGGTCGGCCAGTGAGCCGAGGGGCACGGCCAGCAGCAGGAACACCGCGGCGGTGCCCAGCGGCAGCAGCGGGAACCACTCGTCGGCGATGCCCGCACGCCGTTGGAGGAGCAGATAGACGAAGGCGTCGCTGACCGTCGTCAGGCCGAGCAGCGCGGCGCAGATCGCGAGCGCCCGCAGCCGCGGCAGACGCAGCAGTGCCAGCGCTTCGCGCACGCGCACGGGCGGCTTGGCGTCCGTCGCGGCGGCTTCGTCCGGCCGCGCGCCCTGCCGTCTGCCCGGTACGAACAGCACCAGTACGAGCACGCCGAGCACGGCGACGCACGCGCTCACGCCGAACACGGCGTCGTAGCCGTCGGTCGCCGCGCGCAGGATGAAGAAGGCCGCCAGTGGGCCGAGCATCGCGCCCGTGGTGTCCATCGCCCGGTGCACGCCGAAGGCGCGGCCCTGTCGCTCGGACGGCGTGGACAGGGAGATCATCGCGTCGCGCGGGGCGGTGCGCAGGCCCTTGCCGGTCCGGTCCAGGGCGAGGACCGTGCTGAGTGCGCCGATGCTGCTCACGAGCAGGAGCAGGGGCTTGCACAGCGCGGACAGGCCGTACCCGAGCCCGGCCATCAGCTTGTGGTTGCGTACCCGGTCGGCGAGGTGGCCGCCGGTGAGCTGTACCAGCGCGCTGACACCGTTGTAGACACCGTCGAGGGTGCCGAACACCAGCGGGGTGAAACCGAGCGTGGTGACGAGATAGAGCGGCAGAACGGCGGTGACCATCTCCGAGGAGATGTCGGTTATCAGACTGACCGAGCCCAGCACGAGCACGACCGGGGCGACCTTGTGCCCCGGGCCGCGTCTTCGGCCCTGCTCGGAGTCCGCCTGGCCGGGGGCGGAACGGTCGGTGAGATACATGATCGAGAACTCCAGGTGCGGTGCGATCAGTTCTGCCGGCTGCTCTCGTCCCGTAGCCAGGTACCGAAGTCCTGCGCCCGGATGGCCTTTCTGGATGCCCGCCGGGCGGCGACCGCCGCCGCGAGGAAGACTACGACACTCGGGAAGAGCTTCGGATCCCTGCGGACCAGGGCTTTCAGATCCGCCACGCTGGTGCGCGCCGAGGCATCCTCCGGTCCCTGGTGCTGCTCCACCTGGGCGGTGGACACGGCGGCCCGGACACGCCGTTTCATCAGGTCCCGCCAGGTGCGCGGAGGGTGGACGACGACACCGGCCCCGTCGACCACGAGCCGCTCCGCAGGAGCGAACGCCAGGGATGCGGCCAGGTCGTCCGCCATCAGCGGGGGCAGTGCGGCGATGCGGGCGTGCCCGGTCTTGGAGACCGCGATGACGCCCCGGCCGAACAGCCCCTCGCGCACGGCCGGGAGGCGCTGCCACACCCGGTAGTAGGCGCGCACCCGCCAGCCGCAGCCGGTCAGCGGGATCCGCCGCTCCGGGGCGGTGGCCAGGATGTCCGAGCTGTCGTCGTTCAGCGGCTCGACCAGTGCCCGTACGTCCGCGCCCGTGATCACGACGTCGGCGTCCACGTAGAGGCGGGGGAAGCCACGCGCGTGGTCGTCTCCCGCGCGCAGGGCGGCGTGCTTCGAGGGGGTGGGGATCTCGACCACGCGGACGCGCGGTCCGCGGGCGGCGGCGATCCGCGCGGTGTCGTCCGTGCAGCCGTTGCATACGACCACGATGTCGGTCTCGCCGTCGGCGGGGCCGGTGGAGTCGGCGGAGTCGGCCATCAGCGAATCTAGGAGTCGGCCGATGACTTGCGCCTCGTTGTGGGCCGGGATCACGATGCTCGTCACGTGGGCAGTATGCCGTCAGTGTCACTAATGCGATGTGTGTTTCGTTCAACCGTTCCCGTCATTGCGTTCCGTGGTCTAGATTGAGTGCCGCCGGACCGGTTTGGGTGGGGAACTGTCCTCAACTTGATGTCATGGTGCGGCTTTTTGCCCGAATTTGAACTTGCAGGAAATGCATGCTGGGGGGCATGAAGCGGTTGGGGAACCGCTGACGCTCCCTCGCTTTCCAGTGTCGCTGTGTGGAGGGCACTTCGATCGGGGGGTAGCCGCGCATGTGGTGGGGGGAGCATGGCCATTGAGGTCACGCATGAGCAACTGGTTGTGGAACGCAGGACTCCGGATGCTCGCCGAAGACGTTGGGATCGCAAATACCGGATCGCTCTGTTGGTCGCGGACGGCTTCGCGGCCGTTGTCGCGGCCCTTCTGATCCACGCGGTGTACGGCCGCTGGGCGGTGGCCCTCGTGCTGCCTCCGATGTGGATCGTGGTCATGGTCGCCCATCGCTCCTATGACCGCACCGCCCTGGGGCTGGGGACCGAGGAGTACCGACGGGTGCTTCGCGGCGCACTCGTGCTGCCGGCGCTCGCCGCGGTCGCGCACTACCTGTTCGCGCACGACGAGGGACTTCTCCATGACATGATCATGGCCACGGTGCCGGCTGTCGTGATCGCCCTTCCGGGCCGTTACGCACTCCGCCGCCGACTGCACCGAAGATGGGCACGCGGCCGGGACCGGAGCACGACGCTCCTGGTCGGGCCGTCACGCGGCATCGTGGAACTGGTCGCCGTGCTCCGCCGAGGCGGCTCACAGGAACTGCACGTCGCCGGGGTGTGCCTGAGCGATCCGAAGAACCGGTCGGAGATCCACAAGCTGGGGCTCCCCGTCCTCGGCGGCGTCGGCGACATGGACGACGTGGTCCGGGTCATGGGCATCAGCACCGTGGTGGCACTGCCGATCCCCGAGGCCGATGCCTCCGTCCTGCGCCGGATGTCCTGGACAGCGGCCGTACAGGGCGTCGATTTCCTGCTGGCCCCGGTACTGACCGACGTGTCCGCCTCCCGGCTGGCGGTACGCCCCACCAACGGGGTGCCGCTGGTCCGGATACAGGCCCCGAACCTCACCCGGATCTCCCGGCTGCCCAAGGAACTGCTCGACCGGTCGCTCGCGGCGGCGCTCCTGGCGCTCCTCGCACTGCCCATGCTGCTGATCGCCCTGATCGTCCGGCTGGACAGCTCAGGGGCGACGCTGTTCAGGCAGCAGCGGGTGGGCCGGTACGGCGACCACTTCACCATGTTCAAGTTCCGCACCATGCGGCCGGACTCGGAGGCCCTCCGGGCGGAACTGGAGCACCTCAACGAGAACAGCGACGGCCTGCTGTTCAAGGTGAAGGAAGACCCGCGGATCACCCGGGTCGGCTCGGTGCTGCGCCGCACGTCGCTCGACGAACTGCCGCAGCTGATCAACGTGATCAGCGGCCACATGTCGCTCGTCGGCCCTCGTCCGCCGTTGCCCGAGGAGGTGGAGGAGTACACGCCGGAGGTCAAGCGCCGGCTGCTCGTCAAGCCCGGCCTCACCGGGCTGTGGCAGGTCAGCGGACGCTCCGACCTGCCCTGGGACGAGGCGGTCCGGCTCGATCTCGGATACGTGGACAACTGGTCGATGGGTCTCGACCTGGAGATTCTGGCGCGCACCGGGTCCGCGGTGGTGCGTGGAACGGGGGCCTACTGATGGACCGACGGAAGAGGAACCAAGTGACGCAGGGCACACAACCGTTGGGGATCGCGGTCGTCGGGGCCGGTTACTGGGGTCCCAACCTCGTACGCAACTTCCAGGCCAGTGAGCAGTTCAGGCTGCGCTGGCTGTGCGATCTCGACGTGGACCGGGCCCAGCGGGTCCTCGGCGGCTACTCGACCGTCCAGGCCACCTCGGACTACGCGGCCGTCCTCGCCGATCCGACCGTCGACGCCATCGCCGTGGCCACGCCCGCCGGGACCCACCTCGACATCGCCCTGGCCGCCCTGCGCGCAGGCAAGCACGTCCTCGTGGAGAAGCCGCTCGCGGCGACCTACGCCGACGGGGTGCGCCTGGTGACCGAGGCGGAGGAGCGCGGGCTCACCCTGATGTGCGACCACACCTACTGCTACACGCCCGCCGTGGGCCGAATCCGGGAGCTGGTCCGCTCCGGTGAACTCGGCGATATCCATTTCGTCGACTCGGTCCGGATCAACCTCGGGCTGGTCCAGAAGGACATCGACGTGATGTGGGACCTCGCCCCGCACGACCTGTCGATCCTGGACTTCATCCTTCCGGACAACGTCGAGCCGGTCGCCGTCGCCGCCCACGGGGCCGACCCGATCGGCGCGGGACAGGCCTGCGTGGCCTATCTGACACTTCAGCTCAACACGGGGGCCATCGCCCACGTACACGTGAACTGGCTGTCGCCGACCAAGGTTCGCACCACCATGGTGGGCGGCGCCAAACGCACCCTGGTCTGGGACGACCTCAATCCCCTCCAGCGCGTGGCGGTCTACGACCGGGGAGTGGACCTGGCCGCGCCGCAGGAGATCGGCGCGGACGAGCGCCGGGACATGCTCGTGTCGTACCGCTCCGGCGACATGGTCGCTCCCGCCATCGGTGAGAAGGAGGCGCTGCGCAGCATGGTCGACGAGTTCGGCGACTCGATCAGACAGCGCCGGGCACCACTCACCGACGGCCGCGCGGGCCTGCGGGTGCTGGACATCCTCGAGGCGGCGTCCCGGAGTCTGGAATTCAAGGGCGCGGTCGTCGGCCTGCGTGCCGGGCGTTGACGTTCCCATTTCACTGAGAAGGCAGGGCAGTTGAGCAGCGTACGAGGCAAGAAGATCCTGGTCACCGGGGGAGCGGGCACCATCGGCTCCAATCTCGTCGACCTCCTGGCCGAGGGTGGCGCCCGCGAGATCGTGGTGCTGGACAACTTCGTGCGCGGGCGGCGGGCCAACCTCGCCAAGGCCATGCCCAGCGGCGTGGTGGAGGTCGTCGAGGGCGACATCCGGGACGCCGCCACCGTACGGAAGGTCACCGAGGGCGCCGACCTGGTGTTCCACCTCGCCGCGATACGCATCACCCAGTGCGCGCAGGAACCCCGGCTGGCCAACGAGGTCATGGTCGACGGCACCTTCAACGTCCTGGAGGCGGCGGCCGAGGCCGGGGTGGGCAAGGTGATCGCCTCGTCGTCGGCGTCCGTCTACGGCATGGCCGAGGCCTTCCCGACGACCGAGCGCCACCACGCGTACAACAACGACACCTTCTACGGCGCGGCGAAGGCCTTCAACGAGGGCATGCTGCGCAGCTTCCACGCCATGTACGGACTGGACTACGTGGCGCTGCGCTACTTCAACGTCTACGGCCCCCGGATGGACATCCACGGGCTCTACACCGAGGTGCTCATCCGCTGGATGGAGCGCATCGAGGCGGGCGAGCCGCCGCTGATCCTCGGCGACGGCACGCAGACCATGGACTTCGTCGACGTCCGGGACATCGCCAGAGCCAATGTGCTGGCCGCCGAGTCGGACCTCACCGACGAGGTGTTCAACGTCGCCAGCGGTACGGAGACCTCGCTGCGCGAACTCGCCGACGGTCTGCTGGAGGCCATGGGCGCGTCCGACCTGGAACCGGAGCACGGGCCCGCCCGCGCGGTGAACGGCGTGGTCCGGCGGCTCGCGGACACCACCCAGGCCGCCGAGCGGCTCGGCTTCACGGCACGGATCGACATGCGGACCGGGCTCAAGGACCTGGTGGAGTGGTGGCGTGCCGAGCGCGTCGCCGACGCCGCCGCTGCGGAGGCGGCCAAGTGAGCACCGACCGCATCCCGGTGATGATCCCCTGGCTCGGCGAGGAGGAGGCCAAGGCCGCCTCCGACGCCGTGCTGTCCGGGTGGGTCGCCCAGGGCCCCCGGGTCGCCGCCTTCGAACAGGCCTTCGCCGAGCGGGTGGGAGCGGAACACGGCATCGCCGTCAGCTCCTGCACCACCGCCCTGCACCTGGCGCTCGTCGCGCTCGGCATCGGGCCCGGCGACGAGGTCGTGGTGCCGTCGCTGTCGTTCATCGCCACGGCCAACGCCGTACGGTACGTCGGCGCCGAGCCCGTGTTCGCCGACGTCGACCCGGCCACCGGCAACCTGACGGCGGCCACCGTGGACGCGGTCCGCTTCCCCCGCACCAAGGCGGTCCTCGTCGTCCACCAGGGCGGTGTACCGGCCGATGTGCACAGCCTGCGTGCCGCCTGCGCCGAGTGGGACCTGCCCCTCGTCGAGGACGCGGCCTGCGCCATCGGCTCGACCGTCGGCGGCAAGCCCGTCGGACAGGGCGCGCTGATCGCCGCCTGGTCCTTCCACCCCCGCAAGCTCGTCACCACCGGCGAGGGCGGCATGATCACCACCGACGACGCCGAGTGGGCGGCACGCCTGCGCCGGCTGCGCGAGCACGGGATGAACGCCTCGGCCGCCGAACGCCATTCGAGCAGCAAGCCGGTCCTGGAGAGCTACCTCGAGGTCGGCTACAACTACCGGATGACGGACGTCCAGGCCGCGATCGGCCTGGTCCAGCTCGGCAAACTCGACGCGATGATCGCCCGCCGCCGCGAACTGGCGGCCCGCTACGACGCGTTGCTGCGGGACGTCCCCGGACTCACCCCCGTACGCGACCCCGAGCACGGGCAGAGCAACTTCCAGTCCTACTGGGTGCTGCTGGACGAGGACTTCCCCGTCGGCCGGGACGACCTGCTCGCCGCGCTCGCCGAGGCCGGCGTCTCCGCCAGGCGCGGGATCATGGCCTCGCACCTCGAACCCGCCTACGAGGGTCACCCCGGCGTGCCGCTGCCGGTCACCGAGCGGATCAGCCGCGACTCGCTGATCCTGCCGCTGTTCCACACGCTCACCGAGGCGCAGCAGGACCGCGTCGTGGCGGCGCTGCGCGAACAGGCCCGAAGATGAGCGGACTGCTGATCATCGGCGCGGGCGGCTTCGCCCGGGAGACCGCACAGGCCGTACGGGACGCGGGGGACATCGAGCTGCTCGGGCACCTCGACGACAACTCCGCCCTGCACGGCACCGAGGTGGACGGCGTGCCCGTACTGGGCGGCTGCGACCTGGTCCACGACCTGCCCGAGGCGCGGGTCGTGATCTGTGTGGGCAATCCCCGGGACTACGCGGCCCGCGCCCGCCTGGTCCGCAGGCTGGGCCTGTCGGCGGACCGCTACGCCACGGTGATCCACCCGACGGCGTCGGTGTCGGCGACCTCGGAGGTCGGCCCGGGCTCGGTGCTGCTCGCGCACTGCGTCCTGACCGCCGCCGTGCGGGTGGGCGCGCATGTAGCGGTGATGCCCCAGGTCGTCCTCACTCATGACGACGTCGTCGAGGACTTCGCCACGATCGCCTCCGGCGTCCGGCTGGGCGGGGGAGCGCGGCTGGAGCGGGGCGCCTATGTGGGCTCCGGGGCCCTGGTCAGGGAGGGCACGGTGGTCGGCGCCTGGTCGCTGATCGGGATGGGCAGCGCCGTGCTCGGTGATGTGCCGCCGGGCGAGGTCTGGGTGGGGAGCCCGGCCCGGCGGTTGCGCGCGGCGGCGGCGCCCGCACTCGATGAACTCGCGACACGAACAACAGCACGAACAACAGTGGGGGGACCGCTGAGATGAATCAGATTCCGCTTGTGGACCTGAAAGCGGCCCATGAGGAGGTCGCCGACGAGGTACGGGCAGGATTCGAACGGATCCTGGCCAACACCGCGTTCATCGGCGGCGACGAGGTGGGGGCCTTCGAGCGCGAGTACGCCGGCTTCGGCGACGTCGCGCACTGCGTGGGTGTCGCCAACGGCACCGACGCGGTCGAACTCGCCCTGCGGGCGAGCGGGGTGGGGCCCGGCGACGAGGTCGTCATACCCGCCAACACCTTCATCGCCACCGCGGGCGCCGTGGCCCGGATCGGCGCCCGGCCCATCCTGGCCGACTGCCTGCCCGACACCTACCTGCTCGACCCGCAGGCCGCGCTGGAGGCGGTCGGCCCGGCCACCCGCGCGGTCGTGCCGGTGCACCTGTACGGGCAGATGGCCGAGGTGACGGGGCTGGCCGGTCGACTGCCCGACCACGTAACGGTCGTCGAGGACGCCGCCCAGTGCCAGGGCGCCACCCGCGACGGCCGGTCGCCGGGCAGCGGCGGGATCGCGGCGACCAGCTTCTACCCTGGCAAGAACCTGGGCGCCTACGGCGACGCGGGCGCGGTCCTCACGGACGACGAGGAACTCGCCGGCCTGGTCCGCGCGATCGCGAACCACGGCGGCGTCGCCAAGTACCGCCATGACGTACCCGGGTTCAACAGCCGGCTGGACGGGCTGCAGGCCGTCGTCCTGCGGGCGAAGCTGGCCCGGCTGGCGGACGGCAACGCGGCCCGGCGGGCCGCCGCGGCCCGCTACGACACACTGCTCGCCGACCTGGCGTCCGCCGGGCGGGTCGTGCTCCCCACGACGGACGCCGGCAACGTCCACGTTTGGCACCTGTACGTCGTCCAGGTCTCCGGCACCGACCGCGACGACATCGTCGGCAAGCTCAACGCGGAAGGCATCGGCGCGGGGGTGCACTACCCCGCGCCCGTCCATCTCACCGAGGCTTACCGACATCTCGGGCACGCCCGCGGCGACTTCCCCCACGCCGAGAAGGCGGCGGACAGCATCCTGTCGCTGCCGCTCTTCCCCCAGATAAGCCCCGACCAGCAGCAACGCGTCGTGGACACGCTCGCCAAGGCGCTCCAAAGCTGATCGGTCCCCTGTTTGACGCTCCACGTCGACCTCACGGGTCGGCCGTGCACAGCACCGCTGAGAGGTACACATGAACAGATGGGGCAGACGGATCCGGGGCGGGCGCCTCGCCGTCGTAGCAGCATTGATATGGGCGGTGCTCCCGCAGGCCCTGCCCGCACAGGCGGCATCCGATCCGTGCGGAACGGCATCGAACGCGATCGTCTGCGAGAACTCCAAGACGGGCAGCCCTATGTCCGACTGGTACTCGCCCAACGCCTACGGTGGCATCAAGGGCTTCTCCACCAAGGAGAGCGTCCAGGCCGGTGACACCGTCCAGTTCAAGATCCAGTCCCCGGTCACCTACCACGTGGAGATCTACCGCCTGGGCTGGTACGGCGGCGACGGGGCGCGGCTGATATCGACCGCGGCCCAGGCCGCGGTGACCTACTCGGCCAACTACTCGAACAATCCCGCCAGTTGCACCACCAAGAGCAGCACGGGACTCGTCGACTGCGGCAACTGGCCTGTGACCGCCTCCTGGGCGGTGCCCAGCGACGCCGTGTCCGGCCTGTACATCGCGAACCTGACGCAGACGGACGGCGACGGCCTGATGCCGTACCCGTTCGTCGTCCGCAAGGACTCCAGCACCTCCGACATCGTCGTGCAGACCAGCGACCAGACCTGGCAGGCCTACAACGACTACGGCGGCCAGGACTTCTACGGTGGCGCGGGACCCGCGCCGGACGGCCGCGCCTACGAGGTCAGCTACAACCGGCCGCTGGACATCGGCGGTGACAACGGCATCTACGGCTCCGAGTTCATGATGCTGTCCTGGCTGGAGCGCAACGGCTACGACGTCAGCTATCTGTCGGGCGTGGACGTGTCGACCAACGGCGCCACCCTGCTGCCGAAGCACAAGGTGTACCTGTCCTCGGGCCATGACGAGTACTGGACGCAGAGCCAGTACTCCAACGTCCTGGCGGCCAGGAAGGCAGGCGTGCGGCAGGCCTTCTTCAGCGGCAACGAGGTCTTCTGGAAGACCCGGCTCGCCGCGAGCAACGACGGCACGAGCACCGCGAACCGGACCCTGGTCTGCTACAAGATGACCAAGATGGTGCAGGGCAACGGCATCGCCGACCCCAGCGGCACCTGGACCGGCACCTGGATGGACCCGACCAGCACCTCCTACGGTCAGACCTACCAGCCGCCGAACATCCTCACCGGCTCCATGTTCACGGTGAACGGCTACCGCGCCGACGCGATCACGGTCCCCGGCGCGTACGGCAAGAACCGGATCTGGCGCAACACCTCCATCGCGAACCTCACGTCGAGCCAGACCGCCACCTTCCCGACCGGCACCCTCGGCTACGAGTGGGACAGCGACCTCGTCAACAGCACCAGACCCGCCGGAGCGATCGACGTGTCGTCCACGACAGTGGACATCACCGACGGCAAGTACCGCCTCGACTGGGGCAACATGTACGGCAACGGCACGGCGACGCACAATCTCGTCGAGTTCCGCGACCAGGACTCCGGGGCCCTGGTGTTCGGTGCGGGGACCGTGCAGTGGTCGTGGGGGCTCACCAACCTCCCGGTGTACGACCCCGATGACGTGGTCGTCACCGAGGACGCCCGGATGCAGCAGGCGACGGCGAACGTCCTCGCCGACATGGGCGTCCAGCCGCTGACCCTGCAGAGCAACCTCGTCTCCGCCACGGCCACCACCGACTCCACCGGCCCGGCCGTCACCGTGACGACCCCGGCCTCCGGGGTCACCGTCCCGGCGCTGAAGCCGGTCACGATCAGTGGCACCGCCACCGACTCCGGCGGGGGCGTGGTGGCCCGCGTCGAGGTGTCCACCGACGGCGGGACGACCTGGAACGCCGCCACCGGACTGACGTCCTGGACCTACAGCTGGACGCCGACGGCCCCGGGCGCCGCGTCCATCAAGGTCCGCGCGGTGGACGACAGCGTCAACATCGGAGCCGTCAACACCCGCCCGGTGACCGTCGGTCCCCAGGCGTGCCCCTGCACCATCTGGCCCGCCACCGCGGTGCCCGGCACCCTCAACGCGGGCGACAACGGTCCGCTGGAGCTCGGCGTCAAGGTCCGTACCACGGTGGCCGGTTCGATCACCGGCGTCCGTTTCTACAAGTCGCCGGCCAACACCGGCACCCACACCGGCAGCCTGTGGAGCGCCTCCGGCACCCGCCTGGCCACCGGCACCTTCACCAACGAGACGGCCTCCGGCTGGCAGCAGCTGAACTTCGCCACCCCGGTGACGGTCAAGGCCAACACCACCTACGTCGCCTCGTACTTCGCCCCCAACGGCGGATACTCCTACGACGGCGGCTACTTCTCCGGCAGCGCGGCCGGCCTGGCCCCGCTCACGGCACTCCAGTCGGGCACCGACGGCGGCAACGGCGTCTACCGGTACAACTCGACCAGCGCCTTCCCGTCCTCGGCGTCCTCGGGCAGCAACTACTGGGTGGACGTGGTGCTCGACACCTCGACGGCCAGTACGACCCCGCCCGTCGTCACCTCGACCTCACCGACGTCGGGAGCGACCGGCGCGTCGATCACGGCACCGGTGTCGGCCGTCTTCGACCACGCCATCGACGCCGACACGCTGACGTTCACCCTGAAGGACCCGAACGGCAACACCGTGCCGGGCACCAAGACGCTCCCCGCGTCGAACCAGGCGACGTTCACGCCGTCGACGGAACTGGAACTGCACACCACGTACACCGCGTCCGTCCAGGCCGAGGACCTGTGGGGCAACGCCATGACCGCCCCGGTGACGTGGTCGTTCACCACCAGCTCCACCCCGCCCGCGGTCACCTGCCCCTGCACGCTGTGGAGTGCCGGCACCGTGCCGGCCAGGACGGCCGTCACCGACGACCCCAACTCCCTCGAACTGGGCACCAGGTTCCAGTCCTCGGCGAGCGGCTGGGTCACCGGTGTCACCTTCTACAAGGGCGCCACCAACACCGGCACCCACACCGGGAGTCTCTGGTCCGCCGACGGCACGCTCCTCGCCTCCGGCACCTTCACCACGGAGTCCGCCTCCGGCTGGCAGACGATGACGTTCGCGACCCCGGTGGCGATCAGCGCTGACACCGCGTACGTCGTCTCCTACCACGCGCCGAACGGCAACTACGCGGTGGACGGCGGCTACTTCGCGTCGGCCCACAAGTCCTATCCGCTGACCGCCACCGCCGACATCAGTACGGCCCACAACGGGCTGTACCGGTACGGCAGTGACGTGGCCTTCCCCAACGGCTCCTACGGATCCGCGAACTACTGGGTCGGTCCCGTCTTCACCGCCGACGACCCGTCCGCGTCGCTGACGTCGGGCACCTCCTCGGAGGTGGGAACCTCCGCGCTGGCGCGCACCGCCGACGCGGCGAACCCCCTGGTCACCTCGCTGCCCAGCACCGCCAAGCTGTCCACGGTGAAGGCGACGGTGACCGTCCTGCCGGGCGCGAAGGCCGCTGCCGCCGGGAAGCTCAAGGTCAAGGCCGTCCTCTCCTACAACCGGGCCACCCACAAGGTGTCCGTCCATCTGTCCACCCCGCTGCCGGACGGCACGCGGTTCAAGATCACGGTCATGGCCCGGGACAAGCAGAACCACATGGTGACGTCCCGGGTCTGGACCCTCACCAGCAAGACCGTCCGCAAGAAGAACTGACCGATCACAACCCACCGACAGTGGCCTCCCGCACACTCGCGGGAGGCCACTGTCGGGGATTGGCTTTCCCCACAGATGAGTACCGTCAGTGTTGTCATCCCCTGCTACAAGTACGGCCATTTCCTAGCCGACTGCGTGAGCAGCGTCCTGGACGAGCAGGACGGCGTTGACGTCCGGGTACTCATCATCGACGACGCCTCTCCCGACGACTCGGCGAAGACCGCGCTCAAGCTGGCCGCCGCCGACTCACGCATCCAGGTCCGCGTCCACGAGAGCAACAAGGGACACATCGCCACCTACAACGAGGGACTCCTCGAGTGGGCCGACGGTGACTACGTCGCACTTCTCTCCGCCGACGACCGACTGGTGCCCGGCGCCCTGGTGCGCGCCGCCGACCTGCTGGACGCCCATCCGGAAGCGGGGTTCGCCTACGGCCGTCCCCTGCGCTTCCAGCACGGCGGCCCGCTGCCCAAGGCCCGTACGCAGGGCACCGGTTCGGTCGTCTATCCCGGGCACTGGTGGCTGGAGCGCCGGTTCCGCGAAGGCACCGGCTGCATCACCTCGCCCGAGGTCGTCGTCCGCACCAGCCTGCAGCGCGAGGTGGGCGGCTACGACCCCGAACTTCCGCACGCCGGCGACATCGAGATGTGGATGCGGCTCGCCGCCCGCGCCGACGTCGGCTACGTACGCGGCGCGGACCAGGCCTTCTACCGCGTCCACGGCAACAACATGTCCACCACCGACTTCGGCGGCCAGCTCGACGACCTCCGCCAGCGCCTCGTCGCCTTCGACTCCGTCCTCGCCAAGTGCGCCGACCAGCTCCCGCAGGCCGAGCAGCTGGCCGACACGGTGCACACCCGGCTCGCCCGCTATGCCCTGCGGCGCGCGTACCGCGCCTACGACCGGGGGCGCACCGACATCGTCCCGGTCGACGATCTCGTCGCCTTCGCCGCGGAGTGCCGTCCCGGTTTCACTTCCCTTCCCGAGTACCAGGCGCTGTACCGGCGCCGGCGCATCGGCGCCGGGCTGATGCCGTACCTCCAGCCGCTGGTGTGGTCGGCCGTGGTCGATCGCGGGCGGGAATGGCTGTGGTGGCAGTCCTGGAAGCGCCGCGGCATCTGATGCGGGAACGCTCCGTTCAGTACGCGGTGACGGCGCCCGGCTCAGTTGGCCACGGGTACCGCACTTGCGTGCTGGCGTGGGTCGGGGGAGTCGCCCTTCCTGCTCCTGCGACGCAGGACGTACTGGTCGAACCACAGCGCGCTCAGGAGCGCGGCGGTCGCGCCCAGCAGTGCCGTACCGGCCACCGCGCGGCTCTTGGTCCCCAGCACCTGGGCGGCGCTCGGGGCGACCAGGACGGAGGCGTTGATCCGCGCCGCCGCCGAGATCCCCTGTGCCTCCTGGACGTCCGCCACATGCCCCGAGTACACGTCGATGATCCTGCGGACCGCCGTGTCGGCCTCGACCGGGTCGGATGCCCGAGCCTGGACCTGCAAGGAGGGGATCAGATAGGCGGGCGTCGCGCTGGTGCCGCTGTTGCGCGGGATCAGCTGGTACGTCCCGTGGACGCCGGCGGAGGTCAGTTCCTTCCGTCCGGCGGGCGATTCGAGCTGCTGGATGACCCCGTACGAGAGGGTGGCGAGCGGCGGTTGCAGATTCGTCAGCTGGTTCGGCTGGTTCCCCGTCACCGGCGGCTTGAGGACGATCACCGCCGAACTCAGATACCGCGGAGCGGGGCGGAGCACCGGGTAGGCGCCGGCGGCCGTCAGCAGGAGCGCGAGCACAAGCACGTACCAGCGGCGGAGCAGCGCTTCGGCGACGTCACGGGGCGACACAGGGATTCCTTCCGTCGGCACCGATCCTCGCAGGCGCGGGGGCGGATCGCCACCAGATCACGAGGCCTATGCTGTGCCGGAGCCCGGACGTCCGGTCACGCGGCACCGGGCCGGGGGGAGAGATCATGAGCCTTGGTGACATCTGGGCGATCATGTGCAGGCGTTGGTACTTCATGGTGCCCCTCACCCTGCTCAGTCTGTTCGCGGGCGGCTATCTGTACCGGACGATCCCGGTGTCCTACGAGTCGCAGAGTTCCGTCACACTGCTCGACTCCTCCGCGGTCGCCGATCTGGCGCCGACCTTCGGCAACCCCATATCGAACGCGGGCGGTTCGCTGGTCGTCACGGCCGACGTGCTGATCAGGACCCTCCAGTCGAGCGACTCGGCCAAGGAACTGCACTCCCGCGGTGTCACCGACCGGTACACGGCCGGTTTCGCGCCGGAGGCCGACAGCCCGCTGCTCACCCTGAGCGTCACCGGCACCGACCGGGCGAAGGTGCTGCGCGAGACCACCACCCTCACCAAGTTCACCGGCGAGCAGCTGAAGGCCCTGCAGGCCGCCTCCAAGGTGCCGGCGAAGTACTCCGTGCAGGCCACGCCGGTCGTACTGCCGCAGACACCGGTCTCACAGTCGAAGGCCCGCTACCAGAACATCGCGTCGGTCCTCATCGTCGGGATCGTCAGCGCGTTCCTGCTGTCCATCCTGGCCGAGGGCGTCGCGGTGGTCCGCCGCCGGGGACGCGCCACGGCCGGATACGTTCCCCGGCGCCATCGCGCCCAGCCCCCCGAGCGGGAGCCCAGGGGCCTGCTGGTGCGGAAGCTGGACGCCACGACGATCCTCACCGGCTATCTGGCGCTGGCCTTCTTCGTCCCGTCCAACCTCACCCTGCCCGCCCTGGGCGGTGTCGGCACCCCGGCCAACGTGTTCGCCCTGCTGGGGCTTCTCTGGTACCTCGCGACCTGGCTCGGCGGTCGCATCCGTCCCGCCGAGGGCACCAGGCTGCCACGCGTGGCGATGTGCCTGCTCGCCGTGGCGGTGCTGCTGTCGTACCTCGCGGACGCGAGCCGCGACAGCTCGCACGAGGAGGTCCTCGGAGCCGACCGGGGGCTCATCGGGCTCGGCGTGTGGGTGGCGCTGGTGGTGCTGGCCTCGGCCGGCATCCAGGAGCGCAGCCGGCTGGAGACCCTGATGCGCCGGCTCGTCGTCCTGGGCACGGTGGTCGCCCTGATCGGCTACTACGACTTCTTCGCGGCGACCAACATCGCCGACTCCATCCACATCCCCGGCCTGCAGTCGAGCACCGCCGGGATCAGCGCCATGGACCGCGGCTCGTTCACCCGGCCGCGCTCCACCACGGCCCATCCGCTGGAGTTCGGCGGGATGCTCGCCATCCTCGTTCCCTTCGCCGGCCACCAGGCGTTCGATCCGGTACGTCGTCACGCCGGCGCGCTGCGCCGCTGGGCCCCGGTGGCGATCATGGCGGGTGCGCTTCCGCTGACGGTGTCCAGGACGTCCATCATCGGCGCCGCCATCGTGATCCTGGTGATGGTGCCCCGCTGGAAGCCGGAGCGGCGCTGGGCCGCGATCGGAATCACCGTGGCCTCGGTGGCCGGCTTCAAGGTGATCATCCCCGGGCTGATAGGGACCATCACCAACCTGTTCGCCACCTTCTTCGCCGGCTCCGACAGCAGCACCCAGGCGCGCACCGTGAAGTACAGCGCGATCGTCCCCTACCTCAACGAACACCCCTGGTTCGGAAGGGGGTTCGGCACCTTCACTCCCGACCTGTACTTCTTCACGGACAACCAGTACATGCTGACCCTCGCCGAGATGGGCATTGTGGGGCTCGTCGCGCTGCTCGCCCTGTTCGTCACCGGGATCCACACCGGCGGTGCCATCCGCCGGCTCGCCCGCAACGACTCGGACCGGGAACTCGGTCAGGCGTTCCTCGCCTCGGCGCTGGTCGCCCTGGTCATCAGCGCCACCTTCGACGCGCTCAGCTTCCCCATGTACGCCGGGATGTTCTTCCTGACCCTGGGGGCCGGCGGCAGCTACCTCGGCTTCATCCGCCGCGAGGCCGCCGAGGCCGAAGCCGAGACATCGGCAGCGGACACCGTGACGGTTCCTGGCCCCCGTAAGGCACCCGAAGCCCAGCTCCCCCAACTCGCGGAGTCCCGATGAGCCCCGTCGCCGTCATCGTCGTCACCTGGAACAGCGCCTCGGTGCTCCCCGGGTTCCTCGCCGCGCTTCCCGACGGCATGGCGGGCCTCGACTGGCGGCTCGTCGTCGCCGACAACGACTCCGCCGACGACACCGTCGAGGTTCTCCGGACACTGGCCCCCGACGCCACCGTCGTCCAGACCGGGCGCAACGCCGGGTACGCGGCCGGGGTCAACGCGGCGCTGGGTGCGGCCGGTGAGCACGGGACCGTCCTCATCTGCAACGCCGACATCCGGATGGGGGAAGGCTGCGCCAA
Source organism: Streptomyces sp. SID12501 (assembly GCF_010550245.1). Taxonomy (GTDB): domain Bacteria; phylum Actinomycetota; class Actinomycetes; order Streptomycetales; family Streptomycetaceae; genus Streptomyces. Next base: position 52,948 of record NZ_JAAGLU010000020.1, read on the forward strand.
ACGCCTCGTCGACAGTCTCGGCGAGGGTGTCGGGATCGCCGTACCCCTGCTGTACGAAGAGGGCAGCGACACGCCCCACTACTCGCTGCGCCGCGAGTCGAGTGTGACCCGGGCGCTCGGCGAGGCCCTCATCGGGAACACCAGAGCCGGACGCTTCCCACTCCTCAGCGAGCTCGTCACCGACCCCGCCGCGTACCGGCGGCCCACGCGCGCGGACTGGGCGACCGGCGCGCTCATGGCCATCTCGGAGGACTGCCTGGCCGCTTGCGGCCTGTGGGACGAGTCCTTCTTCCTCTACTCGGAGGAGACCGAGTACTGCCTGCGCGCCCGGGACCACGGATACGCCACCCAGCTGGAGCCGACCGCCGAGGCCGTTCACCTGGGCGGCGACTCCCAGGTGTCACCCCGCCTCTGGACCCTCCTCACCCTCAACCGGGTCCGCCTGTACCGCCGACGTCACGGCGCCCTGGCCACGGCGGCCTTCCGCACAGCGGTCCTGCTCCGCGAAACGTCACGCGCCGCGCTGGGCCGCCCGGCCGCCCGCGCGGCGGCAACCGCACTGGCCAGACCGGGCGCCCTGCGCAAAACACCGGGCCCGTAACAGCGAGCGTCCACAGGGGCGCCCCACAGGGGCGCGGGGCTGTATCGATATGCGGCTCCGCCGCGTGGGCGCGACAAGCCACGATGGCGCCGCAGCCGGCCGCCAGCAGATCGAGGCACCCCCTCAGCCCGCTGCCGTACTCCGTGGCCGGCACACCATGGCAACGAAATCGTGCCCCAGGTCAGGGAGGACCGCGTCCTCCAGAGCAAAGCACCGCTCCAGCAGCGCCAGCGTCTCGGACTCCTGGTCAAGGAAGTTGTGCGCGATCCCCGAGAACGCGATGTGCAACACCGTCCCCCCGTAAGGCCGTTCCTCGACGACGTCGAACTCGCGCCGCAGACCCGGCAGCAGCGCCGCCGCGTCGACCGCCTCCGAGGGGTCGTCCAGCACCATCGCCAGTCTGCTGGGCCGTACGACACGGTGTTTGATCCGGCCGTCGGCCAGGCGCCGACGCTCTTCGGGCAGTCGGCCCAGGAGGTCGTTCGCCGCGTCCAGTTGGCCGTCGGTCCACTGGAACCGGGTGGGTCCGACGAACTCGTCGACCACGAACGTCCCGCCGGGCTCGATCAGTTGGGAGAGTCGGGGCAGGGTCTCGTCGAGGTCGTCGAAATGGTGCAGCGACTGCAGGCCCAGTAATACGTCGAAGCGTTCCCCGTCGCCGGCCATCCGGTTGACGTCACTGACCCGGAAGCGCAGTACGTCGGCGAGGCCGTGCTCGGCGGCGGCGCGGGTGGCGAAGTCGATCCGTTGCTGCGCCACGTCCACGCCCTCCAGGAGGCCGAACGCGCCGGTCTTCGCCCAGAGAAGTTCGTTGCCGCCGGTGCCGCACCCCAGCGACAGGCCGCGCAGATCGGTGCGCGGCGCGAAGTGCTCGGCGGCCACGTACTCGGGAAATGATATGTCGGGGTCGCCGGTCATCAGCAGGTTCCAGCGTTCGACGACCGCCGGTATCGCCCACCACTCGGTCAGCGACGGGTCGACCTGGGACCAGTGCTGGACCACCCGTGCGCCGCCCCGCACCCGTAACTTGGCCAGCACCGGGTCGAGTTCCAATCGCCGTAACTTGCGCAGTAATCGGTCCGCGTCATGTCTGTTGACCAGGTTGTTCAGCATACGGGCTCCGTTCTGACGGCTATGAGTGACTTCGGGGCACCGAGCACCCGCTCGCTGAGGAGCACCGAACCAGGGAACAGATAACGCATTTCGGTGCGGGTCAGCAGCTCGATGTTGATCACCGCGTCCATCGCCGACTCCGGGCTGTCGGGGCGGCTGTGGACAAGCGGCCAGCGGCGTACGAGACGTGCCCTGGCCGCGAGCGGCAGGAACTGGAAGCCGGGCGCCACGAAGTGGGGCTCGACGGGGAAGTACCGGTACGGCGTCTGGATCCAGTGCAGCGGCGCCAGTGACTCGACGGCCGAGACGAACTTCCGACGCTGGCTGTGGCCGCCCACGTGCTCGATGGTCGAGTTGGAGAACACCAGGTCGAAGCCGCCGCGGGCGCTCAGTTCGGCGGCGACCGCCTCGTCGGTGACGTCGGCGACCTCTGCGGTGATCCAGTCGGGCAGTTCGGCGGGATGCTCCGCCAGATTGATCAGATGGACGTGCTTGGCACGTACGGGTGCGCGCAGCCACATGTCGGCCGTCCCGCCCAGGTCCACGACGCTCATGTTCTCGATGCCGGGGAAGCATCGCCGAAACCGCTCCCAGCGGGCGATGCGCATGCGTTCGCCCAGCGAGCCGGGCGCGTCGACGAACTTGTTCCTGAGGGCGCGGGAGCGGGGCATGGGATCAACCACCTGTGTTCGGAACGGGAGAAGAAACAGCGGGAGAGAGCAGCGGGAGAAGAACCGCGGGGGAGGCGCGGCGGGGGAGGAGCAACGGTCGGCGTAGCAGGGCGGCTTCATCCGGGCGTCACCACCGGGTGTAGAAGCTGGCCGGGTTCACCAGATAGCGGACGGTGGGGTGCGGCACATGAAGCACCCGGTGACTGCGGGCGTACCGGTGGATCAGCTCCCAGTCCTCCCGGGGCATCACCTCCGGTGTCCGGCGCAGACGGCTGAAGTACAGGGAGCGACTGCGGCGGCCGACGAAGGCGTTCGTGTCGAGGAAGGACTCGCGGGCGGCCCGGCGCCGGTCGTAGGGCACCGACAGGACGTCCCGCTCGCTTCCGTCGGCCAGGACACGGCGCAGCGCCGTGTAGACACCGTCGGGCCCGCCGGGGGACTCCAGGACCGCCAACGCCCGTTCCAGATGGTCGGGTTCCCACAGGTTGTCGTCGTCCAGGAACGCCACGTACCGCGAGCGGCTGAGGCGGATGCCGACGTTGCGCACGACTCCCGCCACGCCGGTGTTGCGTGCCAGCGAGACGGCGAACAGCCTTGGGTCGTCCGGGAGTTCGGGCAGTCCGGCGCCGTCGTCGACGACGATCACGACCTGGTCGCGAACGGTCTGGTCCAGAGCCGAGCGCACCGCCGCACACAGCGCCTCGGGACGTCGGTGGGTGGCGATCACCGTGGCGACCAGCGCCGAGGGCGGTGACGGCAGTCCGGCGGCCAGCCGTCGGGTCTCGGCGTTCTCGATCCGGCGCAGCCGCACCGCGGTGGGGGCCAGCAGGACCTTGTTCCTGGCCTCGAAGAGCACCAGCCAGCCGAACAACGCCTTGAGCAGGGTCCAGGGCGCCCGTGCGACACGGCGCACGACGCCGCTCACGACGACGGCTCCGGCTGGACGAGGCGGCCGTCGGACATCCGGTTGTTGCTCCACACGTTTCCGGCGCCGCCCGCGTTCCAGTGGGCGACGACGCCGTAGCCGCCGGACGCGGGGTGGTACTCCGTCGAGAAGATGTTGTCGGTGACCCTGATCCCGGTGGCGCCCGTGTCACCGCCGTACAGGGCGTACGCGCCGCCGGCGATCCAGTTGTCGTCCACGGTGACGTTGCGGACCACGCCGGTGTCCGCGAACAGGCCGATGCTGCCCGAGGCACCCTGCTTGAGGCTGGTCGGGTTCAGCAGGGTGTTGTGGCGGATGATCAAGTGGCCGGTGTTGCCGCCGCCGCTGATCACCGTGTTGGTGTGCTGCCACTCACCGCCGAGGTTGATGAACGGCTCGATGTCGTGAACGTAGTTGTCGTGCAGGTTCCCCTGCCCCATGGACAGGGCGTCGCCGAACACCGAGACGTCGCACCAGCCGACCTCGATGGAGCTGACCCCCATGTTCGACACCGCGTAGTCCACGCCGCCGTTGTCCGGCCCCTTGCCTGGTACGGCCGTGATGGTGGAGTGCAGGACCTTCAGGCCGCTGAAACCGGGGCGCAGGTTGATGCCCCACCAGTTGTCCGAGGTGATCCTGGTGTCGATGACGGTGACGTTGTTGGCGTAGATGTCGAGCGTGCCGGTGATGTCCTGGCCCCGGATGACGAGCCCGTTGGTGCGGACGGCCCAGTACCCGGTGTTGTGGGGCTTGAGGGCGATCCGCGGTCCGGTGGTGTCGGCGTCGGGGAAGCCGCAGGCGCCGGGCGAGGCGCAGTTGGTCCTGGCCGCCGGGGCGCCGGACGCACTGCCGGTGCCCGGCGTCGCGGTCGGCTTCCGGGACGGGGTGGGCTTGGCTGTCGGGGTGGGCTTCCTGGTCGGGGACGGCGAGGCGGTGGGGCTGCTCGTCGCCTCGCCGACGGTGGCCGACGGATCCGGGCTCGGTGACGCGGAGGACCCGTCCGTACGGCAGGTCGGTCCGTCGGCCGGGCAGTCCTGTGACACGGACCGGTCCGAGCCGGAGCCCGAGCAGGCCGCGCCGAGGACCGCCAGCAACGCTGCGAGCAGCAGTCCCACGAGCGAGTTGCGGCTGATGCGCCGTGACATCAGGTTCACCTCATGTCCTCTTGGGGAGGCCGGACCGGTGCGGAGGACCGGTGCCGGCCGTGGTGGGGCCGGTCGCTGCGGTCGACGCCGCGCAGGAAGTCACGGCTGGGCAGTACGCACAGCGTGTAGCCGGCCAGGGCGATCGTGCTGATGGCGAGAAGCGCGAGCCGTCCGTCGCCGAACAGCCGCTGCAGGCCGAGGACGATCGCGGCCATCACGGCCCCGCCGAGGAAGGGCCACGCGCAGGCCCTGGCGACCCGGCCGAAACCGATGCCGCCACGGTGCAGGGCGACCAGGAACACGGGCACCACCAAGCCGCCGGCGACCAGGACATGGGCCTGCGAGACCCCGACGATGCCGTTGAGACGGGATGCGACGAGAAGCACCGGGACCAGGGCCGCGAGCCACAGGACCTGTACCAGGAAGAGCGAGCGGCGCTGGCCGATCGCGACCAGACAGTCGTAGGCGAGTTCGCTGCCGATGCGGATCAGGCCGAGGACCATCAGCCAGGGCAGTGCGGCGGCGGCGGGGCCCCAGCGGTCTCCGTAGATCGTCACGATGGCAGGCTCCGCTAGGCAGGCCAGCAGGACGCACAGCGGGACGGTGCCGGTGATCACCACGCCCAGGGCGCGGCTGAAGCCCTGGGCGAGAGCCTGTGGTGACTCGGCCAGGCGGGAGAAGCCGGCGAAGGAGACCCGGCGGGCGGCCTCGGAGATGATCCGCACGGGCCAGCCGGACATGTTGAAGGCGAGTACGTAGAAACCCAGCGCCACATTGCCCAGTGTCGCGCCGACCACCATGGTGTCGACGTTGACCACCGCGAGGGCCAGCATGCTCGCCCCCGCCAGCGGCAGCCCGAACCTGAGCAGCGCCCGGGCCTGATCGGGATCCCAGCCGAACTTCAGGGTGCCGGGTGCCGCCAGCCCGCAGCCGATCAGCGTCACCACGTTCCCCGCCACCGCTCCCCAGGCGAAGCTCATCGCACCCCAGCCCTCGAAGGCCAGCAGCAGCGTCACCGAGGTGCTGACCACGAAGTTGAGCGCGTCCACGACCATCCGCTTGCCCTGGGCGAACTCCCGGGTGAGGAAACCGGCGGGCACCTGCGCCACCCCGTCGATCACCACGCACAGGCACATCACCCGCAGTACGCCCGCGGCGTCCGGTGAGCCGAGGAGGCCCGCCACCGTCGGCGCCGCCGCGAACAGCGCCACGTACAGCAGGCCGCTGGAGAGGACGCTGAGGGTCAGTACGGTCGGTGCGAACCGCCGTGCGTCGCCCTCCCAGCGCACGATGGCCAGGCCCACGCCCAGCTCGTTCGCGGACAGCAGGACCAGCAGTACGGTCTGGGCGATGCCGTAGACGCCCCACTCCGCCGGTCCGAGGGCGAAGCGCGCCAGCAGGATGCCGGTCGCGAAGTTGCCCAGCCGCATGACGACGGTGTTGATCAGGCTCCAGCGGGCAGCCGAACGGACCTTCCCGCCCAGGGAGGGGGCAGCGGCCGGAGCGGGGGTGTCGCTGGGTTCAGCGGTCCCGCTGTCCGGTGTGCGAACGCTGTCCATGAGTCGACTCCTCGTCGAGCGGCTCGGCGGCGGGTGCCACGACCGTGGCGGCCCGTCCCGCTCTCGGCTCCGCGGCGGGCCTGTTGGCGGACCGCGCCCAGGCGGGCGGGGTGCGCAGAGCGATCGTCTGTTCCGCGACCGACTCCTCGGCCGTCGCCCGGGGGGCGGCGACAAGGGGCTCGGCCGCCGGCGCCGGCTCGGGCGCGTCGACCGCCGGTGCGGGTTCCTCCGGGGTCGCCGCCGGGTGCGTCCGGCGGCGCGCCTCCACGTAGAAGACGGCGATCAGGCTCAGCACCAGGCCCATGCCGCCGGCCATGATCATGTACTCGAGCCGGGTCTTGGTCTGCGCCACCGGCGGCTGCGGAACCACGATCGTCATCATCTGGATCATGGCCTTGGGGTCGACCGACTGCTGTTCCTGGAACTGCTCCAGTCGGTCCGTGGCATACGCGGTGAGAATGCGGTCCGAGGCCAGGACCGCTGCCCTGTCCGTGCCGGTGACCGTGAGCCACATGAGCGGCCCCTGCGCGTTGTCGGCGATCTTGGCCTCGAACGTACCGGTGGCACCACGGGACTTGAGCTCCCGGACGGAGCCGTCGGAGTTGAGGTTGCGGGCCAGGCTGTCCGCCATGCCGGTGAGCGAGGTCTGGGTGCTGAGGAAGGGGTTGCCGCCATAGGCGACGGTGGCCTTCGGGGAGTTCAGAAGCTGCACCGTGCTCTGCGACTGGTAGGTGACCGGAACCAGCATCACCACGGCGGCCACCAGACCGGCGGTCAGCAGCAGTCCGGGCAGCAGGACGTACCAGCGCCTGCGCGTGACACGGAAGATCTCAGCGAGATCCATGGCGGTCCCCCATTGCGGCCAAATGTTCTACGAGCGTGTGTTTCAAGCGGATCATATGGGGAACGCGCGGTCGATGGCTCCCGGCAGGTCGGTCGGTCTCTGCCGGGTGCTCGCTGTGCCCCCCTCCAGCAGTACATCGGCGATCCGGTCACTCGCGCGGCCGTCCCACAGGTCGGGCCTGCGCGGTGCGGGCGGGGCGTCCAGCACCCTGTTCACGGTGGACACGATCCGCGCCGGATCCCGGCCGGCCAGCACATTGGTGCCCTGCTCGACGGTGATGGGCCGCTCGGTGTTGTCCCGCAGGGTCACACACGGCACGCCCAGTGCGGTGGTCTCCTCCTGGATGCCACCGGAGTCCGTCAGCACGATCCGGGCGGAGTCCTGGAGGGCGATGAAGTCCAGGTATCCGGCGGGCGGAACGAGCCGGATGCCCCCGGGGACGCCGATGTCTGCCAGCCGCTGCGAGGCGCGCGGGTGCACGGGCAGCAGGAGCGGGCAGCGGCCGGCGATCTCGCCCAGGGCCTTCAGCAGCGCGGCCAGGACCTCCGGGTCGTCCACGTTGGCGGGCCGGTGCAGGGTGACCAGGCCGTACTCGCCCTTGGACAGGCCGTACCGGTCGAGGACGTCCGAGGCCCTGGCCCGCTCCAGGTTGGCCAGCAACGTGTCGATCATGACGTTGCCGACCAGGTGGATCTGGTCGTCCCGGTAGCCCTCGGCACGCAGGTTCTCTGCGGCGTCCGGCGAGGGGGCCAGCAGATAGTCGCTGACCCGGTCGGTGGCGACGCGGTTGACCTCCTCCGGCATGCTCCAGTCGCGGCTGCGCAGGCCGGCCTCGACGTGGGCCAGCAGCGGCCCGGCCTTCGCGGTGACGAGGGCGCAGGCCAGGGTGGAGTTGATGTCGCCGACCACCACGACGATGTCCGGGGACACCTCGTCGAGGAGCGGTTCGAACGCGGTCATCACACGCCCGGTCTGCTCGGCGTGGCTGCCGGAGCCGACCCCGAGGAAGCGGTCGGGCGGCCGGATGCCGAGGTCGGCGAAGAACACGTCGTTCATGGCCGGGTCGTAGTGCTGGCCGGTGTGGACGAGGATCACCTCGGCGCCCCGGCGTTCCAGGGCGTCCATCACCGGTTTGATCTTCATGTAGTTGGGTCGCGCCCCGGCGACGCAGATGACTCGCGTCATGGTTCAGAGCACCTCGATCGTGGGTCCCGCGGACAGCCGACGGCGGCAGTCGAGGACAAAGAGGGCGTGTTCGGTGATGAGTTCGTAGTCGAAGCTGTCGTGGTCGGTGAGCAGGACCACCACGTCGGCGGCCGTCAGCTCCTCCGGGGTCGGTTCGACCCGCACCAGTCGGCTGTCCACCGGCAGGCTCTCGACCACGTGCGGGTCCGCCGCCCTGACCTGGGCTCCCATGTCGAGCAGGAGTTGGGAGATGCGCAGGGCGGGCGACTCGCGGGCGTCGCTGGTGTTCTTCTTGTACGCCAGACCGAGCAGCAGGACGCGTGAGCCGTTCACCGAACGGCGTCTGTCGTTGAACAGGTCGGTGATGCGACGCGTCACGTACTCGGGCATGTGGTTGTTGATGTCGTTGGCCAGCTCCACGAAGCGGAAGCTCTGGCCGAGTTCGCGCTGCACCCGCCAGGACAGGTACGAGGGGTCGATCGGCAGGCAGTGGCCGCCGACACCCGGTCCGGGCGTGAACTTCATGAAGCCGAAGGGCTTGGTGGAGGCGGCGTCGATGGACTGCCAGACGTCGATGTCCAGGTGGTGGGCGAACATCGCGATCTCGTTGACCAGCGCGATGTTCACATGCCGGAAGGTGTTCTCCAGCAGCTTGGCGAGTTCGGCCTCCTTGGGCGAGCTCACCGGCACGGTGGTGTCGACGAGCTGCGCGTAGAAGTCCTGAACCGCCTTGAGCGAGGCCTCGTTGACCCCGGACACGACCTTCGGGGTCTCCTTGAAGCCCCAGACGGCGTTTCCGGGGTCGATCCGCTCCGGGCTGTACCCGAGGTGGAAGTCGGCGCCCGCGGCGAGGCCCGAGCCGTCCTCCAGGATCGGCGCGAACAGCTCCTGGGTGGTGCCGGGATAGGTGGTCGACTCCAGGATGACGGTGGCTCCCGGGCGCAGGTACCGGGCAAGGGTGACCGCCGACTCCCTGATGTAACGGAGGTCGGGAGTGCCCTCGTGCAGCGGCGTCGGGACCGTCACCACGGCGATGTCGAAACCGCCGCAGTCGCGGGCCGACTCGCTCGGGCGGTACGAGCCGTTGTCCAGTGCCGCCCGGATCCGCTCGGAGGAGACGTCCTCGACGAAGGACTCACCGGCCGCGAGGGTCTTGATCCGCCGGGAGTCGACGTCGTAGCCGATCACCTCGTGTCCGACCTCGGCGGCGCGGATGGCCAGCGGCAGGCCGACGTATCCCTGTCCGACCACGACTACGCGCATCAGTTGCTCCTGTTCGCGGAGGCGGGTGACGGGGTGAGCCGGATGAGCTCCCGCGCCGTCATGAGGAGGAAGGCGGTATTGGTGGTGACGTAGCGCCGGCCGAGGCGGCGCGGCTCCTGCAGCGCGCGGTAGAGCCACTCGACTCCCCACCGCTGCCAGACCTCGGGGGCCCGCTTGGTGATCCCGGCCAGGATGTCGAAGGAGCCGCCGACGCCGTGCACGACGTGGGCGCCGGTGCGTTCGCCGTAGGCGGCGGTGAAGATCTCCTTCTTCGGCGAGGTCATGCCGAGGAACAGCATCTGGGCGCCGCTCTCGGCGATCGCGCCGGCGATGCTTTCCTGCTGGGAGTCGTCGAAGTAGCCGTTGCGGCTGCCGGCCACCTTCAGGCCGGGGAAGCGGTCGGCCACCCGGCTCAGCATCTCCTCCAGCACCTCTTCCTTGGCGCCCAGGAAGTAGACGGACATGCCCGCCGTCTCGGCCTCGGCCAGCAACCGCATGAACAGGTCGATACCGGCCACCCGTTCCGGCAGCGGGGCGCGCAGCACCCGGGCGGCCCAGACCACGGCCTGTCCGTCGGCGACGACGAGATCGCAGCCGGCCACCGCGGCGGCGAGCCGCGGATCGCGCCGCATGTTCACCAGCTTCGCGGCGTTGACCACCCCGATCTCCAGCTGTCTGCTGTGACGGACCGCTTCGAGGCAGCGCCGCACTGTCTCGTCCATGGTCAGCGGGTCCAGCTCGACCCCGAACAGGGTCCGGCGCTCGCTCATATTCGTCCCCCAAGCCAGGCGTGGAGCATCCAGCCGAATTCGTACGGCCGGCATTCGCGGTCCACGGAAACCGGGCGGTACACCCGGTCCAGGGACTTCAGCCGGAGGTTCGGAGTGACTCGGGTGCCGAGTCCCCGGGCGGCGCGTACGGCTTTCTTCGGGTCGCCCCGGTAGACCTTGCGCCAGGTGACGCCGAGCTCGTCGAGGATCATCGACTCCTCGTTCCCTGCGGCCAGTTCGGGCACGTCCGTCATCCAGCGCAGGCCCTTGCGGATCGACGCGCCGAAGTCGCTGCCGCCCGCGTCGGTCAGATCGAACAGGGCGGTCGGTGCCATCGCGTGCTGGTGGACGCTGTAGACCGGGTAGCCCTCCACGACGCCGCCGGTGCGCGCGTCGTAGTGCCACCACCACTGCCCGCCGTCGCCCTGCAGTTCACAGATGCGCGCCGCGCACGCCTCGGAGGCGGCCAGCGCCTCCGGATCGCCGTCACCGTCGCCGCTGGCGTGTGCGCGGGCCAGGGCCTGGAGCGGATACGTCTGGTCCGCGAAGCAGCTCACATGTGACCGGTACCAGGGCACCAGGCCGGGTCCGGTGGCGTGCGGGAACAGCGGGCTGTCCCCGATCCGGGCCCGCAGAAGGCGGTCCCGAGCCGCGGTGAAACCTCTCTCCACGTCGACCGTGCCGCGTGCCGCCGCGAGGGCGGACAGCACCCACGCCGCCTCGACGGTGTACTGCGGCCGGCTCTCGTCGTCCAGGGCGTCGACCCGCGCGAGCGCGTCGGACAACTTGGGGTGGTCGGTCTCGGCGGCGGCCCATGCGATCAGCGCCGCGTCACCGAGGTTGGTCACCGTGGGCAGTGACTGGACCAGCAGACCCGTGAACTCCTGCGCGGTGTGGCCGCCGAGCACCGCGCGCTGGCGGTCCTCGGGGAGGTACTGGGCGCCCAGCGCGGTGATGGCCGCGTACCGGGTGCTGGTCCCGCGCCGCTCCAAGGTCCAGGAACCGCCGGGGGCTTCCCGCCCGATCATGGTGAAGACGAAGGTCTCACCGCCGGGGAGCAGCATCGACGGCAGCCCCGACTCGGCGACCGTGAGCAGCCGTTGGGCGAGCGCGAGCAGCGGTGGTTCCTCACGACCGAGCGCTGTCAGACGTGTGGTGGTCATGGTTTGGGCACACCAACCCCCCTGTGGGTCCTGTGGTGAACAGACTGGTGACCGCCACGGCGCGGAATGGGCACGCGGCGGAATCAAACGTCAGACATCGGACATCGGACGTCAGGAATCAGACATCAGACATCAGGCGTCGGACGTAAAGCGTCGGAGCGGTTGTCGCTCCTCGCTTTCGGCGCAGGCGTATCCACCCGGTAACCCCCCCTGGGCACTGGTCAGTGTGCTCATTGTGCTTGGTCTGCATAGTTCGTACACATGTTATGCCTGTAGATGTTCGAAGATTTGCGTTTTGTGGGACGCAAAAGTTACGCGCGCTCGACGAGTTCGCCGTCCTTCTCCTCGAACAGCGCGCCCGTCTCGGGGCACTCCCATACGCCCGACTCGCCTTCCCGCTCGGTAAGCCGTACGCCGGCCCGCCCGACCCAGCCGATCCGGCGTGCCGGAACGCCGACCACGAGCGCGAAGTCCGGCACGTCCCGGGTCACCACGGCGCCGGCGGCGACGAGCGCCCAACGGCCGATGCGCACCGGCGCCACGCACACCGAGCGGGCCCCCACCGACGCGCCCTCGCCGACGACCACCGCCACGGCCTCCCAGTCGCCGCCGCGCTTGAGCCGGCCCTCCGGGTCCACCGAGCGGGGGAAGTGGTCGTTGGTGAAAACCGCCGCCGGGCCGACGAACACCCCGTCGCCGAGCACCGCGGGTTCGTACACCAGCGCGTAGTTCTGGAGCTTCACGTTGTCGCCGATCCGCACCCCCGGGCCGACATACGCTCCCCGGCCCACGATGCAGCCGCTGCCCAGTTGGGCGTCCTCCCGTATCTGGGCCAGATCCCAGACCGTGGTCCCGTCGCCGAGCGTGGCCGTTTCGTCGACCTGGGCGGTCGGCTGGATCCTGGAGCTCACCTGGTTGAACCTTTCTTCACCGGGACAACAGCAGTGCTTTCACGAGATCACCATACTTACGCCGGATCAAGGGGTGAGGGTGACCGGCGCCCGCGCTCGGGTAGGCCCGACGTTCCGGCAGTCCCGGCCTGGAGGCGTGGTCGACGGCCGGAGCCGGCCATCCGTGCCGTCGCATTCACAGAATGCACACCGAAGTTCTTCGGCTCTTTAAGTTTCAAGCGCTACTCTCGACGGCAGTCGAGTGGCCGACGGCGCCCACACGCCCCGGTGCTCGCTCCCCCCACAGGCACAGGAGACTCGGTGTGCGTGACGGCGACGTAGTAGTGATCGGCGGCGGCTATGCCGGCGTGCGGCTGGCGAAACGACTGGACGAGACGGCGAACGTCACCCTGGTGGACCGCAAGGAGGTCTTCTTCCACCGTATTGCCTCCCTGCGTGCCGGTGTACACCCGGAATGGACGGTCGCTCCGTTCATTCCGTACGACCGACTGCTGAGGAACGGCCGGGTGGCCGTGGGCAAGGCGGTCCGTGTCGACACCGCCGAGCGGCAGGTGGTGCTGGCCACGGGCGAGTGCCTCCCGTACGACGTGGTGGTGATCGCCACCGGCGCCGACTATCCGGAACCGGCCCGCTTCACCGGCACCACCGTCGAGGAGGCGGCCCAGGCGTTCGCCGGGCACCAGCGGAACATCGCCGCCGCGGAGCATGTCCTCGTCGTCGGAGGCGGGCCCTCCGGTGTCGAACTCAGCGCCGAGATCCGCCTGGCCCGGCCGGACGCCCGGGTCACCCTCGCCCACTCCGGGTCGATACTGCTCCACGCCACGGGCAGCGAACGGGCCGGGAACAGGGCCCGAGCCTGGCTGGAAGCCCATGACGTGGAGGTCCGGCTCGACTCCTTCATGTCGCCCGGCAACGACTTCGGCACCTACCGCGACGCCCACGGCAACGTCATCGACGCCGACCGTTCCTTCTGGGCCACGGGCACCACCCCCAACACCTTCTGGTTGCGCATGGCCGGCCACAGTGACTGGCTGAACCCCTCCGGCCATGTGAGGGTCGACCGGACGCTCCGGGTCGAGGGCTGGCCGGACGTGTTCGCGGTCGGCGACGTGAACGACGTCAGCGAACTCAAGATCACCCCCGTCGCGCTCGCCCAGGCGGACCTCGCCTTCCACAACATCCGCGCCTACCTCCAGGGTTCGGGCAAGCATCGCAGGCAGCCGCGCTTCTACCGTCCGATCCACCGCACCCCGCTCGTCGTGCCGTTCGGCGCCGCCGACGGAGTGACCATGGTGCCCGTGCCCGGCGGCGAGACCGCGGTCCTCGGCGGCCGCACCGCCACCCTGGCCAAGGCCAAGACCCTCATGACCCCCTACATGAGGCGCCAACTCGGATACACGGCGGCCTGACCCCGCTCGCGTGGAGACCATGTGGAGGCCGCGCGGCGATCATGTGGAAGCCGTCTTCACGGGGTCCTCAACTGCGGTTCGTGCCCCCGTTGTTACTCCGCCGTACGTCCTGCGGTAGGGTCCCCACCGTTTCCAACTACCGGTTGAACGTAAGCCGGTACGGGGAGTGTTGGAGGGGCGGCGCGACGATGAAATCCCAGTGGGGCGACGGCGGATCCGTGGACCTGGACGGCACACGGTTGGAGGAGATGTCCCCTGAACCGTTGCTGACCAGGGACTACGAGACGCGTCCCGCGCTCGTGTACGAACGGCTGCGGCAGCGGCACGGCCCGGTCGCGCCGGTCGACCTGCTGGGCGTACCCGCCTGGCTGGTGCTGGGCTACCGGGAGTCGCTCCAGGTGCTCCAGGACGACGACGGGTGGCCGAAGGGGCTGGAGAACTGGACGGCCCGCTCGGAGGGCCGAGTACCCGCCGACTGGCCGCTCGGACCGTCCCTTGAAGTCAACCATGTGCTGATCCAGGGCGGCCCCGGATACCGGCCGTTGCGGGCTGCGTGGGACGTGGCACTGAAGCCGTTCCAGGATCCGGGCCATCCCCAGGCGAGGCGGCTGAAGAGGGCCGTCACCGAATACGCCGACGAACTGATCAGCCTGATGGGCCAGGGCGGCAGCACGGGCCTGGCGGACCTGTCCGCCCAGTTCTCCCGGCCCCTGCCGCTGATGGTGGCCAGCCGTCTGCTCGGCTTCCCCGGTTCACAGGGCGACGACGCGCTGATGGACATGTGGCGGGTACTGGACGCGGGCCCGGACGCGGAGCCCGCCCTGGAGCGGCTGCTCGCGACCCTGGCCGAACTGGCGGCGGTGAAACTGGACAAGCCCGGGGACGACTTCCCGTCGTACCTGATAGCCGCGCACCCCGAACTCTCGCTCGACGAACTGGCCCGTGAGCTGTTCATGCTGCTGGGCATGACCTCCGACCACGTCGGCATCCTCATCTCCAACACGGTGGTCGAGGTCATCTCGGGCGAGGGCGGCGTGCGGGCCAGCCTGTCCGCCGGGATGGTCAGGGAGACCATGAACCGGGTGGTCATGCGCAAGCCGCCGCTCGTCAACTTCGTGCCCCGCTTCGCGGCCAGGGACACGGCACTGGGCAAGTACACGATCCGCGCGGGCGACCCGGTGTGGGTCTCCGCCGCAGCGGCACACGCCGACCCCCTCTTCGCCGGGAACGTGTGCCCGAGCACCACGGTCAGTACCCGGGCGCACCTGTCCTGGGGCGCGGGCCCACGCCAGTGCCCGGCGCGCGAGCTCGCGTCGACGGTCGCGTCGGTCGGAGTGGGTCGGCTCTTCGAGCGGTTCTCGCACCTGGACCTCGCCCTGCCCGTCGACCAACTGCCCTGGCGCTCATCGCCGTTCATGCGCGGCCTGCGGTCGCTGCCCGTCCGGTACGAACTCGCCCCGGTGCCCGAGCGACGCTTGGCGTACGACCCGGTGACGCAGTCCGCCGATACGGAACTGCCGGACCCGACGGCGCGGCAGCGCTCCTCGCTGTGGCGCTATCTCACGGGGCTCATCCGCACCGGCCGCTGACGTAACCGCCGCCTCGGGCCGCCCTGTTGGGCGTGCCGAGGTTTCGCGTGACCTCGGCCCGGTGGCCCGGTGGCCGAGCCACCGGGCCACCGGCGGCCGACCTCGTCGGGGCGCCGGTTCGGGTCTGCCGGGCGCTGCGCCAGGGGCGCGCATCCGCAGCCCGCGCTCAGGCGCCGTACACCGGCGCGGGCGAGGGCGCTTCGGTGAGCAGTCCGTGTACCGCCGGGCCGATCTCGTCGGGGGTCCAGCGGCGGTCGCGTACCCGCTGGGGTCCGTGCTGCCAGCCGTCGGCGAGGCCGATCATGCCGCCCTCGACCTCGAAGACGCGGCCGGTGACGTCCCCCGACCCGGCCGACGCCAGCCACACCACCAGCGGGGACACGTTGCCGGGGTGCGGGGCGTCGAAGCCGGACTCCGGTGCGCGCATCTTCTCGGCGAACGCTTCGACCGCCTCGGTCATCGGGGTGCGGGCGGAGGGGGCGATCGCGTTCACGGTGACGCCGTACCGGGCCAGTTCGGCGGCGGCGATCACAGTGAGCGCCGCGATGCCCGCCTTCGCGGCGCCGTAGTTTCCCTGACCGACGCTGCCCAACAACCCGGCGCCCGAACTGGTGTTGACGACCCTGGCGTCGACCGGTCGGCCCTGCTTGCTCTGCTCCCGCCAGTACGCGGCAGCGTGCCGCAGTGGCGCCGCATGCCCCTTGAGGTCGACCTTGAGGACCAGGTCCCAGTCCGCCTCGGTCATGGACACCAGCATCCGGTCGCGATTGATGCCCGCGTTGTTCACCAGGGCGTGCAGCGCGCCGAACTCGTCGACGGCCCGCCCGATCAGCCGCTCCGCGTACCCCCAGTCACTGACGTCGCCCAGATCGGCGACAGCGGTACCACCGGCGGCCCCGATCTCCTCGGCCACCGCCTTCGCGGCCTCGCCCAGGTCGTTGACCACGACCCGGGCACCTTCGGCGGCCAGCGCGAGAGCATGTTCGCGCCCCAGGCCCTGCCCCCCTCCGGTGACGACGACGACCCGGTCCCGACAGATTCCGCTCACGTGGCTGCCCCTTCACTGCCGATGTCCGGGCCGGCCGCAGCCGTGCCGCCGTTCGCCCTGTTCTCCTCGGTCACCGCTTTCGCGGTCCTGCCCGGGGCGTTGACCACGACCTGGGCCCTCTCGCCGGCCGGTGCGAGGGCGTACTCGCGACCGTGGCCCCGGCCCGCTCCGGTGACGACGACTCGTTCCGGAGGGATTCCGCTCACGTGGCTGCCCCTTCACTGCCGATGTCCGCCGCCCCGGCGAGGCCCAGCCGCCGCGCGATGGACTCGCGGTGCTCCGTCGGGCCGCCCCAGTCCGCGGCCAGAGCCCAGGCCCGTTTGGCGTACAGATGGAGGTCGTACTCGGTGGTGTACCCCATGGCGCCATGGCACTGGATCGCCGTACGGGCCGCTTTCCGGGCCGCTTCCGAGGCGAGCACCTTGGCCATCGACGTCCGTACGGCGGTCTCCGGATCCCCGGCCGCCTGCGCCCAGCCCGCCGCGAGGACCGCGGGCCGGGCGAACCGTACCGCCAACTCCACATCGGCCAGGGCGTGTTTGACCGCCTGGAACGAGCCGACCGGTACGCTGAACTGGTGCCGCTCCCGGACATGGGCCACGGTCAGTTCGAGCATCCGGCCGGCGAGTCCGAGCAGCAGGGCGGCCGTGGCCAGCACCCCGCGACGGTACGCGACAGCCAACTCGGCGGGCCCCTCGGCCAGCAGAAGCCCTCCGCCCGCCGGAACCCGGACCCGGGCCAACCACCGCGAGCCGTCCACCGAATCGACCGGGTCGGTCTCCACCTCGTCGCGCGTGTACAGGCGCAGCCCGTCGCCATGGGGCACAGCGATCAGGTCGGCGCGTGCGGCGAAGGGGACCGGGGCGTCGGGGGTGAGGGACACGGTGAGCAGCGCCGATCCCCTTAGCACGGCCGGGAGTTGGGGCGCGCCCGCAGCGGCTAGCAAGGGCGCGGCGACGGCCACGACCTCGGCGGCGGGGACCGGCAGACCGCTGCGTCCGAGCGTCTCCATCAAGGGCGGAAGCGCGTTCTCGTCGAGGCCGAGGCCGAGACCGTTGCCTTCGGCGTTCTCTGGGACCAGGGCACCGGTGACACCGACGCCGGCCAGTGTGCGCCACACGGCGTCGACGCTCTCGGCGCGGCCACCGGGCCAACCGGCCCGGATCTGTTCGGCGCCGGCCTGCTTGGCCAGCACCTCGGCGGCGGCCTCGGCGAGAGCCGCGTCCCGTTCGTCTATGGCGAAGCGCATCGCTTCCGGTCACCTCCTCGGCAGGCCGAGCAGCCGCTCGGCGACGATGTTGCGCTGGATCTCGTTCGTTCCGGCGTAGATGGGACCCGCCAGCGAGAAGAGGAAGCCCCGGCTCCAGGGCCCGTCGATCTCCGCCTCGGGACCGAGCAGATCGGCGGCCGTCTCGTGCAGGGCGATGTCGAGCTGGGACCAGAACAACTTGTTCAGGCTGGACTCGGCGCCGACCTGCCGTCCCTCGACGATCGAGGTGACCTGTTCCAGGGTGAACAACTCGTAGGCCTGGGCCTCGATCCACGACTGCACGACCCGCTCCTGATGCGGCCCCGGCCCCGTCGCCCGCGCCAGATCGAGCAGCCGGTCGGAGGTGCGCAGGAAGCGGCCGGGGGAGCGCAGGGTCAGCCCGCGCTCGGACCCGGTCGTCGCCATCGCCACCCGCCAGCCCTCCCCGACCCCGCCGAGCACATCGGCGTCGGGCACGAGGACGTCGTCGAGGAAGACCTCGGCGAACCCCTCGTCACCGTCCAGGCGTTCGAATCCGCGGACCGTGACGCCGGGCGCGTCCAGCGGAACGAGAAAGTAGGTGAGGCCGCGGTGGCGCTCCGCCGCCGGGTCCGTACGGAAGAGGCCGAACAGGTGGGTGCAGAAGGCGCCGCGGGTCGTCCAGGTCTTCTGGCCGGTCAGCCGCCAGCCACCGGCCCCCTCGTCCCGGACCGCCCGGCTGCGGATGGCGGCGAGGTCACTGCCCGCGCCGGGCTCGGACCAGCCCTGCGCCCACAGGTCCTGGGCGGCGGCCATCCTCGGCAGGATGCGCCGCTGCTGTTCCTGCGTACCGAACGCGAAGACGGTCGGGGCCAGCAGGAAGATGCCGTTCTGGGTGACCCGGGCGGGCGCCCCGGCCCGGTGGTACTCGTCCTCGAAGACCAGCCACTCCCACAGGGACGCGTCCCGGCCGCCGTACGCCCCGGGCCAGGACACGACCGACCAGCGGGCCTCGAACAGCGCGCGCTCCCACTCCAGATGGGCGGCGAACCCCTCGCGGGTGTCACCGGACGGCAGCGGGTCCGCCGGCACGTTCGCCGCGAGCCACTCCCGTGCCTCCTGCCGGAACGCGTCCTCCTCGGCACTCCAGGTCAGATCCACGGCTCACCCCTCCCCGTCCGGACGGCCGCCGAAGGTGTCGCGGACCTCGGCGGCGACGCCCGACAGGTTGATCTCGAAGGTGAAGCCCTGTTCGTAGCGGTAACTGCGCTTGACGTCCCACAGATCGATGCCGTTGAAGGCCTCCTTGGCGGCGCGGATCACCATCGGGTTCTTCGCGGCGATGTCGGCGGCGACCTCAAGCGCGCGGTCCCGCAGCCGGTCGGCCGGGACGACGTCGAGCACCGAACCGAAGGCGTGCAGCTCGGCGGCGGACGCGGTGGCGCAGGTGTACATCATCGCCCTGGCCCTGTGCTGCGGGACGAGACGCGACAGGTGCGTCGCGGCGCCCAGCGCTCCCCGCTCCACCTCCGGCAGCCCGAAGTAGGCGTCCTCGGCCGCGACGATCACGTCCGAGTTGCCGACGAGACCGATACCGCCGCCCAGGCAGAACCCCTGGACCGCGGTGACGACCGGCACCGCACAGTCGTAGACCGCGGCGAACGCGGCGAAGCAGCCCCGGTTGACCCCGATGACGGCGGTGTGGCCGGGGTCGGCCTGCAACTCCTTGATGTCCACGCCCGCGTTGAAACCGCGGCCCTCGGCACGCAGCAGCACGACTCGCACGTCCGGGTCGCGGCCGAGTTGTTCGACCGTCGCCGCCAGTTGGTACCAGCCCGCCACCGGCAGCGCGTTGACCGGCGGACAGTCGACGACGACCTCTGCGATGCCGCGTCCGTCGACGGCGGCCTTGATGATTTCAGTGCCCATGGGCTCTCTTCCTGTGTCGCGGGCCGGATCGCGGCGCGGCCGACCGTGGTCACCGGTCACTGATTCGCTCCGGCCGTGGTCAGACGGGTGAGGACGGCGTCGGCCTCCGCGACGATGCGTTCGACGAGTTCGGCACAGCTGGGCAGGTCGTCGATGACGCCGGCGATCTGGCCGGAGGCGAGGGTGCCCAGGTCCGTCCGGCCGTCGACCATGCTGGCGCGGAGCATCATCGGGGTGTTCGCCGCCATCACGACCTGGGACCAGCCCAGTTCATGGCTGCGGCGCATCGCCAGTCCCTCACGGACCAGGTCGGACCACGAGGTGCCGGAGATCTTCCGGAACGCGACGGCGTGCCGCAGCGAACGGACGAGTCGCGCGGGTGCGCGTTCCCGCAGCAGCCGTTCCACCGCCTCGGTGCGCAGTACGCGCTGGGGGATGCCGTCGAGGACCGGGGTGACGACGGTGTCGGTGACGCTCCGCTCGAGGTACTCGGCCTTGACCGAGTCGCGCACGGTGCTGTCGCTGGTCAGCAGGAACCGCGTGCCCATCGCGATGCCCACCGCACCCTGGGCGAGCGCGGCCACCAGCCCCCGCCCGTCGCGGAACCCGCCGGCCGCGATGACCGGGATGTCGACGGCGTCCACGACCTGCGGGAGCAGGATCGAGGTGGGTACGCCCCCGGTGTGGCCGCCGCCCTCACTGCCCTGCACGACGACCGCGTCCACGCCCCACGCCTGGACCTTCTCGGCGTGGCGGCGGGCGCCGATGGACGGGATGACGACCAGCCCGGAGTCCTTCAGCTTCCGGATGACGCGTTCGTGGGGCGCGAGGGCGAAGGACGCGATCTTCACGCCCTCGCGCACCAACAGGTCACCGCGTTCCAGGACGTCGGGGGAGTCGCCGCGCATGTTCACGCCGAACGGCGCGTCGGTGCGTTCCCGGACGGCACGGATGGCGTCCCGGGTCTCGTCGAGGGAGAGCGTCGCACTGGCCAGGATGCCGAGCGCGCCCGCCGCCGCGGTGGCCGCCGTCAGCTCGGGGCCGGACACGTACCCCATGCCGGTCTGCACGATGGGGTAGCGGACGCCGACCAGGTCGCACAGCGCGGTGTGCAGGGCGGGATGGACAGGGGCGATGGGGGCGCTCATACCGGGTCTCCTTCGCGCGCCGCTCGCCGGGGCGGGGACGAATCCTCGGGCCCGGCTTCCGAGGGGTTGTCGGTCTGGCCAACGTAACCTAACAAGTGTTTGATAGGTAAGACTCCGTAAGGGTGAGAGCGTGGGAGGGATCAGTCCATGGGTGACAAGTCGATGTCCCTGGAGGACTTCGTGGGCACCGTCGAGTCGGGCATGACGATCGGCATCGGCGGGTGGGGATCGCGACGCAAACCGATGGCACTCGTGCGTCAGCTCCTGCGTTCCGACGTGCGCGATCTGACCGTCGTCACGTTCGGCGGCCCGGACGTGGGGCTGCTGTGCGCGGCGGGGAAGGTGCGCAAACTCGTCTACGGCTTCGTGTCGCTGGACAGCATCGCCCTCGACCCGCACTTCCGTGCCGTCCGGGAGCGGGGCGGTGTGGAGACCGCCGAGTACGACGAGGGCATGTTCGTCACCGGCCTGCGGGCCGCCGCGAGCCGGCTGTCCTTCCTGCCGACGCGCGCGGGCCTCGGCTCCGACGTCCTCACGATGAACCCGGACCTGGTGACGATCGCCTCCCCGTACGCCGACGAGGAGTACGTCGCGATGCGGGCCCTGCGGCTCGATGTCGCGCTCGTGCACGTCAACCGGGCCGACCGGGCGGGCAACGCCCAGTATCTGGGCCCGGACCCGTACTTCGACGACCTGTTCGCGATGGCGGCCGACCGCTGCTATGTGAGCACCGAGCGGATCGTGGAGCCGGCGGATCTGCTCGCCGCCGGGCCCGCGCAGTCACTGCTGATCAGCCGGCTCTTCGTCAACGGGGTGATCGAGACACCCCGGGGCGCCCACTTCACCTCCTGCGATCCCGACTACGGACGGGACGAGGCCTTCCAGACGCACTACGCGTCGGCGGCGCGGGACGCCGACTCCTGGCAGTTGTTCCGCAAGACGTTCCTCGACGGAGACGAACGGGCGTACCACGAGGCCGTGGCGGAGTTCCACGCCAACCGCGAGGGACAGGAGGAGGGGCGATGACGGAGATCACCCGGGCCGAGGTGTGCGCCGCCGCGTGCGCCGACGTATGGCGTGATGCCGGGGAGGTGCTCGCGCACACGGCCGGTGTGCTGCCCTCGGTCGGAGCACGCCTCGCCCGCCTGACGACCAGCCCGGACCTGGTGCTGACCGACGGCGAGGCCTATTTCATGAGCGATCCGCCACCCCTCGGCCGGACCGCCGCGGACGGGGGCGTCGTCGAGGGCTGGGTGCCGTACCGGCGGGTCTTCGACATCGTCGCCAGTGGCCGTCGCCAGAGCATGATGGGGGCCAGCCAGATCGACCGCTACGGGAACCAGAACATCTCCCTCATCGGCGACTGGCGCCGGCCCACGCGGCAACTCATCGGTGTGCGCGGCGCTCCGGGCAACACGGCCAACCACCGCACCGACTACTGGGTGGCCCGGCACACCCCGAAGGTCTTCGTCGAGAAGGTCGACGTGGTCTGCGGCGTGGGCAACGACCGTGCGCGCGGCGCCAAAGGGCTGAGATTCCACCACCTGGGCGTGGTGATCACCAACCTCGCGGTCCTCGACTACGGCGACGACGGGCGGCTGCGCGTGCGCTCGCTGCATCCCGGTGTCACCGCGGAGGAGGTCCACGCGAACACCGGCTTCGCGCTCGACGCGACCGCAGCCCCCGAGACCCGCCTGCCCGACGAGAACGAACTGCGGCTCATCCGTGAGGTCGTCGACCCGCGCGGCCTGCGCGAGCGCGAGGTGAGCCGGGGTACCGGGTCGTAGGACCCGGTACCCCGGCTCACCTCATCGGGGCAATCGGCCTTTCAGCAGGGGGAGTTGGTCTGGGTGAGCAGGCCGAGGCGCCACGGCAGCGTGTTGTAGTCGCCGGTGGCGCTGGGGTTCATGCCCTGGTACAGGTACTGGAGTTTGCAGCCGGGGATGGTGAGTGTCTGGTCGTAGCCCGCGCGGATCATCTCGCCGTGACTGATGTCCTTGGTCCAGGCTCCGGCGGGGAAGGTGGTGTTGTTGGCGCGGGCGAAGGGGTTGCTCTCGGAGGCGGCCAGCGCCGTCCACGAGCCGGTCAGGCTGCCTGCGGTCCAGGAGCGGAACCAGCGCCTGCCGTCCGAGCCGATGGCCTCGACGAGCATCAGGTACTGGTTGGAGCCCTGCACCTTGTAGATGTTGCTCGCTTCCCACAGGGCGTACTTGTTGGAGTCCTGGGCCGCGATGACGGTGTTGGTGAAGCCGTTCGGGAACTGGCCGACGGTCGTCTGCGAGCGGTACAGGTGGCCGTTGTCGTCGGAGGAGAACAGGTAGCAGTTGGCGCTGTCGCAGATCACCCACATGTCGACCCAGTAGCCGGTGCCGATGTTCTGCTTGATGATGTCGGGCATCGCGGAGTAGAAGTTGCGGGGCGCGCTCCACCCGCCCGGGTTGCTGATGTCGGAGTTGGTGGAGTACGAGGCGTTGCCCGTCTGGTAGACGAGATACCACAGCTTCTGCGGGGCGTTGTAGAAGACCTGGGGCGCGGCCCGGTATCCGGTGCCGATCGCGGTGCGGTCCAGGTAGTAGTGCGTGGCCGAACCCGCCTGCGACCAGTCGGTGAAGTTCAGGTAGACCAGGTTGTACCCGGAGGCGCTCGCCGTGCTGGCGAACACGTGGTACTTGCCGTTGTAGTAGACGACCGTCGGGTCCTTGAGCGCCGCGATGTTGTGGGTGGCGTCCGGTTTCGGCCCGATCAGCGCGGCGCTGGAACTCCACTTGAAGCTGGTGGGCAGGGCAGCCGCCGAGGCGCCCGAGCGGGTGCTCGTGGTCTGCGCCGCGACCGTGGCCGCGCTGCCGCCCAGTGCGGTCAGTGTCGCCTGGTAGGCGGCTTTCTTGTTGCCGTTGCGGTCGAACAGCAGCGGGTTGTCCCCACTGCGCCACGAGTCACTGTCCCGGATGCCCCACACCGTGATCCCGGTGCAGCGCGCCACGTTCATACACGCCCGGACGGTGTTCGTGTACGCGGCCGACGATGCCTGGGCGATGTCGAGTTCGGTGATCTGTACGTCCACACCGAGCGCCGCGAAGCTCGACAGCGTGGTCTGGAAGTTCGACGGCGGGCCGCCGGCGCCGAAGTGGGCCTGGAGGCCGACGCAGTCGATGGGCACACCGCGCGCCTTGAAGTCACGCACCATGCGGTAGACGCCCTGGGTCTTGGCGTCGGTCCAGTTCTCGATGTTGTAGTCGTTGTAGCAGAGCTTGGCCGCCGGGTCGGCCGTCCGCGCGGTGCGGAAGGCCTGCTCGATGAAGCCGTCACCCAGCAGGTTCTGGAACACCGAGGCTCGGTGTGTGCCGCTCCCGCCGTCGGCGAAGGCCTCGTTGACGACGTCCCAGGCGTAGACCTTGCCCTTGTAGTGGTTCGCCACGGTGGTGATGTGGTTGTTCATCACGCTGCGCAGCGTGTTCGCGTCGGTGATCGAGCTGACCCAGCTGGGCAGTTGGGAGTGCCAGACCAGGGTGTGGCCGCGCAGGCGCTGCCCGTGCGACGAGGCCTGGTTGGCGATCTGGTCGCCGGGGCCGAAGTTGAACGAGCCGCGCGTGCGCTCGGTGGTGTCCCACTTCAGCTCGTTCTCGGGCGTGACCATGTTGAACTCACGGTTCAGGATGGTCGCGTAGGTGGTGTCGCCGAGCTTGCCGGCGGCCACCGCGGTCCCGAAGTACCGCCCGGACTGGGCCGCCTGGGCGCCCAGAGTGGTGGCGCGGACGTCCGCTCCGGCCCCGGTCGCGGGCACGGCCGAGGCGGTGCCGGTCGCCATCAGCGCGGTCGCGGCCAACAGGCCGAGCGCCGGTGCCCGGCGCCGACTTGCTCGTTTCAGAAGGGTCATCTGCTCTCCTCGTACGGTCAGGTGCGGGATGCGGGTGCGGATGTGTGCCCATTGCCATGTGCGGGTGATGCGGGTGGTGCGATCAGGGGGTGGACAGCTCGAAGCGGGCGATGCGGACCGAGCCGCCGAGCGTCTGCGTGGCGTGGTTGAAGAGGGCGAAGCGGTAACCCATGAAGAACTGCCAGCTGTTGCCCATGGTGAAAGCGGGCCCCAGCCGGACGAAGTCGACGCCGTCGGTGCTGTAGGAGAACGTCCCCGGGCGCGACGACCCGGGCCGGATGTCGGCCGTGGCCCGCAACCAGACCCGGCCTCCGGAGACGCCGGCGCTCGCGGCCTCGTACCCCGTGCCGGTGGTGTTCCAACTGCCGTCCATGGTCAGCCCGTTGACCATCACCAGCCGGTTCGCACCGCCGTCGCGCCTGACGCCGATCCACGCGGAGGAGTCACGCAGGAGCGCGAGTCCGGCCCGGTCGCCGTCCCGCATCGCCGAGAAGTCGAGCTGGACTGTGGCGGTCGAGGTGGGGCCCTGGACGCGGTGGGTGAGGGTGTTGCGGGCCCAGTACAGGTCGTTGGTGACGGTCGCGGTCCGCAGGGTCAGGCCGTTGCCGACCGACCACTTGGTGTTGTCCGGGTTGTGGTTCCACTCCCACTTCGGCTTGAGCGTCGTACCGTCGAACGTGTCGACGCCCGTCATCGGGGCGACCTGCCGGGGCGGCGACGGGACGACGGGACTGGGATACGACGCGCCCCACCCGCCGTTGACGAGCTGCACGACGGGCCAGCCGTCCGAGGTCCAGGTGACCGGCGCCAGGACGGGGACCCGGCCGCCGGGGAAGGCGTCCACGAAGGCCAGGTAGTACCAGGCCCCGTTCTGCGTCTGCACGAGCCCGCCCTGGTGGGGGACACCGCCGCCGGAGAGCGGCCCGGGCAGGTCGAGGAGGACCTGACGCAGGGTGTACGGGCCGAAGGGGCCGCTCGTCGACTTCAGGATGTACTGGCCGTTGGCCGGGCGGGTCAGGAAGATGTAGTGGTTCCCGTTGATCCGGTAGAAGCGGGAGCCCTCCAGGGTGCCGATGCTCGACGGCGTGCTGAACACCTGCTGCGCCCGGACCTGTGTGCGGCCGTCCGCCGAGAGCTGGGCCACGCTGATGGTGCTGTTGCCGTACGCCACGTACAGGGTGTCGTCGGTGTCGACCAGCAGACCCGCGTCGTAGTAGGCCGTGTTGAGCGTCGTGAGCCGGCTCCAGGGACCCTCGACGCTGGTCGCGGTGTAGACGTAGGTGCGGGCGAAGTCGATCTGGCCGAGCCAGTAGAAGGTGCGGTTGCTCGGGCGGTAGGCGAGCGACGACGCCCAGATGCCGCGTACGTAACCGCGGGCGCCGTTCAGGTCGTACTTGGACCCGAAGTCCAGGACTGGCACGGAGTGGCCGGCGAACTCCCAGTTCACCAGGTCGTACGAGCGGAGGATCGGCGCCCCGGGGGAGTAGTGCATCGTCGACGCCGAGTAGTAGTACGTGTCACCGACACGGATGATGTCGATGTCCGCGAAGTCCTGCCAGAGCACGGGGTTCGCATACTGCGCGGCTGCCGGGACTGGCTGTGCGGCTGCGGCTGGTGTTCCGGGCAGGGCCGCTCCCACGACCAGGCCGGTCGCCGTGGTCAGCGTGTTCCGGCGCGTGCAGGATTGATGGAGCCATGACATGTGAGCGCTCCTCTTGTCTGGGGGCTAAGAGGTGTGCGAAGTCGGGCGGTGGCGAGGAACTCGGCTCTCAGTGTTCGCTATATCGAACGATGGCCGTGTCTTCGGGCATCTTGGATACTAGAAGGCGCGCGGCGCGCGTCAATACCCCTCGCATCATTCGCTTTTCATGTCGAAAGGTTTCGCTACTTGTTACCTGTGAGCAGCCGCCGCGGATTGGCGATACGGAAGGCGTACGCCGCCGCCCCGCCCAGACCGAATCCGGGGTGCAGCGGCGGCTGGGCGTA
Source organism: Streptomyces sp. SID12501 (assembly GCF_010550245.1). GTDB lineage: Bacteria > Actinomycetota > Actinomycetes > Streptomycetales > Streptomycetaceae > Streptomyces. Next base: position 79,309 of record NZ_JAAGLU010000020.1, read on the forward strand.
GGGCCGGTCCGAGCCCTGGACGACGGCGCCGGCGCCGAGGGCGCGGACGATCGCGTCGACGGCACGAGGGCCGTAGGACGACGTGTCGACGAAGACGCCCGGGTCCACGTTCCCCTCCGGGCCGCCGCCGCGGGCCGCGAAACGCTCCCCGTGCAGCGGGGCGAGCCCGGCCAGCAGGGCGAAGCACACGCGCAGGTGTGGATGGCGGGGCCGGCCGAAGGCGCGGAAGGCGAACCAGGCGGCGTGCATCTGCTGGACGTACGGGACCATCGCCGGCCACCACCCGGGACCCGCCGGCTCGCCTGCCGCCGGTCCCGGGTGGACGAACAGCGGCAGGTCGCGTTCTTCGAGCAGGTCGAGGAGTGGGGCGCACCGCGCGTAACCGGACGCGTCGGCAAGGGCGTTCGCCGGGAGCTGGAGGCCGGCGAACCCCCGGTCGAGGTCCTTGGCGGTCGCGTTCGCGTCGATCTCCCGGACGCAGGCTGCGGCCCAGGCGTCGAAAGGTTTCGGTAGCGCGGCCGATCCGTCGTGATACGCGTCCAGCAGAGGCCGGGCCTCGGCGGCGGGCAGCCACTCCACGCCGATCGGGGCGGACAGCGAGACGAGCACCCGGCCGAGGCCGTCGGCGGCGGCGAGTTCCGCACGGCCGGCTATGTCGTGGTCGGCGGGCGGGATCTCGTAGGGCGGCTCACCGCGCAGGTACAGGGTCCAGCCGTCGAGGAACGGTGGTTCGCGGCGCGAGCGCAGGGCCGCCACCAGCGACGGGGTCCACAGATGCTGGTGCACGTCGACGCTGGTCATGACGTTCCTCCCGCCGGGGCTGACGATTCTTCCAGCAGCGCGCGCAGCGCGCCCCGGACGTCGTCGGACCCCAGGATGCCCTGACTCACCGCCTCCACGTCCACCCCGCAGGGCCGGTCGTCGTCGAGACGGGGCACGGCCGCCCGGATCGCCCGGTGCAGGAACCGGGGTCCACGCCCCAGGGTGGGCGGCGCCGCCAGGTCCACCGCCTGCGCGGCGACGACGGCCTCCACGGCGAGCAGCAGGCGCAGCCGGGCGAGGATCGTCGCCAGCCGCCGTGCTCCGAGGGACGCGTTGGTCGAGTCGTCCTCGACGGCGTCCGCGCCGTGGCGGGGGTCGACGGACACCGGCGAGGCCAGCATGCGGATCTCGGCGACGAGAGCCTGCGCGGTCTTGGTCAGGGGCGCGAAGCCCGAGCGCTCCGGTCCGTACGGCGAGAGGTTCGCCGGCAGTCCGCTGACCGCGGGGTCGAGCAGTCGGCGCATGCGCTCGGCGGAGATCGACGCCGTCTGGGTCAGGGCCAGGGCAAGGGTGTCGAGGGCGAGGGCAAGCGCCGGGGTGTGGAAGTTGCCGGAGGAGAGGATCTCGCCGGTGTCGGGCAGTACCACCGGGTTGTCGCCGCAGCCGTTCAGCTCCGGATCCAGAGCGGCCCCGGCGAAGTCCAGGGCCGCGTACGCTGCGCCGTGCACCTGGGCCGCACAGCGCAGGCTGACGGGGTCCTGGACCCGCCGCGCGTTGCGCGGATCACCCAGCTCACCGCCGTCCAGCAGAGCGAGCAGCTCGCGCGCGGCGCGGGACTGGCCGGGGGCGGGGCGCAGGCCCAGTACGCGGGCGTCGAGCGGGCTCGTGTTCGCCCGGAAACCCTCGTAGGTGAGTGCCGTGACCGACTGGGCCAGGGCGAGGAGTGCGGCGGCCTCGTGCAGGACGAGCGCGCCCTGTCCGGCCGCCAGCGGGCTCGCGCTGCACAGCACATGCCCGTCCCTGGGGCCGAGTACGGCCGGCGCGAGACCGGCCCGTCGCAGAGCCGTGGCGCCGTCGAGCACCTCCCCGTCGAACTCGGCGCTGCCCTCACCGATGACGACCAGGCCGACATGCGCCAGCTGGCACAGGTCGGAGGCGCCGATCGACCCCACCTCGGGGATCACGGGATGCACCCGCGCGTTGAGCATCGCCACGAGCAGCCGCGCGATCTCCGGTCGCACCCCGCTGCCGCCGCCCGCGATGCCGTTCACCCGGGCGAGAACGGCGGCGCGGACGACGGGGACCGGAAGCGGATCACCGACCGCGTTCGCCCGTCCCCGAACCGTACGGACGCTGAACTCCTCCAGCTCGGCGCGCGGCAGGGCGTAGGAGGAGCGGGTGCCGAGTCCCGTCGTCAGTCCGTACGTCGGAACCTGGCGGTCGACGATGTCCTCGACGACGGCCCGCTCGCGCTCCAGTCGCGGCAACACCCCGTCCGTGAGGGCGACTTGGGCACCGTGGTGGGCGACGGCGACGACATCGTCGTAGGACAGACTCCGCCCGTCGACGAATACCTCGAAGACCTTTGCGATGCCGGTGTCCGTCATGCCGGTGTCCGTCACGAGAAGCGGAGTTTCTGGCCGAGGCCGCGCTCCTCGGCCTTTCTCAGCATGGCGGCGCCCAGCGCGATGTCGGAGAGGGACAGGCCCCGGTGCCAGAAGAGGTTCGTCTCCTCGGGGCTCTCCCGGCCGGGCCTGCGGCCCGCGACGATCTCGCCCAGTTCGCCGTGCAGATTGCTTATGTTGAGCCTGCCGGAGTCCACATGGGCGCGCAGGGCGCCGAACGGTCCGGCGTGTGCCTGGCCCCAGTCGTCGACGACGATCTTGTCCATGATGTCCGTGAGGCTCAGTTCGACCGCGCTGTTCGTTCCGTAGGGCACGACCAGGGCGCCCGGGGCGATCCACTCCGTCTTCAGGAGCGGCTCGGGACGTTCGAGGCGGGACGCCTCCACCACGATGTCCGCGCCCTCCACGCAGCTCTGCCAGTCCTCCGTCACGACGACCGGCTTGCCGAGGTCCCGCTCCAGACGCTCGGCGAAGGCCTCGCGGCTCTCGGGGCGGCGCGAGTGGACGCGAATCTCGGTCAGGTCGAAGAGCCGGTCGAGGAGACGGACGTTCCAGTACGACGTGGCGCGGGCGCCGATGTGGCCGAGCACTCTGGCGTCCGGACGGGCCAGGTGGCGTGCCCCGAGCGCGGTGAGCGCGCCGGTGCGCATCTCGGTGAGGGCGGTCGCGTCGACCACGGCCACCGGCATACCGGTGCGTGGATCGAAGAGGTTGAGCAGAGCCATCTCGGACGGCAGACCGGCCTTGTAGTTGCCGGCGAAGTCGCCCACGATCTTGACCCCGGCCAGCGAGAGCGGGGCGACATAGCCGCGCAGCACGTTGAAGTGACCGTCGAACGCGGCGTCGGGCACGAGGTGGACGCGCGGTTCGATCACCGTCTCGCCCTGCCCCTGCGCGCGCAGCCCGTCCTCGACGGCGTCGAGGATCTCGGCGTCGGTCAGCTCCAGTTGTTCGATGTCCGCGCCGTTCAAAAAGGTGAACCAGACCGGTTTCATGCCGGTGTCTCCCCACATTTCGGACGTCCTGGCCTGATTTCGTGTGATTGTAACGTGCCGTTTACAGCCGAGCATTGACGATTCATTCAGTCACGGATCACTCTGCATGACTATATGCAGTCAGGTAAGGGGCAGCCTTGATCAGATTCGATGCAGTGAGCAAAAATTATCCAAACGGGACGACAGCGGTGGACGGACTGTCGCTGGAGTTGGCCGAGGGTGGCCTCACGGTCCTGGTCGGTCCCTCCGGCTGCGGCAAGACCACCACCCTGCGCATGGTCAACCGCATGGTGGAGCCCACGGCCGGAACGGTGAGCCTGCGCGGCCAGGACATCCGGGAGGTCAACGCCCCCGAACTGCGCCGCGGTATCGGGTACGTGATCCAGCACGCGGGACTGTTCCCGCACCGCACGATCCTCGACAACATCGCCACCGTTCCGCTGCTGCTCGGCTGGAGCCGGAAGAAGGCCCGCGCGCGGGCGGCGGAACTGCTGGAACTGGTGGGGCTGCCGAGCGAGATGGCCAAGCGCTATCCGAGCCAGCTCTCCGGCGGACAGCAGCAGCGCGTCGGGGTGGCCAGGGCGCTGGGCGCCGACCCGCCCGTACTGCTGATGGACGAGCCGTTCAGCGCGGTCGATCCCATCGTCCGGGCGGAACTGCAGGCGGAGTTCATCCGGCTCCAGAAGGAACTGCACAAGACGATCGTGTTCGTCACCCACGACATCGACGAGGCGATCAAACTCGGCGACAAGATCGCCGTGTTCCGCACCGGTGGCAAGCTGGCGCAGTTCGACACCCCCGAACAACTCCTCGCTCATCCCGCCGACGACTTCGTTGCCGACTTCGTGGGGCACGACCGGGGCATTCGCCGGCTGTCCTTCGTGAACGCGGCCGATGTGCCGCTGCGCGACGGCCCGGTACTGCCGGCGACCTCGCCGGTGGCGTCGGCACGGTCCGGTGACGAGCCCTGGGTTCTGGTCGTCGACGACGGCCGACGGCCGCTCGGCTGGGCAGCGGTCGCCGACCTGCCGGACAGCGGCACCCTCGCGGACGTACCGCTGGCACCCCTCGGCCACACCTTCAGCCTCGTCGGCGACTCGGCACGGGCCGCCCTCGACTCGGCGCTCCTGTCGCCCGCCCGCCTCGCGGTGGGGGTGGACGCGCACGGTGCGGTGGTCGGAGTCGCGGACGCCCACGAACTGTCCGCGGGGACAGCCGACGCCGCCGTGACGGACGCCGGTGCCGCCCGCGCCGCCGGGGCGGACGGTGGGAAGCCATGAGTGACGACGAACCGCTCATCCGGTGGCAGTGGATCGGCGATCACGCCGGTGAACTGGCCCACTACACCGGAATCCATCTGAGACTCGGTCTGCTGCCGGTGCTGTTCGGGCTGATCATCTCGGTACCGCTCGGCATCCTCTGCCACCGCTATCGCTGGCTGTACCCACCGGTGCTGACCGTGGCCAACATCCTTTACTCGATCCCGTCGCTGGCCCTGTTCATGATCTTCGTCCGGTACACGGGACTCACCGAACGCACGGTGATGATCCCGCTGACGATCTACACACTGTCGGTGCTGGTGCCCAACGTCGTGGACGGGCTGGCGTCGGTCCCCGAACCGGTCCGGCTCGCGGCCACCGCGATGGGGTTCGGCGCCATACGGCGTGTCGTCCAGGTCGAACTGCCGATCGCCGTACCCGTGGTCATCGCCGGCGTCCGTGTGGCGGCCGTGTCGTCCATCAGCCTGGTCGCGGTGGGACAACTGATCGGCCAGGGCGGACTCGGGTACTACATCACCCGTGGTCTCCAACTCGACTTCCCGACGCCGATCATCACCGCGATCGCGCTGATCATGCTGCTCGCACTCGCCACCGACGCGACTCTGGTGCTCGCACAGCGGCTGCTGACCCCGTGGTCCCGGAACAAGGTGACGGCGCGATGAACGACTTCCTGAACCAGATGCGGCTCGTGGGGGACTGGCTGACGTCCTCGAAGCAGTGGCACGGCGACGACGGCATCCCCCACAGGCTCCTCGAACACCTCACCTACAGCGGTCTGTCCCTGCTGTTCGCCGCCCTCATCGGGCTGACCCTCGGACTGCTCGTCGGACACACCGGCCGCGGTGCGTTCGCCGTGGCCACCGTGGTGAACCTGGCGCGGGCGATCCCCACCTTCGGTCTGGTGGTCCTCGTCGTCACCCTCGCGGGGCTCAGCACGACGCCCGTACTGGTCGCCCTGGTCGCGCTGGCGGTCCCGCCGATCCTCATCAACACCTTCGAGGGCGTCCGGGGTGTGGACCCCGCCACCAGGGACGCGGCGCGCGGGGTCGGTATGACCGAGTGGGAGGTCCTGGTACGGGTGGAGGTGCCGATGGCACTGCCCCTGATCCTCCTGGGCCTCAGGGTCGCCGCCATCCAGGTCGTGGCCACCGCGACCGTCGCGGCCTACCCCGGACTCGGGGGCCTCGGCCGGTTCATCGTCGACGGGCTCTCCCGTAACGACTACGAGCTGGTCATCGGCGGCTCGACCGTCGTCGTCGTACTGGCGCTTGTCGTCCAGGTCGCCTTCACCGCGCTGCGGCGCGCCATCGTCTCGCCGGGCCTTCGGGTCTCGCCGTCGAAGTCCTGAGTCCTCCGAACCCTTGATTTTCCGAGCTTCCAGGCTCCGAGAAAGGAAACACCCCATGAGCACCATCCGAGGCATCCACCGTGGCGCCGCGTTCGGCCTGATCGCCGCGCTCTCGCTCACCGCCTGCGGTGGAGGCGACGACAGCGACAGCAACCCGCTGACCGGCGACAGTGCCGGCAGCGGCAGCGGTAAGTCCATCGTCGTCGGCTCGGCGAACTTCCCCGAGAACCAGCTGCTCGCCGAGATCTACGCCCAGGCTCTGGAGGCCAAGGGCCTGAAGGTGACCAGAAAGTTCGACATCGGCGCCCGCGAGGTCTACTACGACCAGGTCGTCAAGGGCGGCATCGGTGTCTTCCCGGAGTACAACGGCGCCCTGTTGGCGACGGCGGTCGACAAGACCAGCACCGCGACCAGCACGACGGACATCAACGCCGAGCTGAAGAAGAAGCTCCCGTCGTCGGTGGAGATCCTCGACTCCGCCGCGGCCGAGGACAAGGACTCGGTGACGGTCACCTCCGAGACCGCCGCCAAGTACAACCTCAAGACCCTCGCCGACCTCAAGCCGGTCGCGAAGGACATGACGATCGGCGCCGGTTCGGAGTTCAAGACCCGCACGCAGGGCGGAGTCGGCCTGAAGACCGTCTACGGCGTCGAGTTCGGGAAGTTCCAGCCGCTCGACGCGGGCGCCCAGAGCACCCTGCTGAAGCTGCTGAAGTCGGACAAGGTGCAGGCGGCCAACATCTACACGACAGACCCCGGCATCGTCGAGGACAAGCTGGTGGTCCTGGAGGACCCGAAGAACCTCTTCTCCTCGCAGAACGTCACGCCGCTGGTCTACAAGTCGGCGGTCGACGACACGGCCAAGGCGGCCCTCAACGGCATCTCGGCCAAGCTCACCACCGAGGACCTGGTGGAGATGATGAAGAAGCTGGTCAACGACAAAGAGGATGCCAGCGCCGTCGCCAAGGAGTGGCTGACGAGCGCCGGTCTCGTGAGCTGACCCGGTTCGGCTGTGGCCATACCGTCCGCCCTCTCTCCCGCCCGGCACTCGGGCAGGAGAGAGGGCGCTCCGATGCCGCTGGGGCAGGTTCTGCCGGAGGCCATGTGTGACGCTCTGCCGGACGCGCAGGCCCACCCGGCGGAGTTCGACGCGCGGGCCGCGGACTGTTCGTCGAGTGAACGCCCCAGCCCCAAGCACCGGCCACCGAGAGAGAGTTCGCACCGTATGACACCCCGCCTCGTCGACGCCTGCCCGCTCGGCGCCGCCACCACCCTCGCCGAACTCGCCGACGACCCGCATCCGCGACTCGCGCTGCTGCGTGCCCACGAACCCGTCTCCTGGCTGCCGGAGTTGAACGGCTGGCTGGTGACCCGGCGCGACCTCGCCCTGACCGTGATGCGCGACGCCGCGGTCTTCACCGTGGACGACCCCCGCTTCTCCACCGCGCAGGTCGTCGGCCCCAGCATGCTCTCCCTCGACGGCGACCGGCACACCCGCCACCGCGAGCCCTTCAACGCCCCCTTCCGCCCGAGGGCGGTACATGAGGGCTTCACCGCCTGCATCGAACGCGAGACCGACCGGCTCATCACCGGGCTCCCGCCGGCCGGCGCCGCCGACCTGCGACGCGCCTTCGCCGGACCCCTCGCGGTCGCCGTCGTGACCGAGGCCCTCGGCCTCACCGGTACCACCGCGGACGCGGTGCTCGCCTGGTACGACGCCATCGTGCGGTCGGTCTCCGACATCACCGCCGGACACCTGGCGGGCCCCGCCGGCACCGCTGCCTACGCGCAGCTGAGCGCCGCCGTGGAAGCCACCGTCGCGGACCGGAGCGCCGCCTCGCTTCTCGTCTCCGCTGCCGAGCAGTTGACCGTGCCCGAGGTGGCGTCCAATGCGGCCGTCCTGATGTTCGGGGGCATCGAGACCACCGAGGCGATGATCACCAACGCGCTGCTGCACCTGTTCCGGCATCCCGCCCAACTCGCCCTCGTCCGGGACGACTTCGACCTTCTGGATGGCGCGATCGAGGAGTCCCTGCGCCTCGAACCCGGCGCCGCGGTCGTGGACCGCTACGCCACCCGGGACACCGTCCTAGGGTCGGCCGCGATCCGCCGCGGCGACCTGGTCACCGTCTCCCTGGCGGGCGCCAACCGCGACCCCGCCGTCTTCCCCGACCCCGACCGGTTCGACGTCCGACGCGAGAACGCCCGCCTCCAACTGGCCTTCGCCCACGGCCCCCACCACTGCCTCGCCGCGCACCTCGCCCGTCTGGAGACCCGCATCGCCCTCCACCGCATCCTCGAACACCTGCCCGGCCTGCGCCTCGACCCGGACCACCCCGCGACTGTGCGGGGCCTGGTCTTCCGCAAGCCGTCTGCTGTGCACGTGCTGTGGGACGTTCCCGCCTGACGAGGGGTGTTCCGGAGTCACTGCGTAGGGGAGTAGCCGGGCGAGCCATCAGGATCCAACAGAGTCCGACAAGATTCTTGCTTCGGCTGTGTTCGAAGTCCTAGGGTGAGCCTGGCTCGCCAGCTCCCACTGTCACCAGCAGTTGTGTGCTGACTCAATATCAACTCCCACACCGCCCCAGTGGGTTGAGCCGCCGCCGATGACCACAGCGCTGCCGGATTCCGGGTCGGATTGTCAACAGTAACGAACAAGATCTGACGCACCCTCGGTCCGTGCAGCGCACTGTCGTACCGAGGAAGGCCACGGTCATGCCGCACCCCCACGAGTTCGCCGTCAGCCGCCGCCGTCTGCTGGAGGGCGGAGCCGCCGTCCTCGGCGCGCTCGCCCTGTCCGGACCGGCCGCCGCCCACCGGGCCGCCGCTGCGGACGCGTCGGACGCCACCCCCGAGTGGAACGGCCACATCGACGTCTTCCGCGTCGGCACCGAACCCGCGCACACCACGCTGATGCCGTACGCGACCCTCGCCCAGGCCCTCACCGCCGACCGGACCCGCTCCCCGTACCGGCAGAGCCTCGACGGCACCTGGAAGTTCGCGTACGTCGACCGCCCCGACGACCGGGACACCGACTTCCACCGCACCGACCTCGACGACCGTGCCTGGGACACCATCCCGGTCCCCTCGGCCTGGCAGCTGTACGGGTACGACAGCCCGATCTACATCAACAGCGACTACCCCTGGTGGGGCGCCAACGGCCGGGGCGAGGAAGCTCAGCCGCCGGCCGCCCCGACCGTCCACAACCCCGTGGGCCAGTACCGCCGCACCTTCACCCTCCCGCGCGACTGGTCGGGACGCCGGACGTTCCTCCACTTCGAGGGCGTCAAGTCGGCCCACTACGTATGGATCAACGGCACGCTGGTCGGCTACCACGAGGACTCGTACGACCCCTCCGAGTACGACATCACCCCGCACCTGAAGCCGGGCACCAACCAGATAGCCGTCGAGGTCTACCGCTACTCCGACGGCGACTGGCTGGAGGACCAGGACATGATCCGGCTGAGCGGCATCTTCCGCTCGGTCTACCTCTACTCCACCCCGGCCGTACGCCTGCGTGACTTCCGGCTCGACACCCCGCTGAGCGACGACTACTCGGCGGCCGAACTGTCGGTCACCGCGAACGTGCGCGACTACGGCGGCAAGGGCGCCGGTCAGTACTCCGTCGAGACCCAGCTGTACGACGACGGCGGGCACCCGGTCTGGTCGCGTCCGCTCCAGCAGACCGTCGCGCTCGGCGCCGGCGAGGAGAAGTCCGTACAGGCAGCGAAGGCCGTGCCCGCGCCGCGTCTGTGGTCGGCCGAACACCCCAGCCTCTACACCGCCGTGCTCCGCCTGCGCGATCCGGCCGGCCGAGTGATCGAGACCCTCTCCCACCGGGTCGGCCTGCGCGAGTTCGCCCTCAAGGACGGGCTGATGCGCATCAACGGCAAGCCGGTCTCCTTCCGGGGCACCAACCGGCACGAGATGCACCCCGTCCACGGCTCCGCCCTCACCCGCGCGGACATGGTCCAGGACATCGGCATCATCAAACGGCTGAACATCAACACCGTCCGCACCTCGCACTACCCGAACAACCCGCAGTGGCTGGAACTCGCCGACGAGTACGGCCTGTACCTCGTGGACGAGACCAACCTCGAAACCCATGGCGTCCGGGGCGAGTACCCCGGAAACCACTCCGAGTGGACCACGGCGTGCGTGGCCCGCGCCCAGAACATGGTCCACCGCGACAAGAACCACGCCTCCGTCGTCATCTGGTCGCTCGGCAACGAGGCGGGCGGCGGCAGCACGTTCAACGCCATGTACGACTGGATCCGCTCCTACGACACCACTCGTGTCATCCAGTACGAGGGCGACGACCGCCCCGGGATCAGCGACATCCGCTCCGAGATGTACGACAGTCCCGCCCGCGTCGAGCAACGCGCGAAGGACACCGCCGACACCCGGCCGTACGTGATGATCGAGTACTCCCACGGCATGGGCAACTCCAACGGGAACTTCAAGAAGTACTGGGATCTGGTCCGCCGCTACCCCGTCCTCCAGGGCGGCTGGATCTGGGACTTCGTCGACCAGGCCCTCGCCTGGCCCACCCCGACGCGCAAGCTGTTCACCGAGACAGGGCCCACTGCACTCCAGGGCGAGATCATCGCCCCCGCCGGCACCTTCACCCGCGACGAGGGAGTCTCCGGTGGCACCGTCTTCGCCCGCGACGAGCGCCTCGACCTCACCGGGTCCCTGACGCTGGAGGCGTGGATCACCCCGCACTTCCTGGGCTACCACCAGCCCGTCATCGCCAAGGGGGACACCCAGTACGCCCTGAAGCAGTCGGGCAGGGGCCTGGAGTTCTTCATCTACGGCGGCGGCCAGTGGATCAGCGCGTGGTGGGCGCTGCCCGACGACTGGACCGGCAAGGAGCACCACATCGCCGGCGTCTTCGACGCGACCGCGGGCACACTCACCCTCCACGTCGACGGCGTGGCGCGGGCCACCAGGACCACCACCCAGCGGCCGAGCAACAACACCGCGTCCCTCGCGCTGGCCACCGACATCGACAACCCCACCCGGGAGTTCAGCGGCACCATCCGGCGGGCCCGCGTCTACGCCCGCGCGCTGAGCGCCGCCGAGCTGGCCTCCGAGAGCCGTGGCCCCGGTGACGACGGCGTACGGTTCTGGTTCGACGCCGCCACCGTCGGACTCACCGAGAAGCGGCCCCGTGGCAAGACGTTCTACGCCTACGGCGGCGACTGGGGCGACAACCCCAACGACGGGGCCTTCGCCGGGGACGGCATCATCACCGCCGACCGCGGGCTGACCGGCAAGTCCGCCGAGGTCAAGCGGATCTACCAGGCGGTGCAGGTCACTTCGGGTGCGACGCCGGGCACGGTCACCCTCACCAACGAGTACCTCTTCACCAACCTCCGTGAATTCGACGGGCGTTGGGAACTGGTCGCCGACGGAAGCGTGGTCCGGCGCGGCAAGCTGACCCGTGCCCAGCTGGACGTGGCGCCCCTGTCCGGCAAGACCATCACCGTGCCCTTCGAGCTGCCGGACGACCCGGCGCCGGGTGCGGAGTACTTCCTCCAGCTGTCCTTCACCACGAGGGAGAGCACGAAGTGGGCCAAGGCCGGCTTCGAGGTGGCCCGGCAGCAACTCGCCCTCGACGCGGGCAGCCCCGCCGTCACACCCACACCGCTGGACAGCGTCCCGGCGCTCCGCCACGAGGACGGTGACGCGTCGGTCACCGTCAAGGGCAAGGGCTTCTCGGTCACCGTCGACAAGGCGACCGGAGCCATCACGTCGTACAAGGCGGGCGGTGCCCAGCTGATCGCCTCCGGGCCCACCCCGAACTTCTGGCGGGCGCCCACCGACAACGACCGGGGCAACTCCCAGCACACCCGCAACCAGACCTGGCGCGACGCGGGCACCCGGCGTGCGGTGACCGGCGTGAGCGTCCGCGCCCTGCGGGACCGGGCCGTCGAGATCAAGGTCACCGGCACGCTGCCGACGACACCGGCATCGACGTACACCACCACCTACACCGTCTTCGGCAACGCTGAGATCAAGGTCGACAACACCCTGCACCCGGGGGCGAGTTCACTGCCGTACATTCCGGAGGTCGGCAACCTGCTCCTGCTGCCCGGCCGCCTGGACAGGCTGCACTACTACGGGCGCGGCCCAGAGGAGAACCACTGGGACCGCAACAACTCCACCGACGTGGGCCTGTACTCCGGCACCGTCGACGGGCAGTGGAGCGGCTATCTGCGCCCGCAGGAGAACGGCAACAAGACCGACGTCCGCTGGATCGCCCTGACGGACCGCCGGGGCGCCGGTCTGCTGGTCTCCGCCGAACCGCTTCTGGAGGTCAACGCCTCGCACTTCACGCCGGAGGACCTGTCGGTCGGGGCCCGCCACGACTACCAGCTCACCCCGCGAGACGAGGTCGTCCTGCGTCTGAGCCACCGCCAGATGGGCGTCGGCGGCGACAACAGCTGGGGCGCGCACACCCACGACGAGTACAAGCTGTTCGCCAACCGCGACTACTCGTACAGCTACCGGCTGCGTCCCCTGAAGGACGTCGACGCGGCGATGGCGGACTCGCGGCGGCCCACGGCGGGGGAGTCCGCCGGATAAGCAGGGGGAGCACGGTTTCGGGGGCGTCACCCTTCGTCGGGGGTGGCGCCCTCGCCCAGTCCGTCGGCCGGACAGGCGAGGTACAGGGCCATGGTGGTCCGGTGTTCGCGCAGCGGGCGGCCGGTGAGCTGCTCAGGCGCGCGGTCGAGACCGGCGTCCCGCGGAACCCGGCCACCTCTCCGGCCGGTCCGGTGGCGACGGGATCGCGCAGGGCGGGCTGCCAGCAGGGTCGGGCCACGCCGGGGCCAGGACGGCGAGGGGCACTGGGAGCGAGCGCACCATCCACCTCCCCACGTCGGCCGGCCGCGTTGTGGCACACCAACTCCCCGCCGAGTAGGCCGACTTCGTAGGTCAGGCCGGTCGTGAACGGGCCGCCAGTACGGCGATGTCGTCCTCGGCGGGAGCGTCCGCGAGCTGAGCCAGGACATCGTCGAGGATGGCGTCCAGGGAGGCGCGCGGCGACAGCCGGAGCCGGGTGAGGCGGCGCAGCGACACGTCGATGTCCTCGCCGCGCCGCTCCACCAGCCCGTCCGTGTAGAGCAGGAGCACACCGTCCGGGACCGTCGGGCGGGTGAGCGTCGTATAGCTGCCGAATCCGGTGCCCAGGGGCGGGCCGACCGGGATCTCGACGAGAGCGACAGTGCCGTCCGGGGAGAGGAAGGCGGGCGGGAGATGGCCGGCGTTCGCGTAGGACACCGTCTGCCGGACGGGATCCTCGAGGGCCAGCAGACAGGTGGCGACCCGGTCGAACCCGGAGTCGGCGACCGTGCGGTCGGCGTGGGTGAGCAGCAGGTGCGGGGGGAGGCCCGCCATGGCCAGGGCGCGCAGTGCGGAACGGTAGTGGCTCATCGCGACGGCGGCCTCGACCCCGTGCCCCATGACGTCCCCGATGACCAGGAGATTCCGGCCGTCGGGCAGGGCCAGGGAGTCGAACCAGTCACCTCCGATGAGGGCCACGTCGTCGGCGGGCAGATAGCGGAACGCGGTCGGCGCACGTGGGTCGGTCGGCGCGCCGGCGTCGGTGAGCAGCGCGTGCTGAAGTTCCAGGGCCATGCTGTGCTCGCGGGTGTGCAGGGCGGCGCGCTCCAGGGCGCGGGCAGCCCGGTGCGCCAGTTCCAGGGCCACCGAAACGTCGTCGCCGGTGAAGCCCTGGGAGTTGAACGCGCGCACGAGCGACAGGGTGCCCAGCGGGCGCCTGCCCGCGATCAGGGGCAGGACGAGGACCGAGTGGACGCCGATGTTCCGGTAGGACGTGGACCGGTCCGTGTGCACCGCGCCGGACTGCCGGTCCTGCTCGGAGATGCCGTTGCTCAGCCAGGGGAGGCCGGCGTCCAGGCAGGCGCGGATCTCCGTGCCCGGCGGATAGTCCAGGGTGTCGCCGAGACCGGCCAGGGCGAGCACCGCGTCCTTGATGCCGGGCACCGCCGCGAGGGCCGCCCGGCGCAGTCGCAGCACTCCCGGAGGCGGTCGGTGCGGACCGGCCTTCACATCGAGGTTCAGCTCGACACCGGCCGCGTCCGCCAGGTCCGGCACCATGAACTGGGCCAGCTCGGCGCAGGTCGCCTGTACGTCCGAGGTGGTGCCGATGCGGGAGGTCGCGGTGTCCAGCAGTGTCATCCGGCGGTGCGCGCGCTCCAGTTCGTCGACGTGCTGCTGCGGGGCGCTGATCTCCAGGAAGATCCCGGCGAGACCGAGCACCCGGCCGTCGTCGTCCTGGAGCCGGTGATAGGTGGCGTGCCAGGCGCGGCGGGTGAAGGGTATGTCCGCGCGCGTGTGCCCTGTTCCCACGAGCTCACGGGGCTGCCCGTCGTACAGCACCTGCCGCAGCACGCTCTCGGGTCGCTCCACCTCCGGCGACGACTCGGCCAGGGTCCGCCCCAGGAGCTCCGCCGCCGACAGGCCGCTGATCCGGACCATGTGCGGGTTGACGTACAGAAAGCGCAGTTCCGTGTCGAGGACGACCACCCCTGCGGCCGTGCCCTCGACCAGCTGACGCAGCACGCCGTACTCCTCGACCAGCCGAGGCAGGTCCCCGACGGTCGGCCCGGCGAGAAGCGCCTCGACGTCCTCGAAGAGCAGCGGCCGGAAAGCGTCCATGACCACCGCACCTCATCACTTCTCGTCGGCATGGCGCTTGCCACACGGCAGAGACAATGATCGGCGACACGGGGGTCGCGCGCATGTCGGGAGCCGGCTGCGCCTACCTGCTCTGGTTCTCGCGCTTTTCCTGCTGTTCCTGGTGCAGTTCCTTGATGCGCGCCGTTTCCTTGCGGACGTCGACCTGTACGGAGCGCTCGTGCCGGAGCCACTCGGGGGCGTCCTGCTTCAGGGCGTCGATCTGCTCGGTGGTGAGGGCCTCGGTGACCCCGCCGCGGGCGAGTCCCGCGATGGAGACGCCCAGCTTCGACGCGACCACCGGGCGGGGGTGCGGGCCGTCGCGGCGCAGGTCGAGCAGCCAGGCCGGCGGGTCGGCCTGCAACGCGGTCAGCTCGGCGCGCGTGACGACACCCTCCTGGAACTCTGCGGGGGTGGCCTCGAGGTACACACCCAGCTTCTTCGCCGCGGTCGCGGGCTTCATGGTCTGGGAGGTCTGCTGCGTCGTCATGGTGTCAAGGGTATCGAGCGTATGAACCAGCGCCGACCACGGCGAACCGGGCGGGCAACGGTGAGCAGGGCGGCAGCGCGACGGGAGGAGCACGGAAGGTAGCCTGGCGCGGTGACTGGCTCGGAAGATTCCCCCGCGTTCCGGCTCGCGTACGTCCCGGGAGTGATCCCCGCCAAGTGGGTGCGGATCTGGAACGAGCGGCGAACCGACGTCCCCCTGACCCTGCTCCAGGTGTCCACCGCCGAGGTGGGCGGCCTGATGCTCGCCGGTGACGCCGACGCGGCCCTCGTGCGCCTGCCGGTGGACCGTACGGTGCTCAGCGCGATCGCCCTCTACACCGAGACCTCGGTGGTCGTGGTCCCCAGGGACCATGTCGTGTCCGCCGTCGAGGAGGTGACCGCCGAGGACCTCGCCGACGACATCGTGCTGCACCCCCTCGACGACGCCCTCGACTGGGAGACCCTCCCCGGCCGCCCCGCGCTCGAGCGCCCCGCGACCACGGAGGACGCCATCGAGCTGGTCGCGGCCGGGATCGGCGTACTCGTCGTCCCCCAGTCCCTGGCCCGTCTCCACCACCGCAAGGACCTCATCTACCGCCCGGTCACGGACGCGCCCGAGTCCCAGGTCGCGTTGTCCTGGCCGGAGGACCGTACGACCGACCTGGTCGAGGACTTCATCGGCATCGTGCGGGGCCGCACCGTCAACAGCTCGCGCGGACGCCGGGAGGAGCCGAAGGGGGAGCAGCCGAAGCCCAAGAAGCGCTCCGGTACGGAGGGCACGGCCCGCAAGCCCGCCGCGGGAAGGTCCGCGGGCCGGGGTGCCCGCAGCGGCGGTTCCGGCAAGACCGGCGGCACCCGCCAGGGCAAGCCCCGCCGCAAGTCGTAGCGCTCCCCGGGACGCCAGGGGCCGGGCGTGGGCGCGGAGCGCGGGATCAGCCGGTGGGTGTGCGTCCGATCGACCGGCCGATCGACTCGACCAGGGGGAGCAGCCGGTGCGGGACCCGCTCACGCAGGGCGACTTCCGTGCGGGTGCGGACCACGCCCGGCACGCTGATCAGTGACTGGATCACGTCCTCCAGGTGCGCGTTGTCACGGGACACGACCCGCGCGAGGAGATCACCGCCGCCGGCGATCGAGAACGCCTCGACGATCTCCGGCACGGCCGCCAGCGCGTCCCCGACCTCGTCGAGGTGGCCCTGGGTGACCTCGATGTGCACGAACGCGAGCACGGGGTGGCCGAGCGCGGCGGGGGACAGGGACGGACCCGTGCCGGTGATCACACCGTCCCGTTCGAGGCGGTCCAGGCGGGCCTGCAGGGTGCCGCGCGCGATGCCGAGGGAACGGGCGTACTCGCGGACGCTGGTGCGCGGCTGCTCCAGCAGCAGCCGCAGGATCCGGGTGTCCAGCTCGTCGACGGCGATGTTGTCCGGCCTCCTCGTACGTGGTCCGTTGGCTCGGCGGTGGCCGCCCGCAGACCGATATGTCTGTGCCAATGGCTCAGCCTATGCGACCCCACTTGAGCCAGTAGTGGCAGCAATGCTCCAATGATCGCGTCGATGGCGCTGCGGATTCCGCGGCGCCATTTCCATGCCGATTCCAGAGGGGCGGGGCAGCAGTGCTGAAGAGGGTGTTCATGGCGCCGGACCCGGGCCGCGCCCGGCTGCGGTTCGCCGCGCGGGCCGTGCTCGGCGTCGGTCTGGCCGTCACCGTCTGCGGCCTCGCCGGGCACTCGCTCACCGGGGCCGTGACGGGCGGACTCGCCGCGCTGCTCGCCCTGTTCACGGTCACCGACGCCACGGTGCGCGGGCAGGCGTTCACCACCGCGCTGCTGCCCGCCGTCGGCCTCCCCGTCCTCGCCGTCGCGGCCGAGCTGCATGACCGCCCGGTCGCCCGTGGGCTCGCCCTCCTCACCGTCGTCGGCGCGGGTGTGTACGCGCGCCGCTGGGGCCCGCGCGGCCACAGCCTGGGCGTCTTCGCGTTCATGACCTTCTTCGTCGCCCAGTTCCTGCACACGGGACCGGAGCAGCTGCCCGAGCTGTCCGCCGCCGTCGTCCTGTCCCTGTTCACCGCCTCGACGGTGCGCTTCGGACTGTGGTGCTACGAACGCCGTACGCCCCCGCCGCCGGTCCCCGTCGCCCCGGCTGCTGAACGCGGCCTGGCCCGCGCCACCACACGGCAGGCCGTCCAGGCGACTGCCGCCGCCGGCTTCGCGCTGGTCGTGGGCCAACTGGTGTCCGGGGACCGCTGGTACTGGGCCGTCGGTGCCACCTGGTGGATCTTCGTGAACACCACCTCGCGCGGCGAGACCCTGGTCCGTGGCTTCCGCCGCGTCCTCGGCACGGTGCTCGGCATCGCGCTCGGGCTCGCTGTCGCCGTTCCGGTGGCGGGGGCGGCCGTCCCCACCGCCGTGCTCGTCGCCGTATGCGTGTTCGGCATCTGCTACTCGGCCGCCGTGTCGTACACGTGGATGATGCTCTCGGTCACCCTGCTCGCCGAGCTCCTGTACGGGCTTCTGGGCGTCCTCGGCCCGGGGCTGCTCGGCGTACGGCTCGCGGAGACCGGTGTCGGCGCCCTGGGTGCCCTGCTGGCCGTTGCCCTCGTGCTGCCGATCACCACGCACGCCACCACCGACGCCTGGATCCAGCGCGCCCTGCGCTGTGTCCACGCCTGCACCGCCGAGGCCACCGCCCGGCTCGCGGGTGCGCCGGGCGCCGACCCGGCACCGCGCGTGGCCGAACTGGAGCTGCTGCTGGGGCGTGTCCGGCTCTCGGTCGCGCCGCTCGTGCATCCGCTCAACCCCGTGCGCGCCCGTAAGCGCCGCGCCCGCCGGGTACTTGCGCTCCTCGACGACTGCGCCCGTGAGATCCGCGGGCTGGCCGCCGTGGCCGCCGACCCGGAGGCTTCCCACGACGTCCGGCTCGCCGCCGCCTGCCGACGTGTGGAGACCGCGGTGGAGGCGCTCACGGAGGGCCGCGCGGACACCGTCACGGCCCCTGAGGAAGGGTCCCACGCCATCGAGCCCGCCCTCGCTCACCTGCACGGCCTGGAACGGGCCCTGGCCGAGCTGGCCACTCCGCTGCGTGGCCAGGCCGGCTCGCCGCTGGTCGAGGCCTGAGGTCCTCTCGTCCACACCCCGCTTTTTGGTCTAGACCGATGGGGTACGGTCGCCCCGACCGATCAGGAGACCGAGAGGGGACGGCAATGGGGCGACGACGAGCGTTCATCGGCTCGTTCACGACGGCGGGAGGCCCAGGTGTCCTGGTCGCCGCCGTGGACGACGACAGCGGCGCGCTGACCGCGCTCGGCGCGGCGGACGACGTACCCGACCCGTCGTATCTCGCCCTCGCCGCCGACGGGCACACGCTCTACGCGGTCAGCGAGACGGACGAGGGCGCCGTGGCCGCCTACCGGGTGAGCGGCGACACGCCCGAACTCGCCGGGCCACCCGTGCCGGTCGGCGGCAGCGGGCCCACCCATCTCGGGCTCTTTGCCGGGCACGTACTGACCGCCAACTACGGCTCAGGCAGCGTCACCGCGGTGCCGGTCGGCGCCGGCGGCACGCTCGTCGGCGTCGTGTCCGACGTGCGCCGGCACACCGGCTCGGGCCCGAATCCGGCGCGTCAGCTCGAGCCGCACGCCCATCAGGTGCAGCCCGACCCGAGCGGCCGATGGGTCGTCGCGGTCGACCTCGGGACGGACTCCGTCCACGTGTACGCACTGCGCGACGGCCGCCTCGTACCGCACCGCGATTGCGCCCTGCGTCCCGGTTCCGGGCCGCGCCACCTGGCCTTCCACCCGGACGGCGCGTACGCGTACGTGCTGAACGAACTCGCCCCGACCGTCACCGTCTGCCGCTGGGACGCCGCCGAAGGCCTCCTGACGCCCCTGCGCGAGACACCGGTGCTGGCGGGCGCCCCGGACGGCGACGCCTACCCGTCGGGCATCGTCGTCTCGCCCGACGGCCGCTTCGTGTGGACGGCGACGCGCGGCCAGGACGTCGTGTCCGTGCTCGCCGTCGACGACGCCGGGGCCGCCCTGCGGCTGGTGGACACGGTGCCGTGCGGCGGCCACTGGCCCCGCGAACTGGCCGCCTCGGGCGGATACCTGTACGTCGCGAACGAGCGCTCCGGGGACGTCACCTGGTTCGCCCTCGACCCCGACACCGGCGTCCCCCGCCGCGCCGGCTCGCTCGCGGTCCCGGGGGTGTCCTGTGTGATCTTCGGCTGAGCGACCGACCGTGGGCCGGACACGCCGAGGGCCCGCTCCCGGAAAGGAGCGGGCCCTTCGGCGTACCAGGTTCCGGCCGTCGTGCTTCGCCGTACAGGGGTGCTGTCCGGGTCAGCGGACCGGGGCGCCCTGCGGCTGCTGCGGGGCGATGCCCAGCGCCGTCGTGTACTTGGCCAGCGCGAGCTTGCCGATGGCCGGGTAGGGACCGAGCGCGTCGGAAGCGGCACAGCCCGCCTCCTGGGCGGCGGCCTCCAGCAGACCGGCCTCGATCTCCGGGCCGATCAGATACGGGGCCAGCGCGAGGTTCTGCGAGCCCGAGGCGCGCAGCTGCTCGGCGATGGCCGCGATCGAGCCGTCCTGGTCCAGGGCCGCCGCCATCACCGGCACAGCGAGGCGCGCGGCGAGCAGCATCCCCGTGATCCCGGCCGCCTGCACGGCCTCCTCGCCGCCCACGGAGGCCAGGACGATGCCGTCCGCAGCTGTCGCGACGGTGAACAGACGGGCCCGGTCGGCGCGCGCGAGGCCCGCCTCGGACAGCCGTACGTGCAGTCCCTCGGCGAGCAGCGGGTGCGGGCCGAGGACGTCGGTCAGGTCGGCCGCGATACGGCTCTCCATGACGGCCTGGCGAATCTGGCGCAGCAGCGCGTTGTCCGGACCGGCGAGCAGCGGCACGACGACCGCCACGGGCCCCTCGGGCTGTTTGACGTCCGCACCGGCGGCGAGGGCCTGCTCGTAGCGGGCGGTGCGCTCCTGCGCGGTGCGCGTGAGCACGAACTGGAGCGTGGGGAACTCCGCGTCGTCCCCGTCGAGGTACCCGATGTGGGCGTCGAGGCCGGGGAGCTCGGAGCGGGCGATGCTCACGACCTCCTCGGCGAGGCTCCGCGTGGCGGCGCTGGGCGCGCCCGGCACCGCGAGGAGAAGCGCGGGCGCACCCTCGGGAGCCGCCAGCGGCTCGGGGCGGCGGTGCCGGCCCGGCTGGCGGGGGCGCGGCATTCGTACTGGCAGGCCGGCGGGCCCAGTGGGGGAGCTCATGGCGCCGCATGTTACTGGCTTATTGGGCTCCCCTGTTCGGGGAGGGGGCAGGTGAGCGGTATCCGTCCGCTTTTGTCTGATGAGTTACGTACGGATCAGAAGCGATCAGTACGTGACATCTTCGCGCGGAGCCGAGGGGACGGATTCGACCCTCATGGTGTTCCGGTGCTGGTCAGTCGCCTACGGCCGCCACGTCCCGGTGGGCTGAGCGGACTTGCGCACCAGTGGAACGAGTCGCCTCCTGTCCGGCAATAGGGCATCAAACTCATATGCCGGTCATTCGGGCTCGCATATCGGTCAGCACAAGCGGTGTTCGATCGTCCGCGTCCCCCGCCGGTCAGGGCAGGCGCCAGTCCACCGGGGCGACACCCTGTCCGGTCAGCAGGTCGTTGGCCCGGCTGAAGGGGCGTGAGCCGAAGAACCCGCGGTCGGCCGACATGGGGGACGGGTGGGCCGACTCGATCGACGGCAGGCTGCCGAGGAGCGGGCGGAGCTTGCGGGCGTCGCTGCCCCACAGGATCGACACCAGGGGCTTGCCCCGGCCGGCCAGCGCGCGTATCGCCTGTTCGGTGACCTCCTCCCAGCCCATTCCGCGGTGTTTGCCGGGGCTGCGCGGAGCCGTGGTGAGCGCCCTGTTGAGAAGCAGCACCCCCTGCCGGGTCCACGGCGTCAGATCGCCGTTGGACGGCTGGGACACCCCCAGGTCGGTGTTGAGCTCCCGGAAGATGTTGATGAGGCTGCCGGGCAGCGGACGCACCTCGGGCGCGACCGAGAACGACAGCCCCACCGCGTGCCCCGGGGTCGGATACGGGTCCTGCCCGACGATCAGGACCCGTACGTCGTCGAAGGGCTGCTGGAAGGCCCGTAGGACGTTCGGTCCGGCCGGGAGATAGGTGCGTCCCGCGGCGATCTCCGCGCGCAGGAAGTCGCCCATCCCGGCGATTCGTTCGGCGACGGGTTCGAGGGCTTTCGCCCAGCCCGCTTCGACAATCTCGTGCAACGGTCGTGGTGCCACGGCGTCACCCTACTGCCGTACACGCGACAGAGATCAACCGGTGGCCGAAGGCCGACCGCGGACGACCGAACCATTGGAACTTGTGACTCCGCCTGTGCGCACCGCCCCCTGCTGTTCTGTCAGTTGGGCTTCGGCTCCTTCCCCTGACCGAGCCTCAGCCGATCACCGCGGCCCTTACGCACAGCACGTCCGGCAGATGGGACGCCAACTGCTGCCAGCTGTCACCGTCGTCCGGCGACGCGTACACCTCGCCGTTGCGGTTGCCGAAGTAGACGCCCGCCGGGTCCGCGTCGTCCGTGCACAGGGCGTCGCGCAGCACCGTGCCGTAGTGGTTCTCCTGGGGCAGACCCGCCGACAGGGGCTCCCAGCTCCTGCCCGCGTCCGCCGTGCGGAAGACCCGGCACCGGTGGTCGGCGGGGACACGGTCCGCGTCGGCGTTGATCGGGAAGACGTACGCCGTGTCACCGCGGCGCGGATGGGCCGCCACCGCGAAACCGAACGTCGAGGGGAGGCCGGCCCCGATGTCCGTCCAGTGCCCGCCCGCGTCGTCGCTCCTGTACACACCCCAGTGGTTCTGGAGGTAGAGACGGTCCGGGTCGGCCGAGTCCTTCGCGACCTTGTGCACACACTGGCCGAACTCCGGGTTCGGATCCGGCAGGAACACCGCGGCGACACCGGAGTTGGACGGGGCCCAGCTCGCGCCGCCGTCGGACGTGCGGAACACTCCGGCCGTCGAGACGGCGACCGTCACCGCGCGCGGGTCGCGCCGGTCGGTGACGATCGTGTGCAGGCCCTCGCCGCCGCCGCCCGGTACCCACCGCGAGCGGGTGGGGTGTTCCCACAGCGGGCGGACCAACTCGAAGGACTCGCCGCGGTCTTCGGAGCGGTACAGCGCCGCCGGCTCCGTGCCCGCGTACACCACGTCCGCTTCCGCCGTCGACGGGTGGAGCTGCCAGACGCGCTCCAGCGAGGCGCCCGTGTCCTTCGGGAACCTGACCGCGGGCTGCGCCGGTTCGGTCCACGTCCGGCCCAGGTCGTCGGAGTGGAAGACCGACGGCCCCCAGTGGGCGCTGTCACCGCCGACCAGCAGCCTCGGGATGTCCCGGCGGGTGTCGATCGCGACCGAGTACACGGCCTGCGCGTTGAAAGAAGGGCTGTCGTCGAACTCCCATGTGTCACCGCGCCGGTGCCCGATGAACAGGCCTTTGCGCGTGCCGACCGTGAGCAGTACCTCGGTCATGCCGATCACCTCCGGGACGTCTTTGTCCAGTCATCGGCCAGTCTGCACCCCACCACTGACAGTCACCTCTGGGAACGGCGTCCTCGCAGGTCGGAGCGGTTTGTCGGCGGGATGTGACGGAGACCTCGGGTCAGCCGTGAGCAGCGGCGGGACATCGCGCGTATGGGAGGACGGCAGGGCATGTCCGTGTGCGCGTGAGGAGGTTGCCTTCGATGGCGGCATTCCGTGGTCCCAGGGTGTGGCTGTGGCGTTGGCGGCGGAATCCGCTGAGGCGCCGTGTGGATGCCGTGGAGGGATGGGCCGCACTGGCCACCTGGGCGCTCATCGTGCTCACCGGAGTCCTCGTCGGCCTGGTGTCGAACCGCTCCGTCGAACAAGGGCTGGCGACAGAGCGAGCCGAGTGGCGTCCCGTGACGGCACTGGTCGTCGAGGACGCGCCCGGCACCGTCGGCAGCGAGAAGGTGTGGGCGAAGGTCCGCTGGAGTGCCGCGGACGGCACCCGGCACACGGGTCAGGCCCGGGTCGACTCGGGCAGCACCGCGGGCAGCCTGGCGACGGTCTGGACGGATCCGCAGGGCCGGCTGGTGACGAAGCCCGCCACCGCGTCCGAGGCCCGCCTCAGGGCCGGCCTGGTCGGCGCTCTGGCGGGCGCGAGCGGGGCGACCGTGCCCTATGTCGCCTGGCGTCTCCTCCGTGGCCGTCTGGAGCGACGGCGGATGGAGGAGTGGGACGAGGCGTGGGAGCGGTTCGACCCGATGTGGGGGCGCAACACGCGCTGACCGCGTGTCGAGGGAGCCGGGAAACGGGGAGCGGGGGGCAAGGCGGCCCCGTCGCCCCCGGCACCTGCATGGCGCGGCCGGTTCCAGGTGCGCGACCGTGTGGCCCGGGTCGTCCGGCGCGGCGGGGCCGGCAGGCAGCTCCGCCACGACGGGTACCGTCCTCGGATCCCCCGTGCGGGCCAGGGCGTCGGGCACGCAGCTCACGACAGAAGGACGGCGGCTGTACGAGGCGGGTGCGATCCGCCTCGTACAGCCGCCGGAGGGGGGATGGATCAGCGGTACGTGATGTCGCTCGTCGCGTACTTGCAGTACGTGCCGTCGGGGTTGGAGCCGTTCGTGGTCGGCTCCTTGCCGGTGTTGTTGCCGATGTACTTCTGGCAGGGGACGATCTTCTTGCTGGAGTCCCCGACGATCGTGATGCCCCTCAGGGTCGCGCTGTCGCCGTAGTTGGTGTTGATGCCGGCGAGCTTGCCGCCCGACCAGGTCGCCTCGATGTTGGTGAGGTTGATGGTCCGCTTGTACTGCGTGGAGCAGTTGCCGCAGGACCGGACGAAGGTGCCGAAGTTCTTCGCCGCGAAGTTGGAGATGTTGAGGGTTCCGGCGCCGTTGAACTGGAACACCTTGTCGCTGGCTTCCTTGGCGCCGCCCCCGGACACGGTGTAGACGTTCGACGAGGAGCTGCCCCGGAAGGTGGCGGCGTCCTCGCCGACGTCCTCCCACCACACGTTCTGCAGGGTGCAGCTGCCCTTGCAGTGAATGCCGTCGGCCGCCGGGGCGCCGATGATGACGTTCTTGAGGACGGCGCCCGCCGCCAGCTCGAGGATCGGCCCCTGGTCCTCGTCCTGGTTGTCGGAGCCGAGGTCGCCGGTGCCGTACAGGCGCTTCATCGCGTAGTCCTTGGTGCCGGAGACCGGGATGGTCGCCGAGACGGCCTGGCTGCCGTTGGCGGTGGGCCAGGTCGCGGCGCTCGCCGGGGTGAGCGCGCCGCTGGTCATGATCATGCCAAGCGAGAGGCTGAGGGTGGCCAGCGTGCCGGTCAGTGCGCGCCCGCGCGCGCGTGGATTTACTGCAGAAGTCATGTCCCGATGCCTTCTTCCGGTCGGTCGTGCTGTGTGGGGAGTTGGGGATTGGGGATTGGGGGTTGTTTCAGAGTTTTCCGGCGCCCGCGCCCGACGTCACCGATGCGACGACGGTCGAGGCCGGCTCCGCGGTGTAGCTGTACGGAGCGGTGGTGAACGTGCCGACCCGCGAGACCTCCGTGGCGGCTCCGCCGAGGTCGTTGCCGCGCAGGTTGGCGTATCCGTCGACGTCGCTGCTGCGGTTCGTGGTGACGGCGACCGGTGTCGAACGGAAGACGTTGTTCTCGACGAGCATCTGGGCGCCCATCCGGGAGTGCACGGCCGTCTCGGCGCCCTGGACGTAGTTGTCGTAGAAGTGGCCGGTGCCGAACCGCAGGCTGGGGATGCGCGAGTAGACGTTGCTGAAGTGGTTGTGGTGGTACGTCACCTTCAGATGACCGGTGTCCTCGGACGCGTTGTTGTCGCTGTGGCCGACGAGCGAGCCCTTGAAGTGGTCCTTGAAGGTGTTCCAGGACACCGTCACGTTGTCGGAGCCGTGGTTGATGTCCAGCAGGCCGTCGTAGTAGTCCTTGTCGTGGGTGCGGTCCGCCGAGAAGGAGTTGTGGTCGATCCACACCTTCGTGGACTTCTGGACGGTCACGCCGTCGGACGGCGCGAGCGGCTTGCTGATGTTGAGGTTGCGGACGACGACGTTCGTCTCCTCCTTGATCCTCAGGCCGCCGCCGGTGAACCCGGAGGACGAACCGACGCCCAGGACCGTGGTGTTGGAGCCCAGGTCGACCTGACCGCTCAGTGTGATCAGGCCGTTCACCCGCACGACCTTGGCCGCGTTGCCCGTGACGGCCGTCCTGAAGGCGGCGAGCGTCGTCACGGTGACCGGGGTGGCGCTGCCGCCGCCGGTCGTTCCGGCACCGAATCCGATGGGCGCGTTCTCGGCGGCCCCGGCCGGCTGGGGGACGGCCAGAACGGCGACGGCCGCGAGGGCGGTGGCCACGGCTGCCGCCGCCGCGGGCCTTTGCTTCTGTGTACGTGGGGGGTGTGTACGCATGCGGGTGCGTCCCTTCGGGAGGGCTGGCTGATCGACGGGGCGATCAGCTATATGAACTTCATTCACCATGTTGTGCGCCATGTTGCGTGCTGCGCGCGAGCCGGTGGAGCGGTGGAGCGGTGACGGTGGGCCCGAAGCGTGGGGGGCGGTAGTGCCCCAGAGAGTGCACTGTCCCTGGGGGTGCATGCTTCGGGGTCGTCCCGTCGAATGCGGATCGACATCGATGGGTCACATCGCTGAACGGAAGGTAGAGGGTAAGCGCTTTCTGGTCAACGCTTTGCGCGCAATGCGTGCCGACCGGATCTGCAACCGCTGGTCAGCGAATGTTTTCGACGCGTGGGAGCGCTTCCATGGAGGCCATGCTCATGCCACGATGCGGGCGGGCAGCCCCGCCGAGCGGGACTTCGACTTCCGCCACGCGTACCCCACGAGCCGTGATCAGGAAGGGACAAGGACGTGTCCACCACTGTCGGCAACATCGCGAAACGACCTCTGCGTTCGGTGCTCGCCACGCTTCTCGCAGGCCTGCTGCCGTTACTCGCGGCGACATTCCTCGCCGCGCCGTCGGCTGCGGCCCGTACGGAGCCGCCCGCTGCGGCCCCCGTCGCCGCCGCCGCGCTCACCGAGGTGACGAACTTCGGGACCAACCCCAGCAACCTGCAGATGTACGTGTACGTGCCGGACGGCGTCACCACGCACCCGGCGGTTCTGGTGGCCGTGCACTGGTGCACCGGCTCCGGCCCCGTGTTCTACTCCAACACCGAGTACGCCTCGCTGGCCGACCGCTACGGCTTCATCGTGATCTACCCCTCCGTCACCCGTAGCAGCAAGTGCTTCGACGTCTCCTCGCCGCAGGCGCTCACCCGGGGCGGCGGCAGTGACCCGGTGGGCATCAAGTCGATGGTCGACTGGGTGACCCGCACCTACAACGCCGACACCAGCAGGGTCTTCGCCACCGGGGTCTCCTCCGGCGCGATGATGACCAACGTCC
Source organism: Streptomyces sp. SID12501 (assembly GCF_010550245.1). Classification (GTDB taxonomy): domain Bacteria; phylum Actinomycetota; class Actinomycetes; order Streptomycetales; family Streptomycetaceae; genus Streptomyces. Next base: position 105,925 of record NZ_JAAGLU010000020.1, read on the forward strand.
TGCTCGGCGACTACCCGGACGTCTTCGCGGGCGGTTCCGCCTTCGCGGGCGTGCCGTTCGGCTGCTTCGCCACCACCAACGGCTCCGAGTGGAACAGCGACTGCGCCAACGGGACGGTGATCCACACTCCGCAGGAGTGGGGCAACCTGGTGCGCACCGCCTACCCCGGCTACACCGGCCCCCGACCGCGCATGCAGCTCTGGCACGGTACCGAGGACGACACCCTGCGCTACCCCAACTTCGGGGAGGAGATCAAGCAGTGGACCAACGTGCAGGGTCTCGGCCAGACACCGTCCGCGACCGACTCGCCCCAGTCCGGCTGGACCCGCACCCGCTACGGCGCCACCGGTGACAAGGCGCCCGTAGAGGCCCTCAGCCTCCAGGGTGTCGGCCACAACCTGATCACCACCGGTATGGCCGCCCGCGTGATCACCTTCTTCGGCCTGGACAGTGGCGGCACCGTGCCCCAGCCTCCGGCCGGCCCCTGCAAGGTGGCGGTCACCACGAACGCCTGGAACAACGGGCTGACCGCGTCCGTGACCATCACCAACAACAGCACGACGGCGGTGAACGGCTGGAAACTGGGCTTCACCCTGGCCTCGGGCCAGACCATCACCTCCGGCTGGAGCGCCACCTTCGCCCCGGCCTCCGGCGCGGTGACGGCCACCAACGCCACCTACAACGCGGCCATCGCGCCCGGTGCGAGTGTCGGCTTCGGCTACCAGGCGAGCCACACCGGCAACAGTGCGGCGCCGTCCGGCTTCACGCTCAACGGAACGGCCTGCACGGCCGGTTGAGCCCCGCTGTGCCGGGTGCGTGCCACGAGCGCGCACCCGGTCACCTCGCCTGAAGTGGTCCGAGGAAGACGTCGTTGAGACAGAGAAAGGCACCCGGCCCGTGAAGTCGCCCCGCCTCGCGCAGTCGCCCCGGCCCCAGCGGCCGTCCGCCAGAGCAGCGCTCGCCTACCTGGTCGCCACCTGTGTGTTCGTGCTGGCCCTCGCCGTGGCGTCCTCCGCCGTGGTGGCCCTGGTCGGAAGCCCGCAGCCGACGGTCGCCGACCCGGCCCGGTCCGCCCCGCACTGGGTCGACACCTGGACGTCGATGCCGCAGCTCACCGAGCCCGGCAACATGCCGCCCGCGCCCTTCACCGGGGAGCGTGCCGTCCTCGTCGACACCACCCTGCGCCAGACCGTGCGCGTCTCCACCGGCGGCGAGCGCGTCCGGCTGCGCTTCTCCAACGCCTTCGGCACCACCCCGCTCCCGCTGACGGCCGTGACGGTCGCCCTTCCGCTGGACGGCCGGGCAGGAGTAAGCGCCGTCGAACCCGGCACCCTGCGCGAGGTGACGTTCGCCGGACGCCGGTCCACCACCGTTCCCGCCGGGGCCCAGGTCGTCTCCGACCCGCTGGACTTCGGGCTGCGCCCCGCGACCAACCTGACCGTGACGACGTACCTGGCGAACGGCCAGGCCTCGCTCGCGCTCACCTCGCACCCGGGCTCGCGCACCACCTCGTACCTGCGTACCGGAGACGGCACGGCAGAGCAGGACCTGACCGGGGCCACCCCGGTCAACCACTGGTACCTGCTCAGCGACGTCGAGGTCCTCTCCGGCCGGGACACGCGTGCCGTCGCCGTGCTGGGCGACTCGCTGTCCGACGGCCGGGGCTCCACGACCAACGGCAACAACCGCTGGCCCGACCAGCTCCTGGACCGGCTCCGGGGCCTTCCCGGCGGGGGGCGGATCGCCGTACTCAACCAGGCCGCGGGCGGCAACCGGGTCCTCAACGACGGCCTCGGCCCCAACGCCCTCGCCCGGCTCGACCGGGACGTCCTGGCGCACAGCGGGGTCTCCTGGCTGATCGTCTTCGAGGGCGTCAACGACATCGGCACCGCCGAGGCCACCCCGGCCGCGCAGCAGCGCGTCACCGACGGCCTCATCGCCGCCTACCGGCAGATCGTCGTCCGCGCGCACGCCCAGGGCATCCGCGTCTACGGCGCCACCCTGACACCCTTCCGCGGCAACACGTCGTACGACGATCCGGCGGGTCTGCGCGAGATGGCCCGACAGGCCGTGAACGCCTGGATCCGCACCGGAGGCGCCTTCGACGCCGTCGTCGACTTCGACCGCGCGGTGCGCGATCCGGCCGATCCGGGACGGCTGCGCGCGGACCTCCACGACGGGGACTGGCTGCATCTGAACCCCGAGGGATACCGGACGCTGGCCGCCGCCGTTCCCGCGACCTGGTTCAGGAAGAGCTGATCCCGGGTTGATGACAGTCACCAATGCCCGCATTCTTGGGCATATGGTGAATGGGCCGCGCGACGAAGAGCGGGTGGTCCTTGCCGGTGACGCCCTGGCGGTGATCGACGCGCACGGCACTCTCACGGGCTGGAGCGAGGGCGCCCGCCGGCTCACCGGGTACACCGCCGCCGAGGCCACCGGCCGCCCGGCGGCGGATCTGGTGGCAGGTGACCCGCGCGCGGCCTGGCGGGAACTGCGAGCGTCCGGCGCCGCCGTCGTGGGCGTACGGCACCGGGACGGGCGGCGCCTGGAGCCGACGCTGCGCCTGTGCCCGGTGGCCCTGGGGGAGCGTCGGGCGTACGTCGTCACCGTGACGCCCGACGACGCCGGGCGTGACCTGGGCGAACTGGCGTTCCGGCAGGCCTCCGTGTCCATGTCCGTCTTCGACACCGGGCAGCGGTATCTGCGCATGAACGACGTCGCCTGTGCCGTCATGGGGCAGCCCGAGGACGGGTTCCTGCACCGGTACTTCCCCGACACCGTCGAGGACGCCGAACACAGCCGGGGCTTTCTGCGCCATCTGGAGATCGTCGCGGAGACCGGTCGGCCGGTCCACTACGAGAGCTGGACCCGGTCGCCCTCGGGCCGGCGCATGCACGCCTGGACCACCGAGATGTGGCCGCTGCGGGATCCGGCCGACGAGGTGCTCGGCGTCGCGCTCGCCGCCTTCGACAGCAGCGAGCAGTACGCGGCGAGGCAGCGGCTGGCCATGCTGAACGAGGCCGCCGCGGGCATCGGCACCCGTCTCGACGTCGTCCGCACCGCCCGGGAACTCGCCGAACTGGTGGTGCCCCGGCTCGCCGACTTCGCCAGCGTGGACCTGCTGGACTCGGTGCTCCAGGGCGACGAACCGGTTCTCGGGCAGGTCGAAGCCGGTGTGGAGCTGCGCCGGGTCGCCCACCACTCGCTCACGGCCGGGGTGCCGGAGGCGGCGATCGGCCTCGGCGCGGCGGACGTCTACCCGCCGTACTCGCCGCCCGCCCGCGCGCTCGCCACCGGCCTGCCCGTCCTCGCCCGTACCGGCGATCCGGACCTCGACCGGTGGTTCGGCCTGCACACGGCACGCTCCGCGAAGCTGCGCACCACCGGCGGCACGGACACCCACGACCTCGCGCTGATGGCCGTACCGCTGATGGCGCGCGGTATGACACTGGGGGTGGCCGTGTTCGTGCGGCTGCTGACCCCCGAGAAGCCCGACGTCTTCGACGAGGACGATGTCTCGCTGGCTCGCGAACTGGCCAGCCGCGCGGCCGTGTGCGTGGACAACGCCCGCCGCTACACCCGTGAGCGCACCACCGCCCTGGCCCTCCAGCGCAGCCTGCTGCCCCAGACGGTGGCCGGGCAGGCGGCCGTCGAGTCCGCCTCCCGCTATCTGCCCGCGCTGTCCCAGGCGGGCGTCGGCGGCGACTGGTTCGACGTGATCCCGCTGTCCGGGACCCGGGTGGCGCTGGTCGTCGGGGACGTCGTCGGCCATGGCCTGCACGCCTCGGTGACCATGGGCAGGCTCCGTACGGCGGTCTGGACACTGGCGGACGTCGATCTGCCGCCCGACGAACTGCTCACCCACCTCGACGACCTGGTCGGCCACCTCGGGACCGACGAGAGCGGCGAGTCCGGCGAGATCGGCGCGACCTGCCTGTACGCGGTCTACGACCCCGTGTCCCGGCGCTGCACGCTCGCCGCCGCCGGGCATCCACCGCCGGTCGTCCGGTACCCCGACGGCAGGGTCGAGGTGGTGGAGGTGAGCGCGGGACCCATGCTCGGCGTCGGCGGGCTCCCGTTCGAGGCGACCGAGCTCGAGCTGCCCGAGGGCAGCGTGCTCGCCCTCTACACGGACGGTCTGATCGAGGCCCGAGACCGCGACATCGATGCCGGAACGGCCGCCCTGTGCGCGGCACTCGAGGCACCGGCCGACAGCCTGGAGGACGTCTGCGACACGGTGATCGGCTCCCTGCTCCCGAAGACACCGGGCGACGACGTCGCCCTGCTGGTCGCCCGCACCCGCGCCCTGGACGCCGAACAGGTCGCGGTCTGGGACCTGCCCGCCGACCCGGCGGTCGTCGCCACCGCCCGCAAGCACGCCACCGACCAGCTGACCCGCTGGGGCCTCGACGAGGCGGCCTTCGTCACCGAGTTGGTGGTGAGCGAACTGGTCACCAACGCCATCCGCTACGGCGGCGACCCCATCCAGCTCCGGCTGATCCGTGACCGCACCCTCATCTGCGAGGTCTCCGACGCCAGCAGCACCTCGCCGATTCTGCGCCGGGCCCGCATCTTCGACGAGGGCGGACGCGGCCTCCTCCTGGTCGCCCAGCTCACCGACCGCTGGGGCACCCGCCCGACGGGCACGGGCAAGACCATCTGGGCGGAACAGGCGCTGCCGCCAACTCTGTGAGAGTTCAGGGGACTTACGGTCCGGCGTACTCAGACGGACCGGTGGTACTGGTCCGGCACCCGCACCTCGGCGCCCAGTTCACGAGCCGCGTGCCGGGCCCACGACGGGTTGCGCAGCAGCTCACGGCCGAGCAGCACCGCGTCGGCCTCGCCGTTGGACAGGATCTTCTCCGCCTGCTCGGCGTCGGTGATCATCCCCACGGCGGCCACGGGCAGAGAGGTCTCGGCCTTCACCCGGGCGGCGAAGGGGACTTGATAGCCCGGCCCGGTCGGGATGCGTACGCCGGAGACATTGCCGCCGGTCGAGACGTCGAGGAGGTCGACGCCATGGGCGTGGAGTTCGGCGGCGAAGCGCACGGTGTCGTCGGCGCTCCAGCCGCCGTCCGCCAGCCAGTCGGTCGCCGAGACACGGTAGAACAGCGGCTTCTCCTCGGGCCACACCTCCCGTACGGCGTCGACGACTTCGAGCGCGAGGCGGACCCGGTTCTCGTACGAGCCGCCGTAGACGTCGGTGCGGTGGTTGGAGTGCGGGGACAGGAAACTGTTGATCAGATAGCCGTGCGCACCGTGGATCTCGGCGACCTCGAAGCCGGCGTCGAGGGCGCGACGGGCCGCGTCCGCGAACTGGCCGACGACGTCCCGGATCTGATCGACCGTCAACTCGCTCGGGACCGGGTGCTCCTCGTTGAACGGCAGCGGACTCGCGCCGACCGGCTGCCAGGCGTACGCGTCGTCCGGGTCGAGCGGCGCGCCGCCCTGCCAGGGCAGGCCGGTCGACGCCTTTCGGCCTGCGTGAGCGAGCTGGATTCCCGGAACGGTGCCCTGGGAGACCAGGAAACGGGTGATCCGGCGGAACGCCTCCACCTGTGTGTCGTTCCAGATGCCCAGGTCGTACGGGGTGATCCGGCCCTCAGAGCTGACGGCCGTGGCCTCGACGACGATCAGGCCGGTGCCCCCGGCGGCGCGCGCCGCGTAGTGCGCGAAGTGCCAGTCGTTCGGGGCGCCGGTCTCCACACCCTCGGGAGCCGCCGAGTACTGGCACATCGGGGACATCCACACGCGGTTGGGGATGGTCAGGTCACGGAGGCGGTAGGGCTCGAAGAGCGCGCTCACGGCGGGCTCCCTTCGTCTCGTCGTACGTCACGAGGTCACTGGACGACTTGTACGATAGGCATCGTAGTACGGCGAGTGTCAAACTACGAGACTTCTCGTACTATGGGCTTCCCGGGACTGAAACTCTCAGGGCTGAATCTCTCAGGACCGGAATTCTCGGGCGAATACGAAGTGGAGCCGCCGTGACCACCGCAGCCCCCGCCCCCGGCAGCCGCGATCTTCCGCACCCGGTGCGCGAGGGGATCCGGCTGGAAGGCGTGCTGCACGCGCTCTCGGACCCGATGCGGCTCCAGGTCGTGCGAGAGCTCGCCGCCACCGGCGACGAGCTCTCCTGTTCGCACTTCGTGCTGCCGGTCACCAAGTCCACGACCACGCACCACTTCCGGGTGCTGCGCGAGAGCGGCGTGATCCGGCAGGTCTACCAGGGCACGGCCAAGATGAACGGCCTGCGCCGGGACGACCTAGACGACCTCTTCCCGGGACTTCTCGACAGCGTCCTGCTCGCCGCCGCCCGCCAGGCCGACCGTATCGGCCGGGTCGCCACCGACTGAACCGCCCTTCCCCGCAAGGTGGTTGAAGAGCAGGTTCAGTACGATCGCCGTCAGGCAGCCCGCGCTGATGCCGCTGTTCATCACCGTCTGGAACCAGTCCGGGAACTTCGCGTACACCGTCGGCACACCGACCGGCAGCATGCCCACGGCCACCGAGACGGCCACGACCGTCAGGTTGTGGTTGTCGCCGAACTCGACCCGGGCCAGCGTGCGCACCCCGCTCGCGGCGACCGTCCCGAACATCACCAGGCCCGCGCCGCCCAGCACCGGCGCCGGTACGGCCGCGACCACCGCGCCCAGCTTGGGCAGCAGGCCCAGCAGTACGAGGATGCCGCCGGCGGTCGCCACGACCCAGCGGCTGCGCACCCGGGTCATCCCGACGAGGCCGACGTTCTGCGCGTACGCCGTGTACGGAAAGGTGTTGAAGACACCGCCGAGGACGGTGGACAAGCCGTCGGCCCGCAGTCCGTCGGCGAGGGAGCGCGGCTCGATCTTCCGGCCGGTCATCTCGCCGACGGCGATCAGGTCACCGGTCGTCTCGGTCATCGTCACCAGCGCCACCACCAGCATGGAGATGATCGCCGACGCCTCGAAGGTGGGCGCCCCGAAGTGGAACGGCGTACTGATGCCGACCCAGTCCGCGTCCCCGACCCCGTCGAAGTCCGTGAAGCCGAAGGGAATCGCCACGGCCAGCCCCACCACGATGCCGATCAGCACCGCGATCCGGCTCAGGAACACCGGCGCGAACCGCTGCACGCCGAGCACCACGGCCAGCACGAAGCCGGCCAGCGCCAGGTTCTTCGGTTCACCGAACTCCGCCGAACCCACCCCGCCGGCCGCCCAGTTGCCCGCCACCGGCAGCAGCGAGAGGCCGATGATCAGGATCACCGTGCCGGTCACCAGCGGCGGGAAGAAGCGCAGCAACCGCCCGAAGACCGGCGCGAGCAGCACGATCGCGAGCCCCGCGACGATCACCGAGCCGTAGATCGCGGGGAGCCCGCCGCCCGTCGTACCGATGAGGACCATCGGCGACACGGCCGCGAAGGTGCACCCCTGCATGATCGGCAGCCGGACACCGAAGCGCCAGAAACCCACGCACTGGATGAGCGTCGCGATCCCGCAGACCAGCAGGTCCGCGGTGATCAGATACGCCAGATCGGCGGCCGACAGCTTCATCGCGCCGCCGACGATCAGGGGCACGGCCACGGCCCCCGCGTACATCGCGAGCACATGCTGCAGGCCGAAGGCGGCGAGCTGTCGTACGGGTGGGACCTCGTCTACGGGGTGCACGGGTGGGGGTGCGGTGGGGGTCATAGGTACTCCAGGGGCGGCGGCGGGCGAGCATCCGTGCTCGACGAGACCGTAAGGGGCTTGAACAATTTGTTGATTACTGACCTGTTGCCGATGCGTGTCGTACCTGCGGAGGTGGTGTGTTGTCTGCGGGCCGGTGGGGGCCGACCGCGCAGTTCCCCGCGCCCCTAGGGGATGCCCGCAGCCCCTGCTGCCGCCATCAGGGAGTTCCAGTCAGGCAGTTTCACCACGCCCCGCCCCAGCGTGGCGCCCAGTTCCGCCTCGGCCCGTTCGATCGCCTGCCAGCCCGCCCACTCGACCGGCCGGAACCCCGCCGCGCGCAGTGCCGTCAGCGGGTCCTCGGGCCGCTCCTGCCGTACGAGTGCGGCGGCGTCCGCGAGCAGGGAGGTCGCCGTCTCCTTGGCGCAGGGGCGGTTGGTGCCGATGACGCCGGTCGGGCCGCGCTTGATCCAGCCGGCCACGTACTCGCCGAGGGAGGGGCTGTCGCCGCGCAGGACGCGGCCCGCGAGATGCGGCACGGTGCCGTGGGCCGCGTCGAACGGCAGCCCGTCGAGCGGGACCCCGCGATAGCCGACCGAGCGGAGCACGAGCTGCGCCTCGATGTCCTCGTACTGCCCTGTCCCCGTCACGCCGCCGGTCCCGTCCGGCACCGTCCGCTCGAAACGCACCGCACCCACCCGGCCCCCGGCGGCGAGCAGCTCGACCGGGCGGCGGAAGAAACGCAGCCTGATGCGGCGGGCGGCACCCGAGGGAGACACGGTCGCCCAGCCGCGCAGTGCCTCCACGTTGCGGCGCTGCGCGGCGGGCAGGGCGGACGGGTCGGCGTACGCCGGATCGAGCGCCAGCTCGGCCTCGTCCACGACGACCTGGGTGTCCGGCAAGGAGCCCAGTTCACGCAGTTCCTTGGTGGTGAAGCGGGCCTGCGAGGGGCCGCGCCGGCCCACCATGTGGATGTCGGTCACCCGGCTCGCGGCCAGTGCGGTGAGCGCCGCCTGCGGTATGTCGGTGGGGCTCAGCTCGGCCGGACCGCGCGCCAGCATCCGGGCCACGTCCACCGCCACGTTCCCGACGCCGATGACCACGGCGGAGCGCGCCCCATGGACGAAGCCGTCGTCGACGGCGTCCGGGTGGGCGCTGTACCAGGACACGAACTGTGTCGCCGACCAGCTCCCCGGCAGCTCTTCGCCGGGAATCCCCAGGTGGCGGTCGGTGGCGGCGCCCACGCAGTACACCACCGCGTGGTACAGCTCCCGCAGCCGGGCGCCCGGCAGCTCGCCGGGGCCGCGGCCGATCCGGACACCGCCGAGGAAACGCACCCGGTCATGCTCCAGGACCGTGCGGAGGTTGTTCTGCAGCGACTTGATCTTCTCGTGGTCCGGTGCCACGCCGTACCGCACCAGTCCGTACGGCGCCGGCAGCCGGTCGAGGACGTCGACCAGCACCTCCGGGTCCTGCTGGACCAGACTCTGCGCGGTGTAGACCCCACTCGGACCCGAACCCACGACGGCGACACGCAACACGGCGGAACCCCTCACTGCGGGACGCTGTGGAACTCCCTGTTGCTGACACCTTCAGGATCGCACTCCCGGAGCTGCGCTGACAGGGTGCGGGGCGGGACGGGCGTGCGTGTCCGTTCGTATGGAATGTGATGATGCGGTTACGTTCCGTATGTGCTAGAAGCATCCTTTCTTAATCTTTCCGGTCGCTGTCCGACGGAGGGCGCGGTGTCGGTACGGCCCGCCTGGGAAGTACAGGAGCACGAGGGCTCGGCGACGACGGCATGGTTCGACGTCCGGCTCGCCTTCACCGACGGCGCCTGCGTCGACGTACTCGCCGTGGTCACTCACGCGGGCGTCTCCATCGAGGACGTACGGGCGCAGCCGGCGCTGTCGCTCGACGATCTGGCGGCCCTCGCGGACTGGATCGAGGGACCGCTCTTCGAGGCGTGCGGCGACGGGCCCGCGAATGCCGGGGAGGCCGAGGCGGGCCTGCGGCCCCGTCGTGCCCGGCCCGCCTGGCCGCGTGGCGTCGAGGGGCGGTGGCTGGTCTCGGAGGAGTACCGGGCGGCCCAGGAGGAGGGCGCCGACCCCGTTCTCGCCGTGATGTGCGCGACCGGGCACAGCCGACGCCGATCCCTCAGGCTGATCTCGCAGGCCCGCGACGCGGGGTTCCTGACGCCTCGTCATGCCCGGCGCTGAGCAGGGGTTTTCCGGGGGAGGCCCGCGCAACTCGGCGTACGCCGACTACATTCCGCGCATCCTGTTGATCTCGGCCGTCTGCTGCGCGATCACGTCGTCGGCCATCTCCTCGATCCGGACGTTGTTGCCCTGCCCCTTCACCTCGGTGGCCATGGCGACGGCCCCCTCGTGGTGCGTGATCATCAACGTCAGGAACAGTTTGTCGAACGCCTTCCCCTCAGCCGTGCGCAATGTGGCGAGCTGAGCCTCGGTCGCCATGCCGGGCATCGCCTCGTGGGTGTGCCCGGTGGGTTTGTCGTCGCTGCCGTTGTCCTCCAACCAGCCCTGCATCGCGGCGATTTCGGGACCCTGTGCGGCGGCGATGCGCTCGGCCAGCAGCTTCACGGGTGTCGACTCGGCGCGTTTCGGCACCAGTTCGGTGATCTCGATCGCCTGCGCGTGGTGCTCGATCATCCGGCGGGCGTACGAGATGTCCGCCGAGTTGGGCGAGTCGTCCGGCAGTTGCGCCTTGGCCTCCTCCGGAGTGAGCGTCCGGGCCGCCTCGCCGGGCAGGCCGGGCGCGATCACCGAAGGACCTGTCGCCTTCACGGACCCGGCATCCGCGTCGGGGGACGAGTCCGAGTCGCAGGCGCCGAGCGCGAGGGTGAGCGCGAGCACGGCCAGGACCGGGCGAAAGGTACGGGACGCGCGGCGGACGGGCACAACGACCTCCAGTGTCAGGTGGGTTGGCGGACACCTTGTGAGAGCAGGCGCACCTCGTGAGTGCTGTGTCCGTCCTAGCACGCTTCCATTCGCCGGTGATCGGAAACTTTCATGACGAGTGCATTGCCTACTGTTGATCAGTGCATGATAAAGACGATACTTCGGAGGACCGTGAACCGTTCTGACTCGAACGGCTACCAGGGAGGATGCAGTGACCCTGTTGAACGATCCCCGAACGCGGCACAGACGTCTGGGAGTTGCCGCCGCAGCGGCCGGACTCCTGGCCGCGATGCTGACCGCAGGTCCCGCGGCCGCGACCCCCGACCCGGGGGACGGCCCGACGGTGCCGGAGAAGATCTCCAAGAGCGTGGAGACCCAGGTCGAGGAAGCCCTGGCCGAGGGTGAGATACCCGGGGTGGACGAGATCGTCCACTCCGACAACATCACGCACCTCACCAACATCCCCAAGGACGCGCTGCCCGGTACCAACTCGGACCTCGCCTTCCAGGGGAAGTACGCCTTCTCCGGCAACTACGACGGCTTCCGCGTCTTCGACATCAGCAACCCGAAGGCCCCGAAGACCGTCGCCCAGGTGCTGTGCCCCGGCGGCCAGAACGACATCTCCGTCTCCGGGAACCTGCTCTTCCTGTCCACCGACTCCTCGCGCAACGACAGCAGTTGCAACAGCGTCACGCAGCCCGCGACCGAGAAGTCGTCGTGGGAGGGCATGAAGATCTTCGACATCACGGACAAGGCGAACCCGAAGTACGTCGCCGCCGTGGAGACCGCCTGCGGCTCGCACACCAACACCCTGGTGCCCGAGCGCAAGAACGTCTACGTGTACGTCTCCTCGTACTCGCCGAGCGCCGCCTTCCCCGACTGCCAGCCGCCGCACGACGGCATCTCGATCATCAAGGTGCCGCGAAACGCCCCCGAGAAGGCGGCAGTTGTCGGCTTCCCGGTGCTGTTCCCCGGTGAGGGCCCCGACGGCGGCGGCAACCCCGGTTCGCCCACCAACCCGGGTGTGTCCAAGACCACCGGCTGCCACGACATCACCGTGCTGCCCTCCGAGGATCTCGCGGCGGGCGCCTGCATGGGCGACGGCATCCTGTTCTCCATCAAGGACCCGGAGCACCCGAAGGTCATCGACCAGGTCCAGGACAACGTCAACTTCGCGTTCTGGCACTCGGCGACCTTCAACCAGAAGGCCAACAAGGTCGTCTTCACCGACGAGTTGGGCGGCGGCGGCGCGGCCACCTGCAACGCGCGGATCGGTCCGAACCGCGGCGCCGACGGTATCTACGACATCGTTGGCAAGGGCGACAAGCGCAAGCTCGTCTTCAAGAGCTACTACAAGATCCCCCGCCACCAGGCGGACACCGAGAACTGCGTCGCCCACAACGGCTCGCTGATCCCGGTCAAGGGCAAGGACATCATGGTCCAGGCCTGGTACCAGGGCGGCCTCTCCGTCTGGGACTTCACCAACTCCCTGAAGCCCAGGGAGATCGCTTACTTCGAGCGCGGTCCGATCTCCACAACCACCTTGGTGGGCGGCGGCTCCTGGTCGGCGTACTACTACAACGGCTACATCTACTCGAACGACATCGCCAAGGGCTTCGACGTCCTGAAGCTCGACGACCGGCGCACGGATCCGGCCAAGAAGGTCCGCGTGCGTGAGTTGAACGTCCAGACGCAGCCGGACTACTTCGACTGACGTCACCGGCAAAGCCCTTGACGCGCGTCCCGCTGGGCACCTCGGTGCCCAGCGGGACGCGCATGTCCGAGAACACCGCTGTGATTCCTCATTGACCGAGGCGCCGGGTGGGGACATGCTGTTACTTCTGCGTTGACATTTTGTCAGTTGGCAATGGCCGACGCAGCCGGAGCGGCCCCGTGCGGGCGGTTTCGGGCGGCCGCCTGTCTGGGGTGACGCGGGGGATCACCTCAGACAGGCGTGCCCGTCTCACAGGGTGGTTTCAGCCGATCAGGCCGAGCACCGGCCGCAGTCCGTCCGGCCGTCGCGACACCGGCAGATGGTCCACGAAGTGCACCGCGCATCCCAGGGCCGCCGCGCCCCCGTCCGCGTGCCGGTCGTCGCCGACCATCAACACGTCGTTCGGGACGACGCCGAGCGCGTCGCAGGCGACCTTGAACAGGCGAGGGTCCGGCTTCTGGATGCCGTGCTCGTACGACAGGACGTAGGCGTCGACGTACGGGTCCAGCCCGTGCTCCCGGAAGACGGGACGCAGGTCCCAGCCGATGTTGCTCACCACCCCGACGGAGATCCCGCGCTCTCGCAGCGCGCCCAGCACCTCGACGGCATCGGCGTACGGGGTCCACGCGGCCGGCGTCATGTGCCGCTCGTACAGCGCGTCGTACAACGCCGGTTCGGGAAGCGGCACTTGCCGGGCGACCCCGGTGTACGCGGCCCGGTGCAGCTCGGCGCTCTCGTCACGGATCCCCCACACAGCGGCCAGCTCCTCCGGCAACCGTGCCGGAGAGGCCCCGCCCGGCAGGGCCCCCGCCGCCTCCAACGCCCTTGCGGACACCACGAGTTCCGGCTCCGGCAGGGCGAGCCCGCGCTCGGCGAGCACGGCGCGCAGCCAGGCCTCGGTGGACTCGATGCGGAAGAGGGTCCCGGAGAAGTCGAACAGCACGGCAGCCATGCGCTGGACCCTACTCGGGGTCAGTGCCGCTCAGGCCTCCGCTCGAACCGTGCGTACGACACCACCGTCAGTGCCACCACGAGCGCCCCGAGGAGCCATCCGCCCAGCACGTCCGACGGCCAGTGGACGCCGAGCCAGATCCGGGTCAGACCGACGCCCACGACCGAGACCACCGCCACGGTGACCGTCGTACACCACAGGACGCGTCCGGCGCCGTACCGGCGCAGCAGCCACAGCAGGAGGCCGCACACCACAGTGGCGGTCATGGCGTGGCCGGAGGGGAAGGCCGCGTAGTGCGCGGAGTCGACGGGGTCGGGCCAGACGGGACGGGCGCGGCCGACCGCCGCCTTCAGGCCCTGCTGGAGCACCGTGCCCAGCGCACAGGCGACCACCAGCCACAGCGCGAGCGGCCATGCCGAGTGCCGCCACACCAGCCACACCGTCACGGCCGCGACCAGCAGGCGCATCGTCAGCGGGTCCCACACCCAGTCCGTCAGGATCCGGAAGACGTGCGTGAGCCCGGGTTCGTCGACCGCCCGGCGATGGGTGGCACGCGCGATGTCGCCGTCGAGAGTGATCAGCGGATGCCAGTCCATCGCGACCAGGGTCAGCAGCAGCCCGGAGGCAAGGGCCAGGGCGACGATGACCCGGACGGCCGGGTACGGGACCGGGCGCCGGAGCCGGGGGGTGAGGTGGGAGGTGCGCATGATGCGATCCTCGCCGACGCTCCGGGCGGGAGGCCAGCCGAGGCGTACGGCGGCGCGCTATCCGAGTGCCCGCAGCCCCGGCACGAACGCCACCAGCACCGGGATCACCGGAACGAGGGCCGCAGCCGCCGTCAGCCGAAGCCTTCGGCCCGGCGTCAGCCGGTCCGGTGCGGCCAGCAACCGGTGGACGCGCAGCGAGACGTGCGCCTGCGGGGTCGGGGACGGGCCGAACACGCCCCGGTCCTCGTTGAGTTCGACCAGGGCGAGTGCGGTCGTCAGACGGCCGAAGCGGCGGGAGGCCATGTCGTCGGCGGCGAGTTCCACCAGCCGGTGCATCTCGTCCCGGAACGATGCGAAGACCGGCACCTGCGGAAACCCGCCTGCCAGCGCGCCCGAGCAGTGCAGCAGCCAGTCGTGGCGGGCCCGCGCGTGCCCCTGCTCGTGGGCGAGCACGGCGTCCAGTTGACGCCCCTTGAGGCGGCGCAGCGCGGCCGTGGTGACGACGAGCCCGGGTGCGGCGCCAGGCAGCCACCAGGCGTCGGCGCGCTCGCCCTCCAGGACCACGAGCCGGTCGGGGCGCGGTTCCTCGCCGGGCAACAGCGGTGCGCGGACCAGGAGTTCGGTACGCCGCAGCCTGCGCCGACTGCGAGCCCGCACGACCTCACGGACGAGCATCGCCGCGGTCCACAGCCCGCCGCAGGCGAGCGCCACGGCCGTCGTCGCGGCCCAGGGACGGGAGGCGCCCAGGACGTAGGCCTCGACGACCTCGTGCGGTGCCGGGGCGAACACATGGCCGCGCACGGCCTGCCAGGCAGCCGCCGCGCTCAGCGTCATCGACAGCGCGCAGCACACCAGTACGGCGGCAACCGCGCACTGCCACACCCACAGGGCGACCACCGGTTCGCGGTCCGGCCAGTCCGCGCGGGCGAGCAGCCGCGGGGCGACGACGGCGGTCAGCGCGCCGAGCAGCAGCAGTGCCGCGGGGACCATCATGGGTGCAGCCTATGAGCGGGGCGGCGCCCGGACCTACGGTCCGCCGCGGCAAAGTGACGCAGACCACGGTTTCGTACAGTCCGACAGTCAGAGCGTGATCAGCATGGCGACCGTCGCCATGCCCATCGACAGTCGGCAGGCGCGCGCCAGTTCGGGCCGGTCGCCCCAGCCGAGCGAGCCCGTCCGGAACCCGCCGCCGACGGCCGGGACGGGCACGGACACCAGTCGGGCGCCGGACAGCAGCACGTACCCGGTGAAGTAGAGGAGCAGAGTCGTCGTCAGCAAGGGGACGCCGGAGCCGCCGGACCCGTGGTGGTGACCGGGAGCGGCGGCCATCACGGCAGCCATGTAGGCCATGGCGGACGCGCCCATCAGATGGTGCAGATGGTGCGGCCCGGTGCGGGCCGCCCACAGGGCGCGCAGCGCGGCACTGCCGAACACGACCGTGTACACCAGCCAGGCCCAGCGCGGCGGGGTGAGTACAGCGGCCGGTACGGCCATCGCGGCCATACCGAAGCCCATCAGCGCCTCGCCGCCCGCGGCCCGGCGCTGTTCCTCGACGGTGCTGCGCATCCGCAGCAGGCAGTACGCCCCGGTCGCCACGCACAGCGCGACCAGCAGCCACCCGGGCGAAACCGGACCGTGCACACGTACCTCCCCCTGGACCCCCGAGACCTCCGCTGGAGGGATGCCCGCGCAGGGCGGTGCGCATACGAGCGCAAGGGTGTACGCGGGGGGAGCGCAGGCCGGAGCACCGCAGGTGAGGCCGTTCGTCCCGGCCTCGGCACCGGGCGGGCGTCAGATACCGGGCCGGTACCGCAACGGATGGTCCGCCGGTACCTCCACCAGCACGATCCGCGTGCCGTCCGGGTCGGCGATCCACATCTCGACGAGCCCCCACGGCTCCTGCACCGGCGGCCGGAGGATCTCGACGCCCCGGGATGCCAGCTCGTCGTGCGCGGCCGTCACGTCCGCCACCTGCAACCACAGCCGTACGGACGGCGACGGGGGCTCCTCGGCCCGCCCCGAGAGTTCGAGGAACCCACCGCCGAGGAAGTAGACCGTGCCCCGCTCCGGCCCCGTACCGAACTCGCGGTGGACGGCGAGGCCCAGGTGCTCGCCGTAGAAGACCCGGGAGCGCTCCGGGTCCAGGGGACGGAGGAGAACCCGGCTGCTCAGTACATGCACCATGCAACCGGAGCCTAGTGGGCCCGCCCGCGACGGGCGTTACGATCGTCGGTGCCCGCGCCGTAGGAGCAACCCGAGCACTCGGAGAACCGCCGCCATGGACACCGCAGCCACCGGACCCACCTTCCGTGACGCCACCGAGGCCGATGTCGACGTCCTCGTCGCGCTGATCGAGTCGGCGTACCGGGGAGATTCCAGCCGGGCCGGCTGGACCACCGAGGCGGACATCCTCGAAGGGCAGCGGAGCGACGCGCAGGGTGTACTCGACGTCATCAAGTCCGCCGACAGCCGGCTCCTGACCGTCGAGCAGGACGGCCGGGTGGTCGCCTGCTGCCAGCTCGAACACCGCGGCGACCACGCCTACTTCGGCATGTTCGCGGTCAGCCCGGCCCTCCAGGGCGCGGGCCTCGGCAAGGTGATCATCGCCGAGGCCGAGCGCTCGGCGCGCGAGACCTGGGGCGCGCGGGCGATGCACATGACCGTGATCTCCGTACGGAACGACCTGATCGCCTGGTACGAGCGGCGCGGCTACCGCCGTACGGGAGAGATGAGCCCCTTCCCGTACGGCGACGAGCGGTTCGGAGTGCCGCAGCGTGACGATCTGCAGTTCGAGCTGCTGGTCAAGGAACTGGTGTGATCTCCGGCGGGCTCGCTACGCGGTGAAGCGGCCCGTGCGTTTGATCTGCGGGTGGTCGGTGGTCGCGCCGTCCAGTTGCAGGGCGCGTGCGAGGCGCAGCTGGTCCTGGGTGTTCACCACCCAGCCGATGATCCGCAGGTCCGACTTCCTCGCGAGCTCGACGATCTCCAGGGTGAGGCGCCGGATGTCGAGGCACACGGTCGAGGCGCCGACGCGGGTGGCGCGGTCCACGACGTCGGTGCCGTAGCGGCCGGCGATGAGCGCCGTGCGTACCCCGGGCACCAGGCGGGTGATCTCGGCGAGCGCGTCCTCGTGGAAGGAGGACACCTCGACCCGTGCGGTCAGCTCCCGGCGTTCCATCACCTCGGCCAGCGCCCGGGCCACCGCTGTGTCCTTGATCTCGGCCTGGAGCGGTACGGCGACGGCGTCCAGGACCTCCTCGAAGACCGGGACGCGCTCGTCGCGGCCGGCGTCCAGGGCGCGCAGTTCGGCGAGGGTCCTGTCGGCGACGGGCCCGGTGCCGTCGGTCGTGCGGTCCAGGTCGGCGTCGTGCATGACGACGAGGGTGCCGTCCCTGCTGAGACGCAGATCGAGTTCGATCATGTCGAGGCCCGCCTGCTCGGCGGCGACGAACGAACGCAGGGTGTTCTCCGGTTCCACGCCCATGATCCCGCGGTGCCCGATGGTCAGAAAGTTCAAGGTCAACTCGCTTCCGTCGACGGCGCTCGGCTGCCGCAGCCTAACCGTCCGGCCCGGCATTGAACCCGTACGGACGCGCCGGAACAGGTGGCCGGAAGCAGTCGCCCGGGAAGGAGTGTGAACGGGACGCTGTCGGGTATGGAAGTCACCGTCCTCAAGGTTTCCGGCAGGAAAAAACGCGGTGACCATGGGAGTGTGCAGGATAATCTCTCCTATCTCGCCTTGTGTTCGGGAACCTCGTGCACATACGGTGTCTTGACGCGAGGTTCTCCCGTGGAGGATGGGAAATGACGGAAATTCTTGTGCAGGCGGTTATGGACGAGCGGTTTACCGCGCTCGGCAGGGTGGTGGAGCACCCGGCATGGCCCGTGCTCAAGGATGCCGTGGAGCAGATCCGGCCATGGCAGGCCAAGGACGGGTCGATCGACTTCGACCGGGAGGACGCCCCGGACCCCGCGGACATCGATCTCGCCGTACGCCGGATCGTGGACGCCGTCGCGGAACTCTCCCCGCTGCTCCCGCACGACACCGACTACCACCAGGCCCTCGCCAAGGATCTGCGCCGGTGGTCCGACAGCGGTTTCCGGGTGCCGGACTTCCTCGACTCGCTGCTGGCCTTCCAGCCCGCCGCGAGCCGCGCGGACGGCCTCCAGCACCTGGTCGTCTTCCCGATGTACACGCAGAACGGCAACCCCGACCGCAACCTCGAAGCGGTTGTCCTGCGCATGGTCTGGCCCGACTGGCTGGCCGAGCTGGAGCGCACGCGCTACGACAATCCGCTGTTCTGCGGCATCACCTTCGAGGACTTCACGGCCGGGTACGACACCAACTCGGCCGTCCTCTTCCCGGAGACCATCGCCGTGCGTGAGGCGCCGGAACGATTCACCTGGGGCGGCATCTTCTGCGACCGCGAGGCCGCCCGCTTCCGCCGTGTCACCGACGCCGCCGTCGACATCCTCGGCCTCGAACTGCCCGCGGACGTCGCCGCGATGGTCCACGACCAGAAGCGCTGCGAGGAGGCGTTCGTCCTGTGGGACATGGTCCACGACCGCACCCACAGCCACGGCGACCTGCCCTTCGACCCCTTCATGATCAAGCAGCGCCAGCCGTTCTGGATGTACGGCCTGGAGGAGCTGCGCTGCGACCTCACCGCCTTCAAGGAGGCCGTGAAGCTGGAGGCGGAAGGCGTTCCGCAGGCCCGTGACGTGCAGTTCGCGGTGCTGTTCGACCGGATGTTCCGCTTCCCGGTCACCGGCGAGCGCGTCCGCAACTACGACGGCCTCGGCGGGCAGCTGCTCTTCGCGTACCTGCACCAGCACGACGTGATCCGCTGGACCGACAACACGCTGCACATCGACTGGCAGCGGGCCCCGCAGGTCACCAACCAGCTCTGCGCCGAGATCGAGACCCTGTACCGCGAGGGCATCAACCGGCCCAAGCTCGTCCACTGGTTCAAGGCGTACGAGCTGGTCGCCGGCCATCTCGCCCCGCACCCGGGCTCCCGCTGGGCCAAGGGCCCCGACGCCCTGGACCTGAGCCAGCCGCCGCGCAAGCTCGTGGACGACGTGCTTCCGGACGAGTTTCCGCTGAGCATGTTCTATGAGGCACTCTCCAAGAAGCTGAAGAGCGTGATCGCCTCCACCAGGGGGATCACCGCGGAGAGCGCCGAGCGGATCGCCGCGTGAGCGACCGTGCCACCGAAAACACTGCTCAGGAGGCGATGAACATGCGGAACGGTTCTCTCAGCGGTGCGGTGATCGCGGTCGCGGGCGCCGGCGGCCCGGCCGGCCGGGCCACGCTGCTCAGGCTCGCCGAGTCGGGCGCGACCGTCGTCGGCTCGGACAACGACCCGGAGCGGCTCGCGGAGGCCGTGGACGCGGCGAGCTACGCGTACGGCGGTGCCACCGTCGTCGGCGACACCGTCGACCTGCTCGATCTCCAGTCGACCCGGGACTGGGCCACCCGTATCGAGAAGGACTTCGGGCGCGTCGACGGCCTGGTCCACCTCGTGGGCGGCTGGCGCGGCAGCGAGACCTTCACCAAGACGGTCCTCGACGACTGGGACCTGCTGGAACTGCTGCTCATCCGCACCGTGCAGCACACCTCCCTCGCCTTCCATGAGGCGCTCCAGCGCAGCGACCGCGGCCGGTACGTCCTGACCAGCGCCGCCGGTGCGAGCAGCCCCACCGCGGGCAACGCCGCGTACGCAGCCGCCAAGGCCGCCGCCGAGGCGTGGACGCTCGCCATGGCCGACTACTTCCGCAAGGCCGGGGCGGCCGAGGGCGCCGAGGGGCCGACATCGGCGGCTGCGATCCTGGTCGTGAAGGCGTTGGTGCACGACGCGATGCGCGCGGAGCGGCCCAACGCGAAGTTCGCGGGCTTCACCGACGTCAAGGAGCTGGCCGAGGCCATCGTCGGCGTCTGGGAGCGGCCCGCCGCCGAAGTGAACGGGAAACGTCTGTGGCTGACCGAGAAGCCGTGAACCCTCCGAGGACCGACGCACGCCGTCATCACGACCCGGAGGCCCGAGGCTTCGCCAGTGACAACTACGCGGGGGTCCACCCCGAGGTGCTCGCCGCGCTGGCCCTGGCCAATGGTGGGCACCAGGTCGCGTACGGCGAGGACGACTACACGGAGAACCTCCAGCGGCTCGTCCGCAGCCACTTCGGGGCCACGGCGGAGGCGTTCCCCGTCTTCAACGGCACCGGGGCGAACGTCGTCGCACTCCAGGCGGTCACCGACCGCTGGGGCGCCGTGATCTGCGCCGAGAGCGCGCACATCAACGTCGACGAGGGCGGTGCCCCCGAACGCATGGGCGGCCTCAAGCTGCTCACGGTGCCCACACCCGACGGCAAGCTGACCCCCGACCTGATCGACCGGCAGGCGTACGGCTGGGACGACGAGCACCGCGCGATGCCGCAGGTCGTCTCGATCACCCAGAGCACGGAACTGGGCACCCTCTACACCCCGGACGAGATCCGCGCGATCTGCGACCACGCCCACGCGCACGGCATGAAGGTCCACCTGGACGGCTCCCGCATAGCCAACGCGGCTGCCTCGCTCGACGTCCCGATGCGGACGTTCACCAACGCGGCCGGCGTCGACATCCTCTCCCTCGGCGCGACGAAGAACGGTGCGCTGTTCGGCGAGGCGGTCGTCGTCATCGACCAGGACGCCGTCAGCCACATGAAGCATCTGCGGAAGCTGTCCATGCAGCTCGCCTCCAAGATGCGCTTCGTCTCGGTGCAGTTGGAGGCGCTGCTCGCCAAGGACCTGTGGCTGCGCAACGCCCGCCACTCCAACGCGATGGCGCAGCGACTGGCCGAGGGCGTACGGGCCGTGCACGGGGTCGAGATCCTCTACCCGGTCCAGGCGAACGCGGTCTTCGCCCGCCTTCCGCACGACGTGAGCGAACGCCTGCAGAAGCGCTTCCGCTTCTACTTCTGGGACGAGACCGCGGGCGACGTCCGGTGGATGTGCGCGTTCGACACGACCGAGGACGACGTCGACGCGTTCGTGGCGGCGCTGAAGGAGGAGATGGCGCGCTAGCACTCTCCTCGATGCATAGATATGCGGTCACCTGAAAAGTCATTGACTGTTGGGTGATCGCTTTTCTATGCTCTGGGCTCATGGAGCTGATCCAGAACAACCCCGACCTGTCCGCGTATCTGGCGGCCGACGAGGTCATCGACCATCATCACCCGCTCGTGCGGGAGACTGCCGCGCGGCTCGCCAAGGGAGCGGCCGACTCGTATGCCTATGCGCGGGCGGCGTACGAGTTCGTGCGCGACGCCATCCCGCACTCCGCCGACAGCGGTGACCCGCGGGTCACCTGGCGGGCCTCCGCCGTCCTGGAGCAGCGCACCGGCATCTGTCACGCCAAGGCCCACGCGCTGACCGCTCTGCTGCGCGCCGAGGACATCCCCACGGGGCTGTGCTACCAGCGGCTGGCGGGCGACGGCGGGGGAGGGCACGTCGTGCACGGCCTGGTCGCCGTACGGTTCAACGGCGCCTGGCACCGTCAGGACCCGCGGGG
Source organism: Streptomyces sp. SID12501 (assembly GCF_010550245.1). Taxonomy (GTDB): domain Bacteria; phylum Actinomycetota; class Actinomycetes; order Streptomycetales; family Streptomycetaceae; genus Streptomyces. The sequence continues at coordinate 127,421 of NZ_JAAGLU010000020.1, forward strand.
CAACAAGGCGGGCGTGGATGCGCAGTTCTCTCTCGACGGTGAGCGGCTGGCGTGGATTCCGGACGTGAAGTCCAATGAGATGGACTATCCAGTACTGTACGCTGAACCTCATCCGGTCGTGCTGGACGTGCTGAAGGCCGCGCCCGACAGGCCGTTTCTCTGGAAGACGCTCCCCACCGCACTCTGAGGCAGGCGATGACACTCACCCTGACCGTGTCCGACGAGGTGCGCACGCTCGCGCCCGGCTTCACCCACGTCGCGATCGAGGCGCACGGTCTCGTCAACGGGCCCAGCACCGAAGCCAGTTCGGCACTCCTTGACGATGCGGCCCGTCGGCTCGTCGCACGCCTGGATGGCCGGGCCCCGCACGAGGACCCGCACATGGTCGCCTGGCGGGACACGTACACGGCGTTCGGCTCCAAGCCGTCGCGCACCCGCAACTCGGCCGAGGCGCTCGCGAAGAGGGCTCTGACGGATGCCGGCCTGCCCCGCATCAACGTCCTGGTCGACCTCTACAACGCGATCAGCGTGGCGCACCTGGTCCCGGTCGGCGGCGAGGACCTCGACCGCGTCCAGGGCGGGATGCGGCTCGTGCGTGCCACCGGCGCCGAGGACTTCGTGACCGTGGCCGGGGGCGAGGAGACCGTCGAGCACCCCGACGCCGGTGAGGTCGTGTGGTGCGACGACGCGGGCGTGACGTGCCGCCGCTGGAACTGGCGCCAGGGCCCGCGCACGAGGCTCACCGAGGAGTCCACGTCCGCGATCTTCCTCCTGGAATGCCTGTCCCCGATGACGGCCGCGGAAGCGGAGGCGGCCGGCGCGGAACTCGCCGAACTGCTGGAGAAGTTCAGCCCGGGTGCAGAGATCACGATCAGGTGAGCGCCCCATAGGGGCGCGGGGCTGTATTCGATCTGCGGCTCCGCCGCGTGGGCGCGACAAGCCCCCACCGGCCCGCAGCAAACGAACTACCTGCCCGCACTTCCCCCGGGGGGCTGCGCCTCGGTCTCCCGAACCTCTTCCGGCGTAGGGGCCGTCCCACCGAGGTGCGCCGGCATCCACCAGGTGTCGTCCGGCCCTTGGGGGTGAACCGGGTACGCCCGCTGAGCCGCCTCCAGAAGCTCATTCACGCGCTCACGCACCTGCCGCGTGAGCGCACCGGCGTACTTGTCGCGGGACGCCTCGATGGCTTCGCCGACCCGGATCGTGACCGGGATGTGGCTGCGCTTGAAGTTGCGCGGATGCCCCTTGGTCCACAGGCGCTGTGTGCCCCACACGGCCATCGGGATCAGCGGGACGCCCGCCTCCTGGGCCATCCGCGCGGCGCCGGACTTGAAGCTCTTCAGCGTGAACGACTGCGAGATCGTGGCCTCGGGGAAGACGCCGACGATCTCGCCGGAGCGCAGCGCGTCCAGAGCGTGCGCGTATGCCGCCTCGCCGTTCTTGCGGTCCACCGGGATGTGCTTCATGCTGCGCATCAGCGGGCCGGAGACCTTGTGCCGGAACACCGACTCCTTGGCCATGAAACGCACCAGACGCTTCTGCGGGAGAGCCGCGAGACCGTCGAAGATGAAGTCCAGGTAGCCGATGTGGTTGCTCACCAGCACCGCACCGCCCGAGCGCGGGATGTTCTCCGATCCCTTGAGGTCGATCTTCAGGTCCCAGGCCTTGAACAATGTCTGGGCGAGACCGATGACGGGACGGTAGACAAGCTCAGCCATGGACGGGGATGACCCTTCTCTCTGCTCTCCCTGGGAAGGCGGTTCCCGGCGGGAAGTTACGCAGCCGTAGGTTTTACAGCTTTGCGCAGATCGTGCCCCAAGAACGGACGAGTGGCCAGCCCTCGTGCCAGTGCCGGGCGAGATAATCGTCACGTAACCCCTTGATCCACCTCGGGCTTTTAAACCGCCTTTACTCCGCGCGTACCGTCACCCGTCGTACGACGAGGTACATCTCGCACCCCAGGCAGTACCCGAACGCCGCGTTCAAAAACGCCGCCGCCAGAGCCGCGCCGGTCGCCGCGAGCCCCAGCCACTCCACACCCAGCGCGTACCCGGCGAGCCCCACGCCCGCGAAGACGAGTCCGACCGCCTGCGCGAACCGCGGCGGTTCGGGCGCCTCGAACTCCGTCGGCGGGCCGAGCCGCGGACGGACGGCCTTGCGGAACAGCAAGCCGTACGGGGAGCGGCCGACCCCGCCCGCCGCGCCCAGCGCGAACGCCAGCGTCTGCCAGGCCAGCAGCCATGCGCTCCCGGTGACCAGCACGACCGCCAGCACGACGGTCGTCACGGCCGCCCCGAAACGCGGCCCCCTCACATCGATGTCCATGAAGCGATCATTCCGCAACAGAAAGGTTTCGAGCAGGCGGGAATCTTTGCAGTCTGATGAACGCTGCAGTCGAGGATGACCGGAATCGTGATGTGCGTGGCAGTGCTCGCGGCGGCGAGCGCCTTCGGAGTGCTGCATCGGCGGCGGAGCGGGAGAGTACGCGTGCGCGTGCGCGACGACGGAAAACGCCTCGGCGCAGCCGAGTTGGGCGAGAGCCTCGGCGAGCGGGCGACACTCGTCCACTTCTCCAGCGCCTTCTGCGCGCCCTGCCGGGCCACCCGCCGCGTCCTCGGCGAGGTGGCCGGCCTCGTCCCCGGCGTCACCCATGTCGAGATCGACGCCGAGGCGCATCTGGACCTCGTACGCAGGCTCGACATCCTCAAGACGCCCACCGTGCTGGTCCTCGACGCCGACGGGCGGATCGTGCGGCGGGCGACCGGGCAGCCGCGCAAGGAAGAGGTCATCGCCGCGCTGGGGGAGGCCGTTTGAGGCCGTCGGGGTATCCGATACCGCCGCTGATGGTGCGTTCGGTGACGCATCTCCCAGATGCCGGAAGCCACTTGACTGCGCCCACCATCTATCGTCAGCCTGACCCTATGCCTCCGGAACTCCTTCTCCACGCGCGCGTCCATGTGGACCTCGTGCGCACCGCGAGCGCGCGCTGTCCGGGCCGTTGAGCAGCCATCGCCCAGCTCGCCGCCTCCCGCAGAAGGACAACTCCATGACGGCCACGCCCGCTCTCGGTACCCCCCAGTCCACCGTTCCCGCCTCTCCCGACCTCCTGCGCTCCGTCTTCCGGCAGCACGCGGCAGGGGTCGCGGTGATCACCGCCCGGGGGAGTGCCGGCCCTGTCGGCTTCACCGCGACCTCCCTCGCCTCCGTCTCCGCCGAGCCCCCGCTCGTCTCCTTCGGTATCAGCACCGGCGCCTCCAGCTGGCCCGCGATATCCGGCGCCGACCATGTCGGCGTCCACATACTCGGCGAGCACCAGCACGAGCTGGCCGCGACCTTCGCCCGCAGCGGCGCGGACCGGTTCGGCGTGCCCACCGCCTGGCGCGAGGGTCCCGAGGGGGTGCCCGTCCTCGACGGTGTCCTGGCGTGGCTGGTGTGCCGGACCGTCGCGCGCGTGCCGGCCGGGGACCACCGGATCGTGCTGGCCGAGGTCGTGCTGGGCGATCCCGCGGGTTCTGGACGGCCGCTTCTCTATCACCAGGGCCGCTTCAACGGGCTCCGGGACTGACGGACGGTGTTCGACCGATCGGTACAATGTGATTTTGGCGATGCTGCGGGGCTGCCCGGTTCCGGTTACGCTGCGTTGCGAAGGTCACATGTCAAAGCGCTTGCTCAGTGGGCGCGAAGTGGGTCTACTGGCGAGTAATATTTCGTTCGGAGCGTGGGTCGCCCCCATCGGGATCTGCCGCTTTGAGGCGCCTATGCTGCCTGCAGGAAGGCAGCCCGGAACAGACGATGCAGTAGGAGAGCCGGCGTGAGCTTGAGGATCGTTGTCACTGTGAAGTATGTGCCCGACGCCACTGGCGACCGGCACTTCGCCGATGACCTGACCGTCGACCGTGACGACGTGGACGGTCTGCTCTCGGAGCTCGACGAGTACGCGGTCGAGCAGGCGCTGCAGATCGCCGCCGAGGCCGACGACGCGGAGATCACGGTCCTTACCGTCGGCCCCGAGGACGCCAAGGACGCGCTGCGCAAGGCCCTGTCGATGGGCGCCGACAAGGCGATCCACGTCGAGGACGACGACCTGCACGGCACCGACGCCATCGGCACCTCCCTGGTGCTGGCCAAGGCGATCGAGAAGGCCGGCTTCGACCTGGTCATCTCCGGCATGGCCTCCACCGACGGCACGATGGGCGTCGTACCGGCGCTGCTCGCCGAGCGGCTGGGCGTCCCGCAGGTCACCCTGCTGTCTGAGGTCTCCGTCGAGGACGGTGTCGTCAAGGGCCGCCGCGACGGCGACTCCGCCTCCGAGCAGCTGGAGGCCTCCCTCCCGGCCGTCGTGTCGGTCACCGACCAGTCCGGTGAGGCGCGTTACCCGTCCTTCAAGGGCATCATGGCCGCCAAGAAGAAGCCGGTCGCGGCCTGGGACCTGTCCGACCTCGGTCTTGAAGCCGAGGAGGTCGGCCTTGAGGGCGCGTACTCCGTGGTCGACTCCGCGACCCAGCGCCCGGCGCGCACGGCCGGCACGATCGTCAAGGACGAGGGCGAGGGCGGCAAGCAGCTCGCCGAGTTCCTCGCGGGCCAGAAGTTCATCTAGGCCCCGTTCGAGGCTCGTGCTGAGCCCCGCCCCGCAGACCGCCCCTCATCTTCCGCAAGCAGGAGAGTAGAAGTCCCATGGCTGAAGTTCTCGTCTACGTCGATCACGTGGACGGCGCCGTCCGCAAGCCCACCCTGGAATTGCTGACCCTCGCCCGCCGCATCGGTGAGCCCGTCGCCGTCGCCCTGGGCAACGGCGCCGCCGCCACCGCCGGCGCGCTCGCCGAGCACGGCGCCGTCAAGGTCCTCACCCACGAGGCCGCCGAGTACGCCGACTACCTGGTCGTCCCGAAGGTCGACGCCCTCCAGGCCGCGTACACCGCCGTCTCCCCGGCCGCCGTACTGATCCCGTCCTCCGCCGAGGGCAAGGAGATCGCCGCCCGCCTCGCGCTGCGCATCGGCTCCGGCATCATCACCGACGCCACCGACATCGAGGCCGGCGACGAGGGCCCGGTGGCCACGCAGTCCGCGTTCGCCGCGTCCTTCACCACCAAGACCCGTGTCGCCAAGGGCACCCCGGTCATCACGGTCAAGCCGAACTCCGCCCCGGTGGAGGCCGCCCCGGCCGCCGGCACGGTCGAGACCCTCGATGTCACCTTCTCCGCCCAGGCCACCGGTACCAAGGTCACCGCGCGCACCCCGCGCGAGTCGACCGGCCGCCCGGAGCTCACCGAGGCCGCGATCGTCGTCTCCGGCGGCCGTGGCGTCAACGGCTCGGAGAACTTCGCCATCATCGAGTCCCTCGCCGACTCCCTCGGCGCGGCCGTCGGCGCCTCGCGCGCCGCGGTTGACGCCGGCTGGTACCCGCACACCAACCAGGTCGGCCAGACCGGCAAGTCCGTCTCGCCGCAGCTGTACATCGCCAACGGCATCTCCGGCGCCATCCAGCACCGCGCCGGCATGCAGACCTCGAAGACCATCGTCGCCGTCAACAAGGACGCCGAGGCCCCGATCTTCGACCTCGTCGACTACGGCGTCGTCGGCGACCTCTTCGACGTCGTCCCGCAGCTCACCGAGGAGATCAACACCCGCAAGGGCTGAGCCTCCTGAGCCGTCCGAGGCCCCCGCGACCGTACGACCGGTCGCGGGGGCCTCGGTTCATCCCAGGGTCATCGAGGCCTGCACCGGCAGATGGTCGCTCGCGTACATCCCGTCCACGGAGAAGGTGTTGATCGCCGCCGAGTGCGTGGTCACCCCGGGTGAGGTCAGGATCCAGTCGATGCGCCGACCGCCGGGTTTGGGCGCCCGGTACGAGTTGAGCGTCCCGTACAGAGGGCTGCGGGAGGCCGCCGCGTCCCAGGTGTCCACGAGCCCGTTCGCCAGCATCAGGTCGTACACCCGGTTCTCGTGGGCGGCCGAGTTGAAGTCGCCGGTGACGATCACCGGCGTCGACGGGTCCCACCCGGCGATCGTCTTGCCGATGAGCCCCGCGGAGCGCTCCCGGGCGTACTGGCTGACGTTGTCCAGATGGGTGTTGAGGACGTAGAACTCCCGCCCCCCGTCGGCGAGATCGGCGAATCTCACCCAGGTCACCATGCGCAGCCAGTCCGCCTTCCAGGTGTTGGAGGCGATCGTGTACGGGGTGTCGGACAGCCAGAAATGATCGAACTCGAGCGGCTCGACTCTTCGGGTGTCGTAGAAGATCGCCATGAACTCGTCCTTGCTGCCACCGCCCCGGCCGGTGCCGATCCAGTCGTAGTGCTCGCCGAGATCCTTCTCGATCATGCGAACCTGCTGGTAGAGCCCCTCCTGAGTGCCGATGATGTGCGGGCGCTCGCGGCGCAGCAGCTCCCGCATCACCGGCCGGCGCACGGTCCAGCGCGGTGACTTGTCGACCACGGTCGCGAAGCGCACATTGAACGTCATGACGTTCAGGGCGCCCGCGTGCTCGTCGGCGGACGCCGGTTTCGACGAGCCCGCCGTGGTCAGAAACGGCACGGCGATGGCGGCGACCGCCACGGACTTGAGTCCTTGGCGACGCGTCACTCCGACCTCTTTCGGCACGCGATCCCCTCCCCTTCGGAGTCAGGATGAACCTTGCACACTGAATACGGAAGAAGGCGCCGGGTCGGCCGTGACCAGGGAGAGGTCATGGGGAATCCCACTTCGAGACGGTGTTGACCGGGGCGAAGATCGACAGTTAGCTTCGGTATGCGGATTGTTGATTCCGTAGTGCGGAAAATGGAGGGCATGGAATGGGGCAGGGCAAGCAGGAGAAGGTCGTGACGAGCCTCGCGGGTGCCGTCAGCGAGGGAATCAGCGCCTCCCTGGCCCCGGTCGACGCGGAGCTGGAGCGCCGCTACCCCGGAGACCCCGGCACCCGCCAGCCCGTCCACACCGTGTACGTCCCCGGGGACGCGTTCGCCGCCGACACCATCCGCTCCTGGGGCGACCAGGCCCTCGCCGCGCTCGACGAGCACGCCCCGGACGCCGTCTCCTTCGCCGCCGTCCTCGGTCTGCCCGGTGACCTCGCGGAATCAGTCCATGACCGGGTCCGCGCCAAACTGGAGCGGGAGCCGATCGAAGACCTGCGCGTCGACTTCGAGGACGGCTACGGCCCGCGCCCGGACGCCGAGGAGGACGAGGCGGCGGCCCGCGCGGCCCGGCTGATCGCCGAGGCGTACGAGAAGGGCACGGCAGCCCCGTACATGGGCATCCGGATGAAGTGCATGGAGGCGCCGGTGCGCGACCGGGGCATCCGGACCCTCGACATCTTCCTGAGCGGCCTGATGGAGGCCGGCGGACTCCCCGAGGGGCTGGTCCTCACCCTGCCCAAGGTGACCTACGCCGAGCAGGTCACCGCCATGGTGAGGCTCCTGGCGGAGTTCGAGAAGGCGCGCGGCCTCTCGCCCGGCCGGATCGGCTTCGAGATCCAGATCGAGACCAGCCAGTCCATCCTCGCCACCGACGGCACGGCCACGGTCGCCCGGATGATCCAGGCCGCCGAGGGCCGCGCCACCGGCCTGCACTACGGCACCTTCGACTACAGCGCCTGCCTCGGCGTCTCCGCCGCCCACCAGGCCAGCGACCACCCGGCCGCCGACCACGCCAAGGCGATCATGCAGGTCGCGGCGGCGGGCACCGGCGTACGCGTCTCGGACGGCTCCACCAACGTCCTGCCGGTCGGCCCGGCCGAGCAGGTCCACGCGGCCTGGCGCCTGCACTACGGCCTCACCCGCCGCGCCCTGGCCCGCGCCTACTACCAGGGCTGGGACATGCACCCCCGGCACATCCCGACCCGCTACGCGGCCGTCTTCGCCTTCTACCGCGAGGGCTGTGAACAGGCCGCCGCCCGCCTCTCCCGCTACGCCAACCGCGCCGGCGGCGACGTCATGGACGAGCCCGCCACCGCCAAGGCCCTCAGCGGCTATCTGCTGCGCGGCCTGGACTGCGGCGCCCTCGACGTCGCGGAGGTGACCCGGGCGACGGACGGCCTGACCCGGACCGACCTGGACGGCTTCGCGCGCCCGCGACGTGCCGACCTCACGGCGTCGCCCAGGTAGCGCCCTTGTCACAACAGTGGCCATGGTCTCCTGGTGTCACACCCGCCCCGTAATCTGTACGGACGTACGAGTGGGTCACTAGAACGGGGCAGTGGTGTCTTCGGGGGAACACGGGCAGGCGGCCGGGCAGCCGGAGGAGCAGTCGACGGAGCGGGCGGGGGAGGAGACGGCCGGGACCGGTCGTCTGCTGGCCGGCCGCTACCGGGTCGTGGACCGGCTCGGGCGCGGTGGCATGGGCATCGTCTGGCGCGCGGTCGACGAGGTGCTCGGCCGCGAGGTCGCGGTCAAGGAACTGCGCACGTTCACGGACGCCGCCGCGCCCGAACTGGCCGCCCTGCGGCTGCGGATGCAGCGAGAGGCCCGCGCGGCGGCCCGAATACGCCACCCCGGAGTGGTCGCCGTCCACGATGTCACGGAGATCGACGGCCGCCCCCTGATCGTCATGGAGCTGGTGAACGGCCGCTCGCTCGACGACGTCCTGAGCGAGCACGGCACCCTGGACCCGCGCGAGGCCGCCCGGATCGGCGCCCAGGTGATGGACGCGCTGGCCGCCGCCCACCGTGTCGGCGTCCTGCACCGTGACGTGAAGCCCGGCAACATCCTGCTGGAGACCTCGGGCCGGGTCGTCCTGACGGACTTCGGCATCGCCACGATGGAGAATCCGGGCGACGGCTCGGCCACGAACCTCACCCGCAGCGGCGAACTCGTGGGTTCCCTGGACTACTTGGCCCCCGAGCGGGCCCAGGGCAACGACCCCGGCCCCGCCTCCGACATCTGGGCCCTGGGCGCCACCCTGTACGCGGCCGTCGAAGGCACCTCGCCCTTCCGCCGTACGTCGACCTGGTCCACTCTCACCGCGATCGTGGCCGATCCTCTCCCTGAGTCTCGCCAGGCCGGTGCCCTGGGCCCGGTCCTGCGGCAGCTGATGGCCAAGGCGCCGGAGGACCGCCCGGACGCGGAGACGGCGCGCGGCCTGCTGGAGGCGGTGGCGTCGGCCACGAGCGGCGCGACGGACACACCCACCACGGGCCTGCGACCGCACGTGGTGGCTGCGGCCGGAATACCCGAGGTGCCTGAGGTGCCCGAGGCGTCCAAGGCGCGTGCGCACGATGAGGCGGGGGAGGCGGCGGAGTCCGGTGCGCCGCCGGTGCCCCCGGGGTTCGGTCCCGCCGAGCAGGCATCGCCCGCCCTCGAGTCCGTACAGCCACAGCAGGCGCCCCCCGGCTTCGGCCCGCCCCAGCCGATGACATCCGGTACGCCCGGTTTCGGCCCCGCCGGGCCTCTGCCCGCCCCCGGCGCACCGGACCCCGGCCACCTCGCGGCCCCGACCACCTTCTCCACCCAGGCTTCCGCGTCCGCCCAACCCCGCCGCAGGGGACGCGCGTTGCTCGCCGCCGTGGCCGTCACCGTGGTCCTCGCCGCCGCCGGAGTCACCGTGGCGCTGCTCGGCGGCGAGGACGACAGCGAGGCGAGCACCCGGCCGGCGGCGTCGGAGGACAGCCTTGCCGCGCCCTCCACGGGCAGTGGTCGGGCCGACCTGGACCTCTCGGATCCCACGCCCACCGGAAAGAACACCGGGAAGTCCCCGTCCCCGACGGCGCCCGGCAGGACGATTGCCGCCGAACCCGGGGACGACGCGGCTTCCCCGGCGGCCTCGAAGACCTCGGGAAGCGGCACGACAGGCGGCGGCACCTCGGGCGGTACCTCCGGCGACACCGGAACCGGCACGACCGGAGGTTCGGGCACGACCGGAGGAACCGGGACGACCGGAGGAACCGACACCACCGGCGGGAGCACCACGAGCGGTGGCGCGACCTCCACCCCCGACCCCGCGTGCGTGTCGATCGGCGACGGCAAGTACAACTGCGAGGTCTGGCGCACAGCCAAGTCGTACACCGCGTCCGGCACCGAGGTCGGTGTCCTCAACTCGGGCACCAACTACTTCTACTGCCAGCAGAACCTGGGCCGGCGCGAGACCTACGGCGAGTGGACGAACGTCTGGTGGGCGAAGACCGACGACGACAGTGGCAACGCCGGTGTCTACGTCAGTGACGTCTACCTCAGGGGCGGCGACAACGACGCCGCGGTGCCGGGACTCCCGGTCTGCTGAGCCCGCACGTACGGCTCCAGACCGGACGCGACCACCAGCCCCTCCGCCGCGAACAGCCGGGTGCCCCGATTGCACCGGTCCCGGTCGAAGCGGGCCCGGGCGCAGAACTCCTCGGGCGTGCCGCCGAACAGGTCCCTCAACCCCGCTGACCCGCCCAGGAGTTCGGTGAGCAGCCGGCGTTCTCCCGGATGCAGGCGCGGAGTTCCCGACCCGTCGTGCAGCACCCCGCGCCGGTTGACGTAGGCGTACACGCCGGAGAGGCGCTCGCCGGACTCCAACTCGACGCCGACGTCCGGTGAGGGAAGCCACGCACGGTCGTACGGACCTGTCGGCACCGGCACTCCCTCGCTGGCGTCGATGACGGCCAACTGGTCCGCGTCGAGCCAGGTGACGAACAACTCCCGTACGTTCCCGGGGGCGTTGAAGGGCGACGCGGAGACGTACCCCAGTCGGCTCACATGGGCCGAAACGCCGATCTCGATCCCGGTGACCAGCGCCCGCGTCATCGGGAGCGGCTCGCGCATGTCGAACTCCGCCATCTTGTGGCGGAGTTGACCGGGGCAGGCGTTGGAGCCGACGGCGAGGACGGGGACGCGGTCGGGGAAGAGGTGGGGAAAGTCGGGCGGCGGGCCGGCGGGGAGGGGGGAGGAAACGGTCGCCGTCCAGGATCCCGGACTCGCTCGGCCGGACGCCCGGACAGGTGAGCGGGTGCTCGCGCGGCGCCTTGGCGAGGCCGAGGGACTCAAGTGCGGGCATCCCCGGTCTCAGTCCACCGGCGGCAGTTCTCCCGACCCCCGGGTGATCAGACGGGTCGGGAGTTCGATGCGCTCCGGGGTGAGCAGAGTGCCGTCCAGCTGGCGGAAGAGGCGTTCGGCGGCCGTGCGGCCGAGTTGGGCCGCGTCCTGGGCTACGACGGTGACGCCCGGCCGGAGCAGGTCGGCGAGTTCGAAGTCGTCGAAGCCCACGAGGGCGACGGGACGGCGCTGTTCGTTGAGGACCCGGACGACCGTCACCGTCACCCGGTTGTTGCCCGCGAAGACCGCCGTGACCGGGGACGGTGCGGTGAGCATCTCCTCGGCCGCGCGGCGCACCCGCTCCGGGTCGGTGACGCCGAGGGACATCCACGCGTCCTCGACCTGTATGCCCGCGTCCTCCATCGCGGCGCGGTATCCGCGAAGCCGCTCGACCGAGGTGTGGATACGGGGCATGTCGCCGATGAAGCCGATCCGGCGGTGGCCGTGCGCGATCAGATGGGCCACGCCGTCGCGGGCGCCGCCGAAACTGTCCGACAGGACGACGTCGGCGTCGATCTGCCCGGCCGGCCGGTCCACGAACACCGTGGCGACGCCCGCCTTCAGTTCGGGCTCCAGGTACCGGTGGTCGTCACCGGCCGGAATGATCACCAGCCCGTCCACGCGCCGCGCGCACAGCGCCAGCACCAGCTCCTGCTCGCGGTCCGGATCCTCGGCGCTCGACCCGTTGATCAGTAGGGCGCCGTGCGCCCGGGCGATCTCCTCGACCGCCCGGCTCAGGGGGCCGTAGAACGGGTCTGCGAGGTCCTCCAGGACGAGGCCGATGCTCGCGGTACTGCCCTTGCGCAGCACCCGCGCGCTGTCGTTGCGGCGGAATCCCAGCGCGTCGATGGCCTCCTGGACGCGCCGCTCAGTCTCCGGGGTGACCCCCGGTTCGGCGTTGACGACACGCGAGACCGTCTTCAGACCGACCCCGGCGCGAGCGGCCACGTCCTTCATGGTCGGACGGTTGCCGTAGCGGTTCTCCGGGCGGCGGGCGGTGTCGGCCACGATGCGCTGTCCTGTCCTGTCGTCCACGGGATGACGGCCGGTCCACGGCGGTCCACAGCGGTCCACTGCGATGGCCCGGACCGTGATGCGTACGGGGGATGCGTCGTCCCAGGTTGTGTATGAGGATGTGGCGTCGAGCATAGAGCCTGGACAACGTTGTCAGATCCAGGAGACACTGTCCACCGCCAACTCCGGCCTGTGTCCCCACCATCAGACCGGCCTGCCCGCTTTTGCCATGGTTGACAGGGAGATCAGACACTGATGCACACCGACCTCGTGGCCGCGCTCGACATCGGCGGCACCAAGATCGCCGGAGCGCTGGTGGACGGCCACGGCCGGATCCTGCTGCGCGCACAGCGCCCGACGCCCGCGCTGGAGGCCGGCGAGAGCGTGATGCGGGCCGTCGAGGAGGTCGTCGCCGAGCTGACCGGACCGCCGTTGTGGGTACGCGCGACGGCCGTCGGTATCGGCAGCGCGGGCCCGGTGGACGCTTCCGCGGGCACGGTGAGCCCGGTGAACGTGCCCGGCTGGCGCGGCTTTCCGCTCGTCGAACGCGTCCGGGCCGTGACCGGTGGCCTGCCCGTCGAACTGATCGGCGACGGCGTGGCGATCACGGCGGCCGAACACTGGCAGGGTGCCGCCCGAGGCCACGACAACGCGCTGTGCATGGTCGTCTCGACCGGCGTCGGCGGCGGCCTGGTCCTGGGCGGACGGCTGCACCCCGGACCCACCGGCAACGCCGGCCACATCGGGCACATCAGCGTCGAACTCGACGGTGACCCCTGCGCCTGCGGCTCCCGCGGCTGCGTGGAACGCATCGCCAGCGGCCCCAACATCGCGCGCCGCGCGCTGGCGAACGGCTGGCAGCCGGGCTCCGGCGGCGACATCTCGGCCGCCGCCGTGGCCGAGTCGGCACGGACCGGCGACCCGATCGCCGTCGCTTCCTTCACGCGGGCGGCCCAGGCGCTCGCGGCGGGCATCGCCGCCACCGCTGCCCTCGTGGAGATCGACGTCGCAGTGATCGGCGGCGGCGTGGGCAAAGCCGGCGACGTCCTGTTCACGCCCCTGCGTGCGGCCCTGAAGACCTACGCCACGCTGTCGTTCGTCCAGCGCCTGGAGATCGTACCGGCGCAGATGGGCACGGACGCGGGCCTGGTCGGCGCTGCAGCGGCGGCGCTGACGCGCAGGGCGGACGACACGGCCGAGGCGAGCGTCTGAGAGCCACGAGCCGATCGTCCGATCCGGGTGGGAACCGGTGAAGTGACGCGAACGGCAGGACGTCCTGGCGGCAGCCGCGGTGTCGGTGCCCGGCCGCGCCAGGGGGTCCGGTCATGCCGTGCGACGTCAGGCCGGCAGGGCGCAGGGCCGGCGCGGTTGCGTGAGGACGTCGGCGACGCCCCGGATCTCGGTGATCCGCCCGTCGGCGAACCGGCCGATGAAGATCTCGCTGCACCGGACGCCGTGACCCCGGCCCCGGTTCGGCAGTTGAACCGGGCATGAAGAAGCGCAGCATGCTCGCCATCGCCTCCCTCGCCACCGGGTTCGTCGTCGCGGCGATCACCCCCTCCCACGGTCTCGGGGCCGACGCCCTCGGTGATCTGAACGTGGACGACACGCTCAGCGCCCTCGACCACACCGTCGCCAGCGACAGCCTGGCCGTGGACGAGAGCCCGCTGGGAGGTAACGGCACCACTGGCTGACGAGCACAAAAGGGGTCGAAGTGGCGCCGGTGTACCCGTGTGACGGGGCACCGGCGCCACTGTGTCGGCGGCCTCAACTGGATCTGGTTTCCGTGGCAGGGTGGAGCGGGCAAGCCTCAGGGGTCCAACAGAAGAGGGGGAAATGTGATCGTCGTCTGGGTCAACGGCGCGTTCGGTGCGGGGAAGACCACCACCGCACGGGAACTGAACGAACTGATCCCGAACAGCACGCTCTTCGACCCCGAGGTCATCGGCGGCGCACTCGCGCATCTGCTGCCGCCCAAGCGCCTCGCCGAGGTCGGCGACTTCCAGGACCTGCCGATCTGGCGGCGGCTCGTCGTGGACACAGCGGCCGCCATGCTCGCCGAGCTCGGCGGGACCCTGGTGGTGCCCATGACGCTGCTCCGCCAGGAGTACCGCGACGAGATCTTCGGCGGTCTCGCCGCCCGCCGGATCGCGGTCCGCCATGTGCTCCTCGCTCCGGCGGAAACGATCCTGCGCGAGCGAATAGCCACCCGGGAGATCCCACCGGACCTCCCGGACGGAGAGATACGCGTACGGCAGTGGTCGTACGACCAGATAGAGCCGTACCGGACGGCCCTCGCCTCCTGGCTCACCGCCGACGCCCACCCGGTCGACACCAGTGCCCTCACCCCGTACGAGACGGCCGTGCGGATCGCCGAGGCCGTCGGCACCGGGACCGCGCCCGTGTGCGACATCGTGCAGACCCCGGAACCCGTCGGCGAGACGGTGGCCTCCGGGGTCCTGCTCTTCGACGAACACGACCGGGTCCTGCTCGTCGACCCGACCTACAAGGCCGGCTGGGAGTTCCCCGGCGGAGTCGTCGAGCGCGGCGAGGCACCGGCGCGCGCGGGCATCCGCGAGGTCGCCGAGGAGACGGGCATCCACCTCACCGACGTACCCCGGCTCCTCGTCATCGACTGGGAGCCTCCCGCGCCGCCCGGCTACGGCGGGCTGCGCCTGCTCTTCGACGGCGGGCGGCTCGACAGCGCCGAGGCCGGGCGGCTGCTGCTGCCCGGCCCCGAACTGCGCGGCTGGCGCTTCGTCACCGAGGAGGAGGCCGCCGACCTGCTCCCGCCTGTCCGCTACGAGCGCCTGCGCGGGGCGCTGCGGGCGCGCGAGCGGGGTGCCGCGCTCTACTTGGAGGCGGGGGTGGCGGTGGGACAGCCCGAGGTGGAGTAGGGGTTCCTGGCGGGCTCAGGATGCGGCGTAGTTCCGGAGGAACAGGGCCTCTGTCACCGACAGGCGCTCCAGTTCCTCCGGGGACACGCTCTCGTTCACCGCGTGGATCTGCGCCTCCGGCTCGCTCAGGCCGATCAGCAGGATCTCGGCCCCCGGGTAGAGCGACGCGAGCGTGTTGCACAGGGGGATCGAGCCGCCCTGGCCCGCGTACTGCATCTCCTGGCCCGGGTACGCGACCGCCATCGCCTCCGCCATCGCCGCGTACGCCGGGCTGGTGGTGTCGGCACGGAACGGCTGGCCCTCGCCGATCTGTTCCGTGCTCACCCGCGCGCCCCACGGCGTGTGGGCCGTCAGGTGCGCCTCCAGGAGCTTCGTCGCCGCCGCCGCGTCCACGCCCGGCGGCACCCGCAGGCTGACCAGCGCGCGGGCGGTCGCCTGCACGGACGGGGTCGCGCCGACCACCGGAGGGCAGTCGATGCCGAGGACCGTGACCGCCGGACGCGCCCAGATCCGGTCGGCGACCGAGCCGGAGCCGATCAGCTCCACACCGTCGAGCACCCTGGCGTCCGTGCGGAACTGCTCCTCGTCGTACCGGAGTCCGTCCCACGACGCCTCGTCCGTGAGCCCGTCGACCGTCGTCGAACCGTCCTCGGCCCGCAGCGAGTCGAGTACGCGGATCAGCGCGCCCAGCGCGTCGGGCGCGGCACCGCCGAACTGGCCCGAGTGGAGATTGCCTTCGAGAGTGTCGATGCGGATGCGTACGAGGGCCATGCCGCGCAGCGTCGCGGTGACCGTCGGCAGGCCCAGCCGGAAGTTGCCGGAGTCGCCGATGACGATCGCGCTGGCGGCGAGCAGCTCCGGGTGTTGCTCGGCGTACCGCTGCAGACCGCCCGTGCCCATCTCCTCCGAACCCTCGACGATCACCTTGACGTCGACCGGGACGCCGCCGTTCGCCTTCAGGGCACGCAGCGCGAGCAGGTGCATGATGAGGCCGCCCTTGCAGTCGGCGGCGCCGCGCCCGTACCAGCGGCCGTCGCGCTCGGTCAGCTCGAACGGCGGGGTCACCCAGCCCGCTTCGTCGAGCGGCGGCTGCACGTCGTAGTGGGCGTAGAGGAGAACCGTCTTCGCGCCCTCGGGGCCGGGCAGGAAGCCGTACACCGACTGCGTGCCGTCCGGGGTGTCGAGCAGGGCCACGTCCTGGAACCCGTCGTCGCGCAGTGCGTCGGCGACCCAGTTCGCGGCGCCTTCGCTCTCGCTCTTCGGGAACTGCTCGAAGTCCGCCACCGACTTGAACGCCACCAGTTCGGTGAGCTCCGCCCGTGCCCTCGGCATGAGGGAGGCGACGGTCTCGGCGACCGGATTCGAGGACATGGGCACGCTCCTTGTGGGTGCGACGTTGTACGAGAGAAGTCCTGTGATCCTCCCACAGCGGACTGTGGCGACGCCCGCCGTAGGATGCGGAGGAACAGGTGCGGCAGGCGGATGGATCAGGAGCAGCAGACCATCGTGAGCAGCGAGAACTCTTCGGCGGACGACGTGGCGCAAGTGTGGGACGTCGTTGTGGTGGGCGCGGGACCCGCGGGGGCTTCGGCCGCGTATGCGACGGCGGTCGCGGGCCGCAGTGTGCTGTTGCTGGAGAAAGCGGAACTGCCGCGCTACAAGACGTGCGGCGGCGGGATCATCGGCCCCTCGCGGGACTCCCTGCCCCCCGGATTCGAACTGCCCTTCATGGACCGGGTGCACGCGGTCACGTTCTCCAACAACGGCCGCTTCACCCGCACCCGCCGCTCGAAGCAGATGCTGTTCGGCCTCATCAACCGGCCCGAGTTCGACCAGCAGCTCGTGGAGCACGCCCAGAAGGCGGGCGCCGAGCTGCGTACGGGTGTCACGGTGTTGCGGGTCGAGCAGCACGGCTCAGCGGTGCCGGACCGGCGGACGGTCGCCGTCGTCCTGCAGGGCGGCGAGACCGTCCTCGCGCGCGCCGTCGTGGGCGCGGACGGCAGCGCCAGCCGTATAGGAGCACACGTCGGGGTGAAACTCGACCAGGTGGATCTGGGCCTGGAGGCGGAGATCCCCGTGCCGGAGACCGTCGCCGAGGACTGGCAGGGGCGGGTGCTCATCGACTGGGGTCCGATGCCCGGCAGTTACGGCTGGGTGTTCCCCAAGGGGGACACGCTGACGGTGGGCGTGATCTCCGCGCGTGGTGAGGGTGCGGCCACCAAGCGGTACCTGGAGGACTTCATCGCCCGGCTGGGGCTGGCCGGCTTCGAACCGAGCATCTCCTCCGGCCACCTGACGCGTTGCCGCGCCGACGACTCGCCGCTCTCCAGGGGCCGGGTGCTGGTCTGCGGCGACGCGGCGGGCCTGCTGGAGCCGTGGACCCGCGAGGGCATCTCGTTCGCGCTGCGCTCGGGACGGCTCGCGGGGGAGTGGGCGGTCCGGATCGCGGAGGCGCACGACGCCGTGGACACGCGCCGCCAGGCCCTGAACTACGCGTTCGCGATCAAGGCGGGGCTCGGCGTCGAGATGGCCGTCGGCCGGAGCATGCTGAAGGCGTTCGAGCGGCGCCCCGGCATGTTCCACGCCGCCCTGACCGGCTTCCGTCCCGCGTGGAACGCCTTCCGGGACATCACGCGCGGCTCCACCTCGCTGGGTGAGCTGGTGCGCACCCACCCGATGGCGGGGCGCGTCCTGACCGCGCTCGACCGGCCCTGAGGTGTTGGACAGGTCCCGCGGGGCGTTCACGGTTTGACGGTGATCCGGAAGACGGGGTGCTTGGGAGCGGCGGCGAGCAGTTCCTCGTCGGTGGAGTTCACGTCCACGTCGCCGAAGAAGCGCCCCACTTCCCAGCCCCACTTCTTGAGGTAGGTGCGCAGCACGACCGGCTTCTCCGCGTCGGGCAGCTCGACCGCGGTGAACTCCTGTACCCGGCGGCCGACCTTGAGCTGTCCGCCGCCGGCGGCGCGCATGTTCCGCACCCATTCGGAGTGGCCGCGCGCAGAGACGAGGTACGGGCCGCCCTCGTAGGGCAGCGGGTTGACGGGTACCTGGCGCCACTCGCCGCTCTTGCGGCCGAGCACGGAGAGTTCGGCGGTGCCCATGAGGCTCACGCCGTGGCGTGCGAGCCAGCCGATGAACCCGTTCATGGCCTTGTCGAACGCCTTGGGCTTCAGGTAATGGGTCGACGCTGACGGCATGGTGTCCTCCTGGAGACCTGGCAAATCCCGGCAGTCGGAGAGTGCGGGAGTGTTGCTTGCGAGAGCACTGCTCTCGCTTGAGAACAGTCTGCCGGAGATCGGTGATCCAACGCAAGAGCACTGCTCTTGTTTCGGATCGGCGCTCTTATTTGTGTGCACTGCTCCGAAAACGTGGAACACTCACACCCATGAGCACCGCACAAGGAGCCCGCGCCCGCGCCCGGATCGAGGTCACCTCGGCGATCAAGGACGAGGCGCGCAGACAGCTCGCGGCGGATGGCGCCCCCAAGCTCTCGCTGCGGGCCGTCGCCCGCGAGCTCGGCATGGTGTCCTCCGCCCTGTACCGCTACTTCCCCAGCCGCGACGACCTGTTGACCGCTCTCATCATCGACGCCTACGACTCTCTCGGCGAGGCCGCCGAGGCCGCCCACGCAGCCGCCGCGGACACCGGCGCGCTGCGGCGCTGGGTCGCGGTGTGCGAGGCGGCGCGCGTCTGGGCGCTGGACCATCCCCACGAGTACGCGCTGATCTACGGCTCGCCGGTTCCCGGCTACAAGGCGCCCGACACGACCGTGCCGGCCGCCTCCCGGGTGGGCCTGCTGCTGACCGGCATCGTGCGCGACGCCCACCAGAGCGTCGGTGTGGCGCGTACCCCGATCCCCGCCGAACTGCGCCCCGAGGCCGAGCGGTTGACCGCCGACCTCGCCCCCGACCTCCCGCCGGAAGTCGCGATGGCGCTCGTCGCGGCCTGGGCGCAGGTGTACGGACTGGTCGGGTTCGAGCTGTTCGGCCAGTTCAACCGTGTGGTGGAGGACCGGGAGACGTTCTTCCGGTATGCCGTCACCCGGATCGCCCACGGGGTGGGACTGGTGTTCCCCGAGAAGGAGTAGGGGTGCAGGCGAGGGCGGCTCCGGCCCTGTACTCCCCGGGGAGTACAGGTGATCACCTCGCCCGGTGGACGCCGTCGCCGTGCGGTGCCGTCTAGCGTGGCGGACATGGACGAGCAGCGGGTACGCGAACGCGGGGGAGGCCCACCCCAGCGATGGGGGCACGGGCCCCCATGGCGGGAGCGCCGAGACGGGGAAGGGCCGCCCGGGACGGACGGGGACGTCGGCCGGTGGCCCTGGCGTTCCACCCTCCTGCTGACCGCCTTCGTGCTCGCCGGTTCGAAGTTCGCCGCCGACCAACAGGTGGGCGACCGCGCCCACCTGGACCTCTTCGCGCGTCTCCTGCTCGTCGCCGGCTCGGGACTGCTGCTGTGGCGGCAGAGGTACCCGGTGCTCGTCGTCTTCGCCACGGCCGCGGCGGCCATGGTCTATCTCGGCGCCGGGTACCCGTACGGGCCGGTCTTCCTTACCGTGGCCCTCGGCTGCTTCAGCGCTGTCGTCGCCGGGCACCGCAAGGCGGCGTGGACGGCCGTCGGGATGCTCTGGGCCGGCCACGTACTGATCGCGCACCGGCTGTACCGGTGGCTGCCGCCGTCCGGCGACCAGGCCGCCTCCTGGGGGCAGGAGCTCGTCGTCGCCGCCTGGGTGGCGGCCGTCGTGGCGGTGGCCGAGTTGGCCCGGGTGCGGCGGGAGCAGTGGGACCGGGAGCGTGCCGAGCGCGCCCAGGCCGCCCGGCGGCGCGCCGACGAGGAGCGGCTGCGGATCGCGCGCGAGCTGCACGACGTACTCGCGCACAGTATTTCGGTCATCAACGTGCAGGCCGGAGTCGGTCTCGCGCTGCTCGACTCCGACCCCGAGCAGGCCCGCAGCGCGCTCACCACCATCAAGGCGGCGAGCAAGGAGGCGCTCGGGGAGGTGCGCCAGGTGCTCCACACGCTGCGCACGCCGGGGGACGCGCCGCGCGCTCCGGCGCCGGGGCTCGACCGGCTGTCCGAGCTGGTGGAGCAGGCGGCGGGTGCGGGGCTGACCGTCGAGGTGCGGGGCGCGGCCCGGAAGCTTTCGCCGGGTACGGATCTGGCCGCCTTCCGTATCGTCCAGGAGGCCCTCACCAATGTCGTACGGCATTCCGGTTCGCGGCACGCGCGCGTGCGGGTCGACGAGGCCGACGGCGCCCTGCGGCTGTGCGTCGACGACGACGGGCCCGCGACCGGCGCCGACGCGGGTGGCAGCGGGAACGGCCTGGCCGGGATGCGGGAGAGGGCCGCCGCCCTCGGTGGCACGATCGAAGCGGGACCGCGCGCGGACGGCGGTTTCCGCGTGCTGGCGGTGCTGCCGCTCAAGGTGAGGGAGGACCGGTGATCCGTGTACTGCTCGCCGACGACCAGTCGTTGGTCCGCGCCGGGTTCAGGGCGTTGCTCGACGCGCAGCCCGACATCGAGGTGGCCGGGGAGGCCGCGGACGGTGAGGAGGCGCTGCGCGGGGTACGCGAACTGCGCCCCGATGTCGTCCTGATGGACATCCGGATGCCCGTGCTGGACGGGCTGGCCGCGACCCGTCGGATCACCGGTGACGCGGCGCTGAACGGTGTCAGGGTGGTCATGCTGACCACCTTCGAACTCGACGAGTACGTGTTCGAGGCAATCCGCTGCGGTGCCTCCGGCTTTCTGGTGAAGGACACCGAGCCGGACGAACTCCTGCGCGCCGTACGGGCGGTGGTCGCGGGCGACGCGCTGCTCTCGCCGGGAGTCACCCGGCGCCTGATCGGCGAGTTCGCCGCCCGTTCGAAGGAACCGGCCGCCGCGGACGTCCTCGCCCGGCTCACCGAGCGGGAACGGGAGGTGATGGCCCTGGTCGGACTCGGCCTGACCAACGACGAGATCGCCCGGCGACTGGTCGTCAGCCCGCTCACCGCGAAGACCCATGTGAGCCGCACGATGGTGAAGCTGGGCGTCCGCGACCGGGCCCAACTGGTCGTGCTGGCCTACGAGTCGGGGTTGGTACGGCCGGGCTGGCTCGGCTGATCCCCATCGGTGCTGTCGCCCTCGCGGGCGAAGCGGTTCAGTACGCTCACCACGCGCACCGTGAACAGGACGGCTCCCAGGGTCGCGCCCGAGGCGACGAGTGTGCCCTGCACGGTGTCCGACAGCTCGAAGGCCAACGCGGGACCGGCCACCACCCCGAAGACGACGACCGCCAGGAACAGGGCGCTGCACAGGGCGTACCCGATCTCCACGGTGACCGCGTCCCGCCGAGCCTGGGAGTCCCGCGCGCGGCCCTGCCCTATGTGTCCCCCGTAGTTGTCCATCCGCCGAGTCAAACAGGCGGGTGCCCGGCCGGGCAAGCGGCCCCGGCCGGGCACGGTGGCAAAAACGCTCTTTTAGTCGCGGGCCGCCACCGGTTCGGTCACCGTCTCCGCCTGTTGCTGAAGGGACTTGGCGACCACGACGGACCGGCCCGGGCGCCGGGTGCGCAGCCCGGGGAGCGTGGCGAGCAGGCCGGCGAAGGCGATGCCGGTCACGACGATCAGCCCGGGCCGGTAGGCGTCGAGGACGGCCTGCGGCGAGGCGTTCTCGGGGGTGCCCGCGGTGACCACCGCCGTCACGACGGCCAGGAAGATCGCGCCGCCCACCTGGACCGAGGTGTTCAACAGGCCGGAGACCATGCCCTGTTCGTGGTCCTCGACGCCGTTCGTGGCCTGGATGTTGAGAGAGGGGAAGACCAGTGCGAAGGCCCCGCCGATCAGCACCATCGACGGCAGGATCAGGGTGGCGTAGTCAGGGTCGAGGCTGACGCGCAGGAACAGCGCGTACCCGGTGATCATCAGGGCGAAGCCCGTCACGATCAGCCGCTGGGTGCCGAACCGGTCGACGATCGCGCCCATCTTCGTCGCGGACAGCGCGACGACCGCACCTGCGGGCAGGAAGGCGAGCGCCGTGTGCAGCGCCGACCAGCCGAGCAGGGACTGCATATAGATGGTCACCAGAAACTGAAAACCGACATACGAGCCGAAGAGCGTCAGCGCACCGAGCTGGGCGCGGATCTGGGGGCCGGAGCGCAGCACACCGAGTCGGATCAGCGGCCCGGCGGAGCGCCGCTCGACGCGGACGAAGACGGTCAGCAGCACGGCCACCGCGAGGAAGGACAACAGGGTGCGGGCCGATGCCCAGCCGACTTCCGGGGCCTGGACGACGGTGAAGACCAGCAGCAGCATCGAGGCGGTGCCGAGGATCGCGCCGGGGACGTCGTAACCGTTGTGGTCCTTCTCGCGTTCGCTGCGCGGCAGCAGCTTCAGGCCCGCGATCAGGGCGAGTACGGCGACCGGCGCCGGCAGCAGCATCGTCAGGCGCCAACTCGCCTCGGTGAGCAGGCCGGAGAGCACCAGCCCCATCGAGAAGCCGGTGGCCGCGCAGGTGGTGTAGATGGACAGGGCCCGGTTGCGCAGCGGGCCCTCCGCGAACGTCGTGGTGATGATGGACAGGCCGGCCGGGGCGGTGAAAGCGGCGCTGAGCCCCTTGATGAAGCGGCTGGCGATCAGCAGCGGGCCCGAGTCGACGAGCCCGCCGAGCAGCGAGGCGAGGGCGAAGACGCCGAGCGCCACCAGGAACACCTGACGGCGGCCGAGCAGGTCGGCGGTCCTGTCGCCGAGGAGCAGGAGTCCGCCGTATCCCAGGATGTAGCCGCTGACGATCCATTGCAGCGTCGAGGTGGAGAGGTCGAGTTCGGAGCCGATGGACGGCAGCGCGACACCGACCATCGACACGTCCAGCGCGTCCAGGAACATCGCGGCGCAGAGCACCAGCAGGGTGCCCCACAGTCGGGGAGTCCAGCGTCCGTCGGTCGCCGGGGTGTTGAGCGGAGAGGTCATGACAGAGACAGTACATGCGTATGCATCGAATGCAAGTGCATGTAATGCTCGTGCAATGAACAAGCGCGATAGATGTAAGAGGTCGGTTTCAGACCGCGGACTTCTCCTGCCACAGGGCGGCGAGCGCGGGATCGCCGTTCACGCCGGGGAACGGCTGCCGGTTCCACAGCGCCAGGTAGAGGGCGGCGGCGGAGCCGGTCACCTCGCAGTCGGCTTCCGGGGCCGCCTGGTCGGCCTGATCCGTGGTGCGCTCGGCGGCCGGCGGTTCCGACGACAGCCGTACGGTCCACACCGCGTCGTCCCTGTCGGTCGCCCGCACCCGCAGTACCCGGGGCTCGTCCGTGCGGGCCCGGCTCTTGGCGCGGGCGTGGAAACCGAGCAGCAGTTCGTCGATGCCGTCGGTGGCGAAGTCCGGGGCGAGCGGAGAGGGCGCGGTGCCGAGGGCGGACTGGGCGTCCACCCGGTGGACCGCGGTCTCATGAGCCTGCCGCCGGGCCCAGAACGCGAGCGGTGAGGGGGCGGGCAGGAAACTCCAGCACTCGACGTCGGGAGGAGCCGCGGCGAGGGTGTCGACGAGGGTGCGATGGCCCTCCCGGAACCAGGTGAGCAGGTCGCCGCCGTCGAGGTCGGTCAGGTCGCCGAGGCGCTGGGGCGACGTGTGGCGCTCGGCGACGTACGAGGCCGCCCAGCGGTGCACCGCGCCCACGTGCCGCACCAGGTCGCGCACCTGCCAGTCCGGGCAGGTCGGTACCTTCGCGTCGGTCCCCGCCTGCTCGGCGGCAGCGGCCAGCAACTGGCCCTCCGTGTCCAGGATTTCCACGAAGCGTGCGGTCTCCATCAAGACAGTCTCCATTTTGGGATCGAGGTGGCCGAGTCGGTTCCCTGTCTCAGGAACGCTTCGGTGGTTGCCACGAACTGCTTCGCGTCGTCGAGCCACGGGAAGTGTCCGGCCGCGTCCTGGACGACCAGTTGGGCGTGCGGGAACAGTCCCGAGAGCTCGGCCATCGCGGGCGGTGGGGAGTTGAGGTCGACCTCCCCGGCCAGTACGAGGACCGGTGAGGCGAGACGGGCGAGTGCCGCCCGGGTGCCGGCCGGGTCGAAGGCACCCTCGCCGGCGAAGACGGCCGCGGCCTCGGCATTGCGCTGCCCGTCCTCCGCGGCCCGGTGGGTGCGGGCGGTCTCGTCCCAACGGCCGTACCAGAAAGGGGCGATGGCCTGGAAGGTGTCGGCGTCGCCGCGGCCGGCGACGAGCGCCTCCAGGGCCGCGAACGCCTCCGGGAACCACGGCTCGTCCCGGCGCAACCGCGCCGTCCCGATCCGGGTGTCGCCGGAGACGGTGATGCCGAGGGCCGCCACGCTCGGGGTGATCAGCGCGAGTCTGCCGACGCGCTCGGGGTGCCGGGCCGCGTACAGCACGGCCAGGTTCGTGCCGGCGGAGTGGCCGAGCAGGTCCAGCCGGTCCAGGCCGAGGTGCTCGCGCAGGGCCTCGACGTCCCCTACGAGGCGGTCGCAGCGGTAGGACGCGAAGTCCTCCGGTACTGCCGACCGGCCGGTGCCCCGGAGGTCGAGCATGATCAGGCGACGGTGCGCGGACAGGCCGCCGAGGTTGCCGAGATAGACGGAGTCCTGCATCGGGCCGCCGGGCAGACAGACGAGCGGCGGTCCCTCCCCGAGTTCTCGACAGGCCAGCTTGGTTCCGTCGTACGCGGAGAAGACAGACATGGTCATGACTGTCCCAGCGCCGTTCCGGCCGGGCAACCGGGTTTTGGGCAGGACCGGACTGTGGACAGGGCGTTGCTTGCGAACGTGTTCGACACTACGGTCCCCTTGATCATCCGAGTATCCGATCATCGGCCCGTCATCTGGCAGGGCTGGTCCGGCGCAGGTCAGGGAGTGGGCGTTCATGGGGCAGCCGACCGCACGGGTCATCCGCAATCCCGTCCTGGCCGGTTCCCACCCCGATCCGTCCATCGTCCGGGTGGGACCGGACTTCTATGTGGCGACGTCGACGTTCGAGTGGTTCCCGGGCGTACGACTGCACCACTCCAGAGACCTCGTGCGCTGGCGGTCCCTCGGCGGGGCGCTCGACAGCGCGCGGCTGCTGGAGCTGACCGGGCGGCCGGACTCAGGCGGGGTGTGGGCGCCGAGTCTGAGCCACGTGGACGGCCTGTTCCACCTCGTCTACAGCAACGTGTCGACGTACACGGGCGGCTTCACCGACAGCCCCAACTACCTGACGACCGCCCCGTCGATCGACGGCCCGTGGTCCGACCCGGTGTCGCTGCACGCGCGTGGCTTCGACGCGTCCCTGTTTCACGACGGAGACCGCAGTTGGCTTGTGAACATGGTTCACGACTGGCGTCCGGGGCGCGGCGGCTCGGCGGGACTTGAGGCGACCGCGTACGACCGTGCCGCGCGCCGCACGACCGGCGATCCGGTCAGGATCGTGCTGCCGCCCCAGGCCGGCTGGATCGAGGGCCCCAACCTCTACCGCTGCGGTGCCTGGTACTACCTGCTGACCGCCGACGGCGGCACCGGCTACGACCACCAGGTCACCGTGGCCCGCTCGGCCACCCTGGCCGGCCCCTACGAACGTGACCCCTTCGGCCCGCTGATCACCGCCCGCGACCACCCCGACCTGCCCCTCCAGAAGGCCGGGCACGGCAGCCTGGTGCAGACGCCCGGCGGTGAGTGGTACATGGCGTATCTCGTCGCCCGGCCCCTCGGCCGCCACGGGCCGTGCGTACTGGGCCGCGAGACCGCGCTCACCCCCATCACCTGGACCGCCGACGGCTGGCCCCGCACCCCGACCGGCCTGCCCGCCGTCGAGGTACCCGCCCCGGACCTGCCGCCCACCGACCCCGAAGACGCCCCCCACGGCGGCGGCGACACGCGCCCGAGGCAGTACGACGGCTTCGACCGGCCGACCCTCGGCCCCGACTGGTCCACCCTGCGCCGCCCCGCCGCTCCCGACTGGCTCTCCCTCACCGAGCGCCCGTCGCACCTGCGGCTGCGCGGCGGACGCTCACCGCAGAGCCTGACCGGCGTGAGCCTGGTCGCCCGCCGGGTGACCGCCGCGCGCTGCGTGTTCGAGGCGACGGTGGAGTACCGGCCGTACGGCGTCCAGCAGTTGGCCGGGATCACCGCGTACTACAACTCCCGCGCCTGGTACTTCCTGCATCTCACCGCCGACGACCAGGGCGAGACGGTGCTGCGTGTGGCGAGCTGCGACCGTGGCGCGGTGAGCGTCGACGAAGCGGACGAGGTACGCCTCGGCGACACCACCGGGCTCCGGCTGGGCCTCGACCTCGACGGCGCCGCACTTCGCTTCCGCTACGACACCGGCCCCGGCTGGCGCTCCCTCGGCCCGTCCCTCGACGCCACCGTGCTGTCCGACGAACACGCCGAGGAGATCGTGGACGGTCAGATCCGGTCACTGGGGTTCACCGGCGCGTTCGTCGGCCTGTGGGCCTGGGATCTCACCGGCGCGGGCCTGCACGCCGACTTCGACGAGACCACGTACGACACCGGGTCCCGCGTCGTCGGCTGATTCTCCGGGCGCCGATCGACGTGCCGTCAGTTCGTCGCCGCGTGTCGCGTCGTCACGCCGATCAGGGCGGCGAGGGCCGCCAGCACGGCCACGCTGGTGAGGGCGGTGGGCAGGGAGAACCAGTCGGCCATGAACCCGATGGCAGGCGGGCCCAGGAGCATGCCGCCGTAGCCGAGGGTGGACGCGATCGCGACTCCGTCGGGTCCGGCCAGGGCGCCGGCGCGTTCGACGGCGACGGGAAAGAGGTTGGCGAGCCCGAGACCGGTGATGACGAAGCCGAGAAGCGCCGGCCACAGGGAGGGCGCGAGCGCGCCGAGCAGCATGCCGGCCGCCGCGGTCGTACCGCCGTACACCAGGGTGCGGGTCTGGCCCAGGCGTTCGAGGAGCGTCGTACCGGTCAGGCGGCCGATCGTCATGGCGAGCGCGAAGCAGGAGTAGCCGATCGCCGCGAGACCCGGTGTGGCGTCCAGGTCCTGCTCCAGGTGCAGCGCGCTCCAGTCGGCCAGGGCTCCTTCGCCGTAGGCCGTGCACAGGGCGATCAGACCGAAGACGATCACCAGGCGACGTACGCGGGGGTCCGTACGGTGTGAGGTGCCGGCCTGTTGCGCCGAGCTCTCCGGTGGACCCGGCGGCTGGTGGCGCAGCAGGACGCGGCCCGCGAAGAGGGTGACGAGCAGACCGAACACGGTCAGGCCGAGCAGATGGCGCGTGGGGGACAGGACGCCGGCCACGAGTCCGCCGAGTCCGGCGCCGATCATGCCGCCGAGGCTGAACGCCGCGTGGAAGCTCGGCATGACCGGGCGGCGCAGTGCGGCGACCAGGTCCACGGCGGCGCTGTTGAAGGCGACGTTGATGCCGCCGAAGGCCATGCCGAAGATCAGCAGGACGGCGCCGAGTGCGAGGGCGGAGTGGGTGAGCGGTGGCAGGGCGACGCTGAGGCAGAGGAGGACGGCGCAGGCGACGGTGACCTGGTGGTTGCCGTAGCGACGGCAGAGGCGGCCGGTGAGGATCATCGTGACGACGGCTCCGCCGGAGACGCCGAGGAGGGCGAGGCCGAGGGCGCTGGCGGAGGCGTCGGTCTGTTCCTTGACGGCGGGGATGCGCACGACCCAGCCGGCGAAGACGAAGCCGTCGAGGGCGAAGAACACGGTGAGGGCGATACGGAGTCGGGTGAGGGAGTTTCCCGGCACCGGGTTGTGTGTTCGGGTTTTGTTTATTTGTGACACAAAATGAGGCTAGGGCGAGATCGGCGATAGGGGCAAGAGTGACGCTCAGGGCGAGACGCCCGAGACCGCCCCGGGAACCACCGCGTTCCGTGTGCCCGAGAAGATGACGCCGGGGTCGGTCGGGGCGTGGTTGAGGACCCACAGGCCGATGAGTACGGCGAGGGTGAAGACGACGGTGATCAGCACCGCGAGGACGAGTCGGCGGCGTCGCTCCCGTCGCAGCCAGTCGCCGCGCGCCGTGCGGTAGGCGTCGGGGGAGGCGGCGGCGCTCACCCCGCCGGCCAGTGTTTCCAGGGCGGCGCGCAACTGCCGTTCTGTTCGGTCCTGTTCTGTGAGATCCGGCTCCGTGACGTCCTGTTCCGTGAAGTTCTCGTCGGCCCGGTCCGGGCTGGTGTCGTTCATCGCCGTGTCTCCATCGCCTTGGTGAGAGCGGCGATGCCGCGTGCGGTGTGCGTCTTGACCGATCCGCAGGAGATCCCCATCGCGGCGGCGATCTCGCTCTCCTTGAGGCCCAGCCAGTGCCGCAGGACGAGCGCCTCGCGTTGCCGGGCGGGCAACTGCTGGAGGGCGCCGATCAGTACGCGCTGGTCGTCGTGGAGCAGAGCGGTGCTCTCGGCGGAGGCGACCGCGTCGTCCGGCAGGGGCGGGTTCTCCACATGCCTGCGGGCCACCTGGAGGTGGCGGATGCGCATCCGGGTCAGATTGCACACCGTGGAGCGCAGATAGGCCTCCGCCGCCCCGGTCTCCCGCAGCCGCCGCCACTTCCGGTAGAGCTGGTAATAGGCCTCGGCCACCACGTTCTCCGGGTCGTCCGCGCCGAGCAGGACGGCCAGCCGCAGCATCGAGGCGTAGTGCACCTCGAAGAGGCCGGCGAGGGCGGCCTCCCGTTCGGCCTCGGCCGGATCGCTCGCCACGGGGGCGAGGATCTCGCTCGGGGCGGCGGGCCGTGGATGTGGCGGCGCGGTGACGGCCGGTTCGGCCAGGGCCGCGGCCAACGGTGGCATCACCGGCAGGGGTGTGTGCTGTCTGCGTCTCACGGGGTGTTCGCTCCCGTCTCGGGGCGCCGCCTGACGGTCAGGCAGGACGGCAGGTCGGTCGCGTCGGCGCCGCGCGGGACGCCGAGACGTTCGAGGACGGCGGTGCCGAGCACGGCGACGGCCAGGTTGAGCAGAAGGGCGGCCAGCCCCGCGTAGATCTGCAGGGGCTGGTCGGCGGGACCGAACGGCACGATGGACGAGAAGCCCTCCCGCACGACCATGAACGTTCCGGCCATCATGCCGGTGGCCCACCCGGCGAGCAGTGCGCGCGGATGCAGCCGACCGGTGAAGAGCCCGACGGCGACGGCCGGGAAGATCTGCAGAATCCAGAC
Organism: Streptomyces sp. SID12501; assembly: GCF_010550245.1. GTDB lineage: Bacteria > Actinomycetota > Actinomycetes > Streptomycetales > Streptomycetaceae > Streptomyces. The sequence continues at coordinate 156,429 of NZ_JAAGLU010000020.1, forward strand.
ACCGCCGAGCAGTTGGAGATTGACGGCGTCCTGGTCGCGCAGCCCGAACACGAACGCGACGGCCCCCACCTTCGCGGTCAGCGACACCGCCTTGGCGATGCGCACCTGCCGCTTCGGCGTGGCCGTCGGATGCACGTACTCGACGTACACATTGCGTACGAAGCTGGTGGCCGCCGCGATCGACATCACCGCGGCCGGGACCAGCGCGCCCACGGTGATCGCGCCGAACACCAGGCCCGCCAGCGGCCCCGGCATCAACCGGTCGACCAGCATCGGCACCGCCGCCTCGGCACCGCCCTCCGGTGCCCGTACCCCCGCCGCCAGGGCCGCGATGCCGAGGAAGCCGAAGAGCGCCAGCAACCCCGTCCACGCGGGCAGCGCCACGGTGACCTTGCGGACGGTGCGCGTGCCGTCGGCCGCGAAACTGGCGGTGAGCACATGCGGATACATCAGCAGCGCCAGCGCGGAGCCCAGGGCGAGCGTGGCGTACGCCGGCTGCTGCGCGGGGGACAGGATCAGCGGCGAGTGGGCGGTGTCCGTTCCGCCGAGGCGGAGCGCCGCCCCGTCGAAGACGGGCCCGGGCCCGCCGAACCGGTCGAGGACCAGCCAGCAGACCACGCCGAGCGAGACGAAGACGGCCACCGCCTTGAGCGCCGAGATGACGGCCGGTGCGCGTAGCCCGTGCCGGTAGGTCGCCACCGCGAGCCCCGCGAACAGCGCCACCATCACCAGGTCCCCGGCAGCGCCTCGCGGATAGAGACCTCCGGCGGTCAACACGGCACGTATGCCCAGGAGTTGGAGCGCCAGATACGGCATCGTCGCGAGGATCCCGGTCAGCGCGACCACCAGCGCCAGCGGCGGCGAGCCGTACCGGCCGCGCACGAAGTCGGCGGCGGTGATGTACCCGTGCCGCCGGGCCACCGCCCACAGCCGGGTCAGCAGGACGAACGCGAGCGGGCAGACGATCACCGTGTACGGCACCGCGAAGAAGGCGGGCGCCCCGTTGCCGTACGCCAGTCCGGGCACGGCGGTGAAGGTGTACGCGGTGAAGATCGTGCCGCCGAGCAGCAGCCAGGTCCACACCGGGCCGAGGCTCCGGTCGGCCAGTGCCCAGCCCTCCAGCGATGGCAGCCGGTCGCTGGGGCGCAGACGGCGCGCGGTCACGGCGAGCAGCGACGCCCCGCCGATCACGGCGAGGAACGTCGCGGTCATGGCGCTGTCCGCCATGGGTCACCGTCCTTGGTGTGCCTGAAGCCCTCGCCGGAGAGTTGCGCGGAGGGCCGGTTCGGAGGACAGGGAACCGGCGGGAAATCTGACGGAAATTCGATGTCAACCGTTTCCGTCGGGTGGGCAACTCTTGCACAGACCCACAACGAGCGGGAAGGGAGCGCAGACCATGGCACGGACCGGACACCGGCGGCTACGGTACGTCGCCGTCGCCGTGCTGCTCCTCGCGCCCGCGGCCGGGCTGCTGTGGGTCCCCTGGTACGCCGGTGAGAGCCCGTATCTCGCCGGGACGCCGTTCTTCTACTGGTACCAGCTCGCCTGGGTACCGGGGAGCGGGGTCTGCCTGCTCGCCGCATACGCGCTGACCGGGAAAGAAGGCCGCGACCCCTGACCGGGTCGGCCGGCCACCCACGCCACCCTCGCTGAACAGCGCACGCCCGTCGCATCCCAGCAATCACCCATCACCGTCAGGTGAGGAGCCGCCATGCCCGCATCAGCCATGCCCGAATCCGCCCTACCGGCGCCGAAGGGCCCGCCGTCCACGCCCTCCGGTCCCTCCCGGATGACGCCACGCTCGATCCTGCTGTGGGCCGCTGTCGCGCTGGTCGGCGCGGTCGGCTGGGGAGTCCTCGCGCTGGCCCGGGGCGAGGAGATCTCCGCGGTCTGGCTGGTGATGGCCGCCCTCGGCTCGTACGCCATCGCCTACCGCTTCTACTCCCGCTTCATCGTCCGGCGCGTCCTGAAGCCGGACGACCGCCGGGCCACACCCGCCGAACGCCTCGATGACGGCGTCGACTTCCAGCCGACCGACCGCCGCGTGCTCCTCGGCCACCACTTCGCCGCCATCGCGGGCGCCGGGCCACTGGTGGGGCCGGTCCTCGCGGCCCAGATGGGGTATCTGCCCGGCACCCTGTGGATCGTCGCCGGAGTGATCTTCGCCGGGGCGGTGCAGGACATGGTGGTGCTGTTCCTGTCCATGCGGCGGGACGGCAAGTCGCTCGGGCAGATGGCCCGGGACGAGATCGGACGGGCGGGCGGCGCGGCGGCCCTGATCGCCGTCTTCGCCATCATGATCATCCTGCTCGGGGTGCTCGCCCTGGTCGTGGTCAACGCGCTCGCCCACTCCCCGTGGGGCACCTTCTCCGTCGCCATGACCATCCCCATCGCCCTGTTCATGGGCTTCTGGATGCATGTCATCCGCCCCGGCCGGGTCGTCGAGACCAGCCTCATCGGGGTCGCGCTGCTGCTGCTCGCGATCGTCGGCGGCAGCTGGATCCAGAACTCCTCGCTCGCCGACACCTTCACCCTCAGCCCGACGACCCTGGTCTTCTGCCTGGTCGGATACGGCTTCGTCGCCTCCGTCCTCCCGGTGTGGATGCTGCTCGCGCCCCGCGACTACCTCTCCACCTTCATGAAGATCGGCACCATCGCGCTGCTCGCCGTCGGGGTCGTCGTGGCCGCGCCCGTCATGCGGGCCGACGCGGTGAGCGACTTCGCCTCCTCGGGCACCGGCCCGGTCTTCGCCGGTTCGCTCTTCCCGTTCCTCTTCATCACCATCGCCTGCGGCGCCCTCTCGGGATTCCACGCACTGGTCGCCTCCGGGACCACTCCGAAGCTGATCCAGAAGGAGTCCCAGGTCAGGATGATCGGCTACGGCGCCATGCTGATGGAGTCGTTCGTCGCGATCATGGCCCTGATCGCCGCGGCCACCCTCGAACCCGGCCTGTACTACGCCATGAACGCCCCCGCCGGACTGCTCGGCACCACCGCCGAATCCGCCTCCCACGCGGTGGCGGGACTCGGGTTCACCATCACTCCCGACCAGTTGACGCAGGCGGCGAAGGCCGTGGAGGAGCAGACGCTGATCGCCCGCTCCGGCGGCGCGCCGACCCTCGCCGTCGGCATGTCGGAGATCTTCTCCGGGATCTTCGGCGGGGCGGCCCTGAAAGCCTTCTGGTACCACTTCGCGATCATGTTCGAGGCACTGTTCATCCTCACGACGGTCGACGCGGGCACCCGGGTCGGACGCTTCATGCTCCAGGACATGCTCGGCAACGTCTGGAAGCCCATCGGCCGGGTCAACTGGAAGCCCGGCATCTGGCTGTGCAGCGGACTCGTCGTGGCCGCCTGGGGCTACTTCCTCCACTCCGGCGCCACCGACCCGCTGGGCGGAATCAACCAGCTCTTTCCGCTCTTCGGCATCGCCAACCAGCTGCTCGCGGCCATCGCCCTCACCGTCTGCACGACGGTGCTGATCAAGTCCGGCCGACTGCGCTGGGCCTGGGTCACCGGCGTTCCGCTCGCCTGGGTGGTCGCGATCACCTTCACCGCCGGCTGGCAGAAGATCTTCTCCGACGACCCCCGGGTCGGCTTCTTCGCCCAGCGCGCCAAGTACTCCGACGGCATCGACGCCGGTCAGGTCCTGCCTCCTGCCAAGACCCTCGACGACATGCACACCGTGGTCACCAACTCCACGGTCGACGGCGTCCTGATCGCCGTGTTCCTGCTCCTCGTCGTGGTGGTCATCGCCAACGCGGCCGTGGTGTGCGTACGAGCCGTACGCTCGCCCGTCCCGTTCCCGACGACCGAGTCGCCGTACGTCGAGTCCCGCATCGACGTGCGGGAGGACGCCGCCGAGCCGCTGGTGGGGGCCCGCTCATGAGAGCAGGCAGCGGGGCGCGGGCCGTGTTCCGGTACGTGCGCTGGTATCTGCGCGAGCTGACCGGAGAGGCCGAGTACGACCGATTCCGCGAACGCCACCTCGGCCACCACCCGCACGCCCCGGTACCGACCCGGCGCGAGTACGAGGTACTGCGCACCCGGCACCGGGAGACCCACCCGCAGAGCCGCTGTTGCTGACACCCGGCACGCAGCTTCCGGGACCGGGGACCGGGTGAAGATCGGCCGAGAAGCATCGGGGCGGGGTCCGGAAACGGGCTCCGCCCCGTACGTTTCCCACTGGACGCTGCTGCCCGACCTGTCCGACACGCCAACTCCGTGCATCGGGAGCTCCCTTGGACGCCCAAGACACCTCAAGCACCCCGGACGACACCCGGACCGGCCCGCTCTCCCGCCGTAGATTCCTCCAGGCCACCGCCACAGGCACCGCGCTCGCCAACGCCGGTACGCCGGTCGCGACCGCCGCGCCACGTGCGGCGACCAGTCTCACCTTCACCGCCGCCACGGGTGGCTCCGCGACCCTCGCCCCCTCCGGTGACCGGCTGGTCGCCGAGGTCCAGAACGTGCTGTGGTCCGTGCCGCGTGGCGGCGGAACCGCCGTCGCGCTGACCTCGCCCGGGCTCGAACCCACGCGCCCGCAGTTCTCGCCCGACGGCAGCCGTCTCGTCGTGTGCGCCTACCGAGGCGGGGGCTTCCACCTCTGGACGCTGCGGCCCGACGGCAGCGGGCTGCGGCAGCTCACCGAGGGGCCGTGGGACGACCGGGGGCCGGCCTGGTCGCCGGACGGCAACCGGATCGCGTTCGCCTCCGAGCGCGGGGGCGACACCGTGACCGGAGCCCCGTACCGCGTGTGGGTCGTGGACGTGCGCACCGGCGCGCTGACCCGGCTCACCGGGCGCCCCGGACAGCAGGGCCCCGGGCAGGACACCGCCTGGGAGGACTTCGATCCCACGTGGTCACCCGACGGCGAGCGGGTGCTGTTCGTGCGCGGGACCGTCCCCGCACCGGGCACCCTCCGCGCGGCCACCGTGGCGTCGGTGGCCGCCGACGGCTCGGGCCCGGTCACCACGGAGCACACCGACGGCTCCGGCGCCCAGCTCATGACCCCCGCCGTCTCGCCCGCCGGACGCCTCGCCTACCTCCGCACCACGGCCGCACCGGCCGCCTCCTGCACCCTCGTCGTGGACGGTACGACGATCGCCGTCGAGGGCGACCTTCTCCCGGCGCCGCCTCGCTGGGCGGACGGCGAACGGCTGTTGCTGAACATCGACGGCCACTTCCGCCTGCTCGACCCGGCCGCGCCGGACGACAGCGAGGAGATCCCGTTCACGGCCACGCTGCCCGTGCAGCGGCCCGACCACCGCGTCAAGACGTACGACTTCGAGGGCACCGCCACCCGTCCCGTCCGCGCCCTCCACCTGCCCGCACTCTCCCCGGACGGCCGCTCCGTTGCCTTCGCCGCGCTCAACGCGCTGTGGACCGCGGGCACCAAGGGCGGCCGTCCGCCCCGCAGGATTCTCCAAGTCCCCACCACACGCTATGTGTTGGCGCCGACCTGGACGCCCGACGGTACAGCGCTGGTATACGCCGACGACCGCGACGGCCTGTTCACCGTACGGCGCCGCGACCTCGCCTCCGGCGCGGAGACCGTGCTCGCCGGAGGCGGCCGGGTCTTCCCCGCCCTCTCGCCCGACGGGACACGGCTGGCCTGCCTGGACATGTCGGGCAACCTCGTGGTGCGCGACCTGCCCGACGGCGCCGAACGGGTCCTCGCCGCAGCGCTCGGCGCCGGTGGCCTGCCCGGCCGGCCCAGTTGGTCGCCGGACGGCCGGTACGTCGCCCTGTGCGACCGGAACCGCGTCAACCAGCGCTTCCGCGAGGGCTACAACCTCATCCGGGTCGTCGACACCACCACCGGCACCGCCGCCCTGCACGCTGTCGCCCCGCACACCTCGATCGCCGACCGCTACGCCTGTGGCCCCGTCTGGTCCCCGGACGGCCGCTGGATGGCGGTCGTCGTCGAGTCGGCCCTGTGGCTGCTGCCGGTCCGCGCCGACGGCACCCCCGACGGGGAGCCCCGCAGGCTCACCACCGAACCGGCCGACCATCCGTCCTGGTCCGCCGATGCCTGTACCCTCCTCTACCTCTCGGCGGGCACCCTGCGCCTGATCGACATCGCCGACGGCGGCACTCGTACCGTCCGCGTCCCGCTCGACTACCGCAGGCCCCGACCGGCCGACACGGTCGTGCACGCGGGCCGCTTCTGGGACGGCACCGGGCCGGACGTCCGCGAGGACATCGACGTCGTCGTCCGGGGCGGGCGGATCGCGGAGGTCGCGCCGCACCTGGCCGGCCGCCCGGCCGTGCGCCGGATCGACGCGAGCGAACGCACCGTGATCCCGGGCCTGTGGGATGCGCACACCCACCCCTGGCAGTCCACGTACGGCGGCCGTCAGACCGCGCTGCAGATCGCGTACGGCATCACGACAGCCGTCTCCCTCGGCGGCTTCGCGTACGAGCAGGCCCGCATCCGGGAGGCGGTCGCCGCAGGCGCACTCGCCGGACCCCGGCTGCTGTCCACCGGCGAACTGCTCGACGGGGACCGAGTCGCCTACAGCATGGCCCGCGCCCACCGCACCCCCGAGGGCCTGCGCCGCTCACTGGCACGTGCGGAGGCGCTGGAGTGGGACTTCGTGAAGACGTACGTACGAGCCCCCGGCTGGGTGATGAAGGAGGCCGCCGACTTCGCCCACGAACGGCTCGGTGTACGCAGCGGCAGCCATCTGTGCAGCCCCGGCGTGCAGTTGGGCCAGGATCTGACGACCCATCTGCAGGCCACGCAGCGACTGGAGTTCGGGCACGCGACGACGGCCACGGGGCGTGCCTACCAGGACGTGGAGGAGATCTACACCCGTACCGACTTCCACCTCGTCGCCACCCCGTTCACGGCGTTTCCGCTGCTCGGCGCCGACCCCGCGCTCGCGGACGACCCGCGGGTCACCACACTCATGCCGCCGTGGGACACCGCGCTCGTCCGGCAACAGGCGGGGCTGCCACCCGCCGAGGCCCAACTTGCGACTCTGGACCGGGAGTTGGACGTCTACCGGCGGATCCTCGCGGCGGGCGGCCTGGTCGCGCTCGGTACGGACCAGCCGCTCGTCCCGGTGGGCCTGCACCTGCACCTGTCCATGCGCGCACTGCACCGCGCCGGACTGTCACCGGCGGAGGCGCTGCGCACCGCCACCCTGCTGCCCGCACGGGTCTTCGGCGCCGACGCGGACCTCGGCACGCTGGAAGAAGGCAAGCTCGCCGACCTGACGGTCGTGGACGGCGACCCGTTCACCGACTTCGCCACCCTGATCCGCACCGTGGCGGTCCTGCGCGGCGGCATCCCCTTCGAGCAGGCGGACCTGGTCGACGCCTTCGAGCCGAGCTCCGCACGGGGCCTCGACCCACGGCAGTCGGCCTCGGCCGAGGACTGGCTGGAGGTCAGCCGCCAGATGCGACGCGAGGGCTGCTGCTCACCGTAGGAGCCGGTCGGCTGGGTAGTCTCCGGGCATGCGGATCTCCGTTTCCTCGGACATGGACGAACCCGTGGCTCGCGCGCTCCTCGGGCAACTGCGCGACCGCGGCCACGAAGTGGTGCCGTACGGGGCGCTGAGCCCCGGCGACGATCCGCAGTGGGCCGCCTGCTCCGAGGCGGCGGCCCGCGAGGTCGCCGCCGGGAGGGCCGACCAGGCCGTCGTGTGCTGCTGGACCGGTACAGGCGCGTCCATCGCCGCGAACAAGGTGCCAGGTGTGCGCGCGGCCCTGTGCACGGACGCCTACACGGCGGACGGCGCGCGCCGCTGGAACGACGCCAACGTGCTCGCGCTCAGCCTGCGTCTGACGTCGGAGCCGCTGCTCAAGGAGATCCTCGACGCCTGGTTCGCCGCCGAGGCGAGCGGGGACGCCGAGGACCGGGAGAACGTGGCCCGTGTCGCACGGCTCGACAACGCCAGAAGTGCCGGGTGAATCAAGGGAGTTGAGCGCTTCGGCACCGGGCACCGGGCGCCGGTCCGCCGCTCAGACCGTGATCACCCTGAGTCCGGCCTCCTCGAACCGACCCACCGTCTCCTCGTCCGCCGCCGTGTCCGTGACCAGAGTGTCCACGGCTTCCGCCGCGCAGATCCGGGCGAACGCCCGGCGCCCCAGCTTGGTGGAGTCGGCGGCGACCACCACGCGCTCGGCGCGCTCGCACAGCAGCCGGTTGATCGCGGCCTCCGCCTCGTCGTTCGCCGCCGCGCCGTGCGTGACATCGAAGCCGACCACACCCAGCACGGCCAGGTCGATCGTGATCTGGCCCAACACACCGTCGGCGAGCGGCCCGACCAGTTCGTACGACTGCGCGCGTGCGACCCCGCCCGTCACCACGATCTTGAACTGGGGCCGTACGGCAAGCTCGCCTGCGATGTTCAGCGCGTTCGTGACGATCGTCAGCGCGGGCGAACCAGCGGTCAGATCGCTGCGTACGGCCAACGCGCGCGCCACCTCCGTCGTGGTCGTGCCACCCGTCAGGCCCACCGCCTCACCGGGGGTGATCAGGCCCGCGACCGCTCTCGCGATGCGCTGTTTCTCGGAGGCGCGGCGAGCGGTCTTGTAGCGCAGCGGCAGTTCGTAGGACACGCCGTGCACGACCGCGCCGCCCCTGGTGCGCACGAGCATCTGCTGCTCGGCGAGCTGGTCGAAGTCGCGGCGGATCGTCGCGGCCGACACCCCGAGCTCGGCCGCCGCCTCCTCGACCTCCAGCCGGTCCTGCTCGACCAGCAGCTCCAGCAGGGTCTTCCAGCGGGCGTCCCGGGACATCCGGACTCTCCGTTCCTCGATCCTCGGCGATCTTCGGCGACCCTAGCGCACCGAAAGTTCACACCACTCCTTCAGTCGTATGCTTGATTTTGCTCGAAAGCTAGCTATATCTTGCAGAAATGAGCATCGCATTGACTCGCTGGTGGAGGGGCAGGGCATGACCCATGTAGAGGACGAGCTGAACAGCCAGCCCGAGTGCTGGACCCGCGCCGCCACGGAGGCGGCCGGGCACGCCGGCGCGCTGCCGGTGGCGGGGGAGCGGGTCGCGATCGTGGGCTGCGGCACCTCGTACTTCATGGCGCAGGCCGCCGCGGCCCTGCGGGAAGGGGCGGGCCAGGGCGAGACAGACGCCTTCTCCGCCTCCGAGTTCCCCTACGGCCGCCTCTACGACCGGGTCGTCGCCCTCACCCGGTCCGGCACCACCACCGAGGTGCTCGAACTGCTCGGGCGACTGCGGGGCGGCGCGCCCGGGGGTGCGCGGACGCGGACGACCGCCATAACCGCCGACCCCCGAACTCCCGTGAGGAAGGCCGCCGATGACCTCGTCGTGCTCGGCTACGCGGACGAACGGTCCGTCGTGCAGACGCGGTTCGCCACCACCGCCCTCACCCTTCTCCGCGCCCACCTCGGACTGCACGACGAGGCCGTGGTCGACGCCTGCCGTACGGCGCTGGCGACCCCGCTGCCCGAAGGACTCGTCGAGTGCGCGCAGTTCACCTTCCTCGGCCGGGGCTGGACGGTGGGGCTCGCCAACGAGGCCGGGCTGAAGATGCGAGAGGCGTCCCTGTCCTGGACCGAGGCGTACCCGGCGATGGAGTACCGGCACGGTCCCATCAGTGTCACCACCCGGGGTACGGCGACCTGGATGTTCGGCGAGGCACCGGAAGGGCTGGCCGAACAGGTGCGGGCCACGGGGGCGTTGTGGGTGGCCGGGACTCTCGATCCGCTCGCCGAACTCGTGCGCGCGCAGCGACTCGCGGTCGCGGTGGCGGCGGCGCGGGGCCTCGATCCGGACCGCCCGCGTCACCTCACCCGCTCGGTGATCCTCACACCCTGAGGCCCCGTCAACATCCCCGTCTCACGCAGTTGTTGACCGAAAGGAGTGACAGGTGCCGATCGTCACCACCGGCGAGCTCATCACCCGGGCCGCCACCGCGCGCTCGGCGGTCGCCGCGTTCAACATCATCACCCTGGAGCATGTCGAGGCCGTCATCGCCGGTGCCGAGAAGGCGGGTTCACCCGTCGTCCTCCAAGTCAGCGAGAACGCCGTCAGATTCCGCTACGGACGGCTCCTCCCGCTGGCTCGCGCCGCCGTCTCGGCCGCCGAACGCGCCGCCGTTCCCGTCGCGTTGCACCTCGACCACGTACAGAGCGACGACCTGCTGCGGCAGGCACCCGGCGCCGGATTCAGCTCCGTGATGTACGACGCGGCCCGACTGCCCTACGCCGAGAACCTCGCCGCGACCCGGGCAGCCGCCGACTGGGCACATGCACAAGGGCTTTGGATCGAGGCCGAGTTGGGACAGGTCGGCGGCAAGGACGGACGGGCCCCGCTGGACGCGCACGAACCCGGTGCCCGTACCGACCCCGCCGAGGCGCGTGCCTTCGTCGCCGAGTCGGGAGTGGACGCCCTGGCCGTGGCGGTCGGCAGCTCGCACGCCATGACCACCCGTACGGCAGCACTCGACCAGGACCTCCTGAAACAGCTGTCCGCCACCCTGGACGTCCCTCTCGTCCTGCACGGCTCGTCCGGGGTACCGGACGACCAGCTCGTGGCCGCCGTCGCGGCAGGCATCACCAAGGTCAACGTCGGTACGGCCCTCAACATCGCCATGACCGGCGCCATCCGGGAGTTCCTCGACGCCCACCCCGAGGCGGTCGACTCGCGCAGGTACCTCAGCGTGGGCCGGGAGGCGATGGCGCGGGCGGTGACCCAGATCATCGGCGTCCTGAGCTGACAGCGACGGGTGCTGGTAGTTTTTCACCATGCGCGAAACGGAGCTGTACCTCGGTGAGCCGCCCCACGTGGCGAACGCCGGCGTCGGCGTGCACGGCGTCGCGAGCCGCACCGACGTCTTCCGGCTGCCCGAGCTGTGGCAGCTGCATCTCTACCAGTACGAGGCCGAGCTCACCGTCGACGGCACAGTGCACGCGGTCCGCCCGGGCCGGGTCAGCCTCGTACCGCCCGGCAGCACGGTCCGCTTCCGCTACCAGGGCCGCTCCGAGCATCTCTACGCACACCTGCGCATCCCGGCCGTCGGCCCGTCCCGCACGGTACCCGTCGTCCAGGACGCCGGACCCGAACTCCCCAACCTCACAGGGCTGTTGCTCGCGGCTGTCGCCGCCGTGCCGCGGGCACCCGAGCACACGAGAGCCGAGATCTGGACCGCGCTGTGGCGCATCGCCCACCTCGCCCCGGACACCGAATGCCCTGGACCCGGCCCGCACCCGGCGGTCGGCGCCGCCATCGCGTACATCGAGGGCCGACTGGCCGCCCCGCTCACCGTGCCCGCCGTCGCCCAGGCTGCCGGTGTCTCGCACAACCATCTGACCAGGCTGTTCAAGGCCGCGACCGGCGACACGGTGGTCGGCTACGTCCGCCGCCGCAGACTCGACCGCGCCCGCCACCTGCTGCGCGCCTCGACCCTCTCCATCCCCGCCGTGGCCGCCTCCGTAGGCATCCCCGACCTGCAGGCCTTCAACAAGGCATGCCGACGAGAACTCGGCGCGTCACCCCGCGCCCTGCGGGGCGAGACAGCCACGACCACTCGGTGAAGTGGTCGAAATCCACTGCCCGACTACTTACCCGACTACCGCCGAACCATCTGGCCAACTGAACTCAACTCACTGCTTCACGGCCGCCAGGACCACGAACTTGGCGTCGCTCGCGACGATCCGGCTGTTGCCGAACAGCTTCCGCAGCTTGAGGTGGTAGCCGAGATGCCGGTTGCCGATCACATACAGCTCGCCACCCTGCCGCAGAGCCCGCCGCGCGCCCGTGAACATCCGCCAGGCCGTGGCGTCCGACGTCGCCTGGTGGGTGTGGAACGGCGGATTGTTGAGCACGAGGTCGACGCTCTCGTCCGCGATCCCGGCCAGCCCGTCGCCGACGCGGAACTCGGCACGCGCGTCCGGCAACCCGTTGGCCCGGTACGTCGCCTCCGCCGAGGCCACCGCCTGGAACGACTCGTCGACGAACAACAGCTCGGCATCCGGTGCGGCCAGCGCCACCGCCGTACCGACCACTCCGTTCCCGCAGCCCAGGTCCACCACCCGGGAGGCGCCCGACGGCTCCGGCAGATGCGGGAGGAAGAACCGGGTGCCGATGTCGAGGCGCTCGGCGCAGAAGACGCCCGCGTGGTTGACGACAGGGTGACCCGACGCCGGGCCGATGCCGTCGGGCAGCTCGTAGCGGTACGGCCAGGGACTGGCACCCCGGTCCACCGACGGACCGACGGTGGCGTGGATGAGCCGGGCCTTCTTCTCCGCGAGGGAGGTCCGGGTCGGGCCGATGATCCGCTCGAACAGCTTCAGCGTCGAGGTGTGGATCTCCTTGACCATGCCGGTGCCGACGACGACCGTGCCCTCGTGCAGCGCGGGAGCCAGCCGCAGCAACTGGTCCTCGAGCAGCGCCAGGCTCCTCGGAACCCGCACGAGCAGCACGTCGACCCGCTCCGGCGGCGGATCCTGGGTGGTGACAAGCCGCACGGAATCCTCGTCCGCGCCTGCCCGCCGCAGGTTCGCCCGAGTCGCCTCCTGGGCCAGGAACGAGTCGGTGATCTGTGTCGGCCGGTGAGCCGCGAGCGCCGTGGTGAGCGCACCCCAGCGGTCGCCGACGACCACGACCGTGCCGGACAGATCGGTCCCGGACTCCGCGAGGTACCCGAGGAGGTAGTCGTCGGATGCGTCCCAGGCACGCATCCGCTCACGCGGATCGGCGGGGAAACGGGTCAGGGTCAGCTCGGACCAGGGAGTCGCCATACGGTCGGTCATCGTGGCCCCACCCTACCGATCCGCAGCTCACGCCCCGTCGGCCCGGTCGGGCAGGATGGAAACCATGGACGCCGAACTGTTCCCCAGAGCCCGTACGGAGATCGCGCCGGGCGCGGTGCACGTGCCGGACTGGCTGGACGCGGAGCGTCAACGAGAGCTGCTGGACGCCTGCCGCGACTGGGCACGCCCACCCGCCGGCCTGCGCACCGTGCGGACACCCGGCGGCGGCACGATGACCGCCCGGCAGGTCTGTCTCGGCCGCCACTGGTATCCCTACGGCTATGCGAGTACGGCCGTCGACGGCGACGGCTCGCCCGTGAAACCGTTCCCCGAGTGGCTGGGCGAACTGGGGCGAAAGGCGGCCACGGCAGCGGCGTACGACGGTGCCGTCGACTACGACATCGCGCTGATCAACTTCTACGACGCCGACGCCCGGATGGGCATGCACCGCGACAGCGACGAGAAGTCGGACGCGCCCGTGGTGTCCCTGAGCCTCGGCGACACCTGCCTCTTCCGCTTCGGGAACACGGCGACGCGGACCCGGCCGTACACCGACGTCGAGCTGCGCAGCGGGGACCTGTTCGTGTTCGGCGGCGCGTCCCGGCTCGCACATCACGGGGTGCCACGGGTGTACGCGGGTACGGCGCCGCCGGAGTTGGGGCTGACCGGCCGGTTGAACCTCACGCTTCGGGTCAGCGGTTTCTAGGCCGACGCTGCGGTCAGCGGTCGTACGGATCATGGGAGACTCGCCCTCATGAGCGGCAAGGTCGAGGGGACCACTTCAAGGACGCGGTTGGACCGGGGGCGCGGCGCACTCGGGCCCGCCTTGGAGCTCGTGCACACCGGGCGGGCGCCCACCCGGGCCGTGCTCACCACCGAGCTGGGGGTCACCCGGGCGACGGCCGGCGCGGTGGCCGCCGAGCTGGAGGCGCTCGGGCTGATCAGAGTCGACGCCCGGCCCGGAGCGGCGGCCGGTTCACAGGGGCGCCCCTCGCACCGGCTCGACGTCGCCGAGGATGGGCCGGTCGTACTGGCCGGACAGGTGCACGCCGACGGGTTCCGGGCCGCGCTGGTCGGGCTCGGCGGGCGGATCGTCGCCACCGCGCCCGGCTGCGAGACCGTCGACGCCGACCCGGCGAAGGTGCTCGGCTCCGTCGTCGACGCGGGCGCCGAACTGCTGCACGAAACCGGGCGCCGGTGCGTGGGCGCCGGTCTCGCCGTGCCGTCTGCCGTCGCCGAACCCGAGGGCCTGGCCCTGAACCCGCTGCACCTCGCCTGGCCGGCCGGCGCCACGGTACGGGAGATCTTCGCCGAGCGGGTACGGGCGGCCGGTATCGCCGGACCGGCCTTCACGGGAAACGACGTCAACCTCGCCGCGCTCGCCGAACACCGGCACGGCGCCGGACGCGGTGCCCGCGATCTGCTGTGCGTGGCCACCGGGCACCGGGGTGTCGGCGGGGCGCTGGTCCTCGACGGGCGCCTGCACACGGGCAGTTCGGGCCTCGCGCTCGAAGTCGGTCACCTCACCGTCAACCCCGAGGGCCGACCCTGCCACTGCGGCAGCCGCGGCTGCCTGGACGTCGAGGCCGACCCGCTCGCCTTCCTCAGGGCGGCGGGCCGCGACCCCGGCCCCGAGGTGTCGCTGCTCCAGCAGGCCAACGACCTGATCCGCGACCACTACACGGACCCGGCGATCCGCACGGCCGCCGAGACCCTGATCGACCGCCTGGGCCTGGGACTGGCAGGCCTCGTGAACATCCTCAACCCGGACCGCGTCATCCTCGGCGGCCTGCACCGCACCCTCCTCGACACCGACCCGGACCGCCTGCGCGCGGTGGTCGCCGACCGCAGCCTGTGGGGCCGCAGCGGCAGCGTCCCCATCCTCGCCTGCACGCTGGACCACAACAGCCTCGTCGGAGCAGCCGAGTTGGCGTGGCAACCGGTGCTGGACGATCCGCTGGGGGCGTTGGTGTAGTTGCCGTAAGGGCCCGACGTCCCGTGACACCCCCGGGGAGCAGCCGGAAAGGCCCCGAGTGCTCCCGGGGACGTACGCGCACTGCCGCCGGCCGGACGACGACCCGGACCCCCTCCCGGCGCGAACCTCGAGTCATCAACCGACAACTCGATCCGGGAGATGACTCGACATGCAGACCCTCGCGAACTGGAACGGCGGCCCCGGCCCGTGGATCCTGTTCTTCCCGCTGGTCTGGGCGGCCGTTGTGATCGGCGTCGTCACCGTCCTGCGCCGCACGGCCCGGCGTGGTCGCCGTGGCCCATGGCGTGCCATGGACGGCCGCTACGACGCCCAGGACCGCCTCTCCGGCGACGCGCCCCTCGCCGTACTGGGCCGGCGCTTCGCTTCCGGCGAGATCGACGAGGACGAGTACTGGCGGCGGCTCTCCGTCCTGGACGAGCAGTTCGGCGGCGCGGGCGGCCGTGCGGGCAAGGGCGGTGCGGTATGACCACCACTGCCTCCATCACTACCGGTACGGCGGCCCGTGTGGTCGACGCCGTGAGGGTGTACGGCGGTGGCGACACCGCCGTACGGGCCCTCGACGGGGTGAGCGTCGGGTTTTCAGCCGGACGCTCACCGCGATCATGGGGCCCTCGGGCTCCGGGAAGTCCACCCTGATGCACTGCGCGGCAGGCCTGGACACCGTTCCTGTGGACTGAGCGGGTGTGAGTCCGTTCAGTCGCGCGCCCCGAACGGTCTTGGGGCGAGCTGGTCCCCGGCGTACTCGACCCCGGGTGGCGACACGCATCCTGTGCGTGGTCCGATCCCAGGAGGCCAGTTCCCTTACGGCCTGGCCGGGTGGGTACGGCCAGAGGCGGCGGGGAGGCCCTGAACCATCCTCTGGTGGAGCAGGGGCCCCGCTCGCTGACGCCGTACCTGGTGTCCTAGGTCGCACGATCACGTTAGCCCGACCAGCCCAGGGCGCCGCAAGCTCGTAGGTGGACGATCACACGATCGAGCTAATTCGGCCTCGTGCACGGGCGTTCGCCGGCCGGCCCGACGTCGTCTTCGCCGACGAACCGACCGGCAACCTCGACTCGCGTTCCGGCGAGGAGGTCCTCGGCCTGCTCGGCCGCGCGGTGCGGCACATGGACCGCACGGTCGTCATGGTCACCCACGACCCGGTCGCCGCCGCCCATGCGGACCAGGTCCTCTTCCTGGCCGACGGCCGTCTGGTCGACCGGATGGAGTCCCCGACCGCCGAGAAGGTCCTGGACCGGCTGAAAGCCTTCGAGGTGCCGTCATGACCACCCGCGCTCACACCCTCCGGCCCACCGTCCGCATCAGCCTCTCCTCGCTGCGCGCCCACAAGCGCCGCTTCGCCGGCACGTTCCTGGCGGTGTTCCTCGGCGTGGCCTTCCTGGCCGGGACACTGGTCATGGGCGACACCCTGCGAGTCGGCTTCGACACCATGTTCGGCGACGCGGCGAGCGGCACCGACGCCGTCGTCCGTAGCGCCGACGCGATCACGACCCCGGGCGAGAGCCAGGGCGTACGCCGGCCGGTCCCCACCGAGCTGGTGAAAACCGTCGAGCAGGTTCCCGGAGTCGCCGCCGCCGTCCCCAGCATCCAGGGCGCGGGCCAGCTCATCGGCTCCGACGGCGAACCGATCGGCAGCCAGGGCCCGCCCACCCTCGCCGGTAACTGGATCACCGACGCGCGGCTGAACCCGTACCGACTCGCCGAAGGAAGAGCCCCGTCGAAGTCCGGCGAGGTGGTTGTCAACCGGGGTACGGCCAAGAAGGGCGACCTGAGGGTCGGCGACACGACCGTCCTGCGTACCCCCGACCCGGTGAAGGTGACCATCGTCGGCCTCGCGACCTTCGCGGGCGAGGACGGGATGGCGCAGGTGACGTTCACCGGGATGACCCAGGCCGACGCCGAGAAGTACCTCACCGCGAAGCCCGGTGAGGCGGCGAGTATCCAGGTGCGGGCCGGCCCCGGGGTAGGCCAGCGGGAACTGGCCGACCGGCTGACGTCCGTACTGCCCAAGGGAGTTGAGGCGATCACCGGTCAGGAGTCGGCCGAGGAGAACACCGAGATGATCTCCAGCCGGTTCCTGACCGTCTTCACCCTCTTCCTCCTTGTCTTCTCGGGCGTGGCGATCCTGGCCGCGACCTTCTCCATCCACAACACCTTCGCGATCGTCGTCACCCAACGCACCCGCGAGAACGCCCTGTTGCGTGCCCTGGGAGCCTCCCGCCGACAGGTCACCGCGGCCACCCTCGTCGAGGCGACCGTGGTCGCCTCGACGGCGTCGATCGCGGGCCTCGCGGGCGGCATCGGTATCGCCGCAGGACTTCAGGCACTGTTCCCGGCCATCGGATTCCCTTTCCCCGAAAGCGACTTGGTGATCGGTCGGCTGTCCATGCTGCTGCCGCTCGCGGTCGGCATCGTGGTCTGTCTCGGCTCCGCCCTGTTGCCCGCCGTACGTGCCGGCCGCACCGCACCCCTGGCCGCGCTCCGTGAGACGGCCGTCGACCGGTCGGGCGCCCCGTCCGGCCGGGCGGTCACCGGCGCGGGCCTCGGCGCCCTCGCGCTCGCCATGACGCTGACCGGTGTCCTGGTCTCACCGTCCCTGTGGCTGGCGGGACTTGGCGCCGTACTGGCCCTCACGGCCTTCGTGGTCCTGGGTCCGGTAGCGTCGACGACCGTGGTACGGGTCCTCGGCGGCCCCCTCGATCGGCTGCGCGGAGTCACCGGCGGCCTCGCCCGGCGCAACGCCCTGCGCAGCCCGAAGCGGACCGCCGCCACGGCGAGCGCGCTGATGATCGGCGTCGCCGTCGTCTCTCTGTTCACCGTGTTCGGCGCCTCGCTGAAGGCCACCATGGACCAGACCGTGTCGCGGTCCTTCGCGGGCGACGTGGCCGTGAGCACCCCGTCGTTCGGGGCGGGCGGCAGCGGACTCAGCCCCGGCCTCGCACCCGCGATCGCCCGGCGCCCCGAGGTGGCGGACGCGGTCGGACTCGGCCGGGGCGTCGCCGAAGTCGACGGACAGGGGCGGGCGTTGACCGTCACCGACCCCGTCGCCCTGCGCAGGGTCTTCGATCTGGGCGACATCCGCGGCTCGCTCGACGGCCTCGGCACCGACGGCATCGCCGTCACCGAGGCGGAGGCCGACCGGCAGGGCCTGAAGACCGGCGACACGACCCGGCTCACCTTCACCGACGGCCACAAGGAGAACTTCACCGTCCGCGCGGTCTACGGCCGGTCGGAGCTCGTCGGCGAGTACGTCATCACCCGCGCCGCCTGGGCCCCGCACCGCACCCAGGACGCCGACACGTTGATCGCCGTCTCCTTCAAGGACGGCGTGAGCACGGACGCGGGCAAGTCGGCCGTGGAGCAGGTCGCCGCGAGGTACGGCGACCCCGAGGTGCAGACCCGCGACGAATACGCCCAGTCGTCGGCCGGAGGCATCGACATGATGCTCACCCTCGTCTACGCGCTGCTCGCCCTCGCGGTGCTCATCGCACTCCTCGGCATCGCCAACACGCTGACCCTCGCCATCCATGAACGCACCCGCGAACTCGGCCTGTTGAGGGCCGTCGGTCAGACCCGCGCCCAACTGCGCGCCATGGTCCGCTGGGAGTCGGTCCTCGTCGCCGCCTTCGGCACGGTGGGCGGGCTCGGCCTCGGTGGCTTCCTCGGCTGGGTGCTGGTGAAGGCCTCGGACGGCGCGAGCGACAATGCCTTCGCCTTCGCGCTGCCGCCCGCACGGCTCATGATCGTGGCCCTGGTGGGCGTCGTGGCCGGCGCCCTCGCGGGCCTGCGCCCGGCCCGGCGGGCGGCGCGCCTGGACGTACTGCGCGCCATCACCACCGAGTGACGTACGGACACGGCCAAGAAAGAGGGCGGCGGAGGAATACCGCTGGTCACCGCCCGGTCAGCCGACAACGGCCGACCGGGCGGGAGCGTGTTCCGGCCTGCGCCGGAGTACCCCCGGCTTGTGTCCCTTGTCGTGCGGCGGCTCGTCGTACCCGGGACCGTCACACAGCTGCTCCTCGAACGGCTGACGTGCGGGCGCAGCGGTCGCGGGCCTGGTCTCCGGGGCCGCCACCACCGGCGTGAGAGTCGGCAGGGTGAACCACACGACCTTCCCGGACTCGCCGTCCGGCCGTACACCCCAGCTCTCGCTGACCGCGGCGACCATCGCGAGGCCCCGTCCACAGGTGGCCGTGGGATCCGCGTCCCGCAGCTCGGGAATGCGCGGGTCGTGGTCGTGCACCGAGACCGTGAGCCGGTCGAGCAGGACCTCGATGTCCACGGTGCACAGCTTGTCGGGCTGGGCGTGCCGGTGGACGTTGGTGAGCAGTTCGGTCACACCGAGCGAGGCCCGGTCTATCAAGGGATCCAGATGCCAGTAGCGCAACTGTGCAGAGACGATTCTGCGGACCTGGCCGATCCGCGACGGCAGGGCTTGGAGCTCCACCGTGCAGTGCCTGCTTGGGTGACTGATCACGGCTTGCGACTCCCCGAATTGAGGTCCGGAAGAAGACACGAGATCCGATCCAGCAGAGTGCCTGCGTGCACGGGCCGCCTGCTGTCGATGGCCGACGGGCTGGTTCGCAGCGTTATCGCCGGTAAACCCAGAGTGATGTGTGACAAGCGTGACTCAGGGGGCGGAAACCCGCAACTCGCGGCACGGTTCTCCCGGCACGCCCGGTGTCCGCGCGAGGTACGGCCCCACCGTCCCCGCCCAGTTCAGTGCCCGCGCCCCGCCGCCCTGCGTACGGCCTCGATGAACCGGCGCGCCGCGGGTGGCCCGGGCCGGCCCGGCGCGGGGTCGTGTTCCCCCAGCGTCAGCTGGTAACGCTTGCCGTTGAGATCCGCCAGTGCCCGGTCGCCGGCCGCGAACCAGGGCTTCGACGCGCGCACCGCCTGCACGGGAGCGCTGTCGATCTCGCTGCCGTAACTGGTGAGCAACTCCAGCCTGCCGCCGCTGATCCGGACCTGTCCGGCCCGGGTGAGGGAGCGCAGCCTCTTCCCGATCCGCACGCCCGTGGCCGTGAACTCCGGCTCCGCCATGATGCTCCGCCCCCTTGTCGGCTTCCGCCGAGATGCGTGGTGATCCCGTGGAACGTGATCCAGTGTGCGCCCCCGTGTCGAGCAGTCTGCCCGCCCCCGGCGTCGAGCACCAGTGCGTGCGGCGCTCTCCGGCAACCTGTGGAAGCACTCACCAGGATGCGCCCCGGGGTCTTCCGGCCCCCACCTCGCCTGCCTCCGCCCCCTCACCCCAGGCCTTCCTTTGAGCCCCTCAAAGACATGTTTATGCAGGTGAGAGGCATGTTGAAGGTGTCTATGATCGGTTGTGTCCGGCAGCTGGAGAAGCCGTCGGCGCCGTGCAGCGCAAGGAGCCTGACGTGAGCATCCCCGACCCCACCGGGACCGCCGAAACCCTGGACACGCTCGACGTGGACCGAAGCGACGCCGACTACCGTGCCTGGCTCAAAGAGGCCGTTCGCAAGGTCCAGGCCGACGCCAACCGCTCGGCCGACACGCACCTGCTGCGCTTCCCGCTGCCCGAGAAGTGGGGTGTCGACCTGTATCTGAAGGACGAGTCGACCCACCCCACCGGAAGCCTCAAACACCGCCTCGCCCGCTCGCTCTTCCTCTACGGTCTGTGCAATGGCTGGATCCGCCCCGGCCGCCCGGTGATCGAGGCGTCCAGTGGCTCGACCGCCATATCCGAGGCGTACTTCGCGAAACTGATCGGCGTGCCCTTCATCGCGGTGATGCCCCGCACGACCAGCGCCGAGAAGTGCCGCCTCATCGAATTCCATGGCGGCCGGTGCCACTTCGTGGACGACTCACGGAAAATGTACGAAGCTTCGGCAGTCCTCGCGGTGGACACGGGCGGCCACTATATGGACCAGTTCACCTACGCGGAACGGGCCACGGACTGGCGCGGAAACAACAACATCGCCGAATCCATTTTCCGGCAGCTGGAGTTGGAGCGTTTCCCGGAACCGGCATGGATCGTCGCCACGGCCGGCACCGGCGGTACCTCGGCGACGCTCGCCCGCTACGTCCACTACACACAGCGCGACACCCTCATCTGTGTCGCCGACCCGGAGAACTCCTGCTTCTTCGAGGGCTGGACCACCGGCGATCCGGACGTCACCTGCGACTGCGGCTCCCGCATCGAGGGCATCGGCCGCCCCCGTATGGAACCCAGCTTCGTCCCCGGCGCGGTGGACCGCATGATGAAGGTCCCGGACGCGGCCAGCGTCGCCGCGGTGAGAGCTCTGGACCAAGCCATCGGCCGCAAGGCGGGCGCCTCCACGGGCACGGGCCTGTGGAGCGCCCTCAAGATCGTGGCGGAAATGATCGCGAAGGACCAGCAGGGCAGCGTCGTCACCCTTCTGTGCGACCACGGCAACCGCTACCTGGACAAGTACTACTCGGACACCTGGCTAACGGAACAGAACCTCAACATCGCGCCGTACGGCACGAATATCGAGGGGTTCTTGAAAACAGGCGTGTGGCCAACCGACCGATAGGGGCGCGGGGCTGTGACATTTGCGGCTCCGCCGCGTGGGCGCGACAAGCCACAACGAACCCGCACCCGCAAACGCACCGACGAAGGCACCCTCATAGGCGCGCCCCCTCAACTACCAGCCTCACCGGCGACAACCAGCCGCCGCAAATGCTCCGAAACCTCACCCCGAGCCTCAGGCACCAGCCCCGAGTCCGTCACCAACGTATCCACCTGCTCCAACGCCGCGAACGAACTGAGCCCCACCGTCCCCCACTTGGTGTGGTCGGCGACCACCACAACCCGCCGAGCGGACTGCACAAGCCGCCGATTGGTCTCCGCCTCCGCGAGGTTCGGTGTGGACAGCCCCGCCTCGACCGATATCCCGTGCACACCGAGGAACAGCACGTCGAAGTGGAGCGACGCGATGGCCTGGTCGGCCACCGGCCCGACCAGTGAGTCGGACGGCGTCCGCACCCCACCGGTCAGGACCACTGTCGCAGCCCCCTGCCGCTGCCCCGACACGCGCTGCGCGGCGTGGAAGACGTCGGCCACGCGCACCGAGTTGGTCACCACGGTCAGATCCGGCACGTCCAGCAGCTGATGCGCCAGCGCGTACGTCGTCGTACCGCCCGACAGGGCGATCGCCGAGCCCGGCGCGACCAGCTCCGCCGCGGCCCGGGCGATGTCCTCCTTGGCCGTCAGTTCCAGGCCGGATTTCGCCTCGAACCCCGGCTCGTGGGTGCTCGCCTCGACCACCGGCACCGCGCCGCCGTGCACCTTCTCCAGGACGCCCTGGCGGGCCAGCGCGTCGAGGTCACGGCGGACCGTCATGTCGGACACGCCGAGCTTGCGGGTCAGTTCGTTGACGCGCACGCCTCCACGGCGCCGTACCTCGTCCAGGATCAGGGCGCGGCGCTGTTCCGCGAGGAGGTTCTGGTTGTCATTCACGACCGCTCCACGTCCTTCCGGGGTTCCTTCGGGCCTGTCGGTCCACTCGCCCCCACCATCTCCGACACGTCCCGCACACCCGCTGCGAACCTGCTGCGAACCCGCTCCGACAAGGACATTCCTCCTGCTAGCGGCCCGGCGGACGTCCCATACTCGCATGGGCCGGTACTCGTCGCGCCACTGCCCGTCACGACGCGAACATGTCACTCTGGCAACACCGGCTCCTCGCTCGTCACACGGATCGGGGAGATTCCGTGCCGAGAGGTGTACGGAGCCCGCCGGACGGAGATCCTCCAGTTCCGCGCGGCATCGCTCGGGACAGGGCGCAGCCCGTCCGCGTGGCACGGGGGAAGCACCAGCAACGGGGGAAGCGAACAGTGGAGCGTGCACAGGAACGGGCCTCGACGACCGGGGTGAACGGCGCGGCCGAGCCGCCCGGAGGGGCCGAGCGGACCGAGGCGGGGACGACCACCGGCATCGCCCTGGAATTACTGGTCCACGGCGTGGGCGGTGCCACGCCCGAGAAGATGCTCAACGATCCGCGGACCGTCCGCATCACCGGCGACGAAACGGCTGCCGTCTTCCGCCGCGCGGACGACGCCGAGGCGGAGGAAGGGCCCGCCGACCCGCACGGCGCACCGGTCCGCGAGGCGTACGTCTGGTGCAACCTCACCTCCGGCAACGGCACGCGCGCCCTGTGGCTGTTGCTGACGCCGTTCATGGTGGTCAACCTGGCCCACTGGATGCGCCCGACCGCCCGCAACCGGCCGGGCACGGTCCGCTTCTACGGACTCCTGGTGCGCCTCGCCGGTCTGAGCCTCACCGTTCTCCTGGTCGCCGCCGCCTGCGAGGTCGCCCTGGACCTCACCGCCTGGCAGTGCGCGGGCACGCGCGCGTGCGCCGAGGCGCACTCCTGGCTCGGCTTCCTCTCCCCGACCGAGTCGGGCGGCGGCTGGTGGAGCGCGCCGGGCCGACGCCTGGCCCTGGCCGCCGTGATGCCCGCCGCGCTCACCGGCCTGCTGTGGTTCCTGTCCCGCCGCACCTGGAGCGCCTACGAGTCCCAGCGGCCGATGGCCCACGCCCCCGAGCCCGTCGACGAGAACATCCGTACGGCGCTGGGGCGGCCCGGGTTCTGGTACGGACGGCGGCTGGTCGCCCGGCTGCGCGCCGCGCACACAGCGGCCGGCCTGCTGACGGTCACCGCCGCCCTGGGCTCCGCGGCCGCCCGTCACGACCGCGCGCCCGGCGGTCCGGCGGCCCTGGCGACGCTGGCCGGGCTCCTGTACGTGGCGCTGGTCGGCGGGGCCGTCGCCGTGGTGTGGGTGGTGTGCCGCAGGGGGCGCAGCGAGAGACGTCTGGACCAGGCGCTCGACGCCCGGCTCGTCCGCCTCCTCCCGGGCGGCGCGCTCGCCCTGCTGCTCCTGACGGCCGTGTACGCCGGCTGGTCACGCCCCGGGTGGCGGTCGGCGGGGCGGCTGCCGGGCGACACGACCTTCGGCGCCCTCACGCTGCTCCAGGGCATCGGCGTCATCGTCCTGGCCTTCGTCGCCAACCTGCTGTACCGCGCCCACCCCGACCCGCGGGCCGCCATGCGCGGTCTCGGCGGACCCGCCGTCACGACGCTCGCCTGCGCGCTGGGCGGCGTGATGTCCGGCGGTGTGTCCCAGCGCGTCGCCGACTGGCTGGACGGCACCGGCGGCAGCATCGCGGGCCCGCCAGTCCTGCTGACCTGGCAGGCATCCGTGATCCCTGCCGTTCTCCTGGTCGCCCTGGGCCTCGTCGGCTGGCTGGCGCGGCGCACCCTGCAACTGCGCCGCGCCGAGCTGGACGCCGTGGAGCAGGACTACGACGACGGCTCCGGGGTGCGCATGGACGCCATGCGCACCCGCCGGATCGCGAGCATGCGCGCGATGGCCGCCCTCACCGACCGGGCGCCCCGCATCATCGGCATCACCTCCTCGGTGACGCTGCTCCTGGGCGCCGCCGCACTGGTCGGAGCCCGGACCACGGACGACACGCCGGGAGAGGCCTCGCACGGCACATACGCGGTCGTCCAGGGCGCCGCCGAGACTGCCCAGGCCCTCGGGTCCTGGCTGATCGGATTCGGCTTCCTGCTGTTCGTCACCTGGGGGCGGCGTGCCTACAAGGACCCGGCGGCACGGCGCACCATCGGCATCCTGTGGGACGTCGGCACCTTCTGGCCACGCGCCTCCCACCCCTTCGCACCACCCTGCTACGCCGAGCGCGCCGTACCCGACCTGACCTGGCGGATGGCCACCTGGACCGAGGCCACCGGCGGACGCCTGGTCATCTCCGGGCACTCCCAGGGCAGCGTCCTCGCGGCAGCCGCCGCCTGGCAGCTGAAGCCCGCCGTGCGGGCGCGCGTGGCGCTGCTGACGTACGGCTCACCGCTGGAGCGCCTGTACGGACGATGGTTCCCGGCCCACTTCGGCCCCGCCGCGCTCACCTCGCTGCATCACGACGTGGCCTGCTGGCGCAACCTGTACCGGCTCACCGACCCCATCGGCGGCCCCGTACACCTGCCCGGCGACTGCGGCCCCGAGGTGGACCGCGCACCGCTCAAGGACCCGCTCGCCTACGGCCGCAACAAGGAGCATCCGCTGCCCTCGCCGATCCTCGGCCACTCCGACTACCAGGCCGACCCCGCCTTCGTCGAGGAGCGCGAAGAGCTGCTGGGGCGGCTGCTGCCCCGCGAGGCACTGCCCGGGCCGAGGCCCGGGGGCGGGGCTCAGGGCAGTTCCGGCAGGTCCTCCGGGTAGAGCAGGGTCAGGTCGTCCGTGCTCGGCTCGGCGTGCTGGGCGACCCGGCCCGCGTGCCGCTCGACCATCGCCTCGAACGTCTGCCGCGACGTGCGGCCGTTGCCGAACGTGGCCCCCTTGGGGATCTCCTCGAAGTACTTCAGCAGATTGTCGGAGGTGCCCGGGCCGAGCCGGTACTCGTGCTCCTCGGCCTGCTGCTCCACGATCCGCAGCAGCTCCTCGGGGCCATAGTCACCGAAGGTGATGGTCCGCGAGAAACGGGACGCCACACCGGGGTTGACCGACAGGAAGCGCTCCATCTCGGCCGTGTAGCCCGCGACGATCACCACCACGGCCTCCCGGTGGTCCTCCATCAGCTTCACCAGCGTGTCGATGGCCTCCTTGCCGAAGTCACGGCCGGAGTCCTCCGGGGACAGCGCGTACGCCTCGTCGATGAACAGCACACCACCGCGCGCCCGGTCGAAGGCCTCCTGGGTGCGGATCGCCGTCGAACCGATGTGCTCGCCGACCAGGTCCACCCGGGACACCTCGACGAGATGGCCCTTCTCCAGGACGCCGAGCGCGGCCAGGATCTCGCCGTAGAGCCGGGCGACCGTCGTCTTGCCGGTACCGGGGGAGCCCGTGAAGACCAGATGGCGTCGGGCGGAGGCCGCCTTGAGGCCCGCCTGCTGCCGGCGCCGGCCGACCTCGATCATGTCGGTGAGGGCCCGTACCTCGCGCTTGACGCTCTCCAGGCCCACCAGCGCGTCGAGTTCACCGAGGACATCCTTGGGGGACCGCGCGGCCACCTCCGACTCCGGGGCGGCGACCGCCGGCTCCGGCTCGACGGTGCGCCGGTCTGGGATCGAGCCCAGCAGCCCCGGCGACTGAGCCACCGACGTCTGAACCGCCGTCTCCGGCAGCGGTGGGGTCCGCAGCGCCGCGCTCTCGTCGCTGGTGCAGTCCTCGACGAGCGGCCCGCCGCCGGAGGCCGCGCCGGACCCGCCGTCGGCGAACTCGTAACCACCGCGCGCGCACCGCTCCGTACGGCACTTCGTCAGCGTCGAACGGCAGCCGTCTATCACATGGAAGCCGTAGCCCTCACTGCCCGTCACCCGGCACTGCAGGAAGCTGCCCCGGCCGCCCGCCGACACATAGAAGCCGGCCTCGGCGGGGGAGTCGACCGTGCAGCGCTCGACGGTGGGGTCGGCGCCCTTGGTGACGATCACGCCGGTCTGGGCGCCGACCACCGTGCAGCCGTTGAGCGTGCCGCCGCTGCCGTGGTCGCGGAACCAGGCGCCCGTCGCGGCGTCCCGGATCCGGCAATCGTCGAGCTGTACCGTCGCGCCGTCACTGACCGACACGGCCGTGTTGCGCACCTGGGAGAGATCGCTGTCGATGACGTCCGCGCGAGAGCCCCGGTCGAGCACGAACAGGGCGTCCGGCACGTCGTGCACCCGGCAGGACTCGAGAACCGCTGTGGCGCCGTCGCTGATCCACACCGCCGGATAGTCGCCGGTGCTGTCGAAGATCTCGCACTGGTTGGCGTCCACCCGCGTGCCCGGGTCCCACACCGACAGCCCGTTGCGCCCGAACTGACGCACCGTCGTGCGGGTCAGCGTGAGGACGGAGCGGGACCGCAGGTCGACCGCGTTCTCCGGGATGTCGTGGATACGGCAGTCGGCGAGCGTCAACACGGCGTCGGTGTCGAGCGTCACGCCGTCCGCGGACGTGCGGTGCACATCGCAGTCGGTGAGGTGCGCGGTGGCCCGGCCGGTGATCTGGACGCCGCTGCCCTTGACCTCGTAGATCTCACAACCGATCGCTTCCAGCGCCGAGTTCTCGCCCGAGACGGACAGGCCGACGCCCGAGGCGTGGTGCACCCGGCAGCGCTCCAGACGCGGATGGCCGCCGTCGCGCACGGTCACACCCGCCTGGCCGGCCGCGACGACCTCGCACTCCTCGAACACCCCGCCCGCGTCGTCCAGTACCGCGATTCCGGCACCCGCCGGGTTGTCGATCGTGCAGCGCCGCACCGTCGGGCGGGCGCCGCCGCGCACCTCGATGCCCGCGGCGGACCGCGTGACGATCCGCAGGTCCAGCAACTCCGGGGTGCCCTCCTCGACGAGCACCGCCGCCGCGGTCGAGTCCTGGCCCTCCACATGCAGGTCCTGGACCACCGCCGAGGCGCGCACGGTGAGCGGCACCCCGTCCATCGGCGCGATGCGCACCGAACCGGGGGAGCCCTCCGGGCCGCGCAGCGTCACCGCCCGCTCGACGACGAGGTTCTCCCGGTAGGTGCCGGGCGCGACGGTGAGGACATCACCGTCCGCCGCGGCCTCCAGGGCCGCGGCGAGCGACGCGTACTCACCCGTGCGGCGCCGCCACCTCGATGTACCGGTGTGCGTCACCTGGACCGTGCCCTGTGCCATGGCGCTGCTGTGCCCCCACCTCGTGGAACGCGGGATGTCGCGGAAGGTGCCGAACGATGTCGGCCGGTCCACCGTAGCGTGCGCGGGCACGGTGGGTTGACCAGAGCCGGAAGGCGGTCAACTGCCTGTCCCGGTCCGGCCCCAGTCGGGTCCGGCCCGGTCCCAGGCCCGGTCCCAACGGGTGTACCGGCGACGGACCATGCGCCAGAGCATCAGGCGCCGACCGCCCTCGACGAACCCGGCCGACAGGGCGGTCGCTCCGAACCCGGCGAGGACCGCGTGCGTCGTCGCGGTGGCGGTGTCCAGGGGGCGGGCGGCTATTCGCCCGTGTTCGTCCGTCCACAGCGTGAAGTGGTCACCGGGATGCGGGGACTTGAGGTTCGCCATGACCGTGGCGTGCTGCGCCGTGCCGTCCGGCCCCGTCCAGCCGGCCTCCACGCGGCTTCGCGCCTCCCGAGGGGACGCCGACTCGGGATCGGGCTCCAACGGGGATCGGGCCAGCTTCTTGACCACGGTGGCCGTCACGAGATGACGGGCCTCGCGCTGGTCCCGTACGGCCTGTTGCAGCGCGCCCTGGGCGGCGCCGCCGACGAGGACGCCGATCAGGGGCGCCGCCAGAAGGATCAGCAGCAGGGCCGCGAGCGCCAGCCAGGCCTCCGCGAGATCGGTCGCGCGGCGCAGCGGATTGTGCCGCCAGCGCCAGAGTCCGCCGATCGCCCGCACACCGCACCCCCTTCCGCTCCGTGATAACCCCGGTCGGATCAGTTCACGCACGATGCCGGTCAAAGAGAGAGCGAAATCACCACTCACCGGATCCCACCGGCCGTCCTGTGAACTTCTCACCAACCCAACGGTCAGGCCCTGTGCCGGTGTTCCCGCCCCCGGGGACCAATCGGAAGATCACGCCCGCCTATTCGAGGATCTTGAACGGATCGCCGACGCTGATCGTGCCGGGAGTTTCGGGCACCAGGTTCTGGCCGAAGACCAACTGGTTGCCGAAGCGCCGATGGCGCCCGAGGGAGCGCAGCGGTTCCCGCCCGCGTTCGGAGGTGTCCTGGTCGGTGGTGGTGACCACGCACCGCCCGCACATCTTGGCGACCCGGAAGGAGACCTCGCCGATGGCGATCCGGGACCAGCCGTCCTCGGCCCAGGCGGCAGTCCCCGACACGACCACGTTGGGCCGGAAGCGGTTCATGGGCAGCGGGCCCTCGTGCGGCTGATCCCCTTGCACGATCAGGGAGTTGAGGGCGCCGAGCGACCCGAGCGTGGTGAGCAGGAGCGGGTAGCCGTCGGCGAAACTCACGGTCTCGCCGGGCAACGCGAACTCCGGGTCGATCGCGCGGCGCGTGCCGGGGTCGTCCATGTGCAGGAGACGTACGTCCTCGCCCAGATACCCGCCGCACCAGTCATGCGCGTCGTCGCCCGCGAGGACCGCCGGCACCTTGGTGCCGAAGATGTCCACCGTCGTCGTGCCCGTCACCTCCGGGACGGGCACGGTCAGGGGCGCGCGACCGGGCGCGGAGAGAAGAATTCCGCCACCGGGCAGCAATTCGGCGGCAGCCTGTGCCAGGCGTGGCTGCCGGCGCTGGGTGACGACCTTTCCCCCGGCGTCAATCAGTACCCAGCGCCGGTCCCCGGCCAGCCCCCAGGGCTCCACCACGGCCTGCCGGGGCGCCTGGCCCCGGAACGCCTTGACCGGATGAATGTGAATCGAGTGCAGCTCCGCATTCCCCATACCGCCATCGTGCCAGCAGGCACGGACACTCCGGGGGTGAGATCAGTACCCGCGGTACTGCTGCTGCTGGTTGTTGTACGGGTCCTGGTACTGCGGCTGGGCGGGCCGGGGAGCCGCGGGACGCATCGCCTCGTATCCGGTGGCCGCCGGCGCCGGACGCTGCTGCTGCATCGGCTGGCCGCCACCGGGGTAACCACGCTGCGGTACCTGCTGCGGGATGTACGCCGCCGGCGCCTGCTGCAGCGGCGAGGGCTGCTGCGCCTGCTGGTAGCCGTAGGAGGGAGCCTGCTGGGACGGGCCGGCCGGCAGCGCGGGAAGCGCCGACGGCAGCGCGGGCAGGTTGTTGCCCATGTCGTACGCGGCGGGGACCCGGATCGGGGCGATCTGCGGGGCCCCCCGCTCGGCGACGAGCGAGTCGTAGATCGGAGTGTCCGGGAAGGCGGAGTAGTAGCCGCCGCCGTAGGTGGAGCGGGGGGAGGTCATGGGACATAAGTTAAACCCACATGAGCTGGTTGGGGAGACCGATAAGAGGGTTGATTTCCGTGTCGGCGGCGACCTGGGACCCCCAATGCGAGCGAACTCGCCAAAAAGGGGCACCGGGGCATGCGGAGATCAGGTAAAGGCCAGGTTCCGGCCCGGTTACCGACGGGTCGCCCCGCGTTCTTCCCCCGTTCGGCAAGGCGGTTCAACGGGAGTTCACAGGCCCGGGAGAATAGGTTTGGTCACGAGTCCAGCAGAGATGGGGGCGGTCATGTCCATGGCTAAGGGATCGAATGCTCCGGTGCCCACGGCGGCACTCCGGGTCGAGCTGGGCTGGCGCTCCGGGCCGGGCGTTCCCGACGCGGACGCCTCCGCACTGCTGCTGGTGGCCGGAAAGGTCCGTTCCGACAGCGACTTCGTCTTCTACAACCAGGCCGTGCACTCCTCCGAGGCGGTCCGGCACGAGGGCAAGCGGGACAGCGGAGGCCGGGTGACGGACACCCTTCTCGTCGACCTCGCGCGCGTGGAGCCGGCCGTCGAGACCGTGGTCCTCGCCGCCTCCGCCGACGGAGGAACGTTCGGGCAGGTTCCCGACCTGTACATCGAGGTCCGCGACGCGGCGCAGGGCACGGTGGTGGCCCGCTTCGACAACGCGGGCGCCAGTGTCGAAACCGCGTTCGTGCTCGGCGAGTTCTACCGTCGGCAGGGCGCCTGGAAGTTCCGCGCGGTCGGACAGGGCTACAGCAGCGGGCTGGCAGGCCTGGCCACGGACTTCGGCATCACCGTGGACGAGCCCCAGCACACGCCGCCCGCGACGCAGGCCGCCGCGCCCGCCATTCCACCCGTCGTACCTCCGGTGACCATGCCCCCGCCGCCCGCACGGCCCGTGACCGCGCCTCCGCCCGCCCCTCCCGCGACGCCGGTACGCCTGACCAAGGTGACGCTCACCAAGGAGGCCCCGTCCGTCTCGCTCACCAAACAGGGCGGCACCTCGGGCGCCCTGCGCGTCAACCTCAACTGGCAGGTCCACAAGCAGTTCTCCGGGTGGGGCAGCAAGCTCGGCCGCGCGGTCGCCCAGCACTCCGACCTCGACCTCGACCTGTGCGCCCTCTTCGAACTCTCCGACGGCAGCAAGGGCGTCGTCCAGTCCCTGGGCAACGCCTTCGGCGCGCTGCATCAGCCGCCGTACATCCACCTCGACGGCGACGACCGCACCGGTGCCGTGTCCAGTGGCGAGAACCTCACGGTCAACCTGGACCACAAGCAGGCCTTCCGGCGCATCCTCATCTTCGTGACCATTTATGCGGGGGCACGTTCCTTCGCCGACCTGCACGCCACGGTCACCCTGACCCCGGCGAACGGAGCGGCGGTCGACTTCTCGCTCGACGAGTGCACGGTGCCCTCCACGGTGTGCGCGCTCGCCCTGATCACCAACAACGGCGGCGATCTGATCATCCAGCGCGAGGCCCGCTATCTGGTGCCCGACCGCGGGGTGAGTCCCCAGCGGACCGTCGACCACGTCTACGGCTGGGGCATGAACTGGACACCCGGCCGCAAGTGACCGTGACCCACGCGGTTCAGCTCTCGTCCGCAGCGGTTTCCGGACGCGCGTACGTCCGTCCCTTCCAGGCGGCGCCACGTCCCCGGTAGTGCTGCACCGCCGAGTCGACCGTCATGAGGAGGTACAGGAACGCGGTGAACGGCAGCAGGGGAGCGAGCCACAGCGGCTGCCCGTAGTAGCGCAGCATCGGGATGTACGTCCCCGCCATCACGAGCCACGCGAGGCCGCCGCACACCGCCGCGGGCGTCGTCCCGGTGGCGAGCCCGGCCAGCAGGGCGAACGGGGGCACCAGATACACCAGGGCGAGGCCGAGCACCGTGCCGAGCAGGAGCGGCGGGCTGTGGCGCAACTGCGCGTACGCGCTGCGCGAGACCATCCGCCACAGGTCGTGCAGACGCGGGTAGGGCCGCACACTGTCCACCCGCTCGGCGAGCCCCAGCCAGATGTGGCCCCCACCGCCCTTGACGGCCCGCGCGAGCGCCACGTCGTCGATGACGGCGTGCCGGATGGCGTCCGGGATCCGGGCCCGCTCGGCCGTCTCCGCGCGCAGCAGCACGCACCCGCCCGCGGCAGCCGCCGTCCGGGTGCCCTTCCTGCCGATCCGGCGGAAGGGATAGAGCTGCGCGAAGAAGTACACGAAGGCCGGTACGACGAGCCGCTCCCAGGCGCTCTCCACCCGCAGTCTGGCCATCAGCGACACGGCGTCGAAGCCGCCGCCCAGCGCCGCCGCCACCAACTCCCGCAGACTGTCCGGCTCGTGGGCGATGTCCGCGTCCGTCAGCAGCAGGAACTCCGGCCCACGCGCGCGTGCCAGGCCCATGCCGTGACGTACGGCCCACAGCTTGCCCGTCCAGCCCGCGGGCGGTTCACCCGGCGAGTCCACGGTCAGCGGCAGCCCGCCGTGGCGGCGCGCCAGCTCCCGGGCCAGCTCCCCGGTGCCGTCCGAACTGCCGTCGTCGACCAGGAAGACCTCGGCCCGCCCCGGATAGTCCTGGGCGAGGAGGGAGGGCAGGCTCGCGGGCAGCACGGCGGCCTCGTCGCGGGCCGGCACGACGACACAGACGGGGGGCCAGGATTCCGGCTCCCGGGCGTAGGACGGCAGTCTGACGTCCGTACGCCAGAAGAAGCCCTGGCACAGCAGCAGCCACAGCCAGGCGGCGAGTGATCCGACGGCGATCCACACAACGGCGCTCACCCGCCGCAGTCTGCCCCACCCCGGAGGTCCGTAAGGGCACGCCGTTTATAGTGACCGGGTGAAGATCGCGCTGATGGACTCCGGAATCGGACTTCTGCCGGCGGCCGCGGCGGTATGGCGGCTGCGGCCCGACGCGGATCTCGTGCTCTCCCTGGACCCCGCGGGTATGCCCTGGGGCCCGCGCACCCCGCAGGACCTCACCGAGCGTGCGCTCGCCGTCGCCGAGGCCGCCGCCGCGCAGCGGCCCGACGCGCTGATCGTGGGCTGCAACACCGCGACCGTGCATGCCCTGACCGCACTGCGAGCCCGGTTCGAACCGGAGCTTCCCGTCATCGGCACGGTCCCGGCGATCAAGCCCGCCGCCGCGGGAGGCGGGCCCTTCGCGATCTGGGCCACTCCGGCCACCACCGGCAGCCCCTACCAGCGCGGCCTCATCCGGGACTTCGCCGAGGGCGTCGCGGTCACCGAGGTGCCCTGCTGGGGACTGGCAGAGGCGGTCGAACACGCGGACGAGTCGGCGATCGAAGCCGCCATCGCCGCCGCGGCTGTCCTCACCCCCGACGAGGTGACGACCGTCGTCCTGGGCTGCACCCATTACGAACTCGTCGCCGAACGCATCCGCGCGGCCGTCCAGCAGCCCGGCCGCCCTCCGCTCGTCCTGCACGGTTCCGCCGGCGCGGTGGCCGCCCAGACGCTCCGCAGGCTCGGCGTGACCCCCGACCCCGAGGCGCCGGCCGACGGCACCCTCACCGCCCTGCTGAACGGCATCGCGGGTCCGCTGCCTGCGGCCGCGCTGGCCTACGAGGAGGGGCGGCTGCTGCAGGCGGCCACCTCCGTCCGCTGACCGAGGGGCATACGGCGGCCAGGCGGAGCAGTCACCCTCCGCAAGCCGGTGCCCGCGCAGCGGAACCTGAGTAGTCTCGTAAGCATGAGGGACCTCCCCCGCGACGAAGTCGTGCCGACCGAGATCTGGACCGGCCGGGCGACCAACCGTGCCCAGTGGCTGCTGGCGCTCGGTGGCTGCGCCTTCATGGCGCTCGGTATCGAACTGGCGGTCGACTCGGCGTGGACGTCCGGCGTCGCACCGCTCGCCATGTCCGTCGTGGGCTGCATCGCGGCCGGACTGCTCGTCCTCTTCGGCACCCTCGCGTTCGTGCACGTCGCCGTGAAGGTCGACAAGGACTCCCTGGAAGTGCGCTGCGGCCACATGGGCCTGCCTCGCCGCCGTATTCCGCTGTCCCAGATCGTCGGCGCCGAGTTCGTGGCCAGGGTCACCCCACGCCAGTGGGGCGGCTGGGGCTACCGCTGGCGGCCCCAGCAGGGCACCGCGGTCGTCGTACGCCGGGGAGAGGGCGTGGTGCTGAGCCTCGGGGACGGGCATACGTTCACGATCACGGTCGACAACGCGGAGGCGGCCGTACGGGTCATCAGGGACCGGCTGCGGCCGGGTGCGGCGGGGGCCGCACACTGACGTTCCGGTCGCCGTCCCGGCGGCCTACCGGTGTTCCCGCTCTTCCCGCGCGCGTGTCGGCGTCGTGTCCGGTGTCTCGTGGACGAACGGGCGGGCCGTCGCCAGGCCCGCGAGGAGGCCCGCGCCCACGGTCACCGTGGTGAAGCTCAGCACGTTGCCGACCGTCGCGAGGGCGGCCAGGCCTGTCAGGGCAGCGCCTGCGGTCAGTGCGACGGAGGTGGGACGCGGAGTGCGCCACAGGGCGTACAGCACCCAGCAGAAGACCGCCGCCAGCAGGGCCACGCCGACCACGCCCTGCTCTGCCGCCTGCTGAAGGGGTGCGGAGTGCGGCCGGGCCTCGACCGGCAGCGACTGGGAAGCCGTCGGGCTGAGTTCCGCGAACCTGCCCGGTCCCACCCCCGTCGCAGGGTTCCGGTGGGCCAGCAGCAGGGCGTCGTGCCACAGGGCGAGCCGGTGACCGCTCACCTGTCCCTCCAGCGAATCGGCGAGCCCGTCCGGCAGCACGTCCTCGGCGACCGCCCACGCCGTCCCGGTCACCAGGGCCGTCGTCAGCGCCAGCCCGGCGAGGCCCACGCCCCGGCGCGGCATGTGGCCGGCGGCGAGCGAGCAGAGCAGGACGGCGGCACAGAGGGCGAATCCGGCGAGCGGGCCGAGAACCGCCGACGCCAGCGTGATCACCACGGCCAGGGCACGCAGCGCCAGTCGCAGCAGCGGCGGGCGGGCCTCCCAGGCGGCACAGCAGACGGCGCCGGTCGCCAGGACGAGCAGCGCGGCCACGCCCCCGAGATGCCCGGGTGGGGTGGCGGTCTGCGGCCCCGGCAGCGCGTGCGGCGCGGCCACCGCGAGGCCGAACCCGGCCAGCGCCGCCGTACAGGGGGCGGCGACCGGCAGCAGCGCCCCGCAGATCCGTCCCGCCGCATAGCCTGCGGCCACCGCGAGCACCGCCAGGAGCACGCCCTCGGGACGGCCGCCATGGGTGGCCGCCGTGATCAGCGACCAGGTGGCACACGCGCCCAGCACGACGACGCCCGCCGCGTCGGAAACGTTTCGTCTCTCACCGTCCGGCGGCGCCCCGGCCGCCGACGTCATCCCCGTGGACCCCAACCCGTCGCCCCCCGAACTGTGACGGGCCCCGACCGCACGGACCGTCACCGGCGCGCACGTCAGAGGCTCCGGCACACCGTAACGGCTGGTGCGTCAATTGTGGACGAGTTGCGCAGAAACGATGCGGCAGACGTGCGCGAGCGGGCCCGCGGCTACGGGCCGGACCGTGCTGTCGGCGCCCCGGGCAGGCGCCGTACACTCCCGGAGTGACCGCCACCGCTCCTTCCACAGCCGAGCCGGACCAGCTCGAACCGCAGCTCGCGCCCGCTTCGCGCCGCGCGCGGCTGCTGCGCCTCTGGCCGGCCGCCACCGCCGCGCTCGCCGGAGTGCTGCTGTACGTCAGCTTCCCGCCCCGCACCCTGTGGTGGCTCGCCCTGCCGGCCTTCGGGATCCTCGGCTGGCTGCTGCGCGGCCGGTCCTGGAAGGCGGGACTCGGTCTCGGTTATCTGTTCGGTCTCGGGTTCCTGCTGCCGCTGCTGGTGTGGACGGGTGTGGAGGTCGGCCCGGGGCCCTGGCTGGCGCTGGTCGTCATCGAGGCGGTCTTCGTCGCGCTGGTCGGCGCGGGTATCGCCGCCGTGTCGAAGCTGCCCGGGTGGCCGCTGTGGGCGGCGGCCGTGTGGATCGCGGGCGAGGCGGCACGCGCGCGCGTGCCGTTCCGCGGCTTCCCCTGGGGCAAGATCGCCTTCGGCCAGGCGGACGGCGTCTTCCTGCCGCTCGCCGCGCTGGGCGGCACCCCGGTGCTCGGCTTCGCGGTCGTCCTGTGCGGATTCGGGCTGTACGAAATCGTGCGCCAGGTGATCGAGTGGCGCCGTACCGGTGCCGTACCGCGCGTCGCCGCGGTCGTCGCCGCGCTGAGCGTGGCCGTCCCCGTGGTGGGCGCCCTGGCCGCGCGGACGCTGGTGAGCGACAAGGCCGAGGACGGCACCGCGACCGTCGCCGTCATCCAGGGCAACGTGCCCCGCGCGGGCCTCGACTTCAACGCCCAGCGGCGTGCCGTGCTCGACTACCACGCGCGTGAGACCCTGCGGCTGGCCGCTCAGGTGAAGGCGGGCAAGGTGGCCCGGCCCGACTTCGTGCTGTGGCCGGAGAACTCCTCCGACATCGATCCCTTCGCCAACCCCGACGCCGCCGCGGTCATCGAGAACGCGGCCAAGACGATCGGCGCGCCCATCTCGGTCGGCGGGGTCGTCGAACGGGGCGGCAAGCTCTACAACGAGCAGATCCTGTGGGACCCGGCGAAGGGCCCGACCGACACGTACGACAAGCGGCAGGTGCAGCCCTTCGGTGAGTACCTTCCGCTGCGTTCGATGCTCGAACACATCAACAAGAACTGGACCACCATGGTCCACCAGGACTTCAGCCGGGGCACGAAGCCGGGCGTTTTCACCATGGACGGTGCCAAGGTCGGCCTCGCCACCTGCTACGAGGCCGCCTTCGACTGGGCCGTGCGCGACACCGTCACGCACGGCGCCCAGATGATCTCCGTGCCGAGCAACAACGCCACGTTCGACCGCAGCGAGATGACCTACCAGCAGCTCGCGATGTCCCGTGTCCGCGCCGTCGAGCACAGCCGGACCGTCACGGTCCCGGTGACCAGCGGTGTCAGCGCGATCATCATGCCGGACGGGAGGATCACCCAGAAGACCGGCATGTTCGTCGCCGACTCCCTCGTCCAGAAGGTGCCCCTGCGCTCCTCCGAGACGCCCGCCACCAAGCTCGGCATCCTGCCCGAGATGCTCCTCGTCCTGGTCGCCGCCGGCGGTCTCGGCTGGGCGATCGGCGCAGGTGTGCGCGGGCGGCGCGCCGGTGGCGTGTAGTCGTACGCCGGTTGCACGCCCCCGTGATCAACAGGGGTGACAGGGCAGCCCGGTTAGGGTCGGGGGCATGGCTACTCCTGACTTCATCAGTGCTCTTCGTGCCTCAGCCGGCCGCCAGTTGCTCTGGCTCCCCGGTGTCACCGCCCTTGTCTTCGACGACGAGGGCAGAGTGCTCCTGGGCCGGCGTACCGACACCCGCAAGTGGTCGGTCGTCGGCGGCATTCCGGACCCGGGCGAGCAGCCTGCGGCCTGCGCGGTGCGAGAGGTCTACGAGGAGACGGCGGTCCGGTGCGTGCCCGAACGGGTCGTGCTCGTCCAGGCCCTGGACCCGGTGACGTACGAGAACGGGGACGTCTGCCAGTACATGGACATCACCTTCCGCTGCCGGGCCAATGCCGTTGCTTGAACTCGTCAAGCAGTTCGCAGTGACGCCGGAGGAACGCGGTCGTTGGGCCCGGCATGCATCCTTGGGTGGGGTTGTCCGATCATGTGCGACTGGGGGTGGTGACCCGGTGGG
>NZ_JAAGLU010000210.1 GCF_010550245.1 Streptomyces sp. SID12501
CTCCGACGATCTGACGAATTCCCGTGATATCCGGCACGTCGGCATGTACGTCGGTGGCGGCTACATGATCAACGCGCCGTTCACCGGGGCGGTCATCCGCTTCGACAAGATCGACACCCCGGACTACTTCGGTGCGACGCGGGTCACCAAGGACGGCGCGGAGGCCCTTCCGGAGCGCACGCCCGCCGCCCCCGCCGCCGGCAACTCTCCGTGAACCGAAGGCCTTGAGCTGCGACGATGAGTCACTCTTCGATAACGTTGGAGTGATCATTCGGTGGAGAGTGGAACGGACCTGTCAGAACGGGCGTTCCATGGACACGGGGGTTGATCGACGGGGGTTGAAAAGGGTGCGCGGCGCAGCGTGCCCGCTGGGGACCTAGGCAAGGGGCCGCGTCGCATGGCTGGACTCACAAGTGGTGGGCCGAATGTGGATGTCGGCCTGTTGTACGAGGTCAACGGCCTTGCCCGGCACGTCCCCGAGGGGGTCGACCGGGCCGTGGGCCTCCTCGCGGAGTACGGACTTCCGCTCGCGCTCGTCCTGTTGGTGCTGTGGTGCTGGCACGGTGCCCGGAACCAGGACGAGGCCACCGCCGTCGAATCGTTCGCCGCGCTCGTCTGGGCCCCGCTCGCCGCGGCCCTCGCCCTCGTCGTGAACGTCCCGCTGCGCGAATTCGTCGCCCGGCCGCGCCC
>NZ_JAAGLU010000211.1 GCF_010550245.1 Streptomyces sp. SID12501
TTCTCGGCGTGCTCGGTACGGTGCAGTGCGTGGTCCGGGCCCAGGTGCCGGGCGGCGTACGCATCGAAGGCGGCCGCGTCGGCCGGGTGGCAGACGGTCGCGAGCACCTCACGGGCGCCGGGCGGAGCTGTGAAGCCGGGACCCCGCAGGAGCAGGACGTCGTCGCTGTCGACCATGGTGGCGTTGGCCGCATCGCGGTGCTCCCGCCAGACCGGGCCGGTGTAGAGCGCCTCCAGCGCGTACCGGGAGGCCAGCGCCCGACCCGCCGCGGTCGTCAACCGCGTCCGGTAGTGGGCGTGGCCGAGCAGCGGGGTCCCGAAGGCCCGTTTCACGGCCGCGAACCGGGTGGTGACCGCGCAGGCGAGACGCTGCGCGTGCGCGGCGCCCACGGACGGGAACAGCCGCTCGTGGGTGAAGGTCGCCAGGCACTCCTCGAAGCGCCGGTGCCGGGCCAACGCCGACCGGTAGACACCGTCGGCGTCGATCGACGCCCACCGGTTCATCAGGGCCGACAGCGGGAGCCGGTGGTCCGTGAACGTCAGGACGCCGGTCTGGTTGGCCGTCACCCCGCCCTTCGGTTCGGCCCGCCCGATGCTGATGCCCGCCAGCACCTTCCCGCCGGCCCGCAGGGGCACCCGGAACCAGTGGTGGCCCTCGTCCCGAACGGCGACGACGAGCCGGGCCAACA
>NZ_JAAGLU010000212.1 GCF_010550245.1 Streptomyces sp. SID12501
GACGCGCTGGTCCGGCCCGCGCGGGTCGCGGTGGGCGGGTGGCCGGGGCGGGTATGCTGGTGGGGTTTACAACGTTTTGAAATCCCGCGCGCCCCGAGCACCCGTGCGTCGGCGCCGCGGACCGACCCCGGAGCACCGATGACCGCCCACGCCACCGTCCTGCTGCACCCCGACTTCCGCACCGGCACGCTCGACCGCCGCCTCTTCGGCTCGTTCGTCGAGCACCTCGGCCGCGCGGTCTACACGGGCATCTACGAGCCCGACCACGCGACCGCCGACGAGCACGGCTTCCGCCGCGACGTCGCCGACCTCACGCGCGAGCTCGGCGTCACCGTGGTGCGCTACCCGGGCGGCAACTTCGTCTCCAACTACGTGTGGGAGGACGGCGTCGGGCCCGTCGAGCAGCGCAAGCCGTTCATCGACCTCGCGTGGCGCACGGTCGAGCCCAACCTCATCGGCACCGACGAGTTCCTGCAGTGGGCCGAGCGCGAGGGCATCGAGCCCATGATGGCCGTCAACCTGGGCACGCGCGGAGTCGCCGAGGCCGCGGCGCTCGTCGAGTACTGCAACGGCGTCGCCGGCTCGCGCTGGGCCGACCTGCGCATCGCGAACGGCCGCACCGAGCCGTACGGCATCAAGATGTGGTGCCTCGGCAACGAGATGGACGGCCCGTGGCAGATCGGCC
>NZ_JAAGLU010000213.1 GCF_010550245.1 Streptomyces sp. SID12501
GATCCTGGAGACCTCGGAGGGGACCTCGTACATCGGGCTGACGGAGCTGGACGAGGCCTGGCCCGACCCGCTCGCCCCCTACGAGGCGGGCATGCTCACCCACCTCCTCGACGACCACCCCGAGCTGGTCACCCTGCTGCTGCGGCTGGTCAACCCGCTGCCGTCGGCCGCGGTCGTGCGGGCCCTGCCGCTCGCCCTCGACCGGTACGGGATCACCCTGCGGCTGGAGGAGCGGCGCGGCCACCGCGACGTCCGGCTGGCGTTCCCCGCGCCCCTGGACGACGTGGAACAGTCGGGCGCCCAGATCCAGGCCCTGCTCAGCGCCGCCCGCCGGCGCTCCCACCGCAACACGCTGCCCGCCTGAGGGCGTTGGCACGGCGTCACGCGCGAGGGAAAGCGGAATAGCCGACCTGGCCGCCGGGTTGGGATGACCATGAAGGCAATCACATACAACGCGTACGGAACTCCCACCCGGTTAGAGCTGGTTGACGTACCGGAACCTAAGGTCGGCCCCAGCGAGGTGCTGATCCGGGTCAAGGCGGCCGGGGTGAACCCCGTCGACTGGAAGCTCGCCGCGGGCTTCCTCGGGCAGGTCCTCGAAGTGCGCCACCCCGTGATCCCCGGCTGGGACGTGGCCGGCGTCGTCGAGGCCGTCGGCCCGGACACCGACGACTACGCCGTCGG
>NZ_JAAGLU010000214.1 GCF_010550245.1 Streptomyces sp. SID12501
CCTGATGATCCAGAGCCTGCGCGACCCCTCCACCCCGTACGCCGGGGCCCTCAAGATGCGGTCGGCGCTCGGTGAGCGGGCCAGGATGGTCACCGTCGGGCAGGGCGGGCACGGGATGTATCTGGGCAACGGCAACGCCTGCGGGGACCGGATGGTCAGCGACTTCCTGGTGACCGGGAAGCGGCCCGCCCGGGACACCCACTGCCCGAACCGACCGGGTATCACCGGCGAGGTGTCATAGCGGCTGATTCCGGGGCGTTCCTTGCTATACACGAGCGATGGAGCACCCCGGGACCCTCGTCCTGATCATGGCCCTGGCGGTACTCGCCCCGCTGCTCGGTTACGCGACCGGGCGGTGGCTCTCCGTCCCCGTCGTCATCTTCGAGATCGTGCTCGGCATCCTGGTGGGGCCCGATGTGCTCGGCTGGGCCCACCACGACCAGGTCATCGACACCCTGTCCGACCTGGGCCTTTCGATGCTGATCTTCCTGGCGGGGTACGAGATCCGGTTCGCCGAGGTCCGTGGCTCCACCCTGCGCCGGGCCGGCGGCGCCTGGATCCTCTCGTTCGCCGCCGGGCTCGGTGTCGCCCTGCTGCTCAGCGGCGCGGACGTGGCGAAGAGCCTGGTGATCGGCACCGCGCTCACCAGTACGGCGCTGGGCGCGGTGCTGCCGATCCTGCGG
>NZ_JAAGLU010000215.1 GCF_010550245.1 Streptomyces sp. SID12501
CCGCCGACGAGCAGCGGGGTCACGTAGATCCCCATGGTGAGCGAGAAGACGATGACGGCGCCCGCGACCAGGCCGGGCGCGGACAGCGGCAGCACGACCCGCCGGAAGGTCTGCGCGGCGGACGCGCCGAGGTCGGCCGACGCGCGCAGCACGGCGTCGTCGATGGCCCCGAGCGACGCCGTCAGGGCGATGACCGCGAACGGCAGCAGAACGTGGACGACCGCGAGGAACACGGTCCACGGCGAGCGCAGCAGCGGCAGCGACGCGTCGGTGAGGCCGAGCGCCTGCAGCGTGCGGTTCACGGGCCCCTCGCCGGCCATGACGATGCGCCAGCCGAAGGACCGCACGACCTCGGACGCGAGCAGCGGCGAGAGCGTCACCGTGAACACGAGGGTCTTGCGCCACCCGTGCGCGGCGCGCGCGAGGTACCACGCGACCGGGTACGCCAGGACGAGGCAGGTCACGCTGACGCGCACCGCGAGCGACAGGCTCTCCAGCAGCGAGCGGTACAGGTAGGGCGTGGTGAGCACCTCGCGGTACTGCCGCAGGCTGAACCCGGGCAGCGCGAAGTTGAACGCGTCGGTGGGTCGCAGCGACAGCACCAGGAGGCCCGCGAGCGGCAGCAGGAACGCGACGAGCACGAACACGGTCGGGAGCACGGCGGGCACGACGCCCGGGCGCA
>NZ_JAAGLU010000216.1 GCF_010550245.1 Streptomyces sp. SID12501
CGGCGTAGCGCTTCATGAGCCGGAACCACACGACGGCGAGCACGCCGTACAGCAGCGTGAAGCCGATCATCGAGAACCAGACCATGCCGGGGGAGACGACCTCGCTGACGCCGCGGGCGGTCAGCAGCCACACGCCGTCGACGCCCGAGCTGTTCGGGTTCGGCGCGACGACCCACGGCTGGCGGCCCATCTCGGTGAAGATCCAGCCGAACGCCGACGCGAGGAACGGCGTGGCGATCGCCGCGATGGCGAGCCGCCCGAACCACGGCTTGCCGGTGACCGAGCCCTTGCGGCGCAGCAGCCACAGGGCGGCGAGCGACAGCGCGGCCGAGCCGACGCCGAAGCCGATCATGAGCCGGAACGACCAGTACGTGACGGCGAGGTTGGGGTAGAAGCGTGTGTCGGCGGGGTCGAACGTCGCCTCGACCCCGTTGTCCTGCTCCCACTGCGTGACCCACTGCGTGTAGTGCTCCTGCAGCTCGTCGACGCCGCGGATGCGGGCGTTGAAGTCGCCGGTCGCGAGGAACGACGTGAACCCGGGCAGCTCGATGAGGTGCTTGACGCCGTCGCAGTCGTTGGTGAGGTCGCCGATCGCGAGGATCGAGAACGCCGCGCCGTCCTGCGTCTCGCACAGGCCCTCCGCGGCGGCCATCTTGGCCGGCTGCTGGTCGAACAT
>NZ_JAAGLU010000217.1 GCF_010550245.1 Streptomyces sp. SID12501
TGCTGCGGGCACGGTGTTGGTGACGGGTGCGAGTGGCTCGTTGGGCGGGTTGTTCGCCCGTCACCTGGTGTCCGAGCACGGTGTACGGAACCTGCTGCTGGTGAGCCGTCGTGGTGAGGCGGCCGCAGGGGCCTCGGAGTTGTCGGCGGAGCTGGTCGGTCTGGGTGCCGAGGTGTCCTGGGCGGCCTGCGACGTCGCCGATCGGGGTGCGCTGGCCGCC
This sequence comes from Streptomyces sp. SID12501, assembly GCF_010550245.1. GTDB lineage: Bacteria > Actinomycetota > Actinomycetes > Streptomycetales > Streptomycetaceae > Streptomyces. Next base: position 221 of record NZ_JAAGLU010000217.1, read on the forward strand.
GTGCTGGACGGGATTCCGGCGGAGCGCCCGTTGACCGGTGTGGTGCACACGGCCGGTGTGCTGGACGACGGGGTCATCGGCTCCCTCACGGCGGAACGCCTGTCGGCGGTCCTGCGTCCGAAGGTGGACGCGGCGTGGAACCTCCATGAGCTGACCCGCGACCTGGGTCTGTCGGCGTTCGTCATGTTCTCCTCCGCCGCCGGTGTGTTCGGTGGTGCGGGTCAGGGCAACTACGCGGCGGGCAACGTGTTCCTGGACGCCCTCGCCGCCCACCGCAATGCCCAGGGTCTTGCGGGGACCTCGCTCGCCTGGGGTCTGTGGGCCGAGACGGGCGGCATGGGCGCCGCCCTGGGTGCCGAGGACGTCTCCCGGCTCGGTCGGGGTGGCGTGAGCGCGCTCACCGCCGCCGAGGGACTGGCGCTGTTCGACGCCGCGCCGGCCTCCGGGCAGTCCCT
>NZ_JAAGLU010000218.1 GCF_010550245.1 Streptomyces sp. SID12501
TCCTACACGCCCTTCACCCGCCCCCTCGACCTCCTCGGACTGGCCTGACCTGCACCGCAGCATGATCAACCAGACTTTGAATCAGCCCTGCCTACCGGGGGCTCCGTTGCCGCGTCCGGCACTCGGCTGAGTCATCATCAGATACGGCAGCTGTAGATAGCTGCTGGTGTGCTGTCTGGTCATGGTGTGGTGTCGGCGTAGGTGTGCCAACGGCGGTGGCAGAGGCGGGCGCGGTGTTGATGGCGGCGGCGCCAGGTGGACCACCACAGCAGGTGGTCGCGGTCTCGTTGGGGTGGTGGAAGGACCAGGGCTCGTAGCAGGCGGAGGAGTTCGTGGCTGCTGAGGGGGACGAGGTCGGCCTCGGAGGGGTCGTTCCGGCTGGTCTGGGCGGTGCGTTCGAGGGCCGCGGCGGTGGCCAGGTAGGCGTAGGCGACCAGGGCGGTCACGCGCGAGCGGTGCCAGGAGTTCCAGCAGGTGACCTGGCCTTTGTCGAGGTGGCAGACTTCTTTGGCGTCCTGCAAGTCGTCCTCGACCCGCCATCTGCGGCACACCAGTGATACCAGTCGCGCCAGTGTCACAGGTCCGGGGGCGAAGCAGCGGTAGTAGGACACGGTGCGGGTGTAGCGGTGCCGGCGGACCAGCAGCACGGACGTCCCCGCGTCGCGGTCGTGCCC
>NZ_JAAGLU010000219.1 GCF_010550245.1 Streptomyces sp. SID12501
ACCGAGGTGCGCACGTCCCCGTCGTCGTCCCTGGAGGCGTTCGTCGACATGGCCGCCGAGCACGTGCTGCCCGCCCTGAAGGCGGTGCGCGCGTGAGGATCCGCGACACCGGCGACCTGTGGTGGAAGTCCGCGGTGATCTACTGCCTCGACGTCGAGACGTACATGGACTGGGACGACGACGGCATCGGCGACCTGCCCGGGCTCGTGCAGCGGATCGACCACCTCGCCGAGCTCGGCGTGACGTGCCTGTGGCTCATGCCGTTCTACCCGACGGCGGACCGCTACGACGGGTACGACATCACCGACTACTACGCGGTCGACCCGCGCCTGGGCGACGGCGGCGACCTCGTCGAGCTGATCCGCACCGCGAACGACCGCGGGATCCGGGTCATCGCGGACCTCGTCGTCAACCACACGTCCGACCGGCACCCGTGGTTCCGTGCCGCGCGCCGGTCCGAGGACAGCCCGTACCGCGACTGGTACGTGTGGCGCGAGGACCCGCCGCCGGACACGTCCGACGAGGTCGTCTTCCCCGACAAGGAGGACGGCATCTGGACGTACGACGAGCAGGCGGGCGCCTGGTACCGGCACCGGTTCTACCGGCACCAGCCCGACCTCAACACCGCGAACCCGCAGGTGCGGGACGCGATCGCGAAGGTCGTGGGCTACTG
>NZ_JAAGLU010000021.1 GCF_010550245.1 Streptomyces sp. SID12501
CGAATACCTCGGCATCAGCATCCGCCGCATCCACAACCTCAACGCCGCCGACAACGACTTCCCCGAACCCGAATACACCGGCCGCACACCCACCTGGACCACAGGCCAGCTCGACGCCTGGCGCACCGCCCACCCCGCCCGCAGACACAACATCCGCACTCAAAGATGAAGTCAGAGCAACACTGAGAAGCGATTCCCCCACGCCTAAAGGCGGGTCCCTTCGCTAGGAGTCTGATGGAGACGGCGGCGCCGATCGTGCCCCGCGACCAGTCGAATTCGGCGTGGAGCGGATCGATGAGCAGCCCGGGCAGGGAACGGAAGGCGGCGGCGCCGATGATCGTAACGAAGGCGACGGCGGCGACGAACCAGGCCCTATGGATGGGGAGTTGAGCCGGTGGGACCTGTTGTCGGCTCGGCAGGTCCTACCGAGCCGGCAGGCCCGGCGGTGACGGCCGGGTCGGCCCCGCGTGCCGCCGACCGGTCCCCGACGCGCCGCTCCCCCCACCACCCGACGGCCGTCAGCACCAGCGTCAGGGCCACGCCTGCCAGGACGGCCGTGGACGGTGCCGTCACCTGGAGCAGAGCGCCCGCGAGTGAACCCGCCGCCGCGTAACCCGCACCGGAGGCCGCGTACATGATCGAGTAGCCCGCGGCCAGGGAGCTCGCCGGAACCGCCTCGCGCAGGGACAGGTTGCGGGTGACCAGCGCGCCCGACTGGAGCATGCCGCCGATGGCCAGCGCGGCGGCGATCCCGGCCTTGTCGGGGGTCAGCGCGGCGACGGTGAGACAAGCGGACATCCCGCCGATCAGAACCACGCTGCGGGTGCGCAGCAGCCCCGGCCAGGTTCGGAGGCCGTAGAGGAACGCGCCGAGTCCCGCGCTCACCGACATTCCCGCGAGTATCGGGCCGGACCAGCCGACGCCGATGCCGCGCTGTTCCAGAAGTGCGGGCAGGACGAGTTCGGCCAGGCCCAGAAGGGTGAGGCTGGCCGCGCCGGTGACGTACACCGGCCACGCGCCGCGCAGGAGCCCGAGCAGCGAATGACCCGTACCCTTCTTTCCCGGCCCGCTCTCCGTTCCCGGCGCGTCGTCCGCCTCCCAGCCGGCTGGCAGCAGCCACAGGCCCGCGACCGACACGGCCATCAGAACGGCGCCGAGAAGCAGCGGGAGGCGCGGGGCCACGCCCAGCGCGAGGCCGGTGACGACGGCCGGCGAGACGGCCCATACGCCCGACATCAGCATCGATTCGGCGGACATCGCCTGCGCCATGGCCCGCGCCGGGACCAGGTGGGTGAGCATCGCGCGCAGTCCGCCGGCGACCGCTGCCGGAGTGCCGCCGGCCACGAACGCGAACGACGCGAGGACCACGGGATGCGCGGTGGGGAACACCCCCAGTGCCGTGAACCCAGCGGCCCCGATCACGAGGGCCGCGGCCAGCTGCGGACGGGCCCGGTCGGGACGCAGTCGCAGACCGAGCGCCGGAGCGCCGACGATCTCGCCGAGCACGAACGCGGCGGCGAGCGCGGCGCCCAGGGCATAGCCGCCCGGCCGTTCGCGCACCAGGAACACCATGGCCAGCGGGGCCATGGCGATGGGCATGCGGGCACCGACGGAGGTGCAGGCCCAGATCAGGAGCTGCTTCGAGGCGACGTCGCGATAACTCATGGCACGACGCTAGGCGGCGGCACCGACATCGCCCCAGGGATTTTCCGCCGCCTGTGGAAAACTCCCGCCATGCCCCGGACAAGCCCGGAAGTCGGTGGAGCCCTCCACCTCTCCCAGACACAACCGGCGCTCAGAAGGTCAGCACCCCCCGCGCCACCCGCCCCGCCTCCGCGTCCCCGACGGCCTTCTCGAAGTCCTCGACCGGGTACGTCTCGGTCACCAACTCGTCGAGCAGCAGCCGCCCTTCGCGGTACAGGTCGGCGTAGAGCGGGATGTCCCGCTGGGGGCGGGAGGAGCCGTAGCGGCAGCCGAGGATCGACTTGTCCAGGAACATCGACGAGACGACGAAGGACGCCTCCGCCTTGGCCGACGGGACGCCGAGCAGGATGGCCTGGCCGTGCCGGTCGAGCAGGTCGACGGCCTGCCGGATGAGTTCGACCCGGCCGACGCACTCGAAGACATGGTCCGCGCCCGTCGGCAGCACGTCCCGCACGCCCTCCGTCGACGTCAGGAAGTGGGTCGCGCCGAACTGCCGCGCCATCGCCTCCTTCGCCGGGTTGGCGTCCACGGCGACGATCCGCGAGGCGCCCGCGATCCGCGCGCCCTGGAGGACGTTCAGCCCGACCCCGCCCGTACCGATCACCACGACGCTGTCCCCGCGGTCCACCCGGGCCCGGTTGAGCACGGCGCCCACCCCGGTCAGCACCCCGCACCCGATGAGCGCGGCCGACGGCATCGGGATGTCCTTCGGGATACGTACCGCCTGCACGGCCTTCACCACCGTGCGTTCCGCGAACGCCGAGTTGGAGGCGAACTGGAACACCGGCCGCCCGCCCCGCGTGAACGGCCGCCCCGGCCGCCCGATCGACTGACGGCACATGGTCGGCCGCCCCCGGTCGCACTCCGCGCACGCGCCGCAGTTCGCGAGCGTCGACAGCGCCACATGGTCCCCGGGCACCACATGCGTGACACCGGCCCCGACTGCCTCCACCACGCCCGCGCCCTCGTGGCCGAGCACGACAGGGACGGGGAAGGGGATGGTCCCGTCCACCACGGACAGATCGCTGTGGCACAACCCCGCCGCCGAGATCGCGACCAGCACCTCCCCGGCTCCCGGATCCCTCACCTCCAGATCGTCCACGACCTGGATCTGCTTACCGTCGAACAGAACACCGCGCATCAGACGACTCCCTTGGGCTCCCTGGGCAGACCGAGCACGCGCTCGGCGATGATCGTGCGCTGGATCTGGTCGGAGCCGCCGTAGATCGTGTCGGCCCGGGAGAACATGAACAGGTGCTGCGCGTCGTCGAGTTCGTAGGGCGCCCCGGCCGACCACTCCACCGGCCCGATCCCTGCGCCCGCGCCCCGCACGAGCATCGCCAGCTCCCCGAGCCGCTGATGCCACCCGCCCCACAGCAGCTTGGCCACGCTCGGCGCCCCGGCGTCCCCCGAACCGCCCAGTGTGCGCAGGGCGTTCCAGCGCATCACCCGCAACTCGGCCCACTGGCGCACAAGTCGCTCCCGTACGACGGGATCCGCCACCGCACCGCTGTCGACGGCGGCCTGCACAACCCGTCCCAACTCCCCGGCGAAACCGATCTGTTGGGCGAGCGTGGACACTCCCCGCTCGAACCCGAGGAGGCTCATCGCGACGCTCCAGCCGGCGCCCTCACCACCGACGAGGTGCTCCGCTCGTGCGTGTGCCCCGTCGAAGAAGACCTCGTTGAATTCGCTGGTCCCGGTCATCTGCCGGATCGGCCGGACCTCGATCAGCCCCGGCTGATCCATCGGAACGAGCAGAAAACTGAGCCCGTGATGACGCACCGACCCCGCTTCTGTACGGGCGAGCACGAAGCACCAGTCCGCCTCGTGGGCGAGGGACGTCCAGATCTTCTGGCCGGTGATCCGGTACGTGCCGTCAGCGGCCCGTTCGGCCTTCGTGCTCAACCCGGCGAGGTCGGACCCCGCCCCGGGCTCGCTGTACCCCTGGCACCAGAGTTCCTCGCCCGCCGCGACCGGCGGCAGGAACCGGGCCCGCTGCTCATCGGTACCGTGCGCGAGGAGCGTAGGAGCAAGAAGGTTCTCCCCGATGTGCCCGGACCGCGTCGGCGCCCCCGACCGGGCGTACTCCTCGGCCCAGACGACCTGTTGGGTGAGACTGGCGGCCCGATTCCCGAACCCGGTCTCCCCCCAGGAAAGCCCGATCCACCCGGCCTTCCCAAGAATCCGCTCCCAACCACGCCGATCAAGAGCCCCGTCGACATGCGCACCAAGCCAACTCCGGACCTCCGCCCGAAACTCCTCATCCCCAGCCCCGAACCCAAAGTCCACAGACCTCTCCTCTCAACGCCGGGCGCCTGCACCCACCTAGGGGCGCGGGGAACTGCGCGACAAGCCACGGACGGCCCGCAGCCGCCAAACAACCCACACCCCCACCTACTGCGCGTTCGGCCGCGACCCGTCCCGCGCAGCCCGCTCCATCTCCTCCAACCGCACAAGCATCGGCATCGGATCCACCCCCACCGACCCCGGCAAGAACTCCGCGATCGTCTCCGGCGTCCACCCGCCGGAGGCAGACGCGTACGCCGCCCGCAACTCCCTCGGCTGTGCCCACACCGCGATCTTCGGCCCCGCGACCGTGTACACCTGCCCGGTGATCCGCTGCTCCTTCGCCCGGTCGGACAGCAGATACACGACCAGGGCCGCCACGTCCTCCGGCTCCCCGATCTCCGCCAGCTCCATGGGCACGTTCGCCGACATCCGCGTACGCGCGACCGGCGCCACCGCGTTGGCGGTCACCCCGTACTTGTGGAGTCCCAGCGCGGCGCTCCGTACGAGCGAGATGATCCCGCCCTTCGCGGCGCTGTAGTTGGCCTGTGACACCGATCCCTGGTGGTTCCCGCTGGTGAAGCCGATCAGCGTCCCGGCCCGCTGCTTGCGCATCACCGCCGAAGCCGCCCGGAACACCGTGAACGTGCCCTTCAGGTGAGTGGCGACGACCGGATCCCACTCCTCCTCGGACATGTTGAACAGCATCCGCTCGCGCAGGATCCCGGCGACGCACACGACACCGTCCAGGCGCCCGTACGACGACAACGCCACGTCCACGACCCGCTGGCCGCCGGCCATGGTGGACACGTCGTCGGCCACCGCGACCGCCTCGCCGCCCGCCGCCTCGATCTCCTTGACGATGCCCTCGGCTATCTCGCTCGTCGGCGAGGCGCCGTCGATGGAGACCCCGTAGTCGTTGACGACGACCCGCGCTCCCTCGGCCGCCGCGCCCAGCGCCACCGCCCGGCCTATCCCCCGGCCCGCGCCCGTCACGGCGACGACCTTTCCTGCCAAGAAGTTCCCCACGTCCGGCCCCTTCCCGCGGTTTCTGACGGACCGTTAGATTTTATGACCCGTCGGATATCCGGAGGCAAGCCCCGGGAGCGACCGGACTCCAGGAAGGACCGGACTCATGTCATTGCCGGCCGAGTTCCACGCCATCGCCAAACGCGTGAACAACTGGGGGCGTTGGGGGGCGGACGACGAGATCGGCACCCTCAATCTCATCACCGACGCCGTCGTACGCGCCGCCGCCGCGACCGTCCGCACGGGCCGTCGCATCCCCCTCGCCCTCCCGCTCCAGCAGGACGGCGTCCAGACCGGGGCGATTCCGGGCCGGGTGAATCCCGTGCACGCCATGGTCCAGATCAACCAGGAGATATTCGGGCCGCCGGGCGGCGGAACCGTCGCGACCAGCGACGACGTCGTGACTCTGGGGCTCCAGTGCGCGACCCACTGGGACGCCCTCGCCCACGCCTCCCACTCCGGGAAGCTCTACAACGGGCGTCCGGCGGCGACGATCACGGCCCACGCCGGCGCCGAGTTCGTCGGCATCGACAAGGCTCGGCACATCGTCTCGCGCGGGGTGCTGCTGGACGTGGCCCGCGCACGGGGCGTCGACCGGCTCGACGGGGGGCACGCGGTCACCCCGGAGGACCTGGACGCGGCGGAGGAGTTGGCGGGCACGCGCGTGCGTGCCGGTGACATCGTGCTCGTACGGACCGGGCAGATCCAGGTGTACCTGGCCGGGGACAAGCACGCGTACATGTATCCCTCGCCCGGGCTGTCGATCCGTACGCCGGAGTGGTTCCACGCGCGGGATGTCGCGGCGGTCGCGAACGACACGCTGACTTTTGAGATATTTCCGCCGGAATCGAATGATCTGTGGCTGCCCGTACACGCGCTCGACCTGGTGGAGATGGGGATGCCGCAGGGCCAGAACTGGAATCTCGAAAAGTTGTCCACAGCCTGTGGACAAGAAGGCCGGTATGAGTTCCTGCTGTCGGCGACACCGGAACCGTTCACGGGCGCCACGGGCAGTCCCGTGGCGCCCGTGGCGATCCTCTGACCCCTGTCGGCCGGTCGGCGGCGCGCCATTGCCCACCCCAAGTACGGCATCGCGCGCCGCCACCCGCCTTCGGCGTTCCCGCCCCGCCCCCCACCCCTGAAGGAGCCGACGCCGAACACACGAACCGCACTCGCCGAGGGCCCCCGTCACCGAACCCTCGCCGTCCCCTCGCGGCGGATCGCGCTGAACACAAGCGTGTTCACGCAGTCACGTCACGTCAACACCCGTTCGGGGATTTATCGCTTACGCCCTTTTTGCGACAACCGCGCACAGGGGCACACCCCGGCGCACCGCACCACACGGGGCCCAGAAACCCGGACAATTCTGCGACCGTGCCCCACCGAGCGCCGCACCGGCAGGGCCTTCGGGGTCAGACGGCTTCGTACGCCGCCATGCCCCCGTACGCGGAAGAAGTACCCTCGGCGGCGGCCGTGGCGATCACCGGAGCGGCGACCGAACTCCCGCCTCCGCACGGCGCCGGAGCCGGGCAGCGGTCCAGTTCGCACCAGATGCGCTTGCCGACACCTTCGGTGCTCCACCCCCACCGGTCGGCGAGCCCGTCGACCAGCTCCAGTCCGCGCCCGTTGGTCTCGTCGCCCTCGGCATGCCGGGGCACGGGGGGGCAGGGGCTCAGATCGACGACCTCAAGCCGCACGATCCCGCCGGCCACGCCCTCGGCACCGGACCGCGATCCGCACACACCCTCGAACGACAGCCGCAGCAACGCCGGACACCCGGTGTGCACCACCGCGTTGGTGACCAGCTCGGAGACGAGGAGGATCAGCGTCTCGGCCAGCGGCTCGTCGTCCGCGACCCCGGACCCGGCGAGCCGCGACCGCACCCATCTCCGGGCCCGCCCCACCTCTGCGGGGTCGGGCCGGATCTCCAGCTGCACTTGAAGCACCTGCACCGCTCACACCATCCGAACCGGCGGACACATCGCCTCGCGCCGCACGAGGGCCACGATCGTAGCCATTTTCTGCATGCCCAGAACAACGCTTGGGCCGGCGGCCAGATCGGGGATCACAGAACGTGATTCCCTTACGAGAAAGCATGGTTGACGTACAGTCACGCCAACAAGCGCTTCGGGCATATTCCAACGCGAAGGAGTACGCCTGCGGGATACTGTGCGACGCTCGCCGCGAGGAGTCGAACAGGCGGGTACGGAACTCCGACCCGCCCCACGAGCGGCGCGCACCGCCGAATCCGGGGCCGCCTCAGGGGCAACACCGGAATGGCTCGACCTCGGAACCACGCGCATGCCACAGAAGGTACCGGAGCGAACACGCGACTCCGGGCCGTTACGAGTCACTCGTAGGACACAACCCGGTATCGACGCTCGGTGATCCCACAACGTCTGGGTCACATTTCGATCGCGCCACGATCGGCGACATCAATCCGGCCAGTCCGGCTCCGGCCGCCGGTCAGCGTGCCTCGGTCAGTAACGCGGCGGCGAGCACCTCCTCACACTCCGTCACCGAGCCGGGCCGCCGGGCTCGTAGCCACGCCCGCTTCAGATACAGATGGACGTCCGACTCCCAGGTGAAGCCCATCCCGCCGTGCACCTGGAGGCAGTCGCGGGCGCCCCGCACGGCGGCCTCGTCGGCGAGCAGCCGGGCCGCCGCGATGTCCGCCGGATCGACGGTGACGGCAGCCGCGTACACCGCCGCCCGCGCCACCTCGACCCGCACCAGGATCCCGGCGCACAACTGCTGCACCGCCTGGAAGGCACCGATCGGCCGCCCGAACTGCTCGCGGGTCCGGGCGTGTTGCGCGGCCAGCTCACACACCCGGGCGGCGGTGCCCAGCTGTTCGGCGGCGGTGAGGAGAGACGTCAGGAGTACGTCCGTACGGTCGCCGGGGTCCGGACCGGCCACCCGGTGGAGGGGCGTGAGCGGATCCGCCGACCGCATCGGCACCGCCCCGGCCGCATCCCCTCGTACGACGTCGGCCGCCCCCAGCCACTCCACCACCCCGGCGCTGTCGACGACGGTGACCACCGTCTCCCCCGTCGCCGCCCCCGGTACCTCCCCCGCCGCGAGATGTGTGGCGATCAGTGGGCCCGGCAGCAGTACGCGGCCCGCCTCCTCGAACGCCAACACCGCCTCGGGCAGCCCGAGTCCGACCCCGCCCGCCGCCTCCGGCAACCGCAGCGAGAAGAACCCGGCGGTCCCCAGCTCCCGCCACAGCCCCCGGTCCAGCTCGGGTACCTCGGTGGCGTCCATGACCGCCCGCAGCCGCTCACGTCCGAACCGCGCCGCCAGCAGCCCCCGTACGCCTGCCTGCAACGCCCTCTGGTCCTCGCTGAGTTGGAAACGCATGTGCGAATGTCACCGTCCTTTCGGCAGCCCTAGAACGCGTTCGGCCACGATGCTGTGCTGGATCTGGGAGGTACCGGCGGCGATGGTGTACGACAGCGAGGACAACCGGTCGAGCACCCAGGGCTGTTCGAGATCCATCGCCGCGCCACCCTCCCCCAGGACCTCGGCAGCCGCCTCGTACAACTCCTGGCGGGCGTGCGAGTACCGCAGCTTGAAGACCGACCCGCCGACCCCGGGCACCCCTTCTCTCGCCCCGCTCACGTTCCACTGCGTCAGCCGCCACAGCGCCCGGAAGTCGGCGTTCAGCCGCCCGAGCCTGCGCCGCAGCACGGGGTCGTCCCAGCGCCCGTTCTCCCTTGCCGCCAGGGCGAGTTCGCCCAGTACCCGGCGACAGGCGACGACCTCCCCGACGAACGCCGTACCGCGCTCGAAGGACAGCGTCACCATCGTCACGCGCCAGCCGTCGTTCTCCTCGCCGACCCGGTTGGCGACGGGCACCCGGACCTCGTCGAGGAAGACCTCGGCGAACTCGTTCGACCCGGCGAGTGTGCGCAGCGGCCGTACGGTGATGCCCGGCGCGTCCATGGGCATGGCGAGCCAGGTGATCCCGCGGTGCTTGGGCGCGTCCGGGTCGGTCCGCACCAACAGCTCGCACCAGTCGGCGACTTCGGCGTGCGAGGTCCAGATCTTGGAGCCGCTGACCACGTAGTCGTCGCCGTCGCGCCGTGCGCGGGTGCGCAGCGCCGCGAGGTCGGAGCCGGCGTCCGGTTCGCTGAACCCCTGGCACCAGACCTCCTCGCCGCGCAGCACCGGCGGCAGCCAGCGCGCCCGCTGCTCGTCGGTCCCCTCGGCGGCGATGGTCGGTCCGGCGTGCAGCAGTCCGACGAAGTTCGCGCCGACGTAGGGCGCGCCGGCCTTCTCCGTCTCCTCCAGGAAGATCATCCGTACGGCGGGGTCGGCGCCCCAGTGGACCTCGCCGTACCCGGCGTCGTACAGCGTCCGCTGCCAGCCGAGGTCGTACGCGCGCCGCCCGGGCCAGTCGTCGGGCGAGGGCTTGGCCGGCAGCGAGGGGAGTGCCTTGGCCAGCCACTCCCTCAACCGCGCCCGGAACTCCGCCTCTTGGGGAGTGTCGGAGAGGTCCACTACTTGTCCAGGTCGAGGCCGAGCATGCGGATGGCGTTGCCGCGCATCAGCTTGTAGACGGTCTCGTCGTCGAGGCCCTTCATATGCTCGAGGGCGACCTCCTTGGTGTGCGGGAAGGTCGAGTCGACGTGCGGGTAGTCGGTCTCGAAGGTGGCGTTGTCCCGCCCGACGACGTCGATCGAGGCGACGCCGTGCTTGTCGCGGAAGAAGCAGCAGAAGATCTGCCGGTAGTAGTACGTCGACGGGGGTTCCGGGATCAGATCCCTGACCCCGCCCCACGCGCGGTGCTCCTCCCACACGGTGTCGGCGCGCTCAAGGGCGTACGGGATCCAGCCCATCTGCCCTTCGCTGTACGCGAGTTTGAGCGCCGGGAACTTCACCAGGACCCCGGAGAAGAGGAAATCCATCATCGACGCCATCGCGTTGTTGAAGCTCAGCGAGGCCTGTACGGCGGGCGGCGCGTCCGGGGAGGCGGCAGGCATCTGGCTGCTGCTGCCGATGTGCATGTTGACGACCGTCCCGGTCTCCTCGCACACCGCGAAGAACGGGTCCCAGTAGCCGGAGTGGATCGACGGCAGTCCCAGGTACGTGGGGATCTCCGAGAACGTGACCGCCCGTACCCCGCGTGCCGCGTTGCGCCGGATCTCCGCGACCGCCAACTCGATGTCCCACAGCGGGATCAGGCACAGCGGGATCAGCCGGCCGCCGCTGTCGCCGCACCACTCCTCCACCATCCAGTCGTTGTAGGCGCGCACGCACGCCAGCGCGACCTCCTTGTCCTGGGCCTCGGCGAAGGTCTGCCCGCAGAACCGCGGGAAGGTGGGGAAGCAGAGCGAGCCCTCGACATGGTTGATGTCCATGTCCGCGAGCCGGGCCTTCGGGTCCCAGCAGCCGCGCCGCATCTGCTCGCGCGTGATGCCGTCGAGAGTCATCTCGTCCCGGGAGAACCCGACGGCCGCGATGATCCGCTTGTACGGGAAGAGCAGGCCCTCGTACTCCCACCAGTCGGTGATCTGGCCCTCGGGGTCGGTCGTGAACCGGTACTTGCCGCCCACGTAGGCGAGTTCACCGATTCCGGCGGTGAAGGGCTTCGGCCCCTTGTCCCGGTACTTGGCCGGCAGCCAGGTCTCGAAGAGGTGCGCGGGTTCGATCACGTGGTCGTCGACGCTGATGATGCGGGGCAGTTCGGTCATGAGTCCCCTCCGCCTGGCCAGTTGATGATTATCTGACGGACCGTCAGTTCTTGGTGCCTCTAGAAGGTTAGTCCCGCACCTATGGACCGACAAGGCGCCAAGCCCTACGCTCCCCGCACAATCTGATGGTCCGTCAGTTACTGGGGGCAATGTGAACGTCGTCGACACCGCACACGCCCTGGGTTCGGCCCGTACCCTCTGGGAACTGGTGGCCCGGCGCGCCGAACTCACCCCCGACCGGCCCGTCCTCCTCCAGGACGACCGCTCCCTCACCTTCGGCGAACTCCGCACCCGCTCCGAACGGGTGGCGGCGGGCCTGTACGGCATGGGCATACGCCCCGGCACGGTCGTCGCCTGGCAACTGCCCACCCGTATCGAGACCGCCCTGCTCTCCTTCGCGCTGGCCCGCCTGGGCGCCGTGCAGTCCCCGGTCATCCCCTTCTACCGGGACCGCGAAGTCGGCTTCGCGCTACGGGAGTCGAAGGCGGAGTTCTTCGCGGTGCCGGGCGTGTGGCGCGGCTTCGACCACACGGAGATGGCGCGGCGGCTCGGCGCGAGGGGCGTCTTCCCCGCGTACGACAGCGACGAACTCCCCGACGGGGAGCCCTCGTTGCTGCCGCCCCCGCCCGCCGACGGCACCTCCGTCCGCTGGATCTACTGGACCTCGGGCACGACCTCCGACCCCAAGGGCGTGCTCCACACGGACCGTTCACTCATCGCGGGCGGTTCGTGTCTCGCGCACGCGCTGCGGCTCACCGAATCCGACGTGGGCTCGATGGCCTTTCCGTACGCCCATATCGCCGGCCCCGACTACACGGTGATGCTCCTGCTGTACGGCTTCCCCGCGGTGATGTTCGAGCAGTTCGCGCTGCCGGACGCGCTGGAGGGCTACCGCAAGCACGGGGTGACCGTGGCCGGCGGGTCCACCGCCTTCTACTCCATGTTCCTCGCCGAGCAGCGCAAACAGCCGGGCGTTCCGGTGATCCCGTCCCTGCGGCTGCTGGCGGGCGGCGGGGCACCGAAGCCGCCGGAGATCTACCACGCCGTCGTACGGGAGATGGGGGTGGAGCTCACGCACGGGTACGGGATGACCGAGGTGCCGATGATCACCATGGGGGCGCCGGACGACACGGTCGAGAACCTGGCGACCACGGAGGGGCGTCCGCCGGAGGGGATGGAGATACGGGTGGTGGAGGGCGAGGTGCGACTGCGGGGCGAGGCCGTGTGCCAGGGGTACCTGGACCCCGCGCAGACCGCCGAGGCCTTCGACGAGGACGGCTTTCTGCGCACCGGTGACCTGGGATTCCTCACCGGGAGCGGGCACTTGGTGCTCACCGGGCGGCTCAAGGACGTCATCATCCGCAAGGGCGAGAACATCTCGGCCAAGGAGATCGAGGACCTGCTGCACACGCATCCGGGGGTGGGCGATGTGGCGGTGGTGGGCCTGCCGGACACGGAGCGCGGGGAGTTGGTCTGCGCGGTGGTGGAACAGGCGGAAGGGTCAAGTGAGTTGACCCTTGCCGCGCTGACCTCCTACCTGCGCTCGAAAGGGCTGTCCGTGCACAAGCTGCCGGAGCGGCTGGAGGTGGTGGACGCCCTTCCGCGGGGCGAGACCCTGCGGAAGGTGCTCAAGTACAAGCTGCGCGAGCGCTACGCGGAGCCTTCCCCGGAGCCGGAGCCCTCCCCTGAGCCGGCGCCGTCGTCCGAGTCGGAGACGTCGAAGTAGCGGGCGAACGCGTCGACGATCTCCGTCTCGCCGACCCGGCCGTCGGCGTCGGTGTCGAGCGTCGCGGCGGCCGTGGCGGCGATGTCCTCGGGCACGCCGAGGGCCTTGAGGGCGCGCTCGGTGTCCGCGAGGGTCGCCGCGCCGTCGCCGTCCAGGTCCGCGACGGCCAGGGCGGCGCGCAGGAAGGGGCGGGCGATCTCGGCGAACCGGCGGGGGTTGTCGTGCAGCCGCTTCACGGCGCCGTACACGAACTCGTCGCGGGTGATCCGCTGGTCGCCGTCCCGGTCCGCTATTCCCGCCATGCCCTGCCAGAAGGCCTCGGCGCCGCTGTAGAGGGCCTGGCCCTTGTCGCACCGGGCGGTGGTGTCGAACTCGGCGAGCAGCGCCTTGGCCGCCACACTGAAGTCCACCCGGTCGATGTAGCCGTTGCCGTCCTGGTCGAACGTGGTGAACCGGGCGGCGATCTTCCGTCCGTACTCGGAGTTGACCATGTCTGTCGGGCCTGCCTTACGTCCGCGTCCTACCTCTGTGTCGAGGTCCTTCTCGCACGGAGCGTACGACGCGTGGGTGGCGACCGGGGCAGGAAAGCGACGCCTGTGCCAAGACTGGGGGAATTCCGCGACAACGGCGTCACGCGCGCGTGGGGGCCGCTCCCACGCGCGTGGAGGCCGCCGGCAGCGGGGCCGCCGTCTCGTCGGCGGCCGTGCCGAGGTCCGCGTAGACGTCGAAGAGGCGGCGCACTCCCAGAGCGCCGAGGACCCGGTTGACGTGGGCGCTCTCCGCGTCCCCCCGGGCGGGCAGGATCAGACGCAGGTATCCCTGGCAGGAGCGCATCAGCCGGCGGGTGGCGATGAGGACGCCGACGCCGCTGGAGTCGCAGAAGACGACCTCGGAGAGGTCGAGGACGACACGGTGGCGGCCCTCGGCCACGGCGTCGTGCACCCGCTGTCGCAGCTCCGGCGAGGTGACCAGGTCCATCTCTCCGGACACCTGGAGCACGGTCCAGCCGCCTCGCTCACCGTCGGTCACCTTGAACGCCACCATCACGCCTCTCGTCCGGATCGTCCGGCAGAAACGGAAGCCATACCTACGCTTCCTTTCGACGCGGCTGCCCAGCAGCCATGTCATCAAACACCGCACATCCGCTCGGCCCGGACCGCAAGAGACTTGCAAGCGGTTTGCAGAGGACTTATTTCGGTCACCCGTGAACTTATTTGATCGAAAGAGGCTCAGATTGCATCATGATCGGTCAATCTTCGTTGGTTCTCTACCATCCGAGGCCCTCCGGAAGGCGCACAATGCCGCAAAGCGGAGTGGGCTGTCAGAGGGGCCGACTACATTCGAGGAGAGGGTGGGCAACCGCCGGACCTGGACAGCGGTAGGGGGGTGTAGGAGCAGCATGGCGAAGAGGGACACACCGCCGCGCTGGGACCGCAAGATGCAGCAGCGGCTCTCGCGCGGGGAGGCGGCCGCGCTGGGTGAGCTGTACGACCGGTTCGCCTCCCTCGTGCATGGCCTGGCCCACCGTGTCCTCGCCGACGAACAGGCCGCCGACCGCATCACCCGCGAGGTCTTCGCCCACGTATGGCAGCACCCCGACACCTACGACCCCAAGCAGGGCCCCCTGCGTTCCTGGGTGGCCACCCTGACCCACCGCCTCGCGGTACAGCGCCTGCGCCAAACGGAGACGGCAGCACTGGCCCACGGCGATCCCGCTGACGCGGACGACAGGGACGACAGGGACGACAGGGACGACAGGGACGCCCCCGCGGACGCGTGTGCCGGTACCGGCGCCACAGTTTCCTCCACGGGTTCCGGTTCCTCCACGGACTCCATGGAGGAACTGGAGCGCAGGGTCCGCCGCGCCTCCGTCGCCGCCCGCGCCGACTACATCGTGACGTCGATGCCGGCCCCGTTGCGCGCCGCCCTGGAGCTGGCGTACTTCCAGCGGCGCGACTACCGCCAGACCGCCGCCGACCTGGGCGTCACGGAGGCCGAGGCCCGCCGCCGCCTCCGCCTCGGCCTCCAACTCCTGTCCACGGCCCACGACACCGGCACACCGGGGGCACCCCCCGAATACGGGGGTGCGGTGTGAGCGGCGCGGGTCACGAGGACAGGGACCGGGAGAAGCACGAGGGGTACGGCCCCCAAGGCCCCGACAACGGCGACGGCAAGGCGCCTGGCGTCGGCGACGGCCCGCCCCGCATACCGATGCCGCGTTCCTCGGTCGAGGACACCGGGCTCTCTCTGCCTGACGCGACGCGCATGCCCCTCGTACCGCTGGTCCTGGAACACGACGTGCTGAGGTCACTGCTGGGGGCGTGGGCGCTGGCCGCCTGCGCGCCGGAGGAGACGCTGGCCGTCGAGGAGCACCTCGGGGAGTGCGGTGCCTGCGCGGACGAGGCGCGTCGGCTGCGCGAGGCGGTCGAACTGCTCCAGCGCCCGGAGCCCCTCGACCTGGACCCGACCCTGCGCACCCGCGTCCTGGAGGGCTGCCTCGACCGGCGCCCGCCGCGCATCCCGGTACCGGAGTGGGCTACCCCGTACGACGCGGAGACCGCCCGCCTCGACGCCCTGCTCCAGGACTTCGGCGACTCCGAGTGGCACGCGCCCGTGCGCCTGCGCTGGTTCGAGGGCGACGAGCAGACGAGCCGCCGCACGACGGTCGCCGGTGTGATCGCCCACCTGCTGAGCGTGGACGGCCTGGTCGCGGTCGCGCTGGGCCTCGACGACCCGGTCACCGGCGAGCCGAAGACACCGGGCGCACCGACTCCGGCGTCCCGTACGGAGGCGTACTGGCGTGCCTCGCACTTCCCGCCCACCCGTTCCGTACGGGTGCCGTGGCGCGAGCAGAGCCACAACATCGTACGGACGGTGTCGTTCGCGGGCGGAGGCTCGGGGAAGCTGCCGGTGTCGTACGGCGACTTCGAACTGCCGCTGCACGAGGCGATGCTGGACCGCGCCTTCGAGTGCTGGGTGCACGCGGGCGACATCGCCGACGCGGTCGACTATCCCTACGAACCGCCGGCCCCGCGCCACCTGCACAGCATGATCGACCTGGCGGCCCGCATGCTCCCGGAGGCCCTGGCCGCCCGCCGTCAGGCAGGCCTGGCGGCACCGAGCCGGACGACCCGCCACCTGGTCCCGGCCGGCGAACCCGGCCGCAGCCTCCGACTGGAGATCGAGGGCTCCGGCGGCGGCGAATGGCTGATCCCCCTCGACTCCCCGGCCGCCCTCGCCTCAGCCGCCCACGAGGTCGCCCATGTGGCCCTGGACGGCGTGGAGTTCTGCCAACTGGCGGCGGGCCACGTATCCCCGGAGGAAGCGGCGGCCGGTCAGGACGGCGACAGGGAGGCGATCAGGGACGTACTGTTCGCGGCGGCTTCGCTCAGCCGGATGTAGGGATGCCCCGTTGCCGTTACTGGATGATCTCCAGGATGTCGAGGGTGAGCAGGACCGCAGACCCCGACATGGCCATTACGGCGGGTGTCCGCCCGTAGCCCTCCAGCCGCTTTCTCCACCGACTCGCCTGTTCTGCAAGGACGTTGACGTTCATACGCGCACTCCCATCACCAGTACCGGCATCAGGCGGTGGCACAGGCAGGTGCACACCAGGTACCGCAGCCCGGGAACACCGCTCTCCCGAGGCTCGGCGTCCCGGCACAGCTCGTGCGTGCCGATGGTGCAGCGCCCGGACACGTAGGGAGACTCCGGCGTCCGGGCCGACTCCTGGGTGGCGCTCATTCGGGTACTCCGTTCTCGGCGTTCGACTCGAACCGGAGGGGGCGGACGTCCCACATGCCGCCCCGCGCGTCCCGGTGATACCCCCTGTGCCCTTCGTCTCGTACGCATGCCCCGGCCGCGCTCAAGGTCGAGGCCCGGTAGAACATCGAGGCGCGGACCTTCCCGCATCTAACGGCGTTCGTGACGCCGGTCATCGGGCCCTCACCCCGTCCAGCACGGAGTGAATGTCGCGGGTGTCGAAGCTGATGCGGAAGTCGGCGGCCAACACAGCGACGGCGCGACGCCGCAACCGCACGGCTCGTTCGCGCGCCGTCCAGTGAGGCCGCACGCTCACTGCGCAGGCAGCTGCGGCCACTTCGGAGGGCCGAACGTAGAGGTGCTCGGGCAGGTACGGCCGCGACAGGGCCGACACCGCTCCGTCGAGGGGCGCGCGGTCGGTGCTGTACGGGGAACGCGGGATGACCAGACGCGCCACGAGGTGGCCTCGTTCCCTCACGTTCCGGCTGGTCATGACGGATCGGCCTGGTTCCGGCGCCGACTTGCGCCGCCTACCGGTGGCAGGCAGGGCCAAACACAGAATCAGCAGCGCTACTGGGCACAAGGCCCGGTGTAGCGCGGTCGCGATACGGTTACGCACGTCGTCAACCTCCAGAGGGTTGCTGGCCATGCCCCCGGACCGGTCGCACGGTCGCGGGGGTCTTGTCTCTCCGTGATGCAGTCCACCATAGCTGCTTTCGAAAGCGGTCGGCAGTAGACGGCAGTGGTCGACAGTTGCCGAAGATGCACGCAAGTTGCCGAACGCTTACGTTCGATTCCGTGGAAGAGAAGATCAACCCCGCCGCCGCGACTTACCACTACGAGCAGCTCGCGAAGATCATCGAGAGCAAGATCCGTACCGGAAGCCTGGCCGCAGGATCACGCTTGCCCGGTGAACTGATCCTGTCTCAGGAGTACGGTGTTGGCTCCAACACCGTGCGCCGCGCGCTGGACATCCTGAGGGAACGCGGATTGATCATCACAGTCCGCGCCCGTGGGTCCTTCGTCATTGAAGAGCTGCCGCATGACGAGACCGACCGAGGTGGGAAGTAAGGGCCTCGAAGCCGCCGCGCTCACCGAGACCCAGGACAACCCGCATACGTGGCCAGGGAGCATGGGGCTGCTTCCTGCAACGCGACAGGCACGGCTTCCAAGATCATGGAGTTTGAGGAGCCTCGATCTTAATCGGGTCGCTGTCGTTCTGGGCTCGCTGATACACATGTGCGATGGCAGGCGACGACTCCGGTGAGTTTCGGGCAGGGCAGTCGGGACTCATCGTGAGGGTCCCCGAGGCAGAGCCTGCTGTTCGAGCGTGGCGTGACCGGCTGGACCCCTCAGCCCGTGCGGGTGTTCCGGCCCATGTCAGCGTCCTCTTCCCGTTTCTCGACGAGAGCCGCATCGACGACGGTGCTTGCGTTGCCATCGGAGAGGTGATCGGGCGTCACCGGCCCTTCGAGGCCCGGTTCGAGCACTGCGGGCGGTTCCCGGGGATCTTGTATCTCGTCCCCGAACCGGGCCTCCCGTTCCGCCGGCTCACCGAGGCGATCGCGAACCGGTGGCCGGATACTCCGCCGTTCGGCGGGCAGTTCGACGAGGTCGTCCCGCATCTGACCATCGCCCAGGGACAGGACGATGCCGTGCTGGAGGAGGCCGAGGCCGACCTTCGCAACCGGCTTCCCGTCACTGCCCGGGTGTCGTCGGTCGATCTGATGGTCCACGACGGAACAAGGTGGCAGCAGCGAGCGTCGTTCGCGCTCCAGTGATCCCTCTGTCGGTCCTCGGTCAGCCGGCAGCCCTTTGCGGAGCCAGTCGCACGAGGCCAGGGTATGGATGGCCGCCGGGTCGATGGCGGAGTTCGCGGCTGTCGGACCGGCTGATCAACGCCAGCCACCAGGTCATCGTGAACGGCCCCAGCTACCGCTCCAACAAGCGCCCGAAGAACGGCAGTTAGTCTCGCCCTCAACCGACATCAAGGAGGTTCGGATGCTCGAAGGTGTGCTGATCGCCGAAAGCCTGAAGGCTGGAGCCGAGCTGACCGGGATCCCGCTGCGGATCATCAAGCTGACACGGATCGAGATGACGGACGCCGGGGGTGATCAGCCGCGGCTCTGGACCCTGCTGGCCTTCGCCGCCGAGGAGCCCGAGGCCCAGCACCTCGCAGATCAGCTGGCTTCTTGCCTCTCTTCAACGGGAGTTTGGTACACCGACTTCCACACCTCGTCCGACACGTTCGTGATCTTTGCCCACAAGGTCTTCCGCTATCCACGCGGGCAAGCCGATGGCCGCAGCGAAGCCCAGGACTACGGGCGCTCCGTCGGGGTCCCTGAACAGCAACTCGACTGGCAGGACTGACCTCGGGCTCCGCGAGAGCGGAGCCCGACCCCAGCACCCGGAGAACCTCGGGCGGTCGCCTACCACGAGGCCACCCTCGCCAACGCCGCAGACCAGGACAACGACCGACGCACCGCCACCCGGCATCTCGCGTTCTCCGAAACCGCCATCAGCCGTTCCTCCACCGAATCCGGTGATTCCTGGGCCGCGCACTACTCGCCCGGCCGATGGGCGCACGAATCCGGCATGTTCCTCTCCCGCCTCGGCGACCTCGACGCGGCTGAGGAACACCTGCACCTCGCCCTGGAGTTCCCTGGTAAGTCGCACCGGGCTTTCCCCGGGCTCGGCTCGTTGACCAGCACAGACGGCACCCATGACCAGTCCGCAGCAGAGGCGGCCTGCATCCACGGCTACGAGGTGGCGACGGGCCCGGGTGCTCACAGGGATTCCGGAGGGCGTCGACAACGATCAGGCGGCTTAGGACAGTTCGTGCCGGGTTCCGTCGGCGACTGCGTGGAGCTTGTCGGGGTTGGCCACATTGTGGATGGTCGAGATGCGGCCTTCCGGATCGAAGTCGAAGGTCAGCGTGGCGACCACGCGGTCCGGGCCGCGGAAGACCACGCCCGGGCCGCCGTTGATCCAGGTGAGCTCTGCCCGCATCTGCCCGGGCTCGATGCCCTGGTAGGTCACGGTACCGAGCGCGGCGAACCAACGGGCCACGGTCTCAAGGCCGACGACCGGCTTGAGGGCCTGGCGGACCTTGCCGCCGCCATCGGTCCACAGGGTCACATCCGGGGAGAGCAACTCCATGAGGGTGTTGATGTCGCCGCCCGACGTCGCCGCGAAGAAGCGCTCGGTGACGTCGCGTTGGCGGGCGCGGTCCGCGGTGAAACGAGGCCGGCGGGCCTGGACGTGCTCGCGGGCGCGGTGCGCGGCCTGCCGGACCGCCGCCTCCGAGCGTTCCACCGTCTCCGCGATCTCCGCATAGCTGAAGGCGAAGACCTCCCTCAACACGAAGACCGCGCGCTCCAGGGGACTGAGCGTCTCCAGCACAACCAGCAGAGCCATGGAGACCGAGTCCGTCGTGGCGACGCCGTCAGCTGTGTCCGGGCAGGTGAGGATCGGCTCGGGGAGCCACGGCCCGACGTAGGTCTCGCGCTGGTGGCGAGTCGAACGAAGCCGCTCCATCGCCAGGTTGGAGACGATCCGGGTCAGGTAGGCCTTGGGGTCGGCGACCTGGGAACGGTCGGCCGCCGACCACTTGAGCCAGGCGTCCTGGACCACGTCCTCGGCATCGGCGGCGGTGCCGAGGATTCGGTAGGTGACGGAGAAGAGCAGGGTGCGGTACTGCTGGAAGGCAAGCTGGTCGGGGCCGGCCTGCTGCGGCTGGGTCACTTGGCGCTCCGAATCCGGGTGTAGCGGCCGCCGTGCGGCCAGAACGCGCCCGAGGCGGGCATCTTCTTCATGCGGGCGAAGGTCGGCCACGGCGCGGCGGTGACCGTCTCCTTGTACTTTGCGGCTCGATTGCCGGTCAGCACGATCCGGCGCGGGCTGTCGTCGGGGTGGGTGAACTGCACGACGGCGTCGTTCCGGCCCAGACTGACAGGTGTGTGGTAGTAGCCGAAACGGAAGGGCTTGGGCTCCTTGCCGGCCAGCACCCGCAGGATCGACAGGGCCGCGTGCACGCCGGTGGGCATACCCCCCTGACAGGTCCCGTGCATCACGCCGTAGCCCTGACGGATCGCCGCCGCATCGCCCACGGCATAGATGTCCGGGTGGGAGACCGAGCGCAGCGCGCTGTCGGTGACCACGCGGCCGCGCTCGTCGACGGTCAGGCCCGCGGCGGCCGCCAGCGGCGAGACACGGGTGCCGCTGGTCCACAGCACCGCGCCCGCCGGGATGCTGGAGCCGTCCGCGAGCTCGATACCGTCCGGCAGCACCTTGGCCACCTCCACGCCGCTGCGCACCCGCACGCCGAGCCGGGCCAGCCCCTCGTCCATGTACGCCTTGGCCTTCGGGTGCATGCCCGCGCCCGGCTCCTGCCGGCCCAGCAGCACCACATCGAACTCCGGGTACCGCTCGGCAATCTCCGCGGCGGCCTCGACGCCGGTGAGGCCGCTGCCGCCGACCACGACGGTCCCACCATCGAGCTGAGTCAGCCGGTCGGCGAGAGTGGCGGCGTCCTGCGGGCTGTTGAGGGTGTAGGCGTGGTCGTCCACGCCGGGGACGGCAACGGTGTTCGCGATGCTGCCCAGGCCGTAGACCAGGGTGTCGTAGCGCAGGACCCGGTCGTCGTCGATCCGGACGGTCTTCGTCCCGGCGTCCACGGCGGTGACCCAGCCACGGACGAAGCTGGCGCCGCTGCCGTCCAGCAGCTCCGGGATGTTCATCTCGGCCGTCTCCTGACCGGTGGCGGTCATATGCAGTCGGAGCCGCTCGGTGAAGGTGTCGTAGGGGCTGACCAGCGTCACTCTCAGGTTTCCGCGTTTCCTGGTGCGGGCCGCGAGCTGGACCGCGGCGGAGAGCCCGGCGTAGCCGGCGCCCAGGACCAGGACCTCGTGCTGCTGCGCTGCTGTCGCGTTCATCGCTCTTCTGTCTCTTTCCTGTCGGTCGTTCCCGCTGTGCGGACGACCACCAGACGCAAGCTGCTCTTCCGTTCGTGACATGGGGCTGATATGACCCGCGTCACATCGAGAGGAGAGAGCGTGCGCGGCAAGGGGGATGCCCACAGGTCGGCGTACGGTCCTTGCCGATGCGGCCATCGGCGTACTCGCCGAGGCCGGAATCCGGGGACTGACGCATCGCGCGGTGGACCGGGCAGCAGACCTGCCACCCAGCACCACGTCCGCCTACTGCCGCACCCGCCAGGCACTGCTCAGCGCACTGGTCCGGCGTCTGGTCACCCTTGACCAGGCAGAACCCCAGGCGACCGGAGAGCAGGCGCCGGTGCCGCGGAGTGCCGAGGAACTGGTGGCCGGGATCGCCGCGCCATCGTTCTCGCCGACCTGGGCGGCGTGCGCCTGCGGCAGGGCGACGTTGATGGTGCCCTGTCGACGTGGAACGAGTTCATCGACTGCGCGGACGGCATCCGGTCCGTGAAGGTCCACGGCGCCGTCGAGGACATACGGCTGCGCCTGAACCGCTTCCACGGAACGACCGCAGCCGAGCAACTGAGGCACAAGGCCGATCAGCTCATCGCCTGACAGCCGGCGTGGGGCGGAGCCGCTGTCACGGGTTCCAGAAGACGGTGGCGACCGTGCGGTCGAAGCGTCGTGCGGTCAGGTCCTCGCGTTGGATCGCCCAGTGGACGACGGCGCCCTCCATGCCCTCGATGCGAGGACTCCAGTCGGCGAGCAGCACCCAGTCCTCGACAGCACCCGAGACCGCGCCTCCCCAGCCGCGCGACTCCGCGGTCCTCACCGCGCACTCCACGACGCTGCTGACCGGGTCGAGATGGACGGCCTCCTCCGAGGCGTATCCGCCGATCTGGAGAGGCCCCTCGGTGGCGATGTCACCGCGTGTCTGCTCCCACAGCTCGGCCAGTTCCCTGGAGCGGGGATGCCCGGGGAGCGGCGCGGTGCGACTGCTCCCGGGGATCTGGACCGCGTGGTGGCTGGGCAGGGAGGGGGTGGTCGTCGCCCGCAGCCGGCCCTGCGGAAACGCCTCGACCATCTCCCGGAACTCGTCGACCTCGGACCAGAACCCCGAGTTCCTGTCCCGTTCCTCCGTGGCCGCACCGGCAGGTACGTACACGACCTCCCCGATGTTGATGAGGTCACCGTCGTCGTCGGGGAACGCGAACAGCAGCAGGTGGCCGTCGGGAGGCAGGGGGAGATCCGTCGCGCCGGCGGGCAGTGCCGCGAGGTCGACGGAGGCTACGAAGGGGAAAACGGGGGTCGGGGTGTCGGCGGGCAGCATCAAGGGGCCGCCGAACATGCCCACGGCCGGCCCGTCACCGCCCTGCGACAGCGTCGCGCAAGGGCGAGCGGTGTCCAGCCACCGCTCCACCTCGTCGGCCGGGATGCCCTGCGCAATCGCCTTGTCGAGGAAGGGACTTAACGTGTTCCGCATCTCGGGAGTCATGAACAGACCGTAGATCCAGGCACTGACATTGACTCGGCGTGTGGTCCTCCGCGCCGTCAGGGAGCGAGTCCGATGCCGAGTCTGATGCCGGCGACGACCGGAAGGTGGTCGCTGCCCGTGGCGGGCAGTGTGCGGAAGTCGGTGACGGTCGCCGCGCGGGTCATGATGTGGTCGATCCGGGAGACGGGGAAGGCCGCCGGCCAGCTGAAGGCGAAGTCCCGTGCCGACGCGGTCATTCGCGAGGTGACCGGGGCCAGCCCGCGATCGTCCACCGTGCCGTTGAGGTCACCCAGCAGGATCACCTTCGCCAGGTCCTCGGCGGCCAGTGCCTCGCCCAGCAGTCCGGCGCTCTCGTCCCGGTAGCCGGAATCGAAACCGCCCAGCCGGACGCGGACCGAGGGCAGGTGGGCGACGTAGACAGCGACCTCGCCCCACGGCGTACGGGCGCCGGCCCGTAACCCGCGGTTCCAGCCCTCGCCGATCCCCTCGGGCCTGATGTCCAGCAGCCGTACGTCTGCCAGCGGGTACTTCGACCAGAGGCCGACGGTGCCTTCGACCGCGTGATGGGGGTAGGCCGGTGCCAGGGCACTCTCGTAGAGCGGCAGGGCGGCGGGCGTCAGCTCTTCCAGGGCGATGAGGTCCGGGCGCGCGTTGATCAGCGCCTCCGCGGTGTCGGCGGGATCGCCGTTCTCGTCGCTGACGTTGTGCTGGAGCGCCGTGATGTCGGGTGCGCCGCGGTCCCCGTCCCCGTCCCCGTCCCCGGGGAGGAGCAGACAGCCGAACATGTGCGCCCAGACGGCCGCGGGGAGCAGCAGGGCCACCAGAGCGGTGGCCGAGCGGCGCAGCAGGGCCAGGACCAGGAGCAGGGGAACAGCCAGGCCCAGCCAGGCCCAGCCAGGGGAGGAACGCCTCCAGCAGGCTGCCCAGGTGCCCGACGGCGTTGGGCACGGCAGCGTGGAAGGCCAGCAGACCGGAAGTCAGCACGGCGAGCACCGCGAGCACAGGCCCACGCGCCCAGGACGACCGGCTCTTGGCGTCCTTGGCATCCTTGCCCCGCCACCGCCACAGCCACCGGCCGCCGTGCCGCAGCCACAACCGGGGTGCCGCGGTCTCCGACCCGGGTGCCACGCCGCTGTTCACCTGCTCACCTGACTGCCCGATTACCTGTTCACCTGATTACGTGAACACAACCGTCCGCCGCCCGTTCAACAGGATCCGGCGCTCCGCATGCCACTTCACCGCCCGCGCCAGCGCCTGGCACTCCACATCGCGGCCGATGGCCACCAGCTGATCCGGGGTCACGTCGTGGGCGACCCGCTCGACCTCCTGCTCGATGATCGGGCCCTCGTCGAGGTCCGCCGTGACGTAGTGCGCCGTGGCACCGATCAGCTTCACGCCCCGCGCGTGGGCCTGGTGGTAGGGCTTCGCGCCCTTGAAGCTCGGGAGGAAGGAGTGGTGGATGTTGATGATCCGGCCGCTCAGGTTCTTGCACAGGTCGTCCGACAACACCTGCATGTAGCGGGCCAGGACGACCAGTTCCACGTTCTCCGCGCGCACCAGCTCCAGCAGCTGCGCCTCGGCCTGCGCCTTCGTGTCCCTCGTCACCGGGATGTGGACGAACGGGACGTCGTACGAGGCGACCAGCTCGGCGAAGTCCGTGTGGTTGGAGACGACCGCCGCGATGTCGACCGGCAGCGCGCCGATGCGGGTGCGGAAGAGCAGGTCGTTGAGACAGTGGCCGAACTTGCTGACCATCAGGACGACCCGCATACGGTCCTCGGCCCGGTGGATCTGCCACTCCATGTGGAAGGCGTCACCGATCGCCGCGAAGCTCGCCCGGAGCTTCTCCACCGTCACCGGCGTCTCACCCGAGAAGTGGACACGCATGAAGAACAGTCCCGTGTCCCGGTCACCGAACTGCTGGCTGTCCTCGATGTTGCAGCCGGTCATGAAGAGGTAGCTCGACACGGCGTGCACGATGCCCTGTTTGTCGGGGCAGGAGATGGTGAGGACGTACTGCTCGGTGGAATTCCCGGTGGACTTCCCGGAGGACTTCTCGGCGGGGGCCGCGGCTGGGCTGGACTGCTCGTTCATGCCGGACAGGGTCCCATATCCGCCTGGAACGGCCGACTCCCGTCCGCCACCCGGAACGCACCGGAACACCTGCGTGCGCAACCGGCTCCTACGCCGAGCGGGTCAGTATCCGCAGTACCTCCAGCGTGCGCGGCGGGACGTCCGGCTCCTCGCCGTCGCTCACCGCGAGGCGGACGTGGGCGTCCCGGGCCGCCCGGACCGCCTCCGGCCACCCGGCGTGGTCGAGGTAGGCCGAGACGGGTGCGTCCGGGCCCATCTGGTGCATGATCCGCAGGACGCGGAGTACGGCGGTGTCGACCAGGGCGGCTTCCTGGGAGTCCCGGAAGATCGTGCCGACGTATTTCTCGGCGGACCAGCTGTCCAGCCAGGTGTCCTCGACGAGGCGGTACACGGCGTCGGTGACGTCCCCGTACCCGTCGACACCGGCCAGCCAGACGTCCCGCTGGAACGCCGGGTCGGAGAGCATGTGCAGCGCGGAGCGCACATTGCTGCGCCAGCGCCACCAGGGCATGTCGTTGAGTGGCATGCCGCCCATGGTGGGGGAGCGACGGCCGCGACGGGAAGAGTCTTCCGAACCTTGCACGGTCATCGATCGTACGTTCCCTGTGAAAATGAGCTCAACGCCCCCTGTAATTCACCTCCCCGTCACCACATGTCGACCAAGGGTCACATCCGGGTTGGCTGTGTGACGGAATCGTGCATGTCCATGACCGGCAGGCGACGCACCCGCAGCACCGTCCGCACCAACTTCCCCAGGCCCATGAGCGCGAGGCGCCTGAGCGCGAGATCCCTCAGCGCGCTGGCCGTGTGCGCGGCGCTCGCCGCCGGCTGCGGGGTCGTACCCGGCACCTCGGCAGACGCCGAGAGCGGCGACGTCACCGTCATGACCTGGGCGCCGGAGGGCACCGACGCGACCAACAAGCCCGGCATGCCGGCCATGGCGCAGGCGTACGCCCGCTGGATCAACTCCACGGGCGGCCTGAACGGACGCAAGCTCAAGGTCCTGACCTGCAACGACCACAACGACCGGGTGGCCGCCGCGAAGTGCGCCCGGCGTGCCGCCGACGAGGACGTGGTCGCGGTCGTCGGCTCCTACAGCCAGTTCGGCGACGACTTCCTGGGCCCGCTGGCCTCCGCCGGAATCCCCTACATCGGCGGATACGGCGTCACCAACGACGAGTTCACCAATCCGATGTCCTACCCCGTCAACGGCGGCTCGCCCGCCCTCCTGGCCGGCCTCGGCAAGGAACTCGCCGCCGTCTGCGGTCCCGTCGCCCTGATCCGCCCCGACACCATCGCGGGCGACCAGCTGCCCCAGCTCCTCGACTCCGGTCTGCACGCGGGCGGCCACGCCCCGGCGCTGGACCAGCTGGCCGCCGAGGACGCCACCGAGTACGGGACGCACACGAAGCTCGCCCTGGAACGGACGACGGACGCGGAGAGCGAGACCGGGAAAAAGGGCTGCGTGGTGCCGGCGCTCGGGGACCGCACCAACACCTTCATGGACTCCTTCCGGCGCGACCGCGAGGACTACCCGGCTGTGCGCACCGCGACCGTCCTCGGCAGCGTCGACCAGACGGTGATCAACGCGAACGGCGGCAAGGCGGGCCCGTACGAGGGCTCGTACATCACCGGCTGGTACCCGGTGGCCAGCGACGCCCGCTGGAACGAGATGAAGAAGGTCGTCAACGAAGAGGCCTTCGGCGACAACCGCATCGACCCGCAGGACGCGGGTGTGCAGACCACCTGGATCGCGTACACCGTCCTGAAGGAGGTCGTCGAGTCGCTGGACGGGAGTGAGGTGTCCTCGACATCCGTCCGGCGGGCCCTCGACGACGGCCTGCGCGTCACCACCGGCGGCCTCACGCCGACGCTGCGCTGGCGCTTCGAGGACCTGCTCTCGGTGATCGGGTTCCCGCGCCTGGTCAACGCGCAGGTGACCCTCCAGGTCGTCCGCGAGGGCCGGCTCGTCGCCGCCCGCAAGGGCTTCATCAACACGACGAAGCTGCTGGAGAGCGCGGCCGACTGACGAACGGTCCCCCGCATCGGATCAGAGGTGGGTCAGAGCAGGGTCAGAGCTGGGTGGACTGGCGCTCCGTCAGGCCGTACGTCTTCGCGATCGTGTTCCACAGTTCGGCCGCCCTGGACTTCTGCTCGGTGGCGACACCGCTCTGCTGGTTGCCCTTCTGCGTCTGGCCCGTCGAACGGGCCTGGCCCCCCTTGCAGCCGTTCTTGCCCGCCGTCTGGTCGGCCCAGGCCGCGTAGTGGTTGTCGGCCGCCTGGGAGGCCTGCCAGGCCTTGGTGAGGGCGTCGCTCAGCGCGGCGTGCTCGGGGAGCTTGTCGACAGCCAGCGTGGAGAGCCGGGTGACCAGCTCGCCGCGCTGCTGGGCCGCGCCGCGCAGGTCCGCGGCGGCCTGGCCGAGGTTGTCGCAGGACTTGACGTCCGACACGGCCTTGATCACCGCGTCGCGGCTGTTGTTGCTGTCGGCGAGCAGCTTGTCCAGTTCGACGGCCTGCGCCTCGGCGGGGTCGGCGGCCGGAGCCTTGGAATCCTCCGGCGCGGCCGAGGTCGCCGCGACCGTCTTGTTGCCCGCGTCGTTGTCGCTGTCCCCGTCCCCACCCCCGCCGCTCAGCATGGCACCGGCGCCGATCCCGAGCACGACGATGCCGACCCCGAGGGCCGCGATGACGGCCACCCGCGATCGCCGGCCCCCGCCGTCACGCTCGTCGTCCATGTCGTGGGGCGGCACGTGGGGCCCGGCCCCCTGGAAGCCGTACGGGGCCTGCTGGGCGGCGTACGGAGCCTGCTGGCCGTAGGGCCCGGGGGCGGGCTGCTGGTGCTGCTGGGCGGGGATGCGGGGCATCTGCCGGGTCGCGTCGGCCGGCGCCTCGGCGCCCGCTCCGCTGTTGTTGTTGCTGCTGCTGCTGCTGCGGAAGAGGTTGTCGAAGTCGGAGGGCGGCCGGCGGTCGTCCGCGCCGCCTGGGGGTATGCCGTACGACCCTCCGGGCACCGGCGGGATGTACTGGGTGGCGTCGGCCTCGGAACCGCCGGGGGCCGCCTGCGGCGCGTGGCCCAGGTACGTGGTCGCCTCGGCGGACATCTCGGGCGGCAGCGCGCCGGAAGCCACGGGCGGCAGGAACTGCGTCGCCGCCTCGTTGACGTGCGGGGGCGCGTAATGGGGCGCGGGGGCGTGCGCCGCGACCGGCGGGAGGTACTGGGTGGCCGGGTCGGCGACCGGCCCGGGGACGCCTGGAACGGGCGGGATGTACTGCGTCGCGTCCTCGACCGGCGGCAGCGGGGCGCCACCGTACTGCCCGTACGACTGGTGGCCCTGCTGCGTGTACTGCGGGGCCGCGGGCGGGAACGGCGCGGCCTCGGGGCCAGGGGCGGCGGGCGGTACGGAGTGGGGGGCGCCCGGGGCCGGCTGGGCGTCGTAGCCGGGCTGCTGGGCCCATCCTCCGGACGCGCCCGGGCCGTTGTCCCACGCCGGTGCCGACGGTGCCTGCTGCTGAGGCTGTTGCGGCGGCTGGGGCTGGAACTGACCCTGGTCACCCCACTGTTGGTGCTGCTGCGCGTCGGGCGGCGTCGGCCAGCCCCCGGCCGCCTGAGGTTGGGCCCGGGGCTGGTATTGGTACTGGCCCTGGCCCTGGTACTCGTCCTGGTCCTGGTTCATGTCCGGGCCCCACGGCAGTCCCCAGGCCTGGCCGCCTGTCGGGGTCGGGGCAGGGGCAGGGGCAGGGGGCGCCGCCGGGGTCGGAGCCGGCCCGTGGCCGCTTCCCCCCGTCATGCCCGGCAGCAGCGGTTCGCCGCCGTCGGAGGGCAGCACGATGCCTTCGCGCGCCACGCGCTGCGAGGGCTCCTCGCCCTGTCCACTCTGCGTCACCGGGACTCCTGCTGATGGGGGGACCTTCGGAATCGTCAGTTAAAGCTACCGGGTTCCCGGAATCCGATTCACTAAGCACAGGACCAGACCACTCCCCCACCAGCACCTCAGCGCCCCGCTGTGTCTCCCGTCACGCCGCCGCCCGCAGGTCCACCCGCGCCCCGAACTCCCGGACCACCGGTTCGTCGCGGTACGGCTCCAGGCGCAGCTGGAGGTCCTCCAGGTACTCGGCGCCCCGGTTGGAGCGCAGGGTGCCGAGGAGTTCCACCGCGCGCAGACCCGTGTGGCAGGCCTCCTCCACCTCGCGCTGCTGGACCTGTGCCGTGGCCAGCAGCACCAGCCCGATGGCCCGGCGCCGCGCCCGCGTCACCGGGTGTCCGGCCAGGGACTCCTGCGCGCACCGGGCCGCCGCCTCGGCCTGGCCGAGGTCCCGGTGGCAGTGCGCCAGCTCGTCGGCCAGGTAGGCCCCGTCGAAGTGCGCGATCCACGCCGGGTCGTCCCCGGACTCCGGATCGGCCGCCTCCAGGGCGTTGACCGCGCGCCCGGACGCCAGTTGCGCCGCCCGCGCGTCGCCCATCAGGGCGTGCCCCCGGGCCTCGGCCGCGAGGAACATCGCCTCCGCGCGCGGGGTGACCCGGCCACGCGCCCCCTCCTGCGCCGCCCGCGCCAACTGCGCGATCTCCCGCGGGTTTCCGAGCTGCGCGGCGAGATGGCTCATGGAGGCGGCGAGTACGTATCCCCCGTACCCCCGGTCCCCGGCCGCCTGGGCGAGCCGGAGCGCCTGGATGTAGTAGCGCTGGGCGAGACCGGGCTGGCCGGTGTCGACGGCCATGTACCCGGCGAGTTCGGTCAGCCGGGCGACGGCGGCGAAGAGGTCGCGCCCGACCGCCTCCCGGTAGGAGCCCGCCAGCAGCCCGGAGACGACGCTGTTGAGGTAGTGCACGACGACCGGACGCACATGCCCGCTGCCGTACTGGTGGTCCAGGTCCGTGAGCGCCTGAGTCATCGCGCGCACCGCCGCCACGTCCGACGGCCCCACGCGGGGACCCGCCTGGCGTGCCACCTGGGAGTCGGGGGACGAGATCAGCCAGTCGCGGCTGGGCTCCACGAGCGCGGACGCGGCGACGGACGAACCGGAGAGGAAGTCCCGCCGGCCCACGTCACTGCGCCACAGCTCACACACCTGCTCGATGGCGCCGAGGACGGTCGGGGAGAACTGGAGCCCGACGCCCGAGGCGAGGTTCTTGCCGTTGGCCATGCCGATCTCGTCGATCGTGACCGTACGGCCCAGCTTGCGG
This sequence comes from Streptomyces sp. SID12501, assembly GCF_010550245.1. Lineage (GTDB taxonomy): Bacteria > Actinomycetota > Actinomycetes > Streptomycetales > Streptomycetaceae > Streptomyces. Next base: position 29,918 of record NZ_JAAGLU010000021.1, read on the forward strand.
CCGAGGGCCTCGGCGATGATCGCGGGCGCCCGGCCCCGGGGCTGCTGTCCGCGCAGCCACCGGGCCACGGACGTCTTGTCGTACCGCAGATCGTGGCCGTGCTCCGCGCCGCACATGTTGACCCGGCGGGCGAGCCCGGCGTTCGAGCAGCCCGCTTCCTGGATGAGCGCCTGCAACCGTTCGTTCGGCTGCCGCGCGACGAGAGGCCTTGCGGCCATGGCGTACCCCCTGTGGCTGCGGTGCCGTGCCCACGCACCGAGTTGACGTGTCTTCCGTGTCCGGAACCCCTTCCGTACGCGCCCTGACAGCGGACGAGTACGGCGAAAAGATCCGGCCTTGAAGATCAATGCCCCGCAGGCATGCCGACAATGCGAAGCATGTGAGGATTGCCGGGGTAAAGGCGGATGCCCAGCCCCTCCCCTGCCTACCCAGCCCCGCCCCGGATCCTCCCGCGCGCCCCCGCCCATGCATCCATGCGCCCCAGATGCGGAATCGATGCACCTCCCCCGCGCATGTGACATGCGTAACTCATGATTCCCACTAGAGTTGTCCTCATCGTGGAAGAGACCATCGCGGGCCCTGATGCTGCCCAAATCCCCAAGCAACGCGGCGAATCCCTCTTGGAAACCGCCGTCCGTTACGCCGAAGAACGCCACTGGGACGTGTTTCCCGGTACGTGGCTGGAAGCAGTCGACGGGGTAGAGCGCTGCTCCTGCGGCGACACCGCGTGCGCCCTGCCCGGCGCACACCCGACACGGCCCGACTGGGCGACGCAGGCCACGGGCAGTGCGACCGTCGCGCGCCGCCTGTGGACCGACCGGCCGACGGCGTCGATCCTGCTGCCCACCGGCCATACGTTCGATGCCATCGATGTGCCCGAGACGGCCGGGTTCCTCGCGCTGGCACGCATGGAGCGGATGGAACTGACGCTCGGGCCGGTGATGTTGACGCCGGATCAGCGGATGCGGTTCTTCGTGCTGCCGGGGGCGTCGGCGAAGGTGCCCGATCTTGTACGCAAGTTGGGCTGGTCGCCGGCTTCGCTGGACCTGGTGGCGCTGGGCGAGGGGGCGTACGTGGCCGCGCCGCCCACTCGGTACGCGTCCCGGGGGGCTGTGCAGTGGGCCTGCCGGCCTACGCCTGCGAATCGGTGGCTGCCTGATGCGGAGGAGTTGATCTCGCCGCTCGCCTATGCGTGCGGTAGGGATCGGTAACTCGCCTATTGGGATGCCTGGTTTCGGTTTGCGTGGCGGCTGCGGGTCTGTTGTGGCTGGTCGCGCAGTTCCCCGCGCCCCTAAAGGCCAAAAACCAGGGAGTCTCACCTAGGGTCTCTCGCATGGTTGATGGTGCTGCCGTGCGGGTGCAGGGGCTCTGGAAGCGGTTTGGGCAGCAGGTTGCTGTTGCCGGGATCGATCTGGAGTTGCCTGCGGGGAAGTTCGTCGGGCTCGTCGGGCCGAACGGGGCCGGGAAGACCACCACGCTCTCGATGGTGACCGGGCTGCTGCGGCCCGACCAGGGCACCGTGGAGGTCGTGGGGCACGACGTGTGGCGCGACCCCGTCGAGGTCAAGGCGCGGATCGGGGTGCTGCCCGAAGGGCTTCGGCTCTTCGAGCGGCTGTCCGGGCGTGAACTCCTCGCCTACTCGGGGCGGTTGCGCGGCCTGCCCGGTGTCGAGGTCGACAAGCGGGCCGCCCAGCTTCTCGACGTCCTCGATCTGGCCGGCGCCCAGCACAAGCTCGTCGTCGACTACTCGACCGGCATGCGCAAGAAGATCGGCCTGGCCGCCGCTCTCCTCCACAATCCCGAAGTCCTGTTCCTCGACGAGCCGTTCGAGGGCGTGGACCCGGTGTCGGCGCAGATCATCCGGGGTGTCCTGGAGCGGTACACGGCCTCCGGCGCCACCGTCGTCTTCTCCTCCCACGTCATGGAGCTGGTCGAGTCGCTGTGCGACTGGGTCGCGGTGATGGCGGCGGGGCGGATCCGGGCGCACGGCACACTGGCCGAGGTGCGGGGCGACGCGCCCTCGCTCCAGCAGGCGTTCCTCGAACTCGTCGGCGCGGGCGGGCGCGACCACGGGTCCCACCTCGACTGGCTGGGCGGCGGCTCCCGGTGACGGGCGAAAGGTCGGTCACGGCCGTCGTCGTACGGCTGAAGCTGTCGCTGCTGCGCAACGGGCTGCGGCAGTCCGCGGGGCGACGGGCCGCGTACATCTTCTCCGTCGTCGCCGTGCTGTTGATCGCCGCGCTCCAGTTCCTCGGGCTGCTCGCCCTGCGCGGCAACGCGCACGCCGCGTCCGTCACCGTCCTCCTTCTGGCGGTCATGGCGGTGGGCTGGGCCTTCATGCCGCTGTTCTTCCCCAGCGGGGACGAGACCCTCGACCCGACCCGGCTGGTGATGCTCCCGCTGCGCCCCCGGCCGCTGGTCCGGGCGTTGCTCGTGGCCTCGCTCGTCGGTATCGGGCCGCTGTTCACACTGTCCCTGCTCGTCGGGTCGGTGATCGCGTTGGCGCGCGGTGGGGCGGCGTTCGTCGTGTCGCTCGTCGCCGTTCCCCTCGCGCTGCTGGTGTGCGTGGCGCTCGCGCGGGCCGTCGCCGCCGCCAACGTCCGGCTGCTCAGCAGCCGCAAGGGGCGCGATCTCGCCGTACTCAGCGGTCTTGTCGTCGCGGTCGGGGCGCAGCTCGTCAACTTCGGTATGCAACAGCTCGGTTCGGCGGGGCTCGGCCAACTCGACCCGGCGGCGCATGTGTTGGCATGGGTGCCGCCGGCCTCCGCCCTCGGGGCGGTGGATTCGGTGAGCGAGGGCTCGTACGGGGTCGCGGTCGCCCAACTCGCGCTCAGCGCGGCAGCGTTGGTGCTGCTGCTGGGAGCCTGGTCGCGGAACCTCACCCGGCTGATGACCTCTCCCGACGGGTCCACCCTCCAGGCCGCCGAGCCCTCCGGCAAGCGGGAGCGGGCGTCCGGCGGGCTCGCGCGGCTGCTGCCCGGCGGGCGTACCGGGACGGTCATGGAGCGGAGCCTGCGCTATGCGTGGCGGGACCCCAAGACGAAGGCCGCGTGGGTGACCTCGCTCGCGATCGGGCTGATCGTGCCGGTGTTCAACGCGTTGCAGGGCACCGGTTCGGTCTACTTCGCCTGCTTCGCGGCCGGGATGCTCGGCATCCAGATGTACAACCAGTTCGGCCAGGACACCTCCGCCTTCTGGATGGTGGCGACGACGATCTCGTCCACCCGGGACGCGTACGCCGAACTGCGCGGCCGTGCACTGGCGTTGCTGCTGATCAGCCTGCCGTACGCCACCCTCGTGGTCGTTCTCACCACCGCGCTGCTCGACGACTGGGCCGCCCTGCCGCAGGCACTCGGGCTGTCCCTCGCGCTGCTGGGGGCGATGCTGGCGGCCGGGGCCTGGTCGTCGGCCCGGTTCCCGTACTCCATTCCGCAGGAGGGCTACAAGAACGTCGCCCCCGGGCAGTCCGGGCTCGCCACGGTCGCCATTCTGGGCGGCATGGTCGGGGCGGCTCTGCTGTGCGCCCCCGTCATCGCCCTCATGATCTGGCTGAGCGTCGATTCGGACGGCGACCGGTGGACCTGGCTGCTGCTGCCCGTCGGCGCGGGATACGGCGCCCTGCTGGTACTCCTCGGCCTACGGCTCTCCGCCCCGCGCACAGCACGGCGGCTGCCAGAGATCCTGGCGGCGGTCAGCAAGGGCTGAACCCGCCCGGGCCCGAGACTCGCGCACAAGCCGAACTTGCCTACGGCATAAGGGATTTGCGAGGCGAATCGAGGGGATTGAGGGGGTGACGGAAGCGTTCAGGGGGGAGCCTGCGCATGGCCAGATGGTTCGGCAGATCCAAGTCCAGGAGCTACGACAAGCCCGGGGCCGCGGCAGAGTCCGAGCATCTCGAACCTCTCGGCGTCTCCGACGACCTGCGGCTGGCGTACGGCCGCACCGGTGACCCGAAACTGCTGCGCGGCTCACTCCAGGCCGCCGAGCTGGCCGTGGAGGTCTACCCGGTCGGCGACATCCGCCACGCCGCCGCCCTCTCCTCGCTGTGCGTGCTGCACCGGCTGAGCTGGGAGCGCGACCGGTCCGCCCCCGACCTGATCAAGTCCGTCGACTACGGCCGCCAGGCCGTCGACAAGTCCCCGCCCGGCGACACGGAACTCCCCCGGCACATGGCCTCGTTGGCCACCGCCCTCCAGGAGGTCTACGACAGCACGGAGGACGAGGAGTCCATCGACGAGGCCATCGCCCTGTACCGCGGCTGCCTCGACCTCATGCCGGTGCGCGCTGCCGGGCAGAACGAGGAACGCCTCGGGCAGGAGTCCAACCTCGCCAACTCCCTGCTCCGCAAAGGACGCACCAACAACGACGGCGCCATCCTGAACGAAGCCGCCAGACACGCCCGCGCCGCACTGCGCGACACCCCGGACGACCATCCGATGCACGCGATCCGCCTCATCAACCTCGGCGGCACGCTCTTCGGGCTCGTGCAGACCGGCCATCACGAACACCTCGGCACTGCGGAGGACATGTACGCGCGCGGACTGCGGGAACTCCCCGCCGGCCACCCTGTGCGCGCCCGCGTGGAACAGGCGCTCGCCGTCATCCAGGGCCTGCGCAAGCAGTTCGGGATCTGACCCCGATGCCGGCCCAGTCCGATCCGGCCGGTCGGACCGATGGTCCCGATCAGTCCGTGGTCGAACTGACCCTGCACGTCGAGGACTTCGCCGGGCCCTACCGCTGGCGGTGGGTGCTGGTGGCGCCGGACGGCGGGGTCCTCGCCCGGCACGAGGTCCGCCTCGACCCGACCGGCCCGCAGTACGAGGCCTTCCTCGACCTGCCCGGATATCTGCGCCGGCACGCGGCCCCGGACGTACGGGCCGCGCGGGAGCGGGAGATCGTCCGGGACGTGGGCACGTGGATCGGCACGGAGGTCCTCGGGCCCGTCGCACCCGCGCTGCTCGCGGCGGCCCCGGCGGTGGTCCGGGTCGTCGTGCCGAGGGACGTGCCGGCCGCGCGGCGTCTGATGTTCGTACCCCTGGAGCTGGCGCATGCGGAGGGGCGGCCACTGGCCGTCCAGGACGTGACGCTGGTGACGCAGTGGGGTGCGGGGCGCGAGGGTGAGGAGCGTGGAAGGGAGCGGCCCGTAAGGGTGTTGGCGCTGTTCAGTCTGCCCGAGGGCAGCCGTGCGCTGAACCTGCGGCGCGAACGGCTCGCACTGACCCGGCTGTTCACAGACGCGGCGCGCTCCGGGCTCGCTGTGGAGGTGCACACCCTGCAGTACGGGGTGACGCGCGAGCGGCTGCGTGCCGTACTGGCGCGGCCGGCCGGCTGGGACCTCGTCCACGTCTCCGGCCACGGCGCCCCCGGCGAACTCCTCCTGGAGACCGACGCCGGGCGCCCCGACCGTATCCGGGCACCCGAACTCGTCGGCCTTCTCGGCACCGCCCGTGACGTCTGTCTGGTCACGCTGTCGGCCTGCTGGTCGGCCGCGGCCGGGACCTCGGCGGGCGACGAGGCTTCCACCGACCCAGAGGGGCCCGTGGTCGGGGCCGTCGCCGGGGACCTCGTCGAGCGGCTCGGGTGTGCGGTGCTGGCCATGCGGTACCCGGTGGAGGACGGGTTCGCGATCGCCCTCGCCGAGGGTCTGTACCGTCAACTGGTCATCGAGGGAAGGGTGTTGCCCCGGGCGCTGGCTGGGGTGGTGGCCGAGCTGTCGGAGTCGGGCTCCCCGGCGGAGGGGGTGCCAGCGTCAGCTCTCCGGGCGGCGACTCCCGCACTGTTCGGGGCGCGGGCGGTGAGGCTCACCCTGGGGGCGCCGATCGGTCAGGTGCCGGACGCGACGGGCGCCCCCGGCCAGGAGATGGCCGCCGAGCTCCCGCCCGTACCGGAGTACTTCGTCGGCCGTGTGGCCCTCCTCGCGCGTGCCGGCGCAGCGCTGGCCCCCCGCAGCGGGTTCTGCGGAGTGCTGCTGCAAGGCATGCCCGGGGCCGGAAAGACCGCGTGCGCAGGGGAGTTGGCCGCGACGCACGCGCACGCCTTCGAACGGGTCGTCTGGTTCACGGCACCCCAGGAACAGGAGCAGCAGTATTCGGAGGGAGCGCTCGCCTCCTTCGCGCTGGCCCTGGAACAGGCGGTGCCGGGACTGCGCTGCCTGCATCTGCTGGACGCGGGCGGGGGGCCCGGACAGCCGGCGGAGGAATTCGTCCGCACCGTCGTCTCGTGGCTGGGGCGGGAGCGGGCGCTGCTGGTCGTCGACGGCATCGACGCGCTGCTGACCCCCGACAGGGCCTGGCGGGACCGGCGTTGGGAGGATCTGGTCGCCGCGATGTCCGGGCACTCCGGGGCGGGGCGCCTGATCCTGTGCGGGCGCGTCCGGCCGGCCGGGCTGGGGCCGCGCGTACGGACCGAACCGGTCGACCTGCTGACCCCCGACGAGGCACTGCTGCTCGCCCGCGAACTGCCCCACCTGGCACGCCTGATCGACGGACGGCTCCCCGGTACGCCCCCTGCGGCTGCCCGGCGACTCGGCACCGGACTTCTCCAACTCGCGCAGGGCCACCCGAGGCTGCTGGAGCTGGCCGACGCCCAGGCCGCCGATCCGGAGCGCCTGACCCGGCTGCCGGCCGCCGGAATCCGGGCATCGGCGGCCGATGGCACCGGCGACACCGCCGACGACGAGCACCTACGCGCACTCCGCGCCTGGTCCGCCGGAATCGCAGCCGAACTCACCCCCGTCGACCGCGACTTGTTCCACATCCTGTGCTGTCTGGAGGAGACGGACCGCACCCGTCCGGCCGTGGACCACAACTGGCCCGACCTGTGCATCCAACTCGGCCACGCGGACAGACCTGTTGAGACGGCGCTACGGACACTGGTCGGCCATGGTCTGCTCACCACGCGGCCTGGACAGTCGTACGAGATCCAGGCCGCCGTCGCCGCCGAAGGGCGGGCGCGGGCCGGTGCGCGGGTCCGGGAGCTGGTCGACACGCGGATGTCGGGGTACTGGCTGCACATTTTCGAGATGGCGTGGACCCGCGAGGGCACCGACGCGGAGGGCGCCCAGCTGGCTGGGCCGCTGCTCACGCACGCCGCGCTGTCCGCCGCGCCCTATCTGATCCGGATGCGGCAGGAGTCGTCCGCCGCGACGCTGCTGGAAGCCGTGTTGCGCCGGGACGTCTCGGGTCCGACCAGGGCCCGTGTGCTGCCGCTGCTGCGCCGGATCGCGGTCCGCGCCGCGTCCGCGCCGGGCAGCGGAGTGGTGCCGCCGACAGAAGCGCTCGCGCGGGTGGTCGGCGAGACCGACCCGGTCCTCGCCGAACGGCAGGAACGCGCCGCCCTGGCCTCGGCGCTCGAACGCGGGGACCACTCCGCCGCCGCCACCGCGACCAGCGGCCTGGTCGACGTCTGCTTGCGCACCGGACGCCTGACCGAGGCACTCGCCCTCGCCGACCAGGGCGCCGACCACGCGCGACGGGCCGGCCTGGGCACCTGGACGACGCTCCTGTACGAGGTCCAGCGGCTGCACGTCCTGTCGCAGACCGACCGGGCCGGCGAGGCCCTCGCCGAGGCCGACTCCCTGCACCGGCGGATGCGAGACGTCCCCCGGGAACGCGGGCCCCGGGAGGGAGTCGACTGGTGGGAGGTCTGGGAGGAGCTGTGCGACACCGGGCAGCGCGCCGCGATCGAGGCGGGCGAGTGGCAGCGGGCTCTGGAGTACGCCGACGACCTGTGCGGCTCCAAAAGAGCGCGCGGCGCGGCGGTCACCGACTTCGCGCAGGCCCGCCTGCCCGCGTACATGCCGTTGTTGCGCCTGGGCCGGACACAGGACGCGCTGCGGCTGCTCGAGGAGTGCCGGGAGGTCTTCGAGGGCTCCGGGGACTTCATGTACCTGGGTGAGGTGTTCGGGGCGCTCGCCAATGTGGCGGACGTGCGCGGACACGGCGAGGTGGCGATCGCCCGGGAGCGGGACAGTCTGCGGTACGCGTACCGGGCGGGGTTTCCGGCGCTCGTCGCGGTCGGCCACGCCAACCTCGGTACCTATCTGCACAGCCACGCGCGGGACGCGGCGGGAGCGGTCGCCCACCATCTCGCGGGGGCGCTGCTCGCCAGGCTCAGCGGGGGCGGCCGGACGATGAACGCGGCGGTGGCCCTGGTGGGCGACCTCCGGGAGTTCGGGGCAACCGCCGACGCTCAGCTTCCGTCGAACGTCGAGGAGTTGTGCGTGCGGGTGGGCGCGGTGCCCGGGGTCGCCCTGGACCTGCTGCTGGCCGGCCTGGACCCGGGGCTCACCCGCGCCCGGGAGACGCTCGCCACGCTGGTCCGGGAGGCCCGCGAGAGTGCGCGGGAGGAAGAAACGGGGGCGAACCGGCTCGGCGTCGTACAGCTGGCGGTGTGGGGCATGACCTGGGAGCCGGTGCTCTCGGCGCTGGTGGCCGCCGAGCGGCGCAACACGGCGGCGAAGGTGAAGCTGCGCCAGCACCTCGCCCGGCTCGTCTCGCTGGACCCGATGTTCGTCCCCCTGGCCGACGTACTGGGCCGGATCCAGGGCGGTGAGCGCGGACCGGGTGTGCTCGGCGGGCTGGGACCTCTCGACGCCAGGGTGGCCCAGCGCGCGCTCGACGCGCTGGCCGGCCGGGCGACCGTACCCGTCGAACTGTGGACCGTGATGCATCTCGGCATCGCCTTCGGCAGCTTCGTCGCCGCCGCTCTCGGCCAGGACGGGACCGGCGAGGTGAGCCGCGAGAACCTGGACGGGTTCGCCTCGGACCCCGTCCTCGCGCAGATGGCCTCGGTCCTGGAGCGGATCCTCGCCGGCGAACGCGGCCCCGGGCTCGCCGCCGGGCTTCGGCAGCCGACCCAGCGGGCGGCGATCGCCGCGGTGCTGCACTACCTCAACGACGTCGAATCGGCGGCCTGTTGACCGATCGGTGGCGACCACCGGCTGGGATACTGCGGGCATGGCGGACGCCCCGAAGATCAACGAAGTACGGCTCGGCGACAACGGCGTGCTGGAGTTCTACGACGGCACGGCGTGGGTCCTCTACCCGGACGTGCCCGACGACGACGGGCCGCCCCAGGCGCTGACCAAGGACTCCCCCACGTCCGAAGACTGGCCGCGGTGAACACAGAACCGCCGCCCGTCCCGTCCGGGCCGGGTGTCGGCACGCCCTTCGACGCCCTCCCCTCCCCGCTCGACGCCGTGCCCGAACTGCGGGCCGCCGCACGGTGGATGATCGCCTCGTTCGGCGCGGTCGGGGTCGCGCTCGTCGGCGGTGGGCCGCTGGTGGCCGTCGGGAAGGTGCACGGGCTGGGCGAGGCGCTGATCGCAGGCGGTGCGCTGGCCGTCGCGCTCGCCGGGGTCTGCCTCGCCGTCTGGCAGGTCAGCCGGGTGCTCGTGCCGCCGATCACCACTGCGGCCACGCTCGGCACCCCGGCGGCACGCGGACTGCGCGAGCTGGTCGACGCCTCCCCCGCCGATTTCTTCGGCTCCGCCGCCACCGGCGTCGACGACCTGCTGCGTCACCGTGCCGTCGCCGTGAACATCCACCGCGCGCTCGCGGCCGAGACCGACCCGCACCGCCGCGAACAGTTGCGAGGGCATCTGGACCGGGCGAAGGCCAACATCGCCCGCACGGAACCTTTCGTACGCTGGCTGCTCGCCATGGCGCACGTCTGGCAGATCCGGGCGGCTTTCCACGAGGCCCGCCGCTGGTGCCTGCTCGCGGTGACCCTCGTGGCGGCCGGGGCGGTGGCCTTCCTGACGGTGACGGGAGGGGGCGGCAAGGGCTGACACCGGACTGACACCGGTGCCCTGCTACTGGGTCAGTACGCCCTCCAGGAACGGTTCGATGGCCGCGCGCCAGGCCTCCGGCCGGTCGTAGTGCACGAGGTGGCCGGCGTCGGCCACCTCCGCGTACTCGCCCCTGGGCAGGACGCGGACCATCTCCTGCGCCTCCGCCCGGCCCAGTTCACCGTCCAGGCCGCGCACGACCAGGGTGGGGCACTGGACCTGCGTCAGCTCCTCCCAATGCGCGTCGAACACCCAGGTCTCGCGGGACTTGAGCATCTGCTCGGGCTCGAAGACGGGGCGCCAGCCGTCGGGGGACTCCTGCATCACCTCGGCGTAGAACTCGCCGCGCGAGGGACTGGGCCGCTCCACCCAGGGGTCGTCCTCACCGAACCACTTGCGTACGTCGGCGAGGGTGGCGAAGGGGGCGGGCCAGGCCTTGAACCAGTCCTCCCACTCCCGCTGGGAGGCCGCGCCCAGCGCCGACGCCCGCATGTCGCAGATGATCAGGCCGTGCACCAGGTCGGGGCGTTTCGCGGCGAGCTGCCAGGCGGTCAGGGCGCCCATGGCGTGGCCTATGAGGACGACCGGGCCGAGGCCGAGCTGTTCGATCGCCGCCTCGGCGTCCTCGACGTACGCCTCGCGGGTGTAGATGTCGCCGGGCGGACGGTCGCTCTGGCCGTGGCCCCGCTGGTCGAGTGCGACGGCCCGGTGCCGCTCGCCCAGCCAGCGGGCGGCGGACGCCCAGTGCGAGGCACGGCCCATGAGCCCGTGCAGTAACAGCACGCCGGGTGCCCGGTCGGGGTCTCCTGGCCGGGCCTGCTCCTCGCCGGTTTTGGGAGGGTCGGCGAACTCCCAGGCGGCAAGTCGTACGCCGCCTGCTCCGGTCACGTCGATACGCCGCGCCACAGGTCCTGGCACCCCCCTAGCTATCGATGTTTCCTCTGCCGATCGCTGGATCACTGAGTCAATGGGACCAGATCACCGGATCGCTGGACCACAGATTATCGAATGGCTATTCGAAAATGCGGTCTGCGGCCGCAACACCCCTCGTTCGAGTGACACCGCTCAAGGAATGATCCGCGTGGCCGAGGGGAGATCTTCTGCGGGAGGCGGACCGCTCGGGGAAAACGGTCCGTAGGGGATGACCCTGGGAGCTCGGGGCTCCGGGTCAGCACAGGGGAGGACAGGCCCCGGCGCCACTTGGCGCCGGGGCCCTCTTCACGTCCGCGGCACATCCTCACGCTCCCCCTCCCCGCCGGGCGCCACCGCTGCCGAACCCGGCCAAGAGCCCTCAAGTCATATGCCTTCGCGACAGCGTGGCACGCGAAACGGCCGAGCGCTGCGATTCCGCACACTGAATCTTGGATTGGCGCCCTGGAACGGCACGGATCCCAGAACCCGGCAAGTTCCTCCTAGGTCAGAGGAGTTGACGGTGCGGCAGCGGAGGCCGGGTCAGCGCTTCGCCACGAACACGTGCGAGGCCACGTCCGCCTCCAGCTCTGCCGCCTCGCCGCCGCTGCCGACCAGCACCCCGCCGGCCGCCTCCGTCACGCTGACCACCGAACCGGGCTGCACACCCGCGCGGCGCAGCGTGTACATCAGCTGCGCGTCCGTCTGGATGGGCTCGCCGATGCGCCGTACGACGACCGTCTTGCCGTCCACACCCGGGTCGAGGTCGGCCAGCGAGACCATGCCCTCGTCGAGGAAGGGGTCCGCGCCGTCCTTCTCGCCCAGCTCCTCCAGGCCCGGGATCGGGTTGCCGTAGGGCGACTCGGTGGGGTGGCGCAGGAGTTCGAGAACGCGGCGCTCCACGGCCTCGCTCATCACGTGCTCCCAGCGACACGCCTCCGCGTGGACCTGCTCCCACTCCAGGCCGATCACATCGACGAGCAGGCACTCCGCGAGGCGGTGCTTGCGCATGACACGGATGGCCAGGCGGCGGCCCTCGTCCGTGAGCTCGAGGTGCCGGTCGCTGGCGACCGCGACCAGACCGTCCCGCTCCATCCTCGCCACGGTCTGGCTGACCGTCGGTCCGCTCTGGTCCAGCCGCTCGGCGATCCGGGCGCGCATGGGGACCACACCTTCCTCCTCCAGCTCGAGGATGGTGCGGAGATACATCTCCGTCGTATCGATCAGTCCGGACATTCGTGCCCCTTGATGAGATGTGCCGGAGGCTCGACGGCTCCGGCGCGTGCGCTGGCCCTGGCTTCAATTCTGACGCATACCACTGACAACCGTGCCGCCGCGGGGGAACCACACGGTTACAGATCCTCGCGGCCGGGTAGACACCACGTTTCCCCGAGGGTACGGCGACGGGCGCGGGAACGGCCGCTCGCGCTGTTGACAGGGCAGTGGTCCAGACCTCACCGTGATCGGCGACGCAGACGTTTCGAAGACACTTCGAAGACGCTTCGAACCTCCGAGGGGCCCCGGACATGCCGGAACTGAGCGACAGCAAGCCGACCGGACAGCAGGCCGGGCAACTGGCCGGGCAGTTCCTCGACGCCGCGATCGGGCTGCTGCGGCGGGTGCGTGACGAGGAGGCGGACGCCGTGACGGCCGCCGCCACGCTCATCGCCGACACCGTGGCGGCCGAGGGGCGCCTGTTCGCCTTCGGGGCCGGGCACTCCTCGCTCGCCGCACAGGACCTCGTCTACCGCGCGGGCGGCCTCGCCCTGATGAACCTGCTGGCCGTCCCGGGCGTCGTCGGCGTCGACGTCATGCCGGCCACGCTGGGCTCCGCCCTGGAGCGTGTCGACGGCCTGGCCACCGCCGTCCTGGACACGTCACCGCTGCGCTCCGGGGACGTACTCGTGATCATCTCCCTCTCCGGCCGCAACGCCCTCCCGGTGGAGATGGCGCTGCACGCGCGTGCACTCGGCGTGCGGGTCATCGGCGTGACCTCGGTGGCGTACGCGACGGAGACGACGCCCCGGAACTCCTCCGGCACGTTCCTCAAGGACCACTGCGACGTCGTACTCGACTCGAAGATCGCCCCCGGTGACGCCGAGCTCACCCTCGACACCATCCCGGCGCCCTTCGCCCCCGCCTCCACGGTCGTCACGTCGGCCCTGCTCCAGTCGGTCATGGCGACGGCGGCGGGCATCCTGGCGGAGCGGGGCATCGAGCCCCCGCTGCTGCGCTCCGGCAACGTGGACGGCGGCCACGACTGGAACGCCCGCATCCTGAAGCAGTACGGCGACCGGATCTTCTACGAGCGATGAGCTCCGCAGGATGGGCGGAACGGGCTGGATCGGCGGGTAGCAAAACTGCCGGCCGGTTCGTGGCTGGTCGCGCAGTTCCCCGCGCCCCTTACGGGGCCCGACGGCCGTCCTGCTCCCCGAGACCGGCCAGGTCCAGGGCCGTCGCGATGCGGGCGGCCACGTCCTCCGCGTACATCGCGTCAGTGCGCTCGAACTGGCTCCTTCCGGTACCCCGCAGAAACGTCACGACGCCCAGGGTGCGGCCCCGGCTGCGCAGCACCGCGCACAGCGCGTGGACCGAGTCGGGCGGCCACCGGCGCTGGACGGCCCACGCGTGGGCCTGCTCCGCGGCGTACGACCCGGCGCTCGCCCGCACGGACCCGGCCCGCTCGACGCACTGCAGGGCCGGGTGCCCGTCGCCGTAGCCCACCGGCAGTCCGGCCTGGCCGGCGAGGACGCTGGGCCCCGGCGCCCCGGAGGGCGTGGCGGCGATGCGGACCAGCCGTACCGGCCCGTCCCCGTCGTCCGCCGTACCGTCGGCCGCCTCGCCGCCGATGACGGCGATCCGGTCGATGAGCGCGTGGTCGGCGAAGCCCGCGAGGGCGAAGTCCAGGTGCACGGTCGCGGCCTCGGCGGGGTCCTCGCACTCGGCGGAGGCCCGTGCGGCGCGGTGCAGCTGGTGGGTGCGGAACCGCAGCTGCGCCGCCTCCTGCTCGACCTGCTTGCTCTCGGTGATGTCCTGGAACAGCCATCCCACCCCGAGGGGAACCGGCTCCTCGGTGAGCGGCGAGGCCAGCCTCAGGAACCCGCTCCGCCAGCAGCGCCGCTTCTCGCCCTCGGGCGTCCGCACGCTCACCCACATCTCGGCGGGAGCGGGCGGCGCGCCCTCGGCGAGTACGTGCGTCAGCGCGCTCTCCAGCTCCTCGACACCCTGCGCGAGGAGTTCCCCGAGGGGCCGCCCGAGCACGGCGGTACGGCCGGTGCCGAGCGCGCGGGCGGCGTGCGCGTTGACGACGGCGGGCCGCAGATCGGCGTCGACGAGCACGACACCCCAGCTGGCGTCCTCGAACAGGGCCTCGCTCAGCGCGATCGACCGCTCGAGGTCGATCTGCGCGTGCACTTCGCTGAAGGCGCAGTACAGCCCGGCGGGCTTGCCGTCGGGCCCGCGCACGGCGGCCGACTGGGTCCGTACGAGCACGCGCCCGCCGTCCTTGGTCAGCAGCGCGAACTCGTGCACCTGGCGGCCCGGGGCGTGCATCGCGGACAGCAGCCGCCCTTCGATCTCCTCGGCGTCGGCCTTGCGCACGGCCCATCCGGCGAACCCGTGCCGCCCGACGGCCTCGGCGGCGGTCCATCCGAGAATCCGCTCGGCCTCCCGGTTCCAGTGGGTGACCACCCCGTCCACGTCGAAGGCGCACAGGGCGGCGTCCATGCCGTCGAGAAGGGCTGCGAGCAGGTCGAACCCACCGCCGTCCGAGCCTTCCGGGCCGTCCCTCTCGGGCTCGTCCGGTCCCAGCTCGTCGGTGGTCCCACTACGCCGGGAAGCACTCACCTGGACCCCCTGCAGGCCGCGTCCGCACGTACTGCGCGACGGTTCGCTCACTCACCATCATTCAACTCGAACGTGACACAGCACACATCGGGTTCCCCCAAGTTCGAAGGAAATCGTTGCACGGCGGAAATTCGCCGTAGTCCGGGAACAAGCCCCTCCTGCCCCACCACCGCCGGACCAAACCGACCGTCCGGAACGTCCGCGGCCTTCACGATCCCGCGCCCTCATGATTCCGCGCCCGCCAGCCGCAGATCGACCCAGAGGTCGCTCTCCCCGTCCAGCACATACCGCTCGACCTCAACGAAACCGTGGCCGCGCGCGAAGGCGAGCCCGTCCTCGTTGACGGCCAGTACGACCGTCTCGATCCGGCCGGCCCCCAGCTCCCGGGCGAGCGCGAGGCCCAGCCCGTACATCTCGGCCCCGAACCCGCGCGCCGCGCTCACGTACGTCGTCGAGGGACATGGCAGCGGGCGGGACGATCACGTTGTGGACGTGCCGCCAGTCCTCGAGCGCGACCTCGTCGACATCACTCACGGGGACGATACGAAGATCAGACACGGCGCCAGGAAATCGCACGCTCCGGGAGTGCGTCAACGGAGTAGTACCGTGCCGATCATGGCTGACTGGGACATACGACCGGCGTCGGCGTCGGACGTGGAGGCGGTGGCGGAACTGCGCGCCGTCGTGATGCGGGCGGATCTGGAACGACTCGGGCGCTACGACGAGCAGCGCGTCCGGCAGCGGTTCAGGGACGGGTTCGAGGCGGCCCACACCTGGGTGATCGAGGTGGGCGGCGAGTTCGCGGGCTGCGTGGCCCTGCGCCCGGCCGAGGACGCCCACTGGCTGGAGCACTTCTACCTCGACCCGAGGCTTCAGGGCACCGGCATCGGTTCGGGCATCCTGCGCGAACTGCTGGAACGGTGCGACAGCGAGGGCATCCGCGTCCGGCTGGACGTGCTCCAGGGCAGCCCGGCCCGGCGGCTGTACGAGCGGCACGGGTTCACGGTCGAGCGCGAGGACCCGGTGGACGTGTTCATGGTGCGCGCGCCGGCCGGATGAGCGCCGACGGAAGCCGGTTCGAGGCGCAGGCCGCAGGAACGTCCCTTCTCGCGCAGAGCCCGCCGTAGCCCGCCGTAGCACCCCCCTGTGATCCCCTGCGACCTCCCGTGACCCTCTGCGACCTTCTGTGAAGCCCACCGCGAAGCCCTACGCGAGACCCCGCCGCGGAACCCTTCCCGGAGCCCCGGCAACACGCTCCGCCCTTCGGCGTAGCCAGGCGGTCAACCACACAGTGCGCATGCACAATGACCCGGAGTGATCATCGTTCGAGTCGGTCACCGTCACCGACCCGCACCGTGGCCCGACCTCCTCCCCCTCAGCTCCACAGATTGAGGTATGTCATGCATGCGTCCGATCTGAGTCGGCGTTCCGTTCTCGCCGGGACCGCCGCCGGCGCCGCCACCGCCGCGCTCGTCGGCCTCCCGTCCCTCCAGGGCCGTTCCCAGGCCACGGAATCCACGATCGGGACCGCACCCGCCGCGGCGCCCTACGACTGGCACAACGTGGTCATCGGCGGCACCGGATTCGTCACCGGCGTGGTGTTCCACCCCGCCGTCAAGGGGCTCGCCTACGCCCGTACCGACATGGGCGGCGCCTACCGCTGGGACGACGGCGCGGCCCGCTGGATCCCGCTGCTGGACTGGCTCAGCCAGGACGACTCGAACCTCCTCGGCGTCGAGTCCCTGGCCATCGACCCCGCCAAGCCGGACCGCCTCTACCTCGCCCTCGGCAGCTACACCCAGTCGTGGGCGGGCAACGGCGCGTTCCTGCGCTCCGACGACCGCGGGGCGACCTGGACCCGTACCGACCTCACCGTGAAGCTCGGCTCCAACGAGGACGGGCGGGGCACGGGCGAGCGCCTCCTCGTGGACCCGCGCAACAGTGACACCCTCTGGCTGGGCACCCGGCACGACGGTCTCCTCAAGTCGACGGACCGGGGCGCCACCTGGGGCGCCGCGCCGGGTTTCCCGCCCAAGCCCAGCGCCTCCGGCCAGGGCGTCACCGTCCTCGTCGCCGCCGGGCGCACCCTGTACGCCGGCTGGGGTGACGGCGACGGCACCTCGGCCGCGGTCACCCTGTACAGCACCACCGACGGCACCAAGTGGGTACCCGTCCCGGGACAGCCGGCCGGGCCCGCGGCCAAGATGCCGATGCGGGCCGCGTACGACAGCCGCGCCAAGGAGCTGTACGTGACGTACGCCGACGCCCCCGGCCCCAACGGCCAGTTCAACGGCAGCGTGCGCAAACTGGCCGTCACCACGGGTACGTGGACCGACGTGACACCGGTGAAGCCCGGCGGCGCCGACGGCTTCGGATACGGCGGGGCCGCCGTCGACCTCCAGCGCACCGGCACGGTCGTCGTCACCACCAACAACCGCTGGTCGTCGGGCGACACCCTGTTCCGCACCACCGACGGGGGCCGGACCTGGACCTCCCTCAAGGACTCGGCGACCATCGACGTGTCGGAGACCCCCTACCTCAAGTGGGGCAAGGCCGCGCCGACGTTCGGCTGGTGGATCCAGATGGTCGCCGTCGACCCGTTCGACTCCCGGCACATCGTCTACGGCACCGGCGCCACCCTCTACGGCACCCGCGACCTGAAGAAGTGGGCCCCGCAGATCCGTGGCCTGGAGGAGACGTCGGTGCTCTTCCTGATCTCGCCCCCGACCGGCCAGGCCCATCTGCTCAGCGGCTCACGGGACATCGGCACGCTCTACCACGACCGGCTCACGGCGTCTCCGGCCGGCGGTCTGGCGACCAACCCCCTCTTCACCACGGCGACGGGCCTCGCGCAGGCCGCGAAGAAGCCGTCGTACGTGGTCCGCACGGGCACGGGTGACAACGGCAACGGCGCCTTCTCGAACGACGGCGGGCAGACCTGGACGCCCTTCAAGTCCCAGCCGTCCATCGCCAAGGAGGCACCGGGGCCGATCGCCACCACCGCCGACGGCAGCGTCCTGGTGTGGTCCTTCGTGCACTGGGACGGCTCGAAGCATCCGACCCAGCGCTCCACGGACAACGGCGCCACCTGGTCCGAGGTCGCCTCCTTCCCCATCGGCGCGACGCCGGTGGCGGACCCGGCCGACCCCGCGGTCCTGTACGCGTACGACACCGCCACCGGAAAGCTGTTCGCCAGCACCGACAAGGGGCTGACGTTCACGGCCCGGGCCACCGGACTCCCCTCCGGCGATGCCGGGTTCAAGCTCGTCGCGGCGCCGGGACGCTCCGGAGACCTGTGGCTCAGCACCAAGGGCAACGGGCTGTACCGGTCCACCGACGGCGGCAGGTCCTTCGCGAAGGTCACGAGCTGCCAGGCCTCGCTCACGCTCGGCTTCGGCGCGGCGGCCGACGGCGCCTCCTACGTGTCCGTCTACCACGTCGCCACCGTGGGAGGCGTCACCGGCGTCTACCGCTCCGACGACGCCGCGAAGACCTGGCGGCGCATCAACGACGACCAGCACCAGTGGGGCTGGCTCGGCGAGGCCATCACCGGGGACCCCCGCATTCCCGGCATGGTGTACCTGGCCACCAACGGCCGGGGCATCCAGTTCGGGCAGACCGCCTGACAGCCGTCCCAGCCGTCACCGTGGTCTCCGTCGTCTCCGTCGTCTCCGTCCCGACCTCTTCGATAAATCGGTTGATGCGCGGTCGATCGCTTCCTAGGGTGTGGCTTACACATGATGGGAGGTGATCGGGTACATGAGTGAAACCCGGACGCGTGAGGTGGCTGCGGGCTAGCGGCTCGCCACCACGTTCAATGCGGTGCCGGACCAGCGTGGGCGACTGACACGCAGCCGGCCGAATCCAACGCAGTCACCCGACCCGCGAGCTCGCCGGTACGTCCGGCCGGCCCCTCCTCCGGAGGGACCGAGCTCGCGGGTCGTCTGCGTTCTTCAGGCCCCAGGTTTCTCAAGCCCTCAGGGTGCGCTTGGCGAGTTCGTACGCCGGGAGCATCGCCTCGTGTTCCTCGGTGTCCAGACCTCCGAGGTGTACGACGACCGGTCCGCGCGGGGTCGTGACGGCGAGGGCGCGCTCGGTCTTCGCCTCGTCGTCGAACTCGGTCTTGTACGCGTACTTCACCTCGACGCCGGCGAGGGGGCCCGCTTTGAACGTGCTGTACTGCGCCTTGCTCGCACCGGTCTCGGCTGCCATGAAGGCCTCCAGCACTGTGCGGGCGTCGTCGGCGCCCGGATCGCCGGTCCAGACGCGCAGGAAGCCGATGTGCCCGGCGGGCTTGGCGTCCACCTCGCACACGAGGGACACCGGGCCCTGGCGCAGAGGCGTTTCGACGGCTTCCGCCGTCCAGTCCTCGGCCATGTCGAAGGTGACGGGGAGCTCGCAGGCCGAGCCGTCGGCTCCGATGCTGCCGCCGCTCTTGGCGCCCACCCCGTCCGCCGTCGCCGAGGCGGTCGCGGTCACCTTCGTCTTCGCGTCGTCGTCCGCTGCCTTCGAGCAGCCCGTGAGTGAGCCCGCCAGTGCCGCCACCAGCAGCGTCACCTGGACCAACCCGCGCCGTCCGTTCCCCGCCCCGACCAGCATGTGCCGTGTCTCCCCTCGTTCGAGCGGGTCACATTATCGGAGCGGGTCACAGTCCGTCGTACTCGGTCGGGGCAGCCCGACCGGGTGACGACCTCAGCGCGCGATCCCCTCGTACCCCTCGATCTCCTGCGGGTTCCGCGTCCCCGGGCCGATATAGCGGGCCGACGGGCGTACGAGCCTGCCGGTGCGCTTCTGTTCCAGGATGTGGGCGGACCAGCCGGCCGTGCGGGCGCAGGTGAACATGGACGTGAACATGTGGGCCGGGACCTCGGCGAAGTCCAGGACGATCGCCGCCCAGAACTCGACATTCGTCGCCAGGACCCGGTCCGGGCGGCGGGCGTGCAGCTCCGCCAGCGCGGCCTTCTCCAGGGCCTCGGCGATCTCGAAGCGCGGGGCGCCCAGCTCCCGGGCCGTGCGGCGCAGCACGCGCGCGCGTGGGTCCTCGGCCCGGTAGACGCGGTGGCCGAAGCCCATCAGGCGCTCGCCCTTGTCCAGGGCCTGTTTCACGTACGCCTCCGCGTCGCCCGTGCGTTCGATCTCCTCGATCATGCCGAGGACCCGGGAGGGGGCGCCTCCGTGCAGGGGGCCGCTCATCGCCCCGACCGCGCCCGACAGGGCCGCCGCCACGTCCGCGCCCGTCGACGCGATCACGCGTGCCGTGAAGGTGGACGCGTTCATGCCGTGCTCGGCCGCGCTCGTCCAGTAGGCGTCCACCGCGGCCACATGCTTCGGGTCCGGTTCGCCGCGCCAGCGGATCATGAAGCGTTCGACGACGGACTGCGCCTTGTCGATCTCGCGCTGCGGGACCATGGCGTTGCCCTGGCCGCGCGCCGACTGGGCGACGTACGACAGGGCCATGACGGCGGCGCGGGCCAGGTCGTCGCGGGCCGTCCGCTCGTCGATGTCGAGGAGCGGGCGCAGGCCCCAGACGGGGGCGAGCATCGCCAGCGCCGACTGGACGTCCACCCGGATGTCGCCGGAGTGCACCGGGATCGGGAACGGCTCCGCGGGCGGCAGGCCGGGGTTGAAGGCGCCGTCGACGAGCAGGCCCCAGACGTTGCCGAAGGAGACGTGGCCGACCAGGTCCTCGATGTCGACGCCCCGGTACCGGAGTGCGCCACCCTCCTTGTCCGGTTCGGCGATCTCCGTCTCGAAAGCGACTACTCCCTCAAGTCCGGGTACGAAGTCGGACATCAGGCGGCTCCTCTTGATGTGTGCGACAGGGGTACGGCCGTGCGGCCGGGTGCGCGAGATTTGTGTCCGGTGCGGTTCCACGGCCATTTCACACTGCTCGCGGTCCGAAACGGTCACCTGGCTGATGCCCCGTTCGGCCGGTCGTCCAACCGGAGGGGCAACAGCACGATATCCCCGGGTGCCACCTTTGGGGAGCCCTTGCGGCACTCAGTGCCACTCGATGCCGCTCGATTTCGCTCGGTGACGGCGGCGATACGGCAGGATGACCGTGTGACCGACCCCGACGCCGCCCCCTCCCACGGCCCACTCGATCCCGTCGACCCCGCCGTCATGCGCAAGCAGTACCGCTCCGACGGCCTCGCCGAGGGCGAGCTGGCCGACGGTCCCATGGAGCAGTTCGCGCGCTGGTTCCGGCAGGCCGCCGCGGACGCCGGGCTCGTCGAACCCAACGCCATGGTCGTCTCCACCGCCGACGCCGGCGGGCGGCCCTCCTCTCGTACCGTGCTGCTGAAGCAGTACGACGAGCAGGGCTTCACCTTCTTCACCAACTACGGCTCCCGCAAGGGGCGCGACCTGGCCGCCAATCCGTACGTCTCGCTGCTGTTCCCCTGGCTGCCGCTGGGCCGCCAGGTCGTCGTCACGGGCGTCGCACGCCGTACGGGGCGCGACGAGACGGCCGCCTACTTCCGCACCCGGCCGCACGGCTCCCAGCTCGGCGCCTGGGCCAGCGAGCAGTCCTCGGTGATCCGCTCCCGGGACGAACTCGAAGGCTCGTACGCCGAGTTGGCCGCCCGCTATCCGGAGGGCGAGCAGGTGCCGGTGCCGCCGAACTGGGGCGGGTACCGGGTGGCCCCGGAGACGGTCGAGTTCTGGCAGGGGCGCGAGAACCGGCTGCACGACCGGCTGCGGTACGTGGCGGAGGCGGACGGGAGCTGGCGCGTGGAGCGGCTCAGCCCCTGACCGGCCGGGCGGTGAGGGGTCACGGTGCCGGTGGCCGGTCCAGGGACTCGTCCAGCAGGGTCGCCCACTGGGCCACCACCCGGTCCCTGCGTCCGGCGTCGTCCGTGAGCAGGTTCGCCAGGCCCAGGCCCCGGGACATGTCCAGCAGGCCCTGGACCGTCTCCCGTACGCCCGGACGGGACTCGTCGGCACCCAGCAGGTCCACCGCGATACGGTGCGTCTCTCGGCCCACGCGGCCCTCCAACTCGGTTACGCGCGGGCGCAGTTGCTCCTCGTTCGAGGCGGCCACCCAGAGGTGGAGGGCGGCGCGGAAGAGGGGGCCGGTGTAGAGGTCGACCAGGGCGGCGACCACCGCGCGGCGGTTGGCGGCGCCCTCGGGGAAGAGGGCGCGCAGCGCGGTGGAGCGTTCCTCGGCGACGTACTCGACGGCGGCCGTGAACAGGTCCTCGCGGGTCGGGAAGTGGTGCTGGGCGGCGCCCCGGGACACGCCTGCGCGTTCCGCGACGACGGAGACCGTGGAGCCGGCCCAGCCGTGTTCGGCGAGGCAGGCCACGGCGGCCTCCAGCAGGCGCTGGCGGGTGACCCGGCTGCGGTCCTGCTTGGGTTCGCGTCTTGATTCGCGTTTGGGTTCGCGTCTTGGTTCGCGTGTCAAAGCGTCCATACCGGGTCCCGTCGTTCGAGGAACGCTGTCATCCCCTCGCGGGCCTCGGCGGAGGCGAACAGCCGTGCCGACAGGGCGGTCAGCTCGGTGGTGTCCCGGTCGAAGATCTCCAGCACCTTAGCCGTGAGCAGCCGCTTCGTCTCCGCCAGGGCGCCCGGCGCAGCCCTGCGCAGCCCGTCGAGGATCGGCTCCAGGGCCGCGTCGACGTCCTCGGCCGCCTCCGTGAGCAGGCCGGTACGGGCGGCCTGCACGGCGTCGAAACGGGCGCCGGTGAGGTAGTGGCGGGCGGCGGCACGCGGGTCGAGGCGGGGCAGCAGCGGCATCGAGATGACGGCGGGCGTGACTCCGATCCGTACCTCCGTGAACGCGAACGAGGTCTCCGGTCCGCCGATCGCGAGGTCGCACGCGCCGAGCAGGCCGAGGCCGCCCGCCCGTACGTGGCCGGTCACCCGTGCGACCACCGGTTTCGGCAGCTCCAGGAGCTGCCGGAGCAGGCCGACGAAGGCCGCCGGGTCGGGCGGCTGCTTCAGGTCCGCGCCCGCGCAGAACGTGTTCCCGGTGTGCGTGAGGACGACCGCGCGTACGGCCGGGTCCTTGCCGCAGTCCGTGAGCGCGTCCGCGAGGTCCCGCACAAGGTGCGCGGACAGGGCGTTGCGGGTCGCGGGCGCGTCCAGGGTGAGCGTGGCGATGCCACGCGCGCGCGTGGCGGTCACTGCCGGTGTCAAGACTTCTCCCTCAGTCGGCGGCGCAGGATCTTGCCCGAGGCGGCCCTCGGTACGGCGTCGATGAAGGTGACCTGGCGGACGCGCTTGTACGGGGCGACGCGCTCGGCGACGTGCATCATGACCTCTCCTTCGGAGAGGTCGGTGGCGGACGGCTGGCGGACCACGTAGGCGTGCGGGACCTCGTTGTGGTCCTCGTTGTAGACGCCGATGACAGCCGCGTCGGCGATACCGGGATGCGTGAGGAGCAGGGCTTCGAGTTCGGCGGGGGCCACCTGGAAGCCCTTGTACTTGATGAGTTCCTTGACGCGGTCCACGACGAACAGCCAGCCGTCGTCGTCGACGCGGCCGACGTCCCCGGTGTGCAGCCAGCCGTCGGCGTCGATCATCGCGGACGTCGCCTCGGGGTTCCCGAGGTAGCCCTTCATCACCTGGGGGCCGCGGATGGCGACCTCGCCGGCCTCGTCGGCGTCGGCGTCCCGGTCGGGGTCGTCGAGGGAGAGGATCCGCATCTCGGTGTTCGGGAGGAGCTTGCCGACCGTCCCGGGAGGGGCGGTGCGCATGGCGTCCAGGGGGACGACATGGGTGCCCGGGGACAGTTCCGTCATGCCGTACGCCTGGCCGAGCGGGGGCAGGCCGAGCCGCTCCGAGCAGGCGGCGGCGAGCGCCGCGTCCAGGGGAGCGGCGGAGCTGATGATGTACTCCAGGGACGACAGGTCGTGGTTCGCGACCGCCGGGTGCTTGGCGAGGGCCAGGACGATCGGCGGGGCCACGAACAGGCCGGTGATGCGGTGCTTCTCGATGGCGGCGAGGAACGTGTCGAGGTCGAAGCGCGGCAGGACGACCACGGCGGCGCCCTGCTTCAGGGGCATGTTCATGAGGGCCGTCAGGCCGTAGATGTGGAAGAACGGCAGCACGGCCAGGATGCGGTCACCGGGGGCCACCGAGACGCACTGCGCGAGCTGTCCGAGGTTGGTGGCGATGGAACGGTGCGTGAGCATCACCCCCTTGGGGATACCGGTCGTCCCGGAGGAGTACGGGAGGGCCGCCACGTCCTCTCCCGGGTCGATGCCGATCTCCGGGTCGGGCGCGGTCGAGGCGAGCATGTCGATGAGCGAGCGATGCCCGGGCGCGCTGTCGCAGACGAAGATCTCCCGTACGCCGCCGGCCCGTTCGGCCGCCTCGCGGGCCGCCTCCAGGAGCGGTGAGACGGTGACGATCCAGTTGGCGCCCGAGTCGCGCAGCTGCTTGGCGAACTCCTCCGCGGTGGCGAGCGGATGCACGGTCGTGACGGTGGCACCCGCGCGCGTGGCGGCGTAGAAGGCGGTCGGGAAGGCGATCGTGTTCGGGCTGTGCAGGGCGAGGACATCGCCCTTGCGGACGCCCGCCTCGGCGAGTCCGGCGGCTATCCGCCGGTGGAAACGGTCCAGTTGGTCGTACGTGAGGGTGGTGCCGTCGACGCCGTCGACGAGGGCGGGCGCGTCGCCGAACTCGGCGGCCCGGCCCAACACCGCCTCGTGGATGGGGAGATCGACGGGTTCGACGTCTGCGTACTCGCTGCGGAACATGGTTCCTCCTCGCGCAAAACCGTGCCGGGTCAGTACGACTTGGGCAGGCCCAGGGTCTGGTGGGAGACGTAGTTGAGAATCATCTCGCGGCTCACCGGAGCAATACGAGCCACGCGGGCGACCGTTATCAACGAGGCGAGCCCGAACTCCCGTGTGAGGCCGTTGCCGCCGAGGGTGTGCACGGCCTGGTCGACGGCCTTCACACAGGCCTCCCCGGCCGCGTACTTGGCCATGTTGGCCGCCTCGCCCGCGCCGACGTCGTCACCGGCGTCGTACAGCGCGGCGGCCTTCTGCATCATCAGGCGGGCGAGTTCGAGTTCGATGTGCGCCTGGGCGAGGGGATGCGCGACGGCCTGGTGGGCGCCGATGGGCTCCTTCCAGACGGTGCGCTCCTTGGCGTACCGGACGGCCGTGCCGAGCGCGTACCGCCCGATGCCGATGGCGAACGCGGCCGTCATGATGCGTTCCGGGTTGAGCCCGGCGAAGAGCTGGAGCAGCCCGGCGTCCTCGTCGCCGACGAGCGCGTCGGCGGGCAGCCGTACGTCGTCGAGGGTCAGCTCGAACTGCTTCTCCGGGGACTCGATGTCCATGTCGATCCGGCGCCTGCTGAAGCCTTCGGCGTCGCGCGGGACGATGAACAGGCAGGGCTTCAGCCGTCCCGTACGGGAGTCTTCCGTACGGCCGACGATGAGGACGGCGTCCGCGATGTCCACGCCCGAGATGAACACCTTGCGGCCGGTCAGGAGCCAGTCGCCGGTGTCCGGGTCGCGGCGGGCCGTGGTGGAGATGCGGTGGCTGTTGGAGCCGGCGTCGGGTTCGGTGATGCCGAAGGCCATGGTGCGGGTGCCGTCGGCGATTCCGGGGAGCCATTCCTGTTTCTGGGTGTCCGTGCCGAAGCGGGCGATGACGGTGCCGCAGATCGCCGGGGAGACGACCAGCATGAGGAGGGGGCAGCCTGCGGCGCCCAACTCTTCGAGGACGATGGAGAGTTCGGCTATGCCGCCGCCTCCGCCGCCGTAGGTCTCGGGGAGGTTGGCGCCGAGGTAGCCGAGTTTGGCTGCGTCTTCCCAGAGTTCGGTGGGGTGGCGGTTTTCTCGGGTGACTGTGGCCAGGTATTCACGGCCGTAGCGCTTGCCCAGGGCGGAGACTGCGGTGCGGAGTGCTTTGTGCTCTTCGGATTCGATCATGGTCATGGAAATCCCTAAGGGGGAGGGGGTTTCGGTTGTGTGGTGCCTACGGGTGCGTCGTGGCTTGTCGCGCAGTTCCCCGCGCCCCTAGGTCTGATCCACTACTGCCAGCAACATGCCGACCTCTACCTGTTGTCCAGGTGTGGCGTGAAGGGCCGTGAGCGTGCCTGTCGCGGGAGCGGCAATCTTGTGTTCCATCTTCATCGCCTCCAGCCACAGGAGGGGCTGTCCGGCCTGTACGGGGGCTCCTGGCGCCAAGCCCTCCGCCACCCGGACCACCGTCCCCGGCATGGGCGCCAGCAGGGAACCCGGGGCGTGCTGTGCCGTCGGGGCCGGGAAGCGGGGCAGGGCGGTGAGGGTCGTGTGGTTGACGTGGATCTCGTCGCCGTACCTCGTCACCTCGAACTTCCTTCGCACGCCGGCCACTTCGAGTACGACGAGACGCGCGTCGGCGTGGATGACCCGGACCCCCTCCCTCTCCCCCGCCGCCTCCGCCGTCAGGCCCTCGCGGGTGTGGCGGTAGCTCGCCTCGTGCTCCTCGCCGTCCGCCGTCGCGTAGCGCTTGACCTGCGGTTGGGCGGGCAGGTTGCGCCAGCCGCCGAAGCGGGAGCGGCCGTGGGCGTCGGCCAGGGCGGCGGCCAGGGGTGCGTGGGGATCGGGGGTCGGTTCGGTCAGTTCGGGGAGGTGGCGGTCGTAGAAGCCCGTGGTCATACGGGCCGTCGTGAACTCCTCGTGGCGCAGGGAGCGGACAAGGAGGTCGCGGTTGGTGATCGGGCCGTGGATCGTCGTCCGTTCCAGGGCGCCCGCCAGCTTGCGGATCGCCTCCGCGCGCGTGGGGGCGTGTACGACGACCTTGGCGAGCATCGGGTCGTAGTGGACGGGGATCGGGTCGCCGTCGGCGTAGCCGGTGTCCAGGCGGACGTTCTCCGCCGCCGGGACTGCCAGGCGGTGCAGGGTGCCGGTCTGCGGGGTCCAGGCCGCCGCCGGGTTCTCGGCGTACAGGCGGGCCTCTATCGCGTGGCCACGCGCGCGTGGGGGGCTGTTTTCGAGAGCGTCGAGAGCCTCAAGAGCACAGCCCTCCGCGACGCGTATCTGGAGGGCCACCAGGTCGATGCCGAAGACCGCCTCCGTGACCGGGTGCTCGACCTGGAGGCGGGTGTTCATCTCCAGGAAGTGGGCCCTGCCGTCCTCCCCCACGAGGAACTCGACCGTGCCGGCGCCCGTGTAGTCGACGGCACGGGCCGCCCGTACGGCCAGTTCGTGGAGTTCCGCGGTGAGCGTCTCCGGGATGCCGGGGGCCGGGGACTCCTCGATCACCTTCTGGTGGCGGCGCTGGAGGGAGCAGTCGCGGGTGCCGAGCGCCCACACCGTGCCGTGGTTGTCGGCCAGGATCTGGACTTCCACATGCCGACCGCCCTCCACGTACGGCTCGACGAAGACCTCGCCATCGCCGAAGGCGCTGTGAGCCTCGGCGCGGGCCGCCTCCAACTCACCCTCCAGCTCGGCGAGTTCGCGTACGACGCGCATTCCGCGCCCACCACCGCCCGCCGCGGCCTTGACCAGTACCGGCAGGTCGGCCTCGGTGACGTCCGTCAGCGGCTTGAGCCCCATCAGCTGCTTGGCGCGCGTCTTGGACGCCATCGCCTCGATCGCGGCCGGGGGCGGGCCGATCCACACGAGTCCCGCGTCGAGTACGGCACGTGCGAAGCCGGCGTTCTCCGACAGGAAGCCGTACCCGGGGTGCACCGCGTCCGCGCCCGCCGCCAGCGCCGCCTTCACGATTCTGTCGCCGCGCAGATACGTGTCCGCGGAGGCGGCCCCCGGCAGCCGTACCGCCGCGTCGGCCACGCGCGCGTGGAGGGCGTTCTCGTCGGCGTCCGAGTGCACGGCGACCGTTCGGATACCCAGCTCACGGCAGGTGCGGAAGATCCGGCAGGCGATCTCCCCACGGTTGGCGACGAGTACGGAGGTGATCACAGTTGGTTCCCCAGGCATCGTTGATTTCCTTACATCCGGAAGACGCCGAAGCCGCCGCGGGCGCCCTCGTAGGGGGCGGTGTGGATCGCGGAGAGGCACAGGCCGAGGACGGTTCGGGTGTCGCGCGGGTCGATGACGCCGTCGTCGTACAGCCGCCCGGAGAGGAACATGGGCAGGGACTCGGCCTCGATCTGCTGCTCCACCATGGCCCGTAGCGCGGCGTCGCCCTCCTCGTCGTACGGCAGCCCCCTCGCGGCGGCCGACTGGCGGGCGACGATCGACAGCACGCCGGCGAGCTGCTGGGGGCCCATGACGGCGGACTTGGCGCTGGGCCAGGCGAAGAGGAAGCGGGGGTCGTAGGCGCGCCCGCACATGCCGTAGTGCCCGGCGCCGTAAGACGCCCCCATGAGGACGGAGAGGTGGGGGACTCGGGAGTTGGAGACCGCGTTGATCATCATCGCGCCGTGCTTGATGATCCCGCCCTGCTCGTACTCCTTGCCGACCATGTAGCCGGTGGTGTTGTGGAGGAAGAGGAGCGGGATGTCGCGCTGGTTGGCGAGCTGGATGAACTGGGCGGCCTTCTGCGACTCGGCGCTGAAGAGGACCCCTTGGGCGTTGGCGAGAATGCCGACCGGATAGCCGTGGAGGGTGGCCCAGCCGGTCACGAGGCTGGTCCCGTAGAGGGGCTTGAACTCGTCGAAGTCGGAGGCGTCGACGATGCGGGCGACGACCTCGCGCGGGTCGAAGGGGGTGCGCAGGTCGCCGGGCACGATGCCGAGCAGTTCCTCGGGGTCGTACTTGGGCGGCTGGACGTCGGCCGGGCTCGGATCGGCGTACGCCTTGCGGTGGTTGAGGCGGGCGACGACCCGGCGGGCCTGGCGCAGGGCGTCGTGCTCGTCGAGGGCGAAGTAGTCGGCGAGGCCCGACACGCGCGCGTGCATCTCGGCGCCGCCCAGCGACTCGTCGTCGCTCTCCTCCCCGGTGGCCATCTTCACGAGGGGCGGCCCGCCGAGGAACACCTTGGCGCGCTCCTTGACCATGATCACGTGATCGGACATGCCGGGGATGTACGCCCCACCGGCGGTGGAGTTCCCGAACACGACCGCCACCGTGGGAATCCCGGCGGCGGAGAGCCGGGTGAGGTCGCGGAAGACGGCCCCCCCGGGGATGAAGATCTCCTTCTGGGACGGGAGATCCGCGCCGCCGGACTCGACGAGGCTGATGAAGGGCAGCCGGTTGGCGAGCGCGATGTCGTTGGCGCGCAGGGCCTTCTTCAGGCTCCAGGGGTTGCTGGCACCGCCGCGCACGGTCGGGTCGTTGGCCGTGATCAGGCATTCCACACCCTCGACGACCCCGATACCGGTGACGAGCGAGCCCCCGACCGCGTACTCGCTCCCCCAGGCCGCGAGCGGCGACAGCTCCAGGAAGGGCGTGTCTGGGTCGAGGAGCAGCTCGATGCGTTCCCGGGCGAGGAGTTTGCCGCGGGCGTGATGCCGGGCGACGTACTTCTCGCCGCCACCCGCGAGCGCCTTGGCGTGCTCGGCGTCGAGGGCGGCGAGTTTGCCGAGCATGGACTCGCGGTGGGACGCGAAGTCCGCACCTGTCACGCCTGTGGTGTCGAGGCTGGAGGTCAGGACCGTCAAAGCAGTGCCTCCGGTATGTCGAGGTGCCGGGAGCGCAGCCATTCGCCGAGCGCCTTGGCCTGCGGATCGAAGCGGTGCTGCGCGGCGACGCCCTCGCCGAGGATGCCCTCGACGGTGAAGTTGAGAGCGCGGAGGTTCGGGAGGGTGTGGCGTACGACGGTCAACTCGGCGGTCTCCGGGAGCAGTTCACGGAACCGGGTGACGGTGAGGGTGTGGGCGAGCCAGCGCCAGGCCTCGTCGTTACACACCCAGACACCGACGTTGGCGTTGCCGCCCTTGTCACCGCTGCGGGCACCGGCGACGAGCCCGAGGGGTGCGCGGCGGGTCGGACCGGGCGGCAGGGGGTCGGGCAGGGGCGGCTTCGGCTGCTCTTCCAGTACGAGGGTGTCGTGCGGCGGGGGTACGGGGATCCGGCGCCCGTCGTCCAGGACGGCCACATGGTCCACGGCGTCCTGCGGAACGTACTCCGCCTCGAAGATCCCGTAGGGGGCGCCCTTCCCGGGGGGCGCCAGGACGTGGAACCCGGGGTAGCTGGCGAGGGCGAGTTCGACGGCGGCGGCGCTGAGGGTGCGGCCCACGGTGTTCTGGTCGGGATCTCGGACGACGAGCCGGAGCAGGGCGCTGGCCGTCTCCTCGGTGGGGGCGTCGGGGTGGTCGGTGCGGGCGAGGGTCCAACTGACTTCGGCGGGACGGGACTTGGCCGCGTAGAGCGTGGTTTCCAGCTGGTCCCGGACGAGTGCGGCCTTGAGGTCGATGTCGAGACCGGTGAGGACGAAGGTGACCTCGTTGCGGAATCCGCCGAG
The DNA here is from genome assembly GCF_010550245.1 of Streptomyces sp. SID12501. Classification (GTDB taxonomy): domain Bacteria; phylum Actinomycetota; class Actinomycetes; order Streptomycetales; family Streptomycetaceae; genus Streptomyces. Next base: position 59,777 of record NZ_JAAGLU010000021.1, read on the forward strand.
CCGGTTGAGGCCCAACTTGAGGGTGGGCGGGGGCGCTTCCCCTCGTACGCCGTGGACACGTACCCGGTCGGGGCCGTCCTGGGTGAGGCGGACGGTGTCGAGGCGGGCGGTCACGTCGGGGCCGGCATACCGGGCGCCCTGTGTCTCGTACAGGAGTTGGGCGGTGACCGTGCCGATGTCGACGACGCCACCGGTGCCGGGATGCTTGGTGATGACGCTCGTGCCGTCTGGGTGGATCTCGGCGAGGGGGAAGCCGGGGTGGCGGAGGACGGACCTGGAGTCGCCCATGTGCTCGGCGAAGAAGGCGTAGTTGCCGCCGGTGGCCTGCGTACCGCACTCCAGCACATGCCCTGCGACCACCGCGCCCGCGAGCCGGTCGTGGTCCTCCGGTCCCCAGCCGAAGTGGGCGGCGGCGGGCCCGGCGACGAGGGCGGCGTCGGTGACCCGGCCGGTGACGACGACGTCCGCGCCCTCGCGCAGACAGGCGGCTATGCCGAAGGCGCCCAAGTAGGCGTGTGCGGCAAGGCTGTCGGGATGGCCGACGGTGAGGTCGTCGCCCTCGACGTGGGCGACGCGGACGGGGATGCCGAGTCGGTCGGCGAGTTTTCGGACGTCCTCCGCGAGACCCGCCGGGTTGAGGCCACCGGCGTTGGCGACGATCCGCACCCCGCGCTCATGGGCGAGCCCGAGGCACTCCTCCAACTGCCGCAGGAACGTACGGGCATACCCGGCCGACGGGTCCTTGAGCCGGTCGCGGCCCAGGATGAGCATCGTCAGCTCGGCCAGGTAATCGCCGGTGAGGACATCGAGCTGGCCGCCGTCCAGCATCTCGCGCATGGCGTCGAAACGGTCGCCGTAGAAGCCGGAGGCGTTGCCTATGCGCAGGGGGGCCGGGTAGTCCTGGGGGGCGGTCACTGTGTGCGCCCCTCCGGTGCGCGTCCGTTGCCCGGCGGTCCCGCGAAGGCCTGGGCGATGTCGAGCCACTGGTCGGCGTCGTCGCCTTCGGCGCGCAGGGCGAGGTCGGCGCGGTGGGCGCGCTGGGTGACGAGAAGGCAGAAGTCGAGGGCGGGGCCGGTGACCAGGCCGACCGCGTGCTTCGGGTCCTCCGGACCGTACGTCCACAACTCCCCTGCGGGGCCGACGAGTTCCACGCGGAACTCGTCGAACGGTGGGGCCATCCCGTGCACACCAAACGCGAAGTCGCGGGTGCGGACACCGAGTCGGGCGATGTGCCGGAGCCGGGCGGTGGGGGCGATCCGGGGTACGCCCAGCGCGTCGGCCACGTCCAGGCCGTGGGCCCAGGTCTCCATCAGCCGGGCGGTCGCCATGGAGGCGGCGGACATCGGCGGCCCGTACCAGGGGAACCGCGCCCCGTCGGGTGCCGCACGCAGGGCGTCCGCCAGGGCCTCGCGCCCGGCCCGCCAGTCCGCGAGCAACCGCGCGGGCGGCTTCTCCGCCCACTCCTCGGCGCCGTTGTCCACGAAGTCCCCTGGCGAGGTCAGCGCTTTCTCCACCTCACGGTCGAAGGCGGCCCGGTCGGTCACGGCCAGCACGGAGGAGTGGTCGGTCCAGGCGAGGTGCGCGATCTGGTGGGCGACGGTCCAGGCAGGGGCGGGGGTGTCCAGAGCCCACTGCTCTGCACCCAACTCGGCGACCAGCTGGTCGAGTTGGGCGCCCTCCTGGCGCAGGTCGTCGATGACGGCCGACGGGTCGGACACGAGGCGCTTCCTTTCGGGCACGACGGCGTGCCGGGCGTTGCGGCGTGATGCGGTCCGTTCCGAAGGATGGCAGCACCACCATAAACAAGCAAGCGTGCTTGCATTGAAAGAGGGGCATCCTGGCGGGGCGGGCCCAGGTTCAGCCGATCCAATCAGTTCCGTCGGTTCGGCCGGTCCGATCAGTTCCGTCGGTTCAGCCGGTGGATCCGCTGCCAAATTCGGATGCACCGCGGTCGCGCCCCGCAGTACGGTCCCCCGGTGACTGCCTCAGACACCGGATCCGACCAAGGACGAGCTGCAGACGACGATGACGAGGGCGAGGGCGAGGGCGAGGGCGAGGGCGAGGGCGAAGACGGCTACTTCGGGGAAGCCGTGGCCGCGAGGTACGACGACCCTTCCTCCCACATGTTCACGCCCGCCGCCATCGAACCGGCGGCCGACTTCCTGGCCGAGCTGGCCGGTGACGGACGGGCCCTCGAACTCGCGATCGGGACGGGTCGTATCGCGTTGCCGTTGTCGCGGCGCGGGGTCGAGGTGCACGGGATCGACATGTCCCGGGCGATGGTGGCCCGGCTGCGGGCCAAGCAGGGCGGGGACGCGATCGGGGTGACGATCGGGGACTTCTCGGCAACGAGGGCCGAGACGACGGACGGGGACTTCTCGGTCACCTATCTCGTCTACAACACGATCATGAACCTGACCTCGCAGGAGGCGCAGGTGGCGTGCTTCCGCAATGTCGCGGCGCAGCTGGCGCCGGGCGGGACCTTCGTCATCGAGGTCAGCGTGCCTCGGCTGCGCAGCCTGCCGCCCGGCCAGAACGTCGTACCGTTCCACACGAGCCCGACGCGCTGGGCCTTCGACGTGTACGACGTCGCCACCCAGGCGACCAGCTCGAACTACGTCGAGGTGGTGGACGGGCGCGGGTCGTACCGGTCGATTCCGTTCCGGTACGTGTGGCCGTCCGAGCTCGACCTGATGGCCCAGCTGGCCGGGATGCGGCTGCGCGAACGGTGGGACGGGTGGACGCGGGAGCCGTTCACGAGCGAGAGCACGAAGCACGTGTCGGTGTGGGAGAAGCCGACCGCCTGAGGCACTGCACCGGGCGCGGCTCGGTCGTTCGCAGGTCGCCGTCGGCTTGCCGGGTCAGTCGCCCGAGCAGCCGAAGATGCCCAAGTGGGTCGGCTCGTCGCCGGTATACAGGACGACGTACAGGCCCGTCCATCGCATGTGGCACTCGTCGACCAGGTCTCTCCTGGGATCCACATGGCCGCCCTTCGCCCCGTACGCCTCGTCGAGCCGCGCCTGGAACTGCTCGGACGTCGGGCGGTCGATGCCGAAGTGGTGGGCTATGCGGTCGGGGGCGAGGGGGCGCAGGGTCCCGAAGTCCTCCGCCCTGCCTTCGGAAGGGGGCTTGGTCGTGTGCACCACTCGGTCGATGTCCAGGATCGAGTGGGTTCCCTCCTCTCCCATGAACTCCTCGTCCGCGTACAGCTCTTCCAGCGTCTTGTACGTGTCGTCGTCGCCGTAGTCCTCCTGGAACACCTGCGCGTGCAGATTCTCCAGCGCGCGTTCGACACTGCCGTCGAACGGCGTGACGTAATCCCAGCCACTCGCACCCATCGTGCACCCCTGCCCTCCGCGCCCTCCTTACGAGGACAGCGTCAACCTAGAGGACAGGACTGACAACGGCGCCCATCGTCTACGGCGCCGGCACTGCACCAGGGCACCTGCGGTTTGCCACCTTTGCGGGGCAGCCGGTCGCTCCGGGTTTCCGGCCACCGGCCACCAGTCGCCGCTCGCCGGTCGCCGGTCGCCGGTCGCCGGTCGCCGAATCCCGGCTGCCGTGGAATGCCGGGCACTGGGTGGGCAGTTACCCAGCTCATGACCCAACGCCCCGCACCGCGCCCCCTGTCCGACGAAGCCCTCTCCGATCTTCTGGGCAAGCAGCAGTTCGGCACTCTCGCCACCAACAAGCGCAGCGGCCATGCCCACTTGACGACCATGCTCTACAGCTGGGATCCGCAGACCCGCATCGTGCGGTTCTCCACCACGGCCGACCGCATCAAGGTCAAGCACCTGCGACGCGACCCGCGTGCGGCGCTGCACGTGTCGGGCGGCGACGTGTGGTCGTTCGCTGTCGCGGAGGGCGAGGCGGAGGCATCCGAGGTCACGACGGTCCCGGGCGACGCGGTCGGGCGGGAGTTGCTCGCGATGATCCCGGCGGAGGCCGGGCCGCAGGACGAACAGGCGTTTCTGGAGGAGTTGGTGGCCGAGCGCCGACTGGTGATCCGCCTGAAGGCAGATCGGCTGTACGGAACGGCACTGGAGGTCGGCGTCTAGGGCGACGCGCAACGCAGCACTCTCAGGCCTCCAACTCCAAAGGTTTCCTGGCCACTTGATCCGATCCGGCAGATCCGGCAGATCCGGCGGACTCCTCGACAACCACAACCGGGACCTCCTTCCGGCCCACCTGTGTCCGTACCGCCCCCATGCTCGCCACGATGACCAGGGAGATCGCGAGGGCCTCGGGGGCGGAGAGGGCCTGGTCGAGGATCAGGAACCCGGCGGTCGCGGCGACGGCGGGCTCCAGGCTCATCAGGATCGCGAAGGTGGAGGAGGGCAGGCGCCGCAGAGCGAGAAGCTCAAGGGTGTACGGCAGGACGGAGGACAGCACGCCCACCGCCGCACCCAGGGCCACGGTGGCCGGGTCGAGCAGCTTCCCGCCCGACTCGACGATGCCCAACGGCAGAAACGCCGCCGCGGCGACCACCATGGCGAGCGCCAACCCGTCGGCCTGCGGGAACCGCCGTCCCGTACGGGAACTGAGGACGATGTACACCGCCCACAGGACACCGGCGCCAAGGGCGCAGGCGGCCCCTACGGGATCAAGGGTGTCGAAGCCGCCGCCACCGAGCAGGAAGACCCCGGCGAGCGCGAGACCGGCCCAGGCGAAGTTAAGAGCCCGCCGGGAGGCGACGACGGACAGCACGAGCGGCCCGAGCACCTCCAGCGTGACGGCGGGACCGAGCGGAATCCGTCCGATGGCCTGGTAGAACAGCCCGTTCATGGCGGCCATGGTCACGCCGAACAGGACGACCACTCCCCAGTCGCCCCGCGAGTACCCGCGTACCTTGGGCCGGCACACCAGCAGCATGATCACGGCGGCGGTCACCAGCCGCAGCGTCACGATCCCGAAGGCCCCGGCCCTGGGCAACAGGGTCACGGCGAGCGCCCCACCGAACTGCACGGATATCCCCCCGGACAGCACGAGCCCAACGGCTCCCAGAGTCCCCCACCCCTTACGCGCCCCCCGGTGCCGCCCCCGAGAGCCCCCGGGGGTGGGAACGATGAGAGCAGGCAGGTTGGCGGAGGGCAGCGCGACGTCACCCGCACCGGCGGGCACGACCGGTCCCGCCACGGCGGCCCACGAGGGCAGACGCTCAGCACTGGGCATCTTCACAGGGCCTTCCCACGATTTACGCGCGATCTCCGTACAATGAGATGCACTCTACCGTCCAGAGTAATGGACCAGGAAGGGCATGCGAACCCACGTGCGCCCGAGGCGCCCCGACCCGCGCTCCGGCGGCCTGGCAGCGCCATTGATGGACACACGGAGACTTTTGAAGTAGTTTTGAAGTCATGACCGCCATGCCCATAGAAGCGAATTTCTCGGAGCTGATCCAGAAGCCCAAGGACACGGTCGCCCGCATGCAGGGCAGCGCCCGCCGAGGCATCCGCCTGCACCGCCGCGACGCCGAAGACCTGTACCTCACCACTGCCGCCCGAGCAGACGAGGCCGTACAGGTCGTCGACTCCACCACCCGGATCTTCGTCGCCATGATGAAGAGCGACCCCCAGGCGACAAAGATCCTCACGCACGTCTTTCCCGAGGCGTTCCCATGGGTGCGCTTCCTGCCCGAAGCGGCCGTCCGCGAGTTCCTCGTCGAGTTCGTCGAGACCGCGCGCGCAGCCGTCGACCTCGACAACGTGAGCCTGCTCGCCCCTGTGATCGCCGCGTGGAAATCCACCGCGCTGATCCACGCCGACAAGGACCTGCACCGCGAGCTCACCACCCCGGCCGGCGAGGACTTCGGCCCGGTCGAGCCGCCGGAGGTCCCCCTCCGAGTGAGTCCGAAGGCTTGACCTACCCCTCAGGACATCAACTCCGGCCGCCCCCTGACCCCCGCGACCAAGGCCAGTCCAGCACGGTCAACTCGGGCCACTGCTCCCGCCACCGTGCCGTCTTCGCCTCGTAGACGGCCTGCGGGGCAAGCACCGGGTTCGGCCGGACGACGAGGTTGAACACGTCCGACAACCCGTGCGGCGCGTACACGCGCCATCGGCCGCCCCGCTCCAGGCGTACGCCCAGACAGCACGTCGTCGCCGCGAAGCTGTCGATCGCCGCCTCGGTGGACGAGTGCGGCGGGCATGGCACGCCGAACTTCTCCTCGTACCAGAGATGGACTCGGGCCTCGTTGCGGATCTCGACCTCTGCGGGCAGGCCGGCGAAGACCTCGCGCCCGGCTCGGATCACCCTGTCCTCCCCCTCCCACGACAGATCACCGTCGTCGAAGTAGAAGACGTCGTAGTCCTTGATGCCGTCGGCGGGCGGCCTGTCCGTGACCACGTTCCACACGGTCTGGAACAAGCACCCGGCCGTCAGGTACCACCCGGGCAGATCCAGCGTCGCCGTACGGGCCAGCACCTCTACCAACACGTCGTTGCGGGACAACACCTCGCGCAGAGCCCGGAGTTGTTCATCAAGAGGAAGGCGACCGATCATCAACCCTGCGCTCAGGCCTCAGGCTGCTTGGCGACGAAGGAGCCGAGGCCCGGCTCGGTGTACGTCAACCCTTCCTCCCGCAACGCCCGGAGCACCTTGTGAGCTGTGGCGTTGGCGATCCCGAACTCCTCGGTGAGCTGCACAACGGAGGGGACGCGTGTACGCGGGGCGTAGGTCCCGTCGGCGATACGACCTCGCACCACTTCAGCCACCTGGCGCCAACGCGGGATGTCGGGAACAAATTCGATCACTGTTCCAGCATGCGTATACCTAGACCGTTATGCGATACAGGGGACCCCTAGCATGCCTAGAATGCTTGACGTATCTTGAGGCCACGTAAGACCCCCGCGACGGGTGCAAGCCGTCCGGGGGCATGGCCACCAGCGATCCCGAACGGAGCTGATGACAGTGACCGACCTTATCGACCGCCTCATCGCCTGGGCGTGCACCCTGCTCACCCCACGCGGCACGCACCGCCGAACCCGCCCGGCCTTCCTCTTCGCACCCACATGTCCGCCCCCGACCCACCCCGCACTCCCCGCCCACCGCAGCCCGTACGGCCTGGACGCCCGCGCCCCTCTCGACGGCGCCGCCACCAGGTCCGTACGCCCGTACCTCACCGCCCATGAACAACGGTTGCGGCGACGCGAGTTGGCCATGGCCACCCTGGGCCTCGACATGCCCGGCCCGTACTGGATCCACGGGATGGAGGTCGCGTGATGCGAGCGGAACCAGAGTCCACGGAAACCCCTGAACTGCCCCACGGGCCGCGCCTGTTGCCCTGGTCCGGCCAGGAAGGCAAACCCTGCTACCTGATCAGCGACAACCACGGCGGCCCCGTATCCCGCCTTGCCGACGCGACGGAGTCGATCCAGCTCGGCATGGGCGCCGAACTCCTCGCCCACGCCCGCGAACTGCTCCCGGACACTCCGCGCGGTGAACTGCGTTTCCTCGCCGAGCGGTTGACGGAAGCCCTGCGTGACGCGCTTCGCGTGGCCGAGAGCCGGGGGCAGCGGTTGAGCCGACTGAACTGAGCCGAAGGGACACCGGCCTGATGCCGTCGACGGGGGCCCGGAGCCGTCCGGCCCCCCTTGGCTGTGCCGCTCTCCGCGATCATGGTTCACGGTGACTTCGGGAACCGTTCCGCTGCCCAGGGCCGGTTGTCAGTGGCGGGTGGGAGACTGCCCAGCATGATCGAACCCAATGCGAAGGCGAATCTTCTCCGCTATCTGCAAGAAGCTCGTGAGTCCCTGCTGTGGAAGCTGGACGGACTCTCGGAATACGACGTCCGACGTCCTCTGACGCCCACGGGCACCAACCTTTTGGGGCTGGTCAAGCACGTCGCCGGTGTGGAGTTGGGGTACTTCGGCGACACGTTCGGGCGGCCGTTCTTCGATGATGGGCCACCACCCTGGTGGTATACGGAGGACGCCGAACCCAATGCCGACATGTGGGCCACCGCGGACGAGTCACGCGACGAGATCGTGGGCCTCTACCGCCAGGCCTGGGAACATTCGGACAACACCTTCGCGTTGCTGTCACTCGACACGATCGGTCACGTCCCGTGGTGGCCGGAGGAAGGACGAGAGACGACACTGCACCACGTCCTGGTACGCGTGATCGCCGACACCAACCGGCACGCCGGGCACGCCGATATCGTGCGAGAGCTCATTGACGGGTCGGTCGGGGTATTGAAGAGCAGCGACAACATCCCACCGGGTGATCAGGCCTGGTGGGAGACCTACCGGAGCCGGCTGGAGCGCGTCGCACGGGAAGCGGGTAACGGGTAACGGCTGATCCCGCATGGAGGCGGACAGGGCATACGAGATGTCGCCGGCTCGTTTCCCCGGTCCTGGGCACAGCCGCGCCGCGTCTCGAAGTGCCGGGCCGAAGTGGTCGAAGGTCTCGGACTTCACCCTCCTCAACCCGTCGGCGCCGCCCCTCTCCCGTCACGCGCCCCGAACGCTCCCAGCGCCTCCGCGTCCGTCGCCCGGGCGTGCAGGTAGTAGTCGGCCCACTCCGCGATCTCCGGGTACGCGCACTCCGCGACGAGGCGGTTGATCGCCGCCGGGATGTCGTACCGCGTCACGCGCAGGTCGGTGCCTGGGCCGAGCAGGCACCAGTGGGCGCCCGGGCGGCCGTACGGCATACCGACGCTGCCGGGGTTCACGACCAGACGGCCGTGCGCGAGGCGGACGTACGGCATGTGGGTGTGGCCGCAGACCACCGTGCGGACCGTTTCGGGGACGTCCGCGAAGACCTCTGTCCAGCGGTCGGGGCGGGAGTCGACCAGGACGATCTCCTCGTCGTCGCGAGGTGTGGCGTGACAGAAGAGGACATCGCCGAGCCCCCGGACGGGGAGGGTGAGGGAGGTCGGCAGGGCTGCCAGGAACTCGACGTCGTTGTGCGTGAGTCGGGCCGCGGCGAAGAGGGCCGGCGGGTCGGGGATCGACGTCCGTTCTCCTCGTCGGTACTCGACCATTTCCCGGTCCGCGTTCCCTGCGATCCACAGCACCCGGTCGCCCTGGTCCCGGAGGAGGGCGAGAACCTCGGTGGGCTGGGGGCCCGCCGTGATGTCCCCCGTCAGTACGATGCGCTCCGCGGCGGCCACCTCCGGCTCGGCGAGCACCGCCTCCAGGGCCGGGAGCACCCCGTGGATGTCGGAGAGAACTGCCACCCGGCTCAACTCGGTCCCGCTCATGTCCCGTCCCCTTCCAGTTCCAGTTCCAGTTCCTTCGCCAGCACCTCCGCCAGATGCCGCCCCCGCACCCCGCCCAGTTGCTGAAGCTGCGTCCGGCACGAGAACCCGTCCGCCAGCACCACCGCGCCCTCGCCCGCCTCCCGGACCGCCGGCAGCAGGTGCTCCTCCGCGCAGGCTGCCGACACCTCGTAGTGGCCCTTCTCGAAGCCGAAGTTGCCGGCCAAGCCGCAGCAGCCGCCCGCCAGTTCACCCGTCAGGCCCGCGGCCTCGCGCAGGCGGCGGTCCGCCGCGTCGCCCAGTACCGCGTGCTGGTGGCAGTGGGTCTGGCCGGTCGCCGGGCGGTCCACGCGGGGTGGGGTCCAGTCGGGGGCGTGGTGTTCCAGGGTCTCCGCGAAGGTGAGGACCGCGTCCGCGAGGCGTCGTGCGCGTGGGTCGTCGTGCAGCAGTTCCGGGAGGTCGGCGCGGAGGGCTGCCGCGCAGCTCGGTTCGAGGACCACCACCGGGGTGCCCACGTCCAGGACCGGTTCCATCGCGTCGAGCGTGCGGCGCAACACCGTGCGGGCACGGTCCAGTTGGCCGGTCGAGACGTACGTCAGTCCGCAGCACACCCGGGCGCGGGTGCGGGTGCGGGTCCGCCCGGTCGGAGGCAGCGTCACCTCCAGGCCCGCCGCCTCCAGTACCCGCACGGCCGCCTGTCCCACCGACGGCGTCAGGTGCTCCGTGAAGGTGTCGGGCCAGAGGACCACCGGCGGACGCCCACCGTTGGCAGGCGAAGCCGCTGCTCGCCTCCCCCACCACCGGCTGAACGTCTCCCTCGCCACCGCCGGAATCTCCCGCTCGGGTGCGATTCCGCCCAGCCGTTTCGCCAGTGCCGCCAACGCGCCCACCGAGGCGAGGGAGTTGAGCACGCGCGCCGTGCGCGTGCGAGCGACGGCTCCCAGCCACACCGGCAGCCGGCCCATCGCGTAGTGCGCCGCCGGGCGCAGCCGTCCGGCCCAGTGGTGGTGGAGGAACTCCGCCTTGTACGTGGCCATGTCGACCCCGACCGGGCAGTCCGAGCGGCAGCCCTTGCAGGACAGGCACAGGTCCAGCGCGTCCCGGACCTCCGTCGACCGCCAGCCGTCGGTGATCACCTCGCCCGCGAGCATCTCGTGCAGCAGCCGGGCGCGCCCGCGCGTGGAGTGCTCCTCCTCTCCCGTCACCCGGAAGGACGGGCACATCACGTCCGAGCCCCCAAAACCGCCCTTGCCGACTGCCGGCGTACGGCACTTCGCCACGCCCACACATCTGCTGACCGCCGCCCCGAAGTTCCCGCCGTCCGCCGGGTAGCCGAAGGCCACGTCCACCGGCTCGCGGGGCAGGACGGCGAAGCGGAGGTTCTCGTCCAGGCGGGCGGGGCGGACCAGCATGCCGGGGTTCAGGAGGTCGTCCGGGTCCCAGAGGGCCTTCGTGCGCTCGAAGAGGGCGATCACCTCGGGGGCGTACATCTTCGGGAGGAGTTCCGCGCGGGCCTGGCCGTCGCCGTGTTCGCCCGAGAGCGAGCCGCCGTGGGACACCACCAGCTCCGCCAAGTCCTCCGAGAAGCGGCGGAAGCGGGCCACGCCCGGCGCCGTCACCAGGTCGAAGTCGATGCGTACGTGGATGCAGCCGTCGCCGAAGTGGCCGTACGGTGTGCCGCGCAGCCCGTGGTCGCGCAACAGCCCCCTGAAGTCCCTCAGGTACGCGCCCAGTCGGAGCGGCGGCACCGCGCAGTCCTCCCAGCCGGGCCAGGCCTCCGTGCCGTCGGGCATCCTCGTCGCCGTGCCGCTCGCGTCCTCCCGGATACGCCACAGGGCGCGTTGACCGGCCGGGTCGGACACCACGAGGGCGTTCGTGACGTCCGCGGCGCGCACGATCGCGTCCGCACGCGCGCGTGCCTCCGCCGGGCTCGCGCCGCCCGTCTCCACGAACAGCCAGGCGCCGCCCCGGGGAAGGTCCGTGCCGGTGCGGACCAGGTCGGCGGCCATGCCCTCGACCGTCAGCGGGCCGTACGGCAGCAGGCCTGCCGCCGCCTCCGCCGCCGCGCTCTCGTCCGCGTACGCCAGCACGGCCAGCGCACGCGCGCGCGGGGCCTCGACCAGACGGACGACCGCCTCCGTGACGATGCCCAGGGTGCCTTCCGAGCCGCAGAAGGAGCGGGCGACGTCCGCGCCCTTCTCGGGCAGCAGTGCGTCCAGCGCGTACCCCGAGATACGGCGGGGGAGGTCCGGGAAGCCGGTGCGCAGGCGGGCCAGTTCGCCCTCCGCCAGCTGTCGCAGGCCGTCCGGGGCGCCCGCCCAGTCCCTGCCCAGGCGGAGCCGGTCGCCGCGCGCGCGGATCACCGTCAGCTCGCGCACGCTGTCCGCGGTCGTGCCCCAGGCGACGGAGTGCGCGCCGCAGGAGTTGTTGCCGATCATGCCGCCGAGCGTGCAGCGGCCGTGCGTCGACGGATCGGGGCCGAAACGCAGGCCGTGCGGGGCGGCGGCCTCCTGAAGGCGGTCGAGAACCAGCCCTGGCTGAACGACAGCGGTCTGTTCCTCGTGGTTGAGGGAGAGGAGGTGGTTCATATGCCGTGTGAAGTCCAGAACGACCCCGGTGCCGGTCGCCTGACCCGCGATCGACGTGCCCCCGCCGCGCGCCACGACCGGGACGCCGTGCGCCCTGCAGACGGCGAGGGCCGCCGCCACGTCGTCCGCGTCGCGCGGGGCGACCACACCCAGCGGGACGCGCCGGTAGTTCGACGCGTCCATGGTGGTCAGCGCCCGGGACGTGACGTCGAAACCGACCTCGCCCCGGACGGCCCCCCGCAGTTCCGCCTCCAGCGGCCGAAGATCCGTCATGCCCCCAGCATGCATCCCGCCACTGACAGTGACCGCCGGGGCGGCCCGGCAAACGTGGACGGTTTGTGGGGACCGAACCGAAACCCCGCCAATTCGATCACTAATTCCCCTATAGTTACCGCGAGTTGAGCACCATTAGTCACCTCTCGCTCACGAACCGATCACACAGTCACCCCGCAGGGCCCCGTGGGCCAGGCAGCAGCACCGAGGACTCAGCCGAGGAACCGACCCAGGAACCGACCGAGGACCCGACCAAGGACCCTTTCATGACCGCGCCCCGCCAACCCGGCGAACGCCCTGCCTACCGCGCCCTCCTGCCCGCCCCGCTGCTCACCGCCGCGCTCGCCGCCGCCGCGGTGGCCGGCGGGGTCGCCCGGGCGCCGGACGAGGTGCGCGTCCCACTCGCCCTGGGCGGAGCGGTCGCCGCGCTGCTGCTGTGCGCGGCCGTCACCGTGGCCGTCCACGGCGTCAGGTCCGCCCGTCTGTCGGGCCGGCGGCTCACGGCCGTCATCGACGACGCCGGTCGGCTGCTGCACGACCGCGCCCTCCTCACCGAGGAGCTGAACCAGGTACGGGCAGGAACGGCCGCCGATCTCGAACGGGAACGCGCGCGCGTGTCCGCCGATCTCGCCCGCGACCGCGCCCGCCTGGGCGATGCCTCCGCCCAGGAGTTCAGCCGCCTCCAGCAGGAGAAGGCCTACGAGATCACCCAGCTCACCGAGGACAACGTCCGCCTGACCGAGGAACTGCGCCGGGCCAGGCAGGAGCGTGCGGCGGCCCTCGCGGCCACCGCCAACGCGGCCGGCCGTATGCAGGCGCTGGCCACCAGCACCCTGGCCGACCTGCGCGCCATGGAGGACAGGCACACGGACGAGGACGTCGTCGCCGACCTCCTCCACCTGGACCACCGCACCGCCCAGGCGGGCCGCCTCGCCGACTCGATCGCCGTCCTCTCGGGCGCCCGTTCGGGCCGCCGCTGGGCCCGCCCGATCGGCATGGAGTCGATCCTGCGCGGTGCCATGGGCCGCATCAGCGGGTACCAACGCGTGCGCGTGCACTCCGCCAGCGCCGCCGCCGTCGCCGGACACGCCGCCGAGGGTGTGATGCACGCGCTGGCCGAACTCCTCGACAACGCCGCGAACTTCTCGCCGCCGACCGCCGAGGTCCACGTGTACGTCGAGGAGGTCCCCGCCGGGGTCATCGTCTCCGTGGAGGACAGCGGCCTGGTCATGAGCGACGTACAGCTGCGCCGCGCCGAACGGGCCGTCTCCGGGGAGGACGGAAAGAGCGACGCCAAGGGCAACGGGAGGAACTCCCAAGGCGTGGGGCTCGGCGGCCTCACCGGCACCCGCCTCGGCCTCACCGTCGTCGGACGGCTCGCCCGCAAGTACGGCCTCAAGGTCTCCTTCCGCCCCTCGGCACGCGGCGGCACCGGCGTCCTGGTGCTCATCCCGCAGGACATCCTGGCCGGGAGCACGGTGGCGGCGGAGCCGCTGCCCATGCCGATGCCACCACCGCCGCCAACGCCGGCACAGACGGCGCGACCGGCGGCACAGCCCGTACCGGAGGCACCCGCGGCCCCGGCGCCCACACCCGGCGAACCCTGGGAGGCCCGGTCCGGGGAGCAGGAACAGGAACAGCACCCGCAGGCGTCGTACGCGCAAAAGGGCCACGTGGAATGGCCGTACCCGGAGGAGCCGTACGCGGACACGCCCTCCGCGCGGGAGCAGTCGTACGCGCGTGAGGAGCAGTACGCGCAGGAGCCGTACGCGGAGCCGTCGTACACGGAACAGTCCTACGCGGAGCAGTCGTACACAGCCGCCCGCGCCGCCGTCAGCGACCTGGACCCGGACCCCGTACCGACCCACGAGTCCCCCGACCTCGCATCGGAGCCCCCGGAGAGCCACACCGCGGAGGTGCCCCCCGGCGAGCTGCCGCAGCGGCGCCGGGGCCGTACGCTCGCCGAGGCCGAGCGCGCCCGCGGCGGCGCGGGGGCCGACGCGCCGAGGTTCTCGATCCCCCTCGCGCCGCCCGATCCCGACGACACGCGCGAACGTGTGGCCCGCTTCGGGACCTTCCGGCAGGCCGTGCGCGGCACCGTGCCCGATCAGGCGGCCCTCCAGGGCAGCACCGGCCCGGAGCCGGCACCCGCACCCTCCGCTGCCTCCGCGCAGGCCTCCGTGCCCCCGGCGGAAGCCGCGCCGGCAACGCCCGCCACCTCACCCCCCACCACCTCCCACCCGGAAGGCGACCCCACCCCATGACCGGCACTGGCCTCGGCCCCGGACCGACGACCGCCGACGACAAGCTGACCTGGCTCATCGAGGGCCTGCTGGAGCGCACCCCTGGCGCCCGGCACGCGCTCGTGCTCTCCCGGGACGGCCTGAAGCTGTGCCGTACGCCGGAGCTGTCAGTCGACCAGGCGGACCAGCTCGCCGCGATCGCCGCCGGCATCCAGTCGCTGTCGCACGGCGCGTCCGTGGAGTTCGGGGACGGCAGCGGAGGAGTGCGCACCGCGATGACCGAGTTCTACGGCGGCGTGCTGTTCATCGTCGAGGCCGGTCAGGGCGCGCACCTCGCCGTCGTCACCGCCGAGGACGCGGACACCGGGCTCGTCGGCCACAACATGAGCGAACTCGTCGAACAGCTCGGGGAACACCTGCGCGCCCAACCCCGAACAGCCCAACTCCGGACAGCCCAACCCCGTACGGCATGAATGGTCCGGGGGGACAAACGGGGGCACGACCTGCGGGACAACCGGGGAACCGTCCGGGAAGGGACGATTCTCCGGACCGGCTCTACACCCTCACCGGAGGACGCAGCCGCGCCGCGCCCGACAACCCGTTCGACCTGGTGACGCTGGTCGTCGCCGAGTGCGATCCGGTGCCGGGGATGCAGTCCGAGCACGCGGCGATCCTGCGGCTCACGGAGCGTCCCACGGCGGTGGTGGAGGTCGCCGCCGTGCTGCGGCTGCCGGTGGGCATCACCAGGGTCCTGCTCGCCGACCTCCTCGCCGCGGGCCGCGTCAGTGCCCGCCATCCGCGCCGGACCGCCATTACCGACCCCGACATCCTGGAACAGGTGCTCGTTGGACTCCGCAACCTCTGACCCGGCCGAAGGCGCCGACCCCGAAGCCGACCCACGGCCACCGCTGCGCGCCTCCGCCGACAACGGCCTGAAGATCGTGGTCGTCGGCGGCTTCGGCGCCGGCAAGACGACGCTCGTCCGTTCGGTCAGCGAGATACGTCCGCTCAGTACCGAGGAGACGATGACGCGGGCCGGCGAGACCGTCGACGACGTCAGCGCGGTGCGGGACAAGAACGCCACGACCGTCGCCTTCGACTTCGGCCGCATCACGCTCGACGCCCGCAACGTGCTGTACCTCTTCGGGGCGCCGGGCCAGGAACGCTTCTGGTTCCTCTGGGACCGGCTGTTCAGCGGCGCGCTCGGCGCGGTCGTCCTCGTCGACACCCGCCGTCTCGACGACTCCTGGTACGCCATCGACCGCCTCGAACGGCACGGCACACCGTTCGTCGTCGCCCGCAACGACTTCGGGGGCCCCGACTTCGCCCCGCAGGCCATCCGCGACGCGCTCGACCTCGACCCCGACGTACCCCTCATACACTGCGACGCGCGCGCACGGAGTTCTAGCAAGCGGGTGCTGATCGCACTCGTGGAACACGCCAAACACCGTTACCGGCGTTCGTACGATGCTCAAGTGCCCGCCCCTTACGAGGAGTTGCCCCGGTGACCGCCGCCCATGTCCCCCTCAACGGTTCCCGGCTGCGGACCGAACCCGACCGGCTGTACCGGGAGATGCGGCGCGACCACGGTCCGGTGACACCGGTGCTGCTCGACGGGGACGTACCCGCGTGGCTGGTGCTCGGCTACCGCGAACTGCATCAAGTCACCGGCGACTCCGTGCTGTTCAGCCGGGACTCGGAGCTGTGGAACCAGTGGGAGAAGATCCCCGCCGACTGGCCGCACCTGCCGATGATCGGCCGCGGGCAGCCCTCGATCCTCTACACCGTCGGCGAACGCCACCGCGAGCGCGCCGCGATGATCGGCAACGCGCTGGAGGAGGCCGATCCGGTCGAACTGCGGTCGTACACCGAGAAGTTCGCGGACGAGCTGATCGACGCGATCTGCGCCCGGGGCGAGGCGGACCTCGTCAAGGAGTACGCGATGCTGCTGCCGGTACGCGTCATGGCCCGCCTCTTCGGTTTCGCCGACGAGGACGGGCCGGCCCTGGTCTCCGCGGCGCTCGCCATGACCGACGGCCTGGAGACCGGCATGGCGGGCCAGCAGCACCTGATCGAGTCGATGGGCCGGCTGCTGGCCGCCCGCAGGCTGCGGCCCTCGGACGACGTGGTCTCGCGGATGCTCGCGAACCCGTACGGCTTCACGGACGAGGAGGTCGCCCACGACCTGATGATCATGATCGCGGCGGGGAACGACCCGACCGCCGACTGGATGGGCAACTCGCTGCGCCTGATGCTCACGGACGAGCGGTTCGCGGCCTCCCTCTTCGGTGGCCGCAGCAGTGTCGCCGAGGCGATGAACGAGGTCCTGTGGGAGGACGCGCCCGTGCAGACCATGCCCGGCCGCTGGGCGTCCCGCGACACCCGCCTGGGCGGCCGGCACATCCGTACCGGCGACCTGCTCCTCCTCGGCCTCCAGGCCGCCAACTCCGACCCCCAGGTCCGCACCGACGGCTCCGCCCTCACCGGCGGCAACAACGCCCACTTCTCCTTCGGACACGGCGAACACCGGTGCCCGTTCCCGGCGCAGGAGGTCGCGGAGGTCATCGCGAGGACGGGCATCGAGGTCGTCCTGGACCGCCTCCCGGACATCGACCTGGCAGTCCCGGCCGAGACTCTGACCCGCCGCGCGTCCCCCTGGCTCCGGGGCCTGACAGAACTCCCGGTGCGGTTCACGCCGACACTGAGGGGCTGACTCTTCAACCCGTCCGACGCTTGCTGCATTTCAGCCCGTCCGGCGTTTGAGGACGAGCGCCTTCAGCGCGAAAGGGGGGCCTGGGGGCGCAGCCCCCAGAGACGGGCGCCCCCCAACCCCCGCCAAACCCGCGGAGCGCGTCTCACCGGACGGACCACGTTTCGTCCACGTTTCCCGGAACGGCTACGCTCCCCCCGTGGCTGAGATCCAGATTCCCGCTGACATCAAGCCCGCCGACGGACGTTTCGGCGCGGGCCCCTCCAAGGTGCGGACGGAAGCGCTGGACGCGCTGGCCGCAACCGGTAGCTCTCTCCTCGGTACCTCTCACCGCCAGGCCCCGGTCAAGAACCTGGTCGGCAAGGTACGCGAGGGCATCTCCTCCCTGTTCCAGCTCCCCGACGGCTACGAGGTGATCCTCGGCAACGGCGGCTCCACCGCGTTCTGGGACGTCGCGACGCACGGTCTGATCGAGAACAAGTCGCAGCACCTCACCTTCGGTGAGTTCAGCTCGAAGTTCGCGAAGGCCGCCAAGCTCGCCCCCTGGCTCGCCGACCCGACCGTCCTCTCCTCGGACCCGGGCACCCACCCGGACCCGGCGGCCGAGGCGGGCGTCGACGTCTACGCCTTCACCCACAACGAGACGTCCACCGGTGTCGCCGCGCCCATCAAGCGCGTACCGGGCGCCGACGAGGGCTCCCTCGTCCTCGTGGACGCCACGTCCGGCGCCGGCGGCCTGCCCGTGGACATCGCCGAGACCGACGTCTACTACTTCGCCCCGCAGAAGTCCTTCGCGGCGGACGGCGGCCTCTGGCTCGCCGCGTTCTCCCCGGCCGCGATCGAGCGCGCCGAGCGCATCCACGCGAGCGGACGCCACGTACCGGAGTTCTTCTCGCTCCCGACGGCGATCGACAACTCGCGCAAGAACCAGACGTACAACACCCCGGCCCTCTCCACCCTGTTCCTCCTCAACGAGCAGTTGGAGTGGATCAACGGCCAGGGCGGCCTGGACTGGGCCGTGCGCCGCACCGCCACCTCGGCCCGCACGCTGTACGGCTGGGCCGAGGACGTCAAGTACGCGAACCCGTTCGTCACCGACCCGGCCAAACGCTCGGCGGTCATCGGCACGATCGACTTCACGGACGAGGTCGACGCCGCCGCGGTCGCCAAGGTCCTGCGCGCCAACGGCATCGTCGACACCGAGCCCTACCGCAAGCTCGGCCGCAACCAGCTCCGCGTGGCGATGTTCCCGGCGATCGACCCGACGGACGTCGAGGCGCTGACGAAGTGCATCGACTACGTGATCGAGAAGCTGTAACCGCTTCGCGTATTCCCGTACTCCCATGTTCCCGTACCAGAGCACGTACGCAGCTGGGGCGCCCGGTAAGTACCGGGCGCCCCAGCTCGTTCTCGGAGCAACCGCGATGCCGACCCGTCTCGCTGGTTAGCCTGTCCTGCAGCACGGACACGGAGTGGGGGGCCACGTGGGAGCCACAGGCACACCACCGAAACGGAGGCGAGAGACGTGGACGGCACATCGAAAGCGGGCGCACCCGGCGCAACCCGGCAGAGCACGGCCGTAGGTGGCTTGAGACCCCGTACGTCCCTCCTGATACTTCTGGTGCTCGCGCTGCTACTGGGCGGGTGTTCGGCACTGGTGATGTATCCGGCAGCCCAGCACCTACGCTCCCTCCAGGACGGCGAGCGGGCTCATGCGACCCTGCACACGAGCGGCTCGTGCGTGATCGGTCAATGCCAGGTCAGGTTCGAGGCCGGTGGGCGGACCGTGGTCGCGGACCTGCCGGTGGGCAGCGGCGGCGGCAAGGACTCTGCCGGCACTCCACTGACCGTCCGATACCAGGCGGACGATCCACAGGTGGTCGCCCGCGAAGAGGACGTCGACGGCGGCGGAGCAGCTGTTGGGCTGGTGATGTCGGGCGCCGGCGCACTGCTCTTCCTGGTGATCGCGGTTGTGGTGGCGATCGGCATGGCCCGGCAGCGGCGCACGGACTCCCCGCCTGGTCCGGGCGATGATGTGACCGGCTGACGAAGTGTCCCGCGGGGGCGCCCGGACAACACCAGGCGCCCCGTCCTCATATCCACATATCCACGTACCCTCAGCGCCTCACGTCGCCGTACAGCTCACCACCGGCACACCCCCACCCCCCGGCGCTCCCCCGAACCCGAAGCTCGCCGAACTGCCCACGGCCACGCTCCCGTTGTGAGACGCGTTCACCGCCGTGACCGTCGCTCCGCTCTGTGTGTACGAGGCGTTCCACATGCTGGTGACCGCCTGTGAACCGCTCCAAGTCCACGTGACCTTCCAGGACTTGAGCGCCACCGTCCCCGAATTGGTGACCTTCACCTCGGCGTTGAACCCGCCGCCCCAGTCGCTGCTGACGGTGTAGGTGGCGGCGCAGGTCGCCGTACTGCCACCACCGCCACCCCCTCCCCCGCCGGTTCCACTACCCGGGAATCCAGGCGCCTTGATACTCGCCAGGTACCCGTCCTTCACCGTGTCGACCGTCTGCCAGTCGTCCTTCAGAATCCCGCCCGTGTCACCGGAGTTGGGGTTCCAGGACCAGAAGGTCCAGTGGAAGGAGTCCGAGCCGTAGGTCGCGGTCGGCCGCAGATAGTCGACCAACGCGGCCAGCCAACGCTGGTCCACGGTCGCCTGGAGTGTCGTACCGAACTCCCCCACCCACACCGGCGCGATGTTCTGCTTGAAGATGTAGCCCCAGTACTTGTCCCAGATCCCAGGCATGTTGGCGGGGAACGAGGGATCACTGAACCAGCTCTGCTGGGCCACGCTCGTCGCGTAGTCGTGGGCCGAGTACACCACCCGGTTCGCCACATCCAGCTGCACCGGATACTGCGCGACCCCCATCAGGTTGCCGCCCCACCAGCCGGAGACCCCGTTGAACGTCTGCACACCCTCCACGAACACGAGCAGCTGCGGATTGACCGACAGCACCGCGTTGCCCGCCCGCTGCGCCGCCAGCCGCCAGTCCTTCGTCGTGTCACCGCAGCCCCAACAGGCCGGATCGTGCGGCTCGTTGTGCAGGTCGATGCCGATGACCGCGTCCTGGCCGGAGTAACGCGTCGCCAGCGCCTTCAGGTTGGCGATCCATGTCGACTCGGGCACCGCCGAGGTGTACCAGAGCGCCGACTGCCCGCCCGCGTCCGGGCGGTGCCGGTCCAGGATGACCTTGAGTCCGTCCTGGCCGGCGTACGCGACCAGCTTGTCCATGATCTGGAGGGAGTTCAGACCCTGCAGGTCGGCGTTCTTGCCGCTGCTGAAGTCGATGCTGTTGGGGACGGTCGAGGACTTGAAGATGTCGTCGCTGTACGGCAGCCGGATGGTGTTGTAGCCGAGCGTCTTCATCTGGTCGATCATGCTCTTGTAGTCGCGGGACCAGAGGCCGTGCACCACGTAGTTGCCGGTCTCGAAGCCGAACCAGTTGATGCCGGCGATCCGGACCGGCTGCCCGGCCGCGTCCAGGATCTGACGCCCGCTGGTGTGCCAGTAGCCGGCGCCGGCGGCTGCCGCGCTGACGTCAGCCGTATCGGCGTCCGCCGCGTGGGCGGCCTGCACACCGGCTCCCAGCGGTAGCAGGAGTACGGCGGCCACAGAACACAGCGCTCTTCGCCAGCCGCGGAGGTCGGGGAGGTCGGGGAAGCGGAACATGTCGCTCGTTCCTCTCGGGAGGCGCGGCCCCGGAATCGATGGGAGCGCTCCCACACACCGCGCACCTCCCAGGAAACTGACACAACATGCGCACGTCAATACTCGCGGCACTCCGGAATGCGCAAGCCCTTCAGCAACCGTCCGGCGCGCGCGGCAGCTCAGCGGCTGAGCAACTCGGCGGCCGGCGGCTCAGCTCGCGGGAACGGCCGCCGGGACGACCGCGGGACGATCACGACGACGGCCGGCGCCGAAGCCGCTTCAGCCCGAGATAGGCGACGAAGAGCACCCCGACAGCGATGGCCCCGGTCTTCACGTTCCCCTCCGAGCCCCCGCCGCCCTCGCCTCCCGAGGCCGAACTCCCGTTGCCGGAAGCCGAGTCGGAGTCACCGGACTTGCCGTACGAAGGAGCGTCCTCGGCCTCGACCCCGCTCTCGGCGCCCTCGCTCCCGTACATGATCCTGGACCCGTCACGGCTGTACGTGACCGACTCCCCCTGCTGCTGCAACGGCACGTCGAGCTGCCCCTGCCGCTTCAACTTGCCGCCGTTCCAGGCGTAGGAGACACCCCCGAAGTACCCCCGTACGGCCAACTGCTGCCCGTCGGGCGAGAAGGCGGCGTCGGTGGCCCACATGTCGACGGCGGCGACGGGCCGGAAGACGTTGGCGCCGGAGGAGGAGAGCTTGGCCGGGCCGGCGTACAGATGACCGCCGTCCTCCTGCTTGTCGATGATGTAGACGCGCCCGGTCTTCGGATGCACGACGAGGGACTCGGCGTCGCGCGAACCGTCCGAGTACTTCACGACGTACTGCGTGGCACGGATCGTCCGGTTCCCCAGCACCTTGGGCTCGGTGAGCCGATAGACCCACACATAATCCCAGGTCACACCATCGTTGTCGCCGATGTCGCCGACGTAGATCTGGTTGTCCGGCCCGATGGAGATGGCCTCGATGTCACGGGGCGTGCCCACGCCGGTCATGGTGACGGTGGCGACGGTCCGCCCGGTCGCGCTGTCGATCGCGTACAGGAAGGCGCCGTCGTCACTGTCGTTGTGGGTCCAGTAGATGCCCGGGTGCTGACGGGACGCGGCGAGACCGCTGGACTCGGTGATCCGCGGGTCCTTGATGGTGAAGTCCTGGTCACCATCGGCAGCGGAGGCGGGCGCGGCGAGCGCCCCGACGAGTAGGCCCCCGGCGAGGAGGGCGAGCGATCGGCGCATGCCCTCAAGCGTGCCATCCCGGCGCTCGTTACGAGGCCCATGACCCTGAGCGCCCGCCGGATCAGTCGCCGGATCAGTACAGGACCGGCGCGGGACCAGTGCGGGACCAGTGCCGGATCGTCCGCTCGCTGACGCACAACTGCCCGCAAGCTGACCTACACCTGACATTCACCTGACACCGGGTGGCCTGACTCACACAGCGCACGCGTCCCATGCCCCTCCCCTCATCCCTCATCATGAGCGGATGCTCAGGTTGATGCCCGTAGGCGACTCCATGACCATCGGCAGCGCCGGTGAACACACCTGGCGCTACCGGCTGTGGCAGCACCTGCGGGAGACGTACGGCGGCCCGTTCCGGATCGTCGGCCCGCGCGAGGCCCTGTACGACAAGGCGACGGACACCGCCGACTCGTACGAGTACGCCGACCCGGACTTCCCCCGCGCCCACCTGGCCGGCTGGGGCGAGGGCTGGCACCACATCACCCCGCTGATCGCGGACGCGGTACGCGCCCACAAGCCGGACGTGCTCCTGGTCTCCCTGGGCCTGATCGACCTCGGCTTCTACACGGACGCGGAACAGACGGCGGACAACGCCCGCCTCTTCGTGGCCGAGGCACGACGCTCCAACCCGCGCATCGCCATCGCCCTGCTCCCGGTGATCCCGAACGTCCGCGCGGAGACGGACCCGCCCTTCGCCGCCCAGGTCACCCGCTTCAACGAACTCCTGGCGAAGACGGCGGCCGACCTGGACGAGCCCCGCTCTCCCCTGCTCCTGACGTCGACCCCGCCGTCGTACGACATCCACCACGACACGTACGACGGCACGCATCCCAACGCGAACGGCGAGCACAAGATCGCGGGCGCGTTCGCGGACTCGCTGCACGAGGCCTGGGATCTGGGGAAGCGGTACGGGGTCGAAACCCACTGACCGAATCAGGCGGTACTTCAGGTGGGTGGCAAGGGGAGTGTCGACCACCCTGACCTGTGCAAGGGTCCGTCGCCCGGTCGAGGGCGCCGTGGATACCGTCGGTGACGAAGGCGAAGTCCCGCCGAGACCCACATCACATTCGCCCATCCATGTCACATCCCACCGCTCCACCCCGTCGTGCATGTGTAACGCCCCACAAGGCAGCAGCACCAAAGACGGAGGAGCCCATCATGGAAGCCCGTTTGAACCTCTTCGCCAGCCCGATCGCCGCCAAGGCCACGAAGCACCTCGTCGCGGCGGCCAAGGCGGCCACGGACTCGGGCCTGCCGCTCGCGACGCAGGAGCTGGTGCGGCTCCGCGCCAGCCAGATCAACGGCTGCGGCTTCTGCACCGACATGCACACCAAGGAGGCCGCCGCCGCGGGAGAGACCACTCAGCGCCTCCACCTGGTCGCGGCCTGGCGCGAGGCCACGGTATTCACCGCCGCCGAGCGCGCCGCGCTGGAGCTGACCGAGCAGGGCACCCGCATCGCGGACGCGGCCGGCGGCGTCACCGACGAGGCCTGGGCGAACGCCGCCAAGTACTACGACGAGGAGCAGCTCACCGCCCTGGTCCTCACCATCACCCTCATCAACGCCTTCAACCGGATGAACGTCATGATCCAGCAGCCCGCCGGCGACTACGAGCCCGGCATGTTCGCCCAGCTCTGACGACGGCGACGTCTTCTGCCGGGCGACCGCGGTCGAGGGTCACCCGGCAGGGGAAGGGGCGGCCCCGTCCCGACCCGCCCTTGCCTAGAGCGCACTCCACGACGTTGGCTGAACACTCATGAAGTACACGCAGCTCGGACGCACAGGACTCAAGGTCAGCCGACTCGTCCTCGGGACCATGAACTTCGGCCCCCAGACCGACGAAGCCGACAGTCACGCGATCATGGACGCGGCCCTGGAAACGGGCATCAACTTCTTCGACACCGCCAACGTCTACGGCTGGGCCGAGAACAAGGGCCGTACCGAATCGATCATCGGGAACTGGTTCGCCAAGGGCGGTGAGCGCCGCGACAAGGTGGTCCTCGCCACCAAGATGTACGGCAACATGGCCCCGGAGGGCGACGCCTGGCCCAACCACGACAAGCTCTCCGCGCTCAACATCCGCCGCGCGGTGGACGCGTCGCTGAAGCGGCTCCAGACCGACTACATCGACGTCTGCCAGTTCCACCACATCGACCGCGCCACTCCCTTCGAGGAGATCTGGCAGGCGATCGACGTGCTCGTCCAGCAGGGGAAGATCCTCTACGCGGGTTCGAGCAACTTCCCGGGATACAAGATCGCCCAGGCCAACGAGATCGCCGCCCGGCGCGGCGGCACCATCGGGCTCGTCAGCGAGCAGTGCCTCTACAACCTCATCGAGCGGCGCGCCGAGATGGAGGTCATCCCGGCAGCGCAGGAGTACGGGCTCGGCGTCATCCCCTGGTCGCCGCTGCACGGCGGACTGCTCGGCGGCGTCATCAAGAAGGAGATCCAGGGCGGCCGGCGTGCGAGCGGCCGCGCGGCCGACACCCTCGCCGACCCCACCTCCCGCGCCCAGATCCAGGCGTACGAGGACCTGCTCGACAAGCACGGCATCGAGCCCGGCGAGGCGGCCCTCGCCTGGCTGCTCACCCGCCCCGGCGTGACCGGCCCGATCGTCGGCCCGCGCACCGCGGAGCAGTTGGAGTCGGCGATACGGGCGTCCGAGCTGGAGCTGAGCGACGAGCTGCTGACCTCGCTCGACGAGATCTTCCCGGGCCCGGGCCCCTCACCGGAGGCCTTCGCCTGGTGAGCGGTCAGTAACCATGACAGGTGGGCGACGGTCGGAAGGCGACCTGCGCGAGGTCCCTGCCTACGGCACTTCCCGCGTCACTTCCCGACCGCCGCCGCCACCCCCACCACAACGAACATCAGCACGAGCGCACCGGCCATCACCCGGTTCCGGATTTTCGGATTCACGCCGCCGAGCCTAACCGGCCGCGCCGAGGGACCAACGGCCGACCACCTCGTACCGGGGCTGTTCCCCCGGCACCCCCGACTTCGGCAGGTTGCTGCGTACGAGCGCCAGGTCGTCCACCGTCCAGGTGCGGCTCGTGAACGCGTCCAGGGCCTCGACGTACGGCCGCACCTCGAAGGCCTCGCGGCTGCGCGCCACGGTGAGGTGCGGCTTGTAGTGCCGATGGTCCCCCATGTCGACGCCCGCCTTCCGCCCCGCCGCCTCCGCGCGGTCGGCCAGCAGACCCAGCACGCTCACCTCACCGGCGGCGCCCGCCCACAGCGCCCGCCCGTGCCCGAACTGCCCGCCGCCGCACACCGCCAGCGCGAACGCGTCCGTACGGTGGGCGGCCCGCGCCAGCCGCTCCGACAGTTCCGGTACGACGTCCTCGTCGACCTCGCCGTAGAAGGCGAGGGTGAAGTGCCAGCCGGGTACGCCGGTCCAGCGCAGCCCGTCCGCACCCGGCAGGCCCCTCAACCCGGCCACCGCGACGGCGAGTTGCTCGGATACGTCCTCGGGCGGAAGCACGGCGGCGAACAACCTGACGGTGTTCATGGCCCTCGTGGAACTGGTGGAACTGGTGGAACTCATGGCGCTCACCGTACTCACGCCACGGAAGCCGCCGGCTCCCGATGCTCCTCCTGCCGCTTGACGAGGCTGACGCGCGGATGTCCGGAGTTCCAGACTGCGGAGACCTTCAGACCGCCCACCCGGGCCAGGACCAGGCCGACCGTCAGGGCCGCGGCCGTCGCGACGATGCCGCCGAAGGCGAGGCCGACCCGGGGGCCGTACGCGTCCGTGATCCAGCCGACTATCGGTGCGCCCACCGGCGTACCGCCCATGAAGACCATCATGAACAGGGCCAGGACCCGACCGCGCATGGCCGGGTCGGTGGACATCTGGATCGAGGTGTTCGCCGTGACGTTGACCGTGAGGCCGGCGATCCCGATCGGCACCATCAGCAGCGCGAACAGCCACAGGGACGGGGCGATCGCGGCCACGATCTCCAGCGCTCCGAAGGCCACGGCCGCAGCGACGAGGACGCGCAGCTTCGCCGTGCCGCGCCGGGCGGCGAGCAGGGCGCCGGTCAGGGAGCCGACCGCCATCAGGGTGTTGAAGAGGCTGTACGCGCCGGCGCCCGCGTGGAACACGTCGTCCGCGTAGGCGGAGAGGACGACCGGGAAGTTGAAGCCGAAGGTGCCGATGAACCCGATGAGGACGATCGGCCAGATCAGCTCGGGCCGCCCGGCGACATAGTGCAGGCCCTCGCGCAACTGCCCCTTGGCACGCGGTGCGCGTTCCACGGCGCGCAGCTCGCGGCCACGCATGAGGAGCAGCGCGGCCATGGGGGCGACGAAGGAGAGTCCGTTGAAGAGGAAGGCCCAGCCCGTGCCGACGCCGGTGATCATCACACCGGCGACGGCGGGTCCGACGAGGCGTGCGGACTGGAAGTTCGCCGAGTTGAGGCTGACGGCGTTCTGGAGCTGTCCGGGCTCGACCAGCTCGGACACGAAGGACTGCCGGGCCGGGTTGTCGACGACCGTGGCGAGACCGACGGCGAAGGCGGCGAGGTAGACGTGCCAGACCTCGACACCACCCGTGAGCGTCAGGACGGCGAGCACGAGGCCGGTGACGGCCATCATCGCCTGCGTGACGAGCAGCGTGGGGCGCTTGGGCAGCCGGTCGACGAGGACACCGCCGTACAGGCCGAAGAGCAGCATCGGCAGGAACTGCAGCGCGGTCGTGATGCCGACGGCGGTCGAGGAGCCGGTGAGGCTGAGGACCAGCCAGTCCTGGGCGATGCGCTGCATCCAGGTGCCGATGTTGGAGACGACCTGGCCGAGGAAGAAGAGGCGGTAGTTCCGGACCTTCAGGGAACTGAACATGGCGGTACGGGAGCCGGCGCGGGGGGACTCCGCCTCGGCGGAAGGATCGGGGAGCCCTGCAGGCGGCTCCGGGGCATCGCCGGCGGGCTCGGGGCGGCCGACGGGCGCGGAGGAGGTCACGGGCACGGCGGAGGGTATGGGCGCCGCCGAAGTGCCAGGCACGACAGGGGTCACGGGCGCCGCCGGAGCCACGGGCACGGCGGGAGTGACAGACACCGCCGGGATGACAGGCGCCGGCGGAATGACAAGCACCGCCGGAGTGACGGGCGCGGCGGGGTGGGGAGCGGGCTGGGGGTCGTGGGTGGCTGGTGCGGGTGCGGAGTCTGCTCCGGTTCCCGGACTCAAAGGTGATCGCCTCCTTGCAGGGTCCTGCTTACAGATGTGCGAGCTTCTCCAGTACGGGGGCGGCGGCGCGCAGTTTGGCCCACTCGTCCTCGTCCAAGACCTCGACCAGACCGGCCAGCCAGGCGTTCCGCCTGCGGCGGCTCTCTTCGAGAATCGCCTCGGCCGTCTCGGTCTGGGTGACGACCTTCTGGCGCCGGTCCTCGGGATGCGGCTCCAGCCTGACCAGACCCTTGCCCTCCAGCAACGCGACGATACGAGTCATGGAGGGCGGCTGCACATGCTCCTTGCGGGCCAGCTCGCCCGGCGTGGCCGAGCCGCAGCGGGCAAGGGTGCCCAGCACCGACATCTCGGTGGGGCTCAGCGACTCGTCGACCCGCTGGTGCTTGAGTCGACGCGAGAGGCGCATCACGGCGGAGCGCAGGGAGTTCACGGCGGCAGCGTCGTCGCCATGGGTTAGGTCCGGCATGTTCTTTAGCATAACTCATTACTCTGACTAAAGACCACTCGAAACGCGCCGAGATGCCCGTGACACGGGCCACGGAACCTTCACATCACCCATACGAGTGAACCGACCGCAAAAAGCCACCCACCGCCCCGCACCGGCCCGCGACCCTCGTCTCCATGGGGACCAGCGTGCTCAGCCTGCGGATAGACGGGGAGCTGCTCGACCGGCTCCGGGACCATGCGGCGAAGAGGGGGATGAGCGTGCAGGACTACGTGGTCCGGACGCTGGTGCGCGACGACTTCGACGAGCGTTTCCAGACCGCCGTCGAGGAGACGGAGAAGTTCTACGGGGTGCCGTAGAACACCGCGTGGACCAGGCGGGGCGGGGTGGGCGGGATC
Source organism: Streptomyces sp. SID12501 (assembly GCF_010550245.1). Taxonomy (GTDB): domain Bacteria; phylum Actinomycetota; class Actinomycetes; order Streptomycetales; family Streptomycetaceae; genus Streptomyces. The sequence continues at coordinate 87,721 of NZ_JAAGLU010000021.1, forward strand.
TCGCGCCCGCGACCGGCCTCGCGGTTTCTGCCGGTGCGAGGGGAGCCATGTGCGAGGGGAGCCATGGGCCTGCGGAGCGCCCGCGGGGCGGCCTCGTAAGCTGTGCGCATGGCGAAGTGGACACCGAAGCACGAGGCGCCGGAGCCCCTGGAGGGCCCCGTCGTCGCCACCATCACAGGCCTCACGATCCTCTGGTTCGTCCTCTTCCTGGCCCAGCTCCCTTTCTACGGCTGGTACGAGGACCACGACCACGAGTGGTGGGTCTGGACCTGCCTCGCGGGAACGGCCCTCGGCCTGATCGGCATCTGGTACGTCCGGGGCCGGGACGCGGCGATCAAGAGGACGCAGTCGGAGTAGGCGGGGTAGGCGGGGGCTGCCTCAGCCCGTCCGGCGTTCGAGGACGAGGCCCCTTCAGTGCCGAAGGGGGTCCAGGGGCGCAGCCCTCAGGTACGGGACTACAACCACCGCACCACTCCCCTCCCCACCCCTCCTCCCCAGGTCGGATCTTTGCCGCACTCACCGGGTGAAGCCGCAAATCCGCACGTACCGTCGAACACATGACGCACATCGACGCCGGCGCCGAACTCGATCCTGTGCACCCCGTCCCCCTCCCCAGCGCCACGCCGGGCAGGGACGCACCACCCCGCGCCCGCGGCCTCACCGCCACGGAGGTGGCCGACCGCGTCGCCCGCGGCGAGGTCAACGACATCCCGGTACGCAGCAGCCGCAGCATCTCCGAGATAGTCCGCGCCAACGTCTTCACCCGGTTCAACGCGATCATCGGCGTGCTCTGGCTGATCACGATGTTCGTCGCCCCGTTCCAGGACACCCTGTTCGGATACGTCATCCTCGCCAACACCGGCATCGGCATCATCCAGGAGTGGCGGGCGAAGAAGACCCTCGACTCCCTCGCCGTGATCGGCGAAGCCAGGCCCACGGTCCGCCGCGACGGAATCGCCACCGAGGTGAGCACCTCCGGCATCGTCCTCGGGGACCTCATCGAGATCGGCCCCGGCGACAGGATCGTCGTGGACGGCGAGTGCGCCGAGGCCGACGGGCTCGAGATCGACGAGTCACTGCTCACCGGCGAGGCCGACCCCGTCGTCAAACAGCCCGGCGACCAGGTCATGTCGGGCAGTTTCGTCGTCGCGGGCGGCGGCGCCTTCACGGCCACGAAGGTCGGCCGCGAGGCGTACGCGGCCCAACTCGCCGAAGAGGCATCGCGTTTCACTCTCGTCCACTCGGAACTCCGTACCGGAATCTCGACGATCCTCAAGTACGTGACCTGGATGATGCTTCCGGCCGCCATCGGCCTGTGCATCACCCAACTGGTCGTCAAGGAAAACGACTTGAAGGACTCGATCGCCCGTACCGTGGGCGGCATCGTCCCCATGGTCCCGGAGGGCCTCGTCCTGCTCACCTCCGTCGCCTTCGCGATCGGTGTCATCCGGCTCGGCCGACAGCAGTGCCTCGTACAGGAGTTGCCCGCGATCGAAGGCCTAGCCCGCGTCGACACGGTCTGCCTGGACAAGACGGGCACGCTGACCGAGGGCGGCATGGACGTGACCGAGCTGCGCTCCCTGGGCGGCAGCGACGAGACGTACGTACGGCGGGTCCTGGGCGCGCTCGGCGAGTCCGACCCCCGCCCGAACGCCTCCCTCCAGGCCGTCATCGACGCCTACCCGGACAGCGAGGAGTGGCGCTGCACCGAGTCGCTGCCGTTCTCGTCGGTACGCAAGTACAGCGGCGCGTCGTTCAGCGAGGGCAACGGGGAGACGAGCACCTGGCTGCTGGGCGCCCCGGACGTACTGCTTGCCTCCGAGGACCCGGCCCTCGCCGAAACGGACCGCCTCAACCAGGCGGGCCTGCGCGTCCTCCTCCTCACCCGCACCACCCGCGAACTCGACCACCCCGAGGTGGCCACCGGCACGACCCCCACCGCTCTGGTCGTCCTGGAGCAGCGCCTGCGCCCCGACGCGGCGGACACACTCCGTTACTTCGCCGAGCAGGACGTCGACGCGAAGGTCATCTCGGGCGACAACGCGGTGTCGGTGGGCGCGGTGGCCGGCAAGCTGGGCCTGACCGGCGCGACGGTGGACGCCCGCCAACTCCCCACCGAGACAGTGGAGCTGGCGCAGGCGCTGGACGAAGGGACGGTCTTCGGCCGGGTCACCCCGCAGCAGAAGCGGGACATGGTGGGCGCGTTGCAGTCACGTGGACACACGGTGGCGATGACGGGCGACGGCGTGAACGACGTACTGGCCCTGAAGGACGCCGATATCGGCGTGGCCATGGGATCGGGCTCGGAGGCGACGAGGGCGGTGGCCCAGATCGTCCTCCTCAACAACAGCTTCGCGACCCTGCCTTCGGTGGTGGCGGAGGGCCGCAGGGTCATCGGCAACATCACCCGCGTGGCAACCCTGTTCCTGGTCAAAACGGTCTACTCGGTCCTCCTGGCCGTCCTGGTGGTCTGCTTCCAGGTCGAATACCCCTTCCTGCCCCGCCACTTGACGCTGCTCTCCACCCTGACCATCGGTATCCCGGCCTTCTTCCTGGCCCTGGCCCCGAACAAGGAGCGCGCGAAGCCCCACTTCGTCCGGCGGGTCATGCGCTACTCGATCCCGGGCGGCGTGCTGGCGGGAGTGGCAACCTTCGCGACCTACCTGATAGCCCGTCACCACTACACAGGGGAGGGCTCGTTGGACGCGGAGACGAGCGCGGCGACCCTCACCCTGTTCCTGATCTCGATGTGGGTACTGGCGATCATCGCCCGTCCCTACACCTGGTGGCGGATCGTCCTGGTCGCATCGATGGGCGCGGCTTTCCTGCTGGTACTCGTCGTACCGTCGCTCCAGGAGTTCTTCGCGCTGAAGCTGGTGGGCGTGACGATGCCGTGGATCGCGGTGGGGATCGCGGCGGTGGCGGCGGCCACCCTGGAAGTCCTGTGGAGGTGGGTGGACCGCCGCTTCCCGGCGTAGTTCTTACCGGTTGTGCGGGATGGGGCTTACTTCTTGGCTTACTTAACGTCGATGAAGTCCGCGGCGGCGCTCGCACCCACGGTGGTCGCGGTACCCGCGAAGACGTAGCGGAAGAAGCCGTCGGCGGTCGCCTTGACGGTGGTCTTCAGGTCACCCTTCGTCGTCGTCTTGATGGTCTTGACGACGGTGTAGGTGCTGGCGCCGTTCTTACGGAACTGGAGCTGCACCGGCTGGGTCGCGTACCCGGTGTAGTTGGGCCCGTCCCAGTTGGCGCGGGTCAGCTTGCCGGTGACGGTGATGGTCTTGCCCTTCTTCACCGGCTCCGGCGTGGCGTTGACCGTCAGCTTGGCGACGCGGCGCACGGTCGTGGTGCCGAGGTCGCCCAGCTGGGCGATACCGACCTTGGACGGGTCGAAGCTGCCGCTCTCGGGGTCCTGCCCGTTGAAGGCGATGGCCACGCCGCCCGCCGTCCAGCGGGCTCCGGCGTCGGTGTTGGTCAGTTCGCCCTCGCCGGGGTAGATGTCGAGGTTGGCCTTGCAGCTGGCGGTCGTCGTCGACGTCGCGGTGCAGGTGCCGGCCTTCTCGCCGAAGATCACGTTCTCCGGCTGCGCGAAGGTGCCCTTGTACAGGTACGGGCCACTGTCGAAGTCGGAGGCCTCGATGTCGACCTCGGTGCCGTGGGTCAGCGTGTAGGTGACCGGGACGACGAGGTGACCGCCGGCGCCGGCGTTGATCGACTTGGCGACCTTGAAGTCGGAGAAGGAGACGTTCAGTTCGTACGGCGCGGCGGCGGCGACCGGCGAAGTGATGAACGCGGTCCTGCCTCCGGTGCCCAGAATCTTCGCGACGGTAGCGCGGTAGGCGGAGTCGCCGCCGGAAGCGTGGACATCGGCCTGCGCGGCCGGCACGACGAGAGCGGAGAGGGCCAGGGCGCCGGAGACGGCGGCCACAGTGGCACGTATACGCATGCGTTTCCCCACGTGGAGAAGGGACCCGACGGTGACCGTCCGCACGGCGTGCGTCCACCCCGGGACCCAGGTGATCGTGGAGCCAGTTGGCCCCCATGATCAGATCCGCGACGGGGGTGGTTGGTTGTGCGGAGGGGACGTAATTTTGCGTACCCCTTACACATGGGCCCGCCGCCGGCCCCGAGAAAACGGAGAGCCGACGGCGGCTACACACATTTCGCCCAACAGACGGACGATATTGACCGCTTAACACCCGTACAGGAATTTGGCGACGTTTACTTCACATCAATGAAGTCGGGCGTGGCACCGAGGGCGCCGGTGGTTGCCGTCCCCGTGAAGACGTACCGGAAGTACCCGTCGGCGGTCGCCTTGACGGTGGTCTTCAGGTCGCCCTTGGTCGTCGTCTTGATGGTCTTGACGACGGTGTACGCGCTGGTCCCGTTCTTACGGAACTGCAACTGCACCGACTGACCGGCGTACCCGGTGTAGTTGGCGCCGTCCCAGTTGGCGCGGGTCAGCTTGCCGGTGACGGTGATGGTCTTGCCCTTGACGACCGGCTCGGGGGTGGCGTTGACCGACAGCTTCGCGGCACGCAGGAGGCTGGGGCCGGCGATGAGGTCCTTCTCCACGACCCCGACCTTCGTGGCGTCGAAGTCGTCGCTGCCGAGGTCCTGGCCGTTCCAGGCCTCGGCGTACGCGAACGCCTTCCACTTACCGGCGCTCTCGTTGAACAGGTCCCGGGTCGGCTGGATCACGATGGACTGGGCGCAGTTGGCGACGGTCGTCGACGCGGCCGCGCAGTGGGCCCAGTCGTCACCGAGCAGCCCGAAGTCGGAATCGACGTACGAGGCGCCGTAGTACAGCTCGACGTCGGTGAAGAAGTCCTCGGCGGTGATGTCGACGTCGGCGCCGTGGGTCAGCGTGTAGGTGATCGGCACGGTGATCGTGCCGGTGATGCCCGCCACGATCGCCTTACCCTTGTTGATCTTGATGTTGGAGAAGGAGGCGTTCAGGGCGTACGGCTTGCCGACATCGTCAGCGGCGGCCGAGGCGCTGAACGCGGACTTGCCGGAGGCGGCCTGGCCGGCCGCAAGGATCTTGGCGGCATCCGCGCGGGACACAGAACCGTCGGCCTGCGCGGCCGGCACGGCAAGAGCGGAGAGAGCCAGGGCGCCGGAGACGGCGGCCACGGTGGCACGTATGCGCATGCGTGTTCCCCAAGTGGAGAAGGGGGGCCCGATGATGGTCGTCCTAACGGCTTGTCGTCACACCTGGGGCCCAAGTGATCGTTGAGTCAGTTGACCCGCATGCTCAGATCCGCGACAGGCGGGAATGGTTGTACGGGCGGTGCGGATTTCCGCCCCGCTTCGCATGTGACGTCCGTCACAGCGGCAGGTTGTACGCCTCCCTCGCCCGGGGCACGGCCGAGTTCCTGGAACTGCCGTCCGGGCTGACGCCCAACGCGCAAGGTGGCTGTGACGTGGACCCGATGGCGTTCCGGTCCTTCGTCGAAAGGCTCTACCGCACCTACTCAGCGACCGACAACGAGCTGCTGCACGGGCCGGCACACGGATTGCTGTTGACGTCGCTCGTACTGCTGGACCGAGCAGAGGGCTCAATTCCTCTGAGGCCGGAGCACGAGGATGCCTTCACGAGGGAAAAGGCGGCCCTCGCGCGTTCGATGGCGACGTTGTAGGACGCGGCAACAGACGTCGGCCCCGCCGGAATCCCTTCCGTCGGGGCCAACGTCGTACCGTCCATGGAACAGAGCTGCCTACTTCACGTCGATGAAGTCCGTGGCAGAACTGACCGGCGAAGTGGTCGTCGTGCCCGCGAAGACGTACCGGAAGAAGCCGTCGGCGGTCGCCTTGACGGTGGTCTTCAGGTCACCCTTCGTCGTCGTCTTGATCGTCTTGACGGTGGTGTAGGTGCTGGCGCCGTTCTTACGGAACTGCAGTTTCACCGGCTGGGCCGCGTAGCCGCCGTAGTTCAAGGCGTCCCAGTTGGCGCGGGTCAGCTTGCCGGTGACCGTGATGGTCTTGCCCTTCTTCACCGGCTCCGGGGTGGCGTTCACCGTCAGCCTCGACGCGCGCTGGAGCAGCGTGGTGGCGAGGCCGCCCTTCTCCACAAAACCGATCTTGGTGATGTCCAGGTCCCCGCCGGTCGACGCCTGGCCGTTGATCGCGACCGCGTTGGCAGCTGCCCTCCAGGTGCCGGCCTGGGAGTTGAGGATTTCGACATCCTCACCCAGGTAGATGTCGATGTCGCCCTTGCAGGTGGCGACGGTCGCCGAGGTCGCGGTGCAGGTCGAGAAGTCCTCGCCGAAGAGCTCGCTCTCCGACTCGGTCTCTTCCGTGGTGAAGGAACCCCGGTAGATGTACGCGTCGACGAAGAAGTCGTCGGCGGTGATGTCGACCTCGGTGCCGTGGGTCAGCGTGAAGCTGACCGGGACGGAGACCTGCCCCGTGGTCCCGAGCTTGACCGTCTTGGCGATCTTGAAGTTCGAGAAGGAGGCGTTCAGCTTGTACGGCATCGGCTCCTCGTCGGCCGCCGTACTGAACGCGGACTTGCCGCTCGTGGCGGAGTGCGCGGCTTCCTTCACCTTGGCGATGTCCGCGCGGTAGGCGGAAGCGGCGGAACCGTCGGCCTGCGCGACCGGCACGGCAAGGGCGGAGAGAGCCAGGGCGCCGGAGACGGCGGCCACAGTGGCACGTATGCGCATGCGTTTCCCCAGTGATCATTGAGTCAGTTGACCCGCATGATCAGATCCGCGACGTGCGGAAATGGTTGTACTGCGGGCGAAGATCCGGCACCCGCCTCTCACGTGACGTCCGTCACCATCGGCAAGCCCGAAGGCCGCTGCCGCCCTGGCTGGGCGGCAGCGGCCTTCGTTCGTCGTTCTTCGTTCGTCGTACGAGCCCTGCGGCCCGCACTCCGCTTACTTCACGTCGATGACATCCCCGACCGCGTTGATCGGCGCCGTGGTCGCCGAGCCCGCGAAGGCATAGCGGTAGGTACCGTCGACCGATGCCTTGACCGTGGTCTTCAGGGCGCCGGCGGCACCCGCCTTGACCGTCTTGACGGTGGTGAAGGTGGTGGCGCCCTTCTTCTTGAACTGGAGCGTCACCGGGGCGTTGACGTAGCCCCCGTACTTGCTGGTGTCCCAGTTGGCGCGGGTCAGGGTGCCCTTGACCGTGATGGTCGCACCCTTGCTGACCGGCTCCGGGGTGGCGTCGGTGGTGAGCTTCGAGTGGAACTTGATCTGGGTGGTGCCGAGGCCACTCTGGGTCTTGATGCCGTCTTCGTCCGTGGTGGAGATGGCGATGGCGCCCACCTTCCACGTACGGGCGTCGGTGTTCCGGAGGTTGGCCTCGTCGCCCCCGGCGTGCAGGTCGATGAAGCCCTTGCAGCTGGCGGTGGTCGTCGAGGTGGCCGTGCAGGTGCCCGGCTCGTCGCCGATCAGGCGGATGTTGTCGACGCTGAGGGATGCGCCGACGTAGAGGGCCGGACCGGTGAGGAGGTTGTCCGAGCCGATGTCGAGGCCGGCGGCGTGCTTGAACGTGTACGTCACGGGCACGGAGGTCGTTGCCGCCGCGCGGGCGACGATCGGCTTGCCGTTGTTGATCGTCACCTTGGTGAAGGTGACGTCGGGAGCCGCCGCCGGGGCGGCCTGTGCGGCAGGCACGGCGAAGGCGGAGAGGGCCAGGGCGCCGGTGACGGCGGCCACGGTGGCACGTATGCGCATGCGTTTCCCCAAGTGGAGAAAGGGGGCCCGGTGGTGCGCGTCCGTACGAAGTCTGTCCGCACGGTGCGCAGACGCACCCGGAGCCCAAGTGATCTGGGAGTCTCTTGACTCGCTCACTCAGATGCGTGACGGAAGGGAATGGTTGTACGAAAGTTGCGGAATGTTGCGCAGCACACGGAGATTTTGCGTTCGCATTACTGTCTTTGCGTGAGGCCCACGAGCCGATGGCCCGGCGCGGACACTCCGGACACTGTCCCGGTCTCCGCGCCGCCCCACCAGCCCGCCCGCCATCAGCCCTCGCGTCAGCCCCCGCCTCAGTCGAACCAGCGATCCCGCGCCAGTTCCGTCGTCCTCGACGGGTCCTCCATCAGCGCCGCCACCTCGAACCGCCGCGGCCACTGCCCGGCCGCCCAGGCGAGACCGGCCGCGACGCCCTCCAGGGTGGCTGCGTGCACCACACCGTCCCTCGTCCTGCGCCAGTCCAGCTCCACGCCGTCGACGACGAGCTCGTCGTGCTCGACGTACGTGGCCGGTGTCGCCGGGCCGAGCAGTACCCGTACCGACTCCGGTACGTCGTGCTCCGATCCCTCCGACGTCACCTCGCCCGTCACCGACTCGCTCAGCCGCCGTACCTGGAACAGCTCGGCCAGCTCGGCGGCCCGTGCCGGGCGTACGGGGAGCAGCGGCACCCCCGCCGTGAAGGGCAGCAGGTCGGGTGAGTCGACCACCACGGCGTCCGCCGCGTCGACCACCTCCACGTGCCCGTCGACCACGGCCCGCAGGTCGTCGGGCAGCGTGACCTGTTCCGGGTCGAGGTCGGCCAACGCGCCGTAGAGGGCGTGCAGTTGGGAGCCGCTGACCTCACGGTCGGGATCGGCGAGGCGGTCCAGCAGTTCGGCCGCGCCGCCCGGCTCGTCGAGGAGGGCGGACACCGACGTCCGTACGCCCAGCGCCCGCAGCACCTGCTCGTCGTCGAACCCGGTGGCGTCGGCCTCCTCGTACAGGCCGCGCAGCAACGGGTCGCCGCCCGCCGCCAGGAGACCGGCGGGCCTGCGCCCGTCCAGCACCGGGTTTCCGCGCAACCACCAAGCGGTGTACGGCCGTACGAGCTCATGCGTGCCGTCGGGCAGCAGGACCCGCACCGGCTGGACGATCGCGTCCCGCAGGGGCGGCTGGGCGAGGAGCGCGAGGGCCTGGGGCCAGCGGTCGTCGTCCACGAGGTCCAGGTCGCGTACGGCGACCAGTTCCGTGGCCACGGGAGGCACGGGCGAGTCGGGGAAGCGGTCGAGGATGTCCTCGCTCCACACGTCCACGGCGTCGAGCAGGCCCGGGTCGTCGGGTTCGGCGAAGTCGCTGTCCCGGGGCTCCAGTTCGTCCGGGTCGAGGACGACATCGGTGGCGCGCACGAGGGCGAAGGTCGCGAGGACACCGCAGGCGGCCAGCGGCTGCTCACCCCAGCGGTCGGCCAACTCGCCGTCCACCGTCGCCAGTTCGCCTTCGCGGATCACCTGGGCGAACGGGCTGCCGGGCAGGACGAGTTCACCGGCGGGGGCCAGCTCGCCTTCCTCGTCGGGGAGGGCGAGGGCGCCGAGCCAGGGCTCGTCGCCGGGTTCGAGGCCCGCGTCCCGGACGAGGGCGAGGACCGTGTCGGCCAACTCCTCGGCGTCCGGAGTGCCTTCGTCGTCCCAGGACAGGGCGGCGGCGTCCTCGTCGAGGGAGGCGGCGACGGCGGCCCGTACCTGCGGGGTGGTGAGGACGGCGCGCGGAGTCGCCGGAAGGGCGCCGAGCTTCTCCAGGAGGGGGTGGGCAGCGTCCGGATGGGCGACCTTGAGGCCGAGGCGGGCGAGGGTCTCGGGGGCGGGGCCCTCGACCTCGCCACCGATGGGCAGCAGCACCTGGCGGGGGCCGATGGTCGTACGCCCGTCGGCGAGGGGCACGGGCAGTCCGGTCAGCCGGTCGGGGTCGACGCCGGCCAGGCTGTCGTAGAGCCGGTGCCACCACTCGGGCGCCTTCTCCAGGCCTGCGAGCCGGTCGACGGCCTCCGCCAGAGGGACGCGGGCAACCCCCAACGTCCGCAGTTCCACCCGTCGTTCGAGCCCGGCGGGCAGCAGCGTGGGCAGCACCTCGGCGAGGACCTGGACCGTCTCGGCCCCGGCGCCCTCGACGACCTCCGCGTCCCGGGGGCGCAGGGCGGACGGCAGTTCCTCGTCGTCCCCCGGGTCGAGGGCGGGCGGGAGGAAGGCGGTTCGCGGCAGCCGTTCGAGGATCGCCTGGCGCAACTGCCCGTCCAGCTCGCTCTTGCCCAGCGGGCCGGGCACGAGCGCGATGATGCCCTCCCCCACCGGGTGCCAGTCGGCGAGGAGTTCGGCGTACGCGTCGGCGGCGCGCTGCACCAGGAAGTCGGTGAGCGGGCCGGGCGCGGCATGCCGGCGGGCGGTGTCCAGCGGCAACGAGGCGATGAGCAACGCCGGTACGCCCAGCGGCTCGTCGCTCGGCGTGGGCGCGTGCACGACGGGACTGGTCCGGGGCGGCACGGGAGTTCCGTCGGCGTCGACGGGCACAGCCCAGGTGACCGACCAGTGCGGACGCAAACGCTCCTCGACCGGCCGCCCGGCCAACAGGGCCGCCTCCAGCGGCCCGTGCGCGGAGACGGTACGCCAGCGGCTCGTACCGTCCCGGGAGTCCTCCACGAGGGTCAGGGCGCCGTCGGTACGGCGGCTGAGGGTGCGCGTCTGCTCCCCCACCTCGATGACGACCTCTTCGAGACCGGGGAGGGTGAGGAGAAGCGCATCGTCGACACCGCTCAGCAGCCGCTCCGCGAGAGCCTCGGCGGCGGTGTCGCGCAACGGCAGGATGACAGCCGTGTCGTACGGGTCCGGGGCGGTGCCCTCGGCGGCGAACGGCAGCCGCAGGAGGGGCACATTGCCGTCGCGCCGCCGGATCTCGTCACCGAGCCCGGGGCTGTGCCGGGCGGTGTCGGCGGCCAGGTCGCGGGCCTCGGCGAGCGCCCACCGCACACCCCCGTGCCGTCCGACGACGGCGGGCTCGTCGCTCACGGCGAGGACGGCGGCGAAGCCGACCCCGAACCGTCCGACGGCGGCCGTCGCCTTGCCGTCCTCGCCACCCTTGCCGTCCTGGGCGTCCCGCTTGGCGGAGGCGCGCAGCGTCGACAGGGACTCCACACCGGTGGCGTCCAAGTGGGCGCCGGTGTTGGCGGCGACGAGGACGCCGTCGCGGAGGGTGAGCCGGAACCTGCCCGGCACCCCGGCCCGCGCGGCGGCGTCGGCGGCGTTCTGGGCAAGCTCGACGACGAGCCGGTCCCGGTAGCCACCGAGGACGAGATCCTCCTCGGCGTTGGCGTCCTCACGGAACCGGGCGGGGCTGGTGGCCCACGCGTCCAGAACGCCCCGGCGCAGACGGGCCGTACCGAAAGGGTCCGCGCCCTCAGCTGCTGGCCGCACGAACTTGCTCACGTACGTTCACTCTCCTCATCGGCGTGAGCAAGAAGGTACCCCGCGCCGGACAGGGCACCCGCCCACCGGACCCGGTCGGCCCCCAGGGCCTGCACACACACTCACGCATCCCCACACATCCCGGGAGGCAGAGGGCCCGTACCGGCGCCCCTTACCATTCCCTGCGGATCACGCCCGAGGCGGCGCCGGTCCACGAAGCAGGTACGCGGTACCTGTTCCTGAGGGGGGATCTCTGTGTTCGTGTTGTCCATACTGCTGCTCATAGCAGCGGTCGTGCTCTTTTTCGTCGGCCGTGGGCGGGAGGCCGGCGGCTGGAAGGCCGGAGCGGCGCTCAGCGCCGTCGCCGCCGTGCTGGCCGGCGTCTTCGCGTGCGTCCATGTCGTGCGCGCCTACGAGGTCGGGGTGCCGGTGACCTTCGGCAAGGTCGGGAAACCGCTGACCTCCGGCGTCCAGTTCAAGTCGCCGTTCACCGACGTCACGTCCTTCTCCACCCGGCCCGTGGACCTCGACATGTACGGCAAGGACGTGGTCGAGGTCCGCTCGGCGCAGGGCGGGGTGCTCTACGCGGACGTCACCATCAAGTGGGCCGTCATCCCGGCCAAGGCGGTCGAGCTGTACCGGCTGGCGGGCAGTGAGGAGGCCGTCCAGGAGCGGCTGGTGGTGCCGGACAGCCGCGAGATCATCCGCAACGTCTTCGCGAAGCACACCAGCGAGGAGGGCTACGCCTCCGCCCGCGAGCAGATCGGCTCGGAGATCGCCACCCTCGTCAAGGCGCGTCTGGCACCGCGCGGGATCGACGTCACCAACGTCAATCTGCGCAATGTGAAGCCGTCGGACAAGCTGCAGGAGCAGATCGACAAGAAGATCCAGCAGGAGCAGGACACCGAGCGGTCCGTCGAGGCGGCGCGTACGGCCAAGGCGGAGGCCGAGCGCAAGCGGATCGAGGCGGAGGGCATCGCCCGCGCCAACGAGATCCTCTCGAAGTCGCTGAGCGACAAGGTGCTGTACAACCAGTGCCTGGAGGCCTACAAGGAAGCCGCCAAGTACAACCCGGTGTACGCGGTGCCGTGCGGCACGAACGCGAACGGCACCTCCGTCATCGTGGACAGCAGCAAGAAGTAGCCGGATCCACCCTGCGCAGCAGGCAACGACCCCGCCGAGCAGCAAGCCTCGGCGGGGTCGCGCACCTTCTGGAGAACCACTCTCTACGAACCACACACTGCGGACTACGAGTGTCCGAGGTCCGCCTCGTCCACGTCCGTCCCGCCCACCGACACCGATCCGGAGTCCGCCGCGGGCCGCAGCGGGAACGGGTCGACCATCGTCTCGTCGATCACGTGCGGCGGCGGAACCGGCGGCTTCGGCATCACCGCTGCCTCCGAGTGCCCCCCGCAGCCGTACGCCAGGGACACCACACGCCCGTCCGCCGGGGCGAACTCGTTCGTGCACACACCGAACGCCTGTCCGAGCGACCCCCCGATCGCCACGAGGAACCCGCAGCTCACGCACGTCGCCGGCGCGGCCTGGGCCATGGGCGTCGTGGGGCCGTACGCGTCCTCCCAGCGGTCGGCGGCGCTGTGCAGGCCGTACCGCGACAGGACGCGCGCCCTGCGCATGCCCAGTTCCTCCGCCACCGCGGCGATCGAGCCGCGCGCCGGTACGACCGTGAAGTCCGACGGTGAGCCCGGGGTGATGTCCGCGTCCTCGGCCTCCGCGAGTTCCGCGGCCAGTGCCACCGAAGCCGAGGCCGACGCCAGCACGGAATTCGGCAGGGGCTCGTCCTCGCCCGAGTAACCGGGCTCCAGACGCAGGTCCTCCGCATCCGTCGGGAGCAGGTCCCCGGGGCCCATGTCCCCGGGGCGCAGGCGCTCGCTCCAGGGCACCCACTCGGGGGCCTGGAGGGCGTCGGGGCCCGGGAGGAGCACCACTTCGTCCAGGGTGACCAGCTTGGCCCGGGACGCCCGGGCGACCGTCACCGCCCAGCGCCAGCCCCGGTAGCCGAACTCCTTGCACTCGAAGAAGTGCGTGACGACACGGTCGCCTTCTGACACCAGGCCCGCGTGTTCACCCACCACGCCTGGTGCCGCCGCCTCCTCCGCCGCCGAAAGGGCGAGGTCGACGGCCTCGGCGCACAGGCGGTCGGGGGTGCGGCTTCGCGTTGTCGCTGCGCTCACAGGTATCGCTTCTCTCCTACGCCGTCTCACGAGTGCGCCCGTCCCGGCGGGATGCGAACGGTTGCGAACGGAGCGGACCAGAGGACCGCGTCAACGTTCGCGCCCGATCGCGCTCGGGCGCACCTACGTCATCCATTCTGCGGGATGGCCGAGAGGCGCGCGGCCGAGAACAACCGCCACTGCGCGCTACGCACGCTACCTTCTCCAGCGCCCGGGGCCCACACCGACGGGACGGTTCGTGGCGACCGACATCCAACCGTGGCAACTCCGGCCCCCCTTCCGCTGGTCCTTCTCCGGTCCTTCTCCAGTCGTTCTGCGGTCGTTCTGCGGTCTTCCTCGCGTCTCTCACCCACTCTTCCCAGCCCTCGATGGCCGGAAAACACACCACCGAAACCGTCCGAGAGAACTCCGGGAGATCTCCGGGAGATCCCTGAGGGACCCTCATACAGACCCCGAGAGGCCCGCCCAACCCCGTTCTCCCTCACCCCACTCGGCCCCATACGCGCGGTAACCGCGCTAGGTACGCCGTTCTCGGGGCACTATGGCGGGGTGGCAACCGAGAGGTCGTCCCACGACGCCACCGGGACCGGTGGGACCGAGGGGCACAACCGGAGCGGCACCGGCACCAAGAGCGGCCGGCGTGGCGTACGGGACCGGGTGAACGGGTCCGTACGTGCGGTCGGCCATGCCCTGCACCTTCCGGTGACCGGTACGGCCCGGGGAATCCGCAAGGCCACGCACGCGCATGGAGCCGGGGAGTCCGGGCTCGGCAAGCTCATCGAACTGCACGCGGTGAACGGCGCCGGCGACGTCATGATCACCATCGCCCTCGCGTCCACCGTGTTCTTCTCCGTCCCCACCGACGAGGCACGCGGGCGCGTGGCCATCTATCTCGGCATCACCATGGCGCCCTTCACCCTCCTCGCCCCCGTGATCGGCCCCCTCCTCGACCGCCTCCCGCACGGCCGCCGCGCCGCGATGGCCGGCTCGATGCTCGCCCGCGCGCTCCTCGCCCTGCTGCTCGCCGGCGCGGTCGCCACCGGCAGCATCGAGCTGTACCCGGCCGCGCTGGGCGTCCTGGTCGCCTCGAAGGCGTACGGCGTGGTCCGCAGCGCCGTCGTACCCCGTCTCCTCCCACCCGGTTTCTCCCTGGTGAAGGCCAATTCGCGGGTCACGCTGAGCGGGCTGCTCGCCACCGGTCTGGCCGCACCCATCGGCGGCGGGCTCCAGGCCCTCGGGCCGCGCTGGCCGCTCTACGGCGCCTTCGTGATCTTCATCGCGGGTACGTTCCTGTCCTTCACGCTCCCCCACAAGGTGGACTCCGCCAAGGGCGAGGACATCGCCCTGCTGGCGGCGGACGCGGAGCATCTGCACGGCCCGCACCGCAGCGAGACCCTGCGCCGCCCGGGTCTGCGCACGGTCGGTACGGCCGTCACGCACGCCCTGGGCGCGAACGCCGCCCTGCGCTGTCTGTCCGGCTTCCTCATCTTCTTCCTCGCCTTCCTGCTCCGCGAGCACCCGCTGACCGGGGAGAGCGCCGCCTGGTCGCTGGGCATGGTCGCCGTCGCGGCGGGCGTCGGCAACGCGCTCGGCACGGCGGTCGGCGCGGCCGTGAAGCAGCGCGCGCCGGAGCTGATCGTCGTGACGGTCGTCGCCGTGGTCCTCGGCGCGGCGATCGTCGCCGCGATCTTCTTCGGCGCCGCCCTGGTCGCCTGTCTGGCCGCGGTCGCCGGGTTCTGCCAGGCCCTCGCCAAGCTGTCCCTGGACGCGCTGATCCAGCGGGACGTGCCCGAACACGTCCGCTCCTCCGCGTTCGCCCGCTCGGAGACGCTGCTCCAGATGGCCTGGGTGCTCGGCGGCGCGATCGGTATCGCGCTGCCTCTGATCGGGGAGCTGGGCCTCGGGGTGGCCGCCGCGATCGTCGCCACGGGCTGGCTGACCACCGTCAAGGGCCTGATCGGCTCGGCCCGCCACGGGGGCCGGGCCCACCCCCGGGTCGCCTGACGCCGTTCAGCGGGCCTGGACAGTACCTACCGGTGCCCGGCACGCCGTACCCACGTGACAACCGTGCCGCGGGTGCCCGATAGCCTTCGGCCATGACCTCGTTGCGTTCCGCTTCCACTGCGCGCCGTCGCCGCGCTGTTGCCGCCGTCGGCGCCGTTGGTGCCGGACTGCTCGTCCTGTCCGCCTGTGACAAGCCGACGCCGATCTCCACGATCACCGTCGGCACCTCCTCGGTGAGCTCGGAGGCCTCCTGCTACACCGACGGCGACGGTGACGCCAAGGAGCTGAAGACGGCCGCGGTGACCGAGTGCCTCAAGAAGGACACCGCCAAGGACGCGGACGTCAAGAGCATCAAGGTCGACCCTGACGAGAACGTGCGCTTCGGTGTCGACCCGAAGATCGCCGACAAGGGCTGGACGATCCTGCTGAACGGCAACCCGCTGACCGACTCCAGCACCAAGACGTACCGCACGATCCCGGGCAGCGTGTTCTTCAACGCCCAGTACGGCGCCCAGGGCAACTCGACGCTCGTCACCATCAAGGAGGGCGAGACCGACGTCAAGGGTCTGTGGTCGTTCCGGCTGAAGAAGGACTCCTGACGACGTCCGGGGTACGAGTCCTCGTCGCCACCGCGGTTCCGGTCGAACGGGCCGCCGTGGCACAGGCGTTCGACGTCGCTGACGGAAACGCCACCGGACCGTTCAGCTTCACCGGACCGCTCGGCGCCGGCGGCTCGTTCGACGTCATCGCCGCGGGAGTCGGCCCCGCCGCCTCCGCCGCGTCCGTCGCCTCCGCGCTCACCACCGCGGCCCTCCAAGGCACCCCGTACGACCTGGTCGTCTCGGCGGGCATCGCCGGTGGTTTCCAGCCGCAGGCACCGGTCGGCTCGCTGGTCGTCGCCGACGAGATCACCGTCGCCGACCTGGGCGCCGAGACCCCGGAGGGCTTCGTCCCGGTCACCGCACTCGGCTTCGGCGCCGTCACCCACCGTCCGCCGGAAGCACTCGTACGAGATGTCACGGCCGCCACAGGCGCCCGCGCCGGCGCCGTCCTGACCGTCTCCACCGTCACCGGCAGCGCCGAACGCGCCGCCGAGCTGCGCGCCCGGCACCCGAGTGCGCTGGCCGAGGCGATGGAGGGCTTCGGGGTCGCCGAGGCCGCCGCCGCGCACGGTGTGCCGGTGCTGGAGATCAGGGCCGTGTCCAACCCCGTCGGCCCCCGCGACCGCGCCGCGTGGCGCATCGGCGACGCGCTCACGGCCCTGACGGAGGCCTTCGGGAAGCTCGGCCCCGTACTGGAGAGTTGGAACCGACATGAGGACCTCCATGAGCACCCGAGTGACCCCGGAAACTGAACGTCGGCTGCAGATCGCCTACTCGCCCTGCCCGAACGACACCTTCGTCTTCGACGCCTGGGCCCATGGCCGGGTGCCGGGCGCGCCCGCGCTCGACGTGACGTTCGCGGACATCGACATCACCAACGGCATGGCCGAGCGCGGCGAGTTCGACGTACTGAAGGTGTCGTACGCCGTGCTGCCGTACGTCCTCGACGAGTACGCGCTGCTGCCCTGCGGGGGCGCGCTGGGGCGGGGCTGCGGGCCGCTGGTGCTCACCCGGGAGGCCGGGACCGACCTGACGGGGCGCACGGTCGCGGTGCCGAGCGAGCGGTCGACGGCGTACCTGCTGTTCCGGCTGTGGGCGGCGGACACGGTCCCCGGCGGGGTCGGGGAGGTCGTCGTGATGCCGTTCCACGAGATCATGCCCGCCGTGCGGGACGGGAAGGTCGACGCCGGGCTGGTCATCCACGAGGCGCGCTTCACGTACCAGAACTACGGGCTGCACAAGCTGGCGGACATGGGCGAGCACTGGGAGGCGACGACCGGGCTGCCGATCCCGCTCGGCGCGATCATCGCCAAGCGGTCGCTGGGAGCCCGGACGCTGGAGCTGCTGGCCCGGGCCGCCCGGACGTCCGTACGCGCCGCCTGGGACGACCCGGAGGCCTCCAGGGCCTATGTCCTGGAACACGCGCAGGAGATGGACCCGAAGGTGGCCGACCAGCACATCGGGCTGTACGTCAACGAGTTCACCGCCGACCTCGGCGAGGACGGCTATGCGGCGGTCCGGGGGCTGTTGACACGCGCGGCGGCCGAGGGACTGGTACCGCCCCTCGGCTCGAACGCACTCGATTTCCCCTAGGAATCTCCGGAAACGTCCTACACGTCCAACTGGTCGGCGACCGCCCGCAGCAGGCCCGCGATCTTCGCGCCCGAGGTCTTCTCGGGGTAACGGCCCCTTTCCAGCAAAGGCGTGATGTTCTCCAGGACGGTCGTCAAGTCCTGGACGATGGAGGCCAGTTCGTCGGGCTTCTTGCGCTGCGCCGCGGCGACCGACGGGGTCGGGTCCAGGATCACGACGGAAAGTGCCTGGTCACCGCGTTGGCCGGCGACAACTCCGAACTCCACGCGCTGGCCCGGCTTGAGGGCGTCGACTCCGGCGGGCAGGACCGAGGAATGGACGAAGACGTCACCGCCGTCATCGCGGGAGAGAAAGCCGAAACCCTTCTCACTGTTGAACCACTTGACCTTGCCGGTAGGCACGTCTGTTCCTCGTCCTCGTACTCGTCGGAAAACTGCTTCGGGCTGTTTGAATCTGCTACGAAGTGCTTCGAAGCGCTTCGAACTGCTGGCGGGAAAACGGGTCTTGATAGCACTGGGGCGGGTCGTGTGACCCGCCGGTACCAAGGCTAATGGTCCCTAGGCCGGTGACAAGACGTCGCCGGGTTGTTCCTTCGGGCAGGGAACTACCCTGGTCGAGTGCGTGACAAAACCCAAACGAATTCCGCTGCGGCCGGAGATCGGCTGATCCGTGTCGGTGCCATCGTGTTCTTCGTCGGCGCGGTGGCCACTTTGGTCACCGTGGCCCCATTCCTCCTCGGGACGACGCCATTCCCGACGTACATGTTCGGCTTGAGCATGTTGATGGGCGTCGGCTTTCTCGTCGCGGGCGCCGGGGTGCTCCGGTCGGCGGCCGAGGGCCGCCGTCAGGCGCGGGCCGCCACACCTCGGTAGGAGGCCAGCCAGTCCGGGAAGCGGGTGAGGTCGTCGAGGACGACGTCCGCGCCCGCCTCGCGCAGCTCAGCGGCGTCGCAGGGCCCGGTGGGCACCGCCACCGACAGGGCACTTGCGGCCCGCGCGCCACGTACGTCTCCGACGTGATCGCCGACGTACACGCTCGCGCCCTGCTCGCGCAGGGCCACCGCCTTCTGCTCGGCCCACAGGTTTCCGATGACCGCGTCGGGCTCGATGCCGAGGTGTTCGAGGTGCAGCTTGGCGTTCGGCTCGTACTTGGCGGTGACGACGATCGCCCGCCCGCCGCACTCCCGTACGGCCGCGATCGCCTCGCGGGCGCCGGTCATCGCGGGGGTCGCGGTGATGGCGATGGCCGGATACATCGCACGGTAGAGGTCGCTCATGGCCGCGACCTGATCGGCCGGAAACCACTGCACGAGCTCGTCCGCGAGGGGTGGCCCGAGCCGGGTCACGGCCAGATCGGCGTCGATGTACGTGCCCGTCCGCTCGGCGAGCGCCAGATAGCAGGCGTGGATGCCGGGGCGGGAGTCGATGAGGGTCATGTCGAGGTCGAACCCGACGGTGAGCGCGCCGGAGGGCGTCGGCGAGGGCATCGATGTCATATGCACCATTGTGCGGGAGCGGACAGAACGAGAAACGGGGGCTGCGAGGGCTGCGGGGGCGGTCAGCGCCGGCGCTGGGAGCGCCAGACGAGGAACAGGGCGGAGACGATCGCGGCGCCCTTCACCACCCACGGCCAGGTCTGGCCGATGGCCTCGTTCATGTGCCCCTCGGCGATGGGGTCGCCCCAGCGGCCCCGCGTACGCCCCCACAGCCACCCGGCACCGGCCGCGACCGCCGCTCCGGGCAGGTACACGACCGCCCACTTGGTCTCGGCCTGGGAGAGCCGGCGCGAGGCGTAGGCGATGGCCCAGCCGACGAGGAGGGCGTAGATGTTGCCGAGGACCGCTCCCGCGACGAGGAGGCCGGCGGCGAGCAGGAGCAGCGGGTTGCTCCAGCTGCCGGAGGGGAGGGGGAGGCGCAGCCGTCGCAGCCGTCGACGGGGGGCGTCCGCGATCTCGTCCTCGGCGTCCCCTTCGACAGCGGACGCGTCGTCCTCGGTGGCCTCGACGGCCTCGTCCGTCGGCTTCGGCTGCGGCTTCTGCGGCCTGGGCGGCTTGAGGAGGTCGGGGATCTCCACCCCGCCGACGAACCCGGCCGGGAGGCTGTCCGTGTCCGTGAGCGGGCCCGTGCGGCCGGCCAGCCACCAGTCCGCGTCCCCGAGCTCGTCCGTACCCGCGAGATGGGGCGGGGCGGGGTCGCCGCCCATGGGAAACGGAGCGAATGGCTCCGCTACGCCCGCTTCCTTGCCGGCCTCCGCCGGACGCGGGCGCGGTACGAGTCGCCCGAGCCCCTTGCCCTTGCGCTGCGGCTCCTCGCGGTCACGCTGTACGGGTACGGAGGTACGCGGCGCCTCGGGCGCGCCGGGCACACCGGGACCGGGGCCCGCGCCGGCCACGACCTCGTCCGGGCTGCCGATGCGGTCGAGGATGCGGCGTACGGAGGCGGGGCTGTCGACCGTGGCCCTGGAGCGGCGCCGGTCGATCTCCGCCCGCAGCCCCGAGACGAGGCGCATCCGCTCGCCGGACGGCAACTGCCGCTGCTGGGCCAGGTCTCCGACCCTGCTCAGATACTCGTAGACGACCTGGTCGCTCTCGATACCCACACGGTCAGACGTTACCGGCATATTCAGCCCGTCCGGCGCTTGAGGACGAGGCCCCTTCAGGGCCGAAGCGGGGGTCTGGGGGCGCAGCCCCCAGTGACGTCCACACCGACCGACCCGCACCGACAAAGGACACCTCACCGCACCCACCCGCTACCGTTGGCGGGATGAGCACCGAGGAGACACCGGCGCCGCGTTCCCTCGCGGAGGCGCTTCGCGCGCGGGACGACGCATCGCTCGCCGCGCTGCTGCGCACGCGGCCGGACCTCATCACCCCCGTCCCCACCGACCTCACCCAGCTGGCCACCCGCGCCGGCACCCGCGCGTCGGTCGTACGCGCCCTGGAACGCCTGGACCGGTTCACGCTCCAGACGGCGCAGGCGCTGGCCGTGTCCCCGGACCCGGCGGCGTACGACGGTCTGCTGGCCCTCCTCGCGGGTGACGCGGCCGACCCCAGCGTCACGGCGGCCCTCCCCCGAGCCCTCACCTCGCTGCGCGAGCAGGCGCTGGTGTGGGGCGGTACGGACCGGCTGCGTCTCGTCCGCACCGCCCGTGAGCTGCTGGCACCCTCGCCGCAGCATCCGTCACCGACGGGGCTCGGGCCGACCGTCGCGGAGGCGACGGCGGGGATGTCGCCGGGCCGGGTGCAGGAGATCGTGGCGGCGGCGGGGCTCACGTCGACGCACGACGCGGTGAGCGCGGTCGCCTCGCTCACCGCCCTGTTCACCGACCGCAGGCGGATGGCCGCGCTGCTCGACAGCGCCGCCCCGGACTCCGTGGACGTGCTCCGGCGCCTCGTCTGGGGCCCGCCGTACGGCCAGATCACCGCTGAGCCGGCCGCGCACCTGCGCTGGCTGCTGGACCGGGGGCTCCTGCTCGCCACCGCGCCCGGCACCGTCGTACTGCCGCGCGAGGTGGCCCTGCATCTGCGCGAGGGCCGGGCGCACCGTACGACCGAGCCGTTGCCGCCCGGGGTCGAGCCCGCCGCGACCCATCGTCCACAGGTTGTGGACAACGCGGCGGCCGGGCAGGCGTACACCGCGCTCGCGACCGTCGAGGAGCTGCTGAAGGACTGGGACGAGGGCGGCCCGGCGGTGCTGCGGGCCGGCGGGCTGAGCGTCCGCGACCTCAAGCGGACGGCCGTCGCCCTGGACGTGTCCGAGCCGGTGGCCGCGTTCTGGGTCGAACTCGCCTACGCGGCAGGCCTGTTGGCGTCCGACGGCGAGACCGACGAGCGGTACGCGGCGACCCCCGCGTACGACGAGTGGCTGGAGTGGCCCTCGGGCCGGCGCTGGGCGCGGCTCGCGGAGGCGTGGCTGACGGCGACCCGGACGCCCGGAGTGATCGGCGGCCGGGACGCCAAGGACCGCACGCTGTCCGCCCTCGGCCCGGCCCTGGACCGGTCGGCCGCGCCGGAGGTACGGCACCGGGTGCTGGCCCTGCTGGCCGCCCTCCCGGAGGGCACGTCCCCGACCGTCGAGTCGGTGCTGGCCCGCCTGCACTGGGAGCGTCCGACGCGCGGCCCGCAGCAGGACCGGGCGGGCGACGAGGACCTGCGCACCAGGCTCGCCCGCTGGACCCTGGCAGAGGCGGAGTCGCTGGGCGTCACGGGCCGGGGGGCACTGTCGTCCCAGGGCCGGGCGCTGCTGGGCGCCCCCGCCGCGCCGGTGAAGGCGGCCGAGCAGCCGACCGGCCCCGGCGACAAACTCCCGGTCCACCACCATCACGACCACACCCACTCCCACCCGCACTCCCACGCGCACACCCTCGAACCCCTCTCGGCGTCCGAGCAGGCCGTCGCCTCCGCCACCGCCGCCCGGCTGCTCACCCCGCTGCTCCCCGAGCCGCTCGACCACGTCCTCCTCCAGGCGGACCTGACGGCGGTGGCCCCGGGCCCTCTCAAGCGCCCCCTGGCCGACATGCTCGGCGTGCTCGCGGACGTCGAGTCGAAGGGCGGCGCGACGGTCTACCGCTTCACCCCGGGTTCCGTACGCCGCGCCCTGGACGCCGGCCGCTCCGCCTCCGACCTGCACGACTTCCTGACCGCCCACTCCCGTACGCCGGTCCCGCAGCCCCTCGCCTACCTCATCGACGACGTGGCGCGCAGGCACGGACACCTGCGGATCGGCGTGGCCTCGGCCTACGTGCGCTGCGACGACGACGCGGTGCTCAGCGAGATCCTCGCCGACAAGCGGTCCGCGAACCTGCGTCTGCGGCGCCTGGCGCCCACGGTGCTGGCCGCGCAGGCCGACCCTGCGACGCTCCTCGACGGGCTGCGCGGCATGGGCTTCGCGCCGGCCGCCGAGTCCGCCGAGGGTGACGTCCTGATCACCCGCGCCCACTCCCACCGCACCCCGCCCCGCACAGCCCCGGACCCGGTACCGGACGGCCCCCCGGCCCCCGACAACACGCTCCTCTCGGCGGCGATCCGGGCGATCAGGGCGGGCGACCTCGCCTCGACGACCCCGCGCAAACCGACGGAGACCCCGGCCCCGAACGGCGACCTCCCGCGCACCAGCCCTCCCGAGACCCTGGCCACCATGCAGGCCGCCGTCATGACCGGCGAGGCCGTGTGGATCGGCTACGTCAACGCCGAGGGCGCCGCCAGCCAGCGCGTCATCGCCCCCATCCGCGTGGAGGGCGGCTTCGTGACGGCGTACGACCACACGGCGGACGAGGTACGGACGTATCCGCTGCACCGGGTCACAGGGGTCGCGGAACTGGCGGACGACCAGCCGTAGGGGCGCCCAGGGCCGCTGGTGGGGCATCCGGTCAGCAGGCGACGACCCTGGCGTCCGCGGGCAGGCCGAAGTGGGCTCGGGCGGCGGTCTCCAGGGCGGTGGACGACATCGAGTCGTCGGTGCCGGACTCGGCGAAGTAACTGAAGTGGTCCTCCATCCACTCCGCGTACCCGGCGCCGTCCGGCGGCTCCTCCCGCGACACGACCCGGTAGTCGCCGTCCGCCGCCCGCTCCAGCCGCAGCACCTGCGGGTACCGGAAGCCGCCGCACTCCACCAGGGCACCCGCGCGGACCCCGTACTCCATGCACAGGGTGTTGACGCCTGCCCGTACGACACCGTCGCCGTCCTCGCCGAGGTCCAGCGGCTCCGCCCGGCAGAACCACCGCACCCTGCTGCCGGGCACCGTCTCCTCGTACCCGCTGCCCCGCGAGTCGGCCACAAGCCGGGTCTCGATCACCGGCCGCACCTCGTCCCAGAGGCGGGCGTCGACGCCCGCCGGCCACAGCACCCACGCCCCCGTCGCCACCAGCACCGTCACGGCTCCCAGCCCCGACGCCCATCTCCCCACCGACCGCACCACGAACTCCCTCCCCGCGCCGCGTCCCCGCGCCGCTCCCGCCGTACCAGACACTCAGCCCGGCCCCGGGGTTGCCTGTCAGGCCCGTCGGCTGTGGTCCGCTGTGATCAGCCGCTGTGACTCGCACCCCGCCGTGACCGTCCGCCGGTAGGGCACACTGGACGTTTGGCCGCAGGCCGTACGGAAGGGATGTGCACGTACGTGAATGGTCCACTCATCGTCCAGTCGGACAAAACCCTGCTCCTGGAGGTCGACCACGAGCAGGCCGGCGAATGCCGTCGGGCCATCGCACCGTTCGCCGAGCTGGAGCGGGCGCCGGAGCACATCCACACCTACCGGGTGACCCCGCTGGGCCTGTGGAACGCGCGGGCCGCCGGGCACGACGCCGAGCAGGTCGTCGACGCGCTCGTGCACTTCAGCCGCTACCCGGTGCCGCACGCGCTGCTCGTCGACATCGCCGAGACGATGGACCGCTACGGCAGGCTGACCCTCTCCAAGCATCCGGCGCACGGGCTGGTCCTCACGACCACCGACCGTCCCGTGCTCGAGGAGATTCTGCGCTCCAAGCGGATCATCCCGCTCGTCGGCGCCCGGCTCGACCCCGACACCGTGGCCGTGCACCCCTCCGAGCGCGGGCAGATCAAGCAGGTGCTGCTGAAGCTGGGCTGGCCGGCCGAGGACCTCGCCGGGTACGTCGACGGCGAGGCGCACGAGATCGCACTGGCCGAGGACGGGTGGGCGCTGCGCCCCTACCAGCAGCAGGCCGTGGAGAACTTCTGGCACGGCGGCAGCGGAGTGGTCGTCCTCCCCTGCGGGGCGGGGAAGACGCTGGTCGGGGCCGGTTCCATGGCCCAGGCGAAGGCCACCACGCTCATCCTCGTCACGAACACCGTCTCGGCCCGGCAGTGGAAGCACGAGCTGGTGAAGCGGACGTCGCTGACCGAGGAGGAGATCGGCGAGTACAGCGGGACCCGCAAGGAGATCCGGCCGGTCACCATCGCGACCTACCAGGTGCTCACGACCCGGCGTAAGGGCGTCTATCCGCACCTGGAGCTGTTCGACTCCCGCGACTGGGGCCTGATCATCTACGACGAGGTGCATCTGCTGCCCGCGCCCGTCTTCAAGTTCACCGCCGATCTGCAGGCCAGGCGGCGGCTCGGGCTGACCGCGACCCTCGTACGGGAGGACGGGCGCGAGTCCGACGTCTTCTCGCTCATCGGGCCGAAGCGGTTCGACGCGCCCTGGAAGGAGATCGAGGCGCAGGGCTACATCGCGCCCGCCGACTGTGTGGAGGTCAGGGTCAACCTGACGGAGTCGGAGCGGCTCGCGTACGCCACCGCCGAGACCGAGGAGAAGTACCGCTTCTGCGCGACCACCGTGACCAAGCGCAAGGTCACGGAGGCGATCGTGCGGCGCTTCGCCGGACAGCAGATCCTCGTCATCGGCCAGTACATCGACCAGCTCGACGAACTGGGTGAGCACCTGAACGCGCCCGTCATCAAGGGCGAGACGCCGAACTCGCAGCGCGAGAAGCTCTTCGACGCGTTCCGTCAGGGTGAGATCAGCGTGCTGGTGGTGTCCAAGGTCGCGAACTTCTCGATCGACCTGCCGGAGGCCACCGTGGCCATCCAGGTCTCGGGGACCTTCGGGTCACGCCAGGAGGAGGCTCAGCGGCTGGGGCGCGTACTGCGGCCGAAGGCCGACGGGCACAAGGCCCACTTCTACTCGGTGGTCGCCCGGGACACCCTCGACCAGGACTTCGCCGCGCACCGCCAGCGGTTCCTGGCGGAACAGGGATACGCGTACCGGATCATGGACGCGGACGAGCTGCTGGCCGGGGACGCAGGAGGCGCCGAGGGCACGGACGGAGCTTCGGGCTGAGGGGTACGCCGCTCACCTGCGGCGCACTCCCGCCTCCTCGCCGTACTCGCCGAGGAGTACGACGCTCAGGGTGGCGCCCGCGAACACCCTGACGGCGCGGAGGGTGTCGCCGAAGGGGTGCCGGTGGCCGCCCCGCACGGGGGTGCCACCGGAGCGGACGGAAGCCACGGAGGCTACGGACGCGGAGGTGAAGGCTGCTGCGCTCATGTATCCATGGTTGCTTCCGGGGGCGCCGATGCCATCGGCCTGCGGGCCGAACCTCCGTCGTCCCCCTGTACGACTCCGGGTGGACGTCTCCCCCACAGGAAGGTGGAGTCCGTCCCCTAGGGGACCGCGGACGCCGTACACCGGATATCCGGATATTGATTGGCCTCAGCCTCCTCCCGTCCCCTAGGCTCTCCGCTCTTGCCCGCCTCCCGTCGTGGAGCGCCGCCGCCCGGTCGGAAACCGGTCGGCTTCTCGACGTCACACCCAGCAGCAGGTACGCACGCGTACGCAGCAGGTATCCGGAGGCACCACCTTGTCCAGCCCCGTTCCCGACCTCGTTTCCGACCCCGTTTCCGACGGCCCCCTCGGCCGCGAACGCTCCCATCTCAGCGACTCCCGGGCAGCCCTCCGTGCCATGCGTGAGGACGCGGAGTCCCTCGACATCAAGGACGTCACCGCGAACTGGGTCAACGCGGCGGTCCTCTCCCGCCAGATCGGGGAGCGGATCAAGACCCTCGCCGACCTCAGCCACACCCCGCTGTTCTTCGGCCGCCTCGACTACCTGCACGCTCCCGGCGCCGAGCAGGCCGAGGGCGCGGAGGGGGAGCAGTTCTACATCGGGCGTCGGCATGTCCACGACGCCGACGGCGACCCCATGGTCATCGACTGGCGCGCGCCGGTGTCCCAGCCGTTCTACCGGGCCTCGAAGACGGACCCGATGGACGTCGCCCTGCGCCGCCGGTTCGGGTACACCGGCGGGGACCTCACGGCGTACGAGGACGAGCACCTCTCCGACCCCAGCGAGTCGGCCGCCACCAGCAAGCTGCTCCAGCAGGAGATCGAGCGCCCGCGCGTGGGCCCGATGCGCGACATCGTGGCCACCATCCAGCCCGAGCAGGACGAGATCGTACGCAGCGGGCTGGGCGGCTCGGTGTGCGTGCAGGGGGGTCCCGGCACCGGGAAGACGGCCGTCGGTCTGCACCGGGTCGCCTATCTCCTCTACGCCCACCGCGACCGACTGGCCCGCACCGGCACCCTCGTCATCGGGCCGAACAGCTCCTTCCTCCACTACATCGAGCAAGTGCTGCCCGCACTGGGCGAGTTGGAGGTCAAGCAGGCCACCGTCGACGACCTGGTCGCCCATGTCGAGGTGAACGGCACCGACGACGCGCCGGCGGCGATCGTCAAGGGCGACGCGAGGATGGCGGACGTCCTGCGCAATGCCGTCTACTCCCACGTGACCCTGCCCACCGAGCCCGTGATGGTCGTACGGGGGTCCAGGCGCTGGCGCGTCCCGGCGTACGAACTCGAGGTCATCGTCCGGGAGTTGCTGGACCGTGGGATTCGTTACGGTGCAGCCCGCGAGGCCCTGCCGCAGCGCATCGCGCACATGGTGCTGGTGCAGATGGAACGGTCGGGCGAGGCCCCGGACGACCGTGTGCAGGACGCCGTCGCCCGCAACCCGGCGGTGAAGGCCACCGTAAAGGCGGTCTGGCCACCCGTCGACCCCGCGAAACTCGTCCTGCGCCTGCTCACCGACGCCGACTTCCTCGCCGTGCACGCGGCCGGAATCCTCGACGAGGACGAGCAGAAGGAGATCCTCCGGGCGAAGCCCGTACGGTCGGTGAAGTCGGCCAAGTGGTCCGCTGCGGACGCCGTGTTGATCGACGAGACGATCGACCTGGTCCAGCGCACGCACTCCCTCGGGCATGTCGTCCTCGACGAGGCGCAGGACCTCTCACCGATGCAGTACCGGGCGGTGGGCCGACGCTGCACGACCGGCTCGGCGACCGTCCTCGGCGACCTCGCGCAGGGCACCACGCCCTGGGCGACGCGGAGTTGGGAGGAGGCGCTGGGTCACCTGGGCAAGTCGGACGCGGTGGTGGAGGAACTGACGGCGGGCTTCCGCGTCCCGACCGACGTGATCACCTATGCCTCACGCCTGCTGCCGCACATCGCGCCGGGTCTGACGCCGGTGGCGTCGGTGCGCGAGAACCCGGGGTTCTTCGACGTACGGCCGATCAGCGGCGTGGCTGAAGTGGTGGCCGCCTGCGAGGAGTTGCTGCGCAACGAGGGCTCGACGGGCCTGATCGCGGCGGACGCCCGTATCCCGGCACTGGCGGAGGCCCTGACGGCGGCGGGCCTCGGCCACCTCTCCCCGGGAGAGGAGACGACACACGAGACCCGGCTGACCCTGGTCCCCGCGTCCCTCGCGAAGGGCCTGGAGTACGACTACGTGGTCCTGGACGAACCCCAGGCCGTGGTGGACGCCGAGCCCGACGAACGCACGGGCCTGCGACGCCTGTACGTGTCCCTGACCCGAGCGGTGTCGGGCCTGATCGTGGTGCACGCGGCGCCACTGCCGGGCGAGCTGGCCTAGGCATTTCAGCCCGTCCGGCGCTTGAGGACGAGGCTCCTTCAGGGCCGAAGCGGGGGTCTGGGGGCGGCAGCCCCCAGGGATGGGACGGGTAGGGGCGGCGGGGGCGAAAAACACTCCCCTCACCCCCCGTCCAGCACCCCCCGCCACTCCGCGACCGCCCCCACCGACACCGGCCTCCCCCACCCCTCGGGCCGAGCCGCACCCCCGATATGGAACGCGTCCACGCCGGCCGCACGCAGCCGCGCCACATGCTCCAGCCGCAACCCGCCCCCCACAAGCAGCCGCTGCTCGTACCCGGGCTCCCCACCCCGCGCCGCCTCCGCGAGCAGCGTGGGGAGCCCGTCGTCGACACCGACCGCCGAGCCGGCGGTGAGGTAGGTGTCCAGCCCGGGAAGCCCGTCGAGCTGCTTGCGCAACGCATCCCGGTCGACGGCATGGTCGATCGCCCGGTGGAACGTCCACCGGCACCCCTCGATCTCCCCCACGACCCGCTCGACGGCAGCGAGATCGACACCACCGTCCGCCCTCAGGAACCCCAGCACGAACTCCTCCGCACCCGCCCCCCGCAGCTCCCCGGCGACCCCGGCCAACTGGTCGACATCCCCGGCGCCGAACCCGTCCGCCAGCCGCAGCATCACCCGCAGCGGAATGTCGACGGCGGCCCGGATCCCGGCGAAGGCCGCGACCGTCGGGGTGAGCCCGTCGGCGGCCATGTCGGTGACCAGCTCCAGCCGGTCCGCACCTCCGTCCCGGGCGGCGACGGCGTCCTCGACACCGAGGGCGATCACCTCCAGCACTGCGCGCCGGCTCATCGGACCCCTTCCCTTGGATCTCTTGGATTCCCTTGGACTCACATCGGAGGCGCATCGGAGGCGACTACAGGTCTAGTCCAATCCAAGAGTACGCCCGAGCCCCGCCCCAGTCACTCACCGCACCACCCTCCGGCCCACCCCGCCCGGACGGCAGAATGCCCGCATGCCCGATCAAGCCGACCTCGACGCCGCCGCCACCCTCGCCACCCTCCGCGCCCACTGGACCCGGACCCTGGAAGCAGCCCGCCCCCGGGACGCCAAGGAGCTTCCCGACCCCACCCCCTACGCCGACAACCTCCTCACCCGCTACCAGGAACCCCAGCGCCGCTACCACACGCTCACCCACCTCACCGCGGTCCTCGACCACATCGACGTACTGGCCGAGGCCGGGTACGCGGACGATCCCGCCCTGGTCCGACTCGCCGCCTGGTTCCACGACGCCGTATACGCCCCCGACCGCTCCGAGAACGAGGAGCGCTCCGCCCGTCTCGCCGAGCGCGCCCTCCCCGAGGCGGGCGTCTCCCCGGCGGACACCTCAGAAGTGGCCCGCCTGGTCCGCCTCACCGTCACCCACGCCCTCGCGCCCGGCGACCGCAACGGCGAGGTCCTGTGCGACGCGGACCTCGCGATCCTGGCCGCGCCCCAGGGCACGTACGCCGCCTACGCAGCCGCAGTCCGCGAGGAGTACGCCTTCGTCCCGGAGGACGCCTTCCGGGAAGGCCGGGCAGCGGTACTGCGCCAACTCCTCGCCCTGCCCGAGCTGTTCCGGACGCCGTACGGATCGCAGCACTGGGAGGGACCGGCGCGCGCCAACATCGCGGCGGAGCTGAACCGGCTCGAAGCCGGCTCGGGGCCGGTTTAATGCGTGTCCGTCACCGCACCCCACCCCCTATCCTCGCCGCATGCTGAGCATGGGCGGGAACGAAGTGGACGAGGCCGTCGCGAGCGCGGTGGCGCTGCTGCGGCCGGTGGTGGACCGGGACTGGGCGGACACCAACGCGGGTGGGCTGGACTGGAGTTGCCGGCAGACCGCCGAGCACATCGTCACCGACCTCGTCACCTACGCCGCGCGGCTGGCGGGACGGACACAGAGCCCGTACGCCCGCCTCAACATCACCCTCGGCAGCGTGGGCGGCCTGGCCCCCGCCGGCAACGAAGGTGCCGACACACGCGTCAACGAAGGCATCCTCGACGTCATCACGGCGACCGGCGCCCTGCTCACCGCCGCCATCCGCACCGCACCCCGTGATGCGCGGGCCTTCCACCCGGCCCCCTTCCGCAGTGCGAACCGCGAGGGCTTCGCCGCGATGGGCATCGCCGAAGTGCTGCTGCACGCCCACGACATGGCCGAGGGCCTGGGGCTGCCGTACGAACCGCCCGCACACCTGGCGGAGTTCGTCCTCACCCGAATCTTCCCGGAGGTCCGGCCGGGCCCCGACCGCTGGCAGACCCTGCTCTGGGCGACGGGCCGCGCGGACCTCCCCGGCCGCGCCCGGCTCACCGGGTGGACCTGGAGCAACAACCTCGTCCTCGACACCGACCGCCTCCGTCTGGAGGGCGTCACCCCGGCCGCCGCCGCCGACCTGAGCTCGGGCGCCGCCGACCTGAGCTCGGGCGGCACCGGCGGCTTCGACTGGATCGAGGACGGCCCCTTCCACGGCACTCGCGAGGCCGCCGGGATGCTGATCAAGTCCTACGAAGCGGGCGTACACCGCCCGGAGTTCGGCATGTACATCCTCGTACGCCGCGAGGACGACCGCGCGGTCGGCGGTGTCGGCTTCCACGGCGCCCCCGACGAGGAGGGCAAGGCCGAGGTCGGCTACGACCTCGCGGAACCCGCCCGTGGCAACGGCTACGCCACGGAGGCGCTGCGCGCGCTGGCGGAACGGGCGCTGGCCCGGGACGACGTACGGTCCCTGTTCGCGACCATCGAGCCGAGCAACGCCCCGTCCCAGGCGGTGATCGCCCGCGCCGGATTCGTGAGGGTGAGCGAGGAACTCGACGCGGAAGGCCTCCAGGCGTACGAGTTGCGCGGCTGACGACGAAGCCTGCCAAGCAGACCAGGCAGACCGGCCCGACACAGCCGTTCCCACCCGTCCTACCGTTCCGCTACCTTCCGCCTGCGCAGTCCCGCCCCGTGCAGCAGCCGCACCACCTCGCGGCTGCTGACCTCCACCGCCCCGGCGGCCACCACATCCCCGTACCGATGCGACGGAATGTCGTAGTGGTCGCGCTCGAAGGCCCGCTGGGGTACGCCCAACTCACCGGCGAACGTGTGCAGTTCCTCGTACGAGACATCGCTCACGAGGTGTGACCACAGTCGGCCGTGCCCGGGCCAGACCGGCGGGTCGATGTAGATCGTCACGACGACGCCGTCCCACCCGAGGCCGTCGCCAGCCCGCCGATCGCCGCGACCCGCACCCCCGCCTTGTGGCACACCCACTGCGGATCGGGGCCCAACTCCGGTTCCACCTCAAGGGCGTGGGGATCGCCGCCGCCGCAGACGGGGCAGAGCGGCCAGCGGCCGTACGTCCCCAGCAGCGCGTCCTGGACGTCCTGGGCGACCAGCCCGGCCACGTACCCAGCGCCGTCCGGCCACTGTTCGACCCACCAGCGGCGCTGTACGACCGACTCCTCGACCATCGAGACGACATCCGCCTCGGCGACCTCGCGCGCGGCCAGGTCGGCGAGGACGAGGGCGCGTGCCGCGTGCAACGCCTGCTCCAGGCGGGTGATGGGGGCGTCGGAGTCGCCGGTGGTGGTCATGCACCCATTGTGCGCACTCTTGACCGTACGTCCGAACGGAAAATATCTTTCATCCTGTGAGCCGAGACGTGAAGGAAATTTTCGGAGCAGCGGCGGGCACAGCCGGTGGGCCTGGTGGAGCTGGAGGAGCCAGGGGAGCTGGTGGACCGGGTGTCACCCCGCCCGCGCCCGCCGCCCTCGCCGCCAAGGTGCGGACACTGGCGCCCACGATGACCCGCTCCATGCAGCGCGTCGCCGAGGCGGTCGCCGCCGACCCGGCCGGCTGCGCGGCCCTGACGGTCACCGGCCTCGCCGAACTCACCGGCACCAGCGAGGCGACGGTCGTCCGTACGTCCCGGCTGCTCGGCTACCCCGGCTACCGCGACCTGCGTCTCGCCCTCGCGGGCCTGGCCGCCCAGCAGCAGTCGGGACGCTCCCCGGCCGTGACCGCCGACATCGCGGTCGACGACCCGATCGCGGACGTCGTGGCGAAACTGGCGTACGACGAGCAGCAGACCCTCGCCGACACGGCCGCCGGGCTGGACATGGCGCAGCTGTCCGCCGCCGTCGGCGCGCTGGCCGCCGCCCGTCGCATCGACATCTACGGCGTCGGCGCCTCCGGTCTGGTCGCCCAGGACCTCACCCAGAAGCTGCTACGCATAGGGCTGATAGCGCACGCCCACAGCGACCCGCACCTCGCCGTGACCAACGCGGTGCAGCTGCGCGCGAAGGACGTCGCCGTCGCGATCACGCACTCCGGGTCGACCGGGGACGTCATCGAGCCGCTGCGCGTCGCGTTCGAGCGCGGAGCCACGACCGTCGCGATCACCGGACGCCCCGACGGACCCGTCACCCAGTACGCCGACCACATCCTCACCACCTCCACGGCTCGCGAGAGCGAGCTGCGCCCGGCGGCGATGTCGTCGCGCACCAGTCAACTCCTCGTCGTGGACTGTCTGTTCATAGGCGTGGCACAGCGAACGTACGAGACGGCGGCCCCCGCGCTCTCCGCCTCCTACGAAGCCCTCGCGCACCGCCACACCCCGCGCAGCAGCGGCACGACCTCACGCCGCTAGGCCCGCCCGCGCCCGGGCGCTTCCCCGTCCGGGCCGCACACCGACAGCCGTAACACCGGTAGCCGCACCGTCACAGCGTCGTACCGGAAGATCCGAGAGAGCCGCACGCCATGACCTCAACCGCTGACGCCTCCTCCAACCACCGCGCCCTGAAAGAGGAGTTGGAGTCGCTGACGACGGAGGCGTTCCGCCCGGAGCTGGCCGACATCGACCAGCTTCCCACCCTCGACATCGCCAGGCTGATGAACTCCGAGGACACGACCGTCCCGGCCGCCGTCGCCGCACGGCTCCCGGAGATCGCCGCCGCGATCGACGCCCTGGCCGCCCGGATGGCACGCGGGGGCCGGCTGGTCTACGCGGGCGCCGGTACGCCGGGCCGGCTCGGCGTACTGGACGCCTCCGAGTGCCCGCCCACCTTCAACACCGACCCCGCGCAGGTCACGGGCGTGATCGCGGGCGGCCCCGAGGCCATGGTCACCTCCGTGGAGGGCGCCGAGGACTCCAGGGAGCTGGCGGCCGACGACCTCGACGCCCTCCGCATCACCGCCCTGGACACGGTGGTCGGCGTCTCGGCGTCCGGCCGTACGCCGTACGCGGTCGGCGCCGTCGAACACGCCCGCGCGCTGGGCGCGTTGACGATCGGCCTGTCCTGCAACGCGCGCAGCGCGCTCGCGTCGGCGGCCGAGCACGGCATCGAGGTCGTCGTCGGACCGGAGCTGCTGACCGGCTCGACGCGTCTGAAGGCGGGCACGGCCCAGAAGCTGGTCCTCAACATGCTGTCGACGATCACGATGATCCGGCTCGGCAAGACGTACGGGAACCTGATGGTCGACGTACGGGCGTCGAACGAGAAGCTCCGGGCCCGCTCCCGCCGGATCGTCGCCCTGGCGACCGGCGCGGGCGACGAGGAGATCGAGGCGGCACTCGCGGCGACGGACGGGGAGACGAAGGACGCGATCCTCGTCGTCCTCGGCTCGGTCGACGGCCCGACGGCCGCCCGCCTCCTCGCGGAGAACGACGGCCACCTGCGGGCGGCGCTGGCGGCGGCCCTTCGATGACGGGCCACTGATTCACTCACCCGTTCGCGGGTCGGGCAGGATGGGCGCCATGACCGAGATCCACACCCCTCGCCTCCTCCTCCGCCGCTGGACCGACGACGACCTCGTGCCCCTGTCGGAGATCCTCGCGGACTCCCAGGTCATGCGCTGGATCGACGACGGCTCGGTGCGCGACCTGGAGTACGCGGCGGAGGCCATCGAGCGGTGGGAGGAGGAGTGGGACGAGGAGGGCTTCGGCCTCTTCGCCGTCGAACTGCTCGCCTCGGGTGAAGTGATCGGCGCTGTCGGCCTGTCCGTGCCCGAGTTCCTGCCGGAGGTCGCGCACGACGTCGCGATCAGCTGGCTGCTCGGCTCCCAGTTCTGGGGCCAGGGATACGCCTCCGAGGCCGCCCACGCCACCCTGGAGTTCGCCCTCCAGGACCGGGGCCTCGACCGCGTGATCAGCATCAGCCGAGGGGGCGACGACGCCTCCGAGAACATCATCCGCAAGCTGGGCCTGACGGAGGAGCGGGACACCACCCACCCTGTGTACGGCCACCAGCTGCTCGTACACGCGATCGACCTGACGGAGTTCGAGGCATAGGCGCACTCGCGCCCGCGTTGTCAGTGGCGTGTGCGACGGTTGAGACCGCTGAGCGCTCAGCGCAACGCACGCACGTACGCCGAAGGGACGACCACCGTGAACCACGCCCAGCTGACCGCCCTCGGGCGAGCCCTGCGCGTCCTCGGTGAGCACGGGGACGCGCTCACCGGTGACACCGCCGACACGAAGCTGCACGAGATCAAGGCCGACCTGAAGCGGGCCCTGGCGATCCTGGACGACACGGTGGCCGGGGCGGCGCCCACGACCCGCTGCGCCGAGCACCCCAACGGCCCGGTGGACGAAAGCGCGGGTGACCTCTGCCTGCTCTGCGAGACGCGCCGCCGCAGCGCCCGCCGCTCCCAGCAGAACGGCACCTACCCGCAGGCCCGCCACACCGACCCGGACACGGCGCCCCCCGAGCGCACGATGTCCCGCTACGGCGTACGGGCCGACCGCCCCGAGTCCCAGCAGCGCTGGCTCCCCGAGGTCTGGACCGGCCAGAACTGGCAGCTCTGCGGCACCCCGCGCCGCGACCGCCAGGAGGCCGAGCGCTACCTCTCCGCCGAGCGCCGCGCCCCCCGCCCCGGCATCGCCTACCGCCTGATCCACGAGTTCACCGACTACGAGGTCCTGCGCATCTGGGGCACACCGATGAAGGTGGACATCGAGCCGATGGGGAACCTGTAGTCCTCCCCGACAGCCTCACCAGCCGGAGGAGCCCTCGCTCACGGCACGGATCCGCGCTCCACCACCCACTCCACGGACTGCCCGGTGATCTCGGCGATGTGGTCGAAGTCGCCGTCATAGTGCAGCACCGTCACACCGTGCCGCTCAGCCGTGGCAGCGATCAGCAGGTCCGGGATGGATGCCTCGCGGTGCATGCCCTTATCCGCCAGAAGCCCCTGGACCTCGATGGCCCGGGCGCCGATCTCATCGGTGAGAGGAAGCCACTCGAACCCTTTGCGGACCGACCGTCCCGCCGCATGCTCTTCCCCGTTACGAGCACTGAACAGAATCTCAAGGTCGATCACAGCGCACGTCGCCAGGAGCCCTCGCTGCATAAGCGGCATCAACACAGCCCTGACCGACGGGTTTCCGGTCCGCGCCCACACACTCTTGTCGACGAGATACCGCTCTACCGCCACGCTTTCGCCATCACTTCCGGGTCGCCGAGGTCACTGAAAACCCCGTCTTCCAGCATGTCCATGAACCGCTGCCGCTTCGCCGCCGCCACGAACTCCGCCAGAGCGCCGTTCACCGTGGCTCGTTTGGTCGTGGTGCCCAGTATTTCCGCGGCCTCGGCAATGAGTGCATCATCGAGGTCGATCATGGTACGCGACATAGCTTCCTCCATACACACATTTTCCTCTTCCTAGTATGCATTGATCTCCTTGAAAATGGTGCCTGAACCACTCACGCGGCCCCCCACCCGACCGGCGAGACC
Source organism: Streptomyces sp. SID12501 (assembly GCF_010550245.1). GTDB lineage: Bacteria > Actinomycetota > Actinomycetes > Streptomycetales > Streptomycetaceae > Streptomyces. The sequence goes on from NZ_JAAGLU010000021.1 coordinate 123,357, forward strand.
GCAAACCTTGATCCACACGACCGGGTGAACCAGTTCCCTCGTCCGATGCAAAGCGGCCGGACCGACGGCCGGTGATCATCAATGCTGCCGGTGTCCGCATCAGTACTTCGCCGGGAGAGTTTCCTTGAACGTCCGCCGTTTCCTGACCACCGCCCTCGCCGTCGTCGGTCCCCTGACCAGCGCCCTGGTGCTCGCCGTCGCCACTCCGGCGGCCACCGCCGCCGCGAACCCCTGCGGGTTCTACGAGACAGGCAGCGACGCGTTCTACAACCACTGCACGAGCGACGGCTCGCGCATCATCATCGAGGTCGAGGTGTGGGGCCCGAACTACGAGAGGTGTGTGGGCCCCGGCGAGACCTGGCTCGGCAGCAGCGGCAAGATCGACGGCGCCTTCTACACCGGCCGCCTCTGCTGACCTGATCTGCTCCGACCTCAGCACACCTGATCCGGCCCGACCCCATCCGGGCCGGATCACCCGCCCGCCTCAAGGCAGCCGCCCCTCCAGGTTGACCCGCCGTACGCGCGCCCGCAGCACGTCCCCCGGCGCCGCCTCGCCCAGCGCCTCCGGCGGACAGTCCCACTCGCACCCGCCGCCCACGGGCCGCAGCTGCACGTATCCACCCTCACGCCCCATGACCTCGCCGATCCGCCCGTCGCGCACATCGAGGGCGTACGTCACCTCACGCACCCTCGTCGCCACCGGCGGCCAGGCCCTCCAGCACGGCGGCCAGCCGCGTCGCCGTACGGACGTTGCAGCGCCCGAGGACGACCAGCGCGAACGGCTCCCCACTCGCAGCGCCAACGGGGTCGACGCCCAACGACGGCAGGGCCACCCCAACCCCCTTCAGCGCAGCCCGCAACCGCGCCACGATCTCCTCGGTCGTCAGCAGCCGCCCGTCCGACATCAGCTCCATCGCACCCGTTCCCCTCCACTCTGAGTGTTCGCTTTCTCCACACAGCGTGGCGGTCAGGTGTCTAACCTGGCCAGAGACGACATCCCAACAAACTCATGTGTCGGACAGGGAGTTGCCGCCATGGCTGGTTCGAAGGACCTCGACCCCTCCTCCTCACCCCGGGCCTTCCTCGGCGCCGAACTGCGCCACGCCCGCGAGGCGGCGGGCCTGAGCCAGGACGAACTGGGCCGACCGCTCTTCGTCAGTGGTTCGTTCATCGGGCAGATGGAAGCCGGTACGCGGCGGATGATGCACGAGTACGCCGTGCAGATAGACCAGATCCTGGGCACGAAGGACTTCTTCGAGCGCAACTGCGCCGCCCTGGCCAAGTCGAAGTACCCGGACCACTTCGCGGAGGCGGCGGAGGCGGAAGCGGTGGCTACGGCCATCAGGGAGTACGCCCAGCTACTGATTCCGGGGCTGTTGCAGACCAAGGCATACGCGGAGGCGGTCTTTCGTGCCTACAAGCCGCTGGCCCCGAACGCCGAGATCGATGAGGACGTGATCAACCGCCTCGACCGTGCCCGACTACTCGACAACCCAACAACGCCGTTGTTGTGGTCGGTTCTGGACGAGGCAGTGCTCCGGAGAGTGGTCGGCGGTCCGGCAGTGATGGCGGAGGCGTTGCGGCACGTGGCAGCACTTGTCCGACAGCACCGGATCATCGTGCAGGTGCTGCCGTTCGGCGCCGGGGCACATGCGTCGATGCACGGCTCCCTGAAGCTCATGGAGTTCGAGGACGCTCCGCCGCTCTCCTTCGTCGAGGCGCCCGACATGGGGAAACTGCAGGACGACCCGGCCACGGTCACCCGACACACCCTGATGTTCAACCTCCTCCAGGCGGCGGCACTTTCGCCTCAAGATTCACTGGCCCTGATCGAGTCGGTGGCGCACGATTACGAGCATGGAGAAGAACACTCTTGAGCACGCCCTGAGCACGGCCACCTGGCATAAGTCGTCATACAGCGGCGGCGACGGCGGGAACTGCCTGGAGGTCGCCCGCTGGCGCAAGTCGACGTACAGCGGCGGCAGCGGCGGCGACTGCCTGGAGGTGGCCGACGGCCACCCCGCCCTCGTCCCCGTCCGCGACTCCAAGAACCCGCAGGGCCCGAAGCTCGCGTTCCGGGCGGAGGCGTGGGAGGCGTTCGTCGCCGACCTCAAGCACGGCTGAAGCACGACTGAACCACCAGCGGAACCGGCCGGCAGACGCGTCACGACCGACGCGTCTACGACCGTCGCGTCTACGAACCTGACCCCCTTCGGCGTATTTGGTCGTAAATGCCACCGGAACATGCACTACCCGGTGACGGCCCGTCGGCGCGCTGCGAGTTTGGGCGGCAACCGACGAGATGGCCGCAAGGCCAGAAGGATGGTCACGGTGCCCGCAATCGCCAAGAACGCCGACGACGCGAAAACCCAGCTCACCAGCTACTGCGCCGACATCAGCTTCGACCCGGAGTGGATCAGCCCGGAGAAGTGGCAGACCACCATCGGCATCGCCTGCGACAAGCAGTACGGCCTGGAGGAGGCCAAGAGGACGATCCAGCAGGACATGCTCGACCTCGCCGGATCGAAGGCGAAGGAGAACCGCCAGGCGACACTCGACGGCGACCCCGACGACCTGTTCGACACGATCGAGGCCACCCCTGCGCTCAACAACACCCTCGCCCACAAGATCCTGAAACTCTGCGCCACCGCCTACGTCGGAGGCGAGCGCGTCAACCTGGGACTGGGGCTCGGCGGCAAGAAGAAGATGCCCCCGGCCGAATACACCACCCTGTGCGGCCTCTGGACACTGGCCGCCGGGCACATCACCGGCGCCGGTGTGTTCACGGAGTTCGTGAGTCATCCCCCGCAGGACAAGGCCGCGTTGGGCAAGGGAAACGTCGGCGCCACGCTGGACACGCGCGGGTTACAGGGAAACCTGCTGGTGAAGATCAACGGCGTGCGCTTCAACATGCACATCGACATCGCCGGCTGAGGCCGACGACGGCCAAAGGCCGCCCCGAAGCTCAAGCAGCCAGCCCCGAGCCCTCTTTCTGAGGATGAGGAGGTGGGTCTCAACCCACCCATCCTCCCCGCGTGTTGACTTGACGCGTTCGACTTGCCACGCAGAGTTACAAGAAGCTAGCGTGCCCAGATAACGAACAACCCCCGCTAGGTGCTGGAACACCTGCGGGGGCCTGACCTCCGAGATCGAAAAGAGCGATCCCGTGGCTGAAGCCAACTTTAGTGCTGCCGTCCTGCCCGCGCACGCGACCCCGCCTCACCCGATGGCCAATCCGGGTTACGGCAAGCGCGAGGCCCCCGACCAACGCCCCCGCACGAACCACGACTTCGCGCATCTTCCGCCACGTGAGGCAGCGGTCGCCGCGTACATCGACCTTCGCGGAGTGGTTCGAGCGCGGGGCGGACGAGAAGTCCGTACGGCATGCCCTGGCCGCCGGCCTGCCGACGCCGGTCCACCACCCGGCCAGTCTGATCCGCAGGCGCCTGACCAGCAAGCTCCCGCCCGAACCGCCTGCCGTACGGGCACCGCTGCGAATGCTGGAGTGCGCGAAGTGCGGAGTGCCGGGGCGGGCGGAGGCGCTGGCGGAGGGCGTGTGCGGGGAGTGCCGGGGCGAGTACGCCCCCGCTCACCGCGATGCGCCCCCACTCGCACCGACAATCCATGCCCGTGCAGCAGAGATTCGCGCTGCGATGGCCCATAAGCGCCAGGAAAGGACACCCGTATGACGGCTCCAACGGTCCGCCAAGGTCACTCCAGGGCACGATGTGAGGAAGGAGGCAACGCCATGACCCCTGACACCGCTGACCGCCCGCAGATGTCCGTCGAGGACTTCGAGGAACTCGCCCGCAGGGCTCCGCGAGAGCTGCGGACCCGTCTGAAGTTCCTCGGCGGGAAGCTGTGCATCCGCCACGGCCCGCTCGATGTGGACGAATTCGAGGAACTTGCCGCCGTGGCTCCCGAAACCGTGCGGCTGGAGTACATCAACGGAAAAGTAAGGGTCAAGGCCATGCCTGACGGCAACCACACGTCGATCTACATGTGGCTGCTCCGCCAGTGCATGCAGCAGCGCCCCGACCTCGACCTCGCACCCGAACGGGGCGTCAAGGCCGAGGCCTACCGCAAGGGCCGCGCCCGCACAGACGGCTTTCTGGCGCCCGTGGACCACTTCACGGGCCATCGCGAGTGGTCCGATCCCGACGGTGCCCTCATGGCCGTGGAGATCACCTCCCACGACCACGACACCGACACCGACCAACGTGACCGCATCGACAAGCCCATCGGCTACGCGGCGGCCGACATCCCCGTCTACCTCCTCGTCGACCGTGACAACAACACCGTCACGGTGTTCAGCGAGCCGAAGGACGGCCGATACCAGCAAGCCTCGTCCTACCCCTGGGGGGCCACCGTGGCAGTCCCGCACCCCGTGGGCATCACCCTCGACACCGAGAAGCTCAAGAACTATGCCGACTGATCGTCGTCCGGGCGGAGCGGTCAGCCCTTGACCATCTTGCTCTCGACGCCGGGGAATCCCTTGTCCCACCAGTGTCCGTAGCGCCGGTAGACGGCTGGATCGCGGTCGGCGAGCAGCGCGGACAGCTTCTCCGCCTCCTCGGTCAGACCTTGCCACTCGGCCTTGCCGAGTTTGCGGAAGGTGGTCAGTTCCAGCCCGCCGTCGGCCGCGCGCCACACTCCGGCGACCTGCCCGTCGACGAGCAGGCAGGGCAGCATGTCGCCGTTGCGCCGGACGACCAGCGGCCGGTACTCCTGGGGCATCACCCGCCCGGGGACAGCGTGGGCCAGCAGCGTGCTGTCCCACATCGGCAGCAGCCTCGGCGGCGCCGGGGTGTCCTCGTCGGGCACGGTTGCCCCTGCCAGGTCGAACAGGGCGGCGCGGCCCGGACCCGCCACCCGTACCACCTGGTCGCCGAGCTCGTGCAGCGCCTGGGTGATCACCGGGCGTCCCAGCAAGGTGAAACGGGCGAAGTCCTGGGCCGACGCGGGCCCGAACGCCCGCAGGTAGGAGAGCAACAGCCGCCGCACCCCAGCTGCCGTGTCCTGCGACGCGGACCCGGGGACCGCCGTGCGGGAGGCGAGGTAGGCGTTCGGCTGCGTGAACGACCACGGGCCGCCGGTCGGCGCATGATGTATCGGCGCGTACGTCCGCAGCGCCCACCACACGCGGTGCGCGTGCTCGCCGAACCGCCCCGTGACCTCCTCCTCCACCTCGGCGCCCGTACGGGGTCGCGCCAGGAACCCGGCAAGCTCCGGGAGCAGCGCGTCGGCGTCGGCGTGGGTCAGCTCTGTCGTGGTGAAGCGGCGGTCGTACAGCCGCGACGCCCGCAGCGTGCTCAGCATGGCGGCGTGGTAGGACGCGTAGTCCTCGGCGTGGACGGCGTGCAGCGTGATCCGCATGAGGGTCGCCTTCACGATCCGGCGGTCCGCGAACGCCGCATCGAGCTGTCCGGGCTCGAAATCCCGCAAGCGGTTCCACAGCGCCAGGTACGGCGACGCCGGTGTCTGCGCCTGCAGAGCGCAGACCCGGCGGACCGCCTCCGCCACATCAAGGCGCTGACGTTCGAGCAGGAGCTGACGGTCCAAGGTGGCCAGGGCGAGCCGTCGCGCGGTGAGGATCACGCCCCGGATTATGCCGCCCCCTCCCTCCCACACACAGACACGGGCGCCGGCCGCCGGAGCCGGCGATACCTGGTTGTGCGGGGGCCGGAACAGACACACGCCGAAGCCCAGGCCGGGGAAACCGGACCTGGGCTTCGGCGTGTGTCTGCGGTGCCGGATACCGGATGCCCGGCGGCTGGCGGCTGGCGGCTGGCGGCTGGCGGCTCAGCCGGCCACTAGCTCAACGACCCCAGCGCCGCCGCCTCGTAAGCCTTCAGCTCGCCCGTCCTGTCCTCCAGGACCTTCGCCGCCCACTCCGGGTCCTGGAGCAGTGCGCGGCCGACCGCGACGAGGTCGAACTCCTCGTTCTCCAGGCGGTCCAGGAGGTCGTCGATGCTCCTGACCGGGGAGCCCTCGCCCGCGAAGCCGTTGATGAAGTCGCCGTCGAGGCCGACCGAGCCGACGGTGATCGTCGGCTTGCCGGTGAGCTTCTTCGTCCAGCCGGCCAGGTTGAGGTCCGAGCCGTCGAACTCCGGGAGCCAGTAACGGCGCGTGGAGGCGTGGAAGGCGTCGACGCCGGCCGCCGCGAGCGGGGTCAGGACCGACTCCAGCTCCTCGGGGGTCTCGGCGAGGCGCGCGTCGAAGGCGCCCGACTTCCACTGCGAGTACCGGAACAGGATCGGGAACGACGCGGACACGGCCCCGCGTACGGCGGCCACGATCTCCGCCGCGAACTTCGTACGGGCGACCGGGTCACCCCCGTACGCGTCCGTGCGGCGGTTGGTGCCGGCCCACAGGAACTGGTCGAGCAGGTAGCCGTGGGCGCCGTGCAGTTCGACTCCGTCGAAGCCGATGCGCTCGGCGGCCACCGCGGCCTCGACGAACGCGTCGATGACGTCGTCCAGGTCCTCCTGCGTCATCTCCTTGCCGAAACCGGCGGTGCCGTCCAGCCGCAGACCGGACGGGCCGACCGGCGGGGCGTCGGCGAACGGGGGCTGCCCGGCCTCCCTGACCATGCCGATGTGCCACAGCTGGGGCACGATCTTCCCGCCGGCCGCGTGCACGGCGTCGGCGACCTTCGCCCAGCCCGCGAGCTGCTCCTCGCCGTGGAAACGGGGGACGCCGTCGCTGTCACCGGCGGATTCGTGTCCGACGTAGGTGCCCTCGGTGACGATCAGACCGACCCCGGCGCCCGCGCGGCGCGAGTAGTACGAGGCAACGTTCTCGCCGGGGACGCCACCGGGCGAGAACTTGCGCGTCATCGGCGCCATCACGATCCGGTTCGGCACGGTCAGGCCGTTCAGCGTGACGGGGCGGGAGAGGATCTGGGCCGCGCGGGAGGTCTGGGTGGGGGCTGTCACGTGGGGGCTCCTTGGGAGGGGACGGGAGATGAGCGGAGGTGCGGGTGCAATTGCTTGCATGTGCATCAACTACGTTCCTCCGGTCCTCCATTCCGGCCCGCCGGGGATGCCTCCTGTGATCCCCGCCACTGTGCGCGCCGCGACCTCGGAGGTCCCGCAAACGCCCGAGGGCGGCACCCTCCTCGTAAGGAGAAGGGTGCCGCCCTCGGTACGAAGGACAGTGATCAACCAGAGGTCGATCAGAAGTCCATGTCACCGCCCGGCATACCGCCGCCGCCACCGGCGCCGGCACCAGCCTTCTCCGGCTTGTCGGCGATGACTGCCTCGGTGGTGAGGAAGAGCGCAGCGATCGACGCGGCGTTCTGCAGCGCGGAGCGCGTCACCTTCGCCGGGTCGATGATGCCCTCGGCGATCATGTCGACGTACTCACCGGTCGCGGCGTTGAGGCCGTGGCCGACGGGAAGGTTGCGGACCTTCTCGACGATGACGCCACCCTCGAGACCACCGTTGACGGCGATCTGCTTGAGCGGGGCCTCCAGGGCGAGACGCACGATGTTGGCGCCGGTCGCCTCGTCACCCGTCAGCTCGAGCTTCTCGAAGACCGAGGTGGCCTGGAGCAGGGCCACGCCACCACCGGCGACGATGCCCTCCTCGACGGCCGCCTTCGCGTTGCGAACGGCGTCCTCGATGCGGTGCTTGCGCTCCTTGAGCTCGACCTCGGTGGCGGCACCGGCCTTGATGACCGCAACACCGCCGGCGAGCTTCGCCAGGCGCTCCTGCAGCTTCTCGCGGTCGTAGTCGCTGTCCGAGTTCTCGATCTCGGCGCGGATCTGGTTGACCCGGCCGGCGACCTGGTCGGCAGAGCCGCCGCCGTCGACGATCGTGGTCTCGTCCTTGGTGATGACGACCTTGCGCGCACGGCCCAGGAGGTCCAGGGAGGTGTTCTCGAGCTTGAGACCGACCTCCTCGGAGATCACCTCGCCACCCGTGAGGATCGCGATGTCGTTCAGCATCGCCTTGCGGCGGTCACCGAAGCCCGGAGCCTTGACCGCGACGGACTTGAAGGTCCCGCGGATCTTGTTGACGACCAGGGTCGAGAGCGCCTCGCCCTCCACGTCCTCGGCGATGATCAGCAGCGGCTTGCCCGACTGCATGACCTTCTCCAGGAGCGGGAGCAGGTCCTTGACCGAGGAGATCTTGGAGTTGGCGATGAGGATGTAGGGGTCCTCGAGCGACGACTCCATGCGCTCCATGTCGGTCGCGAAGTACGCCGAGATGTAGCCCTTGTCGAAGCGCATGCCCTCGGTGAGTTCCAGCTCCAGACCGAAGGTCTGGGACTCCTCGACGGTGATGACGCCTTCCTTGCCGACCTTGTCCATCGCCTCGGCGATGAGCTCGCCGATCTGCGTGTCGGCGGCGGAGATGGAGGCGGTCGAAGCGATCTGCTCCTTGGTCTCGACCTCCTTCGCCTGGTCGAGCAGGGCACCGGAGACGGCCTCGACAGCCTTCTCGATACCGCGCTTCAGCGCCATCGGGTTCGCACCCGCGGCCACGTTGCGCAGTCCTTCACGGACCAGCGCCTGGGCCAGGACAGTCGCGGTCGTCGTGCCGTCGCCGGCTACGTCGTCCGTCTTCTTCGCGACTTCCTTGACCAGCTCGGCGCCGATCTTTTCGTACGGGTCCTCGAGCTCGATCTCCTTGGCGATGGAAACACCATCGTTGGTGATCGTGGGGGCGCCCCACTTCTTCTCGAGGACGACGTTTCGGCCCTTGGGGCCGAGGGTGACCTTGACGGCGTCGGCGAGCTGGTTCATCCCGCGCTCGAGACCGCGCCGTGCCTCCTCGTCGAACGCGATGATCTTGGCCATGTGAAGTGGTCCTCCCGGACTGGGGTGGATTGCTCCGGACCGCGCTGGCGCCCGCGACGGACGGCCTGCCTGCCTCGGTGATTCCTTGCACCACCTGGCCTGCGGGCCTCACCCACCCGGTCCTTCGGTAGCACTCTCACCTTCAGAGTGCTAACGCCAATGATTAGCACTCGCCCCTGCCGAGTGCAAGCGGCTCTCGAAGATCCGCAGGTGAACAGGGGGGCGCCTACGGGCCGGTAGGCACGTCGACGGACATGCCTCGCGTTGCCGACGGACATGCCGATGGGCCCGCACCCCGTGAGGTCCCACGGAGTACGAGCCCATCGAATCCTTCAATGAAGGAAGAAGAACGTCGCTTGCGATGCGCCGGCGCGTTGCTTCAGCTGGTCGCCAGACGGACCATGTCCGCCTGCGGCCCCTTCTGGCCCTGCGAGATCTCGAAATCGACCCGCTGACCTTCCTCGAGGGTGCGGTAGCCGTCCATCTGAATCGCGCTGTAGTGGACGAAAACATCCGCACCACCGTCGACCGCGATGAAGCCGTACCCCTTCTCCGCGTTGAACCACTTGACGGTGCCCTGAGCCATGCCTAACTCCCCTATTACTGGCCCTTGCACGGATCCGCACTTCGCGAATCCGGGTCAGACCTCACCCCCCCAACCGGTGGAGGTGTGCGCCGGAACGCGTCGACCGCGGCCGAATGTATCTGCCCAACTGCCCTCTGCAACAGGTCAATCGGACGAGAAATCCGGGCACACCAGGTCAGCAAATATGCAGAGAATTCACGCGGATTCAGGGCAAGGCGGGCCCCACAAAGAGAACAAAAAACGCAAAAGGCCTGCACACTTTGGCTACTTCTCGTTGGGTGCGCGGCAGGAATTAATACGCGTGTGACGAGCGAAGTGGTGCGGCTTCCCCAACTGTACCGCGCTCAACCATACAGAATTGCCCCCTCCACTTCTCTCGCGGAGGGGGCAATTCGATGAACTCTCGGTAATCGATGTTACCGACGGTTACTACTGGCGGGTATCAACGGGTCCCGACGGGTCTCAGCCGCCGGCGACGGCCGGAATGATCGACACACCCGCACCGTCCGGCGTCGCCGTCTCCAGCCCCTGCTCGAAGCGGACGTCGTCGTCGTTGACGTACACGTTGACGAAGCGCCGCAGCTTGCCCTGATCGTCGAGCACGCGGGCGGCGATCCCGGTGTGGTTCTTCTCCAGATCGGCGATCACTTCGGCGAGGGTCCCGCCCTCGGCAGCCACCTCGGCCTGCCCGCCGGTGTAGGTACGCAGGATGGTGGGGATGCGGACGGAAACGCTCACGATGTGACCTCCCGGTCAGGTAGGCGCCCTGAAGGGGCGCGGGGCTGTGCTGAATTTGCGGCTACCGCCGCGTGGGCGCGACCAGCCCTCACGGACCCGCAGCCGAAAAACGACCTCTTAACCAAGCCCAGCTTCCCGGAACGACTCAAGACTGGGCCGGATCGTCGCGGTCAGCCCGGTATCGGCCACCGCGTCCAGCGTCTTGAGACCGTCCCCGGTGTTCAGCACGACGGTCGTGAGGGTCGGGTCCAGCAGCCCGTTCTCGATCAGCTTCTTCGCCACACCCACGGTCACACCACCGGCGGTCTCCGCGAAGATCCCCTCCGTACGCGCGAGCAGCCGAATCGCCTCGACCACCTGCTCGTCGTTCACGTCCTCCACCGCCCCGCCGGTCCGCCGCGCGATGTCCAGCACGTACGGCCCGTCCGCCGGGTTGCCGATCGCCAGCGACTTGGCGATGGTGTTGGGCTTCTGCGGCCGTACGACGTCGTGCCCGGCCTTGTAGGCCACGGACACCGGCGAGCAGCCCTCCGCCTGGGCGCCGAAGATCTTGTACGGCTTGTCGGGGACCAGCCCGAGCTTGATCAGCTCCTGCAGACCCTTGTCGATCTTCGTGAGCTGCGACCCGGAGGCGATGGGCACGACGAGCTGGTCGGGCAGCTGCCAGCCGAGCTGCTCGCAGATCTCGTACGCCAGGGTCTTGCTGCCCTCCGCGTAGTAGGGGCGCAGGTTGACGTTGACGAAACCCCAGCCCTCGCCGGCCGGGTCGCCGATCAGCTCGGAGCAGAAGCGGTTCACGTCGTCGTAGTTGCCCTCGATGCCGATGAGCTCGCCGCCGTACACCGCGGCCATGACGACCTTGCCCTGCTCCAGGTCGTGCGGGATGAACACGCAGGAGCGGAAACCGGCCCGGGCGCCGCCGGCGCCGACCGCGCCGGCCAGGTTGCCCGTGGAGGAGCAGGAGAGGGTGGTGAAGTTGAAGGCGCGGGCGGCCTCGATGGCCTGGGCGACGACCCGGTCCTTGAAGGAGTGGGTCGGGTTGCCGGAGTCGTCCTTGACGAAGAGCTTGCCGGCGTCGACACCCAGCTCGCGGGCGAGGTTGTCGGCCTTGACGAGCTTCGTCCAGCCGGGGTTGATGTTCGGCTTCTCGGCGACGTTCGCGGGGACGGGCAGAAGGGGCGCGTAGCGCCAGATGTTCGCGGGTCCCGCTTCGATGCGCTTACGGAGTTCCTCGGTGTCGGCCGCCGAATGGATGCCGAAGTCGTAGGCGATCTCCAGCGGGCCGAAACACTCCTCGCAGGCGAACACCGGACCGAGCGGGACACGGTGGCCGCATTCGCGGCAGGAGAGCGCCACGGCGGGACCGAGATCGACAGGGGTGACGGAGCCGGCGGTGACGGAGCCGGAAGTGGTGCTCTCGGTGCTCAGAGCAGTTTGCGCAGCCATGGAGGCGAAGCCCTTTCCTCATCTTCCTCACGACGCGTTTCGCCATGAGACGGATTTGGCACCTTCCCGAGCCGGGAGCCTCGCCACATGACTGCGACAGGATCGGCTGGAGGGTTGCCGGGGCTTCATCGGGCCGTATCCCTCTGCCCCTCTGGATGAGCGGTATGAAGTTGTGAGGTTGTGAACACCGATGACCTCGGACATGCGATGGTCACCCGCGTTGTTCAAGACTGTAACCGAAGGCTTGGATGGTGGTGGGAGCCGTCCGAACCGCGAGATAGAAGATCGCGCTTCCCCCCATGCAACGTAAGGGAGAGCCGCACGTGCTGGAAGACGTCGAGCGCTGGCTGAACACCCGCTCCTGGTCCGTTGGCGACCGCCCGCTGAAGAAGATCGTCGCCGCGAAGCGTTCCTCGAACGCCACGGTGAGTGTCGTACTGCCCGCACTCAACGAGGAGGAGACGGTCGGCGAGATCGTCGCCGTCATCCGCCGCGACCTGATGCTGAAGGTCCCGCTCGTCGACGAGATCGTCGTCATCGACTCGGGGTCGACCGACCGCACCTCCGAGGTGGCCGCCGCGGCGGGCGCCCGGGTCGTCCACCGCGACGACATACTGCCGCGCATCCCGGCCGTGCCGGGCAAGGGCGAGGTGCTGTGGCGCTCACTCCTGGTCACCAGCGGGGACATCGTCTGCTTCATCGACGCGGACCTGAAGGAGTTCTCGTCGGACTTCGTCTCCGGGATCGTGGGCCCACTGCTCACGGACCCGGGTGTCGACCTCGTCAAGGCGATGTACGACCGCCCGCTCGGCCAGGCGGCCGGCCAGGGCGGCCGGGTGACGGAACTCATGGCCCGGCCCCTCCTCAACATGCACTGGCCGCAGCTCGCCGGCTTCGTCCAGCCGCTCGGCGGCGAGTACGCGGCCCGCCGCTCGCTCCTCGAACAGCTCCCGTTCCCCGTCGGCTACGGCGTGGAACTGGGCATGCTGATCGACTCCCTGCATCTGGTGGGCCTGGACGCGTTGGCGCAGGTCGACGTGGGTGTGCGCAAGCATCGTCACCAGGACGGCCGGGCCCTGGGCCGGATGTCCGCCGCGATCTACCGCACCGCGCAGCTCCGGCTGGCCCGGGGCCATCTGATCCGCCCGTCGATCACCCAGTTCGAGCGCGGAGAGGACGGTTTCGAGCCTCGTACGTACTCGGTGGACACGGAGGAACGGCCGCCGATGGTCGACGTCGCGGAGTACGCGAGGCGGAAGGCCGCGTAGCGCGCACGGCGACTTCGTCGGGCTTGTATACGGCTGATGCGTACGCTCGTACGTTTGATTGTTTCCGGGCCGGGCTAGGTTGTGGCGTATGGCTTCCACGGCTTCCATGCAGGTACTGGTCGCGTCCAACCGAGGCCCGGTCTCGTACGAGGTGCAGGAGGACGGCTCGCTGACCGCCAGGCGCGGCGGCGGCGGGCTGGTCTCCGGCCTGTCCGCGATCGGCACCGACACGGGCTCCCTGTGGGTGTGCTCGGCACTGTCCGACGGCGACCGCGAGGCGGTGCGGCGCTCTCACGGCGGCCGGCGGCTGTCCGTGGACGCGACCGGCGGGCAGCACGTACGCATGCTGGACATCGACGAGACGGTGCACTCCGACGCCTACAACGGCATCGCCAACTCGGTGCTGTGGTTCGTGAACCACATGCTGTACCAGACCCCGCTGGAGCCGGTCTTCGACGCGGAGTTCCGGCGCCAGTGGGCGTCGTACGAGGCCTACAACCGCGCGTTCGCCCAGGCGCTGGCGGCCGAGGCGGCCGAGGGCGCGTCGGTGGTGGTCCAGGACTACCACCTGTGCCTGGTCCCGGGCATGCTGCGCGAGCTGCGCCCCGACCTCCGCATCGGCCACTTCTCGCACACGCCGTGGGCGCCCGCGGACTACTTCCGGATGCTGCCGTACGACATCTCCGGGCAGCTTCTGCGCGGCATGCTCGGCGCGGACCGCCTCGGCTTCCTCACCCGGCGGTGGGCCGACGCGTTCACCGCCTGCTGTACGGACCTGATCGGCGGCGTCGGCGACACGCGGATCGGGGTGCACGGTCTTGGCGCGGACGCGGACTTCCTGCGCAGGCGCGCGCACGAGCCGGACGTCGAGGAGCGGATGGCCGCCCTGCGGGCGGAGATCGGCGGGGTCGGCCGCAAGACGATCGTGCGGGTGGACCGTACCGAGCTGTCGAAGAACATCGTGCGGGGCCTGCTGGCGTACCGGCAGCTGCTGGAGGACCGCCCGGAGTGGCGGGAGCGGGTCGTGCACGTGGCGTTCGCGTACCCCTCCCGGCAGGATCTCGCCGTCTACCGCGACTACACGGCCGAGGTGCAGCGGGTGGCGGACGCCATCAACAAGGAGTACGGAACAGCGACTTGGACCCCGGTCGTCCTCCACGTCAAGGACGACTTCGCCCGCTCCCTGGCCGCCTACCGCCTCGCCGACGTGGCCCTCGTCAACCCCATCCGCGACGGCATGAACCTCGTCGCCAAGGAGATCCCGGTGGTCTCCGACGAGGGGTGCGCGCTGGTGCTGTCCCGGGAGGCGGGGGCGTACGAGGAGCTGGGCGAGGACGCGATCGTGGTGAACCCGTACGACGTGACGCAGACCGCGCGGGCGCTGGAGGAGGCGCTGAACATGGGGGCAGGCGAACGGGCGGAGCGCACGAAGCGGCTGGCCGCGGCGGCGACCGCGCTCCCGCCGGCCCAGTGGTTCCTGGACCAGTTGAACGCGCTCGCCGACTGACGACTAACGACCGACGACGGCCTGCCCGAGGGTGTGGAGCAGGTGCACGACGCCTGCGGGGCCGTCGACTACCAGGTCGGCGCGTTCCGCCAGTTCCGTCACCGCCTCGGTGCTGTTGCCGCTGCAGACCAGGAGACCCGGGACGCCGTTCTGGCGGAGCTTCTCCACCGCCGCGAACGCCGGGAGGTCGCCGAGGTCGTCGCCGGCGTAGAGGACCGAGGTGGCGCCGGTCTCGCGGACGTACTCCTCCAGGGCGACGCCCTTGTCCATGCCGGGTGGGCGCAGCTCCAGCACGAGGCGCCCGGGTTCGACGATCAGACCGTGTCTGGTCGCCAGGTCGGCGAGGGGCTCGCGCAGGGCCTCGAACGCGGCCTGCGGGTCCGCCGCCCGCCGGGTGTGCACGGCGAGGGCCCGGCCCTTCTCCTCGATCCACGTGCCCTGCCAGGCACCGAACCGTTCGAGGAACCCGGGCAGTTCGGCACGGACGGCGGCGACACCGGGGTGCGGGGCGGGGGCGCTGACCGTACCGGTCACCGCGTCCCAGCGTTCGGTGCCGTAGTGGCCCAGGACGACGAGGTGCTCCAGGCCGGGCACGCCCGCGAAACCGCCGTACCTGACCGCGACACCGGCGGGGCGTCCGGTGAGGACGGCGACGGAGGCGACGTGGGGGGCGAGGGCGGACAGGGCGGACAGCGTGTCGGGGTGGGCGCGGGCCTGCTCGGGGTCGGCCACGATCGGAGCGAGGGTCCCGTCGAAGTCGAGAACGACGACGGCACCCGCGGGATCAGCGAGCACGGCACCCAGCCCGTCACGGCCGGCCTGTGTCACGGGCGTAGGCAGGGAGTCCATGGGTTCGACCCTATCGGGCGATCCGGCACCTCTTCAGCTCCGACCGGCACCTCCAGCCCGTCCGGCGATTGAGGACAAGGCCCGTTCAGGGCCGTTGGGGGTCTGGGGGCGCAGCCCCCAGGTGGCGTCGCCTACCGCTCCCCCCGCCGGGCCTCCCGCACCCTCCGCAACCTGTTCACCGTCACCGGATCGCACGCCAGCGCCCGCTCATCGTCCAGCAGCGCGTTGAGCAGCTGGTAGTACCGCACCGGCGCCAACCCCAGCTCCTCCCGGATCGCGCGCTCCTTCACCCCCGGCGCCTCGAACCCCCGCCGCTCCAGCGCGAGAATGTCCTGTTCCCGTCGCCCCAGCTGCTTCCCGTCCATGGAAGAAACCGTAGCCCGCGCCACTGACATCCGACGTCAGGGAGCCAGGGAGTCAGGGAGTCAGGGAGTCAGTCCGAGGCTTTCTCCGCCGCCGCGGCCTTCTCCTGTATCGCCCCCAGCACCTCCCCCGGACTCCCCCGCTTCAGCACCGCCCCGCCGACCGTCTGCTGGATGTTCCGGCTGACGGCCGTCCACGTCGGCTTGCCGACCGGGAACAGCTGGGCGGTGCCGAGCGCGTCCAGGCCGTCCCACAGGGCCTCGTACCTCTTGTTCGCGCGCATCGACGTGGCCGCCGACGACGTCACCGGCAGCAGCTGGTAGGTGCCCGCCAGATCCACCGTGTTCTTGTCCTCGTACAGGAAGTTGAGATACGTACCGATCTCCGCGGCATGCCCACCGTGCCTGAACGCGGCGATCCAGTCCGACGTGCCGACCGTCGCCGTCGTCACGCCCGCCGTGCGGCCCGGCATCGGGACGGCCTCGTACACCACCGGCTCGACCGACCGCTCGATCTCCCGCACGAGCGCGCCCGGCGCGCTGACCATGCCCGCCTCGCCGTCCACGAAGGCCTTGAGCGCGGCCTTGCGGCCCAGCCGGTCCGGGGACACCGGCCCGGTCAGACCCTCGCCGACCAGACGGTCGCGCAGCCAGGTGAGGGTGGAGACGTTGTCGGCGGAGGCGATGTCGTACTCGCCGGTGTCCCCGGTGTAGCCGCCGCCTCCGCCGAGCAGCCACTGGAGGGTCTCGGCCTGAGCCTCCTCGGGGCCGAGCGGAAGCGCGTACGGGTACTTCACGCCCCGCTCGTCGAGGGCCTTCGCCGCGTTCCTCAACTCGGCCCAGGTGGTGGGGGCTTGGAGGCCGGCCTCGGCGAAGAGGGTCTTGTTGACGTAGAGGAGGCGGGTCGAGGCGAGGAACGGCAGGCCGTACTGGGTGCGGTCCGTGGTGCCCGCGTCGACGAGGTTGGGCAGGAAGTTGCCCTGGACGCGGATGGAGAGCAGGTCGTCGGCCGCGTACAGCTCGCCCTTGGCCGCGTAGTCGGCGTAACCGCTGATCTGGGCGATGTCGGGCGGGTTGCCGGCGGCGACCATCTTGGCGACCTGCGCCTCGGCCTCGCCGGGTTCGTACACGCTGACGTCGATCCGGATGCCGGGGTGGGTGGCCTCGAAGGCGGTGTCGACCCTGTTCCAGTACGACTCGGAGTTCTTGACGACGCCGTCGCCGTAGTTCGTGGCGACCACGGTGAGGGTGACACCGTCGGACCCCGCGCCGTCACCGCCCGCGCCGCAGCCGCCCAGCACCAGGACGGAGCCCAGGCTCAGCATCGTCACGGTGGCGAAGACCAGCCCCCGATAACCGCCCCACACTTCTCGCACGGCAGACCGCTCCCCTGGGAGGCATGCGCGCCACGCTCTGTGCACGCGCGTAGAGCCTCCCGCATGAGGGGGCCCGGTCCAATGCCCCGGGCGTTTCGGCCGTGCAACATTTCCGGGCCCGCCCCACGCCCACACAGATGGCCGTGCCCTGACGGCCTACTCGGCGTTCTCCTCCGAGTTGGCCTGCTTCTGCAGCCCGGTGAGGACCGTCGCAGGGTCGCCGTTCGTGGCGAGCGCCGTACCGATCCGCTGCTTGATGTGCGCGCTGACCTGCGCCCAGGACGTCTTGCCGACCGGGTAGAGCTGGGCGGTCGGGAGTTCCTCCAGGAAGGGGACGAGGTCCTTGTCCCGGGCGGCGGTGGACATCGTCCTGGAGGCGGAGGAGGTGACCGGCAGAAGGTCGTACTCGCGGGAGAAGGCGAGCACGTTCTTCTCGTCGTAGACGAAGTCGAGGAAGTCGCCGACCTCGCTCCGGTGACCGTTCTTCTTGAAGGCCATCATCCAGTCGGCGACACCCATCGCGGACCGCGTCGAGCTCTCCTCGCCCGGCATCGGCACCATCCCGACGTCCACGCCCCTGGCCGCCGCGATCTTCATCAGCGAGGGATGGCCGTTGAGCATGCCGACCTCTCCGCGAGCGAAGGCGGCGAAGGCGGCTGCCCGGTTGAGCTTGCCGGGGGCGACGGGGCCGGTGAGCCCCTTGTCGACGAGTTCGTCCTTGAGCCAGGTGAACGTCTTGATGTTCTGCGGGGAGTCGATGCCGTAGGTGCCGACCTCGCTGGTGTAGCTGTCGCCGCCGCTGAGCAGCCACTGCATGGCCTCGGCCTGCGCCTCCTCGGGCCCGAGCGGGAGGGCGTACGGGTACTTCACGTCCTCCTCCTTCAGCGCGGCGGCGTCGGCGGCCAACTCGCTCCAGGTGGTGGGCGGGGTGAGGCCGGCCTCGGTGAAGAGCTTCTTGTTGTAGAAGAGGAGCCGGGTGGAGGCGGCGAAGGGCATGCCGTACTGGGTCCGGCTGACCTTTCCGGCATCGGCCAGCTGGGCGACGAAGTCGGCCTGCGTCGGGATGGAGAGGAGTTCGTCGGCCTGGTACAGCTCGCCCTTGGCCGCGTAGTCGGCGTACGCGCCGATCTGCGCCAGGTCGGGCGCGTCACCGGCGGCGACCATCTCCCTGACCTCGCGGTCGACGTCGGTCCAGGAGCGGACGCTGACGTCGACCTTCACATCCGGGTGGGCTTCCTCGTACTCCTCGACCAGGTCGTCCCAGTACTTCTGGGAGCTGTTGGCGCCGGAGTCGCCGTAGTCGGCGGCGACCAGCTTCAGGGTGACCTCACCCGAGCCGACTCCTCCGCAGCCACCGAGTACCGCCGTCATCCCGAGGGCGGACACCGCCGCGATCATGCCTGTCCTACGCCGCTGCACAACAGAATCCCAACTGGTCGTTCGCGTTCACATACATGTTCATTGGTACGTTCAACTTCTTAGCCCTATAAGGTCTACAGGTCTACACCACGTGAGTGGACTAGACCTCTTCCGGGTCGACGGGCCACACTGTCCCCGTGAGACATGTCATCGCCCTCGACGTGGGCGGCACCGCGATGAAAGCCGCCCTCATCGGGCCGGACGGCGCTCTGCTCCACCAGGCGCGCCGGGCGACCGGACGCGAGCGCGGCCCCGACGCCGTGGTCGAGGAGATCCTCGGCTTCGCCGCCGACCTGCGCGCCCACGGCATCGCCCACCTCGGCGAGAGCGCCGCCGCCGCCGGAGTCTCCGTCCCCGGCATCGTCGACGCCGAACGCGGCCTCGCCGTCTACGCGGCGAACCTCGGCTGGCGTGACGTACCCCTGCGTGAGCTGCTCGCCGAACGGCTCGGCCTGCCGGTCGCCCTCGGCCACGACGTCCGTACGGGCGGGCTCGCGGAGGGGCGGATCGGGGCCGGCCAGGGAGCCGACCGTTTCTTCTTCGTCGCCCTCGGCACCGGGATCGCGGGCGCGATCGGCGTCGACGGCCGGGTGGAGGCGGGCGCGCACGGCTTCGCGGGCGAGGTCGGCCACATCGTCGTACGGCCCGGCGGGACCCCGTGCCCGTGCGGCCAGCGCGGCTGTCTGGAACGGTACGCGTCGGCGTCGGCGGTGAGCGAGGCATGGGCCGAGGCCTCCGGCGTCCCCGGCGCGGACGCCGCGGACTGCGCCAAGGCCGTCGACTCCGGCGACCCGCGGGCCCACCAGGTCTGGCAGGACGCCATCGACGCCCTCGCCGACGGCCTGGTCACCGCCCTCACCCTCCTCGACCCCCGCACCCTGATCATCGGCGGCGGCCTGGCTGAGGCGGGCGACACGTTGTTCACACCGCTGCGCACCGCGGTACAACAACGGATCACCTTCCAGAAGCTCCCGACCATCGCCCCCGCAGCCCTCGGAGACACGGCAGGCTGCCTGGGCGCGGGCCTCCTCGCCTGGGATCTCCTCACCATTACCGACCCCGACCTCACGGAGGTAACGCCCTGATGGCACCCGACCTAGGGGCGCGGGGAACTGCGCGACAAGCCCCCACCGGCCCGCAGCGGACACACAACCTGGTGTTCAGAGGCGCCCAAGTAGTACTCCCCACAGGAATCACCAACAGCGCCCAACTCACCGTCGAGGGCACCAAGTTCACCGAGCACCCCCACAGCGACGCCCACGAGATCGACGTAAGCAACCACTGGCTGATCCCAGGGTTCGTCGACCTCCACAACCACGGCGGAGGCGGAGCCTCCTTCACCTCGGGCTCCGCCGAAGACATCCTCAAGGGCATCCACACCCACCGCACCCACGGCACCACCACCCTCGTCGCGAGCACCGTCACCGGCGACATGGACACCCTCACCGCCCAGGCCGGCCTCCTCTCCGAGCTCGCCGAGCAGGGCGACATCGCCGGCGTCCACTTCGAGGGCCCCTTCATCTCGCCGTGCCGCAAGGGCGCCCACTCCGAGGCGCTGCTGCGCGACCCGGACCCGGCGGAGGTCCGCAAACTGATCGACGCGGCACGCGGCCGGGCCAAAATGGTCACCCTCGCCACCGAACTCCCCGGCGGCCTCGACTCCGTACGGCTGCTCGTCGAGCACGGCGTCCTCGCGGCGATCGGGCACACGGACGCGACGTACGAGCAGACGGTGGAGGCCATCGACGCGGGCGCCACCGTCGCCACGCACCTCTTCAACGCGATGCCCGCCCTCGGCCACCGCGCCCCCGGCCCGATCACCGCCCTCCTGGAGGACGAACGCGTCACCGTCGAACTCATCAACGACGGCACGCACTTGCACCCGGCGGCCCTCCAGCTCGCGTTCCATCACGCGGGCGCGGACCGCGTGGCGTTCATCACCGACGCGATGGACGCGGCCGGCTTCGGCGACGGCCGCTATCTGCTCGGCCCGCTGGAGGTCGAGGTCAGCGAGGGCGTGGCACGGCTGGTCGAGGGGGGTTCGATCGCGGGCTCGACCCTCACCCTGGACCGCGCCTTCCGGCGGGCGGTCACCGTCGACCGGCTCCCGGTCACGGACGCGGTCGCCGCGTTGTCCGCCAACCCGGCCCGGCTGCTGGGCATCTACGACCGGGTGGGCTCCCTGGAACCGGGCAAGGACGCGGACCTGGTCCTGCTGGACGCGGACTTCGCGGTCAAGGGAGTGATGCGCAGGGGGAGTTGGGTAGTCAAGCCCCAACTACCTTGACCTGATCGAGAGGGGGAGGTCGACGGGATGATCCTCACGGTCACACTGAACACCGCGCTCGACATCACGTACCGCGTAAGGGAGTTACGCCCGCACGCCTCCCACCGGGTCACCTCGGTGACCGAACGCCCCGGCGGCAAGGGCCTGAACGTGGCCCGTGTCCTGGCCGCCCTCGGCCACGAGGTGACGGTCACCGGCTTCACGGGCGGCCCGACCGGACAGGCTGTACAGGACCAACTCACCTCCACACCAGGCGTGTTGGACGCCCTGGTCCCGGTGTCGGGCTCGACCCGCCGCACGATAGCGCTGGTCGAGGACACGCCCGCGAGCATGACACCGGACACGACGCAGCTCAACGAGCCCGGCCCGCAGATCAGCCCGGCCGAGTGGTCCGCCTTCCAGGACGTGTACGAGGGACTGCTGACGTCCGTCTCCGTGGTGGCCCTCTGCGGCAGCCTGCCGCCGGGGGTGCCGGTGGGGGCGTACGCCGACCTTGTCCGCTCGGCGCGGGCAGCGGGCGTGCCCGTGCTGCTCGATGCCAGTGGGGAGCCGCTGCGGCGAGGGGTCGCGGCCCGCCCCGACGTGGTCAAGCCGAACGCCGGTGAACTCGCCGAACTCACCGGCTCCCACGAGCCGTTGCAGGCCACCCGGAACGCCCGCAGGCGCGGTGCACGGGCCGTGGTGGCCTCACTGGGCCCGGACGGCCTGCTCGCGGTGACCCCGGAGGGCCGCTGGCGGGCGACCCCACCGGCCCGCGTCCGGGGCAACCCGACGGGCGCAGGCGACTCGGCGGTCGCGGGCCTGCTGTCGGGCCTGGTCGAGCAACTCCCCTGGCCCGAACGCCTGATCCGCGCGGTGGCCCTGTCGACGGCGACCGTACTGGCGCCGGTGGCGGGCGAGTTCGACCGGGCGGTGTACGAGCAACTGGTGGGACGGGTGACGGTGACGAGTGAGGCGACGGCTGCCTAGTGCCTGCCGGCCCCGGATCAGCGAACGCCCGCCCCCGTCAGGTCGGCCGGGGTCAGCTGTCCACCCATCCGTTTACCAGCCATAGCTGGTCGAGCAGGGCGTCACACTGATTGCCCTGCTCGCACGAGATCTTGATGGTGTTGGTGCCCTTGTTGAGCTGGACGTAGTTGTAGGTCTGCGTCCAGCCCTTCTCGTAGTCGCCCTCGGCGGCCTTCGCGTAGTTGTCCATGCCGACCGGCGAGTCGGAGGCCGCGCCGTTGATCGTGAGGGTGGCGGTGGCATCCTTGCCGGGGACGCTGTAGCCCGTGTATAGCGTGTACTTGCCGGACTTGGAGATGCCGCTCACATTCCAGGTGACCGACGCGCCCACGTTGTTGAAGTTGCCCACGTAGACACCGCCGGCCGCCTTCGCGCCCTCGACGTCCGATGTGGTGGCGGCGCCGCCGCCCAGCAGCAGGGCCTTCGCGTCGATGGTCGGGAGCTCTCCCTCGGCGGCCTCGGAGGCGCTGGCCGACGCGGACGGCGACGCGCTCTGCCCGGTCGTCGGGGACGCGCCGGCGTCGCTGCCCTTGTCCTTGTCGTCGTCGCCGCCCATCATGGCCACGCCGATACCGATGACGACCGCGGCGACCACCGCGATGGCACCGATCAGCAGCCCCTTGGTGTTGGGGCCGGAGCCCCGCCCGCCTCTGCTGCCGCCACCCCCGCTGTACGCGGGCTGCTGCGGGGCCGTGGGGCCGCCGCCGAAGGCCTCGGGCGCCTGGTAGTGGGTGTTCGGGCTACTGCCGTACGCGCCCTGCTGCTGCGGGATCGCCTGGCCGTACTGCGCGGTCGGGGCGGTCTGGCCGTACGCGGGCTGCTGGCCCTGGACGGGGGCCTGCCCCGGGGCCGCCGGCGCGCTGTACTGACGCTCGCCGACCGGCCGCACCCGGCCGACCGAGTTCGGGTAGCCGTAGCCGCTGCTCGGCGGCTGAGCTCCGTTGGCCCGCCCGTCTTCGTACAGGTAGCCGAACGGATCGTCGTCCTCGGGCGTGCTCGCGCCGTTGTTGCCGGGCGTCATCCCTAGGTCTCCTCAACAGGTGCGGGGTGGGACTACTGCGGGGTGGGACCACGAGGTGTTGCGAGGTCCTGGGAAGCATGCAATGCGAAAGATGCAATGCGAATAACGAGCCTACCCGCTCTCGCTGACCCAAACGGGTGAGTCCGGAGGCAACGGGTCGCTACAAGATCGCTACAGGGCCACTGATCTGGTGATCATCCCGCGCGCCGGTGCTGTTTGGGACGAGATCGTTTCTCGATGTACATCCGCTCGTCGGCCGACTTCAGGACTTCGTCCGCCGTCATCCCGCAGTGTGCCCACCCGATGCCGAAGCTCGCGCCGACCCGCATCGCGCGGCCGTCGACCCGGATCGGCTGGATGATCTCGTTGCGCAGGCGTACGGCGAGGTCCTGGGCGTCGGCCCGGCCGAGACCGTCGGCGAGGACCACGAACTCGTCGCCGCCGAGCCGGGCCACCGTGTCACCGTCGCGCACGGCCCCGCCGAGCCGCCGGGCCACCTCGATCAGCACCGCGTCGCCGGCGTTGTGCCCGAAGCGGTCGTTGATCGACTTGAAGCCGTCGAGGTCGCAGAAGAGCACCGCGAGCCCCTTCGTCCCGTCGTCCTGCTCACCCTCGGGGGCGACGGTGTGGACGTGGTGGTCGTACGCGCCGTACGCCTCTGGAGTGGCGCTGAAGTCGAACTGGTGGCCGCTCACGTCGTACGGCTGGAGTCCGCCGTCCGTCACGGGCACCGGCGCGGTCGTGTACTGGTCATGGGTCCCGTAGGGGTCCACCTGGCCGTGTTCGTAGGCCGCGTCGACCGACTCGACCAGGCCCGGCGCCGCTGTCTGCGAGCGCTGGCAGAGGCGGGAGCTGAGCCGGGCGCGCAGTTCGGCGGAGTTGGGCAGGCCGGTGAGGGAGTCGTGGGAGGCGCGGTGGGCGAGCTGGAGCTCGCGGCGCTTGCGCTCCTCTATGTCCTCGACGTGGGTGAGCAGGAAGCGGGGGCCGTCGGTGGTGTCCGCGACGACGGAGTTGCGCAGCGACACCCACAGGTACGAGCCGTCCCGGCGGGCGAGCCGGAGCTCGGTGCGCCCGCCCTCGGCGGAGGTGCGGAGCAGGGTGCCTATGTCCTCGGGGTGCACGAGGTCGGAGAAGGAGTAGCGGCGCATCGCGGAGGCTGGGCGGCCCAGCAGACGGCACAGGGCGTCGTTGGTGCGGAGTATTCGCCCGTGCTGGTCACCGCCCATCTCGGCGATGGCCATGCCGGAGGGGGCGTACTCGAAGGCCTGCCGGAAGCTTTCCTCGCTGGCCCGCAGCGCCTGCTGCTCGCGTTCGAGTCTGACCAGTGCCCGCTGCATATTCGCGCGTAGACGTGAGTTGCTGATCGCGATCGCGGCCTGGAACGCGTACATCTGGAGCGCTTCTTTACCCCATGCGCCCGGGCGGCGGCCGTTGCGCGGCCGGTCCACGGACAGCACGCCGATCAGTTCGCCGCAGGTGCCGCCGGGCACGCTCGGGGTGAACATCGGCGCGAAGAGCCGGTCCGAGGGATGCCACTCGTCCTCGAAGCGCGGGGCGGGGCCGTCGGTGTACCACTGCGGGACGTCGTCGTCGTCGAGGACCCAGCCCTCGGTGTGCGGAATGAAGACCAGTTCGCCCCAGGTCTCACCCATGGCGAGGCGGCGTTCCCACGAGTCGCGCGAGCCGACCCGGCCGGTGATGAGGGCCTCGGCGGCGGAGTTCCCGGCGAAGGCGGCGACGACGAGATCGCCGTCGGCCCGGACGAGGTTGACGCACGCCAACTCGTATCCAAGTCCGTTGACGACGCCGTCGGCGACGGTCTGGAGAGTGTCCGGCAGACTGCGCGCGGTGTTCATGTCCGCCATGACCTGGTGCAGTTGCCGCAAGGTCGCGAGACGGACGTACGGCTCCTGGTCGGTCTCCATTCGCCCTCCTTCCGCCTATCTCACCTTCCCCGTCACTGAATCACAGCGCGCTGCCCACTCGGTACACAGGGTCAACAAAAAAGGTCACCTGTGACTCAAGTCACAACGAAAGATGAGCAATTGAGTGGAGTTTCTGAGTTCTTCCTGTGCGTTTACTGAACGCAAACTTTGTATCTGTGCGGATACTACGAGCGAGGATACGGGCGAGGCGAAGTCGGCGTGGCCGTTCCCGATCATTGGGCGTCGGTCGGGAGTCCTAGGTCCGGGTTCGGGCGCAGGTCCGATGTGCGGCACGCGGGTGGCGAATAGCTTTTCCATGTGCCGACCACTCCCCCCGCAGTACCCACCGCGCCCACCACACCCGCCACTCCCGCCGGGCATCCTGGTGGGGTGAGCAACGACGACTTCCGCGCCGCGATGTCCCGGCTGGCCTCGGGCGTGGTCCTGGTGACCGCACAGGAACCGCCGCTCGACCCGGACGACCCGCACGCGCCCGGCGGTGAGGACGTCGGCATGACCGCGACCGCCTTCCTGTCGGTCTCCCTGGACCCGCCCCTGGTCATGGTCAGCGTGCGCGAGGGCTCCCGGATGGACGACCTGCTCGCCGAACAGCCCCTGTGGGCCGTCTCCGTCCTCTCCGAGAACCAGCGGCACGTCGCGGGCAGGTTCGCGATGAAGAACCGCATCAGCGACCGCCTCCTCTTCGCGGACCTCCCCGTGGTCCGGGGCGAGGTGTCCGGCGCCCCCCTGGTGGGCGGCGCCCTGGCGACCCTGGAGTGCCGTACGGAGCAACTGGTGACGGCCGGCGACCACACCCTGGTGATCGGCCGCGTCCTGACGGCGACGGCACCGAGCGCGGACGGCGGCCCGCTGGCGTACTTCCGGGGCCGCTACCGGCAGCTGGGCTGAAGCCGGGCCGAAGCCGGGCTGACGGTAAAATCCCTGGTCACACCGGTTCCGGTCGGCCTAACTTGGCCCGTATGACGAACGACACGCTCCGGCTGGAGCGGATCAGCCCCGACAACTTCGACGCGGCCGTCGCCGTCCGCGTCCGCCCGGACCAGGAACACGCGGTCGCCCCGGTCCTGAAGTCCCTGGCCGAGGCGTACATCCATCCGCGCACCGCCTGGCCCCGGCTGATCCTCGACGGCGAGCGACCCGTCGGCTTCCTCATGGCCTTCTTCGACATCGCCTGGGGCGGCACGGGCACCGACCTGCGCTCGGGCCTGTGGCGCCTGAACATCGCGGCCGACGAACAGGGCAGGGGCTACGGCCGCTTCGCCGTCGAGTCCGTCGCCGCCGAGATCCGCCACCGCGGGGGCACCGACCTCTACGTCACCTGGCACCCCGGTCCGACCGGCCCCGAGCCCTTCTACCTGGGCCTCGGCTTCAGCCCCACCGGGGAGACCAGCGGCGGCCAGACGGTCGGGGTGCTGAGACCCACCTAGCCGATCACTACGACCTTTTCGTGTACGAACGTAAATGCCAGGACCCGCTCCAGGCACCGGGCGCCGGACCGAACCGAGCATTCGGTAGGTGACGGCACGGAGATGACTTCGGTGTGATTCGAATCGCTCGACGAGAAATTCATTCCCGGAGTCGTTCCACGGATCTTTTTCCCGCCCGTCCGGAAATTCACGATCGTTCATCCGCCGCCCGGTCAATGATCTGACGTCTGTCCGATGACCGGTCACCGATCACCGATCAGGCCCCGACCCGGCACTAACCCCAGTCCCGTCCCGTACGGCCCCGCTTCACATCCGCGCGTGCCTTCTTCTGCCGCAACCGGCGTTCGTTGATTCCGCGCGGGATACGGGTGGGGGTGCGGGGCTTGGGCGGAGGAGCGGTGGCCTCGGCGAGGAGGGCGGCCAGGCGTACGGCCGCCGTCTCGCGGTTGCGCCACTGCGAGCGGTGCTCGGAGGAGCGGACGGTGACGACTCCGTCGACGAGCCGGCCGGAGAGGCGCTCCAGCGCGCGCTGCTTCCAGACGTCGGGCAGCACCTCGGTGTTCGCGAGGTCGAGGCTCAGCTCCACCTTCGAGTCACTGGTGTTGACGTGCTGCCCGCCCGGCCCGCCGGACCGCGAGAAACGCCACATGAGCTCGGCCTCGGGGAGCGAGACGGAGCCGCGGATGAGGTAGGGACCGGACATGCCCACCATGGTCGCGCGGCTGTCCGGTCCGCGTCACCCCGTTTTCGCCACGACAGCCGTCCTGGAAGGTAAAGAAAGTAAAGACGTGGAACCTTCGGGACCCCCGTCGGCGTTCATGGGGATGACGGTAGCTTCGTCCCGTACAGGACACCGCACCGCACCGCACGTACGTACGTATGTCAACGAGGGAAGGACTCCCAACAATGGCTGTAAGCCTGTCCAAGGGTGGCAACGTCTCGCTCACCAAGGAGGCTCCGGGCCTGACCGCCGTCACCGTGGGCCTCGGCTGGGACGTCCGCAGCACGACCGGCACGGAATTCGACCTCGACGCCTCGGCGATCGCGGTCAACGGAGCGGGCAAGGTCTACTCGGAGGCCCACTTCATCTTCTTCAACAACAAGCAGACCCCGGACAGCACGATCGTCCACACCGGCGACAACCGCACGGGTGAGGGCGCGGGCGACGACGAGGCGATCAAGGTCAACCTCGCCGGCCTCCCGGCCGACATCGACAAGATCGTCTTCCCGGTCTCGATCTACGACGCGGAGACCCGCTCGCAGAACTTCGGCCAGGTCCGCAACGCGTACATCCGCATCCTGAACGAGAGCGGCGGCGCCGAGATCGCCCGCTACGACCTCTCCGAGGACGCGGCGACGGAGACGGCCATGGTCTTCGGCGAGCTGTACCGCAACGGCGCCGAGTGGAAGTTCCGCGCCGTCGGCCAGGGCTACGCCTCCGGCCTCACGGGCATCGCCAAGGACTTCGGCGTCAACGTCTGAGTCGACGAACGAGCCGCACAAGGCGGCTGAAAAGCCCCCGGCCGAGCGCGAGTTGGCGCTTGGACCGGGGGCTTTCGCGTGCCCGCACATCGCCCGCCCGGCGTCGGCACACGGCCCGGGCATCGCCCGCACTACATAGGGATATCCCCAGGCTTCCGAAAGACTGCTGGAGACTTCAAGAACGACCCCCCTACGCTCCGAACCCGTAAGCCCCCGAACGACAAACGTCCACGAGCGGCGCTTACGAGAGACGGAGACACGTCACCCATGCCGTCCTTGTCGGACGAGCACTGTCCGCCCGGAACCAGCCCCGGCAGTGCTTCCCCCACCGTCCTGATGGACAACCAGGCCCTCGACGAGTTCCTCGCCGCCGACGCGGCCTCCTACGAGGCCGAGACGCTCGGCCTGGAGCTGCCCGGCTCCACACACACGCACCCCGACCGGCACCGGACTCCCCACGCGTATCCGCACACGAACCAAGGTCGGGGTACAACCACGATGACGACACCCAACGGCAGTCACGACGGCAGCCACGACGGCAGGCGCGGCAGCAGTCACAACGGCAGCTCCAACGGCGGCAACGACCCCGCCGAGGACGCGATCCGCGCCCTGTGGGAGACCATGGCCCGCGGCTGGGCGGCGGGCGACGCCACACTGTTCGCCGCGAGCTTCGCGACGGACTGCGACTTCACGACCGTACGCGGCGACAAGCCGCCGGGCCGCGCGGGCATCGAGGCCGGCCACGACCGCCTCTTCCGCACCCAGTACGCCGGCACCCGGCTCGACGCCCGCGTGACGGCCGTACGACACCTGCGCCCGGGCCTCGCCACGGCCGAGGCCGAGTCCACGGTCCGCGCCGCCGACGGCACGGCCCTGGCCTCGACCCACGCCCTGGCCGTCGTCGAACGGACGGGCACGCACGACGGCCCGGACCTCTGGCAGATCGTCGCCTTCCACAACATGGTCCCGGCCGCCGCGCCCGCCGTGTCAGCCGTTTCCGAGCCCGTGTCCGAGCCCGAACCCGAGAAGGTCCACCCGGAGACGGGCCGCCCGAAGCTGCGGCACCTCGCCATCGTGGCCCGGGACCCGGAAGGGCTGGCCGGGTTCTACAGCTCCGTCTTCTCGATGGAGCTGTTCCACCGCGACCCCGACGGCAGTTGCTTCCTCTCCGACGGCCATCTCTCCCTCGCCCTCATCAAGCACCGGCTCGACGGCGACACCCCGGTCGGCATGAACCACTTCGGCTTCCACATCGCCGACACGGCGGCCACCTCGGCGGCGCTGATCGAGAAGGGCGCGGACAAGCCGGCGGAGCGCTTCACCGACCGCCCCTTCGCCGAGTACCGCGCGATGGACCCGGAGGGCAACCGGTTCGACCTCTCGGAACACGGGTTCGGCGGGCCGCAGCCGACTACGGAGTCCTGAGGTCCGCCCGTGAGCCCGTGAGCCCGTGAGCCCGTGAGCCCGTTCGTATACGTACACGCGGTTTCGTACACGCGGGCTCATACACGCGGTTCGCATCCGTGCGGAGACGGGTTCACGGGCGTCAATCCCGCCGTGACACCATCACCACCGTGCTCGATATCGGTTACGCCCTCTCCAACCGCTTCCCGGATCCCCCGCAGACCGACTACCGTCGCGCGGACGTCCACTCACTCCGCCACGACCTGTTCTGCGGGGACGTCTACCTCGCCGACACCAAGGCGGACCGGGAACTGTCCACAGCCTGGGGATGGGTGCCGGTGCTCGACTTCGCGTGGGCGCTGTGCGACATCGTGGAGCAGCTGGACCAGGATCCCGCGGGCTCCCGCGCCTCCCGCCCCCAGTACGCGGAACTGGACTTCACCGAGTCCACCGACCGCATGCTGTTCAAGCGCCGCTTCGGGTGGGTGGACATCGAGTCCGACTGGATGCCGGCGGAGGAGCCCCCGCTCAACTTCTCCCACGCTGAACTCCGCAAGGAGGCACGGGACTTCCTGCACGACGTACTGGCCGACCTGATCGACCTGCACGACGCGCTCGACGAGAACCCGGCCATCTGGACGCTCCAGGCCCGCTTCCCGAGGGTCAAGTAGTAGACAGGGAAGCTACCCGGCCCCCTCCACCCGCACCCCCAACTCCGCCGCGAACACCTCCGCCAGATCAAGCAACTGCACCGGGCTGATCACCGCCCCCGCCAGCCGATCCACCCCCCGCGCGAACCCCAGCTCCGCGGCCCGCCGGAAATCCACATCGCTCAGCCGCGCCGCAGTGAAGTCCGCCCCCTTCAGCACACAGTCCACGAACTCCACGCGCTCCAGCACCGCACCCCCGAAGTCCGGCTCCACCAGCACGCATCCCTCGAAGACGACATCCTTCAGCTTCGCCTTGCGCAGGTTCAGATAGTCGATCTTCCCGCCCCGCACCACCACCCGCTCCAGCACGGCCCCGTGCAACTGCACCCCGCCCAGCCTGGCGTCAACCAGCTCCACATCACGCAGCGTCGACTCGGCGAGGTTCGTGCCGACCCCCCGTATCCCGGTGAGGACCGAGTCGAGCAGCCGGGCGTGGTGCAGCCGTGTCTCGTCCAGCGCGCACCCCGTCAGCGCGCAGTCCATGAAACGGGCACCCCCGCCGTCCTGCCCGGCGAAGTCGGCCTCCCGGAACTCCAGCCCGTCGTAGTCCCCGTCCGCCTCCAGCTGCCCGCCCCCGAACGGCTCCAGCACCGGCAACCGCAGCTCGGGCCGCCGAGCCCCCTTCACCCCGGCCCCGGAACCCTTCGTACCACCCACGCCACCCGCTCCGCCCACGCCATCCATCACTCGCCTCGCCATGCCCCCATCCTGCACCCCACCACTGACAATCCCCCTGACCTGCACAAATCTGTCTCCCCCGCCCCCATGTCACATTCCGACGCCCTCGATCGGTCGTACCGGCAACAAGCGCCGGCAGAAAGCAGAAAGGCGCCCACCGCAGGGAGACCCCAGACATGCACCCGGTCCGTACTCACGCCCGCACCCGCACCCCCCTCACCGTCATCGGCGGCGGCTTCACCGGTCTCACCGCCGCCATCGCGGCCGCCGAGGCGGGCGCCAAGGTCACCGTGCACGAGGCCCATCACACCCTCGGCGGCCGTGGCCGCACCGCCGAGGAGCCGTACCGTACGAACGAGGGCCCGCACGCCCTCTACAGCGGCGGCCCGCACTGGACCTGGCTCACCCGGCGCGACCTCATCGGCCCACTCGCCCCGCTCCCGCCCCTCGAAGCCGCCCGCTTCCACTTCCGCCACCAGGGCGCCCTGCGCCGCACCCCACCCCTCGCGATGCTCAAGCTCCTCCGCCACAGCGCCCGACAGGCGCCCACGGACGTCGACTTCATGACCTGGGCCACCGAGCAGGCGGGCGAGAAGGGCGCCCGGGCCGCCGCGCACTACTCCGCCGTCGCCCTCTTCCACCACGACCCCGGCACCCTGTCCGCCGCCTTCGTACAGGAACGCCTGCGCCGCGTCGCCACCCTCCCGCCCGAGGCCCACCACCCGCGCGGCGGCTGGGGCAGCGTCATCGACCGGATGGCCGCCCGCGCCTGGAACATGGGCGTACGGGTGGAGACCCTGTCCCGCGTCGACACGCTCCCCAAGGACACACCCGTCATCGTCGCCACCTCCCTCGACGCCGCCCGGCACCTCCTGCGCGACGACACCCTCACCTGGCCCGGCGCCCGTACGGTCCTCCTCGACCTCGCCGTACGGACCCGGCGCGGCGACCCCTTCGTCGTCTCCGACCTGGACGCACCCGGCTGGCTGGAACGCTTCACCGCGCAGGACCGCACCCTCGCCCCGGCCGGCGAGCAGCTCCTCCAGGGCCAGTTCCCGATCGCACCGCACGCCTCCCGCGCCGAAGGCATCGCCCGCGCCGAACAAGTACTCGACCTGGCCTTCGACGGCTGGCGCGACCGCGTCACCTGGCGCCGCGAGGCCACCGCGAACGGCCGCACCGGCGCGGTCGACCTCCCGGGTACGAGCTGGCGCGACCGGCCCGCGATCGAACGCGGCGACGGTGTCTATCTCGCGGGCGACCAGGTGGCCGCCCCCGGCGTCCTCGCGGAGGTCTCGTTCAACAGCGCGCTGACCGCCGTATCACTGGTACTGGGCACCCGACGAAACCGTGGCCGCCACGACCACCTCGACCCCCTCGGCCCTCTCAACCCTCTTGACCTCAAGCAAGCATGAGGTTGAAGAGTGGCAGCAGCCCGAACACAAGGCCACACACCTGGCCACACACCTGGGGGACCCCTCATGCACGCCATCCGCCTGCACACCTTCGGCCCCGCCGAGAACCTCACCCACGAACAGGTCGAGGACCCGGCACCCGGTCCGGGCCAGGTCCGTATCGCCGTCGCCGCAGCCGGCGTACACCTCCTGGACACAGCCCTCCGCGAGGGCATCCAGGGCCCGGCACCCGCGCCCACCCCGCTGCCGACCGTCCCCGGCCGCGAGGTCGCCGGCACCGTCGACGCCCTCGGCGAGGGCACCCCGCACCTGTGGCTCGGCAAGCGGGTCACCGCCCACCTCGGCTTCCAGCCCGGCGGATACGCCGAACTCGCCGTCACCGACATGGAACGCCTGCACGAGATCCCGGCAGACCTCGACTTCGCCCAGGCCGTCGCGATGATCGGCACAGGGCGTACGGCGATGGGAATCCTGCAGTTCACCGACCTCGGCCCCGACTCCGTGGCCGTCGTCCCGGCCGCCGCGGGCGGCATCGGCACCCTTCTCGTGCAGTACGCCCGGCACGCCGGCGCCACCGTGATCGGCCTGGCCGGAGGCCCGGCGAAGACGGCCCAGGTCGCGGCGAACGGCGCCGATCTCGCCGTCGACTACACGGACCCCGCATGGCCGGAGAAGCTCCGCGCCTACCTCGGCGGCCGGTCCGCCACCGTCGTCTTCGACGGCGTGGGCGGCGACATCGCCCGCGAAGCCACAGCCCTCCTCTCCCCCACCGGACAACACCTCGTCTTCGGCCGGTCCGGCGAAGGCATCCACACCGGCGGCGGCCCCTACCTGATCGAGGGCGTCTCCCAACAGGTCCTCGGCCCGGCCATGCTGGCCAAGACAGGCGGCCCCAACCCCCTCCGCACCCTGGAACTCCGCGCCCTCACCGAAGCCGCCACCGGCCGCCTGACCCCGGCCATCCACCGCTTCCCCCTCACCGAGGCAGCCGCCGCCCACCGAGCCCTCGAAAACCGCGCCACAACCGGCAAGGTCGTGCTGGAACCATGACCAGCGGCTCTCCTCGCCCCCCACCCACCGCGTCCTCCGAAACCGCGCCACGACCGGCAGAGGGCGCTGGAGCCGTAACCAGCTGCCCCTGCCCCTGCACCACCGCCACGCCCCACCTACCGCCCAGCCACCCGGTCCGCCACCCGAGCCAGCCGCGACGACCGCTCACCACCCCCGGCCGACTCCCGCCGATCCGCCGCCCGGTACGTGACGTACATCCCCCGCACCCCCAGCCACCGCAACGGCTCCGGCTCCCACTTCCGCACCCGATGCCCCACCCACGGCAGATCGGTCAGCTCGGTACGCCCCGCCTGCCCCGAGTCCAACTGCACCAGATCCCGCAACGTCCGCGCCGCGAGATTGGCGGTAGCGACCCCGGAACCGACGTAACCGCCCGCCCACCCCAACCCCGTCGACCGGTCCAGCGTCACCGTGGCACACCAGTCCCGCGGCACGCCCAACACCCCCGACCACGCGTGCGCCACCCGCACACCACCCAGCGAAGGAAAGAACCGCACGAGAATCTCCCGCAACGCCTCCACCGTCGCCGCCCGCGTACGCCCGTCGTTGTCCGTCCGCGACCCGAACCGGTACGGCACCCCACGCCCACCCAACGCGATCCGCCCGTCCTCCGTCCGCTGCGCATACATGTACGCGTGCGCCATGTCCCCCAGCGCCTCCCGCCCCTCCCAACCGACCGACTCCCACTGCGCGTCCGTCAACGGCTCCGTCGCGATCATCGACGAGTTCATCGGTAGCCAGGTCCGCCGCTGGCCCTTCAACGACGCCGTGAAGCCCTCCGTACAGCGCAGCACATAGGGCGCGCGAACCGTCCCGTACGGCGTCACCGCGTGCCGCGCCCGGATCTCCGTCACCGGCGTCTGTTCACGAACCACAACGCCCAGCGCCTCGACCGCCGCCGCAAGCCCCCTGACCAGCTTCACCGGATGCAACCGCGCCCCGTGCGGCGTCCACGACGACCCCAGAGCACCCGCCACCCGCACCCGCTCGGCGGTCGCGTCGGCGCCGTACAACTCACGGTTGTCCTCCCCGTACGACACTTCCACCTCGTGGAAGTCCCTCAGCCGCGCCAACTGGGCAGGCGTACAAGCGACTTCCAGCACACCCCCGCGACGGATGTCGGCATCGATGCCCTCCGCCCCCGCCACCCGCACCACTTCACCGACGGTGTCGTTCATGGCCCGCTGAAGCCGTACGGCCGCCTCCTGACCGTGCACGCGCGCGTACCGGTCCCGCCCCGCGATCCCGTTGTACAGCCAGCCCCCGTTGCGCCCCGAAGCCCCGTACCCGCAGAACTCCTTCTCCAGTACGACGATCCGGAGAAACGGCGCCGCCTTCTTCAGGTAGTACGCCGTCCACAACCCCGTGTACCCACCCCCGACGATCACGACATCCGCCGTCGCGTCCCCGTCGAGAGGCGCACGCGGGGCGGGCAGACCGTCCTGCGCGTACCAGAACGAAACCCGCCCGTCGACGTGCCCACCGACCGCACCCGAACCGCCATCCGCGCTGCTCATAGCGCCGGACGTTAACGCCTCACCGCCCCCGATGTCTCCTTCGGATTCCGCACCTCCACACCCCGCCCACGCGTCAACGGCCAGCAGGCGAACCCGATCAGCGCCGCAGTGAAGTGCCCCAGATCGGTGAACGTCGGCGAGCCGAGAAGCGGCACCCCGTACACACCGACAACGCCCACCACATACACGTACCGCCACGGCCGCGCGATCCGATACGCGAACACGGCCACGACCCCCGCCAGCCCGTAACTCACCCCGAAATCCATCGTGTCCGCCGCCGACGCAGGCGCCGAACCGTCCCGGATCGCCCGCCACACCGCACCCTGACTGACCAACGTCGCCAGCACATGAGCACTCACCCACACGACCAGCCACCGCACGGTCCCCAACCACCGCTCGACCGACGCGTGAAACACCGAATACAGCACCAGATACGGGGTCCACCACCCGTCGATCCACATCGCACTGGAGATCAGCACACGCACCGGATGGTCCGACAGCTCATTGATGTTCGTCGACCGCTGCCGCAGGAACTCCTCCTGGAACTCCGCCGACATGTGATGCACCGCCACAGTCGTGAGGAACAGGACGAGCAGCCACACGTAGGTGCCCGGAGCACTACGGACGTACGCCCACACCCCACGCGGACCCACCGGAATTCGCATGCCTCAATTTACTCACGCACATAAAGTCGGCCAGTGATCCCCGTCCCCATCCACATCCACGTCCCTGACGAACTGGCCGCCACCCAGCTCAAGTACAACGGCGAGGCGGGCCGCGCCTTCATCACCGCGCTCCCGGCCCGCGCCAACGACTTCCTCGACCGCTGGAACCTACGCGTCGACGGCCGGACCATGCACGGCGTAACGGCCCTGGTCCTCCCGGTACTCCGCCCCGACGACACCCCGGCCGTCCTGAAACTCCAGCTCCTGGACGACGAGAGCGAGGGCGAACCGACCGCCCTGCGCCTCTGGAACGGCGACCACGCGGTACACCTCCTGGACCACGACCCCACCACCGGAACGATGCTCCTGGAACGCCTCGACCACACCCGAATGCTCTCCCACCACCCCGACGCCCACGAAGCCACCCTGATCATCGCCGACCTACTGACCCACCTCACGGCAATACCGGCCCCACCGGGCATCCGCCGCCTCGGCGACATCGCGGCACGAATGCTGGACCGAGCACCACAAACACTCCCCCGGATCCCGGACCCCGAGGCCCGCACCCTCCTCCAGGACTGCGCGGCGGCCCTGCGCGAAGTCGCCCCCGACCCCGGCGACCGCCTCCTCCACTGGGACCTCCACGACGAGAACGTCCTCGCCGCCACCCGCGCCCCCTGGCTGGCGATCGACCCGAAACCCCTGGCGGGAGACCCGGCCTTCGACCTCTGGCCGGCCCTCAACAACCGCTTCGACCCCGCCGACATCCTCTGGCGCTTCGACGCCCTGACGGAGGCCCTGACCCTGGACCGGGAACGGGCACGCGCGTGGACCCTCGCCAGGGTGCTGCAGAACGCCCTGTGGAACATCGAGGACGGGGATCCGCTGGAGGAGACGGACCTGGAAATCGTGCGACGGCTGCGCGTCTGACCAGTCATAGCCCCGGCATCACACGGGCGCGAACACGAAGAAGCCCAGGCCAGCTTGGGGCTGACCTGGGCTGTTGAGCCCCCTATCGGATTCGAACCGATGACCTGCTCATTACAAGTGAGCTGCTCGTTCCAGCTGAGCTAAGGAGGCACCGCGCACCACAACGCCGTACGCGGAGGCGGCTCCACTGTACACAGAGCGCGATGCCCCGAGCCACGGAGTTCGCGGCTGACCTCGGTCTCGAAAACCAAACGTAACCATCCGCGCACCCGTTCGTTGATCGCCCTGACGTGCTGTTCCGAAGATCGGATCGTCGGGGAGGGATTCATGGGGGAGCCGGGGAAGTCGGTGGAGAAGCCGGGGCTGGAAGCGGTGACGGGCGAGGAGGCCGAGCGGATCAAGCGTGAGGCCCTCGGTATCGGCGACCGTCGCAAGCACCACCAGCGCGCGGCGACTCCGCTGAAGGGGCACGTCAAGGAGCCGGAGACGCGGCACCGTCTGTACCGCTTCCGCTTCTATCCGACCGCCGAGCAGGCGGAGCAGTTGGGGAAGACGTTCGGTGCCTGTCGGTGGGTCTACAACGAGGGGCTGGCGCTGCGGTCCGGGGCGTGGGAGCGGCACCGGGTGAATGTGGGGTTCGCGGAGTCGTGCCGGGCGTTGACGGGCTGGAAGCGGGTGGAGGGGACGGGGTGGCTCGGGGAGGTGTCTTCGACGGTGCTTCAGCAGTCGTTGCGGCATCTTGATCAGGCGTTCGGGCGGTTCTTAAAGGGGTCGGGGAAGCATCCGCAGCGGAAGAGGAAGGGGCGGTCGCGGGATTCGGCGACGTATGTGCGGACGGGGTTCAGGTGGGCCGAGGATCCGGAGCGGCCGGGTACGGGGTTGATCACGCTGGCGAAGCAGTCGGGGCCGCTGGATGTTCGTTGGTCGCGGGCGCTGCCTGCGGGGGTCGTGCCGGTGCGTCTGTCGGTGACGCGGGACCGGGCGGGGCGTTACTTCGTGTCGACGCTCGTGGAGGAGCGGATTGCGCCTCTCCCCGCTGCGTTTGTGCCGGGTTCGCGGGCGCCGAGGGCGGTGGGGCTGGATCTGGGGTTGGCGTCGCTCGTCACTCTGGATGACGGGACGAAGGTCGATCATCCGCGTCTGTTGAGGCGGTACGCGGAGAAGTTGGTTCGGTTGCAGCGGGAGTTGCACAAGAAGGTGAGGGGTTCGGCCAACCGGGACAAGGTGAGGCAGAAGATCGCGCGTCTCTACGCGCTCATCAGTGACGTACGCAAGGACATGTTGGACCAGTTCACGACCCGCCTGGTGCGCGAGAACCAAGTGCTCGTGGTGGAGGATCTGGCCATTGAGAACCTGATGCGTCGGGCGCGTGGCAAGGGTCGGCGGCGTAAGGCGAAGCTGAACGAGGCGATCCTCGATGCCGGGTGGGGTGAGTTGTTGCGGCAGCTGCGGTACAAGTGCGAGTGGTACGGGCGGACGCTGGTGATCGTCGACCGGTTCTTCCCCTCCACACGGCGTTGCTCCGGCTGTCATACCAAGGGTCCGAAGCTGGATGTCTCGGTGCGGGAGTGGACGTGTGCCGAGTGTGGGGTCGTCCATGACCGGGATGTGAATGCGGCTGTGAACCTTCGGGACGAGGGGCTGCGGCTGTATTGGCTGGTGGCGGCCGGGCTGCCGCCCTCGAAGGGAGTACCGGCGCTGATCAGGGCGTCGGAGCTGGAGGACTGCCTGCTGGCCGCTTAGGGGCGGCTGGGTGGTACGGACCGACGGGCCGTCGGCCGGAATGCCTGTGGAGCGCGTGTAAGACCGTTCGGGCGCAGTTCTTGAGGGCTGTGTGCGTCGGCGGTGCGTGATGAAGCAGGAAGCCGCGAGGCCAGGTCAAAAGGCGATTGCTCGGTCATCTCATAGGTTTCCGTCTCGAAAATTTCCGCGAAGTTCACACTCCCCCAGCTACTGACAGACGTCGAAACCCCGGGTACCGTCCAGATTCAGTCCGCGTACGTGGACTACACCACCTTCCACTACGGATCGTCCGGCACGTTCCTGCCGGTGAAGGGGGCCTAGTACCCATGGCCACTGTTTCGTTCAACAAGGCGACCCGCATCTACCCGGGTGGCGACAAGCCCGCCGTCGACCAGCTCGAGCTCGATGTCGCGGATGGCGAGTTCCTCGTCCTCGTCGGTCCCTCCGGCTGCGGAAAGTCCACCTCCCTGCGCATGCTCGCGGGTCTTGAGGACGTCAACGCCGGCTCGATCCACATCGGTGACCGCGACGTCACGCACCTGCCGCCGAAGGACCGGGACATCGCGATGGTGTTCCAGAACTACGCGCTGTACCCGCACATGACGGTCGCCGACAACATGGGCTTCGCGCTCAAGATCGCCGGTGTCAACAAGGCCGAGATCCGTCAGAAGGTCGAGGACGCGGCGAAGATCCTCGACCTCACGGACTACCTGGCCCGTAAGCCGAAGGCGCTCTCCGGTGGTCAGCGTCAGCGTGTCGCCATGGGTCGTGCCATCGTGCGTGAGCCCCAGGTGTTCCTCATGGACGAGCCGCTGTCGAACCTCGACGCCAAGCTCCGTGTGTCGACGCGTACGCAGATCGCGTCGCTGCAGCGCCGCCTCGGCATCACCACCGTGTACGTCACCCACGACCAGGTCGAGGCCATGACCATGGGCGACCGGGTGGCCGTGCTGAAGGACGGTCTGCTCCAGCAGGTCGACTCGCCGCGCAACATGTACGACCGCCCCAAGAACCTCTTCGTGGCCGGCTTCATCGGCTCGCCGGCGATGAACCTGATCGAGGTCCCGATCGCCGACGGTGGCGTGAAGTTCGGCAACTCGGTCGTCCCGGTCAACCGCGAGGCTCTCAAGGCCGCCTCCGACAAGGGTGACACCACCGTCACGGTCGGCGTCCGTCCGGAGCACTTCGACATCGTCGAGCACAACAGTGCCGCCGCCGACGCCCTGACCAAGGACACGGCGGACGCTCCGGCCGGTCTCGCCGTCACAGTGAACGTCGTCGAGGAGCTGGGCGCCGACGGTTATGTCTACGGCAGCGCCAAGGTCGACGGCGAGCTCCGTGACCTGGTCGTCCGCGTCAGCGGCCGTGCCGTCCCGGACAAGGGCGCCACGCTCCACGTCGTGCCGCAGCCGGGCGAGATCCACGTGTTCTCGACCTCCACGGGCGAGCGCCTCACCGACTGAGACGCGATCTGAACACCGAAGGGCCCCGCGGCTTGCCGCGGGGCCCTTCGCGCGCCCGCCGGCCGGAAGCCCGATATCCCGGCAGACCGGTCGTTTCGAATCGCGTACGTCAACGCCCTACCCACAAATTGGCGCCAATCCATCCCCCGATTGGGTGACTGAATGTCGCCAAATCAGCACTGAGCGCTACCCTCACTCGCGTGAAGCACTCCACTAACCAACTGACGCGAAGTGGCCGTGGCCCCGCCCGCCGGATCGGCCGTAGCCTCGCCCTTGTCCTGCCCGTCGTCCTGGTGCTGTCCGGGACCCTCGCGGTCACCCGAGTCAACTGGTCGGGGAATCCCTCGGACTCGGTGCTCACCGCCTCCTCCGAGGACCTGGCCGCCCGGGCCGCCGCCGCCCCCGCACCGCAGGACGTCCTGCGCGACCAGCTTCTCCTGGAGCTCCAGGAGAAGGATCCCGGCACCGCCCTCACCCACCTGCAGCAGGCGGTGAACGGCCGCCCGTCGCTGGCGAGGCACTGCACCTCGATCGCCCGTTCTCTGGGCCGTGCAGCGGTCCGCATGTACGGCCCGTCACGCGCCCAGTCGTACGCCCGCCCGGTCTGCGACACGTCCTTCGCCACGGGAGTGGCGGCAGCCCACAGCTAAACCGTCAGGCGCCCCTGTCAGGCGCCCCGTAGGGGCACGCCTGACAGGGGCGCGGGGCTCTGTCCAATATGCGGCTCCGCCGCGTGGGCGCGACCAGCCCCCACCGACCCGCAGAATCCCCACCACAGCCTCGCCCACAGTCCCGCCCCACCTGCCCCGCGAAACCCGCGGAGCGCCCCGTACAGTTCGGACATGACCGATCCGAACGCCACGTCGCGCCCCACCCAGGCCGTGGTCCTCGCCGGCGGCCAGGGCTCCCGGCTCCGCCCCTACACCGACGACCGGCCCAAGCCGATGGTCGAGATCCCCGGCACGGGGACGCCGATCATCGGCCATCAGCTCGTCTGGCTCGCCGAGGAGGGCGTGACGGACGTCGTGGTCAGCTGTGGCCATCTCGCCGAGGTCCTCCAGAAGTGGCTGGAGAGCGCCGATCTGCCGCTGAACGTCACGACGGTCGTCGAGACCGAGCCTCTCGGCCGTGGCGGCGGCCTCAAGTACGCCGCCGCGCACCTCCCCGCCCCGGAAAAGCCCTGGTACGCCACCAACGGCGACATCTGGACGCGTTTCTCGCTGCGCGACATGGCCGACTTCCATGCCGAGCGGGACGCCGTCGCGACCCTCGCGCTGGCCCGCCCCCGTCTGCCGTGGGGTGCCGTGCAGACGGACGGCTTCGGCCGCATCACGGACTTCATCGAGTCCCCTCCGTCGACCTTCGAGATCAACGCGGGCGTGTACGTCTTCTCCGCCGAGTTCGCCGCCCTGCTCCCTGAGCGCGGAGACCACGAGCGCACCACGTTCCCCCACCTGGCCCGCGAACTCCGCCTGGCCGGCTTCACGATCCCGCACGGCGCCTACTGGCGCGCGATCGACACGGCGAAGGACCTCACGGAGGCCGCGAAGGAGCTGGCGGCGCTGGGCCGTTGAGCCGTTGAGTCGGCGGGTCGCCAAAGGGCTTTGTGCGTAGGGCGGTTACGTCGGTGGGGTCCCGCACTGGGAAAGTGCGGGACCCCACCGACGTAACCGCCCTACGCAGGCGGGTTGTTGCTAGCCGAGGAGGCCGCCCACCAGCCCTGGCTGGCCCGTGGAGGAGCCGCCGGTGCTGCCGTCGCTGCCGCCTGTGCTGCCGCCCGTGGAGCCGCCGTTGGTGCCGCCCGGGGTGCCCGTGCCACCCGACGAGGACGGTCCGGCGGTGGTGCTGGGCGCCTGCTGGGTCGGGGTGGTCTGCTGCGGCGGGGCCTGGCCGGCACTGCCCTGGGTCTGGCTGGGCCGGCTTCCGGTGACGCTGCCGCTCTCGCGGGCCTCCTGAGGGGTGGTCGCGGCGTCGCCGGTGGTGGGGCTGGCCGAAGTGGCCTTCTGGGTCGGGGACTTGGTGGCCGCCGAGGGGCTCTTCGAGGCACGGCGCTCGCCGGACTGCTCCGGGAGCGGGGAGCCGGGGAGTTCGTTGCGCGGGGCCTCGCCGGGGCCGGGGACGACCACGCGGTCGGCGTCTCGGACGGCGCCGCCGAGGAGCGAGCCGATGAGGAGCGTGAGCCCGATGACGACGGCCGTGACGAGGGCGCCGCGGCGCAGGACGTAACTCCGCAGCTCCCAGATGTCCGTACGGGGGCCGAGTCGGCGCCAGGCGCTGCCGGCGAGGCGGCCGTCGATGGAGTAGACGGGGGCGCCGGCGATGATCAGCGGCGACCAGGCGGCCAGGTAGATGATGTCGGGGGCGTCGTAGACGGGGACGCTCTTCCAGCTGACGGTGACGAGCAGCGCGGCGGAGAGCAGCGCGCCGCCGACTGCGGCGACCCGCTGCCACAGGCCGAGGACCGTGAGGACCCCGACGATGACCTGGAGGAAGGCGATGACGAGTCCGGAGCCGACAGGGTGCTGGAGGGCGAACTGCCTCAGTGGCTCGGCGACTTCCCAGGGGTGAAGGGTGTTGAGCCACTTCATCATGGAGCCGCGTTTGCCGCCGTCGAAGTAGACGGGGTCGCAGAGCTTGCCCATGCCGGCGTAGATGGAGATGAAGCCGAGGAAGATGCGGAGCGGGAGCAGGACGACGCCGAGGTTCATCCGGCGGCCGGGGTAATAGGCGTGCCGTACGGGGTCGTTGGGGTGGCGTCTGGCGCCGGTGCGTCGTCCGTCGGCGTCCCGCTCGTAGGCGTCGTCGCCGTCGTAGCCGAACTCGCCGTCGTCGTAGCCGGATTGGCCGTACCCGGCCTCCTCGTACGCGCTGCCGGTGGTGCGCATGTTGGGGAGCAGGCGGTCGGAGCCGTGGGTGCGCTGGCTGCCGACGATGGGTGTCTCGACGGTCTGGTCGAGGGTGCTGCCGGCGTAGTCGAGTTCGTCGTCGATACGGGGGATGACCTGCGTCGCTCCGGCGTCGGTGGCCGGCGGCTGTTCGCCGTGGCGCACGCTGGAGCCCCGTACGGCCTGGAGCAGCCGGTGGGCGCCGGTGTCGTCGGGCGCCGACTTGCCGCTCCAGACGACGGGTGCCCGGCGTCGGACGGCCGTGGCGCCGCCGGCGCCTGCGACGGGGATGCGCGCCGTTTCCTCGGAGGCGCCGAGGTGCCGGGCGACGCGGGCGGACGGTGCCGCCCGCCGCGTCGAGGCCCCCAACTGCACGCGGAAACTCGCATGGTTGACGATGACCTGCGCCGGATCGCTCGGCACCTTCACCATGCTCAGCGCGGGAGCGTCGTCGTATCCCGACGAGCGGTCCCCCGTGGGTGTGAGGGGTGTTCTGGTGTCCACACTCATCTAACCGAGTGACGTGAGGTTAGGACACTGCTTTGACTTGGCGGATGTGTCCGGACCGCGTCAAGGTCACGTCACCCGCCCGGATTCCCCCGCACGGGTGACGTCGCGCACGCGTGTTCAGGCGCGTCGGCGGGCCGCTTCGTACAGCACGATCCCGGCGGCGACACCGGCGTTGAGGGACTCGGTGCCACCGGGCATCGGGATCCGTACGAGGTGGTCGCAGGTCTCCCCGACCAGCCGGGACAGGCCCTTGCCCTCGCTGCCGACGACGATGACGACGGGTCCGCCGAGGGCGGGCAGGTCGCCGAGTTCGGCGTTGCCGTCGGCGGCGAGCCCGACGACGACGATCCCGGCCTTCTGGTACGCCTCCAGGGTGCGCGTCAGATTGGTGGCGCGGGCGACGGGCGTACGGGCGGCGGCCCCTGCGGAGGTCTTCCAGGCGCCGGCGGTCATACCGGCCGCGCGCCGCTCGGGCACGACGACGCCGTGGCCGCCGAAGGCGGAGACGGAGCGGACGACGGCGCCGAGGTTGCGCGGGTCGGTGACACCGTCGAGGACGACGATGAGGGGGTCCACGCCGTTGTCGTAGGCGGCGTTGGCGAGGTCCTCGGGGTGGGCGTACACGTACGGCGGGACCTGGAGCACGAGCCCCTGGTGGTTGAGGCCGTTGGTCATCCGGTCGAGCTCGGGCCGGGGGGCTTCCATCAGGTGGATGCCGCCGCGCTCGGCGACGAGCTGGAGCGCTTCGCGCACGCGCTCGTCGTTGTCGATGAACTGCTGGACGTAGAGCGTGGTGGCGGGGACGCCCTCGCGCAGCGCCTCGACGACCGGGTTGCGCCCGACGACGAGTTCGGAGGTGGCCTTCCCGCCGCGCCCCTTGGATGCGGGCCGCCGCTGGATCTGCTTGGCCTTGGCATTGGCAATACGGTTCTTCTTGTGTTTTTTGCGCGCCTCGGCGGGCGGCGTCGGGCCCTTGCCCTCAAGGCCCCGGCGCCGCTGGCCGCCACTGCCGACCTGCGCGCCCTTCTTGCCGGACATGCGGCGGTTGTTAGCGGCCATGACCTACCTGTCTGTGTGTGGACGTGCGTGTGTACGTCTATGAGTGTGCCGCCCGGAAACCCGAGCGGCACAATCGATCAAGGAAATGCACGCATATAAGAGGAAATACTCAGCGCGGTCCGAGGGTCCAGCGCGGCCCCTGCGGGCCGTCCTCGATGACGAGGCCGGACTGGTTGAGCTGATCGCGGATGGCGTCCGCGGTCCCCCAGTCCTTACGCCCGCGGGCGGCCTCACGCTGGTCGAGGACGAGTCGTACGAGGCTGTCGACGACGCCGTGCAGGTCCTCGCCCCGGTCACCGGCCTCCCCGACCCAGTGCGGGTCGAGGGGGTCGAGGCCGAGGACGCCGAGCATGGCGCGCACCTCGGCGAGCCGGGCGACGGCGGCTTCCTTGTCGTCGGCGGCGAGGGCGGAGTTGCCCTGCCGGACGGTGGTGTGGACGACGGCGAGGGCCTGCGGCACGCCCAGGTCGTCGTCCATGGCCTCGGCGAAGGCGGGCGGCACCTCGGCGGCGGGCTCGACGACGCCCCCGGCCTTCTCGACGACGCGCTGCACGAACCCCTCGATCCGGGCGAACGCCGACTCGGCCTCGCGCAGGGCGTCGTCGCTGTACTCGATCATCGAGCGGTAGTGCGGGGTGCCGAGGTAGTAGCGCAGGACGATGGGCCGCC
Source organism: Streptomyces sp. SID12501 (assembly GCF_010550245.1). Lineage (GTDB taxonomy): Bacteria > Actinomycetota > Actinomycetes > Streptomycetales > Streptomycetaceae > Streptomyces. The sequence goes on from NZ_JAAGLU010000021.1 coordinate 167,604, forward strand.
AGGCCTTGACCATCTCGCTGACCAGGACGGAGTTGCCGAGGGACTTCGACATCTTCTCGCCGCTCATGGTGACCCACGCGTTGTGCAGCCAGTACGACGCGAAGTCGTCGCCGAAGGCCTTGGCCTGGGCGATCTCGTTCTCGTGGTGGGGGAAGATCAGGTCGAGGCCGCCGCCGTGGATGTCGAAGGCGGTGCCCAGGTACTTGTGGGCCATGGCGGAGCACTCGAGGTGCCAGCCGGGCCGTCCCCGCCCCCAGGGCGTCTCCCACGTCGGCTCGCCGGGCTTGGCGGTCTTCCACATGGCGAAGTCACGGGAGTCGCGTTTGCCGGTCTCGCCGTCGCTGGAGGGCTGGAGCAGGTTGTCGAGTTCCTGGTTGGACAGCTGCAGATAGCCGGGGAAGGAGCGCACGTCGAAGTAGACGTTCCCGTCGGCCTCGTACGCGTGTCCGCGCTCGATGAGCCCGCGCATCATCTCGACCATCTCGGTCACGTGCCCGGTGGCACGCGGCTCGTAGGTCGGGGGCAGGCAGCCGAGGGCGGCGTAACCGTCGTTGAAGGCGCGCTCGTTCTCGAAACCGATGGACCACCAGGGGCGCTCCTGCTCGGCGGCCTTCCTGATGATCTTGTCGTCGATGTCGGTGACGTTGCGGATGAACGTGACGTCGTACCCGCGGTAGGTGAACCAGCGGCGCAGGATGTCGAAGTTGAGGCCGGACCGGATATGCCCGATGTGCGGGGCGGCCTGCACGGTGGCGCCACAGAGGTAGATCGAGACACAACCCGGCGTGAGCGGGGCGAAGTCACGAATCTGCCGGGCGCTGGTGTCGTACAGGCGAATGGTCACGGGACCAGGGTAGTGGCCTGCACCCGGTGCCTTGCGACCCTTGTGCACAAGGGCCACATATTCGTGACATTGCGCTGACGCCACCGGGGCCGCGCCCCCGGATCCCCCGCACCCTGAGTCATGTCAGCCCGTACGGGCGACCAGTGCCGTGGCCACCGCCATGAGCCCTTCCCCGCGTCCCGGAAAACCGAGCCCGTCCGTCGTCGCGCCGGAGACCGACACCGGCGCACCCACCGCTTCCGACAGCACCTTCTGCGCTTCCTCGCGCCGCTTGCCGATCTTCGGCCGGGGCCCCACCACCTGCACGGCGACGTTGCCGATGGTGAACCCCGCCGCCCGTACGATCCGTGCCGCCTCCGTCAGCAGCGTCACCCCGGATGCCCCGGACCACTCCGGGCGGCCGGTGCCGAAGTGCTGCCCGAGGTCGCCGAGGCCGGCCGCCGAGAACAGCGCGTTGCACGCGGCGTGGGCGACGACGTCCGCGTCGGAGTGACCGGCGAGGCCCGTCCCCTCGCCCTCCCACTTCAGGCCGGCGCACCACAGCTCCCGGCCCTCCTCGAAAGCGTGAATGTCGGTACCGATGCCGACCTGGGGCAGGAGCACCGGCCCCGACACCGAAGGTACGGAAGGCTCAGAAGCCATCGTTGAGCCTCCTGCGGGCCAGTACCGCTTCCGCCAGCACCAGATCGAGCGGCCTCGTCACCTTGAAGGCCTCCTCGTGGCCGGGCACGACCACGACCCGCAGGCCCAGTTGTTCGACCATGCTCGCGTCGTCGGTAACGTTGTCGGTGACCGTCTCGTGGGCCCGTACGAGGGTGTCGATCGCGAAACCCTGCGGTGTCTGGACCGCCCGCAGTCGTGCCCGCTCCGGCGTCGCCACCACCGGTTCCGGTTCCCCGGGCGTCGTGGCCGGCTCGACCTCCTTGACGGTGTCCGCGAGCGGCAGCGCCGGGACCACGGCCTGCGCACCCTCCCGTACGGCCTCGATCACCGCGTCGACGGTGTCCACCGGTACGAGCGGGCGGGCGGCGTCGTGTACGAGGACGATGTCGATGCCGGGCGGCAGCGCGTCCAGGCCGAGCTTCACCGACTCCTGCCTGGTCTCGCCGCCGGGTACGACGAGGAAGTCCGTGCGTTCGGGCAGCGAGTGGGCGTCGAGGAGGGTCTTCACCTCGGCGGCGCCGTCCGGCGGGGCCACGACGACGACCAGCGAGACGGCGCGGGACGCGGCCATCGCGCGTACCGCGTGGACGAGCATGGGCGTGCCGTTCAGCGCTCGAAGCGCTTTGGGGGCGCCCGGGCCGAGGCGTACGCCCCGGCCGGCGGCCGGAATCACCGCGGCCGTACGTGCCCCGGGCGGTGCGGGGCGCGATTCGTCAGACATCGGTTCCTGTCAGGTTTGTGTGCCGAGCCCTCGTGGGTATGGCCTGGAGGAGTGCCGGGCGCGAGCCTCGATCGGACCCTTCCGTGACATCCGGTCGAGCCTGCTCCGGGCCCGGCACCAAGTATCAGTACTTCAGTGCTACTGGCAGACCGCGGAGAAACTGTGACCGCGGGGAATCCACTGCCCGTAGGAATCCGTTGATGGTGCCAGTGCGTCAGTTGCGTCAAATGGTGTCTCGGATACGCGGCAGAACATCCGGGCACGAACATGCCGCAGCGCCCGGCGACATTGGATACGTCATCGGGCACCGCGGCATTTCAATTGCGCTGCTGAGCTGAGTGAGCCGGCTTTTCAGGGCCTGCGTTCAGATCAGAGTCAGGACGCGAGCACCTCGTCGAGCAGTGCCTCGGCCTTGTCCTCGTTCGTGTTCTCCGCCAGCGCGAGCTCACTCACCAGGATCTGGCGAGCCTTGGCGAGCATGCGCTTCTCACCGGCGGACAGTCCGCGCTCACGCTCACGACGCCACAGGTCACGGACGACTTCCGCGACCTTGATGACATCGCCGGAGGCGAGCTTCTCGAGATTTGCCTTGTAACGACGCGACCAGTTCGTGGGCTCCTCGGCATACGGAGCGCGCAGGACCTCGAAGACCCGGTCCAGCCCTTCCTGACCAACCACATCACGTACGCCGACGAACTCCGCATTGTCCGCCGGCACGCGTACCGTCAGGTCACCCTGGGCGACCTTCAGCACCAAGTAGATCTTGTCCACGCCTTTGATCTGGCGAGTTTCGATAGCCTCGATCAGCGCGGCCCCGTGATGGGGATAGACCACGGTGTCGCCAACCTTGAACGTCATGTGACAGGTACCCCTTCCGTGGCTATCCAGGGTAACACGGAAACGACGGCTTCTGAATGACGTTTTCGCAGGTCAGGGCACATCTCGGGGCTTGACAACTGCAACAGGAACGTGCTTCGACAGGGTCCCGGAGGCGAGGGCGGCGGGGGTATTCGCAGGTCGGAGCGGCTCTCCGAACGAAGTGAAACCCGGGCGTTACACGCACCCGGACACCCCACCAGGCGACCAAACATCCACTTATGTCCACTTCCAGGTGTGCGACTTCCGCTACTCCGTTCGGTGAGCGGAGTCGGGCACGGGGCGAATCCGGAATTGATCACGGTGGCCGATGTCCGGACCGATGTCCGGTCGATGTCCGTAGACGGCCAAGCGGATGATCTACAGGTGATCCGGCGGTGATCTATTTCCGGATGCGCTCATTCCTTCACCGGAAATCCGCAAGCCCCCGCGATGGCACTTATGTGAATGTCGAAGTGGCTCATGAGGCACCCGCCTTCTTCTGAGGCGACACCTCCGACCCGCCCCTAGAGGCGGGTCGGGTGCAGCGGTGCGGGAACGGCTCGGTAACCTAAGGCCGCTGACAGTCACTTAGGGCCGCTTTACAAGGAGCTGCCCGTGCGTTCCAAGGAGTTGCAGGCGCCGTGAGCAGCAGCCTTCGACGCGGCGCCCTCGCCGCATCCGCCCTCGCGTTCTCGGTCGCCACGCTCGCCGGGTGCGCAGCCGGAAACAACGCCCAGACGCTGGAGGTCAAGCCGGACAACGCGGCCACGACCGTCGGCGACATCAAGCTGCAGAACGTCGTCGTCATCACCCCGTCGGAGCTGGAGTCGACCGGCCCGGCCGCCGTCTCCGCGACGGTGTTCAACACCGGCGACACCGCCCAGACGCTGGAGTCGATCACCGTCCCCGGCACCGGCAAGACCGCCGAGCTGAAGCCCGCCGAGGGCAAGGACCTGAGCATCCCGGCCGGCGGTTCGCTCGTCATCGGGGGCAAGAACAACGCCTCCGCCGTGCTGCCGAGCAGCCGCGAGGCGATCCAGGACGGCAACGCGCAGAAGATCACCTTCGTGTTCAGCAAGACCGGTGACGTGAGCCTGCGCGCGTTCGTCGTCCCGGCCGAGGGCTTCTACGCCTCGTGGGGCGCGACCGAGGTCCCGGAGACACCGGCGGACGTCGCCGCCTCGCCCTCCGCCTCCACCTCGGGCGAGCCGGCGACGTCGGCTTCCCCGAGCACGTCCGAAGAGGCCGGGGCGCCCGCCGACGGGGCCTCCCCGAGCACCTCGGCGACGACCGGTCAGTAGGTAAGAGCGTGTCCGACGGCCGACAGGCCCTCGGACACGCGCGCGTACGCCGAAGGGCGGGACCTCTCCAGGAGGTCCCGCCCTTTCGACATGCACGCGTACGTGTGCGGGTCGGTTTACGGCTCGAACTTGTATCCGAGACCGCGGACCGTCACCAGGTACCTGGGCGCGCCCGGGTCCGGCTCGATCTTGGCGCGCAGGCGCTTGACGTGGACGTCGAGGGTCTTGGTGTCGCCCACGTAGTCGGCGCCCCAGACCCGGTCGATGAGCTGCATACGGGTCAGTACGCGGCCGGCGTTGCGCAGCAGCATCTCCAGCAGGTCGAACTCCTTGAGCGGGAGGTCGATCTTGGCACCGGAGACGGTGACCACGTGGCGGTCCACGTCCATCCGGACCGGGCCGGCCTCCAGCGCGGCCGGGCTGACCTCCTCGGGCTCGCCCCGGCGGCGCAGGACGGCGCGGATGCGTGCGACCAGTTCGCGGGAGGAGAAGGGCTTGGTGACGTAGTCGTCGGCCCCTATCTCCAGGCCGACGACCTTGTCGATCTCGCTGTCCTTGGCGGTGACCATGATCACCGGGACGTTGGACTTGACGCGCAGCTGACGGCAGACCTCCGTGCCGGGCAGGCCCGGCAGCATCAGGTCGAGCAGGACGAGGTCGGCGCCGTTGCGCTCGAACTCGTCGAGTCCGTCGGGGCCGGTGGCCGCGATGGCGACCTCGAAGCCCTCCTTGCGGAGCATGTACGAAAGGGCGTCGGAGAAGGATTCCTCATCCTCGACGACGAGCACTCGGGTCACGGATGGACCTCCGGGGCGTGAAGCGGATCGTAAGGGGATGTACCGGTGGTCCGGTCGGCCACTTCGCCGGGGTCGGACGGTCCGTCCCCGGATGCGGGGTCGGAGTCTGGGAGTGACTCGGGGTGTGAGTCATGGTCGTACAGGTGCGGCCGGTTCGCGCGGGCTCGGCGGCCGGTGGCCGCCTCCGGCAGCCGCAGGGTGAAGGTGGAGCCCTGGCCCTCGGAGCTCCACACCGTGACCTCCCCGCCGTGCGAGGCGGCCACGTGCTTGACGATCGCCAGCCCGAGGCCCGTACCGCCGGTGGCGCGGGAGCGGGCCGGGTCGACGCGGTAGAAGCGCTCGAAGATGCGTTCCTTGTCCTTGTCGGAGATGCCTATGCCCTGGTCGGTCACGGCGACCTCGATCAGGTCACCGCCCGGCGCGTTCACCTGGCGGGCCGCTATGCCGACGCGGGTGGTGGAGGGCGAGTAGTTGACGGCGTTCTCGACGAGGTTGCCGAGGGCGGCGGCGAGCTGGCCGCGGTTGCCCCAGACGCGCAGGTCGGCGGTGCCGCCGGCGGCCATGGTGATCTGTTTGGCGCCGGCCTGGTGGCGGCAGCGGTCGACGGCCTCGGCGACGAGTTCGTCGACGCGGACCGGTTCGGCGTCCTCCAGCGGGTCGTCGTTCTGCACCCGGGAGAGGTCGATGAGTTCCTGGACGAGGCTGGTCAGCCGGGTGGCCTCGATCTGCATGCGGCCGGCGAAGCGTTCGACGGCCTCCGGGTCGTCCGAGGCGCCCATGACGGCCTCGGAGAGGAGGGAGAGGGCGCCGGTGGGGGTCTTGAGCTCGTGGCTGACGTTCGCGACGAAGTCGCGCCGTACGGCCTCGATGCGCCGGGCCTCGGTGAGGTCCTCGACGAGGAGGAGTACGAGCCGTGAGCCGAGCGGGGCGACGCGGGCGGAGACCGCGAGGGCCTCGCCGCGTCCGGTGCCGCGCCTGGGGAGGTCCAGCTCGACCTGGCGTATCTCGCCGTCGCGCCGGGTGTCGCGGGCCATCTGGAGCATCGGCTCCACCGAGAGCTTTCCGCCGCGGACCAGTCCGAGGGCGTACGCCGCCGAGCTGGCCTTGACGACGGCGTCGGCCTCGTCGAGTACGACGGCCGAGGAGCGCAGCACGGACAGCACCGTGTCGACGCCGGGCGGCAGTACGGGGTCGGTGTGCAGGGAGGTTCGGGTGGGGCGTCTCTGGTCGCGCTCGCTCCAGCGGAACGCCAGCATGGCGATGACGCCGGTGAGCACCCCGGCGATCGCTGCCGCTGCGGCGACCGCCGCGTTCACGTCCATGCAGCCAGGTTAGGCATGGGATGCGTCCCGGCCACAGCCAAGAGAGTGCGACCTCGAACACTCGTCGCCCAGAGTTCACCTTGGAGCCAGTATTGGTTCATTTGTCGGGGCGGAAAAGGACGCGTGCGGGGCCGAACGTGGGAGCGTGGGGGTCACGGGGCCCGCTGTTCGCCCCCGAACGGACGTCAAGAGAGGGACACCTGATGCGTGACGCGTACCACGAGGAACTTGACTCGATCGGCGATAGTCTGGTCGAGATGGCCCGACTTGTCGGGTCGGCGATCGGGCGTGCCACGACGGCGATCCTGGACTCCGACCTGAAGCTGGCCGAAAGTGTCATCGAGGCCGACGCCAGGGTCGACGAGCTCCAGCACGACCTGGAGGGCCGCGCCATAGCGCTGCTGGCCCGCCAGCAGCCGGTGGCCACCGACCTGCGGATCGTTGTCACGTCGCTGCGGATGAGCGCCGACCTCGAGCGCTCGGGCGACCTCGCCCAGCACGTCGCCAAGCTGGCCCGGCTGCGTTTCCCGGAGCGCGCGGTCCCGAGCGACCTGCACGCCACGATCCTGGAGATGGGCCAGCTCGCGCAGCGCCTGATGGCGAAGGCGGCCGAGGTCATCATCACCAAGGACGTCGACCTGGCGATGCAGCTGGAGACGGACGACGACGAGATGGACCTGCTGCACCGCACGCTCTTCCGGCACCTGATGGAGGACCGCTGGAAGCACGGCATCGAGACGGCGGTCGACGTCACGCTGCTGGGCCGCTACTACGAGCGCTTCGCGGACCACGCGGTGTCGGTCGCCAAGCGTGTGGTGTTCCTCGTGACGGGCGAGCACGCGGACGAGCTGCAGCAGGACGTGCAGCCGCCCACCGGGGCCGAGGGCGCGTAAGCCTCCGGTCGGCTCCGCGGCGGGGGCGCGCGGGGCCGGCCCTCGCGCCGCCGAGGTGTCCGCGAGCCTCTGTGCGCCGTTGATGCGCCCGACGGGAGGGGCATGCAATGGGGAGAAGGCACCCGTCTCCAGGATCCAGGCTCCAGGAGGGCCCCATGGCCGAGACCCCCAGCACGCCCGACCCGACGCAGACACGCGAGACGCAACAGCCCGCCGAGATCAAGAACCTGCCCCTGTTCGGCGCCTGCGGCTGCGGCTCCGGCTGCGGGTGCGGGTGTCAGTCGGGCAACCCCTGCCAGTGCGGCTGACGGCGTATCACCAGCCGCACCACTGAGTCCGTGAGGACCCTGTCTCCCGTTGTGGAGATGGGGTCCTTTTGTGTGAGGTTTGTGTGCGGCGGGGCAGTCCGCCCCGGTCCGGGGCGGTGGAGGACGGCCTCGGCGGTCGCTGAACGGGCATACTCTTCACAGCAGTTGACGCTCAGGTGCTGTCCATGCACAGCAGGCACCCTGTTGCCATCTCGTTAACCAGCACTTCTTGACGTCACGTGCTGCAGCCGCGTTGGCTTCCGTATCTGTATCTGGGTTCGTCCTGCTGTTCCCCGCTTGGAAGGCACCTGCCGTGAACGCTCGTACCCCTCGTCGGACCGCCGTGCGCCGTACGGCCATCGCGGTGACGGCCGCCGCCTCGGCCTTCTCGCTCGCCGCGTGCGGTGTGATCGACAGCGCCAGTGGCAGCAGCGGCTCCGCGGCGCCCAAGAAGGGCGACGACATCACTGTGGGGCTTCTGCTTCCCGACAAGAAGACGAAGCGCTTCGAGAAGTTCGACTACCCGCTGTTCAAGAAGCAGGTCCTCGCCATCACCAACGGCAAGGGCAAGGTCCTCTACGCCAACGCCGAGGCGGACAAGGCCAAGCAGAACCGGCAGCTCGAAGAGATGATCGCCGAGAAGGTGGACGTCCTCGTGGTGGACGCGATCGACGCCAAGACCATCGCGTCGGCCATCGAGAAGGCCAAGGACGCGGACATACCGGTCATCGCGTACGACCGGCTCGCGGAGGGTCCGATCGACGCGTACGTCTCGCACGACAACGAACTCGTCGGTGAGGTGCAGGGCCGCTCGGTCATCGAGGCCCTCGGCGCCAAGTCCGCGAACAGCAAGATCGTGATGATCAACGGCTCGCTCACGGACCCGAACGCGGCGTTGTTCAAGGACGGCGCGATGACCGAGCTCCAGGGCAAGGTCCAGGTCGCGGCGTCGTACAACACCAAGGACTGGCTGCCCGAGGTCGCCAAGGCCAACATGGAGGCGGCGATCAGGGCCGTCGGGCTGAACAACATCGACGCCGTCTACTCGGCGAACGACGGCATGGCCGGCGCGGTCATCGACGCGCTGAAGGAGGCGGGTGCCTCGAAGATCCCGCCGGTGACCGGGCAGGACGCGGACCTGGCGGCGGTGCAGCGGATCGTCTCGGGCGAGCAGTACATGAGCGTATACAAGTCGTTCATCCTGGAGGCCAACAACGCCGCGTCCATCGCGGTGGCCAAGGTCCAGGGCCGCGGGATCGAGTTCGACGCGCTGACCCGCGACAGCGTCGACAGCCCGACGACGAAGAGCATCCCGTCGCAGCTGGTACCGGTGGTGGCCCTCACGCAGGAAAACATCAAGGACACCGTGATCCAGGACGGCATCTACACCATCCAGGACATCTGCACCCCGCAGTACGCGGCGGCCTGCGCGGAGATCGGCCTCAAGTAGCCGCCGGGGGCCGCCTGCCGGGTCGCTGGGTCGCCGGGACCGTGGTGCGGGCGGAGGATGGAGAGCAGGCGAACCGTCCGAAGCGGGAAGCGCGACCGGATCAGGGATAGGAGGTGCGACGCCATGCCCCAGTTCATGGACGTCCACCACGGCATGGAAGGCATCACCGCCGACCAGCTGAACCAGGCCCACCAGGCCGACCTGGACATCGAGAAGGACGAGGGAGTCCACTTCGAGAAGGCCTGGGCGGATCCCGCCTCCGGCACGGTCTACTGCCTCTCGGAGGCCCCCTCGGCGGAAGCGGTCCGGCGTATCCACGAACGCGCCGGTCACCCGGCGGACGAGGTCCACCCGGTTCCGCTGACGGTCTGAGGAGGTCCCCTGCCCGCCGGTGTCGCGGGCAGGGGACGGGCACTACTTCATCGGGTCCGGGCTCACTTCACATCGACGTAGTCGGTCCAGCCGGCCGCGGGCATGGTGAGGTTCGTGCCCTCGAAGGTGTAGCGGTACGCGCCGTCCGCGGCCGCCTGCACGGTGGCCGTGGCCCAGCCGTTCCGGTCGGTCTTGACCTTCTTCAGCGTCTTGAAGGGGCCGCTCGTGCCCTTGCGGTACTGGAGCAGCAGCTGGTGCCCGACGAGGGGGACGTTCTTGTTCGTCTCCCAGCTGGCGACGGTCATCTGGGCCTTGACCGTGAGGTTCTTGCCCTTGGTCACCGGCTCCGGGCCGGCGTCGGTCTGAGACATGTAGGTCGTGCGCTTGACGCGGGCGAAGGATGTGAGGTCGGTGAGGCCGTCCCCGCGGGTGACGTTGCCTTCGCCGTCGGTGGCCACGAAGCTCAGGTACCAGAGACCGGCGAGGGCGTTGCTGTGGAGGTTGACCTTCGGGTTGGCCGTCAGCAGGGCCTCGCACCAGGAGGTGATCTCGTTGGTCTTGTGGCAGTGGGCGCCCGCGGTAATGACCGCGTCGGGCTTCTCCGCGTCGTCTCCGCGCCTCAGCTCGATCGACACGCTCTTGACGCCGGACGGGTCGCTGAGCGTCGCGGAGATCGGGATCAGTCTCTTCGTCGCGGCGTCGACGCCAACGGTGTAGTCCTGCCAGTCGTGGTTGACATCGATGTTCGAGAACGTCGTGGCCGAGTCGTCCTGGTCGGCCCCGGACGCCGGGGCGGCGAGAGCGGTGACGGCCAGAGCGACGCTGACGGCAGCGGCGGTAGCGGTGGCGACAGTGGCGCGTATGCGCATGGTGTGGTTTCCCCCTGCGTTTGATGAGGCTGTTGGTGCCTTCACCCGCGTCAGACACACGGGACGCCTGAGGGGTTGTGCTCTGAGGGGCCACGGAGGTCCCACGGCCGCGAAAATGCCCCTGAGTCGCGCCGTATGCGCAGCTCAGAGGCATGATCGCTATTCCTACTTCTTCTTGCCCTGGGTCTGGCGGGCCCGCTTTTCGGCCCTGGTCAGAGAGGTGCAAACCTCAACTGACCTGCGGTCTAGCCGTTCTTGTCGGTCGTTGTTGGTCGTTGTCGAGCGACCTCGGACGGCCCACAGACGGCCCCACAAGACCAGCGTTCAGGCTTCGTCGGCAGGGGCGCCCACGTGCAGCGGCGCGTCTGGATACGTGAGCGTCGATGCGGCGCGCTGGGCAAGCCACCCCGAGCGGCGATGTGCCGGCCGTTCCGTGCGAAGGTGCTCGAAGCCCATTCGCTCGTAGTACGAGTGAAGGCCCTCATTGGTGCGCCATGTGTCGATGCGGACCCAGGAACGCCCCTCAAGGGCCGCAACCTTGGATGCCCAATCGACAATCCGACCACCGAGGTGTCGGCCCTTCGCTGCTCGCGAAACGATGAGCTTGTAGAGGTAGAAGGCGGATTCAGGCTTGTCCTCGTCGCGCCAGAAGTCACGGTCAACCGGCCCACGGCTGACCGTGGCGATGATCGCCCCGGAGCTGTCAACGACCGTCCACGCGCGCCCGTCATCGATGGCCTGATGCCACTTCTCGATCGCCCGACCGCCCGTTTCCGGGTCGCTCCATTGGTCCGTGCCCTTGTCCTTCAGCCACCCTTCCGCCTCAGTGCGGAGCGCCATGAGCGCGGGCACATCGGACGGACGTGCAGGGCGCAGGTACTCAGTTGGTGTCGACTTCATAGAGGATCTTGTGCCTGTCTCCGGGGAGGATTGTGACCATGCATCGAAGGGGCTTCCCGTCGGAGTCGTAACCGGTCCGGGTGTGTTCAGCGACGGGTGTTGCCGCAGGTAGGGCAAGCCTCTCCGCTTCCTTCCTAGTAGGCATACGTACTGCGATTTCGTCGCGGTATTTGACCTGGACCAAACCCACAGAGGCCAGTACGCCGCCGGGCGCGGCCACGTCTCGCGGGTCCATGAGCAGAGTGCCCGCCACCAGCTCCTGCGGGAAGTAGGAGTCAGCTAGGGCGTACGGCCGGTTGTCAATGAAGCGCACGCGCTGCCGGAGCACGACCAGACCGCCCTCCGCGATGTTCAGCGCCTCCCCCACGTGTGCGGGCGGTTGAACGATCGAGACGCTGATCTCTTGCCGAGGGGTCTTGCCCTCCGCCGTTACGACGCTGGCCCATTGGTCCCCCGCAGTCTTGCCCTCCACTGCATTGGCGTGGCGGCTGCGGCTTTCGAGCGTGGACCAGTTCCAGACCACAGGGGGGTAGTCCTCGCGGACGTACTTGCCCTGCCCCTGGCCGGTCACCACGAGCCCTTCATCGACCAGGGCACGCACTCCAGCGCGCACGGTTTCACGGCTGTAGCCGTACTCCTTCATCATCTGGGACTCGCTCGGAAGCGGGTCGCCCGGCGTCAGTGAGCCGCTTTCAATCCGTTCACGCAGGTCAGCAGCAATCTCCTGCGCCTTTGTCATCCCTCGCCGCACGGTGACCCTCCTACGTAATTTCCAACTCCTCCGTACAAGTTAGACCAGGGGGCTTGACCTTCCAACCCCAGGGTGTGCAAACTCATCTCGCGGCACTCCTCCAGACAAGCTGTACGGGGTGTCACGTACAACGTTCTGCCCGACTGCAAGTGCTCGGTGAGTACCCGTGAAGACGGGAGCCCCTGATCGCGGGGTTACCAGGCTCACCGGAGCGGCCGTTCTTTGAGAACTGAACAGTGTGTTGATTCGACGGGGTGTGAGTCCCTGTCCCCGCAACGGCCCGGGTGATGGCCGCCGGCGGTCACTTTCTTGCGTGCTGGCTCTGGGAAACAGCCGTGGGGATCATCCCTCCATCACTGGAGGTCAACCCCTCGGGGGCTACCCGGTACGCGCCGCCCTGCTGGCGTCAGAGCAGTGACGATGACGCGCCCGACTTGACCGGCTCGGGACCGGCCTGCCCCGCAAGGGCGGACCGGTGAAGCCGTTTTCCCTTCCCACTGAGGGAGGTCGGTGTGAACCGACGACATACCCCGGCCCCGCCGCACGGACCGAGCGACGGCGCCGTACATCCCCGGTCCACCCCCGATTCCGCAGCGCACTGACGCGGCGGCCGGCTGCCTCTCCGACCCGTCCGCCCCTCGGTCCGCCGAGGTCGTACGGGTCGGAGCGCGGGGAGTCGCGCAAGCTCCGTTCGCCAATCGAAAGGACGACCGGATGCGCCGGTACAGGAACCTTCCGCACCCGAATGACGACCAGGTCGGCACGGACGTCCGGTACGAGGGCGAGTGGCACCGGATCACGGGCGTGGGCGGCAGCTACTTCAGCTTGGTCCGCCTTCGCGACGGCTACCCCCACAGCGCCCTCGTCAACGACGTCAACGGTCACAACGACCGCCGCTGACGCAATCCCCTTCCCCACCCCCACCCTTCACACGGCAAGCGCCCCCGGTGCTCTAACACCGAGGGCGCGATTCGGGCCGTACCAACCTGCTAGGGAGACCACGACCCATGAAGCACATCGTCACTGTTCAGGATGCTGTTACCGCGTTCGCCGACTGGATGGAGCCGACGGCCGTCGAGCTGGACGCCATCGACCGCGAGATGCCGCTGATCCTCGCGCAGGTCGACCTGCTGGACGCGCAGATCACCACGATGGACCGCACCCCGACCGAGCTGGACGTACGGCGTATCCGCCGGGCCCGCCGCCGGGTGCTCACCGCCGGCCGCGAGCTGGCGAACACGACCGCGCCCCTGCCGGGGGTGGGTGCGTGATGGGCCGCCAGTTCAAGGACATGCAGACGCCTGAGCAGCAGTACGCGGCGGGACGGGCGGGGGAGCTGCGTCAGCGGGCCGACGCGCTGTCCGGGCAGGCCCGGCAGATGTCGGGCCGTATCGGACGCACCGCCTACTCCAACCGTGGTCAGCGTCAGCGGGCTGTGGATGCGGTCCGGGCGACCGCGACCAGGGCCGATGCGCTGCGTGAGCAGGCCGACTCCATGGCGCCTGCGCCGAGGAAGCGGCGGTGGTTTCGGTGAACCTCAACCGCACAGGCCGCGCCGCCCTCGTGCTGGCCCTGGTCGCGGTCGTCGCGATGGCGTTCCGTGTCTCGTGGAACGCGCTGCGGGACATCGCGCGCACGGTCGGTGCGGATGACACCGCCGCGACCCTCTACCCGTTCGTGGTCGACGGTTTGATGGCGCTGGCTCTGGTCGCCACCCTCGTGCTCGCCGATGACGATCGGAAGTTCGCGTTGCGGGTGCTGGGCACCTACACGCTCGCCTCGCTGGTCCTCAACTACGTCCATGGTCTCGTTCCCGAGCTGCACGGCGCCACGGTCGACTGGGGACGGCTCGCCGACTGGGACCCCGCCAACTGGGCTCTTGTGCTGTTGGCGACGTCGCTTCCGGTCGGGTCGATCTACTTCGGATCCGATCTGGTCGCCAAGGTGCTGCACCACCACCCGGCCACGGTCCCGGACCCGATTCCGGCCCTGCACACGAATGCGGAGGAATCGACCGAGACCATCGGTTATCGGTCTACCCCTGACCTGCCCGAATCGACCCCGCCGCCCGCCCTTCCGGCTGCGGTACGGGTGCCCGATCCGGTCGCGGTCGACGTGCTGAAGTCGACCGCGGAACTCAAGCCGCCGCCTACCGCCCCGGTCCCCGTCAACCCGATCGTACGGAGTGCGGTGGCGGCTGAGTCGGTCCGTGCGCGTCGGGCGACCGGTCGGGTTCCCGCCGTCGCCCGCCCCACCCGATCCAGGCGCACACCCGATCAACTCCTGTCCGAGGCACGAAAGGTGACGGCCGATTGGCCGGACGCCAAACTCACCGCCGAAGGCATCCGCCTCGCGGTACACACCTCGCCGGTCAACGCCCGAATGCTGCGCGACACGCTGCGTGCCGAGCGGGCCGCTACGGCAGGCGGCTGATGTCCGCCGCCTACGGCAAGTGCTTCGACCCCACCGGCGCCCGCTACGGCATCCCCACCTACCCATGGAAGTTCGCCCCGGACGATGAACAGTTCGCCACCCGCCGCCAGTTACGGGCGCGGGGCTTGCGTCCGGGGGGCCAGCCGATAGCGGCGCAGGTCATGCGCGTCAACCGGCGTGCCGGCACGGTCCGCGTCGCCTACCTCTACCGCATCGACCGCGCGCTTCCGGTGCGGCCGATGACCTCCCGGAAGTGGGGTGCGCTCGCTCTCGCGATGCTGGCCCGCCGCACCTGCCCCAACTGCCAGGTCATCTACAGCTACTGCATGCCGACCTCGCTCGGCATGTGCGTGCTGTGCGCCTACCCCGACCCGACCCCGAACGGGAGTTGACCGTGTCCAAATCCGAGATCCGCCGTATCGACCGCGAGATCCACAAGGCCGCCGTCAAGCTGGCAGCGGTCAAGCGCGGCGAGTCGTGGCCGCTCAACGGTGCCGAGCGCCGGGCCATGGCCCGCGCCACCATCGGCGGCTCCTACAAGGTCGTCCGGGGCAAGAGCACTGCCCGCGCGGAGCAGCAGATCGACACCACCACCTCGAACGCGGAGATGCGGCTGACCGCCGAACTGGCCGCCCTGCACGGCGAGAAGCAGCGTCTGATCACCGAGGCCGCCCGCGAGAAGGCGGCGAAGAAGTCGTCGGGGTGGTGGTGAGCATGTTTCGCACCAACGGCAGGGCGCCCGTCCTGGTCGCGCACTTTCACTGCCCGGACTGCGGGCCGCTGGTGTTCGGCGTGACACGGGCCGTATGCGGCCAGGTGATCCCCCCTCAAGTCGTCGGTAACGGCCCGCACCGCAACTGCCCGGCATGCAAGGCCGCACTCCGCACCCACAAGACCAGCCACCGCCGCTGACCCCCCTTTTTTGGGCGTCGGCCTCCGCCAGGCCGGCGCCCCGCTCGTCTTCCCGCCCCGGTCCGGGGCAGTCAGGAGCCTTTCCCTCATGGGTGACAACCTCGTTCACCTGCACAAGAACACCACCCCGCCCCTCGACCCGTCGGCCGATCCGGCCACCGTGACCACACTGACCGTGGTCCCCGACCCCGCCCCGGCCCTACCCGTGCCGTTGTGGGTGCGCTCCGGACGCGCAGTCACAACCGCCGTCACGCACGAGAACACCAAGAGCGCTGCCCGTGCGGTGGCGCGGCACAGTCTCTACACGTTCAACGGGGGCCGGATCGTGGCCCGTCGCACCTGGGACGGCAAGACCGGGGCCCGTTACGAGCGCATGATCCGCACAGCCGAAGCCGCCGGGAACCTGGAAGCGGCTGAGGAGTGGGAGGAGCGTTTGCAGCGCTTCCGCCAGGCACGCCACCACCGCCGCATGGACCTGCTCCACTCGCCCGTGGAGGCCGCCAAGGGCCTTGCGGTCGGTACCGGAGTGAGCATCGGGGTCCTGGTCGCGCTCGGGGTGGTCATGGCGATCAACAACCACGACATCGGCGACGTCATCACCCCGCTGAAAGCCACCATTGAGTTCATCGGCCTGCTGATCCGAATCGTGCAGGTCACATGGGGTACCGCTGTGATCGTCGGTCCGTTGCTCGCGCTGTTCGCGCTGTGGGCGGTCGGCAGCAAGCAGCAGGCCGCACCCGCGTGGGCGCTGCCCGCCAACGTCCGCAGCAGTGAGGGTGAGCCGGTCACCCCGTCCATCGTCGTCAAGGCCCTGCGTGACCTCGGAGTACCCGCACTGCGAGGCGCCATCAAAGAGATGGGCGACGCCGGCGCGTCCATGCTGGGTCCGATCCGCATTGCCGGATGCGGTGTGGAAGTCGACGTCACGCTTCCCTCGGGGGTCTCCACGATCGAAGTGCAGAACCGGCGCCGCAAGCTCGCCGAGAACCTCACCCGGCACGAGCACGAAGTGTTCATCACCATCCCGCAAGCGGCCCGCACGGTCCGTCTGTGGGTGGCCGACTCCGGGGCCCTGGACGAGCCGATCGGGCCGTCTCCGCTGGTCACGGACGCCACGATGACTGCCGACTACACCAAGGGCAAGGCGCCGTGGGGGCAGGACCTGCGCGGCGACATGGCGGCACTGAGCGTGTATCAGCGCCACCTCCTGATCACGGGGTTGTCGAACCAGGGCAAGACCGTCGCCCTGCGCTCCCTGGCGCTGTGGCTCGCGTTGGACAAGTCGGTTCAGTTCTGGATCGGGGACCTCAAGGGCATCGGCGACTGGAAGATGTTCTACGGGCTCGCCACTGTGCTGATCCAGGGGCCGACCGATGACCACGTGATCCAGGTGACCGAGATGGTTGAGCGGGCGGTGGAGGAGATGAACCGTCGTATCCAGGCCCCGCCCGGAACGGTGTTCCCCGCCCTGATCGTGATCGTGGACGAAGCACAGATGGCGT
>NZ_JAAGLU010000220.1 GCF_010550245.1 Streptomyces sp. SID12501
CGGCAGGACCCGGTGTTCTTCCCCGCCGGCGGCTCGACCCTCAACGGGGTCTGCAAGGCCGGGGAAGTGGTCTGGTCCCGGGTCTACATCGCCGACGGCCGGTTGCATGCCGATCTGGGCCGGGCCACCGCGGTCGACCTGCCCGCCGAGGAGACCCAGCGGCGCAAGCAGGCCACGAACCCGGAGTGGCCGATCCTGCACGCCGTGCTGCACGGCGTGACCCGCGACCAGTTCATGGCCCGCCACAAGGCCAACCACCTCAACGTGGCCTACGCCCCCGACGCGACCACCGCCGACAAGGCCCTGACCGCCAAGGCCGCCATGCTCCACGGCATGGGCATCGAGGTCCACCTCTGCGGCGACATCCAGATCTGACCACCCGCCGTCACCCCGCGCGCGTCGACCCCCGCACCACGAGCGACACGGGGTTGACGACGTGCTCGGGCGGCGCGTCGTCGCCGGACATGCGCTGCTCGAGCAGTCGCATGGCGGTGGCGGCGAGCTCGCGCGAGTGGGGGTCGACCGACGTGAGGCGGGGGACCAGGAAGTCGGAGAACAGCAGGTCGTCGAACCCGACGACCTGCACGTCCTGCGGGACGCGCAGCCCGTGCTCGGCGAGCGCGGACATCGCGCCGAGGGCGACCATGTCGGTCACGGCGAAGACGGCGTCGA
>NZ_JAAGLU010000221.1 GCF_010550245.1 Streptomyces sp. SID12501
ATGGGCGTTTTCAGCCGGTTTTTTGGCCGCAAGGACGAGGTAACGACCGGGACGGGCGCGGCCGAGGCCGACCCGGCGGGAACGCCGGTGGCTGAGACCGGACCGGCCGCACCGGCCGAGGAGGCCGAGACGGCGGTCGGGACCCCCGCGGCGGAAGCCGTGGAGATCCCGAAGCAGCAGTCGGCGGAGGCCGCCGCGGACAGCGAGGCCGGCGAGGGCGCCCGTACGTAACCGTTCACCACTGGAAGGTGACCCATGGGCCTGCTCGACAACCTCAAGGCCAAGCTCGCTCCGGCGAAGGACAAGGTCGGCGACCTCGCGCAGCAGCACGAGGGCAGGATCGGCCAAGGTCTGGACAAGGTGGCCAAGGCCGTCGACTCCAAGACCAAGGGCAAGTACAGCGGCCAGAGCACGAGCGGTACGGGCAAGGCGAAGGACGCCCTGGGCAAGATCGCGCACCAGGACGACACCCCCGGTGGGCCGACCCCGCCCACCCCGCCCACCCCGCCGACGCCTCCGGCGGCCTCCTGACGCGGTGCGCGAAGGGGCGCGGAACCGAACCGGTTCCGCGCCCCTTCGGCGTGTACGCCGCGTCGCGCGCGCCGGGGTGGCCGGCGGTGGCCTCAGGACCAGGTGGCGACGAAGTAGCCGACCCCGTACGTGCCGTCCT
>NZ_JAAGLU010000222.1 GCF_010550245.1 Streptomyces sp. SID12501
GATGTCGACGTCGGCGAGCACGGGCGCGACGACGTGCTCCGCGATCTGGGCGACGAGGTGGTCGTTGAGGACGTCGGGCTCGTGCTGCGTCGAGAGCACCACGGTGTCGAGGGTGACCGGGCGGTCGCCGTCGTAGCCGACGGTCACCTGGGTCTTGCCGTCGGGGCGCAGACCCGCGACGAGGCCCTCCTTGCGGACGAGCGTGAGGCGCTCGGCGAGGCGGTGCGCGAGCCAGATCGGCAGCGGCAGCAGCGAGGGGGTCTCGTCGCTCGCGTAGCCGAACATCAGGCCCTGGTCGCCCGCGCCCTGCAGGTCGAGCGGGTCGAGGTCGGCGCCGTCCTGCCGGACCTCGAGCGCCTTGTCGACGCCCGCGGCGATGTCCGGGGACTGCTGCCCGATCGAGACGGACACGCCGCACGAGTCGCCGTCGAACCCGATGAGGGACGACGTGTAGCCGATGCCGCGGACGACCTCGCGGACGAGCTGCGGGATCTCGACGTACGCGCTCGTCGTCACCTCGCCGGCGACGTGGACGAGGCCCGTGGTGACCATGGTCTCGACGGCCACGCGGGCCGTGGGGTCCTGCTCGAGGATGGCGTCGAGGATCGCGTCGGAGATCTGGTCGCAGATCTTGTCGGGGTGTCCCTCGGTCACCGACTCGGACGTGAA
>NZ_JAAGLU010000223.1 GCF_010550245.1 Streptomyces sp. SID12501
ACGTGCCGATGCGCGCGGTCACGTCCGGGTTCGACACGTGACCCGAGACCGTGGTGCGCGCCAGGCCCAGGCGCGTCGCGATGTACGCGTACTCGCGGTCGCCGTGCGCGGCCTGGTTGAGGTTCATGAAGTCGAAGTCGATGGTGTCCCACGGCAGCTCGACGTTCGCCTGCGTGTGCAGGTGCAGCAGCGGCTTGCGCAGCAGGTCCAGGCCCGTGATCCACATCTTCGCGGGGCTGAACGTGTGCATCCACGTGACGACGCCGAGCACCTTGTCGTCGGCGTTCGCGTCGAGCATCGCGCGGCGGATCGCCTCGGAGTCCTTGAGGACGGGCTTCCAGACGACCTTCGCGGGCACGTCGCCCGACGCGTCCAGCGCCGCCGCGACCTCCTGCGACTGCGCGGCGACCTGGCGCAGCGTCTCCTCGCCGTACAGGTCCTGCGAGCCGGTGAAGAACCAGATCTCCTGGTCCGGGTAGGCCTTGCTCATCGGTGCATCTCCCTCGATCGCCAGGTCAGTGCTGGCCGTAGACGTTCTGGTAACGGGCGTACAGCGAGTCGATGTCGCTCTGCGCGATCGGCAGCGGCTCGCCGAGCTGCCGGCTGATGTGGACGGTCCGGGCGACCTCCTCGACCATGACGGCGGCCTTCACGGCGGCCGTGGCCT
>NZ_JAAGLU010000224.1 GCF_010550245.1 Streptomyces sp. SID12501
ACCGGCCAGGACGGTGCCCGAGCTGGTCGCCACCGCGCCGATGCGGGTGCTGTCCTGGGATATCACCAAGCTGGCCGGACCGGAGAAGGGCATCTGGTACCACGCTTACGTGATCATCGATATCTACAGCCGGTACATCTGCGGCTGGACGGTCGAACGCGCCGAATCAGCCGAGCGGGCCGAAGAGTCGATCCGCGAGAACATCGAGCGATGCGGGATCGTGCCCGAGACCGTGCACGCGGACCGCGGCACCTCGATGACCTCGAAGAAGGTCTCCCAACTCCTGATCGATCTCGGCGTGACCCGGTCGCACTCGCGCCCGAAAACGTCAAATGACAACCCCTACATCGAGAGCCACTTCAAGACCGCCAAGTACCAGTCCGACTTCCCCCAGCGCTTCGACTCGCTGACCCACGCGCGCGAGTGGATGGAGGCATTCATCGCCTCCTACAACCATGATCATCGTCACTCCGGGGTCGGCTACCACACCCCTGCCAGCGTGCACTTCGGCACCGCCGAGCTGATCCGCGAACAGCGGGCCGTCACCCTCGCAGAAGCCTACGAGCGGCACCCGGAACGGTTCAACCGCCGCCCCGTCCCGCCCAAGCCGCAGGGCTGATTCATAGTCCTGATGGTCTGGAGAACCTGCTGGTCACAGGGATGTG
>NZ_JAAGLU010000225.1 GCF_010550245.1 Streptomyces sp. SID12501
CTCATGGCCGCCTTCCCGCGGATCGTCGAGGCCTGCCCCGACGTACGGCTGCTGGTCGCCGGCCGCGGCGACGAGGAGGAGGCGGTCGCCGGCCTGCCTGCGGAGCTGCGCTCGCGCGTCGAGTTCCTCGGCATGGTCTCCGACGAGGACAAGGCCCGCCTGCTGCGCAGCGTGGACGTCTACGTCGCCCCCAACACCGGCGGCGAGAGCTTCGGGATCATCCTGGTCGAGGCCCTGTCCGCGGGAGCGGCGGTCCTCGCCTCCGACCTCGACGCGTTCGCGCAGGTCCTGGACCAGGGCCCGGCCGGCGAAACCTTCGCGAACGAGGACCCCGCCTCCCTCGCCGACGCGGCCGTCGCCCTGCTCCGCGACCCGGCCCGGCGGGCCGAACTCAGCGCCCGCGGCTCCGCGCACGTACGCCGCTTCGACTGGTCGACGGTCGGCGCGGACATCCTCGCCGTCTACGAGACCGTCACCGACGGCGCCGCCTCGGTCGCCACCGACGAACGCGTGGGCCTGCGCGCCCGCCTGGGCTTCGCCCGCGACTGAGCCGCCCACCTGAGGGCTTCCGCCCGGGGGCGTCACCCCGGCCGCCCCCGGCCGCGTAGCCTTGCCGCCCGTGACCTCCACACTGATCTGGACCGCGTGGGCGCGACCAGCCATCG
>NZ_JAAGLU010000226.1 GCF_010550245.1 Streptomyces sp. SID12501
CCGTGAACGCGAACGACACGGTGCTGACGAGCGCGAGGTTCTCGACCTTCGACGCCGCGTCGAGCAGCGCGACCTGCCGCGGCAGCAGCACCACGACCACGCCGGCGTAGCACGCGGCGAGCGCGGCCTGCACGAGCGCCAGGGGTGCCACGACGCGCACCGTGCGGGCGATCGTCGTGGTCACGCACGCCACGCTAACCCGGACACCGGTCCATGTCGGCGTGCCCGTGCGGGTGAACGCGACGCGGGTCGGGCTGTGCACCGCGCCCGGTTCGTCCGTTGGCTCTCACCGGTTCCCACGGGTTCCCACTACGCTCGCACCCGTGCTGCTCTCCGACCGCGACATCCGTGCCGAGCTCGAGCAGGGACGGGTCGTGCTCGACCCGTACGAGCCCGCGATGGTCCAGCCGTCGAGCATCGACGTGCGCCTCGACCGGTTCTTCCGGCTGTTCGACAACCACAAGTACCCGGTGATCGACCCGTCGGCCGAGCAGCCCGACCTCACGCGGCTCGTCGAGGCGGAGGCGGGCGAGCCGTTCGTGCTGCACCCGGGCGAGTTCGTGCTGGGTGCGACGTACGAGCAGGTGACGCTGCCGGACGACGTCGCGGCGCGCCTCGAGGGCAAGTCGTCGCTGGGCCGGCTGGGGCTGCTGACGCACTC
>NZ_JAAGLU010000227.1 GCF_010550245.1 Streptomyces sp. SID12501
GTAGACGTACCGCTGCAGGAACAGGAACAGCACGAGGATCGGCACGATCGTGATGACCACGCCCGCCGAGATCACCTCCCACTGCGAGCCGAACGGGCCCTTGAACGCGAACAGCGCGGTCGAGATGGGCCGCAGGTCGGGGTCGGGCAGGTAGTGGAACGGCAGGAAGAACTCGTTGTAGATGCCGATGCCCTTGATGATGACGACCGTCGCGATCGCGGGCTTGAGGTTCGGCAGGATGATCCGGAAGAAGATCCGCAGGTGTCCCGCGCCGTCGAGCGTCGCGGCCTCGTCGAGCGACCGGGGGATCGCGCGCACGAACTGCAGGAAGATGTAGATCGAGACGATGTCCGTGCCCGTGAACAGCAGGATCAGCGCCCAGCGCGAGTTGTAGAGCCCGAGGCCGTTGACGATCTGGAACGTCGCGACCTGGGTCGTGACGCCGGGCACGAGCGTCGCCAGGAGGAACAGGCCGAGCACCGCCGAGCGCCCGCGGAACCGGAAGCGGTCGAGCGCGTACGCGGTCGCCGCGCCGACGAGGATCGTGCCGGTGATCGCGGCGACGAAGACGACGACCGTGTTGGCGAACCCCCGCAGCATCCCGCCCCGCGTGAACGCGGTCGCGTAGTTCGCGACGTTGCCCCAGCTCTCGGGCGGCGTG
>NZ_JAAGLU010000228.1 GCF_010550245.1 Streptomyces sp. SID12501
CACCTGCCGCACCACCTGGTCGAGGCGTTCCGCTCCACGATGGAGGAGGTCGGCGACTCCGACCTCATCCTGCACATCGTGGACGGCTCGCACCCGGCGCCGGAGGAGCAGCTGGCGGCGGTCCGCGAGGTCATCCGCGAGGTCGGCGCCGTCAACGTGCCCGAGATCGTCGTGATCAACAAGGCGGACGCGGCCGACCCGCTCGTCCTGCAGCGCCTGCTGCGCATCGAGCGGCACTCCATCGCCGTCTCGGCGCGCACCGGGATGGGCATCGAGGAACTCCTCGCGCTCATCGACGCCGAACTGCCCCGGCCCGAGGTCGAGGTGGAGGCCCTGGTGCCGTACACCCGCGGCTCGCTGATCGCCAAGGCGCACGCCGAGGGCGAGGTCATCTCCGAGGAGCACACCCCGGAGGGAACCCTGCTCAAGGCCCGCGTCCACCCGGAACTCGCGGCCGAGCTGGCGCCGTTCATTCCCGCGAAGCAGTAACTGCGACGCGGTAACGGGCGACGCGGTAACGGTCGACGCGATACGCGCCGTACGCATGACGCAGGGCCCCCACTTCGGTGGGGGCCCTGCGTCATGTCGGGCGTCGGCCGGCGGAGCGCCCTACGGAGAGGCGAGGGACCGTCCTACGGAATGCCGGCGGACCGTGTCACA
>NZ_JAAGLU010000229.1 GCF_010550245.1 Streptomyces sp. SID12501
TGGGGTCGTGTCGACGGCGTCGTACGAGGCGCGGCGGGACGGCGCCCGGTCCGCGATGCCCATGGCCCGGGCCCGCCGGCTGAGCCCGGCGGCGGCCGTGCTGGTGCCACGGTTCGCGGCGTACTCGGCGTACTCGCAGGTCATCATGGGGGTGCTGCGCGAGCTGACGCCCGCGGTCGAGCCGCTGTCGATCGACGAGGCGTTCGCCGACCTCGCGCTCGCCCCCGACGGCGTCCCCGAGCCCGAGGAGGCCGCGGCCTGGTTGCAGGCGCGTGTCGCGGAGCTCACGGGTCTGACGGTGTCCGTGGGCGTCGCGCGGTCCAAGCTCGTCGCGAAGATCGCGTCCGACCTGCGCAAGCCCGGTGGCGTCGTCGTCGTGCGACCCGAGGACGAGGACGACGTGCTGCTGCCGCTCGACGTGCGGACCGTCCCCGGCGTCGGGCCCGCGACGCAGGGCGCGCTCGAACGGCTGGGGGTGCGGACGGTCGCCGACCTGCGCCGCCAGCCCCTCGATACGCTGACGATGACGCTCGGCGAGGCGCACGGCACCGGGCTGCGCCGCACCGTGTACGAGCGCGCCTCGGCCGAGCTCGCCCGACGGAGCAACACCCGTACCGGCAACCCTGCCGCCCGCCGCCCCAAGCGCAACAAGTAGCCC
>NZ_JAAGLU010000022.1 GCF_010550245.1 Streptomyces sp. SID12501
TCCCGCGGGAGGCGGCGGTGGGTTCCGTGGGCGCAGTGATGACCGTGGTGGTCGTCCTGCGGGCGGTGGGTTTGTGCGTCGGGACGACCGTCAGGATGACCGCGGTGGTCGTCCGGCCAGTGGTGGCTTCCGTGGGCGTGACGACCGGCCTGCAGCCCCCCGTCGAGACGACCGACGTGATGACCGCAGGGACGGAGAGAGTTCCGGCTTCCGGCGCGATGATGATCGTGGTGGGTTCCGTGGGCGGAGCGATGACCGCGGTGGTCGTCCTGCGGGCGGTGGGTTTGTGCGTCGGGACGACCGTCAGGATGACCGCGGTGGTCGTCCGGCCAGTGGTGGCGGGTTCCGGCGTGACGACAACCGTGGTGGTGGCGGTGACCGCGGCGGTTTCGTTCGGCGCGATGATGACCGCGGTGGCAGTCCCGCGGGAGGCGGCGGCGGGTTCCGTGGACGTGACGACAGCCGTGGTGACCGTGGTGGCTTCCGGCGTGATGACGACCGGCGTGAAGGCGACCGTGGCGGCTTCCGTCGGGACGACAGCCGTGGCCGGGACGACAACCGTGGTGAGCGCGGCGGGTTTGTCCGTCGGGATGATGATCGTGGTGGGTTCCGTGGGCGGAGTGACGACCGCGGTGGCCGTCCCGCCGGAGGTGGCGGTGGCTTCCGTGGACGTGACGACCGTGGAGGTCGGCCCGCCGGCGGTGGCGGCGGTGGCGGCGGTTACCGGGGACGTGACGACAGCCGGGGCGATGACCGGCGTGGTGGCGGGTTCCGTGACGAGCGTGACCGCGACCGGGAGCCGATCAAGCGGCTGCCGATCCACGAGGACGTCACGGGCGACGAGATCGACAAGGACGTACGCCAGGAGCTGATGAGTCTGCCCAAGGGGCTGGCGGAAGAGGTCTCCAAGAACCTGGTGATGGTCGCGCGGCTCATCGACGAGGACCCCGAGGGTGCCTACGGGTACTCGCGGGTGGCTCTGCGACTGGCCTCGCGTGTGGCCGCCGTACGAGAGGCGGCCGGGTTCGCCGCGTACGCCAACCAGAAGTACAGCGAGGCGCTGGCCGAGTTCCGTGCGGCTCGGCGGATGACCGGGCACGTCGAACTGTGGCCCGTCATGGCCGACTGCGAGCGTGGACTCGGGCGGCCCGAGAAGGCGCTCGAGATGGCCGGGGCGCCCGAGGTGCACAAGCTGGACAAGGCCGGGCAGGTCGAGATGCGGCTCGTCGCGGCCGGCGCCCGGCGTGATATGGATCAGCTCGACGCGGCCATCGTGACCCTGCAGAGTCCCGAGCTGGCTTCCAACTCCGTACAGCCGTGGACCGCTCGCCTGCGGTATGCGTACGCCGACGCTCTGCTCGCCGCCGGGCGTGAGGACGAGGCGCGGGAGTGGTTCGCCAAGGCCGTCGAGTCCGACAAGGACGGCAGCACGAATGCCGCGGACCGACTTGCCGAGCTTGAGGGCGTGGAGTTCGTCGACGCCTTCGACGAGAGCGAGGACGAGGACGGGGACGAGGGCGACCTTGATGACAAGGGCGTCGAGTCCCTCGAGATCGAGTCTGCCGACGCCACCGGTTCAGTCGAGGCGACTGGGGCGACCGAGGTGGTCGAGACGGTTGAAGCGGTTGAATCCGCCGACGACAGTGACGACATTGTCGACGGTGTTTCGGATGACGCCGAGGGCGACAAGCGCTGACCTGCGGTCAGCAGTAGATCGGTGAAGGGCGGGATCCCGACAAGGGGTCCCGCCCTTCTGCGTTTCAGTGCGACAGCGTGCGCAGGACCAGGCCCGAGGCCGGCTTGGGGCCGAAGGATGTCGACTTGCGGGGCATCGTGACGCCCTGGCGGGCCAGGTCCCGTACGACCTCCTCGCGGACCGGGTGCATCAGGACGGCCGTACCGCCGTCCTGTTCGGCCTTCTCCACGGTGGCCGCCGCGTCGTGGATGTACGCGATGCGCGCCGGTGAGTCCTCAGGGATGCGCCAGATGTGGTCGAGGAGCGTGGCGTGCAGGACCGTCGCGTCCAGGGTGCGCCAGGCCTGGGGGCGGTCGGCCGGGATCGTACGGTCCAGGAGGGCAGGGTCCGGGCGGTCCACCAGGTGGAAGGCGCCGTCGCCGGCCAGGAGGAAGGCGTTGCCCGCGGTGGCCGCCTCCGCGAGGGCGGTGAGGGCCTCGGGGAGCGGGGTCGTCAGGTGACGTACCCGGAAGTGGCCCTCCAGAGCGGTCAGGGCCTCGGAGACCGGGAGGCCGTGCAGGAGGCGGTGGATCGCGCGGACGCGCAGCGGATAACGGGCGGTGTCCACGAGGAGTACCAGGCCGTGGTCCCAGGGGCTGGGGGAGGGGTGCTCCGCGCGTAGACGCAGATACGTGGCCCAGCGGTGGTGGCCGTCGGCGATCAGGGCCTGGTGGTGTGTCAGGTCTGCCTGGATCCCGAGGAGTTCGGCGGGGTCGGTGATCGCCCAGAGGCGGTGGCTGAAACCGTCCTCCGTGGTCGTCGAGAGCAACGGGGGGCGGTCGGCCGTGCGTTCGACCACCGCGCTCGTGGTGCACGGCGACGCGGTGGCGGAGTCGTCGCTCCGGTAGGTCAGGAGGAGGGGTTCCAGGTTCGCGTAGGTGGCGCGCATCAGGGCCGCCCGTTCCGCCACCACGTGCGGCATGACGTCCTCGTGCGGCAGGACGACGCCCTCCGACGGCTCCGACAGGCGCAGGGCGCCGATGACCCCGCGCTGGAGGTGGCCGGTCGTGTCGCGCTGTTCGTAGACGTACAGGGCGGGCTC
Source organism: Streptomyces sp. SID12501 (assembly GCF_010550245.1). Classification (GTDB taxonomy): domain Bacteria; phylum Actinomycetota; class Actinomycetes; order Streptomycetales; family Streptomycetaceae; genus Streptomyces. Next base: position 2,778 of record NZ_JAAGLU010000022.1, read on the forward strand.
GGGATCGGCGGTCAGGATGCCTTCGGCCAGCCAGTCGTCCAGGGTGTCGGCCGCCTGTTCGTTGCGGATGGACGGGGTGGCCGCCTGGGGGAGGATCAGCCGGACGATGTTGTGCGGGTCGGCCGATTCGAGGTGTATCAGGCCGTCCGGGCGCACGATCACGTCGTACGGCGGAGAGGTCACGGCGGCCAGGCTGCCGACCCGGTCGGGATCGTAGCGCAGGCCCCGGAAGGGGGTCAGTTGAAGGCCCATGCGAGCCGGTACGTCCGCGGGACCTGCAGTGTTCATTGGTGCATCGTAGGGCTGTCAGTGGCATGGGGGATGATCGGGGGAAAGCCGGTCGAACTAGGAGCGATGCACAATGAGCCAGACCGTCAGGACGCGGCCCGAGGGCAGCGCGCGGGCTCTCAGCGAGGCGTACGACACGGCGCTGCTCGACCTCGACGGGGTGGTGTACGCGGGGGGCAACGCGATCGTGTACGCCGTCGAGTCGCTCCAGGTCGCGCGGGACGGCGGAATGCGGCTCGCCTATGTCACCAACAACGCGCTGCGGACTCCGGACGCGGTGGCCGAGCACCTCACCGAGCTGGGCATAGCGACGGAGGGCTCGGACGTCATCACCTCGGCGCAGGCCGTGGCCCGGCTGATCGCCGACCAGGTGCCGGCGGGGGCGCGCGTGCTGGTGATCGGCGGCGAGGGGCTGCGGGTCGCGCTGCGCGAGCGCGGCCTCGAGCCCGTCGAGTCGGCCGAGGACGAGCCGGTGGCGGTCGTACAGGGGTACGGCGGTCCCGAGTTGCCCTGGGGACGGTTCGCGGAGGCGTGCTACGCCATCGCGCGCGGGGTGCCCTGGTTCGCGTCCAACACCGACCTGACGATCCCCAGCGCACGCGGGATCGCCCCGGGCAACGGGGCCGCGGTGGAGGTCGTGCGCATCGCGACCGGAGCCGAGCCCCAGGTGGCGGGCAAACCGTTGCCGCCGATGCACCGGGAGACGGTGCTGCGGACCGGTGCCGAGCGGCCACTGGTCGTCGGGGACCGGCTGGACACGGACATCGAGGGCGCGTTCAACGGGGAGGTCGACTCGCTGCTGGTGCTGACCGGAGTGGCGGACGGCGCCCAGCTGCTGGCAGCGCCGCCGCAGCACCGGCCCACCTATGTCGACGCAGACCTGAGAGGGCTGCTGACCGGGCAGCCGGAGGTGACGGAGGCGGACGCCGGCGGCGGTTTCCGGTGCGGGGGGTGGACCGCTACCGCGGGGGAGGAGCAGCTGGAGCTGACAGGGGACGGGGAGGCACTCGACGGGCTTCGCGCGCTGTGCGCGGCGGCCTGGACGGCGGCGGGGGACGGCGTGTGCGGGCTGGACGGAGGGAAGGCGCTGGCGCGGCTGGGGCTGTGAGGGACGGCCGTGCTCGGGGGCACTCGTGGGGACGGACAGCGAGGTGGTGGTCAGGGTAGGCTAACCTAACCTCGTGTCTGTCGACAGTCCTCCTGAGCCGCGCGCGGAGATCGCCCCCGCGTCCCCGAAGCGTCGGGCGATACGAGCAGTTGGGCTCCTCGTCTCCCTGGGGCTCCTGCTTCTCGTCGCCCTCGCGAGTATCGCGATCGGCGCGAAAGAGCTGTCCCTGGAGCAGGTCTGGCACGGGCTGTTCCAGGACTCGGGGACCTACGGGGACGTCGTCGTCGGCGAGCGCGTCTCACGCACCCTCCTCGGACTGCTCGCCGGTGCCGCGCTCGGGCTGTCCGGAGCCGTTCTCCAGGCGCTGACCCGTAATCCGCTGGCCGATCCCGGGCTGCTCGGCATCAACGCGGGCGCGTCGGCGGCCGTCGTCACCGCCATCACCTTCTTCGGGGTCACCTCGCTGGGCGGCTATGTGTGGTTCGCCTTTCTCGGGGCCGCCGCTGTCGGAGCGCTGGTCTGGTTCCTGGGCGGCAGCCGCGGTGCCACGCCCGTGCGGCTCGCGCTCGCCGGCACCGCGATCAGCGCCGCGCTCTACGGCTATCTCCAGGCCGTGATGATCACGGACGACGCCGCGCTCAGCAGGATGCGCTTCTGGACGGTCGGCTCGCTGGCCTCGGCCACCGACGACACCATCACGCAGGTCCTGCCGTTCATCGTGGCCGGCACGGTCCTCGCGCTGCTGCTCGCCCGGCCGCTCAACGCCGTGGCGATGGGCGACGACACCGCCCGTGCCCTCGGCGCCAACCTGAACCGCACCCGTGCGCTGTCCATGGCCGCCGCGACCGTACTGTGCGGGGCCGCGACCGCCGCCTGCGGTCCGATCGTCTTCGTCGGGCTGATGGTCCCGCACGTCGTACGGTCCTTCACCGGGCCCGACCTGCGCTGGATCCTGCCGTACGCGACCGTTCTCTCGCCGGTGCTGCTGCTCGGCGCCGATGTCGTCGGGCGGATGGTCGCCCGGCCCGCCGAACTCCAGGTCGGCATCGTCACCGCGGTCATCGGCGGCCCGGTCTTCATCTTTCTCGTACGACGGCGGAGGACGGCCCAGCTGTGAAGAGCGACCCCGCACCGCAAGCCCGCCGTGCCGACCGTGTCGTACGGGCCCCTGGCGGCCTCTCTCTCCGGCTGGACGTGCGCGCGCTGGTCGTCGTCGTGGTGCTGCTGCTGACCGTGCTCACCGCGAGCGTGGTGCTGATCGGTACCGGTGACTTCCCGATCCCGGCGGGGGACGTCCTCAAGACCCTGCTGGGCGACGGGAACGCGGGCCAGGAGTTCATCGTCAACGAGCTGCGGCTGCCCCGGGTGCTGGTCGGGCTGCTGGTCGGGGCCTCGCTCGGGCTGGGCGGTGCGCTCTTCCAGTCAATCTCCCGCAATCCGCTGGGCAGTCCGGACGTACTCGGCCTCAGCCAGGGCTCGACGGCCGGTGCGCTGGTCATGATCGTGCTGTTCTCCGGGAGCGCCGGCGCGGTCACCGTCGGGGCGCTGGTGGGCGGGCTGGTGACCGGGTTCGCCATTTATCTGCTGGCCTGGAAGCAGGGCGTGCACGGGTACCGGCTGGTGCTCGTCGGCATCGGGGTCTCCGCGGTCGTCACGGCGGTCAACGGCTACCTGATCACCAAGGCCGACCTCGTCGACGCGGCCCGCGCGGTCGTGTGGATGACCGGTTCCCTCAACGGGCGGGACTGGGACCAGGTCTGGCCGCTGACGTGGCTGTGCGCGGTCCTCGTACCCGTGGTGCTCGTCAACGCGCGCGGGCTGCGGATGACGGAGATGGGCGACGACGTGTCGTACGCCCTCGGGGTGCGCGTCGAGCGTGTACGGCTGGTGCTGATGCTGGCAGCCGTGCTGCTCACCGCGGCTGCCACGGCCGCAGCGGGGCCCGTGGGCTTCGTGGCGCTGACCGCGCCGCAGCTCGCCCGGCGGCTGACCCGCTCGCCCGGCCCGAACCTCGTGCCGTCCATGTGCATGGGCGCCACCCTGCTGATCGTGGCCGACTGGGCCTCGCAGCGGGTCTTCGGCGCCGATCAGCTGCCCGTGGGGGTGGTGACCGGGGTGCTCGGCGGGGTCTACCTGCTGTGGCTGCTGGTTACGGAACGGAAGGCGGGGCGGATATGAGCGACTCCGCGAGCGCGAACGAGAACGTCAAGAAGGGCACCAACACCGTGAACCGCCTGTCCGCCGAGAGCGTGACCCTCGCCTACGACCAGCGGGTGATCGCCGAACAGCTGTCGGTGGAGATCCCCGACAACTCCTTCACGGTCATCGTCGGCCCGAACGCCTGTGGCAAGTCCACCCTGCTGCGGGCCCTGTCGCGGATGCTGAAGCCGAGCGAGGGCCGGGTGCTGCTCGACGGGCAGGTCATCCAGTCGATGCCCGCGAAGAAGGTCGCACGGACGCTCGGGCTGCTGCCGCAGTCGTCGATCGCGCCCGACGGGATCACCGTCGCAGACCTGGTGGGCCGGGGCCGCTACCCGCACCAGGGCATGCTGCGCCAGTGGTCCCACGACGACGAGCGGATCGTCCGGGAGTCCATGGAGTCGACCGGCGTCTCCGAACTCGCCGACCGCTATGTCGACGAGCTGTCCGGCGGTCAGCGCCAGCGGGTGTGGATCGCGATGGCGCTCGCCCAGCAGACACCGCTGCTGCTGCTCGACGAGCCGACGACCTATCTCGACATCCAGCACCAGATCGACGTCCTCGACCTCTGCGCCGAGCTGCACGAGGAGCAGGGGCGGACCCTGGTCGCCGTCCTGCACGACCTCAATCACGCCGCCCGGTACGCCACGCATCTCATCGCGCTGTGCGAGGGCTCGGTCGTCGCCGAGGGCGCGCCGGGCGACATCGTCACGGCCGGGCTGGTCGAGGAGGTGTTCGGGCTGCGCTGCCAGGTCATCGACGATCCGGAGACGGGGACGCCGCTGGTGGTGCCGGCCGCGCGCAAGACCCGTAGCAGGGTGACCGCAGAGGCTTCCTGAGGGCGGTCAGAGGAGTTTTCTGAGGCGGAACAGGTCCCGCAGGCCCGCCTCCAGTTTCACCCGGCCCGAACCCCACGCCTTCGCGAAGTTCAGCTCGCCGGTGACCATCGCCACCAGGTCGTCGCCGGACATGGTGAGCCGGATCTCGGCCTTCTCCGGGGGCGGCCCCTGGAGGGTGTCCTGGACCTCGATACGGCCTCCCCGCAGCCGTCCCACGAAGGTGACGTCCAGATCGGTGATACGGCAGCTCAGCGAGCGGTCCAGGGCCGCCGCCTCGCGCAGGTCCCCGCTCGCGCCCGCCATGTTGTCCGAGAGCTTGTCGAGTGCGCTGCGGCACTCCTCAATCGTCGCCATCGCGAACGACGGTACCTCAGCCGTTCGCGGTAGCGTCAGGGCATGAACGACTCAGTGCCGCCGGCCGAGGGCCCGGAGGAGACACCGGTTCCGGTTTCGGATCCGGCTCCGGATGCGGGTGCCGTTCCGGAGGCGGTCGTCGCGCCCGAGGCCGACCCCGCCGCACCGGCCCCGCTGAACGTCCCCCGCGCCCCCACGGGCGAGGCCGACGTCGACGCCCTGCTCGACCGGCTCGGTGACGCCGACCACCTCGCCACGGACGGACACGTCGAGGTGTACGAGGATGTACACCGGGGGCTGCGCGACACGCTCACCGCGCTCGACGCCCGCCCGGGACCTCCGGCGCCCCCATCGACGTACGGCAATAGGAGCTGAACCGAACGTGGCAGGAGTGGCACGCCGCCGCCTTGACGCCGAGCTGGTGCGGCGGAAACTCGCGCGTTCGCGCGAGCACGCGAGCCAGCTGATCGCCGCCGGGCGGGTCACCGTCAGTAAGACCGTCGCGACCAAGCCCGCCACCCAGGTGGAGACCGCCGCCGCGATCGTCGTCGTGGCCGACGGCAACGATCCCGAGTACGTCTCCCGGGGCGGTCACAAGCTCGCAGGCGCCCTGGAGGTCTTCGTACCGCAAGGGCTGAAGGTCGGCGGACGGCGGGCGCTCGACGCCGGCGCGTCCACCGGCGGATTCACCGACGTACTGCTGCGCGCCGGTGCCGTACACGTCGTCGCCGTCGATGTGGGGTACGGACAACTCGCGTGGTCTCTCCAAAGCGATGAACGCGTCACCGTCAAGGACCGTACGAACGTACGCGAGTTGACGCTCGAAGCGATCGATGGGGAACCAGTGGATCTTGTCGTGGGGGACCTGTCCTTCATCCCGCTCGGTCTCGTGCTGCCCGCCCTTGCGCGGTGCGCGGCACCCGATGCCGACCTGGTGATGATGGTCAAACCACAGTTCGAGGTGGGGAAGGAACGGCTGGGCAGTGGAGGAGTCGTACGCAGTCCCGAACTGCGTGCCGAGGCGGTACGCGGAGTCGCCACCCGCGCAGGGCAGTTGGGGCTGGGTGTACAGGGCGTGACCGCCAGCCCGCTGCCCGGGCCGTCGGGGAACGTCGAGTATTTTCTGTGGCTGCGGGCCGGCGCACCCGAACTCAACCCGGCCGATGTCGAACGTGCAGTGGCGGAGGGGCCTCGTTGACTCAGACCCGAGATCGTACTGTTTTCCTGCTTGCCCACACCGGGCGGCCGGCCGCGATAAGAAGTGCCGAGCTCGTGGTCCAGGGGCTGGTGCGCTCCGGACTCGGGGTGCGGGTGCTGGCGGCGGAGGCGGCCAACCTGCCGTTGCCGCCGGAGGTGGAGCTGATCGAGGAGGCCACCGCGCAGTGCCTCGACGGGTGCGAGTTGCTCATCGTGCTGGGCGGTGACGGCACGCTGCTGCGCGGCGCCGAGTTCGCCCGGGCGTCCGGGGTGCCGATGCTCGGCGTCAACCTCGGTAGCGTCGGCTTCCTCGCCGAGGCCGAGCGCGACGACCTCGACAAGGTTGTCGACCGGGTGGTGACGAAGTCGTACGAGGTCGAGGAACGGATGACCATCGACGTCGTCGTGCACCAGAACGGGAACATCGTGCACACCGACTGGGCGCTGAACGAGGCGGCCGTGCAGAAGGTGTCCGCGGAGAAGTTGCTCGAGGTCGTGCTGGAGATCGACGGGCGGCCGGTCACCGGGTTCGGGTGTGACGGCATCTGTCTGTCGACACCTACCGGATCGACCGCCTATGCCTTCTCCGCCGGTGGGCCTGTGGTGTGGCCCGAGGTGGAAGCGCTGCTGATGGTGCCGATCAGTGCGCACGCGCTGTTCGCGAAGCCGCTGGTGACCTCTCCTGACTCCGTGCTCGCTGTGGAGGTTCTGCCGCACATTCCTCCGGGGGTGCTGTGGTGTGACGGGCGGCGGACCATGGAGTTGCCTCCCGGGGCGCGGGTGGAGGTGCGGCGGGGGGCTGTGCCGGTTCGGTTGGCTCGGCTGCATCATGCTTCGTTCACTGATCGGCTGGTAGCCAAGTTCGCGTTGCCGGTGTCCGGTTGGCGAGGAGCGCCTCACTAGCGCTCCGTAGGGGGTGGCGGGGATCTGTGCGCGTGTGCGGGTTCCGCGTGTGCGGGTTCGCCGTGGCTTGTCGCGCAGTTCCCCGCGCCCCTGAACAGGTCCACTCACCCGGGTGACATGTGAGGGCCGATAGTCATTCGTTACCTGCGGGTTCTCTCATTCGAGGTGGGGGGCGTCGCACATGGGGTGGCTGACCTCGTATGGTCGTGTTCGTGCTGGAGGAGATGCGGATACGGTCGCTCGGCGTCATCGACGATGCGGTGGTCGAGCTGTCGCCAGGCTTTACCGCCGTGACCGGTGAGACCGGTGCGGGCAAGACCATGGTCGTGACCAGCCTGGGGCTGCTGCTCGGTGGCCGGGCTGATGCGGCGTTGGTGCGGATCGGGGCCAAGAACGCGGTCGTGGAGGGGCGGATCACCGTGCCCCCGGGCGGTGCTGCCGTCGTACGGGCCGAGGAGGCCGGCGCGGAGCTGGACGACGGGGCGCTGCTCATCAGCCGTACCGTTTCCGCGGAGGGGCGTTCGCGGGCTCATCTGGGCGGGCGTTCCGTGCCCGTGGGTGTGCTGGCCGAGCTGGCCGACGAGCTGGTGGCCGTGCACGGGCAGACCGACCAGCAGGGGCTGCTCAAGCTGTCCCGGCAGCGCGCGGCGCTCGACCGGTACGCGGGGGACGCGGTCTCCGCGCCCCTCACCAAGTACGGGGAGGCGTACAAGAGGCTGCGGGCCGTCTCCAACGAGCTGGACGACATCACCACGCGCGCGCGTGAGCGGGCCCAGGAAGCCGACATGCTGCGGTACGGGCTCGACGAGATCGCCGCCGTGGAGCCGCGGGCCGGTGAGGACGCCGAGCTCGCCGAGGAGGCCGAGCGGCTCGGGCACGCGGAGGCGCTGGCCTCGGCCGCGACCGTCGCCCACGCCGCCCTCGCCGGTAACCCCGAGGACCCCGAGAGCATCGAGGCCGCCACGCTCGTCGCGGGCGCCCATCGGGCCCTGGAGGCCGTACGGTCGCACGACTCCGCCCTGGCCGCGCTCGCCGACCGGATCGGGGAGGTCGGCATCCTGCTCGGCGACGTCGCCGGGGAGCTGGCGGGGTACGCCGACGACCTGGACGCCGATCCGCTGCGGCTGGCGGCCGTCGAGGAACGGCGGGCCGCGCTCACCGCGCTGACGCGGAAGTACGGCTCCGGCGTGGCCGGAGTGCTCACCTGGGCCGAGGAGGGCGCCGCACGGCTGCTCGAACTCGACGGAGACGACGAGCGGATCGGCGAGCTGACCGCCGAGCGGGACGCGCTGCGCGGCGAACTGAGCTGGATGGCACAGGCGTTGACGGACGCGCGGACGGAGGCCGCCTCGCGGTTCGCGGACGCCGTGACCGCCGAGCTGGCCTCGCTGGCGATGCCCCACGCGCGCGTGTCGTTCGACATCCGGCAGACCGAGGACCCCGTGGGTGTCGAGGTCGACGGACGTACGGTCGCCTACGGGCCGTCCGGCGCCGACGAGGTCGAACTGCTGCTCGCCCCGCATCCGGGGGCGCCCGCGCGGCCCATCGCCAAGGGGGCGTCCGGGGGTGAGCTGTCCCGCGTGATGCTGGCCGTGGAGGTCGTGTTCGCGGGAACCGACCCCGTGCCCACCTATCTGTTCGACGAGGTCGATGCCGGTGTGGGCGGCAAGGCGGCCGTGGAGATCGGGCGCCGGCTGGCCCGGCTGGCGAAGAGCGCCCAGGTCGTCGTCGTGACGCACCTGCCGCAGGTCGCCGCGTTCGCCGACCGGCAGCTGCTGGTGGAGAAGACCAGCGACGGGTCGGTGACCCGGTCGGGCGTGAAGGTCCTGGAGGGCGAGGACCGGGTCCGGGAGCTGTCGCGGATGCTGGCCGGGCAGGAGGACTCGGAGACCGCGCGGGCGCATGCGGAGGAGCTGCTGGCGACGGCTCGGGCGGACAGCTGACAGCTGGCAGCTGCCAGCCGACATTCGAACGGTTGACCTTCGGTGGGGGCGCTCTCACTCGTGTGAGTGACCCGCCCCACCCCTCCGTGGTCCGGAACACCCGTACGTACTGGCATCCTTGAAGGAGCACGGAATACCCCCGTACACGGAGGAAGTGGCGCGGTACACCCCTTCCGCCCAAACCTTCTGTACGTTTCTCCGTGTCATTTCTTCGTGACCGCCCGATGCCGAACCAGGAGCCCCCGGCCACGTGAGCCCCGCGAGCAGCCACTCACCGCACGGTCAGTCGCCGCTGCGCACCGTGCAGGTGCTCGGTGGCGGCAACGCCGGCAGCAGCGCGCACGTGCGTTCGCTGGCCGCGGGGCTCGTCGAGAGAGGCGTGCGGGTGACCGTGTGCGCCCCCTCCGACGCCGACAGCGCCTACGACTTCACGGGCGCCGGTGCCGAACACGTGCCCATCCCGCGCAGCAGTGACCCCGGTTCGGTGGCGGCGCTGCGCGCGGCCTGTTCGAACGCCGACCTCGTACACGCGCACGGGCTGCACGCCTCCTTCCGGGCCGCCCTCGCGCTCAGCGGGCGCCGGACTCCGCTGGTCGTCACCTGGCACAACCGGGCGTACGCCGAGGGGCCCCGAGCCCAGCTGCTGAAGGTGCTGGAGCGGCGGGCCGTGAAGGCCTCCTCCGTCGTCCTCGGGACCTCCTCCGACCTCGTGGACCGGGCCCGGCGGCGCGGGGCCAGGGACGCCCGGCTGTCCGCCGTGGCGCTGCCCGCCCCGCGAGGAGCCCTGGGCCGGGACGAGTCCGACCGGTGCAAGACGCGGGCCGAACTCGGTGCCACGGACCGCCCGTTGCTCATGGCCGTCGGCACCCTCGACCGGCACCGGGGGTACGACGTGCTGCTGGACGCCGTTCGCGCGTGGTACGGTCTCGATCCGGCGCCGCTCCTCGTGATCGCGGGGGAGGGGCCGTTGCGGGCGGAGTTGCAGGCCCGCATCGAGAACGAGGGGCTGCCGGTCCGGCTCATCGGGCGGCGCGACGATGTGAGCGAACTGCTCGTCGCCGCCGATCTCGCACTTCTGCCCAGCCGTTGGGAGTCGCGCTCCGTACTCGCCCAGGAGGCACTCCACGCGCGCGTGCCGCTGATCGCGACCGCCGTGGGAGGCGTTCCGGAGCTGGTCGGCGACGCGGCCGAACTCGTCCCGTACGGCGACGCGGTGGCGCTCGGCAGGGCCGTCGTACGGCTCCTCGGGGACCCTGAACGCCAGGAACTCCTCCGGGAGCGCGGCGTCCGGCAGATCGGCACCTGGCCCACCGAGGACGAGACCGTCGCCCAAGTGCTGAGCGTCTACGACGAGTTCACGCAGCCCCGGCCGCTGACCTGAAAAACCTGCCCCCAGGGCTCAGGCCACGTGTCTGCGGGCCCGTAGCGCCAGGCTCAACGCCAGTACCGTCTGCGGGTCGTCGAGGTCCGTGCCCAGCAACTCCCCGATCCGCGCGAGGCGGTTGTAGAGGGTCTGGCGGTTGAGGTGGAGTTCGCGGGCCGTCTCCGCCTTGCGGCCCGCGTGGGCCAGATACGTCTCCAGGGTGGGCAGCAGCGGCGGCTTGGAGCGGTCGTCGTGGGTGCGCAGCGGGCCGATCGCGCGGTCCACGAAGGCCGCCAGGTCGGGCTGGTCGCGCAGGCGCCACAGCAGCAGGTCGATGTCCAGGCGACGGGCGTCGTACCAGGGGCGGTCCGGCAGACCCTGGGCCGCCGTCGCCGTCTCCGCCGCGTGCCGCAGACCCGCCGAGGCCGCCGCCCAGCCGCCGGCGACCCCGACCACGACGACCGGCGGGTGGGCGCCAGGGCGCTGCATCCCCGCTCGCTCCACACCCGCCCGCAGCGCCGCCGCGACCCGGTCGGCGACCGCCGGGCGCTCCGCCTCCGTACGCAGGCCCACCAGCAGCGGCACGCGCCCCTCGACCGGCCGTACGCCCAGCAGCACCGGCACGCCCACCGACGCCAGCTCCTCCGTGACCGCCCGCGCCAGCACCGCCCAGCCGCCGCCCGGTGACACGGTGTCGCCGAGCCGCATCACCATCGGCAGCAGCGGGCCGGTGCCGGGTTTGAAGCCGAGGACGCGGGCCTGCGCGGGCGCGGCCTCCGCTTCGACACGGCCCTCGGCGAGGTCGGTGAGGAAGTCGCCGCGGCCACGAGCCGCCAGCTCCTCCTCCTGGCGGGCCTGCATCAGCACGACGGCCAGGATGCCCGCGGCCCGTTCGGCGGCCATGCGGTGCACGGGGGCAAGAGGTTCGAGGACGGGCAGCAGGACCAGGCGTGCGCGGACCGAGCCGGCGCCGGGGCCGCCCCCGGGGACATCGACGAGCACGGAACCGGCGGACGGCGGCGCATCCTTGTGGTGGGCGCGCAGCCCCTCCCACACCTGGAGCGGGTCGGCGCCCTCGGGACCGGCGCCGGCGGCGTACAGGAGCTGGCCGTCCGTCGTCTCCAGGAACACCGGGTTGCCGCTGAAGTCGGCCAGGATGCCCAGGACCTGCGGGATACCACCGCCGCCCAGCAGGGCCTCCGTGCAGCGCCGGTGGACCTCCTCGGCCCGCTGGAGCAGCGCGTAGTGGCCGTTGACGATCTCGGTGTGGATCTCCTCGGTGACGGCCACGAACGCCACCTCGCGGTGCAGCTGGACCAGGGGGAGACCGGTCGAACGGGCCGTCTCGACAAGGGCCGCGGGCAGCCGGGTGAAGCGGGGGCCCAGCTCCACGACGAGCGCCGCGATGCCCCGCTCCGCGAGCGTACGGACGAATGCGCGCTGCTCGGCCGGACGGGTGCCGAGCCCGTACCCGGTCGTCAGGAGCAGCTCGCCGCCTTTCAGCAGCGAGGCGATGTGCGGGACCTCGCCCGCGTGCACCCACCGCACGGTCCGCCCCAGCCGGTCGGCGCCCGCCAGGATCTCCGGCAGCCCGCTGCGCAGCCCGGGCAGCTCCAGCGCCCGCCGCACGGTGATGCCGGCGCCCCGGGTCTCGAAACGGCTCTCCGCGCGGCTGTCCATGCAGCGGACGCTACCCGCACCCGCGTACGGCTGACGACCTGCGCATCAGCGGCACCACCGGCTCGCCTACGCCGGAACGATGTTGTGGTTGAAGCGGAACACGTTGTCCGGGTCGAACTGGCGTTTTACCGACGCCAGCCGACGGGTGTTCTCGGCGCCCAGGCCCGCGATCACGCGCTCCGCGCCCTCGTCCCCGATGAAGTTGAGGTAGACCGCGCCGGTGCTCCACGGCCGGACGGCGGTACGGACATCGTGGACCCACTGGACACAGCGCTCGTCGTCCGCCGGGTCCTCCCAGATGCCGAAGGGGTGCACGGCCCACGGGGCGTCCCGGTAGGGGACGGGGTACTCGGACGGGCCGTCCGCGATGGCGCCGCCGAGCGGGAACAGCGCGCTCTGGGTCCCGGTGGGCACGGGAAGGGCGTCCCCGAGAGCACAGAAGACGTCCACGAACTCGTCGGGCGCGCCGGTCAGGTACTCGGCCGACCAGTAGTTCCGCAGCCCGGGCGGGTCGTCGAGCATGCACTGGAAGTCGGCGTACGGGATCGCGGTGACGATCTCCGCCTCGTGCGGCAGCGCCAGCAGCGGCTCCACGAGCTTGCGCATGTCCTCCTCGGCGCCCGCGTACGTCAGCAGCGCACCGCACAGCAGCTGTCCGACCAGATGCGGCGGGACGAACTCCTCGGGCGGGCCGGTGAGATGGATGACCCCGCCGCTCGCCTCGACCGGGCCGGCCTCGATCACGTCGCGGTAGGTGCGGGTGACCTCGGGGCCGAACTCGGGGAGGTAGAGCAGCAGCGCGATGGAGAACGCGGGCAGCTCATGCAGTCTCAGGGTGAGCGAGGTGGCGACACCGAAGTTCCCGCCGCCGCCGTGCAGGGCCCAGAACAGCTCCGGGTTCTGCTCGGCGCTCGCGTGGACCTCGGTGCCGTCGGCGCTGACCAGGTCGACGCCGATGAGGTTGTCGACGGCGAGGCCGTGGGCCCGGTCGAGCCAGCCGCTGCCGCCGCCGAGCACGAAGCCGGCGACACCGGTCGTGGAGACCCGGCCGCCGGTGGTCGCCAGGCCGTGCGGCTGGGTCGCCCGGTCCAGGTGGCTCATCAGGGCCCCGCCCCGGACCCGTACCGAATGGGCCGCCCGATGGACGGTCACCTCGTGCATCCGGCGCAGATCGATCACCAGACCGCCGTCGTTCACGGCCATGCCCGCCACGCTGTGGCCGCCGCCGCGCACCGCGATCGGCAGGTCCAGGTCGCGGGCGAAGCGTACGGAACGGGCCACATCGGCTTCGTCCGCGCACTGTGCGATCACCGCCGGACGCCGGTCGATCATGGCGTTGAAGACGCTCCGGGCGTCGTCGTATCCCGGATCTCCCGGGGCGAGCACGTCGCCGGTCAGATCCTCGCGCAGCGCGGCGAGGGCTGCGCCGGCCTTTGCGGGGGAAACCATGGCGGTCCCCTTCCGATAAGGGGCATTTGCGTGCTTCCAGCGTAGGCGCTCCGCTGTGTGAGCGCGTTTTCAGGCCGCGGGTACGTTGTGGCTGGTCGCGCAGTTCCCCGCGCCCCTATCGGGGCGCGGGTTTCCTGGTCGCCGGTTCTCAGCCGCCGTATGCCCCCGACGCCGTCAGGCGCAGTGCCGTGTCGATCAAGGGGACATGACTGAAGGCCTGGGGGAAGTTGCCCACCTGGCGCTTGAGGCGTGGGTCCCACTCCTCGGCCAGCAGGCCCAGGTCGTTGCGGAGGGCGAGGAGCTTTTCGAAGAGCTTGCGGGCCTCGTCGACCCGGCCGATCATCGCCAGGTCGTCCGCCATCCAGAACGAACAGGCGAGGAACGCGCCCTCGTCGCCCGGCAGACCGTCGAGGTTCTCGTCGCCGCCCGAGGTCGTCGGGTAGCGCAGGATGAAGCCGTCCTCGGTCGACAGCTCGCGCTGGATGGCCTCGATGGTGCCGATGACCCGCTTGTCGTCGGGAGGCAGGAAGCCCATCTGCGGGATCAGCAGCAGGGAGGCGTCCAGTTCCTTCGAGCCGTACGACTGCGTGAAGGTGTTGCGCTCCTTGTCGTAACCCTTCTCACACACGTCCCGGTGGATGTCGTCACGCAGCTCGATCCACTGCTCCAGCGGGCCGTCCGCGTCGCCGGACTCGATGAGCTTGATCGTGCGGTCCACCGCGACCCAGGCCATGACCTTGGAGTGCACGAAGTGACGGCGCGGACCGCGCACCTCCCAGATGCCCTCGTCGGGCTCGTCCCAGTGCTGCTCCAGGTAGCGGATCAGCTTGAGTTGGAGCAGGGAGGCGTAGTCGTTGCGGGCCAGGCCCGTCATATGAGCCAGGTGCAGGGCCTCGGTGACCTCGCCGTACACGTCCAGCTGGAGCTGGTGCGCGGCGCCGTTGCCGACCCGGACGGGGCCCGAGTTCTCGTAGCCGGGCAGCCAGTCCAACTCGGCCTCGCCCAACTCCCGTTCGCCCGCGATGCCGTACATGATCTGCAGGTTCTCGGGGTCGCCGGCGACCGCGCGCAGCAGCCACTCGCGCCAGGCGCGGGCCTCGTCGCGGTAGCCGGTGCGCAGGAGGGAGGAGAGGGTGATGGCCGCGTCGCGCAGCCAGGTGTAGCGGTAGTCCCAGTTGCGCACGCCGCCGATGTCCTCCGGGAGGGAGGTGGTGGGGGCGGCCACGATGCCGCCGGTCGGCGCGTACGTCAGCGCCTTCAGCGTGATGAGCGAGCGGACGACGGCCTCCCGGTAGGGGCCGTGGTACGTGCACTGCTCGACCCACTCGCGCCAGAACTCCTCGGTGGCGTCGAGGGACTGCTCCGGCTCGGGCAGTGCGGGCGGCTGCTTGTGCGAGGGCTCCCAGGAGATCGTGAACGCGATCCGGTCGCCCGGCGCCACCGTGAAGTCGGCGTACGTCGTCAGGGACTTGCCGTACGTCTCGGCGGTGGTGTCGAACCACACCGAGTCGGGGCCGGCGACGGCGACCGTCCGTCCCTCGTGCTTGTGCACCCACGGCACGACACGGCCGTAGGAGAACCGCATGCGCAGGGCCGAGCGCATCGGCACCCGGCCGCTGACTCCTTCCACGATGCGGATCAGCTGGGGGGCGCCGTCGCGAGGGGGCATGAAATCGGTCACTCTGACCGTGCCGCGCGGGGTGTCCCACTCGGTTTCGAGGATCAACGAGTCGCCCCGGTAGCGGCGGCGGGCCGCTACGGGTGGTGCTGCGTCCGCCGCGTGCGCGGGACCGAGGCGCCAGAAGCCGTGCTCCTCGGTGCCGAGCAGTCCCGCGAAGACGGCATGGGAGTCGAAGCGGGGCAGGCACAGCCAGTCGACTGTGCCGTCCCGGCAGACCAACGCGGCGGTCTGCATGTCCCCGATGAGTGCGTAGTCCTCGATGAGCCCGGCCACGTGCAACTCCAGTCGAAAGGCCACGTCGCCCCCAGAAAAAGGAAAACGGGGGTCTCGATCTTGCGGTCAAGGGTTCGTTGTCTAGCGTCGTTGAGCGGTGAAGCAAACACCAAATTTTGCTCAACGGACTGACGAGCGCTCGTTGTTCCGGGGTTACAGGCGGGGGTGGTGCCGTGTTGCCGGCCGGGCTCGGCAGCGAGTGTGCGAGGAGCATACGACGCACTCAGATGATCCGCGTGCCGCTCCGGACAACCCGGGTCCGCTGAACGAGTGAAGCTCGGGTGAGCGGACACGGTTTCGGGTGAGCGCCGGACAGGGGGATGGTGACTCGTGTACGGGATGGGTGTCCGCGTGTGCGCGGAGCGTGGCCGGAAGCCATCTCCCCGGGTCGCTGATACCCTGGTAGCCCGTGGAC
Source organism: Streptomyces sp. SID12501 (assembly GCF_010550245.1). Taxonomy (GTDB): domain Bacteria; phylum Actinomycetota; class Actinomycetes; order Streptomycetales; family Streptomycetaceae; genus Streptomyces. Next base: position 18,470 of record NZ_JAAGLU010000022.1, read on the forward strand.
CGGTGGGCAGGAAACCCCCGAACCGCAGCGACGGCTCCTCCAGTGAAAACCCGGAAAGCTCCGGGCCGGGCGGCCGTACCGCACCCCAGACCGCGACCACGGGAGCCCCGCCTTGGCCATGACACCCGCTGCTTTTCGAAACAGCAACGCCACGACGACCAAGCACATCTTCGTCACCGGGGGTGTCGCCTCCTCGCTCGGCAAGGGGCTGACCGCCTCCAGCCTCGGCATGCTCCTCAAGGCGCGCGGACTGCGGGTCGTCATGCAGAAGCTCGACCCCTACCTCAACGTCGACCCCGGCACGATGAACCCCTTCCAGCACGGTGAGGTGTTCGTCACCCACGACGGTGCCGAGACCGACCTGGACATCGGCCACTACGAGCGCTTCCTCGACCGTGACCTCGACGGCTCGGCGAACGTCACCACCGGCCAGATCTACTCGACGGTGATCGCGAAGGAGCGGCGCGGCGAGTACCTGGGCGACACCGTCCAGGTCATCCCGCACATCACCAACGAGATCAAGCACCGCATCCGCCGGATGGCCACCGACGAGGTCGACGTCGTCATCACCGAGGTCGGCGGCACGGTGGGCGACATCGAGTCGCTGCCCTTCCTGGAGACCGTGCGTCAGGTCCGCCACGAGGTCGGCCGCGACAACGTGTTCGTCGTCCACATCTCGCTGCTGCCCTACATCGGCCCCTCCGGCGAGCTGAAGACCAAGCCGACCCAGCACAGCGTGGCGGCCCTGCGGAACATCGGTATCCAGCCGGACGCGATCGTGCTGCGCTGCGACCGTGAGGTCCCCACCGCGATCAAGCGCAAGATCTCCCTGATGTGCGACGTCGACGAGGCCGCGGTGGTGGCCTGTCCGGACGCCCGCTCGATCTACGACATCCCCAAGACCGTGCACCGCGAGGGCCTGGACGCCTATGTCGTCCGCAAGCTGGACCTGCCCTTCCGTGACGTGGACTGGACGACCTGGGACGACCTCCTGGACCGCGTCCACAACCCCGCCCACGAGATCAACCTTGCCCTGGTCGGCAAGTACATCGACCTGCCCGACGCCTACCTCTCGGTCACCGAGGCGCTGCGCGCGGGCGGCTTCGCCAACCATGCGCGCGTGAAGATCAAGTGGGTCACCTCGGACGACTGCAAGACCCCCGCAGGCGCCCAGAAGCAGCTGGAGGACGTGGACGCGATCTGCATCCCGGGCGGCTTCGGCGACCGCGGCGTGTCCGGCAAGGTCGGCGCGATCCAGTACGCCCGCGAGCACAAGATCCCGCTGCTGGGGCTGTGCCTGGGCCTCCAGTGCATCGTCATCGAGGCGGCCCGCAACCTGGCCGGCATCGAGGACGCCAACTCCACCGAGTTCGACGCCGCCACCGCCCACCCGGTCATCTCGACGATGGCCGAGCAGCTCGACATCGTGGCCGGCGACGGCGACATGGGCGGAACGATGCGCCTGGGCATGTACCCGGCCAAGCTCGCCGAGGGCTCCATCGTGCGCGAGGTGTACGACGGCAAGGAGTACGTCGAGGAGCGTCACCGGCACCGCTACGAGGTCAACAACAGCTACCGCGCCGAACTGGAGAAGCAGACCGGCCTCCAGTTCTCCGGCACCTCTCCGGACGGCAAGCTGGTCGAGTACGTCGAGTACCCGCGCGAGGTCCACCCCTACCTGGTGGCCACGCAGGCCCACCCGGAGCTGCGCTCCCGCCCCACCCGCCCCCACCCGCTCTTCGCCGGCCTCGTCAAGGCCGCCGTCAAGCGCAAGACGGGCAAGTAACGCAAGGGCTGTACGGTGACCGGGGTGCGCGCCTTTGGGGGTGCGTGCCCCGGTTTTCTGTGCCGGTTCCCGTGCTGGTCCCGGGTGCCGGTTTCTTGTGTACGGGCGCGACGCGGGATGCGGGAGGACAAGTCGACATGACCACCATCAAGGACACTCCGGAGGAGTGGGAGATCCGGGCCACGGAGACCCCCTTCGTGGGCAACAAGACCTCCGTGCGCACCGACGAGGTCGTCATGCCCGACGGTTCGGTCGTGGGCCGCGACTACCAGGTGCACCCCGGCTCCGTGGGCGTCCTGGCCCTCGACGCCGAAGGCCGGGTGCTGCTGATCCGGCAGTACCGCCACCCCGTCCGCCAGCGGATGTGGGAGATCCCGGCCGGTCTGCTCGACGTACCCGGCGAGAATCCGCTGCACGCCGCCCAGCGCGAGCTGTACGAGGAGGCGCACGTCAAGGCCGAGGACTGGCGGGTGCTGACCGACGTCTACCCCACGGCCGGCGGCTGCGACGAGGCCGTGCGGATCTTCCTGGCCCGGAATCTGTCCGAGGCCGAGGGACAGCGCTTCGAGGTCGAGGACGAGGAGGCCGACATGGAGCACGCGCGCGTGCCTGTCGACGAACTCGTCCGGGGTGTCCTCGCCGGCGAACTGCACAACAACTGCCTCGTCGTCGGCGTCCTTTCACTGGTGGCGGCCGAGAAGGGCGACGGACTCGACACGCTGCGCCCGGCCGAGGCGCTGTGGCCCGCCAGGCCCTTCGAGGCCTGAGGATGCCTGAGGCGCCCTCAGGGCTCGCCTGCCGCGTCCGGTGTGACCATCGCCTGATCCGATCGGGCGACCTGCCCGCCGCGCTCCGCGCAGATCGTCGCAGAGCGTGAACTAGGCTCTGGAAACGCCCGAACCGGAGTCCCGGCGGGCTTGCGCGTGCAGGTGGACGGGAGTGTGGCCCGTGACGGATCAGGCGGTGGACACAGACAGCACGAAGCTGTCCGGAAACGATCGGCCGCCCGTTCCAACGGACAGTCAGTTCCTCGGCAGGGCAAGAGAGTTGAAGGAACTGCGCGCCGACATCGAGCGCGCCGGACTCGACACTCTCGCGGGCCGGAAAGCGCCCCGCGCGCGTGTGCTCCTCATCGCCGGCAAGCCCGGCTCGGGCCGCAGCGCTCTCGCCGAGGAGCTGGCCCGGCAGGTCGCGGACAGTTACCCGGACGGCGTGCTGCGCGCCCGGCTCGCCGAGCCCGACGGCACGCGCGTGCCGACCGAACGCACCGCCCGCGAGCTGCTCACCGCCCTGGACCTGCCCACCCCGCCCGGCGCCGACGAGGACGAACTGTCCGAGGCGCTGCGCGACGCGCTGGCCGACCGGCGGATGCTGCTCCTGCTCGACGACGCGGCCGACGCCGAGCAGGTCGACGCGCTACTGCCGGACAACCCCGACTGCCTGGCCGTCGCCGTCTCCGGGGGCCCGCTGACCGGGATCTCCGACGTCCGCCCGTGCACACTGGGCGGCCTCGACACCAAGTCCGCCGTGGAACTGCTCGAGCGCTTCACGGGATCGGTACGCGTCACTGTGGACCCCCGCTCCGCCGAAGGCCTCGCCGAGGTGTGCCAGGGGCAGCCCGCCGCGCTGATGCTGGCCGGCGGCTGGCTCGCGGCCCGGCCCCAGGCGGCCGTCTCCGACCTCGCCAAGCAACTGCACGCCGAGGGTGACGAGGGCACCGCCCTGAGCCGCGTATTCCGCCTCGTGTACGCCTCGCTGCCCACCCCGGCCGCCCGGATACTGCGACTGCTCGCGCTGGCCCCCGGCGGCCTGGTCGACCCACAGACCGCCTCGGCGTTGGCCGGCTGCTCGGTCGGGGGCGCCCGCGCCACCCTGGACGACTTCGTCGCCCTGAGGCTCCTGACGGCCGTGGAGTCGCCGCTGCCGCAGTACGAGGTCCCCGGCTGCCTGCTGCCCCTCCTGCGCCCTCTCGCGGAGTCCCAGGACCGCCCGGCCGAGCTCCAGCTGGCCCGGGCCCGGATGCTGGAGCGGACGGTACGGCTGCTGGTGTCCTGCCGGGCGATCACCGAGACCGACAGCCCGCTGGCCCGCGAGAAACTCCTCGGCACGCCCGGCTCGCTGCGCTTCCCGAACCCGAGGGCGGCGGCGGACTGGCTGGAGATCCGCCGGCCCGCCCTGCTCGCCGCCGCCCGGCTGGCCGTGGCCGACGGGGAGCTGGACACACTGGCCCGCCGCCTGATGTCCGCCCTGGTCAAGGCGATGGTCGCGCACGTCGGCACGCAGGCCGCAGCGCCCGACCTGTACGGCGTCCACCGCCTCGTCCTCGATGTCGCCGAGCGCCGCGAACTGCCCCGGGAGCGGGCCGCCGCCCTGCTGAACCTCGCCGACCTGGACGCGCAGACCGGCCGTACGAACGACGCACTGGCCCGCTACCGGGCCGCCCTGGACGCCGGACGCGAGGCGAACGACCCGTATGCGACCGGGCGCGCGATGGAATCCGTAGGGGGCGCGCACCAGGAGCTCGGGGACTACGACCGCGCCGCCGACTGGTACGGGCGTGCGCTCGCCCAGCGCCTGGCGCGCGACGAGCGCGAGGACGCCGCCCGGCTGTACGGCCGTATCGCCACCGCGCACACCTACGCGGGCCGCTACGGCGAGGCACTGCGCAACTGGCGGGCCGCGGTGGCCGGGTACCGCAAGAACGGTGATGTGGCCGCGCACGCAAGGGCGTTGAGCGAGCTGGCGCGGGTCCAGGAGTATGCGGGGCGGCCCGAGGAGTCGCTGCGCACCTGCCAGGAGGCGCTGGAGTGGGCGCGCCGCGCCGACGACGTACGGCTGCAGGCAGCGCTCCAGATTCGGTCGGCCGACACGCTGGAGCACCTCGGTGATCCGACGGCGGCCGGGCTGTACCGGGCCGCCGCCGAGCGGCTGCTGAGCGACGAGCCGGACCCCCGGGAGGGCGAGCCGGACCTCCCCGAAGGTGATCCTGACCTGGAACACGACGCTAACGCCTACGAAATCCGTAGTACATCAGTCGAAGATTGATGCTTTGAAAGGCTAGACACCGAGAACGCCTTCATTAGACTGGCTCTACCGCACCTTCTCCTGCGGTCTCCTGGTGTGCCCCGCACGTCCGGGTATGTATTGCTATGCCCCCGCACCCTCTGAGCCAAGGACCGTGATCGACGTGAAGGTCGGCATCCCCCGCGAGGTCAAGAACAACGAGTTCCGCGTCGCCATCACCCCCGCAGGCGTGCACGAACTGGTGCGCCACGGCCACCAGGTCGTCATCGAGCGGAACGCCGGCGTCGGCTCCTCGATCACGGACGACGAGTTCGTGGCCGCCGGCGCGCACATCCTTCCGACGGCCGACGAGGTGTGGGCCACCGCCGACCTGCTGCTCAAGGTCAAGGAGCCCGTCGCCGAGGAGTACCACCGCCTCCGCAAGGACCAGACGCTCTTCACCTACCTGCACCTGGCCGCCTCCCGGGAGTGCACCGACGCGCTCCTGGAATCGGGCACCACGGCGATCGCGTACGAAACCGTCGAACTCCCCGGCCGTGCCCTCCCGCTGCTCGCCCCCATGTCCGAGGTCGCGGGCCGCCTCGCCCCGCAGGTCGGTGCCTACCACCTGATGCGCGCCAACGGCGGCCGGGGTGTCCTGCCCGGCGGAGTCCCCGGTGTGCTCGCGGGCCGGGCCGTCGTCATCGGTGGCGGTGTCTCCGGCTGGAACGCGGCCCAGATCGCCATCGGCATGGGCTTCCACGTCACCCTGCTCGACCGCGACATCAACAAGCTCAAGGAAGCCGACAAGATCTTCGGTACGAAGATCCAGACCGTCGTCTCCAATGCGTTCGAGCTGGAGAAGGCCTGCCTGGAGGCCGACCTCGTGATCGGCGCCGTGCTGATTCCCGGTGCCAGGGCCCCGAAGCTGGTCACCAACGAGCTGGTGTCGCGGATGAAGCCGGGGAGCGTTCTCGTCGACATCGCGATCGACCAGGGCGGCTGCTTCGAGGACTCGCGTCCCACGACCCACGCCGAACCGACCTTCCCGGTCCACGGATCGGTCTTCTACTGCGTCGCCAACATGCCCGGCGCGGTGCCCAACACCTCGACCTACGCGCTCACCAACGCCACGTTGCCGTACATCGTGGAACTCGCCGACCGCGGCTGGGTGGCGGCGCTGCGCCGCGATCCCGCGCTCGCCAGGGGTCTCAACACCCATGACGGCAAGGTCGTCCACCGCGAGGTTGCGGAGGCGCACGGCTTGGAACACACGGAGTTGGAAGCACTGCTCGGCTGACCGTCCCGGCCGCTTCGCAGGTGCTCCCGGTCGACTAAACGACCAAGTCATCAGCGGGTAAAAGGCGATACGTCAACAGGGATCGTCAACACCCCGCACCCCGCCGGACCTTGTCGGACAGGGTCCGGCCGGATGTGTGTATGGTCACTTTGCGAAGCTCGCTCAACTCGCCTCGAACGTAACGCTTCAACCGATTCGCGCACCGGTGAACCCTGCCGTGCGACGGCCGTACGCCCTTGACAGAGGGATGTTTCATTGCCGACACATCGGGCCGGGTCCGGCGGATTGTGTTGCTGCGAACGGCCGACACGCCATAGAGTCGCCAACCGTCGGCATGGTGCCACGCTGACCTATCGAGAAGTTTCCTGGTCACCAAGGAGGTAAGACGACTTGTGAATGAGTCGACATTTACTCCCGGGGGTGGTCAACCAGGAATGCCGGCGCGGAAATCGGGCCCCGTAGGGCTCGCGGCTGTCGGCTCCGTCGCGGTTCGCACCTTCGCAGCCCATCAGGGTCACCAGATGTCCGGGGTGACCCTGCCAGGACACATGAGCATGGATGGCCATCACGTGAACGCCATGGCCGGCGACGGTAGTGGCGGGGTCCACAACCACTTCGCCGACTACGACGAACTGCCCGACGGGCACTTCTACGACCCCGACGCCGAGTACGAGCCCGATCCGGAGTACGCGGCCACGCTCGCGCCCGACGCGGCCCGTCAGCGCCGCGAGCGCATCGGTCCCACCGGACGCCCGCTGCCGTACTTCCCGATCCCGGGTCCGCTGACCAGTCACGGCCCCGCGACGATCGTCGCGATGTGCAACCAGAAGGGCGGCGTCGGCAAGACGACGTCGACCATCAACCTGGGTGCCGCGCTCGCGGAGTACGGACGCAGGGTCCTGCTGGTCGACTTCGACCCGCAGGGCGCCCTCTCCGTGGGCCTCGGTGTGAACCCGATGGAACTCGACCTGACGGTCTACAACCTGCTCATGGAGCGGGGGATGTCCGCGGACGAGGTCCTGCTCAAGACGGCGGTCCCGAACATGGACCTGCTGCCGAGCAACATCGACCTGTCCGCGGCCGAGGTGCAGCTGGTGTCGGAGGTCGCGCGCGAGTCGACGCTCCAGCGCGCCCTGAAGCCGCTCATGGCCGACTACGACTACATCGTGATCGACTGTCAGCCCTCGCTCGGCCTGCTCACCGTGAACGCCCTCACGGCGGCTCACAGGGTGATAGTGCCTCTGGAGTGCGAGTTCTTCGCGCTGCGCGGTGTCGCGCTGCTGACGGAGACCATCGAGAAGGTCCAGGAGCGGCTGAACCCGGAGCTGGAGCTCGACGGGATCCTCGCCACGATGTACGACTCGCGCACGGTGCACAGCCGTGAGGTGCTCGCACGCGTGGTCGAGGCCTTCGACGAGCACGTCTACCACACGGTCATCGGGCGCACGGTCCGCTTCCCGGAGACCACGGTCGCCGGCGAGCCGATCACCACGTACGCCTCGAACTCCGTCGGTGCCGCCGCCTATCGCCAGCTCGCCAGGGAGGTGCTCGCCCGGTGTCACGCCGAGTGAGTCTGCCGGGGGCCGACGAACTGTTCCGCACCACCGGGGGCATGGCGCTCCAGTCGTCCAGCCCCAGGCGCCAGGCCAACGGTGAGGCCCGGGTACCGGCTCCCGCCGGGGAGCGCGACGGGACCGCCGCCCAGGACGCGCCGCACTCGGTGCCCGTCCAGGGCGGTGATGGCGCCGGCGACGAACATGTCGCCACCGGCGCGGACCAGGCCGGTGCCGGTGAGTCGCGCAGCCGGGGCGCCGTCGCGGAGCGTCCGATGCGCCGCCAGGGCGAGCAGGAAGGTTCTGCCTCCGGGCAGCAGGGGCCGTCACCGCAGTCGGTCTCGGCGTCCCGCAAGCGCGGACGGGCCCCCTCGCGGCGGCCCAGCGGGCGCGAACGGCACGACGAGAAGATCACGGTGTACGTCTCCGCCGAGGAACTGATGGACCTGGAGCACGCGCGTCTGGTGCTGCGGGGCGAGCACGGGCTCGCGGTCGACCGCGGGCGGATAGTGCGCGAGGCGGTCGCGGTGGTGCTCGCTGACCTCGAGTCCCGTGGCGACGCGAGCATCCTCGTACGACGGTTGCGCGGGCGCTAGCGGTAGCCTGCGAGGGCCATGACCTCGAACGACGCCTCTGCCCCCGGCTCCGCCGGTCGTCGGCGTGTGCTGGGGCGGGGTCCGGGGGGCGCGCCGCCGGTTTCGGAAGGATTCTCGGCCGAATCCTCGGTCGAAGAGGTGGAAGAAGTACCGGAGGTCCCGGTTCCACCGGTGGAACCGGGACCCGAGCCGGAACCGTCTGCCGGGCCTGTGGAGCCCGCCGCGCCGGACGAACCCGATGACGGGGTCTTCAAGGTCCGGCTCGCGAACTTCGAGGGGCCCTTCGACCTCCTCCTCCAGCTGATCTCCAAGCACAAGCTGGACGTCACCGAGGTCGCCCTCTCCAAGGTGACCGACGAGTTCATGTCGCACATCAGGGCGATGGGGCCGGACTGGGATCTCGACCAGACGACCGAGTTCCTGGTCGTCGCGGCCACCCTGCTGGACCTGAAGGCCGCGCGGCTGCTGCCCACCGCCGAGGTCGAGGACGAGGCCGACCTGGCTCTCCTGGAGGCGCGAGACCTGCTGTTCGCGCGGCTGCTCCAGTACCGCGCGTACAAACAGGTCGCCGACATCCTCAGCCGCCGCCTCGACGACGAGGCCCGCCGCTATCCCCGTACCGTCGGACTCGAACCGCACCACGCCGAACTGCTGCCCGAGGTCGTCATCAGCATCGGGGCGGAGGGGTTCGCGAAGCTCGCCGTGAAGGCGATGCAGCCCAGGCCGAGGCCGCAGGTGTACGTCGACCACATTCACGCGCCCCTGGTGAGTGTGCAGGAGCAGGCCCAGATCATGGTCGCGCGGCTGCGGGTGCTGGGCCACGCCACCTTCCAGGACCTCGTCGAGGACACCGACGACACACTGACCGTCGTGGCGCGCTTCCTCGCCCTGCTGGAGCTGTACCGGGAGAAGGCCGTCACTCTGGACCAGGAGACCGCCCTCGGGGAGCTGGTGGTGCGTTGGACGGGTGGGGAGGGCGATCGGGAGCCGACGGTCACCGACGAGTTCGACCGGCCGCCGGAGCCGGCGAAGGAGGAGAAGAAGGCGTGAGCGAGGAGACCAGGCAGACCGGGGCGACCACCGAGGTGTCGGCCGAGCCACTGACCGTCGCCGATCTCGATCTCGGGCCCGCCCTGGAGGCCGTCCTCATGGTCGTGGACGAACCCGCGACCGAGGAACACCTCGCGAAGATCCTCCAGCGGCCCCGGCGGCAGATCGCGGACGCCCTGCGCGCGCTGGCCGACGAGTACACCGTCCAGGGGCGCGGGTTCGAGCTGCGGCTCATCGCCGGCGGCTGGCGTTTCTACTCCAGGCCCGAGTACGCGGCGGCCGTCGAGGGCTTCGTGCTGGACGGGCAGCAGGCCCGGCTCACCCAGGCGGCGCTGGAGACGCTGGCGGTCGTCGCGTACCGGCAGCCGGTCAGCCGCAGCCGTGTCTCGGCGGTCCGCGGAGTCAACTGTGACGGGGTCATGCGGACCCTGTTGCAGCGCGGTCTGGTCCAGGAGGCGGGGACGGAACCCGAAACAGGTGCGATCCTGTACACGACGACGAACTACTTCCTGGAGCGGATGGGCCTGCGAGGCCTGGACGAACTCCCGGAGCTCGCACCCTTCCTTCCGGAGGCGGACGCGATCGAGGCCGAGACGCAGGAAGGTGTTCCGTCGTTCGATCCGGATGCTCCCGATGCTCCGGGTGCAGACGACGCAGACGACCAGACGGAATTTTGATGCGAAGCAGTAGCGGCAGCGGTAGCGGTGGCGGCAAGAGTGGTGGCGGGCGCGGTAACTCCCGCGGCGCCGGCAGCGGCGGGGGCGACAGGCGGGGCCAGGGTCAGGGCCAAGGGCGCGGTCAGGGCCAGGGCCAGGGTCAGGGGCGCGGTCAGGCTCAGGGACGCGGCCAGGGCTCAGGTCAGGGTCAGGCTCAGGGACGCGGCCAGGGCCAAGGCTCAGGTCAGGGTCAAGGGCAGGCTCAGGACAAGGCTCAAGGGCGTCCCAGTAAGCCGCGTCCCGAGGAGCGCCGCTACGACGTGGGGCCGGCCGCGACTCCGGACGGCCCGAAGTCCGGGCGCGGTGCCTCCGCGCGTGGCGGTGCCAAGGGCGGCCCCAGGCAGGGCCACAACAGCACCGGACGCGGGCGCTGGGTCCCGGCGACCTCTCGCGAGTACGACGCGCGGGCCGAGGAGCGCAACCGGGAGCGGTACGCCGACAAGAAGGACGTCCAGCTGCCCAAGACGTTCCCGGGTGCCGAGCAGGAGGGCGAGCGGCTCCAGAAGATCCTGGCGCGCGCGGGCTACGGTTCCCGGCGGACCTGCGAGGAGCTGATCGAGCACGCGCGCGTGGAGGTCAACGGCGAGATCGTGGTGGAGCAGGGGCTGCGCGTCGACCCCGAGCACGACGAGATCAAGGTCGACGGGCTGACGGTGGCCACGCAGTCGTACCAGTTCTTCTCGCTGAACAAGCCCGCGGGCGTCGTCTCGACGATGGAGGACAACGAGGGCCGGCAGTGCCTCGGCGACTACGTGACGAACCGCGAGACGCGGCTCTTCCACGTCGGCCGGCTCGACACCGAGACCGAGGGCGTCATCCTGCTCACCAACCACGGCGAGCTGGCGCACCGGCTGACCCACCCCAAGTACGGCGTGAAGAAGGTCTATCTCGCGCACATCGTGGGACCGATCCCGCGCGACCTGGGCAAGCAGCTCAAGGAGGGCATCCAGCTGGAGGACGGGTACGCGCGTGCGGACCACTTCCGGGTGGTCGAGCAGACCGGCAAGAACTACCTCGTGGAGGTCACCCTCCACGAGGGCCGCAAGCACATCGTGCGCCGCATGCTCGCGGAGGCCGGCTTCCCGGTCGACAAGCTGGTGCGCGTGTCCTTCGGTCCGATCACCCTGGGCGACCAGAAGTCGGGCTGGCTGCGCCGCCTGTCCAACACAGAGGTCGGCATGCTGATGCAGGAAGTCGATCTGTAGACGCGCAGAGGCTCATTGCCTGCGATGGGCGCTTGCGATGGGCGCCTGCGCTCAGTGCTTGTGTCGGCGGCCGGTCCCGGAGCTTTCCGGGGTCGGCCGTTTTCGTATCGTCAGGAAGGTCACTGAGGCGCGCCTGGCCGCCTTGGAGGGTATCGGGCGCCCCTCGTGGCCTCACGGGTCTCCCGGGCGCCTGAGGGGCCGCTGAGGGGCTTTTGGCGTATGGGAGTCGTCAAGAAGGGTTGTGCGGTTCGTTCGGGCTCTTTATAGTCGGTATGACTATTGGTCATGGTGACCATAAAGAGTGGCCGTGAAGGGGGTGGGCGGGCATGACCGCACCTGCGAACGGAACGGCGCGGGGCCGGGCCCCCGAGGGATACGACAAGTACGCCTTCGAACCCTTCGCCGTCACCGTCGATCTGGCCGTCCTGACCCTGCGCGCGGGCGCGCTGCACGTGCTGCTCGTCGAGCGCGGTCACGAGCCGTACGCCGGCCGCTGGGCGCTGCCCGGAGGCTTCGTCCTGCCCGACGAGTCCGCGGAGAAGGCGGCCCGGCGTGAACTCGCCGAGGAGACCGGCCTGGCGGACGTGTCCGGGCTGCGCCTCGAGCAGCTGCGCACCTACAGCGAACCCGACCGCGACCCGAGAATGCGGGTCGTGTCCGTGGCCTTCGCCGCGCTGCTGCCGCACGCGCCCGAACCGCACGGCGGCGGGGACGCGGCGCAGGCCCAGTGGCTGCGGTACAACGCCCTCGGGCCGCTCGCCTTCGACCACGACCGCATCCTGGCCGACGCCCACGACCGGGTCGGCGCCAAGCTGGAGTACTCCTGCATCGCGACCGCCTTCTGCCCGCCCGAGTTCACCCTCGGCGAGCTGCGGCAGGTCTACGAGACCGTCTGGGGCACCGCGCTCGACCCGCCCAACTTCCGCCGCAAGGTGCTGGCCACCCCGGGCTTCGTCGAACCCGTACCGGGCGCCGCGCGTCTCACCGGCGGTCGGGGCAAGCCCGCCGCGCTGTACCGCGCGGGAACCGCGGACACCCTGCATCCGCCGCTGCTGCGCCCGGCCACGTCGGTGTCGCCCGCCTCGCCCCCCTTCTCGCCGTCGCCCTCCTCCCCGTCCCCTTCGTCACCGTCTCCCTCGTCACCGGAAGGACGCCCCGCATGACCACCACGACCGTCAGGAAGCGCGCCGCTAGTGGGGCGTTGATCGGGCTCGCGCTCGGCGACGCCCTGGGCTTCCCGACCGAGTTCAAGGACGTCCCGTCGATCCTCGCCGCGTACGGCCCCTGGCGGCGGATGGAGCTGCCCACACCCGCGATCGTCACCGACGACACCCAGATGACGCTGGCGCTCGCCCACGGGCTGCGTACGGCGATGGACCGGGGACTGCTCACCCCGCTGCGGATGGAACGGCCGGTGCGCGAGGAGTTCGTGAACTGGTTCCAGTCGCCGGACAACAACCGGGCGCCCGGTCACACCTGCCTCGTCGCCTGCAACCTGCTCAAGAACGAGCGGCTGCCCTGGCAGGAGGCCAGCCAGATCGGCTCCAAGGGCTGCGGCGCCAACATGCGCGTGGCACCCCTAGGCCTGGTCGCCGCCCTGAGCGACGAACAGCGCGCGGGCGCCGCCCAGTTGCAGGCCGCGCTCACCCACGGACACCCGACGGCGCTGGCCGCGTCCGACCTCACCGCCTACGCCGTACGGCTGCTCGCCCACGGTGCCGGCCCGGCCGAACTGGTGACCCTGCTCCGTACGCACGCGCACGAGAGCCGCAGCCGTTACTACCACCGCTGGCTGGGCGACCTGTGGACGCACAGCCACGATCCGAGCCCCGAGCACTTCATCGCCCGCGGCTGGGACGAGTGCCTGGCGATTCTGGACCGGCTCCAGCTCGCCGTCCGCACCGCCTCGCCCGAGGACGACCCCTGCCTCGCCACTGGCGCCGGCTGGACGGCCGAGGAGGCCCTGGCGACCGGCCTGCTGTGCTTCCTGCTCTTCCCCGACGAGCCCCTCACGGCTCTGCGCCGCGCCGCCTGCACCTCCGGCGACTCGGACTCGATCGCCTGCCTGACCGGAGCCTTCGCCGGCGCCTACCACGGCACCGACGCCTGGCCGACCCGCTGGGCGGACCGCATCGAGTACGGGGGTGACCTGCAGACGCTGGGCGCGCTCTGGGACGCTTGACGGATGAACGATGTGCTGGGCCTCGCGGACCTTCCGGATCTCGACCTGGCGTCCGTGGTCGCCGAGCAGCCCGACCCGGTGCTCTTCGCCACCGTCTCGGGCGCCCACCTCTACGGCTTCCCGTCCCGCGACTCGGACGTGGACCTCCGGGGCGTCCATCTGCTGCCGACCGCCGACCTGGTCGGGCTCCGGGAGCCGGCGGAGACGCGGTCGCGGATGTGGGTGCGGGACGGTGTCGAGCTGGACCTCGTCACCCACGATCTGCGCAAGTTCGTACGGCTGATGCTCCGCCGCAACGGCTATGTGCTGGAGCAGCTGCTGTCCCCGCTGGTGGTGCACACGTCCGACGCGCACCGGGAGCTCGCCGCGCTCGCCCCCGGAGTTCTCACCGGTCACCATGCCCACCACTACCGGGGCTTCGCGGTCACACAGTGGCGGCTCTTCGAGAAGAGCGGTGAACTCAAGCCGCTGCTCTACACGTTCCGTGTGCTGCTCACCGGCATTCAGCTGATGCGCGGCGGGGAGGTGCAGGCCCATCTGCCCACCCTTGTCGAGGAGATCGGCGAGGCCCCCGCGTATCTGCCGGAGCTGGTCGCGGCCAAGGCGGAGCAGGAGCACGGGCCGGCCGGCGTCGACCACGCGCGCGTGGCGGGCGATGTGGAGGAGCTGCACCGGGTGCTGGACGAGGCGCAGGCCGCCTCAGGGCTGCCGGATGCTCCCGCCGCCCACGATGCCCTGCACGACTTCGTCGTACGGGTCCGGCTGGCAGGCTGAGGCGCGGCGGGTGCGGACGAGGAAGTCCTCGACGCGCCGGTGGTCCGGTTCCTCGGGGAGCGGGCTGTGGTGGGACGCGTTCTCGGCCTCCGCCGCGAGGCGGTTCATCCGGGACTCGACCTCCGGCCACGGCACCTCGCCCCGCTTCACCGCCAGCAGCGGGCCGCGCTCTTCGCCGACATCGATCGTCAGTGTGCCCGTGCGCAGCAGGTCGCGGCAGCTCGTCAGGAGGCGCAGCATGTGCATCGCGTGCTTCCAGCGCGGGGCGCCGTGGACGCGGACGTCGGCCTCCAGCTTCTTGTGCTGGCCCAGCGCGTAGCGCGCGAACGTCTCGTGCGCCTGGCGGGAGAGGAACGCCCCGCGCAGGGCGAGGAGTTCGCGGCCGATGTCGTCGGCGTACTCGACGAGGGGAGAGTGGAGGCACTCCAGGATGTTCGGGTTGGCCCGCAGAGCCAGTGTGCAGAAGCGTTCCAGCTCCCAGCTGAACTGCTCCTCCGCCGGGCCCTCCACATGGGTGGGCGGCTTCTGGAATCGCCAGAACAGGGGAGTGGGCGCGAGGAACACCCCGCGCCGGTCCGTGTCACTGCCGTCCGTCGCCAGACCGAAGGCGCGTGAACCCATCACACAGGCGTAGACCGTGTGGTCGCGTACCAGGGTCTCGGGGCTCTCGGAGTCGGATTGCGGGCGCATTCCGGGAGCGTACGGGGGAACCTCACGCCAGGCGGATCGAATTTCCCGCCACCGTGATCTTCTTCTCGGCCAGCGGCTGTGTCGCCGGCGGGTTGGCCACCGAACCGTCCGTGATGTTGAACTTGCTGCCGTGGCAGGTGCAGTTGATGGTGCCACCCTTGACGTTGGCCACGGGGCACTGCTGGTGCGTGCAGATCGATGTGAAGGCCTTGAACTCGCCCTCCTTGGGCTGCGTCACCACGACCTGCTCGTCCTTGAAGATCTTCCCGCCGCCGACCGGGATGTCGGCCGTCGTGGCCAGTTCCTGTCCGGGGGAGCCGGCGGAGTCGGACGAGGACGCGGATTCGTCGCCGTACTCGCTGCATCCCGCTGTGAGCGCCGCCGCGCCCGTCGCGAGGAGGATCGTGCGTCGCGTCGGGCCTTGCGTCATGTCGTCACTCCGAAGTTGCGGAAGAACCAGAGGGCGGAAGTGAGCCAGAGGATCGTCAGGGCGGTGAAGACCAGTCCGCCGACGACCGGCAGCAGCCAGCCGGGCAGCCGATCCCAGCGAAGCAGCAGCATCTTTGCGCTGAAAACGCCGAAGAAGAAGCAACCCAGGAGGGAGTGCCACATCACACGTGAATCGTATGTTTGATATCCGAACGCGTACAGACAGTGCACTGCCACCGGAACCGCCACCAGGAACGCGATCCGCCCCGACCAGCGGTGCAGGGTCGCCGACCAACCTGGGCCCGGCAGCTTCCCGTACACCATCAGCGCCGACACGACCTGGACGAGGGCGAAGCCGAACGCCGTCGTCGCGAGCCAGGACTTCACCGCGCTCGTGCTGCTGAACCCGGCCAGGTTGAAGGCGGTGCCCTCCGGGTCGTGGACCTTGCCGTACACCCCCAGGCCCAATGCCACGGCGGCGGCGACGAGCGCCGGGACGAGGTAGCGGGCGGCGCTCGGGCCGCTGGGGGCCGGCGGACGAGGAGGGAAACTCTGGGTGGCGGCGTTCGGGTCCACGGTCATGTTCGGCTCCCTGCAAGGAATGGAGTGTCAGGGTGTGACCGGGCGGGCTGTCAGCCGCTGGCCGTCGATCGTGACCGCGCCGGTCTCCGGGTCGATCCGGGGCGCGGGGGAGGGCTTGCCGTCGCGCCTCAGGATGCCGACCTGCTCCCCGGTCGACAGCACGATCCAGCCGCCGTCGACCTTGGCGTTCCGCACGGTCGCGGTCGCCCGGTAGAGCCCGGACGGCTTGACCGCCTTGTCCGCGCTGAAGGCGTAGTGCCCGCCCTCGATGTCGACCGTGCCGCGGATGCTCTTGCCCTTGAGGGTGCCGTTCAGTACGGAGCCGCCGTCGCCGGTGAGTTTCATGGAACCGTCGGCCCCGACATCGCCCTTCAGCCACGACTCCTTGTCATGGCCGTCGCAGAAGTACGCGATCGCCCTGCCGTCGCGCAGTGAGACA
The DNA here is from genome assembly GCF_010550245.1 of Streptomyces sp. SID12501. Classification (GTDB taxonomy): domain Bacteria; phylum Actinomycetota; class Actinomycetes; order Streptomycetales; family Streptomycetaceae; genus Streptomyces. The sequence goes on from NZ_JAAGLU010000022.1 coordinate 34,775, forward strand.
GACACGGCGGACGAGTCGTCGTCCGTACGGCCCGCGTAGTCGGCGTTCGGTGCGGCAGCCTTGGTGGGCGACGGGGACGCGGGTGAGGAAGGCGTTGGAGACGCCTTCGTGGCGGTCGGTGCCGGCGACGGTGACACCTTGTCGGCGGGTGAGTCGGCCCGGGACGTGGCTGCGGTCTTCGTCCCGGTCGTCGCATTGAGCGACAGCATGAACAGGGCCAACAACAGTCCCGCGAGCAGTGTGAAAAGTGGTCCGGTGCGTTTCATCGGCCATCCCCCGAGGCGAGTTTCCTGCTATCAGAGCGGACCCGCGCCCCCACGTCCAGAGCGCACGGGCGTGTTCGCACTCCAACTCGCGGATTGGGGCGAATCGGGTGACATTGGCAGAGCCCGGTGCGAGCCGCGTGGCGCGTCTCAGCGGGCGGGCGCCGCGCGTCCGTTCCGCACGGGCTGACTAGGCTGGATGGACCAAGAGCCGATCCGTGGATCCGAACACATGGATCAGCTCCGCATACGTACATCAGCAAGGAGCATCACCGTGGCGGTACGAGCGGTCCGGGGCGCCGTCCAACTGGACCGGGACGAGGCCGGGCACATGGACGAGCGGGTCAGTGAACTGCTCACCGCGGTCCTGGAGCGCAACAGCCTCACCGCGGACGACCTGATCAGCGTCTGGTTCACGGCGACCCCGGACCTGCACAGCGACTTCCCGGCCGCCGCGGCCCGCAAGCTCGGCATCGTCGACGTACCGCTGATCTGTGCCCAGGAGCTGGACATCGAGGGCGCGATGCCACGGGTGGTCCGGATCCTCGCGCACATCGAGTCGGACCTGCCCCGCGCCGACGTCGCGCACGTCTACCTCGGTGCAGCCGGGGCCCTGCGCAAGGACATCGCCCAGTGAGAACCGCACTCGTCATCGGTACGGGTCTCATCGGTACGTCCGCCGCGCTCGCCCTCGTCTCGCGCGGCGTCGTCGTCCACCTCGCCGACCACGACCCCGAGCAGGCCCGTACGGCGTCCGCGCTGGGCGCCGGTACGGACGAGGCGCCTCAGGGGCCGGTCGACCTCGCGATCATCGCCGCGCCGCCCGCGCACGTGGCCGCCGCCCTCGCCGACGCGATGCGCCGGGGTGTCGCGCGCGGCTACCTCGACGTGGCCAGCGTCAAGGGCGGCCCGCGCCGCGAGCTGGAGGCGCTGGGTCTCGACCTGGCGTCGTACATCGGCTCGCACCCCATGTCCGGCCGCGAGAAGTCCGGCCCGCTGGCCGCGACCGGCGACCTCTTCGAGGGCCGGCCCTGGGTGCTGACGCCGACCCGCGACACGGACACCGAGGTCCTGAACCTCGCCCTCGAACTGGTCTCGCACTGCCGTGCGGTCCCCGTCGTCATGGACGCGGACGCCCACGACCGTGCTGTGGCCCTCGTCTCCCACATGCCCCACCTGGTCTCCAGCATGGTCGCCGCGCGGCTGGAGAACGCGGAGGAGGCGGCCGTACGGCTGTGCGGGCAGGGCATCCGGGACGTGACCCGGATCGCCGCGTCCGATCCCGGCATGTGGATCGACATCCTCTCCGCCAACCCCGGGCCGGTCGCCGATCTCCTCACGGACGTCGCCGCCGACCTGGGGGAGACGGTCCAGGCACTGCGGTCCCTCCAGTCCTCCGACGAGGCGAAACGCCGCGAGGGAGTCTCCGGGGTCGAGGACGTCCTGCGGCGCGGGAACGCCGGGCAGGTCCGGGTGCCCGGCAAGCACGGGTCCGCTCCGCTGGTGTACGAGGTCGTGGCCGTTCTCATCGACGACCAGCCCGGGCAGCTGGCCCGGATCTTCGCCGATGCGGGGCGGGCGGGGGTCAACATCGAGGATGTTCGGATCGAGCACGCGACGGGGCAGCAGGCGGGGCTTGTGCAGTTGATGGTGGAGCCGAAGGCCGCGCCGGTGCTGAGTGCTGCGCTGCGGGAGCGGGGCTGGGCGATTCGGCAGTAGTAGGTGAGCGGTGTCGGTGTGGGCCTCGCTGGGGGCTGCCGCCCCCAGACCCCCGCATCGGCCCTGAAGGGGCCTCGTCCTCAAACGCCGGACGGGCTGAAGATGCCGGGACCGGCGTCGGAGAGGCTTGCGGCCGGACGAGTGACTCGCACCCAGTAACCTTGTCCGGGGCACCAACCGGCCCCACCCCACCACCCCGGACCAGGAAGGTGCCTCCACAGTGGATCGCGCCGCAGTGATTGTCGCCATCGACGGGCCCTCCGGCACAGGCAAGTCGAGCACGTCGAAGGCCGTTGCCGCGCAGCTCGGGCTGAGCTACCTGGACACCGGGGCCCAGTACCGGGCGATCACCTGGTGGATGGTGACGAACGGGATCGACATCACCGACCCCTCCGCGATCGCCGCCGTGGTCGGCAAGGCCGAGATCGTCTCCGGTACGGACCCGGGGAACCCGACGATCACCGTGGACGGCACCGACGTCGGTGGCCCGATCCGCACCCAGGAGGTCACCTCCAAGGTCAGCGCGGTGAGCGCCGTCCCGGAGGTGCGTGCCCAGATCACCGAGTTGCAGCGTTCCATCGCCGCGTCCGCCGAGAAGGGGATCGTCGTCGAGGGACGGGACATCGGGACGACCGTGCTGCCCGACGCCGACCTGAAGATCTTCCTCACCGCTTCCCCGGAGGCGCGTGCCGCCCGCCGCAGCGGTGAGCTGAAGGGTGCCGACGTCAACGCCACCCGTGAGGCGCTGCTCAAGCGGGACGCGGCCGACTCCAGCCGTAAGACCTCGCCGCTCGCCAAGGCGGACGACGCGGTGGAGGTCGACACTTCCGAGCTGACCCTGCAGCAGGTCATCGAGTGCGTCGTCACCCTCGTCGAGGAGAAGCGGGACGCGAAGTGAGCGACCCGTCGAACGTACCGTCGCTGCGAAGTGCCGAGGTCGGGCGGCGCATCGGTGTCGGCCTGATGTACGGGCTGTGGAAGCCGCGCGTCCTGGGCGCCTGGAAGGTCCCCGCGACCGGCCCGGTGATCCTCGCGGTCAACCACTCGCACAACATCGACGGCCCGATGGTCATCGGCGTCGCGCCCCGGGGATCGCACTTCCTGGTCAAGAAGGAGGCGTGGATCGGCCCGCTCGCCACCTTCATGCGCGCCACCGGCCAGCTGGAGGTGGACCGCTCGACCGCCGACCGCAAGGCGATCACCCAGGCCCTGGGTGTGCTGGCCAGGGGCGGGGTCCTCGGGATCTTCCCCGAGGGCAGCCGCGGCGAGGGCGACTTCGCCTCGCTGCGTTCCGGGCTCGCCTACTTCGCCGTTCGCAGCGGTGCGAAGGTGGTTCCCGTGGCCGTCCTGGGAAGTACCGACCGGCGCGGACGGTTGATAAAGGGGCTGCCTCCGCTGCGCAGCCGCGTCGACGTGGTCTTCGGTGACCCGTTCGAGGCGGGCGACGGCACGGGGCGGCGTACGCGTGCGGCGCTGGACGAGGCGACCGTACGCATCCAGAAGCAGCTCACCGCGCACCTGGAGAACGCCAGACGGCTCACCGGCCGTCAGGAAAACGCCGGGCGCCCCGCTGAGCGCTGAGCGACACTTGAGTACTTGAGCGGTTTCAGTAGTGGATCACCCGATACCGGGAGGTTCCACCGATCACCACGATGAACGAGGTACGGACTTCATGAACGACCACATTCCCTCCGAGGGCTCGGGAGAGAACGAGCACGGAGAGCTTGGTGCGGCCGACGCCACCGAGTATGCAGCGTTCATGGAGCTCGCCGCGGTGGAGGGCTTCGACGCCGAGGAGATCGAGGGCGCGCTCGACGAGGCGGGGCACGGGCCGCTGCCCGTCCTCGCTGTCGTGGGGCGGCCGAACGTCGGCAAGTCGACGCTCGTCAACCGAATCATCGGGCGCCGCGAGGCCGTCGTCGAGGACAAGCCCGGCGTCACCCGCGACCGCGTCACCTACGAGGCCGAATGGGCCGGGCGGCGCTTCAAGATCGTCGACACCGGCGGCTGGGAGCAGGACGTCCTCGGTATCGACGCCTCCGTGGCCGCACAGGCCGAATATGCGATCGAGGCGGCCGACGCGGTCGTCTTCGTCGTCGACGCCAAGGTCGGCGCGACCGACACCGACGAGGCGGTCGTCCGGCTGCTGCGCAAGGCCGGCAAGCCCGTCGTCCTGTGCGCCAACAAGGTCGACGGGCTGAGCGGCGAGGCCGACGCCACGTCCCTGTGGGCCCTCGGGCTCGGCGAGCCGCACCCCGTCTCCTCGCTGCACGGCCGTGGCACCGGCGACATGCTGGACGCCGTCCTGGAGGCGTTGCCCGAGGCGCCCGCGCAGACCTTCGGCGTCGGGGTCGGCGGCCCGCGCCGCATCGCCCTCATCGGCCGCCCGAACGTCGGCAAGTCCTCGCTGCTGAACAAGGTGGCGGGCCAGGAGCGCGTCGTCGTCAACGAGGTCGCGGGCACCACCCGTGACCCGGTCGACGAGCTCATCGAACTCGGCGGCGTCACCTGGAAGTTCATCGACACGGCGGGCATCCGCAAGCGCGTCCACCTCCAGCAGGGTGCCGACTACTACGCCTCGCTGCGCACGGCCGCCGCCGTGGAGAAGGCGGAGGTCGCGGTCATCCTGATCGACGGCTCCGAGAACATCTCCATCCAGGACCAGCGGATCGTCACCATGGCCGTCGACGCGGGCCGTGCGATCGTCCTCGCGTACAACAAGTGGGACACCCTCGACGAGGAGCGCCGCTACTACCTGGAGCGGGAGATCGAGACCGAGCTCGCCCAGGTGGCGTGGGCACCCCGCGTCAACGTCTCGGCGCGCACCGGCCGCCACATGGAGAAGCTGGTCCCGGCGATCGAGGCCGCCCTCGCGGGCTGGGAGACCCGGGTCCCGACGGGCCGGCTGAACGCCTTCCTCGGTGAACTGGTCGCCGCCCACCCGCACCCGGTCCGGGGCGGCAAGCAGCCGCGCATCCTGTTCGGCACCCAGGCGGGCAGCAAGCCGCCGCGGTTCGTGCTCTTCGCCTCCGGCTTCATCGAGGCGGGCTACCGCCGCTTCATCGAGCGCCGCCTGCGCGAGGAGTTCGGCTTCGATGGCACGCCGATCCACATCTCGGTCCGGGTGCGCGAGAAGCGCGGCAGGAAGTAGTAGCAGACGAAGTAGCAGTCGTACGTCTCGTACGTGACTGAGGGCGGCTCCGGATGGGAGCCGCCCTCAGTCACGTGCAGGTGTCGTGGTCACACACTCCGGCGGGGGCCGGGTGGCAGCGCCGCCGGGATGTGGGTCATCCCGGTGTAGTGCTGCTGACGTCCACCCGTCGGCCATACGGCGGTCGGGGTCGCCGTCTGCCCCTGCTGCGCGTCGAGTTGGCCGACCCGCTGCCACACGGACTGCTGTCCGCCGCCCTGGCCGCTCTGACCGCCGTTGCGCGCGCTGAACGCCCCCGCGCTGTAGGCGCTGTACGAGCCCGTGCCCGAGCCGTACGAGCCGCCGTACGGGGTGAGGCCGTTCGGGCTGGCCCCGAAGGCCGAGAAGTCCAGCTCGTCCTCGCCGCTGCGGTCGCCCGGCAGCGAGCGGAAGGACTTGCCGTACTCGGCGTAGAGCGAGTCGTAGATCGGCGTGGCCGATGGGCCGCTGGGGTAGTCCTGGGTCGACCGCGCGGACGGGATCGGCTGATAGGACTGGCGGCGGGGGACGTCATAGGTGTGCACGTACGTCCAAACGACCCCAGCGTGCATCGGATGCGGCCGACACCCGGACAATGCAGGGCGCGCGAAGCGCCCCCAAAGGGGCGCGGGGAACTGCGCGACCAGCCACACTCAACCGGTAGCCGCCACCGTGCCGAACCATTCCCGGTCTACTGCGTTCACGTACCCGCCAGAGGCAACGCGCTAGCGACCAGCTTGCCGATGCCCGCCGCCTTGTCCAGAGCGTCCCGCAGCAGGTCCTCGCGGGGCTGGCGGCCGATGGAGCCGACCGGCGCCGCGAACATCAGCACCTGCTGGTGCTTGTTGGCGGCGGCGCGCCAGCTCTCGGTGACCTGGAGCGGCTGGTGCGCCTGCCACCAGGCCACCGCGGAGCCGCCGTTGGGGCCCGGCTGGAGTACGGCGTGCAATTGGCCCGCCGCGAGCAGCACCGACCAGCCGTGCAGAACGGGCGGCACCTCCGTCAGCTCGGTCAGCGGCATGAAGCCCTGCTCGATGAGGAGCGGCAGGAAGTCGTCGCCGGCGCCGGTCGCGCCGGGGCGGACGATCGGGGCGGTCGGTTCGACGACCAGGGCGGGGTGCAACTCGCCCTCGATCAGGATGAGTCCGCTGGTGATGCCCAGTACGGCCTGCTCGGGTGCGGCCATCGGGGCCTCCTCGTCGGCGTTGATAGAGCGGACCGCGCCCTGGAGCTGCTCCTCGGTGACCTGGACGACCTGCGACGGCAGGCAGCCCGCGTGGGCGAAGGCGAGGACGGCGGTCTCGTCCCCGATGAAGAGGACGGTGCTGGTGCGCTCCTGGGCGGAGTCGCCCGGCGTGCGGCAGGACGTGCAGTCGTAACTGCCCGGGGCGTTGTCGCCGGCGAGCAGGCGGTCGGCTTCTTCGTCGCCGATCTCGGCGCGGACCTCGTCGCTGACATCGAGCATGCGCGGCACGGGTGGCTCCCTCGGGATGCGGTGCGTGGCGAGGCCGGGTCGCCCCCGGCCGGTGAGCCCGGACAGTCCGGGCTCATGAAGAGGACAACGGCGATCTGTGTCAGGGGTCACGCTGCACGGCGAACGTAATCGAACCATCCTGCGCGCACGGTCACACTGGGTGCGGAATCGGGCACTCCAAGTCAAGTAACGGACAGGTTACGGAAGTTGGTTTGGTGAACTGACTCACAGTTTGTCCGAGTAGCTGGTTGATAAATCGGGAAATGCGCGAATTAAGTGGGTGGCCGGAATTCGCCGATACCCACGGTAACTATGAACTGGCCTGGGAGAACAGGGAGTTGGTTGATATCGCCCGTCGGGGTCCATAGATTCCTCCGCCGAGTGCACCTAGCACCGCTTGGGTACGTCCGACGGCCGCGCAGAACCAGACATCGCGCAGCACCATCGCCGACGGACGGGGCGGAGGCGTGCCGACCGCGTTCATACGCGGCCGCCGCGTCCCGGTCAGGGGGAGCCCGGGTCTGTGGAGAGGGATCTACATGTCCGAATGTGCCGATAGTTACACCCGCAAGACGCGCAAGACGGCGGTCCTCGCCGGAGCGGCACTGCTCGCTCCGCTCGGCCTGCTGGCCGCGACCGGCAACGCCGCGGCAGCGGACAGCGGGGTGTGGGACCGCATCGCCCAGTGCGAGAGTGGCGGGAACTGGCACATCAACACCGGCAACGGCTACTACGGAGGACTCCAGTTCTCCGCCGGAACCTGGCGCGCCTACGGCGGCACGGCCTACGCGGCCACCGCCGACGGGGCCAGCAGGTCCCAGCAGATCGCCGTCGCCACCAAGGTCCAGGGCGCCCAGGGCTGGGGTGCCTGGCCGACCTGTTCGGCGCGCGCCGGGGCCGGCGGGAGCGCTCCCGCGGTTTCGGGTTCCGACTCGGGCTCCGGTTCGGCCACCACCAAGTCCACCAAGCCGACGAAGAAGTCGGTCAAGCCGTCCAACGGGCAGTCGGCCGGGAAGGCGACCGGTTCCGCCGGGTCCGCCGCGTCCGAGGCTCCGTCGAAGACACCGGAGCGTTCGACGGCCCACGTCGGTCGCAGCTCGTCCCGCGGTGACTACACCGTCCGCGCGGGCGACACCCTGAGCGGCATCGCCGCCCGGTACACGACCACCTGGCAGCATCTCTACGCCGCCAACAAGGCTGTCATCGGCGACAGTCCCGACCTGATCATGCCCGGACAGAGGCTCGACTTCTGAGCCGCTCCCCTGCTTCGGGCACGGTGCCCCACCCGCTCCTCGGACCGGGTGGGGCACCGGCGTCCTACGGCGTTGTCCCACCGCCGGTCATCCCGAGGGGCCGGCCTAGTTCGGACGCCTCCCCGCTGAACACGACAGCGCCACGCCGGAGTTCGTGCACGAGGGCCCGGCGGCCGTGCAGGACGGGCGGCAACCGCTGCTCGGCGACGATCACGCAGGCGTCCAGCGCGCTCAGCAGTTCGTACGTGCGGGCCGCGACCGGCGGTGACATGCCCTGCGCGGGTTCGTCGACGAGCACCACGCGCGCGTGTGCCGACAGGACGCGGGAGAGCGCGAGCATGCGCTGCTCACCGCCGGAGAGGGTGCCCGCGCGACGCGACAGCAGGGGCCCCAGCTGCGGGTAGGCGTCGAGCGCGGGGGCGGGGTCGTCCAGCCCCAGTTCCAGGTTCTCCCGGACGGTCAGCGACCCGAACACGGCCTGCCTTTCCGGCACCAGGCACAGACCACGCCGGGCCCGCTCGTAGGCGGGCACACGGGTCACGTCGACCCCGTCCCACACCACCGCGCCCCCGGACAGCGGTACCGCTCCGGCGAGGGCGCGCAGGACGGTCGTACGGCCGGAGCCGTTGCGGCCCAGCAGGACGGTGACGCCCGGACCGGGGGCGTCGAGGGAGACGCCGTGCAGGGCCTCCAGCGGGCCGTACCGCACGCGTGCGTGCCGCAGGGAGAGGATCATTTGCCCACCGCCGCTTCCAGGGCGGCGAGGATCTCGCCGGGCGGTCCGGACGCGACGATCCGGCCCGCCGTCAGGACGTGCACCTCGTCGGCCAGGTCGGCGACCAGGTCGAGGTCGTGCTCGACGACGAGCAGTGCGGTGCCGTCGGCGGCGAGAGCGCGCAACACGCGGGTGAGCGCGGCGACTTCGGCGGTGTCGAGACCGGCGGCGGGCTCGTCGAGGAGCAGGACGCGCGGGCTTCCGGCGAGTGCGCGGGCCAGTTCGACGCGGCGCAGGGTGCCCGTCGGCAGGCCCGCCGCGGGCAGCGCCCGTACCGCTCCGTCGAGCCCGAGGAGCCGCAGCGCCCGCTCCACCGCCGCTGGATCGGATACACAGCCCTGTTCGGCGCCCACGCGGACGTTCTCGGCGACGGTCAGCGACGGGAAGACGGCGAGCTGCTGGAAGGTCCGCGCGACACCGAGCCGGGTACGGGCATGGGCGGCGAGCCGTGTGATGTCCCGCGCCCCGAAAAGTACCTCCCCGCGCGTGGGACGCACGGTTCCGGCGAGACAGTGGAACAGGGTGCTCTTCCCCGCCCCGTTGGGCCCGACGACCGCGGTGACGCGGCCCGGCCGGACGTCCAGATCCACCCCGTCGAGCGCCGTGCAACCGCCGTAACGGACGTGAAGGCCACGCGCGCGCAGGAGCGGGGCGGGGGAGGGCGAGCCCCGGGGAGGGGCGGTCCGGTGCAGTGGTGGGGGAGGCGGCTCGGGGGCCGGTCGTGTGTGCTCGCCCCGCAGCCGCCCCCGTACAGCGGCCCCCAGCGGCGTCAGCCGCGCGCCCCGCCCCGGCAGCAAACGTCCCGTCGCCGCGCGCAGGGCCTCGTACGGGCCGCCCGGGAACCGGCCCACCAGAGCCGCCAGAACGCCGATCAGGGCCGCCGCCATCCCACCCCGCGCCCCCGCGTCCAGCCCCACCAGCAGTGCCGCGGCGGCCAGCGCGCCCAGGGTGCTGTCGGCGCCCAGGACCACCACCGCGGCGAACCACAGCAGCCCGCGTACGGGGTCGAACGCGCCGGGGTCGAAGGCGCGCAGGCCCATGGTGAGCAGGGCGCCGCCCAGGGCGGCCAGGGCGGCGCCCGTGACGAAGGCAAGCAGCTTCAGGGACGGGACCCGCACTCCTGCCGCCGACGCGCCCGGCTCGTGGTCCCGCATCGCGGCCAGGGCCCGGCCCGTACGGCCCGTGTGCAGGAACCGTGTCGACAGCAGCGCGCCTGCCAGGAGGGCCAGCTCCAGGGCGTAGTAGGCGCGGTCGTCCTCGAAACCCGCCGGGCGGTTCACGGTCAGGCCCGCGACGGCGTACGGCTGCGCGAAGACGAAGCGGCTCACCCCGACGCCCACCGCGAACGTGGCGAGCGCCAGTGCCAGGCCGTGGCGGCGGATCGCCGGCCGGCCCGTCACCAGACCCAGGGGAGCCACCAGGAGCACCGCCAGCGCCAGCGCGGCCAGTTCCGGCAGGCGGGGCAGGCCCGGGAAGCGGCCCGCCGCCAGCAGGGCCGTGAAGAGGGCGCCCAGACCCGCGTACGCCGCCTGGCCCAGCGAGATCTGGCCGCCCCGGCCGGTCACCACCACCAGGGACAGGAGCACCACGCCCAGCGCCGGCACCTGGACCGCCGTATGCAGGTCAGGGCCCGCGAAGCCCAGCGGGAGCAGGAACAGCACCGCCGCCACGATCCACGCGCCCGGCGGGGTCGGCACGCGGGCCGTCACTGTGCGCGGCAGCGTGTCGCGCGTGCCGATCCGGGGCAGCACCAGGGCCGCGACCAGCAGCGCGACCACGAAGAGGTTGCTGCCGACGGCCTGGACCAACGGCTGCGCCCAGCCCGCCGGATGAAGGCGCGTCAGCTGGCTCTGGGCGACCCCGACACCCAGGGCGACCAGCACCGCCACCGGAAGGCTGCGCATCCGGGCCGCCACGGCGACGGCCACCACCTCCAGCACCAGCAGCGGCATGCCGTACGGGTCCAGCCGGACGTACGGAGCCAGCAGGACGCCCGTCAGGCCCGCGGTGAACGAGCCGAACGCCCAGCCCGCCGCGGCCACCCGGTCCGCGTCGATGCCGTTCAGCACCGCCAGTTGCCGGTCGTCGACCACCGCGCGCAGCTCCCGCCCGAACCGCGTCCACCGCGTGACCGCGCCCACGGCAGCCGCCAGTCCCAGCGCCACGGCCAACTGCCCCCACGGATCCGCCGACACCAGCTCCGGCGCGTCCGCGCGTGCCCCCGGCCCCCACACCAGCGCGGCCCCGCCCACCAGCAGCACGAACACGCCGATCGACGCGACCAGGGTCCGCGCCGGATCACCGCCCAGGACCGCGAGCGGCCGGAACACGAACCGCTCCAGGGTGACGCCGATGGCCGGGGCGAGCACGAACAGCGTCACCAGCGCGCCCAGCCACAGCGGCCAGTTCCACTCGACCGTGCACTGCCGCAGCGCGTAGGCGCACACCATCGCGATCGCGCCGTGCGCGAAGTTCAGCACGCCGGTCGCGCGGTACGTGACGATCACACCGATCCCGGTGAGCGCCGCCGCGCTGCCGACCGAGAGACCCGCGAGGGTGAGGTCGTACGTCAGGGAGGACATCGGTCAGTCGTCCGCCGAGTCCGGCTCACAGATCGGGCAGGGGGCCAGTTCGCCGGTCGCCAGGAGCCTGCCGTCCACCGGCACCGCCTCCGGCTTCCCGGTGACCAGCGGGCAGTCCGCGCGGTGCCAGAGGGTGCCGCCCGGGATCATCAGCAGACGGCCGCTGACGGCCACGGGAGCGCTGACCGGCTCTCCGGCGGCCTCGGAGGGCTCGGCGGCCACCAGGAGGCCGTACAGCTCCTCCACGCGGGCTGCGGCGAGCGCTTCACGACCGTGGGCGAGGAGGACGGCGCCCGCGACGATCAGTGCCGCGCCGGGGACCGTGCAGGACGCGAGGTAGGGCAGCTGCCGCTCGGCGAACCGCTCGCCCGAGACGCCGTACCAGCCGAGCACGCACAGCACCGCACCCGCCGCCAGCGCGGCCCAGCCCGTCCAGAGGACGGGCCGCACGGTCCGCGGTCGAGCTGATCGAGCTGTCCGCGTCCTCGGGGTCCTTGGGGTCCCTGGCGTCTTTGGCATCCTTGGCTCCCACACGTCGTGTGTCCTGGCTGTGTCCGTCCAAGCCGGCCAATGGCTTGCACTATGCCCGCTGTCGGTCGACCCTGAAAGCTCCGGGCACCCATGGCCCGGACCGACACCCGGTGGTGAGCCAGATGGTTCTCGGGAGCGACCTCAGGCGGGGGAACGCACGGCGGGGTACGGCGATGACGGCCGCTCTGCTGCTCCTCCTCGGCCCGGCCCTCGCGGCGTGCAGCGACGACGATGGTGGCGGTGGCAGCGATGCGAGAACCTCCACCCCTTCGGCCTCCACGGCAACGACGGAACCCACGGAGACATCTGCGGAGCCGAGTGGCGACGGCCCGGCCGACCCCGTCGCCGCCGAGAAGGAGATCCGGCAGAACTGGGTGAAGTTCTTCGACCCGGCCGTCTCCCTCGACGACAAGAAAGCCGTCCTGGAGAACGGCGACCAACTGGGCCTGCTGCTCCAGGCGTTCAGTGGCGACCAGCGGGGCGGACAGGTCGAGGCGAAGGTCGACGACGTCAAGTTCACCTCGCCGACCGCCGCGAACGTGAACTACGCGCTCCTCCTCGACGGCGCCACGGCCCTGCCCAACGCGTCCGGCACCGCTGTCGAACAGGGCGGCACCTGGAAGGTCTCCCTCAGCACGCTGTGCGCGCTGGTGGGGCTGAGCGGCGATGCGACGGCGGCTCCGGGCTGCTGAGTCGGCCGCCCTGGGACTGCTGCTCCTGCTGAGCGCGGCCTGCGGCAGCCGCCTCCCGGAGAGCGACTTCGAGCACCGCGGTACCCCGACGACACCGGCGGCCGGTACGACGCCCATCCGCGTCGGCATCATCACCAGCGCCACCAGCCCGGTCGGCGCCGCCGCCTTCACCGGCCCCCGCGACGGCGCCGAGGCCTGGTTCGAGCGGCTCAACGCGCGCGGGGGCATCGACGGCCGCCCGGTCGAGGTCCGGCTGTGCGACGACGGCGGCAGCGGCGTCGGCAACAACGAGTGCGTGCACCGGCTGATCGACGGGAACGACGGGAACAACGTCGTCGCCCTGGTGGCCACCACCGCCCTCGACTACGCGGGTGCCTCCCGGGTCTCCCACGCGCGCGTGCCCGACATCGGCGGCCAGCCCATCGGCGCCGCCTATGACACCTACCCGCACCTGTACGGGATCTACGGCAGCCTCGCGCCCCGCGACGGCACCGTGGGCTGGGGCGGGCGGCTGTACGGCGGCACGGAGGTCTACCGCTACTTCGCCCGTGAGCACGGCGCCCGCACGGCCGCCGTCGTCTCGTACAACCAGGCCGCCTCGGCCGCGTACGCCCGGCTGGTCGTCCGGGGTCTGAAGGCGGAGGGTTATGACGTGGTCACCGAGGAGGTCGACTTCGCGCTGCCCAACTTCCGCGCGGCGGCGGCCGACCTGAAGGAGCAGGGCGCCGACCTCGTTCTCGACGCCCTCGACACGCACGGCAACGCGCGACTGTGCGAGGCACTGGACGACGTGGGCGCCGAGATCACCGCCAAGGTGACGAACGTACAGAACTGGACCTCCACCGTCCCCGAGGACTACAAGGACTCCCCGCGCTGCCGCAACGCCCTGTGGGCGACCGGGTCGAGCCGCAACTACGAGGACACGGACCAGGCGGCCGTACGGGAGTTCCGCGACGGCACCGAGAAGCTCGGTACGCACTCGCAGTGGCAGTTGGAGGGGTGGGCGGCGGCGATGTGGTTCACGGAGGCCGCCCGGGCCTGTGCGCAAGCCGGAACGGGTGTCACGCGCGCGTGTGTCGACGACTTCATGAACCGCAGCGGGGGAGACGGACAGGGAAACGGAGAGGGGGACGACGGATACACGGCTGACGGTCTGCTGATTCCGGTGCGCTTCGAGCGGGCGGCCGAACCGCCGAGAACGCGCTGGACGTGTCTGTCGGTCGCGAGGTGGCAGGACGGCAGGGGCTGGGTCTCGCAGGGGGACATGAACGCCGACTGCTTCGACGTACCGCAGCTGGCGTACCGGCCATGACCGCTGTCCGGCCATGACCGTTGAGGGGCTTGAGGACAGTGGCTGTCCGCGACCGCTGGCAGACTCGCGCCCATGTTGGAGACCTCGGCACGGCTGCTGCGACTGCTCTCGCTGCTCCAGGCCCACCGCGAATGGTCCGGCCCCGACCTGGCCGACCGCCTCGGCGTGACCCCGCGTACCGTCCGCCGGGACGTGGACCGGCTGCGCGAGCTGGGCTATCCCGTGGACGCCAGTCCGGGTACGGGTGGCGGCTACCGGCTCGGCGCCGGGGCCGAGTTGCCGCCGCTGCTGCTGGACGACGACGAGGCGGTCGCCGTGGCGGTGGGGCTGCGGACCGCCGCCGGGCAGGGCATCGAGGGCATCGGCGAGACCTCCGTACGGGCACTCGCCAAGCTCGAACAGGTGTTGCCCGACCGGCTTCGCCGACGGGTGGGGGCTCTGAACGCCTTCACCGTGCCGATGCTGCGCGGGCCGCAGCCCTCCGCCGTCGACCCGGCCGTCCTCACCGAACTCGCCCACCTCTGCCGGGACACGGAGCTGCTGCGCTTCGAGTACCGGGGACACGAAGGACCGGTATCCCGCCGTACTGTCGAACCGCACCGGCTGGTGTGCACCGAGCGGCGCTGGTACCTGGTCGCCTGGGACGTCGACCGCGCCGACTGGCGTACGTTCCGCGTGGACCGCATCACACCGAAGCCGCCGCACGGACCGCGCTTCGCTCCTCGTACGCCCCCTGCCGACGATCTCGCCGCCTATGTCTCCCAGGGCGTCTCCACGCGCGCGTACGCCTCGCGCGCCGTCGTCCGGCTGCTGGTGCCCCTCGCGGAGGCCGCGGAGCGGATCTCGCCCTCCGCCGGGACGCTGGAGCCCGACGGCGAAGAGGCCTGTCTGCTGCGCACCGGGGCCGCGAACCTCGACGTGATGGTCATCCACGTCATGCTGATGGGCTTCGAGTTCGAGGTGCTGGAGCCCGCGGAACTCGTCGACGTGATCATGACCTCCCGGGACCGGCTGTCTCGCGCGGTGGACCGGTCACCGCGTTCTCAGGGCAGCTCAGAGGCACTGTCGTGAAGATGCGATGCGGAGATTATGTGGGGAAGTCGTGGGTGTTTTATACGTTCTGTCGTCGGCTCGGCGGCCGGGATGCGTGGCATCGGCACGTATGGCGTGCGTAAGAGGCGGGTAAGGCGTCACGGTGTGGGTCGTCAGCGCAATTAGCCGTCTCCGAGTCGTTCTTCCGGCGATCGGGAACGGGGTTTATCAGGGCGCGCGGAGGCCTGGTGAATTACGTTCGAATGGCCGTCGGAAGTATGGGTGACCAGCCCTCGCGTATGCCGAGCGCGTGATGATTATCGCCCGAAGTGGATGTCGCGATCTTGTGGCAGGGGTGTGACCGGAGTCGTACCGAGTGATGAGTGGGGCCGGGGTCCGGGCTTCCCCGGCTGCCGGTGGGCGCCTACCGTGGCGGGCATGTCATCGATTCCCAGGCCCGAAGAACTCCAGGACGATCCGGACACCTACGTCGGCCTCGATGCGGCGGGGGCCGAACGCCTCGCCCGGGAGCGCGGCTGGTCCGCGGTGCGGTCGCTGCCGCCCGGGGCGATCATCACCATGGAGTACCGGTCGGGGCGGCTCAACTTCGAGGTCACCGACGGCAGGGTGACGCGCTGCTGGAAGGGCTGAGGCCGGCCGGCACGCCCCCGGTGGCTCAGCTGTTGCCGGGCAGGGGGCGGGCCGACGGGTTGCCGGTGGCACGCGGGGCACGGTCCGCGTGCGGCGGGCGGCGGCTGCCGGCCGGGGTGACCGGGCTGCGCTCCGAGCGGATCGCGTGCGTGCCCGGGGCCAGGTGCGGAGGGTGCGCGGGCGTCCGGGACGAACGGGCCGCGGCGGTGGTGTTCTCGCGGGCCGTGACCTCTTCCGGGGCGGTCGCGTACGGCTTGAACATCGCCGGCGAACCCACCCGGGCAGGGACGGGCGCGGTGCTGGGGCCACGGGCGCGCCTGCGGTCGCGCAGGTCCAGGATCCAGGTCTCGGTGCGGGTGATCAGCGGCTCGCACCACGGCAGCGCCAGCAGGACCAGCAGGCCCGCGACCCAGCCGAGGACGACATCGCTCAGCCAGTGCGTACCCAGATAGACCGTGGTGAGGCCGACGCCGAGCGACATCAGGGCCGAACCCGCGGACAGCCAGCGCCTGGTCCACGGGGTCGAGGCCAGGTAGGCCAGGATGCCCCAGGTCACCACGGCGTTCGCGGTGTGACCGCTGGGAAATATGTCCCCGCCCATGCCCATCTCGTTCGAGCCGATGGTGGTCGCGTAATGCGGTCCGAGGCGGCCCATGCCGATCTTGGCGGCACCGACCGTGACGTTGAGCAGCAGCAGTGCGGCGCCGAACGTGAGCAGTGGGCGCAGGGTGTGCTGACGCCAGGCGCGCCAGCCCAGCCAGGCCGAGATCATCACGGCGGTGGGACCGCGCTGGCCGAGCACCACGTAGTAGTCGAGGAACGCGTGGATCTCCGGCCACTGCTGGTAGGGCCGGAAGAACATGACCTGCCAGTCGAGCCGGACCAGCCATGAGGTGATCACGACGGCCCACACGGTGGCGAGATAGAAGGCCAGGGTCGCGAGAAGGAGCGCGATCCTGTGCCGGCTCATCTTCGGCACATCGATGTGGGTCGGCCGTCCCGGTTCACGGTCCAGCCTCGCGAACACCCGGTCCAGACGGGCGAGGTTTCGTTCGGTACGCACCCAATCGACGTTACAGCGAGTGAGCTCGGATCTCCGCCCAATCCACGGCTTTGTAATGACGATGTGATGTGGGATTCCTCTCAGGGTGATGTTTAATTCCCTGGAATCCCTATTCGGAGACTCGCCTTCCCCTCATTTCCATTGATCATGCGGCTGTGCTGTTTTATGGCTCTTTCGAATTGGTTCACCAGGTGGTTGTCCGGAATTCGCCGAACGGTCGCTCAGGGCGGACCGGAGCCGTTCAGCCAGAACGCCCCGTAGACCGCGGACGCCACCGCGACCACGCCCGTCACCAGCACCGACCTGGTGGTGCGCGGCCGGGCCAACGCCTGGGCGAGCGGCAGCAGGAGAGGGAACGCGGGCAGCAACAGGCGTGGTTTCGAGCCGAAGTAGCTCGACGCGCACAGGGCGAGCACGGTGACGACACCCGCGTACACCAGCAGCGGCAGCGGCTGGCGCTGCCGTACGCAGCTGACGAACAGCCAGATCAGCAGGCCCACGCCGACGATCAGCCCGACCCCGGCGAGTGCCGACGGGAACGACGTGAACTTGTCGGCGACGAAACGGGCGAACGCCGCGCCGCCGTCGAAACCGTTGCGCCAGCCGGCCTGGACGTCCAGATAGCCCAGGGGGCCCTTGCCGGTGCGGTGGCCGACCCACAGGACGTAGCCGGCGGCGCCGAGCGGCGCGATCAGCATGCCGAGGGCGCGCCGCCGGACGGGCGCGCTGCGCGACTCGGGCGAGCTTCGGTCCCGCACGAACGAGGTACCGGACGAGATATTGAACGACGTACTGAACGACGTACTGAACGAGGCGATGGCCGTCACCCACACCGCCGCCACCACGGCGAGTCCCACCGGGCGGGTCAGGCCCGCCAGCAGAGCCAGTGTGCCCGCCGTCAGCCAGCGGCCGGTGAGGACCGCGTACAGGGACCAGGCGGCCAGGGCCGTGAACAGCGACTCGCTGTACGCCATCGACTGGACGATCCCGACCGGCAGCACGGCCCACACCAGTACGGCGCAGATGCCGACACGGCGGCCGTACACATGGTCCGCGACCGCGAACACGCCCCAGGCGGCGGCGAGTGACGCGAGGGCGCTGACCGTGAAGCCCGCGTCGGCGTACGACATCGGGGTGATGGACGCCAGGAGCCGCTCCAGCCAGGGCAGCAGCGGGAAGAAGGCGAGGTTCGAGTGCACGTCACCGTTGGGGAGGCGCACCTCATAGCCGTAGCCGAGTTCGGCGACCCGTGTGTACCAGAGCGAGTCCCAGCGGGCGGTCAGCAGTGTGTACGCACTCTTGTCCCGTGCCGCGCTCCACAGGGCCAGCGCGACCAGGCCCAGCACCCGGACCGCCGCGTACCCGAGGAGGGCGGGCGCGGCACGGCGGAGCGTGGGCGGAGTGGGGAGGGGGCGGGTGCCAGGATCTGTCACCGGTCGATTATTGACGGCGCAGGGAACAAGGGCGGGCGTGGAGGCGGGCGGCCCGCCGGGGGCGTGGTGTACGACACACGGGTGCCGTGGGCGGGTGAGAGGTCCGCCACTTTTCGCCGCTGCGAACTCGCGTACGCTGTCGGATCACTCGCTTTTCGCCGCGCGGCCCGAGGGCACCTGACACCGCTCCTCCTCGGTCGAAGCCGCAGTCGAAACCGAAGCTCCCGGGGAGTCCCCACCCCGCGGGCCGTCGAACGCGAGGGAATCTTGGAGGTACGCACATGTCCGGGACGACCACGGCTGCCGCTGCGCTGCGCCGTCGGGCGGCCGGGGCGAGTGCCAACCGCTGGGTCGTCCTGTTCGTCCTCTGTACGAGCCTGCTGCTCGTCGCGGTCGACGCGACCGTGCTGCACGTGGCGGTGCCCGCCGTCAGCGAGGACCTCCGGCCCGGCGCGATAGAGCTGCTCTGGATCGTCGACATCTATCCGCTGGTCTGCGCGTCGCTGCTGATCCTGTTCGGCACGCTGGGCGACAGGGTCGGCCGCAGGCGGATTCTGCTCCTCGGGTACGGGCTGTTCGGCGTCGCCTCCGGCCTGGCCGCCCTCGCCGACAGCGCCCCGGTACTGATCCTGGCGCGGGCGCTGCTGGGCGTCGGCGGCGCGATGATCATGCCCGCGACGCTCTCGATCCTGCGCCAGGTCTTTCCCGAACGGCGCGAACGGGCGCTGGCGATCGGTGTCTGGAGCGCGGTGGCCGCGGTGGGCGCGGCGGTCGGTCCGCTGCTCGGCGGCTTCCTGCTGGAGCACTTCTGGTGGGGTTCGGTCTTCCTCGTCAACATCCCCCTGATGCTGGTCAGCCTGCCGATCGGCCGCCTGCTGCTGCCCGAGTCGCGCGGCGAGGGGGGCGACGGCCCGTGGGACGTGGTGGGCGCGCTGACGGCGGCGGGCGGGCTGTTCGGCGTCGTGCTGGGCGTGAAACGGCTGGGCGGCGGGGAAGAGGCCGGGAACTTCCTGACGGTCGTGCCGCTGGTGCTGGGCGCGGTGCTGCTGGTTGTTTTCGTCCGGCGGCAGCGGCGGCGTAAGTATCCGCTGGTGGACCTGGGGATGTTCGCGCGGCCCGCGTTCAGTACGTCCGTCGGGTGCATCGTGCTGGCGATGCTCGCGCTGGTCGGACTTGAGCTGATCGCGGCGCAGTATCTGCAACTGGTGCTGGGGCTTTCGCCGTTGCAGACGGGGCTACGACTGCTGCCGCTGACGGTGGCGGCGATGGCGGCCGGACTCGCCGGGGCGCGGCTGCTGCGGAGGTTCGGGCCGCGGACGATGGTGTGCGCCGGGTTCTGTCTCACCGCGGCGGCGGTCGTGCTGCTGACGGCGATGGGCGGTGAGGACAACGCGGGGCTGTTGCTGTCCGGGTTCGTGTTGTTGGGCTTCGGCCTGGAGACGACGCTCTTCGGGGCGTACGAATCGATGCTGAGCGAGGCTCCGGCGGCGCAGGCGGGCGGGGCGGCGGCGATCGGCGAGACGTCGTACCAGTTGGGCGCGGGGATCGGGATCGCGCTCCTGGGAAGCGTGATGAACGCGGCGTACGCGCCGGGGGTGGGGTCGGTGCCGGGGGTTCCGGCATCGGCGTCGGCTGCGGCGGGGCGTTCGCTGGGCGAGGCGTACGAGGTTGCCGGGCGGCTCGGGGGGTCCCCTGGAGTTGCCCTGCGGTCGGCGGCTCGGGACGCGTTTGTGCACGGGCTGCATGTGACGTTGCTGGTGAGTGCGGGGTTGTTGCTGCTGGGGGCGGTGATGGCGTTGCGGTTGCCGCGGCTGATGCAGTGCGGCGGCGCCGCTGAGCCGGCGGCTGCGGTGCCTGGTCCTCGGGAGGTCGCGGGGTCCCGAGTGCCGGTGTGAACGCCACGGATCTCTCACCCACGCACCACCCGTGACGGCCATCCGGAGGGGTGGACGTCTCCCGTGGGGGTGCGGGAGCGTCGGCGGGTGACCGTCACGGATGGTGCGTGGTGGGTGGCGGGGCGCGGGAGCGTCGGCCGGTGCCGGTGCCGGTGCCGGTGCCGGTGCCGGTGCTGGGTACGGGTGAGAAGTGGGTGGACGAGGGCGGGTCCTTGCCCGGGAGGGCGGACCGCTGGGCCTGGCTGCCGCCGACGATGATGTACCCCCACGGGAGATGCACACCTCGTCAGATGACAGCCACGGGCGGGCGGGGCGGGAAAGGCTGTGACGGGTGAGCGCCGACGGAGGGTTCGCCCCCGCGGGCGGGGTGGGTGGACGTCGGCTGGACGTACGTCACACTCCGTCGTACCGTCAGCGGCGTCACTAGCGGTGCTAGTTAAACTTGCCGGAGGCTCCCGTGGCCGTGTTCGCGAAGCTCCCCCCATTCGACCCCGCCGACCCGCTCGGCCTCGACGACCAGTTGGACGCGGAGGACCTGGCGATCAGGGACACCGTGCGGACCTGGGCGGCGGACCGCGTGCTGCCGTATGTCGCCGGGTGGTTCGAGGAGGGCGAGCTGCCGGACATCAGAGGGCTCGCCCGTGAACTGGGCGGCATCGGCGCCCTGGGGATGTCCCTCACCGGGTACGGCTGTGCCGGCGCGTCCGCCGTGCAGTACGGCCTCGCCTGTCTGGAGCTGGAGGCCGCCGACTCCGGAATCCGCTCCCTCGTCTCCGTACAGGGCTCGCTCGCCATGTACGCCATTCACAGCTTCGGCAGCGAGGAGCAGAAGCAGCACTGGCTGCCGGACATGGCCTCCGGCGACGTCATCGGCTGCTTCGGGCTGACCGAGCCCGACCACGGCTCCGACCCCGCAGGCATGCGTACGTACGCCAAGCGTGACGGCAGCGGCGGCGACTGGGTGCTCAACGGCCGGAAGATGTGGATCACCAACGGGTCCGTCGCCGGCGTGGCCGTCGTATGGGCGCAGACCGACGACGGCATCCGCGGGTTCGTCGTGCCCACCAGCGCCCCCGGGTTCTCGGCGCCCGAGATCAAGCACAAGTGGTCGCTGCGCGCCTCCGTCACCAGCGAACTGGTGCTCGACGACGTGAGGCTGCCCGCCGATGCCGTACTGCCTGACGTCACCGGACTCCGCGGGCCCCTCAGCTGTCTCTCCCACGCCCGCTACGGGATCGTCTGGGGCGCCATGGGCGCTGCCCGGTCCTGTTTCGAGGCCGCCGTCGACTACGCGAAGACGCGCGAACAGTTCGGGCGGCCCATCGGCGGGTTCCAGCTCACCCAGGCCAAGCTCGCCGACATGGCGGTCGAGCTGCACAAGGGGATTCTGCTCGCCCACCATCTGGGGCGGCGCATGGATGCCGGCCGCCTGCGTCCCGAGCAGGTCAGCTTCGGCAAGCTGAACAACGTACGAGAGGCCATCGACATCTGTCGTACGGCCCGGACGATCCTCGGTGCCAACGGGATCTCGCTCGAATACCCCGTGATGCGGCACGCGGCGAACCTCGAGTCGGTGCTCACGTACGAAGGCACCGTCGAGATGCACCAGCTGGTGCTGGGCAAGGCGCTCACCGGACTTGACGCCTTCCGCTGACCTGAACAACGGACGGCGGGGCCGGTGAGCGGCCTTGCTCAGCTCTGGTTGAAGAAACCGTCCGCGCGGTGCGGCTGGGCCTCCCCGCTGACGATCTCCGTGTCGGCGGGGGTCAGCAGGAACACGCGGTTGGACACCCGCTCGATGGAGCCGCGTAGGCCGAAGATGAGGCCTGCGGCGAAGTCGACGACGCGCTTGGCGTCGGCGGCATCCATGGCGGTGAGGTTCATGATGACCGGAACGCCGTCCCGGAAGAGCTCGCCGATGGCGCGGGCGTCCCGGAAGCTGTCCGGGGTGACCGTGCCGATCCGGCGGCCCTTCTCCTCGGCCACCTCGCCGGCGACCTTGACCCGGGGGTCCGTGACCCAGGCATCCCTGGGCTGCTCGGTCCCCTCGGAGTAGTCGTCGTCGTAGTAACGCTCGTCATCGTTGTTGTCGTCGACGAGGCCAAGCCAGGCACTCGCCTTGCGTACCGATCCCATGGACGCCTCCTCTCACAGCGGTCTCTCATGCATTCCGCATCCCTATGGTCATCCATGATGCGGATGGCGCGCCAAGTGAATAGACGCCGCGCGGGGGTTTCGTGACGGTACTGGTGCACAACCATTTCGTCGAGAGGCCCCGCGCCGCAAGGGTCTTGCCGTGTCCGACTGCTGACTGAGAGTGAAATATGATTCTTCGTGGCGTATGGGTGAGCGTTGGGACGTATGGGTGAATGGGCGTCCTGCCCGCTTTCCTGACGGATGCTCAGTCACGGTCAGCAGGTGCCCAGTCGTGTCCGGATCACACCTGACGTCGGGTCAGTCCTTGCTCTCCGGCGGGGAGATCCGCGAGCCCGAGCCGTGCGCGGTGAGCAGCAGTGCGCTCCTGGGGCGGTCTCCTCGGGCGGTCCTCGGACGGTCTCCTGGGGTGGCAGGTGGCAGGCGGCAGGCGGCAGGCGGCAGGAAAAGGGCAGAGGGGAGAAGGAAGAGGCGGGGCTGAGAAAAGAAAAAAGGCGGTGCGTGAGGGGAGGGGGGTGCGCGAGTGTGAAGGCGCGGATGAGGCGTGAGGTGTGCGGGAGAAATCGCGAAAAGGCGCCCGGGTGAGCGGGCGCGCAGGGGGTCAGCTCAACAGGAGGAGGACCACACTCGACCAAGGTCGATGTGGGAGCGTTTGACCAGCCACTGCTGTGGATGCATGGGGCAAGTGGAACAGGCATTCGGTGTGGCGTCAACGACGTGAGACGAACCGCTCACAGTTCGGACAGCCTTGACAGTGAGGGGAAACGTCCCCGTACAGTCGGTGGACGGCCCTGCTGAGGGGCTCGGCCGTACCGTGCGCATTGACGGCTGTATCGCGTCCTGCGACACCCGTGTGAAGGCATCACCGTGTTCGACCTATTGCGTCGCGGAGCCTTTGCATGTCCTCAGACACCCTGGCCGGATCGGCCCCACCCGCAGACCCGGAACAGCCGCGTGACGCGGCGCTGCCGCCGGCTCTTGTCATCGTCGGGGCCGGTCCGCGGGGGACCGGCCTCCTGGAGCGGATCGTGGCCAACGCGTCCGAGCTGTACGGGGAATCGGGCCTCGACATCCACCTTGTCGACCCCTATCCGCCGGGCGGCGGCCGGATCTGGCGCGAGGAGCAGTCCCCGCTGCTGTGGATGAACTCGCAGGCCCAGGACGTCACCATGTTCACCGACGAGACGGTGGCCATGGCGGGCCCGGTGCGCCCCGGCCCCACGCTGCACGAGTGGGCGGACATCGACGGCCGTGTCTTCTCGGACCGCCGGCGCCTCGGCGCCTACCTGAACTGGGTGTACGAGGACACGCTGGCCGCCCTGCCGCCCGGCATCCGCGTCCAGCACCACGTCGGGCGTGCCCTGCGGGTCGGCGGGCCGCGTGAGGGACGCCAGCAGGTGTGGCTGGAGGGGCGCGCCCGGCCACTGCACGCCGACCTCGTCGTACTGACACTCGGGCACCTCGACGCCGAACTCGACGACGAGCAGAGCGAGTTGGCCGCCTATGCGCGGGCCAACGAGCTGGTTCACCTGCCGCCCGACTTCACCGCCGACAGTGACCTGTCCGCGCTGCGGCCCGGTGAACCCGTCCTCGTGCGGGGTTTCGGGCTCGCCTTCGTCGACCTGATGGTGCTCCTCACGGAGGGGCGCGGCGGGCGCTATGAAGAAGATGCCGAGGGGGAGTTGGTCTACCGGCCGTCCGGGCGGGAGCCCGTGCTGTACGTGGGCTCTCGGCGCGGGGTGCCGTACCACTCGAAGATCGGCTACGACTGGACCGGTGAACGGCCGCCCCTGCCACGGTTCTTCGGGCCAGGCGAGGTGGACGCCCTGCTCGCGCGTCCGGACGGCTTCGACTTCAGGCGGGACGTATGGCCGCTGGTGGAGAAGGAGTTGGGGTTCGCGCACTACCACCGGCTGTTCACCGTCCACCCGGAGCGCACCAGCGGCACCTGGACGGACTTCGAGGAGAGGTACGCCGCCGCTGACCGGGCGGAGCGCGAGGTGCTGGTCGCCTCCACCGTGCCCGATCCGGCCGACCGGCTCGACCTCGGTGCCCTCGACCGTCCGCTGGAGGGGGTGCGCTATCCGTCGTACGAAGCGCTCCAGGAGGGGTTGCGAGGGTACATACGGGACGATCTGACCCGGCGTCACGATCCTTCGTACAGCCCGGACCTGGCTGTCTTTCTCGGGCTGCTCTCCGTCTACGGGCAGCTGGTGCGGCTCGGTGACATCGGGTCCTGGTGGCACGGTTTCTTCAGCTATCTCGCCTCCGGGCCGCCCGGGCCGCGGATGCGGCAGATGCTCGCGCTGTCCCGGGCCGGCATCCTCAACTTCCTGGGCGCCGACGCGACCGTCACCGCCGAGGGCGGGGTCTTCCGGGCGAGCGGTGCCAGTGTGCCCGGTGCCTCGGTGGAGGCCCGCGCGCTTGTCGAGGCTCGGCTGCCGGAACCCACCCTGGAGCGCGCCCGCGACACCCTGTTGCGCGAGCTGTACAACGACGGGACCGGTGTGACCCCCGAGGGGCTGCTCGCCGTGGACCCCGGTGACGGGCGGCTCCTGGACCGGGACGGGCGGCCGCATCCACGCCGCTTCGCCCTCGGGCCGCACACCGAGGCGCGGGGCTCCGGCGCGTTCACCCGGCCGCGCACGGGCGGTCCCGCCTTCCGGCAGAACGACGCGACCGCGCGCGCCGCGCTGACCTTTCTGGGCGCGCTGGACGTTCGCCGGCGCGATGCCGAACACCGTGAGTACGGCGAACACCGTGAGTACGGCGAGTACGGCGAACACCGTGAGTACGGCGAGTACGGCGAACACCGTGAGTACGGCGAGTACGGCGAGGACCGTGATGCCGGACACCTCGACGATCGCGATGCCGGGCACCTCGACGCGCGGGTTGCCGATCGTGTTTCCGAGCGCGTTGCCGAACCGGTGGCCGATCACGGCACCGCCGCATGAAGCCTCCCTTGCGACGCGGGTGCTGTGACGCACCGACGAAAGGTTCACCCTCATGACCTCAACGCACGGCCGGGGGCTGCTGCACCTGGCCGCCGCCGTCGATCAGACCGTGGCCGGCCAACAGGCCCTGTACGACGCCGACCGGTACGTCGAGTCGGCGCGGCTCGCCGAGAGTGGCGGCCTCGACTTCGTGACGCTCGGTGACTCCTTCGCGCGCCCCGGCCCTGACGCGCTCGGCGTGCTCGCCAGGGTCGCGCCCGCCACCGCGCGGATCGGTCTGGTCCCCACCGTGACCACCACGCACACCGAGCCCTTCCACGTCCAGGCGGCGGTGGCGACCCTCGACTGGGTCAGCGGCGGCCGGGCGGGCTGGCAGCTCGACGTGTCGGCGACCGAGGACGAGGCCCGGCTCTTCGGCCGCCGCCGCACCGCACCCGGCGACGAGCTGTGGCGGGAGGCCGGTGAAGTCGCCGACGTGGCGGCCCGGTTGTGGGACAGCAGGGAGGACGACGCCGAGACATGGGACGTGGCGGCCGGCCGCTTCGTCGACCGGGACAAGCTGCACCACGTCGACTTCGAGGGTGCCACCTTCTCCGTCAAGGGCCCGTCCGTCGTGCCCCGGCCGCCGCAGGGCCACCCCGTCCGCGTCGTCGACGCCACCGAGGGACAGGCCCGGCAGACCGCGGCCCGGTACGCCGACGTGGTGCTCGTCCGGGCGGTGAGCGCCGAGCAGGCGGGGGCCGTACGGGACGAACTGCGGGTTGCCGCGAAGGACTTGGGGCGTGACCCGGACGAGCTGCGGGTCCTCGCGAGCCTTGTCGTCGACCTGGGCGGCGGCGAGCACGCGGCCGAGCCGGGGCACGGGGGCGGTGGTCCCCGGCCGAGCGCGCACGGGCCGCTGTACCGGGGCGGGCCCGTCGACCTCGCCGACCTGATCACCGCCTGGCACACGTCCGGTGCCGTCGACGGTTTCCATCTCGTCCCGGTCGAGCCGCGCCGCGACCTGGAGCGGCTCGTCAACGGAACGGTGGCGCTGCTCCAGCACCGAAGCCTGTTCCGCGCCTTCTACCCGGGCCGCACCCTCCGGGAGCACCTGGGGCTGGCCCGGCCGGCCAACCAGTACGCGGGCCGGTCGTGACCGCTGGGGGCGCGTCATGACCGTACGGGCGCCAGGGCGTGGGCAGATGCACCTCGCGGCGTGTTTTCCGGGTGTCGACGGCACAGCCGTGCGGGCCGGTCGGAGGGCGGGTTCGCAGGGCGGGTTCTCCTCCTGCGAGCGGCTCGCCCGGACCGCCGAGCGCGGGCTGTTCGACTTCTTCCTCCTCGCGGAGGGGCTGTGGCCGCACGACCACCTGGGCCGGGTCCATGACCTGGACGTGGTCGGGCAGCCCGAGCCGATCACTGTCCTGGACGCGCTCGCCGCCGTCACCGAGCGGATCGGGCTCGCCGCCACGGTCGACGCGACCTTCAGCGAACCGTACGAACTGGCCCGTGGATTCGCCACGTTGGACCATCTCAGCGGTGGCCGGGCGGCCTGGCACGTGGTGACCTCCTCCGACGCCTCCACCGGCGAGAACTTCCGGCGCGGCGGCTTTCTCGACCCGGCCGATCGGTACCCGCGCGCGGCCGAATTCCTCGACGCGGTACGAGAGTTGTGGGACTCCTGGACACCGGACGGGGTGTCCAGGCCCTTCGCGTACCGAGGCCGGCACTTCGACATCGCGGGCGAGTTCGGCGTACCGCGCTCACCGCAGGTGCATCCGGTGGTGATCCGGACGGGGGACTCGGAACAGGGGCGGGAGTTCGCCGCGTCGAGGGCCGACGTGGTCCTCACGCGGTACGGGAGCCCGGAAGCCGGGCGCGCCTTCCGCGCCGACGTCAAGGGGCGGCTCGCGAAGTACGGGCGGGCGCCCGGGGACCTGAAGATCATGCCCGGGGTGACCTTCGTGCTCGGGGACACCGCCGCCGAGGCGCGGGAGAAGGCCGCCTGGATCCGACGGCAACGGGTCTCGCCGCAGCAGGCCATCCTCGCCGTTGAGCAGATCTGGGGCACCGATCTCTCCTCCTACGACCCCGACGGTCCGCTTCCCGACTTCGACCCGGTGCCGGAGCCCGCGCTCGCGCAGGGGTGGGTCAGGGCCGCCGACCCGGTGAAGGTGGCCGAACAGTGGCGGGCCCTGTCCCGGACCAGGGGGCTGTCGATCCGGCAGACCGTCGCCGAGGCGAGCGGCCGGCACTCCTTCGTCGGCACCCCGCAATCGGTCGCCGACGCCATCGAGGCCTTCGTACGGGAGGGCGCGGCCGACGGGTTCGTCCTCGTCCCGTATCTCACCCCGGGCGCCCTGGACGAGTTCGTGGACCGGGTCGTGCCGCTGCTCCAGGAACGTGGCGCGTTCCGTACGGAATACGCGGGGACCACGCTGCGCTCGCACCTCGGGCTGGGCGAACCCGTATGGACGGGCTGACTGAGCGCCGCACTTACAAAGATGACATACAGGTTGTGTACGGGCCGCGCGCGGAACGCGTGGTCCGGGGCGTGTGCCGAAGGCGGCGCGCGGTGGGTTTCCAGGGAGTGAGCCGGCGTGGGTTCTGGAGTGGGTTCATGACGGCGGACGGGTCCGAGGCGTGGCAGAAGTGGCACGAACGGCGCATCGAGACGGTGTCGGCGCCCTACGGACCCCTCGCACTCGTCGGTACGCACTGGCTCGAGGACTTTCCGGACGGTCGGCTTCCGGCCATCCCCGGCCGGTGGACGGCCGACGGTGACGTGATCGTCCTGGCCGCCGGGGCCGAGGACGGGCTGACGCTCGACGGCGAGCCCTTCGCCGGGGAGGCCCGGCTGACCGCCGACGCCGGTCCGGCGGGCGCGGCCCGGGTCGGTTTCGGCGAACGGCGCCTGGTCGTACTGGTGCGCGAGGGCAGCTGGGGTGTGCGCGACTTCGACCCCGACGCCCAGACGCGCACGGCGTTCAAGGGCGTCGAGGTGACCCCGTACGACCCGCGCTGGTCGGTACCCGGCCGGTTCACGCCGTACGACGGGCGGCGCACTGTGCGTGTCGCGAACGCGGACGGGCGGGAGCGCGGGCTCGGGCTCGGCGGTGAACTGGCGTTCTCGCTCGACGGGCAGGAGCAGACGCTGCGCGTGGCCGTCGAGGAGGGCGGCACGCTGTGGGCCGTCTTCGCCGACTCGACCAGCGGTGACGGCAGTTACCGCTTCCGGTTCCTGCGCCCCGGGGCCCCGGATGCCGAGGGGCGCACAACGGTGGACTTCAACCGGTCCCTGCTCCCACCGTGTGCGTTCGCCGACCATTTCGTCTGCCCCTTTCCGCCGCCGGGCAATACCCTGGGCGTCGCGATAGCCGCAGGGGAACGCGACCTTCTCCAGGGCGCCGTGGTTCCTTGATCAACTTCTGCGAGCCGTATGGGGGTTGAACAACGTGAGGCCGAAAGGCGCCCTTGCGTCGACCGGTCGAGCGGCCGAATACTCCCACCCAGCGCTTGTCAGGGTCACAGCATGTTCGGAATTCGGGCGGAGTGGACCCTGACTGCGCCTCACGGGCCCCGACCCCACGCGGGCCCCCGACTTCCCATGTGGAGGAACGACAAGTGAGGATCAAGCGCACCACCCCCCGCAGTGGCATCACGAGACGGACCCGGCTGATCGCCGTCAGCACCGGACTCGTGGCCGCGGCCGCCATCGCGATCCCCAATGCGACCGCCGCCGACGTCAACACCTTCAGCACCGCCCAGCTCACCAAGGCGAGCGGCTCGGTGCTCAAGGCCGACATCCCGGGCACCGCCTGGGCCGTCGACGCCAAGACGAACCGCGTTGTCGTCACCGTCGACAGCACGGTCTCCAAGGCGGAGATCGCGAAGATCAAGCGACAGGCGGGCACCACCGCCGACGCCATCACCATCAAGAAGACCCCGGGCAAGTTCAGCAAACTGATCTCCGGCGGCGACGCGGTCTATGCGAGTAGCTGGCGCTGCTCCCTGGGCTTCAACGTCCGCAGCGGCTCCACCTACTACTTCCTGACCGCCGGTCACTGCACCGACGGCGCGGGCAGCTGGTGGTCCAACTCCGCTCATACGACTCTGCTCGGTGCGACCTACGGCTCCAGCTTCCCGACCAACGACTACGGGATCGTCAAGTACGCGAGCACCTACCCCGTCAGCTCGATCTCGGGCACCGTCGGCAGCGTCGACATCACCAGCGCCGCCACCCCGTCCGTGAACACCACGGTCTACCGCCGCGGTTCCACCACCGGCATCCACAGCGGCCGGGTCACCGCGCTGAACGCGACCGTCAACTACGGCGGCGGCGACGTCGTCTACGGCATGATCCAGACCACGGTCTGCGCCGAGCCCGGCGACTCCGGCGGCCCGCTCTACTCCAACGGCGGCGTCGCCTACGGTCTGACCTCGGGCGGCAGCGGCAACTGCTCCTCCGGTGGTACGACCTTCTTCCAGCCCGTCACGGAGGCACTGAGCGCCTACGGCGTCAGCGTCTTCTAGGGCAGGCCACGGCACCATCGGTTTCCGCACGGTCTGACCTGCAGCCGGCAGCAGCAGGAGAGCCCTCGTACGCAACTCGTGTGCGGGGGCTCGCCCTTGTCCGCCTGGCGGAGTTACCTTCGGAGTACAGGAAGAAGTACGGAAAGTATCGGCAGGACGAGAAGCACCCGCCGAACGAGAAGTACACGCGGTACGGGAAGTACACGCGGTACGGGAAGTCTCCCCTGCATACGCCCACTTCGGACCCTGGGGGGCCGGCATGGTCGAGGAGCTGGTGACGGCGGGAGTCGCTGTCGCGTCCGCCGGAGTGCTGTACGTGGCGGCTGCGGCGCGGGTCGTCAAACAGTACGAGCGGGGCGTGGTGTTCCGGCTCGGGCGGCTCTTGTCGAATGTGCGCGGACCCGGGTTCACCGTGATCGTGCCCTTCGTGGACAAGATCCGAAAAGTCAACATGCAGATCGTGACGATGCCTGTGCCCGCGCAGGAGGGCATCACGCGGGACAACGTCACGGTCCGGGTCGACGCGGTCGTCTACTTCAAGGTGGTCGACGCGGCCGAGGCGGTCGTCCAGGTCGAGGACTACCGGTTCGCGGTCTCGCAGATGGCGCAGACCTCGCTGCGGTCGATCATCGGCAAGAGCGACCTGGACGAGCTGCTGTCCAACCGTGAAAAGCTCAACCAGGGGCTGGAGCTGATGATCGACAGCCCGGCGATCGGCTGGGGTGTGCAGATCGACCGGGTCGAGATCAAGGACGTCTCCCTGCCGGAGACCATGAAGCGCTCGATGGCCCGGCAGGCCGAGGCCGACCGTGAACGCCGGGCGCGGATCATCAACGCGGACGCCGAGTTGCAGGCGTCGAAGAAGCTCGCGGAGGCCGCCGGAGTGATGTCCGAGCAGCCCGCCGCGCTCCAACTCCGGCTGCTCCAGACGGTGGTGGCGGTCGCGGCGGAGAAGAACTCGACGCTCGTCCTGCCCTTCCCGGTGGAACTGCTCCGCTTCCTGGAACGGGCCCAGCAGCCGGCCGCGCCGCCGGTCGCACCAGCGGCGGCACAGCCGGTCGCGCCCTCGGCAGCGCCGGCGCCGGTGGAGATCGCCGAGCGAACCGAGCGATCCGAGCAATCGGTGCGGGAGCAACTGCCGTCCGCCGCATCCCTGTTGGATTCGAACTCCGAAAGGGCGAGTTCAAGGCAGGACTAGACCTCACGGTCCGCTCACTCGTTGCTCACGCGTGGTGTTCGCAGTGCGGGTGTCACCGTGGTGGGTGCGGGCATCACCGTACTCGTCGCCGCGGGAGTGACCTTCCGGAGTGCGAACGCGAGTGAGGCCGTGACCGCGGGACTGCGGCTCGGGCGGGGAGACCTGCTTCCAGCCGGTCACGGAGGCGCTGTCGGCCATCGATAAGCAGATCGACGCAGATCGGCTGAGGCTTCTCCTTCCACGCATCACCCCTTTCCCGGGCCGATTGGTCCGGGACGGTCCCGTCCCTGGTTTCCGGGAGGCGGGATTTCGTCGTTCGCGAGGCCGAACGGAGGGAGCAGGGAGGGGGCAGGGATGGGGCAGGAGCGGGCTGTGGCGGTGCCGACCGCCTCGGGTCGCCCACCGTCGCCCTTGATCAGGTCGCTGACCGGGGCCGATGGGGCTAGAGTGAACGAATCAATCGAACGGAAGTGCGAATCGGTGTGAGTCGATTATCGAACTGGTGATCGATTAAGTGGCTGAAAAGGGGTGGAGTGATGGAGGTGCGGCATGACGGGCTTCGCTCATCTGCACGTCGCGTCCGGTTACTCCGCCCGCTATGGCGCCGCCCACCCCGAGCAGCTCGCCCGGCGGGCCGCCGAACGTGGCATGGGGACGCTGGCCCTCACCGACCGGGACACGGTCACCGGCGCCGTACGGTTCGCCCGGGCCTGTGCGAAGGAAGGGGTGCGGCCGGTCTTCGGCGTCGACCTGGCGGTGGCCGCCCTCGCGCCGCCGCCCCCGGACCGGCGGCGCCGTACCCCGGTGCGCGGCGGCGCCCATGTGGTCGAGCCGCCGCTGCGGTTCACGCTGCTCGCGCAGGACGGGGCCGGATGGGCGCGGCTGTGCCGGATCACGTCGGCCGCGCATGTCGGTACGGCGTCCGGCGCGGCGCCTGTGGTGGTGCCGTGGGAGGCGCTGCGTGAGTACGGCGGCCCCGGTCTGACCGTACTGCTCGGCCCGCTCTCGGAGCCGGTGCGGGCGCTGGCGGTGGGCCGGGAGGATGTCGCGGTGCGGCTGCTGGCGCCGTGGAAGGAGATCTTCGGGAAGGGGGTCCGGTTGGAAGCCGTTGCGCAGAAACGTTTCGCCACGGGTCCGGGATCCCTGCGCCTCGCCGCCCGCACCCTCGCCCTGGCCGACCGCACCCGCACCCCCGCCGTCCTCACCAACGCCGTCCGCTACACCGACCCGGGCCAGCACCGCCTCGCCGACGTCCTGGACGCCGCCCGGCTGCTGCGCCCGATCGACCGGAACCGCCTCGACACCGGACAGCGGTGGCTCAAGGGCGAGAGAGAAATGGCGGTCGTCGCGCGGATGGTCACCGAGTGCGCCGGAGCGGACGTCCGAAGGGCCCGCCGTCTGATGGCGGACACCGTGGACACGGCGGCCTCGTGCCGCCTCGACCCGGCGTCGGACCTCGGGCTCGGCACCCGGCACTTCCCGGAACCCTCGCTCTTCGGCGCCGAGCATCGAGCGCATCAAGGGCATCGAGCGGACGGAGCCGCACAACTGCTGCGCCGGCAGTGCGAGGAGGGCCTGGCCCGACACGGCCTCGACCACGACCGGGAGGCGCTCGACCGGCTGGCCGAAGAGCTCAGGGTGATCTCCGCGCTGGAGTACGACTCGTACTTCCTCGCCGTCGGCCAGGTCGTCGCCGACATCCGGGCCAGGGGCATCCGCGTCGCGGCCCGCGGTTCGGGGGCCGGCTCGCTGGTCTGCCACGCCCTGGACATCGCCACCGCGAACCCGCTCGACCACCGCCTGCTGTTCGAACGCTTCCTGAGCGTGCGCCGCAGGTCGCTGCCCGACATCGACATCGACGTGGAATCCGCCCGGCGCCTGGAGTGCTACGACGCGATCTTCGAACGCTTCGGCAAGGAACGGGTCGCGGTCACCGCGATGCCCGAGACCTACCGGGCACGCAGGGCTCTACGAGACACCGGCCTCGCGCTCGGCATCGCACCCGCGGACGTCGACCGGATCGCCAAGAGCTTCCCGCACCTGCGCGCCTCCGACATCACCGGCGCCCTCGCCGAACTGCCCGAACTGCGTCAACTGGCAGCCGAGGCGCACCGGTTCGGACCACTGTGGGAGCTGGCGGAAGGCCTCGACTCCCTGGTCCACGGCATGGCCATGCACCCCTGCGGCGTGGTCATCAGCGACGCCACCCTGCTGGACCGGCTGCCGGTGCAGCCCACGCCCCAGGGCGACTACCCCATGGCGATGGCGGCGAAGGAGGAGATCGAGGAACTGGGCAACATCAAGCTCGACGTCCTGGGCGTGCGGATGCAGTCCGCGATGGCCCACGCCGTCACCGAGATCGAACGCACCACCGGCAACCACATCGACCTCGACGACCCCCAACAGGTCCCGCTCGACGACGTCTTCGCGTTCAAACTCATCCAGGAGAGCCGGACCCTGGGTCTCTTCCAGCTGGAGTCGCCCGGCCAGCAGGACCTGCTCTCCCGGCTCCAGCCGCGCGACCCGCAGGACGTCATCGCCGACATCAGCCTCTTCCGCCCCGGCCCGGTCGCGGGCGGCATGCCGGAGCGGTACATCGCCGCCCGGCACGGCGGCACACCGGCGTACGCCCACCCGGACCTGGAACCGGTGCTCGCCGACACCTACGGCGTGACCATCTGGCACGAGCAGATCATCGAGACGCTGCATGTGATGACCGGCTGCGACCTGGCCCTCGCGGAGATCGCCCGGCGCGCGCTCGGAGACAAGGACAGGCTGCCCGCGATCAGGGACTGGTTCCACGGCCTGGCACGCCCGCGTGGCTACAGCGCGGCCGTCCGGGACGAGGTCTGGAGGACCGTCGAGGCCTTCGGCGCCTATGGCTTCTGCCGGGCCCACGCGGTCGCCTTCGCCGTGCCTGCACTGCAGAGCGCCTGGCTCAAGGCCCACTATCCGGCGTTCCTGCTGGCCGGCCTGCTCGAACACGACCCCGGTATGTGGCCCAAGCACGTCCTCGTCGCCGACGCCCGCCGGGGCGGCGTACAGGTCCTGCCCGTCGACATCAACCGCTCCCGGGTGAGGCACACCGTGGAGAAGACCGACGGAGAGCGGTGGGGTGTGCGGCTCGCGCTGTCCGGGGTGCACGGCATCGGTGAGGAGGAGTGCGCCAGGATCGAGGAGGGGCAGCCCTACGGATCGCTGTCGGACCTCTGGCAGCGGGGCCGGCCCAGCAGGCCGGTCGCCGAACGCCTCGCCGAGATCGGCGCCCTGAACTGTCTCCACGACGGACGCCTCACCCGGCGCGATCTGCTGCTCCAGATCGCCGAGTTGCACCGGCAGTCCCGCAACCGTTCCGCGCACGAGGGCCAACTGCCCATCGAGGCAGGCGCAGTTGGCGGTGCGGAGCCGAGCGGGTTGCCCGAGATGACCGGACGTGAGGCCCTCAGCGCCGAGTTGAGCACCCTCGGCATCGACGTCTCCAGGCATCTGATGGAGCACCACCACCGGCTGTTGCGGGAGATCGGCGCGACCGACGCGGCCCATCTGACCGGACTGCGCGCCGGTCGGCAGGTGCTGGTCGCCGGGGTGCGGGCCTCCACCCAGACCCCGCCGATCGCCAGCGGCAAGCGGATCATCTTCGTGACGCTTGAGGACGGCTCGGGCCTGGTCGACCTGGCCTTCTTCGAGGATTCGCACCCGGCGTGCGCCTACACCGTCTTCCACAGCGGGCTGCTGCTGGTGCGCGGCACGGTCCAGGTGCGCGGCACCCGCCGTACCGTCGTCGGCTCCATGGCCTGGGACCTCGACGAGATCGCCGCCGCCCGCCGCGACAACGGCCCCCAGGCCGCCCTCGCCCTCCTCGGCGCCGCCCGCCCGCACCCGACCCCCGCCCAGCCGCAGCGCACCCTGGCCAACGGCAGCACCGGCGCCCGGTTGCACCCCTACGCCGACCTCCAGCCCGCCGGCACCCGCTCGGCCGACCTGAAGAAGTTCGGCCACACCAGCCCCGGGAGCGCGGGATGAGCGGGACGGGCGGGACGGCCGCACGGCAGCGGCATATCGCCCACCTCCACCTCCACCTTCATGCCGGACTGTCCGAGGCCGGCCATGACGCCGTAATCGAACTGGTGTCTGGTATCACGCCGCACATCCAGGTCGTCCCGCCGAACGCCGTGCAGCTCGACCTGACCTCGGCGCTCCGCTACTTCGACAAGTCTCCTTACGACGTCGTCCAGATGGTGATGCTCAGGCTCAAGGGCCTGTACGGCATCGACTGCAGTGCCGGGCTCGCGGGCAACCGCATGCTGGCGGCGATGGCGGCCGACGCCTCCGCGCCGGGCGAGACCACCCGGGTGTCCGCCGAGCAGGCCGCCGACTGGCTGGGTCCGCGGCCGGTCACCGCGCTGCCCGGGATCGGCCGCACCACGACGGAGCTGCTCGGCAGGTACGGCCTGCACACCATCGGTCAGGTCGTCGACCTTCCGGCGGGGACCCTGCAGCGACTTCTCGGCGCGGGCCCCGCCCGGCTGCTGGCCGAGCGTGCGCGGGGGCACGACCCCCGCCCGGTCACCCTTTCGGAACCGTCGGCGCATCTCGTCGCCGACCTGGTCCTGGTCCGTGACTGCCTGGATCCGGCGCAGCATCACCGGGCGGTTCTGGGGCTCGCCGACCGGATCGGCGGGCGCCTGCGCGGTGAACGGCGGACCGCCGGCCGGATCACCCTCACGGTGCGGTACGCCGACCGCAGCTCCACCACCCGTACGCGCACGCTGCCGGAGCCGACCAGTCACTCACCCGCCCTCGCCTCGGCCGCCCTGGGTCTGCTGACCGCCCTTGGACTGCAGCGGGCGAGAGTCCGCGCCTTCGTGATCCGCGCCGACGCCCTGGTGCCGGCCGACAGCTCCCACCGCCAGCTCTCCCTGGACCCCGGCGACGCCCGCGCCCACGCCGCCGAAGCCGCCGCGGACCGTGCCCGGCGGCGCTTCGGGCCGGAGGCCGTACGCCCGGCCGCGCTGGCCGTGGCTCCACGGGAGCCCTGGAACATGGCCGCCGGACCGGATCCGGCGGGCGGGTAGCCCCCGGTGCCGGCGCGGCTCATCCCCGGGGAGGGGGTTTCCGGGCCGGGGGATTCCCCGCCCGTCGCCGTCCGCCGTCGCCTCCGTCTGTACGGCGGGTGCCGTCATGGCGCGTTGGGATGTCTCCGGAGCCTCGAATGCAACGGGCCCCACAAGGTGGGATGCGGGTCGAGTTGTGTTTCGAACGGATAACGATGCGTCGAGTGGGGTGTGGCTGCCCATTATCACGGTCTCGGGTTGCTGTGGGAATTTTTTACCGACGCGTAACTTCCCCGTTGCGCTACTCGCCCGTAACTTGACGAGTGAACGACATCCAGTGATCCGGATCACAGGGCGTAGAGCCGTCGCAACTCCCTTGAGCCGCAAGGAGATCACTCGATGCTGCCCTGGAACCGCGCACTCAGACCTCTCGCCGCACTGCTGCTGGCCGCCGCGGCCACCGCAGTGCCCGCCGCCACCGCGCAAGCCGAATCACAGACCGAAACGCAAGCCGAGTCCGCCTCCAGCAGCGGCTGGAACGACTACTCCTGCAAGCCGTCCGCCGCCCATCCCCGCCCCGTCGTCCTCGTCCACGGCACCTTCGCCAACGGAGTGGACAACTGGCTCACCCTCGCGCCGTACCTGGTGAACCGCGGCTACTGCGTCTTCTCGCTCGACTACGGCCAACTGCCCGGCGTACCCCTCTTCTACGCCCTGGGGCCCATCGACAAGTCGGCCGAGCAGCTCGCCGCCTTCGTCGACCAGGTGCTCGCCGCGACCGGCGCCGCCGAGACCGACCTCGTCGGCCACTCGCAGGGCGGCATGATGCCCCGCTACTACCTCAAGTTCCTCGGCGGCGCCGCCGAGGTGCACACCTTCGTCGGTATCGCGCCCAGCAACCACGGCACCACCCTCAACGGCCTCACCAACCTGCTGAAGTACTTCCCCGGGGCTGCCGACCTGCTCACCACGGCCACCCCCGCCCTCGCCGAACAGGTGGCCGGGTCCGCCTTCCTCGCCAAGCTCAACGCGGGCGGTGACACCGTCCCGGGTGTCAGCTACACGGTCCTCGCGACCCGGTACGACGAGGTGGTCACGCCGTACCGGAGCCAGTTCCTGAGCGGCTCCGACGTACACAACGTCCTGATCCAGGACCTGTGCCCGCTGGACCTCTCCGAGCATGCCGCCGTCGGGCTGCTCGACCGGATCGCGTTCCACGAGGTGACGAACGCGCTCGACCCGGCGCACGCCACCGACACCACCTGCCTGTCGGCGGTCGGCTGACACCGGTCGGGGATCGTCCGCCGGGGCCTGACCGGCCTGAGCCGCCAGTCAGGCCCCGGCGAACGGAGTGACAGGTCAGCGGCCGGAATGTCCGCCGCCCACCGCGCGTCGGCGGACCGAGAGGAACAGGGCAGCGGCGCCCAGCGCCAGGGTGCCCGCGCCGCCCACCGCGAGGTACGGGGTGCCGGACGTGCCGCCGGTCTCGGCGAGGTTCACCGCGGCGCCCGCTGCCTTCGGCTGCGCGACCGGCGCGCTGACGGACGTGGCGGAGGGTGTGCCGGAGCTTGCGGCGGGGGATGCCTCGGCGGACGAACCGGCCTGCGCCTCCGCATGCCCCGTGTGCCCGACCGTCGACTCGTCGGCACCGTCCTCGATCTGCTCCTCGGAGGGCGCGGAGGCGCTGCTCGACGGGCCGTCGCCCGCCCCCTCTCCCGCCCCTTCGCCGGCCCCCGAACTCGCGCCGAACGTCACGTCGGAGCACGAGTAGAACGCCTCCGGGCTG
Organism: Streptomyces sp. SID12501; assembly: GCF_010550245.1. Classification (GTDB taxonomy): domain Bacteria; phylum Actinomycetota; class Actinomycetes; order Streptomycetales; family Streptomycetaceae; genus Streptomyces. Next base: position 72,280 of record NZ_JAAGLU010000022.1, read on the forward strand.
TCCGAGCGCTGCCAGATCGCGTACAGGAGCTGTCTGCCGGAACGCTGCGGCAGAGTGCCGGAGAACGTGTAGAAGCCGCCCGCCGCGACCGGGTTCGTCGCCGTCGTGACGGGGTGTTCGAGGTCCAGGCCGGCCCAGGACAAGGGCCGGGCCGGGTCGTAGCCCGCCTTGGTGAGGTACACCACGAAGGTGCCCTTGTGCGGGGCGGTCACGCGGTACCTGAAGGTGTACGGGCCGCCGTGCACGCCGGTCGCCGGCCAGTCGGCGCGGGCCAGGTCGAGGCCCTTGAACTCGTCGTTGCCCGCGCTGCACAGTTCGCCGTCCGGGATCAGCGCCTGGTGCCGTCCGCCCGCGTCACCGATGCGGATGCCGTTCCAGTCGTAGAGCGCCTGTGTACCGCCTGCCGCGACCGCCGCCCGGCACGCGGCCGACGCGGGACGCTCGGGGCCCTCCGCGTAGCACTGGGCGACCCTGCTGACCGGGTCGCCCATGGAGCCGTGCGCGGACGCGGGCGTGGCGCCCAGGGCGAGCGCGGCGACACCGAGGGTGGTGACGGTGGTGATCGCGGCGGCCGTGCGGCGGCGTGCGGGCATGCGGTATCTCCTCGCAACGGTCAATCGGGGGCGCTCAGCAAACTAGCCCCAGGAAACCGCTGAATCGCCTGCTGGAGGCGGGTGAGGGAGATCCTTATGGTCGGCTTAAGGAAGGGTTCGGACTGCGCTCAGGCAGGGCGGCCGACTTCAGCCGTCCGGCCACCAGGTGCGGGCGATGTCCTTGCGGACCTCGGGACGCTCGGTGGTGCGCTCGTCGGCCTCTTTCCGCACCCGCCGGGCGTCGGACTTCTTCAGGGGCTTCTGCACGGTTACGCGGCGCATGGCTGCCTCCTTCGGTCCACCGGGTTCCGCGTTTTCACGGAGACAGACCATTTCCGGGAGGGTGACTCATCGGCGCCGGTCTGTCAGTGGCGGCCGTCACGATTCGATTGTCAGTGGCGGGTGTCACTCTTGGCCCCATGACCGACATTGACTGGGACGCGGAGGCGGCCACCTTCGACGACGAGCCCGACCACGGCCTGCGTGACCCCCTCGTGCGTGAGGCCTGGGCGGCCCGGCTGCGGTCCTGGCTGCCGGACCGCCCGGCCGACGTCCTCGACCTGGGCTGCGGCACCGGCAGCCTGTCGCTCCTCGCGTCCGAACAAGGGCACCGTGTCACCGGTGTGGACGCGTCCGCGGCCATGGTCGAGCACGCCCGGAGCAAGCTGGCCGGCCGCGCCGCGGTGTTCCTCGTCGGCGACGCGGCGGCGCCGCCGGTCGGCGAGGAACGCTTCGACGTCGTGCTCGTACGGCACGTCCTGTGGACGCTGCCCGCCCCCGCGCGCGTGCTGCGCCACTGGCAGGGGCTGCTCAGGGCCGGCGGGCGGCTGGTGCTGGTCGAGGGCGTGTGGGGGACGGTCAGCCCGGTCGGCATACCCGCCGACACACTCACCGCACTGCTCGCGCCCCTCACCACGGACGTCCGCGTGGAGCGGCTCTCCGGCGACGCGCGGCTGTGGGGGCGCGAGGTCGAGGACGAGCGGTACGCGGTGGTCGCGACGGTGTGAGCGGACCTACGCCAGGAGTGCCTCCAGGCCGCCCTCGACGGTTGCGAAGGTCTCCAGCTCGTCCAAGGCGGTCATTGCGGCGACTGCGGCTTCCGGATCCCGCTCCGCCAGCCCGCTCTCCTCGAACTCGTCCTCGTCCAGCCGTCGTACGTCCGTGCCGTCGGCGGAGCGCCACAGGTCCAGGTCGAGATCCTCCACGACCAGCTCGGTGCCGACGAGCGTGGCCGGGCGGGCGATGTCGCAGTACCAGCCCTTCAGCGTGCCCGTCGCGTCACGGACCTTCTTCACGGAGTACCAGCGGTCCCGCCAGTAGTACTCCGTGAACACGTCACCGGGCTCGAAGCGGACGAAGCCGAAGTCGCGCACTCCGTCACCGGCCCAGGGGGCGCGTACGGCGAGGCGGGTGCCGTTGTCGTGGAGCAGCTCGGCGGGGTAACCGATCTTCGTGCGGCCGGCCTTGACCAGGACGACGTTCACCGTGGGCGCGGATGGGGCTGGGACTGGGGATGGGGCTGTGGCCTCAGGCGAGTTCGCGGACATACCGCACCTCCGTCGCGCAGATCTCGTATCCGAACCAGTTGTTGATCGCGATCATCGGGCCGTTCCCGGCGTCGTTGCCCGTCAGGGCCTCCGTGCAGCCTGCGGCGCGGGCTCGGTGCAGGGAGTCGTTCTTGGCGAGCTTCGCGAGGCCGCGGCCACGGAAGTCGCGGGCCGTGCCGGTCATCGCGGTGCCGTAGCGGGTGCCGCCGTCGATACGGGCCGCACTGAAGGCGGCGGGGCGGCCGTCGACGACCGCGACCGAGGTCAGCTCGGGGCTGAACAGGGGGTGCTGCCAGGTCTCGCGGAGCCAGGCCTCGTAGTCCGTGAACTCGTAGTCGACATCGCTCGGTTCGTCCGACGACGCCTCCGCGTCCAGGTCGAACAGCGGGCGCGGGTCGACGGCGTAGTCGGAGGCCGGGCGGATTTCGACGCCGGGCGGGGGGTCCTGGAGCGGGGGCAGCTTGCCGTTGGCCAGGTCCAGACGCAGGAAGTGTGCGCTACGGCCGGAGCGGTAGCCGTGGAGTTCGGCGAAGGCGCGGTTGCCGGGGGCGTCCAGCACCCAGGCGAAGGACTTGGTCGCCCCCGAGGCGGCGAGGTGACGCTCGGCGGTGCGGACGAGGAGCGCGCCGGCGCCACGCCGGGTGTGCTCCGGGTGCACGTACACGTTGACGTATCCCTGGCCGGGCTCCGCGCTGTCGTGGACGACTCCGATCTGGGCGGTGCCGATGACCACGCCGTCCTCCTCGGCGACGAGCGCCTGGTAGTGGGCGTCGGGGTGGGCGATCTCGATGTTGTACGCGACGGACTCCGGCGTGAACAGGAGGTAGGGGAGTGTGATCCGCCGGATGTGGGCGAAGGCCTCGACGCCGGGCCGGTCCTCGGTGTGCAGGGCACGCACGGTCATAGTCATGAGCTCGGACGTTACGCGGGCGGATATGGCGGGTGCCTCTCATTTTCCGGCCGGTACGGGACAATCGCAGCGTGACCTTGAAGATCCGCATCCACGACAGCGCACCGCCCTACGAGCAGGTGCGCGCCCAGATCTCCGAGCAGGCCCGGGCCGGGACACTGCCGGTGGGGTACCGGCTGCCCACCGTGCGAGGGCTCGCCGAGTCGCTCGGTCTTGCCGCGAACACGGTCGCGAAGGCGTACCGGGCGCTGGAGTCGGACGGGGTGATCGAGACGCGGGGGCGCAACGGCACGTACATCGCTGCCGCGGGCTCGGCTGCCGAGCGAGGTGCTGCGCTGGCTGCGCAGGAGTATGCGGAGCGGGTTCGGCGGCTGGGGTTGGGGGAGGGGGCGGCGCTTGACGCCGTCAGGGATGCCCTGCGGGCGGCCTATCAGGGGTGAGAAGGGTGGTTCTTCGGCTGCGGGCGGGGCGGGGGCTTGTCGCGCAGTTCCCCGCGCCCCTGGAAGCCTGCGGTTGCCGGTGTGTCCAACGCGGCGCAATTCCCTGCGCTGCTCAAAAGCCTGCGGTTTGTCGCGCCCCTGTAAACGCCCTCAGCGACTACAAGTACAGGCCCGCGTCCGCTCCCTCTCTCTGGTCCGGGACCGTTGTCGGGCTTGTGCCTCTGCGTAGGGCGTACAGCTCGGCCAGGGTCGCGCCCTCGCGGCCCACCCCCTCCTCCGCGCCCAGCCACGTGGTTGCCTCCCGGCGCGTCAGGGGGCCCACCTCGATGCGGGCCAGGCAGCGGCCGGGGCGGACGACGGCCGGGTGGAGGCGTTCGAGGTCCTCGTTGGTGGTGACGCCCACCAGGACGTTGCGGCCCTGGCCGAGGAGGCCGTCCGTCAGGTTCAGCAGACGGGAGAGGGCCTGGCCCGCCGTGTGCTTCGCCTCGCCCCTGATCAGTTCGTCGCAGTCCTCCAGGAGGAGCAGACGCCAGCGGCCCTTCCCCGTGCCGTCCTCCTCGCCGATCGCGATGTCCATCAGATAGCCGACGTCGGAGAAGAGGCGCTCGGGGTCCAGCACGCAGTCCACCTGGCACCAGTCCCGCCAGGAGCGGGCCAGCGTGCGCAGCGCGGACGTCTTGCCGGTGCCCGGCGGGCCGTGGAGCAGCAGCAGACGGCCCGCGATGTCCTCCGGTGTCGTCTTCATCAGGCCGTCCATCGCGTCCGCGACCGGGGCGGTGTAGTTGGCGCGCACCTCGTCCCAGGTGCCCGCCGAGATCTGGCGGGTCGTGCGGTGCGGGCCCCGGCGCGGGGACACGTACCAGAAGCCCATCGTCACGTTCTCCGGCTGGGGTTCGGGCTCGTCCGCGGCGCCGTCCGTCGCCTGGTCGAGGACCTTCGCGGCCAGCTCGGGGGTGGTCGCCGTCACCGTCACGTCGGCACCCCGGTTCCAGCGGGACACCAGGAGGGTCCAGCCGTCGCCCTCCGCCAGGGTGGCGCTGCGGTCGTCGTCGCGGGCGCTGCGCAGGACGCGGGCGCCCGGCGGGAGGAGCGTCGCACCGGACCGTACGCGGTCGATGTTCGCCGCGTGGGAGTACGGCTGCTCACCCGTCGCGAAGCGGCCGAGGAACAGCGCGTCGACGACGTCGGACGGGGAGTCGCTGTCGTCGACGTTGAGCCGGATCGGCAGCGCGTCGTACGGGTTCGCAGACATGCCGCCATGATCCGGCACCCGGCCGCCGAGTGCACCCGGTTTCCGTAGTGCGCGCCGAGTGTCGCCCAATGCGGTGTCTTCGTCCCGCACGTCCGATACATCCATGTTCTGTTACCCGGCTGTGCGCTGCGGAGGTCTGCCCTCCGCCCGTACCCCGCCGTTACTGTTGCCCTTGATGGGACGTCATGGGTGGAATTCGGGGGCTCGGTGGTGGCAGCTCACCGCCCTGCTCGGGGTGGGGGCCGCCGCACTGGCCCTGGTCCTCACCCTGCTCAACACGCTGCCGTCGAATGGCGGCAGCACCGCCGGCACCTCCCGCGACGGCGACAAGGTGCACGGCACACCGTCCGTGTCCTCGCCCGGGTCGTCGGAGCCGGACGTCGGATGGGGCTTCACCCACACCCAGTTCAGCGCCGACGAGGGCAACGCGTCGGCCGTCGGCCGGGTCGAGGGGCTGCTGTCGAAGGATGCCGGGCTGCCGCAGAACCAGCACATCATGGGCTGGGGCGCCGGCAACCCCGAGCCGGTCAAGGGGCGTTACGACTTCACTGAGATGGACCGCCGCATCGACTTCATGCGCGCCTCCGGCGCCACCCCGGTGGTCACCCTGTGCTGCGCCCCGGACTGGATGAAGGGCGGCAGGTCCGGCTCCGACAAGACCGACTGGAGCCAGTCCGCCCTGGAGACCGCCCCGGAGCGCGCGCACTACAAGGACTTCGCCGCGCTCGCCGCGACCGTCGCCAAGCGCTATCCCGACGTACGCCACTTCATCGTGTGGAACGAGTTCAAGGGCTTCTGGAACAACACCGAGGCGCGCTGGGACTACGAGGGGTACACCGAGCTGTACAACCTGGTCCACAAGGCGCTGAAGGAGGTCGACAAGGACATCATGGTGGGCGGGCCGTATCTCGTCATGGACAGCCTCGACCCACGTCAGAAGCCGGACGCCTCCACGACCGTCAAGGGGCCCTGGGGCGCCATGGACCAGCGGATCCTTGACGCCTTCGACTACTGGAACGCTCACAAGGCGGGCGCCGACTTCGTCGTCGTGGACGGCTCCAGCTACACCAAGGACGACGAGCTGCTGCCCGACGAGTTCGCGGCGACCGACAAGTTCACCGCCGTCGGGAAGTGGGTGCGAGCACGGACGCGAGGGCTGCCGCTGTGGTGGGCCGAGTACTACGTCGAGCCCGCCGACGGCAACGACGACCGCGCGGGCTGGTCCGAGACCCGCCGCGAGGCCGTCCAGGCCGCCGGCCTGATCGCGATGGCCAAGGGCGGTGCCTCCTCCGGCTTCTACTGGAACCCCGAGGAGGAGAAGGGCGCCGGTTGCGCCGGCTGTCTGTGGACTCCCACCTCAAGCGGCAGCGGGGGAGCGGCACTTCCCATGTACGACCTTGTCTCCCGCTTCGGCGCCGCGTTCCCGCCGGGCACGGACTACCGGACCGTCCCGGTGGCCCCGGACGACCGGCCCAACGTGCGTGTGCTCGCCGACGACAAGGCCGTCCTCGTCGTCAACACCCTGGACCGGCCGATCGACGCGCAGGTCGACGGGAAGCGGTTCGCGATGGGCGCGTACGAGGTGAAGTGGCTCAGCCGCTGAGCCGGTCACCGGCCCAGCCACCCCACCCCGCCTCAGGCATCACGCCCCACCGCCGTCACCTCATCGTCAGGAACCGCTGCACCAGCGAGGCCAGCAGCACCGCCAGCAGCGGCAGTGAGAACCAGAAGCTGCTCTGCAGCCACCGGAGTTGCCGGACTCCCGGGCGCACCGCGACCCGTACGGCCTCCCGGGCCGTGAGCAGCAGGATCAGGGCGACGGCCGCCAGGCCGCCCACCACCGACCACGGTATCCACGTCACCTGGGGACCGATCGGGCCGGGATCGGCCTTCGGGACCCCGCCCTCCGGTTGCTGCCGCAGCGCGTACATCGTGACGTCGGAGTTGACGAACACCTTCCTCAACTCGTCCCGGCCGTCCAGGTTCTGGAGCAGCCGGTGCTCCCAGGCGGCCGAGTAGCCCACGTCCAGCCGGAGGTACACGACCTGGCTGCGGTTGACCATCAGGTACGAGTTGGGGCCCGCGTCCTTGAGCGCCTTCACCAGCCCCGACACCAGTACCGGGTCGGCCGGTGCGAGCGTCGGCTCGTACCGCACCTTCTCCATGTCCCGGGCGCCCCACGGCAGGGCCGGCGTCACGTTGTCGACGAGGTCGTTGCTCAGCCACAGCAGCCGTACGGTCGGATCGTCGTGGGCGTACACGTAGTTCATCGCGGCGACCTCGCCGGGGCGGGTCCGTTCGAAGGGCTCGTTGCCCCAACGGGCCACCAGGAAGCCGCCCATGAGGACCAGGCCCGCCATCAGGGCGGCCAGTGGGGCGATGCTGATCCGGTCCCGCTCCTGTTCCTTCGGGGTCACCCCGGTGCGCGGGAAGAGCGCGAGCGCGGCGAGCAGGGCCGCGCCGGGCAGGGCGAACATGAAGACGCGCAGGGCCATCTCGCCGCCGTACGACTGCATACCGAAGCCCAGGAACGGGACGAAGGTGAGGACAAGCAGGGAGCGTTCGCGGTACTTGTGGTCGCGGCGGCGCCACCAGCCGTAGCAGGCGAGGGTCATGACCCCGCCGGCCAGCAGGACGCGCGTGTAGAGGACGAGCTTGTGGCTCGAACTGCCGCCCTCGATACGGCCGGAGACGCTCGACGACACATTGCCGCCCACTCCGCCCAGCCCGCCGAAGAGTTCGTCGAAGTGCCCCGACCAGTACGGCTCGGCCATGAAACCGACCCAGGCCGCGACGATGACGCCGAACAGGATGGGCAGGCCCCGCAGTTCGGACCTGCCGATCAGGACCAGGACCGCCAGCACGCCCAGCATCACGAACGGCGTCAGCTGGTGGGCCGGGACCGTCGCCGCGAACAGGGCGATCAACACGGCCAGCAGCACGGCCTGTTGGCGGCGATTCGTCGGCTCGACCTCCGCCTCGCCCGGCCGTACCTTCGCCCACAGCACCCGCGGCGCCCGGAACCACACCAGCAGGATCGCCACGAAGACCAGATAGAGAAGGTAGGTGAAGCCCTGCGGGGAGAAGTAGTCCTGGCCCACCCAGCCGCTCAGGACGAAGATCCACACGCCGGTCCACTTGGCGCGCCAGCTCGCCCGCAGTGAGCGCGTCAGCAGGAACAGCGGTCCCAGGTAGAGCAGTTGCATGGTCAGCGGCCACCAGCGGATGACCTCGGTGAGATCACTGACCCCGCAGGCCTTCGCCACGAACGCGGCCCCCGCGAAGAAGCCCGGCCAGCTCCAGCGCGCGTCCAGGTCCGGTACGGCGGTCCCGGTCCGGTCGACGTAGTCGATGAACCCGAGGTGCTGCCAGGCCGTCGCGAACCGCGGTTCGGCCTCGATCACCGCGGGCAGCGCGTGCAGCGACACGACGGTCGCGAGCAGCGTGAGCGCCAGCAGCGTGCGGTGTTCGCGGTTGCCCCACAGCAGTGACGAGAACACCACGACCAGCAGCGCGGCCCCGATCAGCGTCGGCAGCGGCAGTACGGAGACCAGCCCGAGCCCACCCATCCGGTCCAGGTCGGCCTCGCCGAGGCGGGACGCGGGCACCCAGTAGAGCAGGAGCGCGGCGATCAGCAGCCCGCCGAGGACCAGTCCGCCCCGGGTGGGCAGCAGACGTGCGCGCAGGGAGAGCGGAGGCGGTGTCGGCGCGGCGGACGGGGTGTGCGGGGTACGCAACTCCCTTACGAGGGAGGCCTGTACGGCGTGTACGAGTTCGGCGTCCGCGCCCGCCGGGACGGCGGCCTTCCGCGGGGCGCCCTCCAGCGGCAGTCCCATGGCCTCAGGCCCCACCTGTTTCAGGGCCCAGGTCGGCCGGCGGTCCGCACGCGGCGCCGGTGTCCCCGTGGGCGGAGTCCCCGGCCCGGGGCGGACGTCCGGGCGGCGTTCCAGGTGGTCGAAGTCGAGGTGGACACCGAGCGCGAGCGTGTCCGGGTCCAGCGCCCAACCCTGTCCGCGCCTGCGGGAGTCGGCCGCCAGGACATCGCGCGTCCCCAGGTCGGCGAGGTCCCCGTCCGGTGCCGGGCCCTCGGGGACGGCGTCGGCCGGCGCCGCCATGACCGTCCGGTACAGCCTGGGCGCGGCGAGCGTGACGATCACCGCGAGGGACGAGATCTCCGCGACGCCCGCGCCGGTCAGCCCCATCCGGGGGAGCAGCAGCAGCGTCAGACCGAGCACCAGGACGCACAACAGGCCCTGCATCCAGGCAAGTGGGCCGGTACGGCTCTGGGCGCGCAGCACCGCGAAGTACGTCTCCATGACGACCCGCAGCACCGCGCCGACCGCGAACCAGCGCAGCAGCGGGGTCGCCGCGTCCGCGTAGCCCGAGCCGAAGACGCTCAGGATCCAGGGTGCGCCGAAGAACAGCACAGCGGCGACCGGCAGCATGATCCGCGCCATGCGTCTGAGGGCGGCCCGGGTGTTGGTGGCCAGCCGGGCCGGATCGTGCGAGCCCTCGACGGTCAGCGAGGCGCCCATGTTGATGGCGAGCAGGTTGACCGTGCCGCCGATGGTGGTGGTGATGTAGAAGTACGCGTTGTCGGTGGAACTGACCTGCGAGGCGACGATCACCGGCACCAGGTAGACCACCGCGAGGGAGAACAGCGACCCGGTGTAGTCGCCGGCCAGGAACCGGCCGATCTCCCTCGGCGTCGGCGGTTTCGTGTGCTCCTCGGTCGCCTTGACGTGCCGGGGCACCAGCCGGCGGAACACCAGCCAGCCCAGCGGCAGTACCGACATGGCGATCGCCGCGACCCACGACACGAAGACACCGCTCGTCGGGATCGCCGCCGCGAAGGCGACCAGCAGCCCCAGCTTGACCGCCGAGAACGCCGTGTTGCCGACCGGCACCCACAGCGCGCTGCGCAGCCCGGTCAGCACCCCGTCCTGGAGGGTGAGCAGGTTCCACAGGACGACGGCGCCGACGAACCCCAGGGCGGGCACCGGCCCGTGCAGGAACCGGTACGACGGCCCCCAGCTGTCCAGCGTGAGCAGGAAGACACCGCCGGCCAGCGCGACGATCACCGAACTGCCCGCGTACGTACGGAAGATGAGCCGTCCGGTGGCGCGGCCCGCGACCGGGATGAAGCGGGCCAGGGCGCCCGTCAGCGTCACCGCCGTGAGACCGGCGAGGAGCTTCATGGCGGCGATCGCGGCGGAGCTCTGGCCGACCGCCGACTCGGTGTAGTAGCGGGCGGCGGCCAGCCAGAAGCCGAGCCCGAGCACGGCGGAGATGCCGGTGTTGAGCATCAGCGCGTAGGCGTTGCGGAACAGCTGGCTGCCGCCCCCCTGGCCCCTGCCCAGGCCGGGCAGCCGCAGCCGCAGCCGCCGCCCAGGACGCTGCTCGGGTGTCTGGGCCTCGGGAGTGTCGACGGCCTCGGTCGCGGGTGTGGTCGTCGTGTCAGACACGGGAACGGATGGCCTTCCGGCGGACCTGACGTGCTCTGCGGGCCAGGGCGTACCCCTTGGTGAGGGCGCGGTCCCCGGCGAAGTTCCGGGCGATCGCACGGCCTTCGATCAGCCGCTCGAACTCCTGGATACTGGTGCTGTGGCGCACGGTGACGCGTTTCAGGGCGTACGGACCCTGCGCCCGGCGTGCCAGACCGTTGCCGACGGCGAGCGCCTGCGCGAACCCCGCCTCGCGGACAGCGGTGCGCACCCGGCGGCTGGAGTAGCCGTAGGGATAGGCGAACGACACGGGCACGGTGCCCAGTTCGTCCGCGACGATCTCCTTGCACCGCGTCAGCTCGAAGCGCAGCGCCTCGTCGTCGAGCTGGTCCAGCTCCGGATGTGTGTGGCTGTGGCCGCCGATCTCGACGCCCGCGCCCGCGAGTTCGCGCACCTGGTCCCAGTCGAGCATCCGGTCGAGCGCGCCACCGGTGCGGTACGCGCCTCGGAGCCAGCCCGTCGAGACGAACAGTGAGGCGGAGAAGCCGTGTTCGGCCAGCACCGGCAGCGCGTGCCGGTGCACCCCCTCGTATCCGTCGTCGAAGGTGATCAGGACCGGCTGCGGGGGCAGCCCTCGCTCCATCGAGAACGGGCGGCGCCAGGAGGCGGCCAGTTGGGCCGTGGTGACCGGATGGAAGTCCCAGTCCGCGAGAAGCGCCATCTGCTCGGCGAACGCCTCGGGCGTCACGGAGAGGGTACGAGTGCGGGGATTGGGCGTCCGGGTGACCGAGTGGTACATCAGGACAGGCACGGGCGCACTCATGCTGTACCCCCTTCGACGCTCCGCTCGATCTCCACCACCGTGAACGTGGCCCCGCCCCGGCGCGCCCGGAGGCTCCCCAGGGCGTACCCGCCCGCCGCCGTCAGCACCCCGGCGACGATCGCGCCCGCCCGGCCCGCACCGCCCGGCCTGGCCAGCAGGGCATCGCGCAGACCGCGCGCGACCCCGGCGGGCAGCACCCGGGTGGTGTACCGGCGTTCCGACTCAAGTCCCTTGTCCGCGCCCACACTTCGGGCGACCAGAGCCTTCGACAGACCCTCGGCGTAGGTGCGGGTGCGGAAGTAGCCGAAGTGTTCGCGGACCTCGGGCACCCGGTGGTGGATCACCGCACGGTCGTCGATCAGCAGCACCGCGTCGGGTCTGGCCCGGGCGAGCCGGATGCACAGCTCCGTCTCCTCGCAGCCCAACGGCCGCTTGTCACCGTCCCGTCCGATACCGGTGGCGAAACCGCCGGCCGCGTCGAAGGCCGTACGCCGGAAGGAGGCGTTCCCGCCGAGCACGTTGCGGACCCTGACGCGTCCCCCGGGCAGCCCCTTGTACGTGCAGCCCACCACCCAGTCGAACTCCTCGGGGAACCAGGCCGGCCGGCGGCCCGACGCCCAGATCGGCATCGTCCGGCCGCCGACGGCCATCACCCGGGGGTCCGCGTACCCCTCGGCGAAGTGGCGCAGCCAGTCGCGTTCGGCCACGGCGTCGTCGTCGAGGAAGGCGATGATCCCGCCGTGCGAGGCGGCGATCCCGGTGTTGCGGCCGGCCGACAGGCCGCGCGGGCCCGCGTTGGCGAGCACCCGTACCTCGTCGGTCTCCTTGTACTCCTTGGCCAGCCGCTCCAGGAGTGCCTGGTTGTGGTCGACGACCAGGAGTGTCTCCAGGGCCGGCCGCGACTGCGCCCGCACCGAGGCGACCGCCGCGAGGATGTCCTCCCAGCGGTCCTCGGTGTAGACGCAGACGACCACCGAGACGTCCGGCTCGTTCAAGACACCTCTCCCCGGCTCGTGCTGAGGATGCGGGAGTGCGAACGGCTGCGCAGGTCACGCCGGTTGGAGCGCTCTCTCAGGATCACCCGCAGAACGCGCAGCCCGTCGCGCACGGCCCGCAGATTGCTCGCGCCGTGGATACGGAGGTACTCGTGGCTCGGGATCTCCTGCACCTTGAGCCCCGCCTTGACCACCCGGATGTTGATCAGGGTCTCGATCTCGAAGCCGGTGCAGTCGAGGTCGATCTTGTCGAGGCAGTGCCGCCAGAACGCGTTGTAGCCGTAGCAGAGATCGGTGTAGCGGGCGCCGAACTTCTTGTTGACGATCGTGCACAGCGCCCAGTTGCCGAGCTTGCGGATCGGCGTCATGTCGTCGGTGCCGCCGCCGTTGGCGAAGCGCGAGCCCTTGGCGAAGTCGGCGCCCGAGACGAGCGCGGAGACGTACGACACGATCTCGTGGCCGTCCGCCGACCCGTCGGCGTCGACCATCACGATGATGTCGCCGGTGCAGGCCTCGAACCCGGTGATCAGGGCATCCCCCTTGCCCTTGCCCTGCTGCTCGACGACCTTGACGTCGGGCCACAGCCCGCGGGCGACCTCGACGGTGTCGTCGGTGGAGTTGCCGTCGACCAGGACCACTTCGTGGATCCAGTCGGGCAGTGTCTTGAAGACGTACGGCAGGTTCTCCGCCTCGTTCATGGCGGGTATCACCACGCTCACCGGTGGCGTGATCGCCAGGTGGGAGGAGATCGGCCGGTACACGTCGGCCGTGATCGGTTGCTGGTCGGCGATCGCGGGCTGCTGGCCCGGTATCGCCGGTCGCAGAACGGAACTCATGAGTCTGGACCCTCTCGTCCGGTAGACCGCCCGCCCCCGGGCAGCCCGGTTTTTTGTCCGGTTCGAAAGGGGGGTTCTCACTTACGGCATGCCGAATTGACTCTCCGTATCGGTCTCTGGCCGTTCTCGTTCATGCCGGGTGAGCTGGCAAAGCTGGCCGAACACCGTGACCCGGTGGTCGGTTTCGCGGCACGGCCCGGCGGGATGTACGTCCACCGAGCACGGCACCCCCCTACCGCGCCCCGCTCCGACGGTCGTCGTGGACCCTGAGCCCTCCCCTGAGTCACAGGACGACGTACCGATGCGGGTGAGATGTATGACGGTATTGACGATTACGCCCTTATGGCAATACCTGAAACGAGGTCTCACGTTTTTGTTGGTTTGACCGTTACGCAACTACTTTGATCGATTTCTGGAACGGAGTTGCCCCATCCGCTTCAGTGCCCTGTCCGCCGGCTCGAAGAGCTCCGGCCGTGACAGCACCACATTGCGCAGCGCCCGCACCGGGGCGCGCCGCGCCCGGTGTCCGGCCGCCACCGGGTGACGACGTGTCACCCACCCCTCGGACACCAGGAGTTCACGTGTCTTCAGGGAGTCCTTGTACTCCTTCTGGCCTCGGCCCAGATCCAGGTACGCGATACCGTCGGCGGCCGCCGCCTCGGCCATCCGCAGATGCAGGATCAGCCCGGGAGAGTACTTCGAGTACGCCGGATCGTACGCCGGGAACCAGCAGGCCAGTACGCGTTCGGTGCGCAGTCCGAAGTGGGCGGCGATCGGCTTTCCGTCGGCGTAGAGCACCGACAGGATGCCCGCGAACGGGTCGGAACGGGTGTGGAAGAGCTGCTGTACGAGCCGGGTGATCCAGGGGTGCGCGAACCGGTCGCTGCGGCCGGTCCTGCGGTACTGGGCGGACTTCCAGGCCATCAGCCTGGTCAGCGCCTCGGGATCGCGCTCGTCGTGCACGTAGCGGACCTCGCCGACGTCCCGGCCGAGTCTGCGCTCCTTGGCGAGCGTCGTACGCGTGAACTTCGGTGACCGCGCCCGGAGCCCGGCCAGGTAGGTCTCGTACCCCTGGTCGACGTCCATCACCGGGGACGGGAAGGTGCCGGAGGCCCCTGCCTCGAACGGCGCCTGGCCCCCCACCAGATGGTCGAACTCCCACACCGAGAGCCCGCAGGCTCGCAGCAACTCCCTTGCGTCCCAGTCGAATCCGGGGCGGTGCACCAGCCCCTGGCAGTCGGAGACACCGAGCCCGATCGCCCGGCCGACGCCGGCGGCGGATCTCTGGAACGGGAAGAACGCGGCCGGTTCCCCGCCCTCGTGGAGCACCGCGATGCGTACGCCGCGTCTGCAGCGGCCGATCGCGAGCGTGAACTCCGGGGACAGGAAGGGGTTCGCCAGTTCGGGCGAGCCGTGCAGATGGGCCTTGGCCTGCAACGCCGTCCAGGCGGCCCGGTCGGCGGCGGTCAGTTCGCCGGGCCGGTGCACGGTGAGGGTCACGTCGGGAGTCAGATTACGAGCCATGTCACGAGCCACGTCAGGGGGTCCGTCTTCTCGCCGTACGGCCGCGCTGTCGCCGTACCAGAACCAGCAGGAGGATCAGCGCGCTGATCACGGTCACGGCCACGACTCCACCGCGGACAGACCACCGGTGCGTCGCCAGCATGCCCTGGGCGACCAGGAGATCGAGTGCGACCGCCGCCGCCACGGATGTGACGATCCGGCCGAGCGGCTCCAGTCCGCGCAGCGCGGCCCCCACGGCGGCCGCCGGCGCGGCGAGGAGGAAGAACAGCGTGAGGGGGCCGCGCAGCGGGGAGGCGGTGTCGGTCAGCGCGAGGGCCGCACCGATGGCCGCGACGGCCACGGCCACGCCCGTGAGCAGCGGTAACAGGTCCTTCCCCGGCCCCTGTTCCGACGGCTCACCGTCGTCCGGTCGACTCCCGGATGAAGGTGGCTTGATACGTATGGTCTGCATTGGCGACTTTGCCCCCCGACGCGCCGGATGCCGGGCTTCAATGTCGCGCAGCGGGCCGGACGAGTCAAGATGCGCAGCCCTTGCGACATCTATCCCGAATGCATACACGACGTTCCCCGGAGGGAACGAAGGGGTGGACGGACGGGTTCCCCGGAGGCGCCGGCTGCCTCCGGGGAACTGTCGTTCGGGTTGGGCGGGTTACCGCTGTGGGACGGGTGTTACGAGACGAGCTTCAGCAGGCGGTTCGGGGAGCCGGTGCCCGGGCTGGTGACCACCCCGGTGGTGGCGCCGCCCGTGAGGGCGGTGGCGACCTGGGCCGGCGTGGCCGAGGTGTGGCCCGCGAGGTAGACGGCCGCCGCACCCGCGACGTGCGGGGTGGCCATCGACGTACCGGAGATCGTGTTCGTCGCGGTGTCGCTGGTGTTCCAGCCCGCCGTGATCGAGGAACCCGGGGCGAAGATGTCCAGGACCGAGCCGTAGTTGGAGTAGCTGGCGCGAGCGTCCGTGCTGGTGGTGGCGCCGACCGTGATGGCCGTCGCGACCCGCGCGGGGGAGTAGGAGGAGGCGTTGGCGCTGCTGTTGCCGGCCGCGACCGCGTAGGTCACGCCGCTGGCTATGGAGTTGGCGACGGCCGTGTCCAGTGAGGTCGAGGCACTGCCGCCGAGCGACATGTTGGCGACCGAGGGGCTGGTGTGGTTCGCGGTCACCCAGTCGATGCCCGCGATGACGCCGGCCGTGGTGCCCGAGCCGGCGTTGTCGAGCACGCGCACCGCCACGATCTTCGCCGCCTTGGCGACACCGTAGGTCGAGCCCGCGATGGTGGTGGCGACGTGCGTGCCGTGGCCGTTGCCGTCCTGTGCGACGGAGTCGCCGTCAACGGCGTCGTAGCCGTTGGTGGCCCGGCCACTGATCTGGGAGTGCGTGATGCGTACGCCCGTGTCGATGACGTACGCGGTCACCCCGGCGCCGGCCGTGTCCGGGTAGGTGTAGGTGCCGGACAGCGGCAGGGCGGCCTGGTCGATGCGGTCGAGGCCCCAGGGGGCGCTGGACTGCGTGGCGTCGACGTGCACCGTCTGGTTCTGCTCGACGGTGGCCACCGCGGGGTCGGCGGCGAGTCTGCGGGCCTCGGCCGCGGAGAGGGTCGCCGTGTAGCCGTTCAGCGCGGTGCTGAACGTCTTCTTCACCGTGCCGCCGTACCCCTTGATCAGACTCTTGCCCGCGCTCGACGCGGACTTGAGGCCCGCCGCCTTCTTGAGCGTGACGATGTAGCTGTCCTTGACGGCTGTGGGGGAGCCGGCGGCCAGCACCTTGCCCTCGGCGGGTGCCGGGGCTGCCTGGGCGGGGAGCGCGGTGAATCCGCCGACGAGAGCGGCGGCTGCCACGACGGTGGTCGCGGCGGTCCTGATCTTCTTGCTGCGCAGTTGTGCCATAACGAGGGAGTCCTCCTCTGAGGCAGCACACGCCTGGGTGGGGGCGTGTCTGTGGGGGGATGCCCGCTGGCGCGGACACAACCCGGAGCGTCGCGTTCCGCCCGGGCTGAGGTAAAGACTCGGTCATGAACGGGAGTTGCTCAAGGGGTTGGACGGCTTGTCACGCCCATGTCACGAATACGCAATCAAACGTAACGTGAATGCGGATGATCCGCTCCGATAGGAGCGGAAAAGTCTTGGCATGGACACTTCCGTTCAACAGGTGTGGTTGGTACGAACGTTGTGGCAGAGATCCTGCTAAGGGAGGTTCCATGAGACGTTTCCGAATTACGGCATACGTGACCTCGCTCCTCCTCGCCACCGTCGCCGCCCTCACCGGGGCAACCTCGGCGCAGGCGTCCCAACTCGCCGCCCCCACCGGCTATGTGGCCCTCGGCGACTCCTACTCCTCGGGAGTCGGCTCGGGCAGCTACATCAGCTCCAGCGGCGACTGCAAGCGCAGCACGAAGGCGTACCCGTACCTCTGGGCCGCCGCCCATTCACCCTCGAGCTTCAACTTCACGGCCTGCTCGGGCGCCCGAACGGGTGATGTTCTGGCGAACCAGCTGACCCCGCTCGGCTCCTCCACGGGCCTCGTCTCGATCAGTGTCGGCGGCAACGACGCGGGCTTCGCCGACGTCATGTCGACCTGTGTGCTCCAGTCCGACAGCTCCTGCCTCGCCCGCATCAACACCGCGCGGGCGTACGTCGACTCGACCCTCCCCGGTCTGCTCGACACCGTGTACGACGCCATCAGCTCCCGGGCGTCCGCCGCCCACGTGGTCGTCCTGGGCTACCCGCGCTTCTACAAGCTCGGCCAGGCCTGCCTCGGACTCTCCGAGACCAAGCGGTCCGCGATCAACGGCGCGTCCGACTACCTGAACAGCGCGCTCGCCAAGAGGGCCGCCGACCACGGCTTCACCTTCGGTGACGTCAAGCCGGCCTTCACCGGTCACGAACTCTGCTCGGGCAGCTCGTGGCTGCACAGCCTCAACCTGCTCAACATCGGCGAGTCCTACCACCCGACGGCCGCCGGCCAGTCGGGCGGCTATCTGCCGGCGTTCACCAGCGCCGCCTGACCACCCGACCTCCGACCAACTGACCCTCCGACCCCCCGGCCAACCGACTGCCCGACCGTTCGACCGGCGTCCGTTCAGGGCGTACCGGACGGAGTGACAGCGGGAGAGGAGACCCCGTCCGTCGGGGTCTCCGTCTCGCAAGTCACCGAGAACGGCACGGAGTTGGACTTCACGCTCACCGGGTCGCGGACCTCCACGCCGATCGCGTTCTCGATCGTCCCGCTCTCGTCGTACGTCGTCACGAAGACCTTGTTCTCCTTGGTCTTCCCGCCGCCCGCCGGGAACGAAAGCGTCCGCCAGCCCTGCTCCGGCGCATCGCCCGTCTCCGTCACCCAGCGGTAGGAGATCTTCGCGGGTACGTTGCCCACCGTGAACGTCGCCGTGAAGCCGGGCGCCTGGGCGTCGGGCGGCGGACAGGCCCCCGAGTAGTCGGTGCCCGAGCCGACCACCTGGACCTCCACGGTCTGCGCCGGCTGCGAGGTCCTGCTGTCACTGCTGCTCGGAGTGGGGCTCGTCTCCTCGTCGCCGGAGTCGCTGGGGCTGCTCTTCGGCGAACTCGCCGCACCCGTACCGGCATTGCTCTGCTGTGTGCTGCTGCCGGCACCGGCATCGGTGCCGTCCCCGCCGTTGTCGTGGTCCAGTAGCGCGTATGTCAGCCCGGCGATCGCCAGTGCGATGGCGACGAGGCCCGCGACCAGGACGACGGCCGCCCGGCGGTTGCGATCCGGTTCGCCCGGGCGAGTGGTCGGACGGGTGTCCGGGGGAGGCGGCACGGGCCTGGTCGCCGCCGTGGGAACGGCCATCGGCTGCGGGGGCGTCGCCGGGTGCTGCGGGAAGGCCGCCGCGATCGGCGGCGTGTACGGGGTCGTCCGGACGGTGTCCGCGCGCAGGGTGCCTCCCGCCCCGATGATCCGCAGCTCGTGCTCGGCCCGCTCGGCGGGGAGACGTTCGGCCGGATCCTTGCGCAGCAGCCCTTCGATGACGGGCGTCAGCGGCCCCGCCCGGAGCGGCGGCGGCAACTCCTCGTCCACGATGGCGCGCAGGGTGCTGAGCGGGGTGTTCTGCCGGAAGGGCGAGTTGCCCTCGACCGCCGCGTACAGCAGCACGCCCAGCGACCACAGGTCGGACTCGGGACCAGGGGTACGCCCCAACGCCCGTTCGGGCGCCAGGAATTCGGGGGAGCCGATGAGCTCGCCGGTCATGGTGAGGGCCGAACTGCCCTCGACCGTCGCGATCCCGAAGTCGGTGAGCACCACCCGGCCGTCGTTGGACAGCAGTACGTTGGCCGGTTTCACGTCCCGGTGCAGCACCCCGGCCTCGTGCGCGGCCCGCAGCGCGGCGAGCACCTCGGCGCCGATGTGCGCGGCCCGCTGCGGGGACATCGGTCCCTCGGCGTCCAGCTGATCGGCGAGCGATAGCCCGCGGACCACCTCCATGACGATCCAGGGCCGGCCCCCGTCGGTCGCCACGTCGTACACCGTCACGACGTTCCGGTTGGAGACGCGGGCCGCGGCCCAGGCCTCGCGCTCCAGTCGGGCGTACAGCCGTTCGACCTCGGAGGTGGCCAGTCCGGCGGGCGCGCGCACCTCCTTGACGGCGACCTCGCGGTGCAGCACCTCGTCGCGGGCCAGCCACACCGTGCCCATACCGCCCTCGCCGAGCGGTGAGAGCAGTCGGTAGCGTCCCGCGATCACACGTTCACTGCCCGGCTCTTCGGACACGGGCGTCCCCCCATCGCAGCCGCACGTTCACGGATTCGGTCTCATTGCACGCCGATTTTCTGCACTCCGCCTGATTTCTTCCCAAAAGTAGCTCAGCCGAGTGCGGATGCCGCCCCCTTGAGCACCAATCCGGCTCCCAGCGCGACAACGAGGAACGCGGACGCCAGCGGCGCGGTACGCCGGACGAACGCGAGCATCGGACCGCCGGCCAGCCCCGGACGCCGGTCCAGCAGCCGGTTGGCCCCGCTGCCCAGCCGTACGACGAGGAATCCGGCCCCGGTGAGGGTGAGCGCGAGCCCGACCCCGTACGCCAGCACGAGCAGGAACCCGAACCACGCCTTCCCCAGCGCGGCGGCCCCGACCAGCACGACCACGGCCGACGGACTCGGCACCAGCCCACCGGCGAACCCGAGCAGGATCGTGCCGCGCAGGGTGGGAGCGATGTCGTGCGTGTGGGTGAAGCCGCCGTGGGTGTGTTCGAGGGTGCTGCGGTCGTGCTTGTGCTTGCCGTCGTGGTGCTCGTGGGTGTGGCCGTGATCGTGCTCATGACCGTGGTCGTGCTGGTGGTCGTGGTCATGGTCGTGCACATGTGCGGGAGCTGCGGCGGGTGCGGGTGCGGGTGCGAGCGCGGTGTCCGAGTGCGCGTGGGTGTGCGATGCGTGGGCGAGGACCAGTTCGCGTTCCGGCGCCTTTTCGGCGGTGTGGGGGTGCTCGTGCCCGTGATCGTGGTCGTGCTGATGAGGGTGCGGCTGGGGAGTGAGGTGCGCGCGCTCGTGTACGCGCTGGCGCCAGGCCCGCCGTGTGAGGGTCAGGCCCGCCCCCGTCACCAGCACACCGCTCGCCACGCCCAGCCAGGCGATCACCGAGGGCGCCGCCGCCGAACCGGCCGTCACCAGCAGGCCCAGGGCGACCACGCCAAGCGTGTGGGTGACCGTCACCGAGGCCGCCAGCGGCATGACGTCGCGCAGACGGGCCTTGCCGCCCCGGGCGGCTGCCGTGGCCGCCATCAGGGTCTTGCCGTGGCCCGGGGCGAGCGCGTGCATCGCGCCGAGGAAGATCGCGATGACCAGGGCCAGTGCGGCGAAACCGACCGTGAGGTCGTGCCGGGCCACCAGGGAGTCCAGCGCGCGGGTCCACCGGTCCGCGCCGCGCGGCAGCACGGAGGACGCCGGTGCCGCCTCCTCGCCGCTCTCGACCAGGGCCGGGCCGCCCGGGCTCACCTGGACGGCGGCCGTCGCGGTGTCGGCCGGCGAGGAGAGCAACTCCTGTGGATAGCTGGTCAGTTCACCCGAGACCGACTTCTGCGGCACGTCGGACTCGGCGAGCGTCATCCGGTCACCGCGTGCGGTGATCTCCCGCCAGCCGGGGCCCGACTCGATGCCCGCACTGTGGAAGCCGAGGGCGACGGTGTCCCCTTCGGCGACCTCGGGGAGAGCGGCCGTGAGCTCGCACTCCACGCGCAGGGTGTCGAGGCCGGCCTGACCGGGCCGCGTGCTTGCCTTGGCGCTGCCGACGGAGAGTGCGACCCTACGGCCCGCGACGGTGACCTTGCTGCCCTGCGCCGCGGTCGCGCATCGCTGTGCGGCCCAGTCGGTCAGGCCCAGCTTCTCGATGTCGGGCTTGGCCTGGGTGGCCGGGATCTCGGCGAGGTCCTCGACATGGGCGACCCGGAGCTGCCCGGGGGCGACGACGAGACCGTCGTACCGGTTGACGGTGAAGTTGCCGAGCGGATGCGCGCTCGCGGCCGAGGCGGGAACCAGTACGAGCGCGCAGGCGGCCGTGAACACGGCGGCACCGGCGGCGGCCGAACGACGGGGCTTCACTTCGCCGCCTCCAGGGACTTGAGAGCCGTACGGGCCTTGCGGGCGCCCAACGGGGAGAAACCGGGGTTGAGTTCGAGGGCGGCGGAGAGCGAGGCGCGGGCTTCCTTCGGGTGGCCCGTGGCCTGCTCGATCATGCCGCGGTGGTAGATGAAGGAGGCGTTGCGGTAGCCGGTCGCGGTGGCGCGGCGGGCGTACGGGAGCGCTTCCTCGTCCTGGCCGTTGACGTGCAGTGCCCACGCGAGGGCGTCGGCCGTGTGCACGGTCTCACGGCGGTCCCACTCGGCGCGGGCCGCGCGCAGCGCCGACTTCCGGTCGCCGTGGTCGGCGGCGGCCAGCGCGGTGTCCAGGTCGGCGTTGACGCCGTTGGCGCGGGCGATGGCCGTCCAGGCGTTGACGAGCGCGTACTGGTCGCGGGCCTTGGCCAGGTCGCCCTCGCCGCCCCGGACTTCGTACAGCTCGCCGAGTTCGACGAGCGGACCGGGCAGCGGATAGCGGGAGACGACGTCCTCCATGCCCAGAATCGCCCCGGCCCGGTCGCCGTCGGCGAACTGGGCGCGGGCGCGGCCCTCGAGCGCCGGAAGGTAGTTGTCGTCGGCGGCGAGGGCGCGGGCGTAGTGCTCCAGGGCGGACTTGTACTCGCCCTGGCTCCAGGCGAGTTGCCCCAGCGCCGTGGACACGTACGCGATGTCCCCGCGGGACGTGGCGGAGTCGAGCGCCTGCTCCAGCACACGCCGGGCGCTGCTGACCTCGCCGCGCAGCTCACGCACGTACGCGTACCGGGTGAAGACAGGCACCCCGGGCCGCTTGGCGTCGGCCTCGTCGGTGGCCTTCAACGCCTCGTCGTAGCGCCCGAGTTCGACCAGAGCGTCGATACGGGTGGACAGGGCGCGCTCGCTGTAGGGGTTCTGCGCGAGGGCCTGGTCCGAGTACTTGAGGGCGCCGGGAAAGGCATGGCGGGCGGCGGCGAGGGCGGCGCGCCCGGCGAGAGCGGGGTCGTTGTCGGGCTCCAGCTCGAGTGACCGGTTCAGGGCCTGCTGGGCCTGCGGATACCGGGAGGGGTCGCCCTTGGTGCGGGCCTGCTCGACATACGCGAGCCCGAGAGTGGCCCAGCTGCCGAAGTCCTTGGGCTGCGCCCGGAGATGGGCCTGCAGAGAGGCGATACTCGCGCCGATGTCCCCACTCGCGAGCAGCGCGGGAGACATCGCGGCCGGCGCCGAGGCGACAGTGGTGGCCCCGCCCCCGTCCCGAACAGCGCCCAGCACCACGGCCCCGGCGGTGAACGCCACCGCCAACGCAGCCGCACAGGCCCCGAGTTGCACGGCCCGCCACCGCCGCGACGACTCCCCGAGCCGCCGGACCGCGGTGACCCGCTCGTCGGGGCCGGACAGGTCGGAGGCGGGGGAGTGGGTGCCGGGGGCGGCGGGGGACGACCGGTCGGGGGAGACATCCGGCGCGTGCTCGGCAGCCATGCTGCCCGCGCCGGCGCCCTCGGGCGAGCCTTCGGGGCTGGGAGCCGCACCTGCCTCGCGGGTGCTGGGGGCGAGGTGGGTTTCCGGCACCTTCCGGGTCCCCGGAGCGGCTTCGGCCGCCGGGGTCTCCCGACCGGCGCCGGACGCGGCGAGGACTCCGGAGTCGTGCTCGGAGCTGTTCGGCTCGGGGGCCGACGTGGTGCTCGGCGCGTGTGCGCGGCCGACGTCCGGCCCTGCCTTGCCTGCCTCGGCGGTGCCGGCCGGTTCGCCTGTGCCCGGCCCGGCCGTGTCCATGGGGACGCCGGCCGGCGCGGTGTTGCCCGGCCCGGCCAGGTCCGTCCCGCCCGGGACGGGCCGCGTCGCGTCGGCGTGTTGATCGGTGCCCCCGGCCTTCACCGTGCCGAGGATCCCGGCCGCCCCCGCCGTGTCGGCCGGCCGGCTGCCGAGCTCACGGCCCGGTCGCGTGAGTGGCGGCTGTGGCGCCTGCTCGCGGTCCGGTGCGTTGTCGTTCGTACGCGGGGGCATGCCCTCTCCTCAAGGTTCCTGGGCGGGTCATCTGCGGGGGAAGCGGGGGTCGACCGCCCGGGTGGGGCCGGGAGTCGACGGGAGTGCGGCGCGGCCCGCGCCGTGGGGATGGAAACGGGCCGCGCCAGTTGGTGGGGGTGAGGACGGAAAGCGGGTCAGTACGCCCGGTTCCCCATGTTCCGGCGCCACCACACGAAGCCGGCGGTGAGCAGCAGGAACCCGGCCGCACCGGCCGCCGCCGAACCGGCGATCAGCATGGTGTCGGTGCCACCGGAGGTGCCGGCGGGCTGCAGCGCGTCACCGAGCTGGCTGCGGACGTCGTTGGTGCCGGTCGTGCCCTTGGCGAGCGGGCCGCGCGAACCCTCGGTCGGCAGAGCCACGTACGGGAAGTACTTCTCGAAGCTCTTGTCGTTCTTGTCGACCGCGTCACCGAGGTCGTTCTTCGCGCCGACCAGCTCACCCTCGACGACCTGGAGCGAGGCGTCGATCACGTCGTCCGTCAGACGACGGCCGTTCGGGAAGCCCGCGTTGTCACCGTCGAGGACACCGAGACGCTTGGGGTGCGCGGACGGGGCGATCGAGGTGTTGAGACGCAGTTCCTCGGCCGGAGTCACGTACGGCGGCTGGTTGAGACCCTTCACACCCTTGAGGAAGACGTCCACCAGGTCGTTGCGCGGCTCCTTGGGCGCCGGGATCTTGTAGATCGCCTCGATGAGCTTCGGCAGCTCGGGGTTGGTCACGTTCTTCAGGAACTGGGCGTCCTCCCACGGCGAGGACGCGTTGAACTTGTCCTTGTCCTTGATGGGGTTGACGACCTCGTTGACCAGCGGCATGCCCAGCCGCGAGACCTGCGCGTAGTAGCCGCTGGCGTTCTTGCGCTGGGTCGTCGACCAGATACCGACGATCGGCTGCTTCGACGACTCCGTGATCATGTGCGTCGGCACCTGGAGCGCGATCGAGTTGACGTTGTAGCCCTTGAGCGTGTCGTTGCCGACCTCGGAGAGGTTCCCGCCGTACAGCAGGTCGAAGACGCGCAGGTCCAGGAAGAACGGGTCGTCGGCCTGCCCGGCGAACGTCGTCGAACCGTTCGTCAGCTTGTGGATGGCCTGGTCGCGCAGCTTCTTGTAGTTCGGCATCGACGCCTTGCCCACGTTCGACGGGGCGACCGGAACGTCGTCGGCGATCTTCGTCTTCGACTTGACGCGCTGGTTCTTGAGCTTGATCAGCTCTATGTCGTACGTCTGCGTGATGTTGAGGTCGGGGTCGTACAGGCTGTCGACCGCACCCGTGTTGTACAGGAACGTCTTCTTGTTCTTCACGTGTGTCTTGAAGGTGTAGCGGAACAGGAGGTCGCCCTGCGCGTCACCGTCGTTGTCGATGTGGAGGTCGTACTGGGCGTCCTCGGCGAACTGGTAGAAGTTCGGGCCGCCGGCCGGCTCCTCGAACGGGATCCAGTTCGCGACGATCGTCGTCGTGTCCTTCTTGTCCGGGCTCACGAACGCGTACACGTCCGTGTTGTCGTACTGCGGTGTGCCGGAGATCAGCGGAGCCTCGCGGTGGCTGGAGGCGGATGCCGTACCCGGTACGAGCGCGGTGACGCCGGCGGCTGCGAGCCCACCGGCGGCCAGCGCACCACAAATGAGGGTCGCGATGCTCCTGCGCCGCGAGCCGCCCTTGGAGATGGTTGTCGTCATACCGTCCGTCCTCACCGTGTCAACTTGCCTGACGACGAGGATTCGGAGCCCTCCCCGATGCGGATTGGTCGAACCTGAAAACTTTCTTGAAAACGTTTGGGCGGCGACCGGCCCGCGTTCCGGGCCCGCAGATCCGTACCCATCCGGACGCGGGTTCGCTTCGAATGCCTAAGGTGACGGTGACAAGCGTGATGGAGCGGGGAGGGGCCGTGTGCGGCCATAGAGAGGGGACGCGGGTGGGAGCGGACGAGCTTCTGGTTCTCGTGGCCGGGGGAGACCAGAAGGCCTTCGAGGAGCTGTACGGGATCGTGTCGGGGCCGGTGTTCGGTCTGGTGCGGCGCGTGGTGCGGGACCCGGCGCAGTCGGAGGAGGTGTCCCAGGAGGTCCTGCTCGAACTCTGGCGCTCCTCACCCCGGTTCGACCCCAGGAAGGGCAGCGCCCTGTCCTGGATACTCACGCTCGCGCACCGCCGGGCCGTCGACCGGGTGCGCAGCGCCCGCGCGGCCGGCGAGCGCGAGCAGCGCGACGCCGAACGCTCCCACCGTCCCGCCTTCGACCATGTGGCCGAGGAGGTCGAGGCCGGGCTCGAACGAGAATGGGTGCGCCACTGTCTGGACCGGCTGACCACCCTGCAACGCCAGTCGGTCACCCTCGCCTACTACGACGGCTACACATACCGTGAAGTGGCGGAGCGGCTCTCGCTCCCGCTGGGCACGGTGAAGACACGGATGCGCGACGGACTGACCCGGCTGCGCGAATGCCTGGGAGGTGTCGCATGAGCGTGCTCGGCAGACTGTTCCGCCGCGAGGATCTCCATTCGCTCGCCGCCCCCTACGCCCTCGACGCCCTGGATCCCGACGAGCGGCGCCGCTTCGACAAGCACCTGGCCCGCTGCGACGCCTGTACCGCCGAGGTGCGCCTGCTGTCCGAGGACACGGTCAGGCTGGCCTGGTCCATAGCCGCGCCGCCCCCGTTCGCCATGCGCGACCGGGTCCTGTCCGCCGTACACGCGACTCCGCAGGAGTTCCCGGGCCAGTCCCCGGTGCGCGCCCCCGGCCGCTCCGCCGAAGCGCCCCGCAGGCGGAGCCATCAGCTGCCGGGGCACGTGTGGGGCACCGAACCGCTGCCGCCGGTCCGCCGTGCGCCCCGCATGCGCCCCATGTTCGCCCCGCTGGCCACACTCACGGCGGCGGCCGCGCTCGTCGTCGCCGCGCTGTTCGCCGTGCAGAACACGCAGACCCAGGACAAGCTGGACACCGCGCAGGCCCAGGCACGTGAGATTGCCGACGTTCTGTCAGCTCCCGACGCGCGGGCGACCGCCGACAGGGACGCGAAGGGCCAGGGAATCACCGCGATCGCCTCCGCTTCCGAGGGGAGCGCCGTGGTGACCCTCAGTGGGTACGGGGAGTTGCCGAGCGACAGCGTGCGCCAACTGTGGCTCATGCGCCCTGATGTGCAACCGCGCTCCCTGGGACTCTTCAAGGGCGACACGCCCTTGGTGGCGACGGGTCTCGACAAGTCGGCCACATCACTCGCTGTGACCGTCGAACCGGACGGGGGCTCGGAGCAGCCCACCAGTGCACCAGTTGTCCAACTCGCCCTGGAATCGGTTGGATTCGGAGAGTAATCGTCAACACCCTTGTGGGGAAGGTGAATCCTGTGACCGAGATACACGAGTGCCCCGGGGGAGCGATAGGGTTAACCTGCCCGGGCCGGGTGGACTTGTACGGGTGGGGAGTGACATGGAACAGATAACGATGCACAGCAGGGCACGTGTCCCTGCGATCACGTGCGGGAGCAATGCGACCAAGGCGCGTCTCGACCGCCATCTCTCGGTGCTGTCGGGACCCGCCGTCCCTCAGCGCGAGACGGCGGAGGCGACCTTGTTGATGCGCGAACTCACCTCACGGGACACCGTGAAGCAGCGCAGCGACCTCGGCACGCGTGTCAGCAGGCTCTCGCTCTTCGCCCCGCTGCGCCGTCTGAGCCGCACCCTTTTCGGCGGGCGCTGAGCGGACCGTATCGGCGTCCCGGCGCCGTCCGTGGTTCACCGGGTCACCGACTCCGTCCACCGTCCGGTCGCTCGTCCAGTTGTTCCATGCCCGCGCTCAGGCGGCCACACCGTCCCGGCGCAGCGCTGCGATCTCCTCGCCCGTCATCCCCACGGCACGCAGCAGCGCCTCGGTGTGCTCCCCGAGCGCGGGCACATCACCCATCCGCGCCTCGACCCCGCCCGGCAGCGTGATCGGGGGCAGCAGCGCCCGCAACGGCCCCACCGGCGAACCCACCTCCCGCCACCGGTCCCGCGCCGCGAACTGCGGATGTTCCGCCACCTCCTGTACGTCCCTCAGCCGCGCGCACGCGATCCCGGCCCCCTCCAGCCGCGCCAGGGCCTCGTCGACATCCAGCTCACCGAGGGCCGCGGCCACGAGAGCGTCGGTCCGCCCCCGGTTCCCGACCCGCGCCGCGTTCGTCGCGTACGCCGGATCGGACCCCAACTCGGGCCGCCCCAGCACCTGTTCGGCCAGCCTTCGCCACTCCCGGTCGTTCTGCACCGACAGCAGCACCCGGCCGCCGCCCGCCGTCGCGTAGGCGTCGTACGGGGCGATGACGGCGTGCGCGAGGCCGGTGCGCGCCGGGGGAGTGCCGTCGTGCATCGCATGGTGGAGGGGGTGTCCCATCCACTCGGCCAGCGCGTCCAGCATCGACACCTCCACCGGCCCGCCCCGCCCGGTCACGCCCCGTCGTACGAGCGCCGCCAGCACCCCGGAGAACGCGTACATGCCGGCCGCGATGTCCGCCGCCGGAATCCCGGCTTTCACCGGCTGCTCGGGCGTCCCGGTCACCGACACCAGCCCGGCCTCGGACTGCACGAGCATGTCGTAGGCCCGCTTGTCTGCGTACGGCCCCGACGGCCCGTATCCCGAGATGTCCACGGCGATCAGCCGGGGGTGCGCGGCGCAGAGGGTGGCCGCGTCGAGGCCGAGGCGGGCGGCGGCGCCGTGGGCGAGGTTCTGTACGAACACGTCGGCGTCGGCGATCAGCCGCCGCACGACGGCGAGTCCGCGAGGATCCTTGACGTCGAGGGCGAGGGACTCCTTCCCGCGGTTGCACCACACGAAGTGCGAGGCGAGTCCGTGGGCGGCGGTGTCGTACGCGCGCGCGAAGTCGCCGCCGTCGACGCGTTCGACCTTGACGACCCGGGCGCCGAGATCGGCGAGCTGGCGGGTGGCGAAAGGGGCGGCGACGGCTTGTTCGAGGGCGATGACTGTGAGGCCGGTGAGAGGGAGGGGTTCCATGCGCGGGATCATGTCGGGTTTTCGCCCCCGCCGCCCCTACCCGTCCCATCCTGTCCCTGGGGGCTGCGCCCCCAGCCCCCCTTCGCGCTGAACCCGCTCGTCCTCAAACGCCGGACGGGCTGACTATCCAGCCCCTCCGGCGTTTGAGGAGCGGGGTCTGGGGCGGAGCCCCAGAAGGATGGGACGGGTAGGGGCGGCGGGGGCGGGAACAACGACCCGAACGGTCAGCCCTCGCCGTCCGCGTACCGACGTACGGCAAGCGGCAGGAACACCGCGATCAGCACCCCGCACCACGCCAGCGACCCCGCGACAGGGTGGACGACCGGCCACGCTCCGTCCGCCGGGACCGGAGCGTTGCCGAACAGACTCCGCATCGCCGTCGTGACCGCGCTGATCGGGTTCCACTCGGCCAGTGTCCGCAACCAGCCCGGCAGACCGTCCGTCGGGATGTACGCGTTCGACAGCAGCGGCAGGATGAAGGTCGCCCCGCCCAGCTGTCCGGCCGCCTCCTCGCTCCGGGACAGCAGCCCGAGGTAGATCCCGATCCACGTCGTGGCGAACCGGAAGAGCAGCAACAGCCCTACCGCACCTGCCGCCCGCAGTGCGGACCCCTCGACGCGCCACCCCACCGCGAGCCCGACGAGGAGCAGGGGCACCGTCCCCGCGGCGGTCACCACGAGGTCGGCGAGAGCCTGCCCCAGCGGTACGGCGGCCCGGCTGATCGGCAACGTACGCAGCCGGTCGGTCACGCCCCGGTGGGTGTCCTGGGCCGCCTGGAACATCCCGGTCATGATGCCGTTGGCGGCGGTCGCCACCAGCAACCCCGGCACCAGGAAGGCGCGGTAGTCGTCCCCGGGCATCGCGAGGGCGCTGCCGAAGACGTACCCGAAGAACAGCAGCATCGTGACCGGCATGGACTGGGTGAGGATCAGCAGCCCCGGGTTGTGCCGCAGCCGCCGCAGATGTCGGCCCAGCATGGCCGTACCGTCGTATGCCAGAGCGGACGTCGCGGATGTCAACGTGCTCACGCGGCAAGCTCCTTACGTTCCGTCAGCCGGAGAAACACGTCGTCGAGGGTCGGCGGGCGCAGGCTCACGTCGAGCAACGCGACGCCCGCGGCGTCGAGTTCGCGCACCAGCCGGGGAAGGGTGACTGTCGGGTCGGTGGTGACCGCGCCGACGGTGAGGCGGTCCCGGTCCAACGCGGGTTCGGAACCGGTGAGTCGGTCGAGGATCCCGGCCGCGCCAAGCAGCGCGCCGGCGTCGGCGACCACGACCTCGGCGTACGAGCCGATGAGCGCCTTGAGTTGGGCCGGCGATCCGGTGTGGGCGACCCGTCCGTGCTCCACGAGGGCGATCTCGTCGGCGAGTTGGTCGGCCTCCTCCAGGTACTGGGTGGTCAGGAGGACCGTTGTGCCCTCGTTCTTCAGCCCGCGCACGGCCGCCCAGATCTGGTTGCGGGCAGCGGGGTCGAGCCCGGTCGTCGGCTCGTCGAGGAAGAGCACCTCGGGCCGCTTCACCAGGCTCGCCGCGAGGTCGAGGCGGCGGCGCATCCCGCCCGAGTAGGTGGATGCGGGCCGGTCGGCGGCCTCCGTCAGCCCGAGGTGGTCGAGCAGCTCGTCGGCGCGCGCGACAGGCCCCCTGACCCGGTGCAGCCGGGCGAAGAGCCGTAGGTTCTCGCGGCCGGTGAGGTCCCCGTCGACCGACGTGTTCTGCCCGGTGACGCCGATCCGGCGCCGTACGGCAGCCCCCTCCCGCACGAGGTCGTGCCCCGCGACGCGGGCCGAACCCGCGTCGGGCCGCAGCAGCGTGGTGAGCAGCCGCACGGCCGTGGTCTTGCCCGCGCCGTTCGGCCCGAGCAGTCCGCACACGGACCCCTCGGCCACGGCCAGGTCCAGCCCGCGCACGGCATGGACCTTCCCGAAGGACTTCTCCAGTCCTTCACTAAGTACAGCGTACGTAGTGGTCATGGGGTGACCATAGCGCACTACGTACGCCGTACGTAACTATGATGGGTGGTCGAGGTGATGATCAATGGCCGGCCGAGCCGTCGTACCCGAAGTGATCTGGACCCGTCCCGAACGTGCGGGCCGGGGCCCGAAGGCCGCGTACAGCCGCGCGGACATCGCGGCTGCCGCGGTACGGATCGCGGACGCGGAGGGGCTCGACGCGGCCTCGATGCGGCACGTCGCGGCCGAACTCGGCTGCGGCACGATGTCGCTTTACAACTACGTCCCCCGAAAGGAGGACCTGTACGAGCTGATGGTTGACGCCATCAGCGGCGAGCACGAGCTGTGGGAGCCGTCGGGCGACTGGCGCGCGGACATGCTCCGGGTGGCCCACCAGACGCGCGCCCTCATGTACCGCCACCCCTGGCTGCCCCGGCTGATGTCCCCTGTCTACGGCTTCAGCCCCAACGCCCTGCGGTATCTCGAACACTGTCTGACCTGCCTCGACTCGTTCGATGCCACCTACGGCACGAAGTTCGAGCTGATCGCGATGCTCAACGGCCTGGTGACGACGTACGTCGGCAACGAGTTGGCGACGTACGAGCGGGCGCGGTCCCTGCCGTGGTCGGAGGAGCAGGAGAACGCGATGCGGATCGGGTATCTCGGGGGGCAGGTGGCGAGCGGGGCGTATCCGCGAATGGCGGCGGCGTTCATGGAGGACGCTGGGCCGATCGATCTGGCGGCCGTGTTCGAGCGGATGCTTCTGCGGTTGCTTGACGGGTTTGCGCCACGGCGGTGAGCTTTCGTTGCCGGACGCGGGCTGTGCGCGGCTGGTCGCGCGCACGCGGCGGAGCCGCACGATGTCACAGTCCCGTACCCCTGAAGCAGGTCGGTCAGAGGAGTGTGAACTGGCCTTCCGGGCCTTCCTCGTGGTGGTCCAGCACCGATGCCGGTCGGCGTGGCCTGTCGGGTACCGGGAGTACGCCCGCAGTCCGTAGCTCGCTCGCCGTGATCGGTTCCTTCATCGTCAACTCGGCCTGCTGTGGGCGTAGTTCCGCCATTAGTGCCAGTGCCGTGATCAGTTCCAGCAGCTCGGAGGTCCAGGACTGCGGCCAGGTCGCCGGCCGGATCGCCTCCAGGGTCCCGGGCTCGTCGGGACCGGACACCCGCACCGCCAGCCACTGCTCCAGCACCCGTACCCCGCCCGCCTCGAAGTCCCAGGCCTCGGGCGGTACCGGGGAGATCCGGCCCTCGTCGACCTGGAGGGTCTCCTCGGCCCGGTCGTAGTGGACGGTGAGCGGGCGGGAGGGCAACGGCGCCCGTACGTACGGGCGCCGTCCGCCGGGCAGCTTGGGTCGCTCTCCGTCCCGTCGCGTCAGCCGCAGCACCCGGCGGCCCAAATCGACGCCCCGGGACCAGAGTTCGGGGTCGGCGGTGAGCGGGACGGTGAGCCCCGGGCGTACGGCGACCAGGGTCCAGGCGAGCATGTCGAGCGGGTCGGGGCGATGGCCGAGCCGGTCGGTGAGGTGGTCCAACAGGCCCGGGGCCAGGTTGGGTTCGGTGCCGCCGGGGCGCCGGTAGAGCGGGCGGATCCGGCCCGGGCGGACCAGCGGCAGGAGGCCCGAGGCGAGCAGCAGGGGCCCGCCGGAGTCCGCCGGCGCGGTCGCCGCCTCGATGACGAAGACCTGCCGTTCGTCCGCCACCCGCCACAGCTCCGGACGCGCCGCGTCGATCAGCCGGTGGTCCGGGATCAGCCACTGCTCGTCGAAGGGCGCGCGGAGGACCCGTACCGGCTCCGCACAGGGGCCGGTGGCGCGGGCGAGCCTCTCCGTGCCGCCGTGCCGGCCGGGCAGCTGTCCGACCGCCGAGTGGGGGGTGCGTGAGCGCGTCGGCTCGAACAGGGCCTCGCGGTCCGGTCCTTCGGCCTTGAGGAGAGCGTCCCAGCGTGCCTTCAGGGATGCCGGGTCGGGGGCCGCCGGCCACCCCCGGCCCAGCCGTGGCGGTGCGACGGACCACGGCATGAGGTCCGCGAGCGGCGGAGCGTCGTCGTCGGGCGTCACGCTCGGCATCGTACGACGCCGCCTCCCTCCCCAGTCCTAGGTCGCGTCGAGAGTCACCGTGAAGGAGAAGCGGTCGCCGCGGTAGTGGATGACGGCGACGTCCAGGACCCGGCCCGTCCCGTCGTACGCGACACCCGTGTAGTGCAGGATCGGGCTGAGCAGCGGGACCCGGAGCAGCCGGGCCGTCTCCGGGTCCGCGAGGCGGGCCTGGACGGTGTCAGTGATCCGGCTGATGTCCGCGCCGACGACGTCCCGCAGCACCTTGGTCATCGGCCAGCGGAGCAGGTCCCGCCGGTCGATGCGCTCGGCGAGTTCCGGACGGACGTAGTTGCGGGCGTGGTTGGTCGGTTCGCCGGTCTCCTCGTCGCCGCGCAGCCGGTGGTACGTGGCCACCTCCACGAGATCCGGGAAGTACTCGGCGAGTTCGGTGGGCACGGGCGCGCTGCCGTGGCCGAGGAGGTCGGTGGTCATGCCGGACTGCTGCGCGACGATCGCGTCGACCGACCCCAGGAGCCGTACGGGAACGCCTCGTCGGGCGTCCGGCTCGATGAACGTGCCGCGCCTGCGGTGGCGGCTGATCAGCCCCTCGTCCTCCAGCTCCTTGAGCGCCTGCCGCATGGTCAGCACACTCACGCCGTAGTGCCCCGCCAACTGCTCCTCGGTGGGCAGCCGCAGCGGGTCCCGCGCCGAGCGGCCGAGGATCGAGGCGCGCAGGGACTGCGAAACCTGGTACCAGAGCGGCAGTTTGCGGTTCAGGACGATCGAGTCCGGCGCGAAGGAGGTCACGGAGGTATCCGTACCGGTCGGCAACGCTCAGTGCAACGGGCGGAAGTGCCGCTGGAGGCCCGACCACACGTCGTCGTACCCAGGTTGCAGATGCTCGGCCCGCGCCGCCTGTGCCGTCAGGGTCATCGGCCACCGTGTCTCGAACATGAACGCCAGCCCGTCGTCGATCCGTTGTGGCCGCAGCTCGGCCCCGCTCGCCCGGTCGAAGGTCTCCCGGTCGGGCCCGTGCGCGGACATCATGTTGTGCAGCGAGCCGCCCCCGGGCAGAAACCCTTCCGCCTTCGCGTCGTACGCGCCGTCGATCAGCCCCATGTACTCGCTCATCACGTTCCGGTGGAAGTACGGCGGCCGGAAGGTGTCCTCGCCCACCAGCCAGCGGGGTGCGAAGACGACGAAGTCGATGCCCGCGAGCCCCGGTGTGTCCGACGGCGACGTCAGTACCGTGAAGATCGACGGGTCCGGGTGGTCGTACGAGAGGCTGCCGAGGACGTTGAAACGGCGCAGGTCGTAGGCGTACGGGACATGGTTGCCGTGCCAGGCGACGACGTCGAGCGGGGAGTGGTCGTACACGGCCGTCCAGAGGTTGCCGCAGAACTTGTTGACCACCTCCACCGGACCCTCGACGTCCTCGTACGCGGCGACCGGTGCCCGGAAGTCCCGTGCGTTGGCAAGCCCGTTGGCGCCGATCGGGCCGAGGTCGGGGAGCCGGAAAGGGGTGCCGTAGTTCTCGCACACGTAACCCCGGGCGGTGGCGTCGAGCAGCTCCACCCGGAAGCGCACCCCGCGAGGGACGAGCGCGACATGGCCGGGCTCGACGAACAACTGCCCGAACTCGGTGCGCAGCAGCAGCCCGCCGGTCTCCGGGACGATCAGCAGCTCCCCGTCGGCGTCGCTGAACACCCGCTCCATCGAGGAGTCGGCGTGGTAGAGGTGCACGGCCATGCCGCTGCGCTGAGCGGCGTCGCCGTTGCCGCCGAGGGTCCACAGGCCCGCCAGGAAGTCCGTCCCGGCCGGGGGCTCGGGCAGCGGGTCCCAGCGCAGCCGGTTCGGATCGGGCACGGATTCCGTGAAGGGTGCCGTGCGGATCGAGCCCCCGCCGGTGGGTGTGAACGGGGGATGCGCGGCCGAGGGGCGGATGCGGTACAGCCAGGAGCGGCGGTTGTGGGCGCGGGGCTCGGTGAACGCCGTACCGCTGAGCTGCTCGGCGTACAGGCCGAGAGGAGCGCGCTGCGGCGAGTTGCGGCCCTCGGGTAGGGCGCCGGGGACGGCCTCCGAGCTGTGCTCATTGCCGAAACCGGTGAGGTACGCAAGCCCCTCGGCCGCCTTCCGTGCGTCCCCGCTCATCCGTGCTCCTCGCTCTCTGACGTTCATTCCTATGCTTCACCGTAGGATTCGGCGTTCGCGGGCGCAAGAGGGGGAAAGTCAGGGGGGAGGTTCACCGGATCGTCGTGGAACGGCATGATGAATCCTGTGCCCCAAGCGACCTCGCTACGTCGTGCGCCCGTACAGCGGCGCAGTGCCGAACGGCTGACCAGAATCCTCGACGCCTGCGCCGACCTTCTCGACGAGGTCGGCTACGACGCCCTGAGCACTCGGGCGGTGGCGATACGCGCCGGCGTCCCCATAGGCTCCGTGTACCGCTTCTTCGGCAACAAGCGCGCCATGGCGGACGCGCTGGCCCAGCGGAACCTGGAGCGGTACATCACGCGTGTCACCGAGCGCCTGGGGCAGCAGACCGGGGGCGGCTGGCGCGAGGCCATGGACGCCGTGCTCGACGAGTACCTGGCCATGAAACGGACCGCGCCGGGGTTCTCGCTCGTCGACTTCGGCAACCAGATCCCGGTCGGCAAACGCGACGCCGGACCCAACCACCGCGTCGCCGACACCCTCACCGCCCTCCTCTCCGGCGTCCTCGACCGCGAACCGGACGACGACCTGCGCCGTATGTTCCTGATCGCCGTCGAGACCGCCGACACCCTGGTCCACCTTGCCTTCCGGGTCGCCCCGGAGGGGGACGAGCGGATCATCGCGGAGGCGCGGGAGCTGCTGCGGGCGTATCTGGCGCGGGTGCTCGACTGAGGTTCCAGGCCAACTCGCCCGGCTCTCCCGGACCGGCCGAGGCGGGTGTGCGAAACCCCTCCCTTCCATCCGTACCGGTCGGTATGCTCGACTCCATCCGTGCGTCACCGTTGCCGCCACCCCCCATCCGGGAGGACCCGTGTCCAGCCCCACCGACTCCCGTACCGAATCCCGCGCCGAGTCCCGCACCGCCCTGCGTGTCTGCCCCCTGTGCGAGGCCACCTGCGGACTGACGCTCACCATCGAGAGCGGCCGGGTCACCGGGGCCCGTGGTGACCGCGACGACGTCTTCAGCCAGGGGTTCATCTGCCCCAAGGGCGCTTCCTTCGGAGCCCTCGACAGCGACCCCGACCGGCTGCGTACGCCCCTCGTGCGACGGGACGGCGAGTTGCGCGAGGCGAGCTGGGCGGAGGCCTTCGACGCCGTCGCCGCCGGCATCCGGGGCGCGGTCGAGCGGTACGGGCCGAACTCCGTCGGAGCCGTCTTCGGGAACCCGAACGTGCACACCATGGCCGGGGCGCTCTACCCGCCGGTCCTGCTCGCCGGTCTCGGCACCCGCAGCGTCTTCACCGCCTCCACGGTCGACCAGATGCCCAAGCACGTCTCCAGCGGGCTGCTCTACGGCGACGCCAACGCGATCCCCGTACCCGACCTCGACCACACCGACCATCTGCTGCTCATCGGCGCCAACCCTCTTGAGTCCAACGGGAGTCTGTGCACGGCACCCGACTTCCCCGGCAAGCTCAAGGCCCTCAGGGCGCGCGGCGGCACGCTCACGGTCATCGACCCGCGCCGCACCCGCACCGCCAAACTCGCCGACCGGCACATCGCGATCCGCCCCGGGACGGACGCCCTGCTGCTCGCCGCGATGACCCACGTCCTCTTCGACGAACACCTCGTCGACCTGGGAGAGTTGGCGCCGCACGTCCAAGGCGTCGACGAAGTGCAGGCGGCCGTACGGGACTTCACGCCCGAGGCCGTCGCCGAGGCCTGTGACGTGGACGCCGGCGCCATCCGTGCCCTCGCCCGTGAACTCGCCGCCGCGCCCACCGCCGCCGTCTACGGCCGTATGGGCAGTTGCACCGTCCTGCACGGCACCCTCGCCAGCTGGCTGGTCGACGTCCTCGACATCCTCACCGGCAACCTCGACCGGCCCGGCGGCGCCCTCTTCCCGCAGGCGGCGACGGACCGGACGCCCCGGCCGGCCGGACCCGGTCACGGGTTCACGCTGGGCCGCTGGCACTCGCGGGTCGGTCAACACCCGGAGGCGAAAGGCGAGTTGCCGCTCTCCGCGCTCGCCGAGGAGATCGACACCGCCACGGCCGAGGGCGAGCCGATCCACGCCCTCATCGTCGTCGCCGCCAACCCCGTCCTCTCCGCACCCGACGGCAACCGGCTCGACAGGGCGCTGGACTCGCTCGACTTCATGGTCAGCGTCGACCCCTACCTGAACGAGACCTCACGCCACGCGCACGTCGTGCTGCCCCCGCCCCCGCCCTCGCAGAGCCCGCACCACGACTTCGCCTTCAACACCCTCGCCGTCCGCAACCAGGTCCGCTACAACCGGCCCGCAGTCCCCCTGGAACCGGGACTGATGGCCGAGACCGAGATCCTCGCGCGGCTGATCCTGGCCGCGACCGGTATGCACGGTGCCGACCCCGCCGCCGTGGACGCCATGGTCATCGACCAGACCCTCGGCAAGGCCGTCAGGGAACCCCACTCCCCGGTCCACGGCCGCGATCCGCAGCAGCTCGCCAAGGAACTCGACGGCGACACCGGTCCCGAGCGCCGCCTCGACCTGATGCTGCGCCTGGGCCCGTACGGCGACGGCTTCGGCGTACGGCCGGACGGTCTGAGCCTCGCCGAAGTGCTCGCCCACCCGCACGGCATCGACCTCGGGCCGCTCCGGTCGCGTCTGCCGCAGCCGCTGAAGACACGCAGCGGGAAGATCGAACTGCTGCCGCAGCCCATCGCCGACGACCTGCCGCGCCTGCGCCAGGCCCTGCGTGAGCGCCCCGCCGGGATCGTGCTGATCGGGCGCCGGCATCTTCGCTCCAACAACAGCTGGATGCACAACATCCCCGCGCTCACCGGCGGCACCAACCGCTGCACCCTGCACATCCACCCCGAGGACGCCGCCCGCCTCGGCGTGCTCGACGGAGCCCCCGTGCGGATCAAGGGCGCCGGGGGAGAGGTGGTCGCCCCCGCCGAGATCACCGACGTCGTACGGCGCGGGGTCGTCAGCCTGCCCCACGGGTGGGGGCACGACCGGTCCGGGACCCGGCTCGCGCACGCCGCCGTCGACCCCGGTGTCAACGTCAACCAGCTCCTCGACGGCAGTCTTCTCGACCCGCTGTCGGGCAACGCCGTACTGAATGGTGTACCCATCGATCTCGCCCCAGCAGGCACAACGCTGTGACCTGGAGTTTTGCGCTTATTGCTCGCACGTCAACATCTTGTTAAGACTTGCGTGGCCGACCTAACGTCAACGCACTGCCGACTCCGGTGGGAGTTCAAGGGCGAACGTTAGGTAACCCACTCATGTTGACCATTCTGGGCTTCACGATGATCGCGACCTTCCTGGTCCTGATCATGCTGAAGAGGATGTCGCCGATCGCGGCGCTCGTACTGATCCCGGCACTGTTCTGCGTCTTCGTCGGGAAGGGCGCCAAGCTCGGTGACTACGTCATCGACGGCGTCACCAGCCTCGCCCCCACCGCGGCGATGCTCATGTTCGCGATCGTCTACTTCGGTGTGATGATCGACGTCGGTCTCTTCGACCCGATCGTCCGGGGCATCCTGAAGTTCGCCAAGGCCGACCCGCTGCGCATAGTCGTCGGCACGGCGATCCTCGCGGCGATCGTGTCCCTCGACGGCGACGGCTCGACCACCTTCATGATCACGGTCTCGGCGATGTACCCCCTGTACAAGCGCCTCAAGATGAGCCTCGTCGTGATGACCGGCGTCGCAGCGATGGCCAACGGTGTGATGAACACCCTGCCCTGGGGCGGCCCGACGGCCCGTGCCGCGACGGCCCTGAAGCTGGACGCCAGCGACATCTTCGTCCCGATGATCCCGGCACTCGCCGTCGGCCTGGCCTTCGTCATCGCCCTCTCGTACGTCCTCGGCCGCCGCGAGCGCAAGCGGCTCGGCGTGCTCACGCTGGACGCGGTCCTGGTGGAGGAGCGGGAACCGGACCAGGAGTCGGAGACCGTGCTCGTCGGCGCCGGTTCGGGCGCGAAGTCGGCCGTGGGATCCGGCGCGGGCAACCCGGCGGCACCCACGGGCGGTTCGGGTGCCGAGGCCACCAGTGACGGCAGCACCGACGATGACGACGACGACCGGATGCTGAAGGTCCTCGACCCGAACCGCACCACCCTGCGCCCCAAGCTCTACTGGTTCAACGCGCTCCTCACGGTCACCCTGCTCACCTCCATGATCATGGAGTGGCTGCCGATCCCGGTGCTGTTCCTGCTCGGCGCCGCGCTCGCCCTCACGGTCAACTTCCCGCACATGCCCGACCAGAAGGCCCGCCTCGGCGCCCACGCCGAGAACGTCCTCAACGTCTCCGGCATGGTCTTCGCCGCCGCCGTCTTCACCGGCGTCCTCAAGGGCACCGGCATGGTCGACCACATGGCCCGCTGGCTCGTCGAGAACATCCCCGACGGCATGGGCCCGCACATGGCCTTCGTCACCGGCCTGCTCAGCATCCCGCTCACCTACTTCATGTCCAACGACGGCTTCTACTTCGGCGTCCTGCCGGTCCTCGCCGAGGCCGGCGCGGCCCACGGCGTCTCCCCCCTGGAGATCGCCCGCGCCTCCCTCATCGCCCAGCCCCTGCACATGTCCAGCCCGCTCGTCCCGGCCGTGTACGTCCTCGTCGGCATGGCGAAGGTCGAGTTCGGCGACCACACGA
This sequence comes from Streptomyces sp. SID12501, assembly GCF_010550245.1. GTDB lineage: Bacteria > Actinomycetota > Actinomycetes > Streptomycetales > Streptomycetaceae > Streptomyces. The sequence continues at coordinate 110,963 of NZ_JAAGLU010000022.1, forward strand.
AGTTCGTGGTCAAGTGGGCCGTGCTGACCTCGCTGGCCATCCTCGGGTCGGGCATCCTGTTCGGCATCATCTGACCGGCATCCCAACCACAACTGATCCGCGCATCCGTCCGGAAGGACAACACCATGAGGCCCGGTGGGAACCGCGGCTGGCTGCTCCGCCTCGTCATCGCCTTCAGCTTCACGCAGGGGGCGGTGTCGATGGCCCGGCCCGCCGTCTCCTACCGGGCCCTCGCGCTGGGCGCCGACGAGCGGGCCATCGGCGTGATCGCCGCCGCATACGCCCTGCTCCCGCTCTTCGCCGCCGTACCACTGGGCCGCCGCACCGACCACGGCCGCTGCGCACCCCTGCTGACTGTCGGCGCCGTCCTGATCTCCGGCGGCTGCGCCCTCGGCGCCACCGCCAACTCCCTTGCCGCGATGGCCGCGTGGAGCGGGGTGATGGGCCTCGGCCACCTCTGCTTCGTCATCGGCGGGCAGTCACTCGTCGCCCGCCGGTCCGCCCCGCACGAACAGGACCGCAACTTCGGCCACTTCACCATCGGCGTCTCGCTGGGCCAGTTCATCGGCCCGATCGCGGCGGGCGCGCTGATCGGCGGCCACGACATGGCGGCCACCAGCGCCCGCGCACTGCTGGTCGCGGGCGGGGTCGCCGCGTTGTCGTTCACGTCGTTGTGGCGCGTCGAGGACCGTACGGCCGTCAAGTCCCGTACGGAGCAGGGTGATCGCGTCCCCGTGCACCGCATCCTGCGCACCCGGGGTGTGCCCGCGGGCATCTTCGTCAGCCTCGCCGTGCTGTCCGCGACCGACATCCTCACCGCCTACCTTCCGGTGGTCGGCGAGCACCGGGGCATCGCGCCGGCGCTGATCGGCGTACTGCTCGGACTGCGCGCCGCGGCCACCATCGCGTGCCGTCTGGTGCTGACGCCCCTGCTGAGACTGCTCGGCCGGCGCCTGCTGCTCACCGTGACCTGTCTGCTGGCGGCGGTGCTGTGCGCGGGGATCGCGCTGCCGGTGCCGGTGTGGGGGCTGGCCCTCATGCTCGCGGCACTCGGCTTCTGCCTGGGTGTCGGACAGCCGCTGTCGATGACGACGGTCGTCCAGGCCGCCCCGGCCGACGCCCGCTCCACCGCACTCGCGCTGCGCCTGACCGGCAACCGGCTCGGCCAGGTCGCCGCGCCCGCCACGGCCGGTCTGGTCGCCGGGGTCACGGGCGTGGCGGCACCGTTCGTGATGCTGGGCGCGCTGCTGTTGCTGGCGGCGGGGACAGCGGTGCGCTCGTCGGTCCCACAGGAGCCGGCGGAGAAGCGGGAGAGGGCCGGAAGGGTGATGTCCGACGGGGCGTAGGGCGGTGCTTCCGCCTTTGCGGGTGCTTGTGTGAAAGAGAGTCAGAAGAAGCGTGATTTGTATGAAAATCATCTGACTCGGAGGAACCGCGCATGACCACCTCTCTCCGTCCACGCCGGACCGGCGCCCGTACCGCCGCGCTCGCGGCCCTCACCCTCGCGGGCACCACCCTCATCGGGGCCACCGCCGCCGTCGCCGCCCCCGCAGCGCCCGGCGACAACGGAGACGTCAAGATCCACAAGGTGGGTACGCCCTTCACCGACCAGCGCAACGAGCCGAAGGTCTGCGACTTCTACCTCGCCGCGTTCAACTTCGACGCCGACCAGGACATCGAGTGGTCCATCGAGACCCAGCCCCTGGAGGCGAACGGCGCCACCCTCGGCGACACCCTCGACCTGGAGCCGGACGGCACCGGCCACACCCTGCCCCTCGCGCTGCCGGACGGCCAGTACAAGCTGACGTGGAACATCGTCGGCGGCCAGGGCGCGGGCAAGCACAAGGTGTTCCAGGTCGACTGTCCGATCGGCGACCCGACCGGGACTCCGACCCCGCCCAGCACAGTGCCCCCGACCGGTGGTCCGGGTGGCCCCGGCGGTGGACCCGGAGGTCCCGGCGGTGGCCCGGGCGGTCCGCACGGCGGGGTTCCCGCGGGCGGCGGCGGGGTCGCGCGGGCGGAGGCCTTCTCACCGGTCGCCGGTGCGGCTGCCGTGGGCCTGATCGTGGTCGGGGGAGTGGTCTGCTTCCGGACGCGCCGACGTACCGATGGCGCTGCCTGACCGCGCCCGCCGGCCCCGGCCGTGGCGCCGGACGCGCGCCTACCGCCTGACCCGCACGGTCGTCCTGACCGTCACCCTGGCGGTGGGCGGCGTCTGGTGGGCCCGGGTCGACGAGCCCACCCCCGCACCCGTCACCGCCACCGACGGCACGCCGGTCGCACCGTCCACAGGGAACGGCGGGAACGCCGGGACGGGGAGGGCGGCACGGGAGCGAAGCCCGGCGCCGACCACGCCGACACCGGTGGCCGGACCCGCGAAGGGACGGTCGGAGCCCGCTGGGCCGGGACCGCACACCAGGCCGACCCGGGCGGCCGGACCTACTGAGGGGCGTTCGGAGCCCGACGGGCCGGCACTCCCGGCCGCACCGACACCGGCGGCCGGACCAGCGAAGGGACGACCAGGGTCCGCCGGACGAACTCCACCCACCGCCCACCCGAGCGCGCCGGCCACGCCCCGGGCGCCCGCCCTCCTCCCGCGCTCCCGCCCCACCAGGCTCGGCCTCCCCTACCTCGATGTCGAGGCGCCGGTCGTGGATCTGCGTCTCGACCGCCACGGGCAGCTCAGTGCGCCTCCGGACAACAACTCCAACCTGGTCGGCTGGTACGCGGACGGACCGTCCCCCGGGGAGAACGGCACGGTGATCGTCGTAGGGCACCGCGACACCCGTGCCGGGCCCGCCGTGTTCGTCGGCCTCGACGAAGTCACGCCCGGACGGCGGGTCGAACTCCGGCGCGCGGACGGGCGTACGGCCGTCTACACCGTCTACGCCGTGAAGACGTACGACAAGGCGAACTTCCCCAGCCGGGAGGTGTACGGCGCCCGCGCCCGCCCCGAGTTGCGGCTCATCACCTGCGGCGGAGGCTACGACCGACGGACGGGCTACACCGGCAACATCGTCGTGTACGCGCATCTGACGGCGACGTAGGCCCGTTCACGTCGACTCACCGGCCTTCTCGGGCCGTGGCTGCGGTTCCGCGCCCTCTTCCGCGCTCTCCTCCGTGGCCACGGACCCCGCCACCCGCGCCCGGGACCGTGACACCGCCACCCCCGCGAGACACAGCCCGCCGCCCGCCAGGGTGAGCAGCCCCGGCACCTCGCCCAGGGCCAGCCAGGACATCAGGACGACCAGGGCGGGGACGGCGTACGTGGTCGCGCCCATGCGGCTGGCCGTCGTACGGGCCAGGGCGTAGGCCCAGGTCGTGAAGGCCAGCGCGGTGGGGAAGACGCCCAGGTAGATCATGTTGAGGGTGGCGGAGAGCGGCGCGTCGGCCACGTCGCCGACCAGTTGCCCGGCGAACGGCAGACAGGTCACCGCCCCGATCAGGCAGCCGAACGTCGTCGCCTGGAGGGCGCTCGCCCGGCCGAGAGCAGGCTTCTGCGCGACGACACCCGCAGCCCACGAGGCCGCGGCGAGCAGACACAGCGCCACCCCGAGCACCGACGTGCCGCCCCCGCTCGACATCGACAGCCCGACGGTCACCGCTCCCGCGAACGACACCGCCATGCCCGCGAGCAGCCGGGGCGGCATCGGGTCGCCGAGCAGCCGGGTGCCGAGCAGGGCGATGAGGATCGGGCCGACGTTCACGAGCAGGGCGGCGGTCCCCGCGTCCACCTGCTGCTCGCCCCAGTTCAGGGCGACCATGTACACCCCGAACCACAGCACGCCCGAGATCGCGATCCCCCGCCAGGCCGACCGGGGCGGCAACCCCTCCCGCCGTACGAGACAGATCGCCCCCAGCGTCACGAACCCGGCGAGCATCCGCCCGAGTGCCAGCGCGCCCGGCGAGTACGCGGCCCCCGCACTGCGGATCGAGACGAACGCGGAGGCCCACAGCACCACGGTCACACAGGCCGCGACGGCGGCGAGCACCTCCGCACGAGGAGCCCGGCGGGAGGACGGGGAGGAGGTCATCATGCTCCAGAGGCTAGGCAGGACCGACGGCAAGGGCTCGCGATTTTCGGATGTACGGATGTACGGATGTACGTATGCACGAGGGTTCAGCGCAGGTCCGTCGCCTCGATGCCGAGGAGCTGAGCGAAGCGGTGTTCCCCTTCCGGGGTCACCCTGACCGCCCGTTCCGAGCCGATGCGTACGCACCAGCGCGCGTCCAGGGCGTGCCGGCACAGGGCGGCGCCCGCGGTGCCCGCGAGGTGGGGGCGGCGTTCGGTCCAGTCGAGGCAGGCGCGGGTGAGGGGGCGGCGTCCGGTGCGGTCGAGGCCGATGCCCGCGGTGGCGAACCAGCGCAGCCCGGCGTCCGTGAGCGCGAACCCGGTGTCCTGGCGCAGCAGCCCCCGCCCGGTCAGGGCGTCGGTGAGGGCGATGCCGAGCCGTCCGGCGAGGTGGTCGTAGCAGGTACGGCCGCGTGCCATCGCGGACCCGGTGCCGAACTCCCGCAGCGTGCGCGGGCGTTGGGCTGCGGAGGGGCCGACATGGGCGGCCAGGTCCTCGACGAGCTGGGCCACACCGGAGTCGGCCAGCCGCACGTAACGGTGTCGCCCCTGGCGCTCCTCGGTGAGCAGTCCACCGGCCACGAGCTTGCCCAGGTGCTCGCTGGCGGTCGACGCGGCGACCCCGGCATCGCGCGCGAGTTCTCCGGCGGTCCAGGCCCGCCCGTCCAGCAGCGCCAGCAGGAAACCGGCCCGCGTCTCGTCCGCCAGCAGCCCGGCCAGCGCCGCGAGACCGGACGCGCGGCCCGGCCTACCCGTACTCCTCGCATCCCTCATGGCGGTCATGGACCCAGCATGGGGTACGCACACTTCGGCGCCCACCGAAGTGTGTGCGGCGAGCCGTCTACCCGGGTCGCCTCAGCTGCTCGTACTGCTGCGCCAGCCCGTCCAGCAGCGCCGTGAGGCCGGTCTCGAAGGCCCGCTCGTCGATCTTCTCCTGCTGCTCGGCGAGGAGGTGGGCCTGCCCGAGGTGGGGATAGTCGGCCGGGTCGTACGCGCTCTCGTCGTCCACGAAGCCGCCGGCGAAGGAGCCGAGCGCGGAGCCCATGATGAAGTACCGCATCAGCGCGCCGATCGACGTGGCCTGGGCGGGCGGCCAGCCCGCGTCGACCATGCCGCCGTAGACGGCGTCGGCGAGGCGCAGGCCCGCAGGGCGGCGGCCGGGACCGCGGGCGAGGACCGGAACGATGTTCGGGTGGTCGCGCAGCGCGGCCCGGTAGGAGACGGCCCAGTCGTGCAGCGCGGTACGCCAGTCGCGGGCCCGCTCACCCCCCTTGCGCCCCTCGGCCTCCTCGCCCCTCTCGAACATCGACAGGTCGACCAGCACGCTCACCGAGTCCGCGACCGCTTCCAGGAGCTGGTCCTTCGTCCGGAAGTGGTTGTAGAGGGACGGCCCGCTGACCCCCAGCTCGGCCGCGAGCCGACGCGTCGACAGGGCGGCCAGCCCTTCCGCGTCCACCAGCGCCCGTGCCGTCTCGACGATCAGGTCGGTGCTGAGGAGGGGCTTGCGCGGTCGGGCCATGGCGCACATAGTAGGGCTGCGGCTTTAAACTAGCAGTGCTAATTTAAAGGGCCTCGCGATCCGACGTCTATGTGTGTCTATGCATGTTTATTGGGGTGTCTCGTCATGAACCTGGAACTGAGCGAGGAGCAGACCGCCGTGCAGCGGCTCGCCCGGGACTTCGTCGAGCGCGAGATCACCCCGAACGTCGTCGCCTGGGACCGTGCCGAGGACATCGACCGGTCGATCGTGAAGAAACTGGGCGACGTCGGGTTCCTCGGGCTGACCGTCGACGAGGAGTACGGCGGCTCGGGCGGCGACCACCTCACGTACTGCCTGGTCACCGAGGAGCTCGGCCGAGGGGACTCCTCCGTGCGTGGAATCGTCTCCGTGTCCCTGGGGCTGGTCGCCAAGACCGTCGCGCACTGGGGGACCGAGGAACAGAAACGCCGCTGGCTGCCCGGGCTGACCTCCGGGGCGTACGTCGGCTGCTTCGGCCTGACCGAGCCGGGCATCGGGTCCGACGCGGGCAACCTCACCACGCGGGCGGTGCGCGACGGCGACGACTATGTGGTCAACGGCACCAAGATGTTCATCACCAACGGCACCTGGGCCGACGTGGTCCTGCTCTTCGCCCGCTCCACCGACGCGCCCGGACACAAGGGCGTCTCCGCCTTCCTCGTACCGGCCGACACCCCCGGACTGACCCGCCGTACCCTCCACGGCAAGCTGGGCCTGCGCGGTCAGGCCACCGCCGAACTGGTCTTCGAGGACGTGCGCGTGCCCGCCTCGGCGATGCTGGGCCCCGAGGGCAAGGGCTTCTCCGTGGCCATGTCGGCGCTCGCGAAGGGCCGGATGTCGGTCGCAGCCGGATGCGTCGGGATAGCCCAGGCCGCCCTGGAGGCGGCCGTCCGGTACGCGGGCGAGCGTGAGCAGTTCGGCGGGCCGATCGCGCGGCACCAGCTGGTGCAGGAGCTGATCAGCGACATCGCCGTGGACGTCGACGCGGCCCGGCTGCTGACCTGGCGCGTCGCCGACCTGATCGACCGCGGCCTGTCCTTCGCCACCGAGTCGTCCAAGGCCAAGCTCTTCGCCTCCGAGGCCGCCGTCCGCGCCGCGAACAACGCCCTCCAGGTCTTCGGCGGCTACGGCTACATCGACGAGTATCCGGCGGGCAAACTACTGCGCGATGCCCGCGTGATGACCCTCTACGAGGGCACGAGCCAGATCCAGAAACTGCTGATCGGCCGTGCGCTGACGGGCGTATCGGCCTTCTGAGGCCCGCTCCCTCCGAGTCGGGTTGAGTACCTGTCTGAGTACTTCGGCGGATGTGGCGCGGGGCACGTCCGCGCACCCTTGTCCCCATGAGTGAGACACCGGTCAAGCAGCAGAGCACGGCGGCCTTCTACGGCCAGGCCGTCGCGTCCTTCGGTATCGCCATGGGGGCGACGGCCATCGGCATCTTCCGGCTCCAGGCCGACTCCTGGGTGCGCGGCTTCCTCGGGATCGCCGTCCTGTACCTGGTGACCTCGGCCTTCACCCTCGCCAAGGTCATCCGCGACCGCCAGGAGGCCGGGCAGATCGTCAGCCGGGTCGACCAGGCCCGGCTGGAGAAGCTGCTCGCCGAGTACGACCCCTTCGAGAAGCACTGACCCCGAAGCACTGACCCCGAAGTGCTGATCCCGGAGTACTGATGCGGAAAGCCCTGAGCGGGCACTCTAAGCGCTCGCTCACCCGCGGCGGTACAGTGGGAGGTCACTGTCGGTGGAAGGGGCGAACGGGCGATGAGTACGGCGGAGGAGACGGCCGGCGGCGAGGCGGCGCCGTGGGGTGAGGTGACCCCCGACGCGGCCCGGCGGCTGCTCGTCGCCGCGGTGGAGGCCTTCGCCGAGCGCGGCTACCACGCGACGACGACCCGTGACATCGCGGGCCGCGCCGGCATGAGCCCGGCCGCGCTCTACATCCACTACAAGACCAAGGAAGAGCTGCTCCACCGGATCAGCAGGATCGGCCACGAGAAGGCCGTCGACATCCTGCGTACGGCGGCGCGGACCGAGGGCACCGCGAGCGAACGGCTGGCGGAGGCCGTCAGTTCCTTCGTCCGCTGGCACGCCGGAGGGCGCACCACCGCACGGGTCGTGCAGTACGAACTCGACTCCCTCGGCGCCGACGCCCGCGCCGAGATCCTCGCGCTGCGCCGCCAGTGCGACGCCGAGGTGCGCGGGATCCTCGAGGACGGGATGGAGACGGGCGAGTTCGACGTGCCCGACGTACCGGGTACGACCCTCGCCGTGTTGTCGCTGTGCGTCGATGTGGCCCGCTGGTTCAACGTCAGCGGTTCGCGTACACCGGACGAGGTCGGCGCGCTCTATGCCGACCTCGTGCTGCGGATGGTGGAGCCGGGCAGCTCCCGCTCAGCGGCTCACAGGTAGTACCGCGACACCGACTCCGCGACGCACACCGGCTTTTCGCCGCCCTCGCGCTCCACGGTGAAGGCGACGGCCACCTGTACTCCGCCGGTGACGTCCTCGACCCCGGCGATCCGGGCGGTGGCGCGCAGACGCGAGCCGACCGGGACGGGGGAGGGGAAACGGACCTTGTTCGTCCCGTAGTTGACGCCCATCTTCACGCCCTCGACCTTGATCAGCTGCGGCCCGAAGAGCGGCAGCAGCGACAGGGTGAGATAGCCGTGCGCGATGGTCGTCCCGAAGGGGCCGGTTGCGGCCTTCTCCGGGTCCACGTGGATCCACTGGTGATCGCCGGTGGCGTCGGCGAACAGGTCGATCCGCTTCTGGTCGACCTCCAGCCAGTCGGTGTAGCCCAGCTGCTCGCCCACCGCCGCCTTCAGGTCGTCCGCACCCGTGAAGATCCTCGGCTCTGCCATTCCCGGCCTCCTCGCCACTGTGTCCCAGTAACCGCACTATGTCTAAGCAACTGCTTAGCATGGTCGGCCGGGGATTCCCTGTCAACGGACCACGGCCGACCACCGTGGGCAGGGCTGTGGGTAGGGTTCGAGGGGTGCCCCAGATTCCCGAGAAGATCCACGAACTCACGGTCGGCCAGCTCGCCGCCCGCAGCGGCGCCGCCGTCTCCGCCCTGCACTTCTACGAGTCCAAGGGCCTCATCACCAGCCGCCGCACCTCGGGCAACCAGCGCCGCTACGGCCGTGACGCGCTGCGCCGGGTCGCCTTCGTCCGGGCCGCGCAGCGCGTCGGCATCCCGCTCGCCACGATCCGCGAGGCGCTCGCCGAGCTCCCCGAGGAACGCACCCCCACCCGCGAGGACTGGTCCCGCCTCTCCGAGAACTGGCGCTCCGAACTCGACGAGCGCATCAAGCAGTTGAACCGGCTCCGGGACCACCTCACCGACTGCATCGGCTGCGGCTGCCTGTCCCTGGAGGGCTGTGTCCTGTCCAACCCGGACGACGTCTTCGGCGAACGCCAGGCGGGGTCCCGCCTGATGGTGGAGAGGAAGGGCGCCGGTCCGGTTACTCGTACTCCGTCCCACCCTTGCGCGTCAGATACGCCGGACTGACCGCCTTGGCGATAGCCCGCCCGCCGGTCACCGCGCTGTACCGCTCGACGGCCGGCCGGATCACGACCCCCTCCCGCAGATGCAGCCCCCGACCGGACACCGTCTCGCGCCCGCTCGCGATCTCCAGGACCCGGTCGATGTCGTACGGACCCTCGAACAGCCTTGGTACGAGCGGCAGTCGGCCCTCCAGCAGCACCTCCGCGTCCAGCCAGCGCACCTCCCCGTCGACCTCCACCGACACGTCGAACACGGCGTACCCCAGCGTCTCGCGCCGCCCGTCCGCGCCGTACGTCAGGTCCTGCACGCCCGCCCCGAAGACCTCGCCGAAGATGCCGACCCGGCGGGCCCCGAGCCGCTCGGCGAGGTGGGCCGCGGTCTCGGCGACGCCGTGTGCGGTCACCGCACGCCAGTACAGATTGCGCGGATCCTCCTTCAGGGCGAGGGACTTGGCGCCGAATCCCTTCGAGGAGACCTGGACGCGCCCGTCGTCCGCGAGATACGTGAGCAGGCAGGCCGAACCGTGCAGCTTCTCGGTGAGGACGACCGGCTCGCCCGGTGTGAAGATGCCGGGGTAGCGCTGGATGTTCTCGATGTCGACCCAGCTCAGGAGGTCGGGCGCGGACTCGACGTCGCCGTTCATGGTGGGCGGGATCGGCGGCACCCATTTGACGATGCCCAGCCGCTCCGCGAAGTCGGTGCCCTCGGCTGCCGCCTGCGCGAGGTCGACGCCGTCGAGCGAGCGGGGTCGGCAGACGATGCCCTGCGAGAGCTCGCCGCGCAGCCGCACCGCCTTGACCCGGTCCGACCTGGTCCCGGCCAGCCGCCCGGTCAGGCCCAGCTCCTCGACGAGTTCGTCGGGCAGAACGGACTGCTCGGGGATGTACACGGCCGCTTCGCCCGTCCGGTAGGCCCCTTTGGCCACGACGGCGCGATACAGGCCCACCTGGGCCAGTTCGAGTGCGTCGGCATTGGGGTGTTCGTGGACGGTCAGGACTTCGGCGGTGACGCGCAGCGTCGACATCGGGGGCTCCTCAGGTGGGTTTCATCGCCGCCAACTCTCCTTGTGGGAAAGGGGTGGAGCCATGGATTTTGTTGCTGCTATGGGCTCCGCCGGGGGTGTGGGTCTCTGTCTGCGGGCCCGGTGGGGGCTGGTCGCGCCCACGCGGCGGAGCCGCACATCGACACAGGCCCCGCGTTCCTTCAGGGCGCGTGTACTCCGCCGGCCCCGCCGTCACCAACTCGGCGTTGCGCCGACCGGAACGGTGACCCGCGACCGGATCTCCGTCAGCGTCGCCGAGACCGCGCGCGGCGACAGGGTGTCCTGTCCGCAGGGGGACTTGGGGCGGACGTGGATGTCCGTGGCCCCGGCCAGGACGGTATGGGCGGCGGAGTCGGCCATGGCTCCGGCCACCACTGACATCAACAGGCACCGACCAGCCGGTTCGATCGGGGGTGCGGCATCCCCGGCGCACCCCCGCCGTGCTCAGGCCGATGCGAGCAGCAGCCGTCCGCGCCTGGACTCCGCCAGGGCCTCGGGGGTCAGGACGGGCCGCGGCACCACGATGCCGCACTCCGTGCAGACGGGACCCGACGACGGCTCATGGGCCAGGTCGTACTTCCAGGAGAGGCGCTCCCCGTCGCAGACCGGGCACTCCGAGCCCGGTTCGCGCTCCAGGGCGGCGATCAGCCGTCGCAGCACCTCGGCCAGCGATTCGTGGGGGTGCACCCCCGGGTCGTCGCACCAGGCCACCCCGAACCCACCCCAGGTCAGCCGATGCCAGTCGTCCACGCTGCCGGGCCGGCGCAGCCCGTCGAACTTCTCCTTCTTGCGGCGCTTCGCGAACTCCACCTCGTAGGCCATCCACACCGAGCGCGCTTCCTCCAGCTCGTCCAGTGCGGCCACGAGCCGCGCTGGATCGGGGGAGCGGTCCTCCGGGCCGAACCCGGCCCGGGAGCAGAGATGGTCCCAGGTCGCCCTGTGCCCGTAAGGGGCGAATCGCTCAAGGCACTTACGGAGCGAGTACCGCCGCAGTGCCAGATCGCACCGCGGGTCCCGCACCTGTCTCGCCAGACTCCGGAAACCGGCCATCGCCTTGCACCTCCGTCACATCTGCACCTGTACTTCGGTCACTTCGGCGTCGTCGAACGGACGTCGCCGAATAGACGTATCGACACGCCATTCGGCTCCATCTGTTTTCCGATGACGGCCATAAGCCGTTCGCCGGGCCCCCTCGGGACCGACGTCAACGGCTCTAAGCCGTCCGCCGGACCACCCTTCACGGTTACCTCCTGAAACTGTCGGCCTTCTGTGCAACGCCTGTTGAGCACGGCGCCGGACCGTGCGTGCGTCCAGCGCCCCGAAGTGCCCCCGCACCCCTCCAACGCAATTGCTGTACCACGTTGTTCAAAAGTGACGCATGTTCATCTTCTATAGCGGGGATACCGGCGGTAACCTCTGGCCCACTCCGTTCGGAGTGGCCCACCCCCCCGGTCCGGAGGAGCTGCCATGTCTCGGCGCACCCCAGGCAACACCGTCGATAGAACCTTCGACAGACTGAGAACTCCCCGCGGACTCTTCGGGTTCCTGAAGACCGCGGCTGTATGCACACTCATAGCCGGTCTTCTGTCGCCGCTCTCTCCGCTCTCCCCGGCGACCGAGGCTCACGCGGCGGCGGCGAACGACTACTGCGGAGGTCAGTGTTCCGACATCCTGCCGCCCGGGCAGAACGGCAACGCGACCCTCGCGCAGATCCTGCTGAACCAGGCCTTCGGCTCCCAGCCCGACCATGCCGAAGACCAGCTCGGGCCCTATGCCAACCTGGCCACGGGCTACACCGGTCTCACCAACACCACGATCAACAACTTCTTCAACGACTCCTCGTTCGGGGTCGCCGCCGACCAGGTCGCCTCCACCCTGGCTCCGGCCGGCCGCACCGACGTGACGATCGTCCGTGACAAGAAGACGGGTGTGCCGCACATCACAGGCACCACCCGCTACGGCACCGAGTTCGGCGCCGGGTACGCCGCGGCCCAGGATCGCCTCTGGCTGATGGATGTCTTCCGGCACGTCGGACGCGGACAGCTCACGCCCTTCGCGGGCGGCGACCCCTCCAACCAGGGCCTCGAACAGGAGTTCTGGCGCCACGCCCCGTACACCGAGGCCGACCTCCAGGCCCAGATAGACAACGCGGTCGCCACCAACGGCGCCCGCGGCCAGCAGGCGCTCGCCGACGTCAACGCCTACGTCGCGGGCATCAACTCGTACATCGACGCCTCCGACAGTGGCCGCTACTTCCCCGGCGAGTACGTCCTCACCGGCTGGAAGGACTCCGTCACCAACGCGGGCACCATCCAGCACTTCAAGACCACCGACCTGGTCGCGCTGGCCTCCGTGATCGGAGCGCTCTTCGGCTCCGGCGGCGGCGGTGAGGTCAACAACGCGATCTCGCTGATGGCAGCCCAGTCCCAGTACGGCGTCGCCGAGGGCACCAAGGTCTGGGAGGCCTTCCGCGAGCGGAACGACCCCGAGGCCGCCCTCACCGTCCACAACGGCGAGAGCTTCCCCTACGCGACCACGCCCGCCGACCCGCAGGGCGAGGCCCTGCCGGACGCCGGCACGGTCGCCGAGGAACCGCTGGTGTACGACCGTACGGGCAGCGCCGCCACCACGACCGCGACCACTGCCTCCACGACGGCCACGGCCACGGCCCTCACCTCCGCCAAGCGCGGTATGTCCAACGCCCTGGTGGTGAGCGGCGCCAAGACGGCCAGCGGCCACCCGATCGCCGTCTTCGGCCCGCAGACGGGCTACTTCGCTCCCCAGCTGCTCATGCTCCAGGAGATCCAGGGCCCGGGCCTCAGCGCGCGCGGCGCCTCCTTCGCGGGGCTGAGCATGTACGTCGAACTCGGCCGCGGCCAGGACTACGCGTGGAGCGCGACGACCTCCGGGCAGGACATCATCGACTCGTACGCGGTCGAGCTCTGCCAGGACGACGTCCACTACCTCTACCACGGCACCTGCACCGCGATGGAGAAGATCGAGCAGACCAACGCCTGGAAGCCGACCACGGCCGACGCCACGGCCGCCGGCTCCTACCGGATGCAGGTGTACCGCACCAAGTACGGCCCGGTGAGCCATCGGGCGACGGTCGGCGGAAAAAAGGTCGCCTACACCAACCTGCGTTCCTCCTACATGCACGAGGCCGACTCGATCATCGGCTTCCAGATGCTCAACGACCCCGACTACGTGAAGAGCCCGACGACCTTCCAGGCCGCGGTGCAGCACATCAACTACACCTTCAACTGGTTCTACGCCGACTCCACGCACACCGCGTACTACAACAGCGGCGACAACCCGGTGCGCGCGAGCGGAGTCGACGCCGAGTTCCCGGTCTGGGCACAGTCCGCGTACGAGTGGAAGAACTGGAACCCGACGACCAACACCGCCGACTACACGCCGGCCTCCGCCCACCCCAACTCGATCGACCAGGACTACTACATCTCCTGGAACAACAAACAGGCCAAGGACTACACCTCCGCCTCCTGGGGCGACGGTTCCGTCCATCGCGGCAACCTCCTGGAGGACCGGGTCAAGAAGCTCGTCGCGGCGGGCGGAGTGACGCGGGCCCAGCTGGTGAAGGCGATGGCCGACGCCGCGCTCACCGACCTGCGGGCCGAGGACGTGCTGCCGAAGCTGCTGAGGGTCCTCAACAGCTCGACGGTCACCGACACCACGGCCGCGGCGGCCGTCAGCAAGCTGTCCGCGTGGGTGACGGCGGGCGGCAAGCGTACGGAGACCTCGGCGGGTTCGAAGGCGTACGCCAACGCCGACGCCATCCGCATCCTCGACGCCTGGTGGCCGTTGCTGGTGCAGGCCGAGTTCCAGCCGGGCCTCGGCACCGACCTCTACACCGCCATCACCACCAACCTCCCCGTCGACGAGGCACCCTCGGCCGCACACGGCCCGACCGGGGCGCACGCGGGAAGCTCCTTCCAGTACGGCTGGTGGAGCTACGTCGACAAGGACATCCGGGCGGTCCTCGGTGACTCGGTGCAGGGCGGGCTGACGCAGAAGTACTGCGGCGGCGGCACGCTCAGCGGCTGCCGGGACATCCTGATCAGCACCCTGAAGACCGCGGCGGGCAAGACGGCCGCCCAGGTCTACCCCGGCGACACCCTGTGCGCGGCGGGCAACCAGTGGTGCGCCGACTCGATCGTCCAGCGCACCCTGGGAGGCATCAAGCACTACAACATCAGCTGGCAGAACCGGCCGACCTACCAGCAGGTCGTCGAGTTCACGTCACACCGGTGACAACTGGTAACAACCGGTAGTGACCGGGGTGTTGCGGCGGCGGGTCAGTGGATACGGCCCGCCGCCAGCACCACCTGCGCCAGCTCCGAATGGCAGATGTCGCTGTGGGCTCCCGACGGGGGCCCACCGCTCCTGACCACCGCCGTCGCGTCGACGTTCACACACCCGCTCACCGGCAGCTTCGCCGGCCGCAGCGCTTCGGCGATCGTCAACCTGACCGTCCCCGGCACCGCCTGGACACCGTCGTGGCCCATCGCGCCCCACTTGGGGCCCAGCGCCTTCGCGACGTTCAGGCCCAGGACGGACCGGTCGGCAGCGAGGACCCCCTGGCTGTCGCCCGCCGTGCGCGAGGCCAGCGGATAGAACGTGCCGAGCGCCCCGTCGTGCTGGGAGTAGCAGCACACCAGAGGCCCGTCGATACGGCTCTGCCGACCTCGCAACGCACCCCCGGCACGCGCGTCGTGCGGCAGTTCGGCCGCGAACGCGTAGTGCGAGAAGGCCCCTTGGAGCAGCGTCACGGATTTCACCGTGCGTACCTCCTCGGGCAGCCCGCGCAGCGCGAACGACACGAGCCGTGCGCCGAAGCTGTGCCCGACGAGATGCACCCGCACCCCGGGCGCCGCCTCGGCGAGCCGCCCGATCACCGGCCCGAGCCCCCGCTCACCGACGGTTCCGGCCCGCCGCTTCATCGCGTAGTACGTGGCCTGCCGCAACAGCTCCTGCGCGCCCTTCCACGGATTGGGCAGTCGGGGCAGCGCGAACTCGGCGCCGGCGCCCGGGGATTCGGGCCCGGCCAGGGCCAGCGCGAACTCCTCGCAGACCGCACGCGTGCTCCCCGCGAACATCTCGGGGTCGCCCTCCGGCTCGCCGTCCCCGAGGATGTCCGCCGCGAACCCCGTCTGCGGCGCCTCGGGTGACACCTCGACGAGCAGCCGCACCAGCCCGCCGAACTCCTCCAGGGCCTCGTCGCCGTCCGGCTGCTGGTCCAGCAGCCGGGCGATCTGCTCGACGACCGTGGCCCGCCCCGGGAAGGTCTCCAGGAGCGCGTGCCGGGTGCCCTTGTCGAGCCCGGGCCGACCGGTCGCCTCCGTTACGGCGGCGGTGGCGGTCATGGACCGCTGGAAGTCGGGGACGGGCTCGTCCGTGAAGCGCATCGACGGCCACACCACGCCCACGTAGCCGATCCTGGCGGTCGCGGGTGCGAGGGCGGGGATCGCCGCGAAGAACCTGCTGTAGAGCCCGGTCGCCATGGACCGGTCGTTGTTCCAGCCGTGCGCGAAGACGATGAGGTCGCGCACCTTGCGAGGGCCCACCTCCGCGAGCAGCCGGTCGCGTTTGCGCCCGTCGGTGTCGCCGTCCGCGTCGAACGTCAGCTCCCAGTAGGGAGAAACACTCATTTCCGGTTCCGCCATGACAAACCCCGTCCCCCGTGGTGTCGTGATGTGGGGCGTATCGTCCTGCTAACGGGGGTAGTTGGCCATACGTCACGCTCACTTGTAGATGAGGTACTTCTTACGCATGCGCCGGAACGCCGCCAACTCCTCCTGCCAGCCCGCCACGACCTCGTCGGCGCCGGCTCCCGCGTCGATCATCGTGCGCACCAGAGTGGATCCGGTCAGCTTGTCGATCCAGTTGTCCGAGCGCCAACCGAAGCCGCTCCACACCTTCTTGGCGGTCACCAGCAACGCGACCCCGGTACGCACCGGGTCGTAGGCCGCGGGGTCGTGCACATGGATCTGCACGCCCCCGACGGTCTTCCCCTGGAACTTGGAGAAGGTCGGCGCGAAGTACGCCTCCCTGAAGTGCACACCGGGCAGCCCGAGTTGCTCCGCCGCGACGGCCCACCGCCGGTCGATCCCCTCGGCTCCGAGCAGCTCGAACGGCCGGGTCGTACCGCGCCCCTCCGACAGGTTCGTCCCCTCGAAGAGACACGTCCCCGAATACACCAGCGCGGTGTCGGGCGTCGGCATGTTCGGGCTCGGCGGCACCCAGGGCAGCCCCGACGCGTCGTAGAACTCCGACCGCTTCCACCCCGACATCAGTACGGCGTCCAGCTCCACCGGAGCGGCCAGGAACTCCCTGTTGAACAGCCGCGCCAGCTCCGCCACCGTCATCCCGTGCGCCTGGGCGATCGGCTGCCGCCCGACGAACGTCGCGAACTCCTTGTGCAGCACGGGACCTTGGGCTGCCCGCCCGGTCACCGGGTTCGGCCGGTCCAGCACGAGGAAGGGCTTGCCCGCCAGCTGGGCCGCCTCCATGCAGTCGTACAGCGTCCAGATGTACGTGTAGAAGCGGGCACCCACGTCCTGGATGTCGAAGACGACGGTGTCGACGCCGGAGGCGGTGAAGACGTCGGCGAGCGGCCGGCCGCTCTTGAGATACGTGTCGTAGACGGGGAGCCCGGTCGCCGGGTCGTCGTAGCGACCCTCGGAACCGCCGGCCTGCGCGGTGCCCCGGAACCCGTGCTCGGGGCCGAAGACGGCGGTCAGATTCACCCGGTCGTCCGCGTGCATGACGTCGACGATGTGGCGTACGTCCCTGGTGACGCCGGTGGGGTTGGTGACGAGGCCGACCTTTTTGCCGGTGAGGGGGGCGTAGTTCCTGGCGGTGAGGTTCTCGAATCCGGTGCGGAGTTGTTTTGGGCGGTGTTGGGTGGGGGCAGCGGCTGTGCATGCCGGCAGGGACGCCGCGGTGGCTGTTGTCAGGAGGCCGCGTCTGGACAGGGGCATGGGGGTTCCCTCCGGGGGCTCGGCGGCTGTCCCTGGCACCGTAAGCGCTACCGCCTGTCGTTCGTAGGGTGCGGGCGCGTCGTGGCTTGTCGCGCAGTTCCCCGCGCCCCTAGGTGGGTCCTCTCACCCTTCCTTGCTACATACCGACCGGTTAGTCTGGTCGGGCGTTGGAGCCGTTTCGTGTCGAAGGAGACCGATGGTGGGTGTCGTGCAGGGTGCCGGAGTGGTCGTGACCGGGGCCGGAGGCGGGATCGGGGCCGCGCTGGCCCGCCGGTTCGCCGCCGGAGGAGCCCGGGTGGTTGTCAATGACCTGGACGCCGACAAGGCGGGAGCCGTCGCCGACGAGATAGGCGGAATCGCGGTACCCGGTGACGCCTCCGTCATCGTCGCCGAAGCCCGGGCCGCCCTCGGTGGGACCGTGGATGTCTACTGTGCCAACGCCGGGCTTGCCTCGGGTGGGTCGGAGGCGGCCGAGGAGGACGTCTGGGCGCTCGCCTGGGACGTGAACGTGATGGCGCACGTCCGGGCGGCCCACGAGCTGCTGCCGGAGTGGCTGGAGCGCGGCAGCGGCCGTTTCGTGTCCACCGTGTCCGCCGCCGGACTGCTCACCATGATCGGCGCCGCGCCCTACAGCGTGACCAAGCACGGCGCCTACGCCTTCGCGGAGTGGCTGTCGCTGACGTACCGCCACCGCGGGCTCAAGGTGCACGCCATCTGCCCCCAAGGTGTACGTACGGACATGCTGGCCGGCACCGGCAGCGCGGGCGACCTGGTGCTCACGCCGACCGCGATCGAGCCCGAGGCGGTCGCGGACGCGTTGTTCAAGGGGATCGAGGAGGACCGGTTCCTGATCCTGCCGCACCCCGAGGTCGCCGACTACTACCGGGCGCGGGCCGCCGAGCCCGACCACTGGCTGACGAACATGAACCACATCCAGCAGAAGTGGGAGGCCACCCGATGACCGACGCCGACACCGGGTCCCTGTACGGGGCGCAGCCCTGGCTGGCCCTCCTCGACGACGTCCAGCGCGGACCCATCAGCCCCGACGACTCGCTCGTCCACGCGCTGCGCCGGACCGCCGCCGAGGTCCCGGACCGCACCTTCCTCGCCTACTTCGACGGGCGGCTCAGCCACCGTGAGGTCGACGAGCTGAGCGACTCCGTCGCCGGGTATCTCGTCACCCGGGGGCTGGAGCGCGGCGACCGGGTCGCCGTCCTGCTGCAGAACTCGCCGCTCTTCGTGGTCGCCCTGCTGGGGGCCTGGAAGGCGGGCGCGACCGTCGTGCCCGTCAACCCGATGTACAAGTCGGGGGAGGTCACGCACGTCCTGCGGGACGGTGACGTGGCCGCGCTGATCTGCTCCGACCGGGCCTGGGAGTCGTACCTGAGGGAGACGGCCGCCGACTCTCCGGTGCGGATCGTGCTCACGGGCTGCGAGCTGGACTTCCAGACCCGCGGCGACACGCGCGTGCTCGCGTTCGAGCGGCTGCCGCAGGCCCCGGACGCCGAGGACCTGACGGCCGTCGCCCGGTACGGCCACAAGGCCCCCGATTCCGACAGCCGTGATCCGCGCCCCGCCGACATCGCGCTGATCAGCTACACCTCCGGCACCAGCGGCACCCCCAAGGGAGCCACCAACACCCACGCCAACATCATGTACAACGCGGAACGGCAGCGGACGGGCCTCCCGCTGCCCGAGGCACCCGTCTACTTCGCGATGGCGCCCCTGTTCCACATCACCGGCATGGTCTGTCAGCTCGGCGCGAGCCTGAACAGCGCGGGCACGCTCGTGCTCGCCTACCGCTTCGAGTCCGGTGTCGTCCTGGACGCGTTCGCCGAGCACCGCCCGCACTACACGGTCGGCCCGTCGACGGCCTTCATGGCCCTGGCCGCGCACCCGGACTGCACCCCCGACCACTTCTCGTCCTTCCACCAGATCTCCTCCGGCGGCGCCCCGCTGCCGCCGGCCCTGGTGGAGAAGTTCCGGGCCGGCTTCGGCCCGTACATCCGCAACGGCTACGGCCTCACCGAGTGCACCGCCCCCTGCGCCTCCGTACCGCCCGCGCTGGAGGCCCCCGTCGATCCGGTCTCCGGCACCCTCGCCGTGGGCGTGCCGGGCCCCGACACCGTCGTACGGATCGTCGACGAGCAGGGCGCGGAGGTTCCGTTCGGGGAACAGGGCGAGATCCTCGTACGGGGGCCGCAGGTCGTTCCCGGCTACTGGCGGCTCCCGGAGGCCACCGCGGAGACCTTCCCGGACGGGGAGCTGCGGACCGGCGACATCGGGTTCATGGACGCCGAGGGGTGGCTGTACGTCGTCGACCGGAAGAAGGACATGATCAACGCGTCCGGCTTCAAGGTATGGCCGCGTGAGGTCGAGGACGTGCTGTACACCCATCCGGCGGTACGCGAGGCGGCCGTCGTCGGGGTGCCCGACGGGTACCGCGGGGAGACCGTGAAGGCGTACATCAGCCTGCGGCCCGGCGCCGAGGGGGACCCGGACGCGCTCGCCGCGTACTGCAAGGAGAGACTGGCCGCCTACAAGTACCCGCGCCAGGTGGAGATCCTGCCCGACTTGCCGAAGACGGCGACCGGAAAGATCCTCCGTCGGGAACTGCGTACCCGCGCCGGGGACTCTCAGTAGGCATCCCGTTCGGCCGTTCAGGCCGATCGGTTATTCGGTTTTCCGGTTATCCGGTGGAACGTTTGGAAGGCTGGTGGCGGTAGTGCCCAGGACGACGGACGGCGACGGTACGCCCGTCCCGCAGCGGCTGCTGGCCGCCGCCACCCGGCTCTTCGCGGAACAGGGGTACGACCGCACGTCCGTGCAGGAGATCGTCGAGGCGGCCGGGGTCACCAAAGGGGCGCTCTACCACTACTTCGGGTCCAAGGACGATCTGCTGCACGAGGTGTACGCGCGCGTGCTGCGCGTTCAGCAGGAGCGGCTGGACGCGTTCGCGAACGCGGACGCGCCGGTGGAGGAGCGGTTGCGGCGGGCGGCGGCGGATGTCGTGGTCACGACCATCGAGAACCTCGACGACGCGATGATCTTCTTCCGCTCGATGCATCATCTGAGCCCGGAGAAGAACAAGCAGGTACGTGCGGAGAGGCGCCGTTACCACGAACGCTTCCGTGCCCTGATCGAGGAGGGCCAGGAGACGGGCGTCTTCTCCCGGGCGACCTCCGCGGACCTGGTGGTCGACTACCACTTCGGCTCCATCCACCACCTGTCGACCTGGTACAGCCCGGAGGGCCCACTGAGCTCGACGGAGGTCGCGGAGCAACTGGCGGACCTGCTGCTGCGCGCGCTGCGGCCCTGAAGGGGCCTTGTCCTCAAACGCCGGAGGGGGAACATCAGCCCCTCCGGCGTTTGAGGAGCGGGGGTTCGAGAGGAACTACACGTACTTCTTCAGCTCCCGTCGGGCCAGCGACCGCTGATGCACCTCGTCCGGCCCGTCCGCCAGCTTCAGCGTCCTCGCACTCGCCCACAGCTCCGCCAGCGGGAAGTCCTGGCTCACCCCACCCGCCCCGTGCAGCTGAATCGCCTTGTCGATGATGTCCACCACCGCACGCGGCGTAGCGATCTTGATCGCCTGGATCTCGGCGTGCGCACCCTTGTTGCCCACCGTGTCCATCATCCAAGCCGTCTTCAGCACCAGCAGTCGCAACTGCTCCACAGTGACCCGCGCGTCCGCGATCCAGTTGTGGACCACACCCTGCTGGGCCAGCGACTTGCCGAACGCCGTACGCGAGACGGCCCGGCGGCACATCAGCTCGATCGCCCGCTCCGCCATCCCGATCAGCCGCATGCAGTGGTGGATACGGCCCGGGCCGAGCCGCGCCTGCGCGATCGCGAAGCCGCTGCCCTCCTCGCCGATCAGGTTCGCCGCGGGCACCCGCGCCTCGTCGAAGACCACCTCGGCGTGGCCGCCGTGGGAGTGGTCCTCGTAGCCGAACACCTGCATCGCCCGCTTGACCGTGACGCCGGGGGTGTCCCGGGGGACCAGGATCATCGACTGCTGGCGGCGGATGTCGGCGCCGTCGGGATCGGTCTTGCCCATCACGATGAAGATCTGGCAGCGGGGGTTCATCGCCCCGGAGATGTACCACTTGCGGCCGGTGATGACGTATTCGTCACCTTCCCGCCGGATCCGCGTCTCGATGTTCGTCGCGTCGGACGACGCCACCTCGGGCTCGGTCATCGCGAACGCCGAGCGGATCTCGCCCGCGAGGAGCGGCTCCAGCCACTGCTTCTTCTGCTGTTCGTCGCCGAACTGCGCCAGCACCTCCATGTTGCCGGTGTCCGGAGCCGCGCAGTTCAGCGCCGTCGGCGCCAAGTGCGGGGAACGGCCGGTGATTTCGGCGAGGGGGGCGTACTGGAGGTTGGTGAGTCCGGCGCCGTGCCGGGCGTCGGGCAGGAAGAGGTTCCACAGGCCCTGGCGGCGCGCCTCGGCCTTCAACTCCTCGACCACGGCCGGGGTGTCCCACGGCGAGGCCAGCTGCTCGCGCTGCTCGTGCTCGACCTGTTCGGCCGGATAGACGTACTCGTCCATGAAGGCGAGGAGCTTGGCGCGCAGTTCCTCGGTGCGCGCGTCGAACGCGAAGTCCATGACGGATCAGCCTTCCTGGAGACCTGTGTGAAGTGTGGTCAGGCCGTGCTCGATGAAGACGGGGACCAGGTCCCCGATGCGGTCGAAGCCCGCGCCGACCGTCTGGCCCAGCGTGTAGCGGTAGTGGATGCCCTCCAGGATCACGGCCAGCTTGAACCAGGCGAACGCCGTGTACCAGGCGATCGCCGAGACGTCGCGCCCCGAGCGCGCCGCGTACCGTTCGATCAGCTCGGCAGGGGAGGGGTGTCCGGCGGCCTCGGCGGTCGTGGAGACCGGGGAGTCGGGCGCGCCCAGCGGCATGCTGTACATCACCAGCAGGCCCAGGTCGGTGAGCGGGTCGCCGAGCGTCGACATCTCCCAGTCGAGGATCGCCGTGATCCTGTCGTCCGCGTCGATCAGGACGTTGTCCAGCCGGTAGTCGCCGTGCACGATCGCCGGGGTGGGGGAGTCGGGCAGGGCCCGGCCGAGCGCCGCCTGCAACTCGTCTATGCCGGCCAGCTCGCGGTTGCGGGAGGCGTCCAACTGCTTTCCCCAGCGCCGCAGTTGCCGGTCGAGGAAGCCCTCGGGACGGCCGAAGTCCGCGAGGCCGACCTCGGCGGGGTCGACCGCGTGCAGCTCGACCAGCGTGTCCACCAGCGACAGCACCACATCGCGGGTCCGCGCCGGGCCGATCGGGGCGAGCTGCCCGGCCGTGCGGTACGGCGTGCCCGGCACGAACTCCATGACGTAGAACGGCGCTCCGAGCACCGACTCGTCCTCGCACAGCAGCACGGGACGCGGGACCGGTACGGCGGTCGGATGCAGGGCGCTGATCACCCGGTGCTCGCGCCGCATGTCGTGCGCCGTGGCCAGGACATGGCCCAGCGGAGGGCGTCGTACGACCCACTGGGTGGTGCCGTCGGTGACCGCGTAGGTGAGGTTCGAACGGCCGCCCTCGATCAGCCGGCCGGTCAGGGGGCCGTGGACCAGCCCGGGGCGTTCGCCGTCGAGCAGTACGCGCAGCCGGTCGAGATCGAGACCTGGCAGGTCGTCCGGGGGCATCATCGCTCCTACGCGTGCGGAAACAGGGCCTGCCTTATGATGCCGACCGGTCGGTATGTCGTCCAGTGGGTGAGCGAAAAGTGACCGGCGTCTCGCTTCCAGTGCGCGGAAGGAGACGCCGGCCGGGTGGGGCGGGGGAGCGGTGCCGGTGGCCGGAAACCGTCAGTGGTCGTCCCAGTGGTCCTGGTGCGCCGCGTGCCGGTGACCGTCGTGCAGGAAGTCGACATGGTCGCCGTGCAGAACGCTCGGGTGCCCGCAGCCGTCCCCGTGCGCGTGACCGTGGGCGTCGTGCGCCAGGTGCTCGCCGGGCTCGCACTCGTCCCAGTGGCCGCTGTGCGCGCGGTGCAGATGACCGTCGTGCGCGTAGTCCACGTGGTCGCCGTGCGGCACCTCCGTGTGGCCGCAGTCCTGGCCGTGGGCGTGCTCGTGGGTCGGGTGTTCCTGGTGAAGGGTGGGGGTGCTCATGATGCTCGCCTTCGGGTGTTCGACGGTGCTGACGTACTTGTGGTGACGCCGGACAGGCTGTCACTCAAACCATCCATATCAGGCTATTCGACTTGCGTGGCGTCCGCGCACCCCGGAAGGTCGAACATTAGGAAACCGGAGGGCCAGACATATGAAAGCCATTACCTACAGCCGGTACGGCGGTCCCGACGTCCTGGAGTACACGGAGGACGCCCCGGACCCCAAGGTCGGGCCCGACTCGGTGCTGATCAAGGTGCGGGCGGCGTCGGTCAACCCGGTGGACTGGAAGTGCCGCGAGGGCTATCTCGACGGCATCCTGGACCCCGTCTTCCCGGTGACACCGGGCTGGGACGTCTCCGGGGTCGTGGTGCGCCCGGGCGCCTCCGTCTCCGAGTTCGCCGTGGGTGACGAGGTCATCGGCTACGTACGCGAGGACTTCCTCTCGCGCGGCACCTTCGCCGAGTACGTCGCCGCGCCGGTGCGCACCCTCGCCCGCAAGCCCCGCAACCTCTCCTTCGAGGAGGCGGCCGGGCTGCCGCTCGTCGGGCTCACCGCCTATCAGGTGCTCGCCAGGTCGCTCGGCGTCCGCACGGGCGAGACCGTCCTGGTGCACGCGGCGGCGGGTGGGGTCGGCTCCGTCGCCGTCCAGCTGGCCCGCCGCCACCTGGGCGCGGCGCACGTCATCGGCACGGCGAGCGTGCGCAACCACGACTTCGTACGCGAACTGGGCGGTGACCCGGTGACATACGGCGAGGGCATGGCCGACCGGGTACGGAAACTGGCCCCGGGCGGAGTCGACGCGGTGTTCGACACCGTCGGCGGCGACACCCTGAAGGACTCCGTGGAGCTGCTGGCTCCCGGGGGCCGCCTGGTGTCGATCGCGGACCCGGGCGTCGTCGACCTCGGCGGTACCTACTACTTCGTACGCCCCGACGCCGTGGACCTCGCGCACCTCTCCGACCTGGTCGAACAGCACGTGTTCTCGCTGCATGTGTCCGACACGTTCCCTCTGGAGCGCGCGGCGGAGGCGCACCGGCTGAACGCGGAGGGCCGTACCAGGGGCAAGATCGTGGTGACGGTGGACTGGGCCGAAGAGGCCTGACAGCCAGCCATCCAGCCCGACCGCCCGACAGCCCGACCGGTGGCGGGCTCCGGCGTCAGAGGACGAGCGCCGCCCCGCACACGGCCAGGGTGACAGTGCACAGGGTCGCGGCCGTGGCGTGCCGGGCGGCGAGCGCCGGCGGACCGTCGTCGCCCGTCGTCGCGAGCGTCCGGATACGCCGGTGGGCGACGACGAGGAACCACAGCCACAGCACGCAGCACATCGCGCAGACGACGACCCCGGCCGCCGACGGCCCGCCGTGCAGCGCGGACTTCCCGGCGAGCACGGCGGCGACGGTGCTCGACAGCGTCGTACGCCGCCATGCCAGCCGGGTCCGCTCCGGCTGCAGCCCGGGATCCCGTACCTCTCCCTCGCTCACTCCGGCCTCGGTCATCTGTTCCCCCGGGCCAGTACGACGATCACCATGGCGACCGCGACCACGGCGACCGCGAGGCTCAGCAGCGTCGGGAAGCGGGACACCGGCAGGTCCTCGCCCCGCCGCATCGCCCGCTCGCACCGCACCCAGTGGTTGACGGCCCGCAGCGAGCACAGCACCCCGGCCGTCAGCAGCGCGAGCGCCAGCCCCACACGCCAGCCCCACCGCAGGTCGGGCAGGAACTGGTCCACGGCGAACCCGCCGCCGATCAGCGCCAGCGCGGTACGCAGCCAGGCCAGGAAGGTGCGTTCGTTGGCCAGGGAGAATCGGTAGTCGGGGGTGCGGCCCTCCTGGCCGATCCCCTGGGGGGTGAACCACATACGGACGTTCCGTGCAAAATCGATCACATGTAGGAACCTTACGTGCTCTTGGCCGACCGGTAGGCCGTGAGGTGCTCGTACGCAGCCAGTCCGTCCGGCACCCACTCCCACTCGGCCAGCCGCCGTTCCACCTCGGCCTCCGGCAGGAACGTGTGCCAGGCGACCTCCTCCACCTGGGGGTGGACGGGCAGCTCGCAGCGGACCTCGTACACCGCCGACCACCAGCTCCGGCCGGCGCCGTCGTCGTAAAGGAACTTGAAGAGGGGTTCGGGGCGGGGCAGGCCCGTGACGCCGAGTTCCTCCTCGGCCTCCCTCAGTGCCGCGTCGTCGTACGACTCGCCCGCGCCCACGACTCCGCCGACGAACATGTCGTACAGGGAGGGAAAGACCAGCTTGGTGGGGGTGCGGCGGTGGACGAAGAGCCGGCCTCGGGCGTCCCTGGCCTGGATGAAGACGCAGCGGTGCCGAAGCCCGCGTGCGTACGCCTCGCCCCGTGGGGACCGGCCGACGACCTCGTCGTTCTCGTCGACGATGTCGAGGATCTCGTCGGCGGGATCGGCGGGACCTACGGGATCAGCGGGAGTGCTCTCGTGGGAGTGAGTGCTCATGTCTGCCATCCAAGCCCATCGCCCTCGGCGCGCAGCCGCTCGGCATCGCCGGGTGGAGGCCCAGGAGGACGATGCCCACGACCACCGCCGCGAGGCCCGCCGCCTCCCATGCCAGTGCCCCGGTGTCGGTGCGCAGCCGGTCGCCGAGGAAGCCGACGCCGCAGATGATCCCGGCCAGGGGCTGGGCCGCCGTGAGGGCGGGCAGGGACATGCGCAGGGGAGCGGTTTCGAAGGCGCTCTGGACCAGGATCAGGCCGGTGAGACCGAGGAGCAGTACCCCGTACGGCTGCCAGCCGGTGAGGACGTGGGTCAGGCCGCCCTCCGAGAAGCGCTGACCGGTGACCCGCGTCAGGGCGTCCTGGACGCCGTAGAGGAGGCCCGCGGCCAGGGCCAGCAGGACCGGGCCGGCGCTGAGGCGGGAGCGCTTCGCGTACGTCGTGAGGAGCAGGGCGAGGCCCAGCATGGTGCCGATGATCAGCCAGTGGCGCCAGGGATCCGTGACGGCCGTGCCGCCGCGCGGTTCGCCCGCCACGATGAACGCCGTCACCCCGCCCGCGAGGAGCAGGAGGCCGGTCCAGCCCTGTCGGCCCAGCGGCTGCTTCGTCTGATGGCGGGAGAGGGCGAGCGCGAAGAGCAGGTTCGTCGCGAGCAGCGGTTCCACCAGGGACACCTCGCCCTGGCTCAGCGCGATCGCGCCAAGCACCATGCCCGCCACCATCAGACCGATGCCGCCGAGCCAGCGCGGCACCCGCACCAGGTCCAGGAGCAGCCGCGGGGAGAGGAAGTCGCTCAGGGGGGCCTGCCGGGCCACGTTCTGCTGGAGGACGAAGCCGAGGCCCAGACAGCAGGCGGCGCTCACGGCGAGAGTCAGAACCAGAACGGACACGCGGGGTACCTCGATGACGGGGCGGATTGTGGGGTGTGGTAGAGGCCGACTGTAACCGCCCCCGGCGGGTCCTGCCCCGGGGATGTGACGGAATCGTCGGGCCGGCAGGGTCACGTCCGTGTCCGGACGGTCACGATGTCACGACTTGACGTGAACTTTGAGGGGTTGAGGGGGCGTGCAGGGATCTGTCGTCCGTCAGGTCAACTGTCCTATACAGATGCGTAATTGACACGTGTCGCATACATATCCGGCCTTGACGTGAAGCATTCGTGGAGGGTTTGCTGTGCGTGATCAACCGATGGCCGTCGATCGATCGCCGTCAACAGACCGCGTCGTGTGAGGAAGTTCCCCGCGGTGTCTCCACCTCCACCACCCCTGGGCCGTGGCCGCAAACGTGCCGCCCAGGCCTTCGACGCCGCGCTCGACGACACCGAACTCGTCGCCGCGCGCACCGCGCTGGCCCAGGGGCGCTGGCAGGCCGTCCGCGCACTGCTCTCCACCACCGGCGACGACTGGGACCGCCGGGGGCACCGGGTCACCGTCCTCGCCCTGGAGTCCGGCACCGCCGCCTGGGCCCGCGACTGGCTCCTCGCCGAACCGGAGTCCGCCGACGCCTCCGTCCTGCTCGCCGCAGCCACCGTCCAGCGGGCCCTCGCCGGCAAGGACAAGCCGGTCCGGGCCCGCGACGCCTGCCACGCCGCCGCCGCGCTCGCTCCCGCCGACCCCACACCCTGGCTCGGACTGCTCCAGCTGGAGCGGAACGTTGGCCCCGAGGAGACCGTCGTGCAGCTCTTCGACGAGGTCCGGCACCGCTACCCGGACCACCACCACGCCCACCATCTGATGGTCGCGCGCCTCGCCGAGCGCCGTACCTCCGCCGGGCAGGACCCGCTGCACGAGGTGTACGACTTCGCCCACTGGGCCGTCGAGCAGGCCCCCGCCGACTCGCCGTTGGCGATCCTGCCGGTCGTCGCGCACGCCGAGCGCTACCGCGTCCTCGCCGCCGCAGGACTGGAGTCCGCCGACCCGGCGTCCTCCGGGCACTGGGTCGGGCGGCGGGCCCGCCAGGTGATGAAGGCGGCCTTCGACTGGTGGCTGGAGTGGGAGCGCGACGACCATCCGCGCCGCCTGATCGACCTCAACTTCCTTGCCCACGCCAAGTTCTGCGAGGGCCGGGGCGCGGAGGCCGCCGCCCTGTTCCACCGGATCGGCCCGCACCAGACGCCCGCTCCATGGTCCTACCCGGACCGTGACCCGCACACCGCCTTCCGTGCCGCCCGCGCCACCGCGCTCGGCACGGTGTAACGCCCCACGCACCACTGAGAAGTTCCGTCACCACTGAAAATTCCAGTACGCCCGAAAGGACAACCCCGCGATGACGACGGGCAGTTCGAGCACGAGCAGACCCAGTGCCGGCAGCAGCGAGAGCAGCGGCATCAGTACGTTCAAGGGGCAGGACCGCGCGCTGCGCGCCGACCGCCTCGGCACCGGAGGGCTGCTGCTCTCCGTCCTCGCCGCGACCGCTCCACTCATGGTGGTCGCAGGTGTCATGCCCACTACATTCGCAGTGATGGGCATCGTCGGCCAGCCCCTCCTCTTCGTCCTTCTCGGCGTCGTCCTCGTCCTCTTCAGCGTCGGGTACGCCGAGATGAGCCGCCACGTCCACAACGCGGGCGCCTTCTACGCGTATATCTCGCGCGGTCTCGGCGGCACCGCCGGGGCGAGCGCCGCGCTGCTCGCCCTCGTCGCCTACAACGCGCTCCAGGTCGGCATCTACGGCATCTTCGGGTTCGAGGTGTCGGGGGCGCTCCTTACCTACCTGGACATCGAACTCGCCTGGTGGATACCGGCGTTGGTGGCCGCGCTGGCCGTCGGTGCGCTCGGCTGGCTGAAGATCGACGTCAACGCGCGCGTCCTCGGCGTGCTGCTGGTCATCGAGGTCGTCCTCGTCGTCATCTTCGACATCGCCGCCGTCGCCGACCCGGCGAAGGAGGGCCTGTCGCTGCACGCCTTCAACCCGGACACCCTCACCGGCGCGGGAGTCGGCACCGCCCTGTGCTTCTGCATCGCCGCCTTCCTCGGCTTCGAACAGGCCCCCGTGTACGCCGAGGAGACCAGCAAGCCCCACATCCTCGTGCCGCGCGTGATGTTCCTCGCGGTCGGCGGTGTCGCCGTCTTCTTCGCCGTCAGCAGCTGGGCGATCACCGTCGCCACCGGCCCTTCCGGAGTCGTCGGGGCGTCCCAGAAGCAGAGCGCCGGGCTGCTGTTCTTCCTCACAGAAGAACGACTCGGCGGAACCTTCACCGACGTCATGCACATCCTTTTCGCGACCGGCATGTTCGCCGCGATGCTCAGCTTCCACAACGTCGTCGCGCGCTACGCCTTCGCCATGGGCCGGGAAGGGCTGCTCCCGCAGGCCTTCGGCCGGACGACCGGCACGAGTGGCGCCCCCGGCACCGGCTCGCTCCTGCAGACCGTCGTGTCCGTCGTGACCGTGCTGGGCTTCGCCATCGCCGACTCGGGTCCGGTCGGCGACCCGACCACTCCCGTGTTGAAGCTGTTCACCTGGGCCGGCAACCTCGGTGCCCTCGGTGTGATCCTGCTGATGGCCGCCGCCTCCCTCTCCGTCATCGTCTTCTTCGTCCGCCGCGGGGCGGCCGGTGCCCAGGCCTGGCGGCTGGCCACGGCCGCGATCTCCGGCATCGCGCTGCTCGGCATCGCCTTCTACACGATCAAGGACTTCGACGTCCTGGTCGGTACGGGCCCGGACTCCTACCTCAACTGGCTGCTCCCCGGCATCATCGGCGCCGCCGTGGTCCTCGGCCTGGTCCAGGGCCTGGTCCTGCGCTCTCGCAAGCCCGAGGTGCACGCACGGATCGGGCTCGGCAACGAGGCGTTCCAGCTGGACAAGGTGGCGGAGGCGGCGGAATCGTCCTCCTGAGCACCCTTTCCGGGGCCGCCGCCTGAGAAGACGGTGAGAAGCGGTTACGGAAGTCTGACGCGCACCCGCGATCCCTGGCTCGACAGGGGTCGCGGGTGTTCGAATGGACAGGTGAACTCCGAACGACCCGAAGAACCGGAAGAACCTGAACGACCCGAACGCCCCGACGAAGCCGAAGGGCGGGACCGGGGTACGCCCATCGGCCGCCGGGTCCTGCTCGGCACCCTCGGTCTGGGCGCTCTCGGCGTGGTGGCCGCGCCCACCCTCCAGCGCGGCATGGAGTCCTTCCTCGCCGGTGCGGCGGAGAAGGACCCGACCGGTCTGACCGGCCTTCTCCCGAACGGCGGCGGCTTCCGCTACTACTCGGTGACGTCCTCCGTACCCCACAAGGACGCGGAGAACTACCAGCTGAAGATCGACGGTCTCGTCGACAGGCCGGTCACCTACACCCTGGCCGACCTGCGGGCGATGCCCCAGACCAGGATGGTCAAGGACGTGCAGTGCGTCACGGGCTGGCGGGTACCCGGCACGCCCTTCGAAGGGGTGCGGCTGTCCCGGCTCCTGGACGCGGCGGGAGTGCGCTCCTCGGCCGGGGCGGTGCGCTTCACCTGCTTCGACGGCGCCTACACCGAGAGCCTCACCCTCGACCAGGCCCGCCGCGCCGACGTCCTGGTCGCGCTGCGCATGCAGGACAAGAACCTGAGCCACAGCCACGGCGGCCCGGTCCGCCTCTACGTCGCTCCCATGTACTTCTACAAGTCGGCCAAGTGGCTCTCCGGCATCACGGTCACCGAGAACGTACGGGCCGGTTACTGGGAGAACCGCGGCTACGACATCGACGCCTGGGTCGGCAAATCGAACGGACGCGACGATGAGCCTACGAGCTGACGCCCCGGCGCCCTCCGCCACCGAGGTACGCCGCTTCGGCCGCTCCCAGAAGTGGGTGCACCGCGCGACGGCCGCCCTGATGGGCGTGTGCGTGGTGACGGCGGCCTGTCTGTACATTCCCGTGTTCGCCGAGCTGGTAGGCCGCCGCGAACTGGTGGTCCGCGTCCACGAATGGGCGGGCCTCGCCCTGCCGGTACCCCTCCTGGCCGGCCTTGCCTCCCGCGCCCTCCGCGCGGACCTGGGCCACCTCAACCGCTTCGGCCCGCACGACCGGGTCTGGCTGCGCGCGGCCCTACGACGAGACAAGCGCACCACCTCGCGCCCGGCGGCCAAGTTCAACGCGGGCCAGAAGATCTACGCGTCCTGGATCGCGGGCGCCACGCTGGTCATGCTCGGCACGGGCCTGCTCATGTGGTTCACCCACCTCACCCCGTTGATGTGGCGCACCAGCGCGACCTTCGTCCACGACTGGCTGGCGCTCACCATCGGCATCGTCCTGGCCGGCCACATCGGCATGGCCCTGGGCGACCCGGAGGCCCGCCGAGGCCTCAGGACGGGCTCGGTGAGCAAGAGATGGGCGGACACCGAGCACCCCTTGTGGCGCCCCTGAACCGACGGTGCGGCGCCGGGTGCTCCAGAGGGGCGCGGGGCTGTGCCGATCCGAGGCTCACCCGCGTGGGCGACATCAGCCTCAACGGACCTTTGGCAGGGGCGCGAGGAACTGCGCGACCAGCCACGACGGACCCGCAGACAACGGACCCGCAGACAACGGACCCGCAGACAACGCACGCACAGACAACGCACGCACAGACAACCCCCCGCCCTCACCAGCGGAGCGCCCCTCACACACCCCCGAAGTCAAGCAGCACCTTGCACGACCTCCCCCGGTCCGCCGCCAACGCGAACGCCGACTCCGCCTCCTCGACCGGGACCACCGCACTGACCAGCCCGTCGAGCGTCGGCGCGGCCGCCAGCAGGGTCAGTGCGTCGTCGAACTCCGTGTCGAAGCGGAAGGCGCCCCGCAGTTCGATCTCCCGCGTGACGACGAGGTTGCCCGCGAAGGGGCTGGGGCCGGGCGGCAGCAGACCGAGCTGCACGACGACCCCGCCCCGGCGCACCAGGCGAAGGCAGGTGTCGAGACCGGCGGCCACCCCCGACGCCTCGACGGCCACGTCCACCTCGGCCGGCCACCCGGGATCGCCGGGATCGTCCGCCCGTACGACCGAGTCGGCGCCCGCGACCGCCGCGTACCGCAGGGCCTGCGGGAGCAGGTCCGTGACCGTCACCCGGGCCGCGCCGGCCGCCTTCGCCGCCGCGACGACCAGGCACCCGATGGGACCGGCACCGGTGACGAGGACGTGCCTGCCGGACAGGTCCCCGGCCCGGCGGACGGCGTGCAGGGCGACCGAGAGGGGTTCGGCCAGGGCCGCAAGATGCAGCGGCAGGCCTGCCGGTACGGGCCTCAACTGGTCGGCGGGGACGACCAGTCGAGCAGCGAAGCCGCCCTGGACGTGGGGTGTGCGGGCGGCGCTGCCGAGGTAGCGCGTGTCCCGGCAGACGTTGCGCCGGCCGGACACGCACTCCGGACACGCGCCGCACGGGGTTGCCGGGTGTACCGCAACCTCCGTACCCACAGCGGGACCTGACGAGTCGTCACCGTAGGAGACGACCGTCCCCACGACCTCGTGGCCCAGCACCATCGGTTCCTTGAGGCGGAAGTCGCCGACCCCGCCGTGCCGCCAGTAGTGCAGGTCCGAGCCGCAGACCCCGCCGTACCGGACGGCCACCAGTGCCTGACCGGGCCCGGGGGACGGCACCGGCAGCTCGTCGACCCGCAGGTCGCCCTCGCCATGGATCACGCAACCGAGCATCGGGAGAACCCCTTTCGTGTCAGCTTCCGTGTCAGCTTTCGGGTCCGCGTCACAGGACGCTGGTCATGCCGCCGTCGACGTACAGAACCTGTCCGCCGACGAAGTCCGCCGCCGGGGAGGCGAGGAACAGCAGCCCGCCCACCAGATCCTCCGTACGCCCCCATCGCCCGGCCGGAGTCCGTTTGCGCACCCAGGCGCTGAACTCCGGGTCGTCGACCAGGGGTTGGGTGAGTTCGGTTTCGATGTAGCCGGGGCCGAGGGCGTTGACCTGGACTCCGTGCGGGCCCCAGTCCGCGCACATGCCCTTGGTGAGCATCTTCAGCGCGCCCTTGGTGGCGGTGTAGGGCGCGATGCCCGGGCGGGCCACCTCGCTCTGCACCGAGCAGATGTTGATGATCTTGCCGTGGCCGCGTTCCGTCATCCGCCGGGCCGCCTCCCGGCCCACGAGGAACGCGCTGGTGAGGTTGGTGTCGAGGATGCGGTGCCAGTCGGAGTCGGTGAACTCCAGCAGCGGGGCCCGCAGTTGCATGCCCGCGTTGTTGACCAGGATGTCGAGCGGGCCGACCCGCTCCTCGATATCCGCGATCCCGGCGGCGACCGAGGGGCCGTCGGTGACGTCGAAGGCGGCGGTGCGGATCTCCCCGGGGAGCTCTGCGGCGGCCTTGGTGAGCCGGTCGCCGTCGCGCCCGTTGAGGACGACCGTGCAGCCCGCCTCCGCCAGCCCCCGGGCCAGGGCGAATCCGATGCCCCGGCTGGACCCGGTGACCAGGGCCGTACGCCCGCTGATGTCGAACAGAGGGTGACTCGTTCCCGTACGTCCAGACATTCCCGTACTCCTAGATCACGAGTGACAGCAGCAGGACCAGGCCGCCCGCGACCACGGAGATGATCGTCTCCATGACCGACCAGGTCTTGAGGGTCTGGCCGACGTTCAGGCCGAAGTACTCCTTGACCAGCCAGAATCCGGCGTCGTTGACATGACTGAAGAAGAGGGAGCCGGCGCCGATGGCCAGGACGAGCAGGGCCGCGTGGGTCGTCGACATGTCGGCCGCGAGCGGGGCCACGAGGCCGGCCGCGGAGACCGTGGCGACCGTCGCCGAACCCGTCGCCAGCCGGATCGCCACCGCGATCAGCCAGGCCAGCAGCAGGGCCGGGATCGACCAGTCCTCGGAGATGTCGAGGACCATCTTGCCGACCCCGGAGTCGATCAGCGTCTGCTTGAAGCCGCCGCCCGCGCCGACGATCAGCAGGATGCCCGCGATGGGCGCCAGGCCCGTCTCGACGATCCGGGAGATGCGTTCCTTGGTGAACTCGGCCGGGCGGCCCAGGGTGAAGATGCCCACGAGGACGGCGGCGAGCAGGGCGATCAGCGGGGAGCCGGCCACGTCGAAGACGCGCTGCACCATGTTCGTGGGGTCGTCGATGATGATGTCGACCAGCGCCTTGGACAGCATCAGGACGACGGGGAGCAGGATGGTGGCGAGGGTGGCGCCGAAGCCCGGACGCTTCTCCAGGTCCTCGGAGGGGCGCTCAGGGATCATTCGGTCGGGGGCGGACACGTCGACCCAGCGGGCGGCGACCCGCGAGAACAGCGGGCCGGCGATGATCACCGTCGGGATGGCGACCAGGACACCGAGTGCCAGGGTCACGCCGAGGTTGGCGCCGACCGCGTCGATCGCGATCAGCGGGCCGGGGTGCGGCGGGACCAGGCCGTGCATCACGGACAGGCCCGCGAGCGCCGGGATGCCGATGCGCATCAGGGAGTAGTTGCCGCGCTTGGCGACCATCAGGACGACCGGGATCAGCAGCACGACGCCGACCTCGAAGAACAGGGGCAGGCCGATCACCGAGGCGATCAGGACCATCGCCCACGGCATCGTCCGGCCCGACGCCCGCGCCAGGATCGTGTCGACGATCTGGTCGGCGCCGCCGGAGTCGGCGAGCAGCTTGCCGAGGATCGCGCCCAGGGCGATCAGGACGCCCACGCCGGCCACCGTCGAGCCGAGCCCGGTGGTGAAGCTGGCGATGGCCTTGTCGAGCGGCGCGCCCGCGAAGGCGCCCAGGGCGAGCGAGCCGATGGTCAGGGCCAGGAAGGCGTGCAGCTTGAACTTGGTGATCAGCAGGACGATGAGCGTGATGCCCGCGAGTACGGCGACGCCCAACTGGGCATGGCCGGCCGAGGTGATCGGCTCGACGGTGTCCGCTGCCAGCATCTCGACGCTGAGTCTGGTCACGGTGGTTCCCTTGCTTCTGGGGAGGGACTGTCGGGGGAGATGGGGCTACTGCGAAGGTGCGGGTTTCCCAGGCGCCTCGGGACCGTCCGGACCGCGCGGGCCCGCCGGCTCACCGAGCGCCGCCACGGCGCGGGCGGTGATCTCCTCGGGGGTGCCGGAGACGCTCACCGCGATGCCCGCCTCGTCCGCTTCGAGAGGCTGGAGGGTGGCGAACTGGGAGTCGAGCAGCGCCGTCGGCATGAAGTGGCCCTGCCGGTGCGCCATCCGGTCCTCGATGAGCGCCCGGTCACCGGCGAGGTGCACGAAGACGACGTCGGGTGCGGCGGCCCGCAGCCGGTCCCGGTACGACCGCTTCAGCGCCGAGCAGCTCACCACTCCGCCGAGTCCGGCCCGGCCGTGTGCCCACGCGCCGATGGCGTCCAGCCAGGGCCGGCGGTCGTCGTCGGTCAGGGGGGTCCCGGCCGTCATCTTGTCGATGTTGGCCGGGGGGTGGAAGTCGTCGGCCTCGGCGTACGGAACGCCGAGCCGTGCCGCGAGCAGGGGACCGATGGTGGTCTTCCCCGTGCCCGAGACGCCCATGACCACGACCACGTGGGGGGTACGCGTCTTCTGCATGAACGCAATGAAACGCATTAGGTAAGACAAATTCAAGCCCTCCGTATGAATAAGTCTGACTTTTTAAGAGTGTGACGCGCCCCGTACGCTGAGTGCATGAGCACACCCGGCCGAGGGCTGCACGGCCATGTACTGGACACCCTCGGACCCGCGATCACCGCGGGCGAGTACCCGCCGGGCAGCGTTCTGCGCACGGACGAACTGGCCCAGCGCTTCGACGTGTCACGCTCGGTGATGCGGGAGGCGGTCCGGGTCCTGGAGTCGATGCACCTGGTCGAGTCCCGCCGCCGGGTCGGCGTCACGGTCCGTCCCAGGGTCGAGTGGAACGTCTACGACCCGCAGGTCATCCGCTGGCGTCTGGCGGGCGCCGACCGCCCGCAGCAACTGCGCTCCCTCACCGTGCTGCGCTCCGCGATCGAACCGGTCGCCGCGGGCCTGGCCGCCAAGTTCGCCACCGCCGAGCAGTGCGCGCGGCTCACGGAGTGCGCGCTGGGCATGGTGGCCAACTCGCGCGGCCATCAGCTGGAGGGCTACCTGGTCCACGACGTGGCCTTCCACCGGGTGATCCTGGAGGCCTCGGGCAACGAGATGTTCGCCCGCCTCGGCGACGTCGTCGCGGAGGTCCTGGCGGGCCGCACCCACCACGAGGTCATGTTCGAGGACCCCGACCCGGCCGCCGTCACCCTGCATGTACAGGTCGCTGAGGCGGTCCGCGAGGGCGACGGCGAACGGGCCGAGCGGCTCACCCGGGAGATCGCGGTCGGGGCCCTTCAGGAACTGGACATCCTCGCGCCCTAGCCGGTCCGGCCGCTCTGTACGCCCTGTTCGCTCTGGCTGACGTCCCCGTCGACGTACACCCATGCCCCGTCGACCCGCTCGAACCGGCTCCGCTCCTCCAGCGAACCGCCCCGGTAGGAGGCCCGGAAGGTCACGGTTCCGGTGGTGTGGAACGCCGTGCCGTCGCCTGTTTCGATGATCTCCAGGCCCGTCCACAGCATCCCGGGGTCGAACCCGACGCCGGCGGGGCGGGTGCGCGGGTGCCAGGTGCGCAGGAGGTAGGGCTCGTCCCGCCGCGCGAAGGCGCTGTAGCGGGAGCGCATCAGGGCTTCGGCGGTGGGCGCCGCGGCCTCACCCCGGTGGAACCGGCCGCAGCACTTCTCGTACGTCTCCGTCTTCGCGAGACCGCACGGACACGCGGAGCTCTGAACAGGGATGGAGGGGCGTTGCCGCCGGGGATGCGGAGTACGTCGGGACATGCCCGCCATTCTCGCGCACCGTACCTACCCGCTACGCGGTGGACGGCGGATAGGAGGGCCGGGCAGGCACCCGCGGTCCGCCCCCCTTGACCGGCGGCGGCCCCTGCGTCCTCGGTGCGGGCAACGCGGGCAGCGCCCCCTCGTAGAGCCACGCGGCGAGCAGCTCGTCCAACGGCTCCGTCGCGAACCGCCCCACATACGACGTGAACGTGGCCGTACTCACCGACCCGCCCCGATGCAGCGCGACCCACCCCCGCAGCATCCGGAAGAACGCCTCGTCGCCCAGCGCGCACCGCACCGCGTGCACGGTGAGCCCGCCGCGCTGGTACAGCCGGTCGTCGAACATCAGCTTGCGGCCGGGATCGGCGAGCCGCAGATCCTGTGGCCGCCCGGACAGCAACCGATGGGCCACCGCGGCGAGTTGCTGCGCGCTGCGCCCGCCGGAGCGCTCGGACCACAGCCACTCCGCGTACTTGGCGAACCCCTCGTTCAGCCAGATGTGCCGCCAGTCCGCGATGGACACGCTGTTGCCGAACCACTGGTGGGCCAGCTCGTGCGCGACGAGCCGTTCCGAACTCCGGGCGCCGTCCACGTGGTTGGCACCGAACAGCGACAACCCCTGTGCCTCCACGGGCACATCGAGTTCCTCCTCGGTCACCACGACCGCGTACTCACCGAACGGATACGGCCCGAACAGCTCCTCGAAGAGCTCCATCATGGCGGGCTGGCGCGCGAAGTCCCGGGAGAACTCAGGGAGCAACTCCGCCGGAATATGCCCGTGTTGGGGCACCCCGCCAAGACCCGGGTCACCGAGCAGGACGGTCTGGTACTTCCCGATCGACAGCCCGACGAGATAACTCGACGTCGGCGCGGACTGCTCGTACACCCACGTGGTCGTAGAAGCCTTCGTCGTCCTCGTCAACAGCCGTCCGCCCGCCACCACCGAGTACGCGGAGGGCGTCGTGATCGAGATCTGGTAGGACGCCTTGTCGGCGGGCCGGTCGTTGCACGGGTACCAGGAGGGTGCCCCGACCGGCTGACTCGCCACCAGCGCCCCGTCCTCCAGCTCCTCCCAGCCGATCCCGCCCCAGGGGCTGCTGACCGGCTTGGGGTTGCCCGCCCAGTGCACCTCGACGGTGAACGCGGCCCCGGTCCGCAGCGGCTTCGCGGGGCGGATGCGCAGCCGGCCGCCCCGGTGCGTGTAGTGCGCGGCCTTGCCGTCGACCCGCACCCGGCCGATCTTGAAGTCGCCCAGGTTCAGCTGGAATTCGGCGAGCGAGGACCGGCCCGCTATGGCGTTGATGCGGGCCGTGCCCGCCAACCGGTTCGGGCCGGGGCGGTAGTCCAGCGCGAGTTCGTACCGGTGCACCCGGTAACGGGGATCACCGTTGGCCGGGAAGTACGGGTCCGAGCCCACTGTCTGCTGAACGCTCACTGCTGAGTCTGCTCCCTGCGCTGTGCTCGTACGAGGTGCCGGAGATGAACCCACCCCCGCTCCGGTACCCGAACGAGCCGCGCCCACTGTTTTCAGGAACGCCATGACTCGATCGGGTTGCCCAGCCAGCGGGTGTCGTCGGGAACGGACTCCGCCGCCATGACCAGCGACGCGGGACCCAGAGTGGACCGGGCCCCGACCGTGGAACCGGGCAGGACGATCCCGCCAGGACCCAGCGTCGCGCCCTCACGGAGGACCACAGTATCCGTCCGCAAGATCCGGTCGTGGAAGAGGTGTGTCTGCAGCACGCATCCCCGGTTCACGGTGGCCGCGTCCCCCAGGGTCACCAGGTCGGTCTCGGGCAGCCAGTAGCTCTCCACCCAGACCCCCTTGCCGATGCGCGCGCCGAGTCCGCGCAGCCACGCCGACATCACCGGCGTACCCGGCACGGAACCCACGAGCCACGGCACGGCGACGACCTCGACGAAGGTGTCCGCCAGCTCGTTGCGCCACACGAACCCGCTCCACAGCGGATGCTCTCCGGCCCGGTGGCGCCCCACGAGCGCCCACTTGGCGACGATGGACAGCACACAGGCGAGGGCCCCGACACCGAGCAGCACGAGCCCGCCCGCCAGCCAGAACCATCCACCGAGCACACTGAACGCGGCGACCGTCAGCACGGCCAGCCCCGCCGAGCAGAACACCGGCACGATCCGGAACAGCTCCACCACCGCCCGCGCCCACAGCAGATGCGCGGGCGGGTCGTACGTACGGCTCTGGTCGCCGCCGCTCGCCGACCGGGGCAGTTTCATCGGCGGCAGGCCCAGGTAGGAGCTGCCCTTCTTGGCCTTCTTCGGCGTGGCCGAGAGGACCCCGACCAGCCCGCCGTCGGGCACCGACCGGCCCGGCGCGGTCATCCCGGAGTTGCCCAGGAAGGCCCGCCGCCCGATCTCGGCCCGCCCGATCCGCAGCCAGCCGCCGCCGAGCTCGTACGGCGCGGTCAGGGTGTCGTCGGCCAGGAAGGCGCCCTCGCCGACGGTCGTCAGGCTCGGCAGCGCCAGCACGGTCGACACCTCGGCGCCGCGCCCGATCCGCATCCCCAGCAGCCGCAGCCACACCGGCGTGATCAGCCCGGCGTAGAGCGGGAACAGGGTCTCGCGGGAGCGGTCCATGAGCTGGGTGACCGTCCAGGCCTGCCAGCCGATGCGACTGTGCGTGGGATGCGTACCCTCGCGCAGGCCCAGACTCAGCAGCCGTACGGCGATCAGGAGCATCAGCGCGTACGCGAGGCCGAACGCCAGGGTGGCCGGCACCAGCGCGAGCGCGATGCCCCGCAGAGCGGTCCCGAGCCCGGCGTCCGGGTCGACGAACAGGCCCGTGACCAGCAGCGCGACCGCACCCGCCAGCAGCGGCAGCGCACTCAGCGCGAACCCGGCGACGCCGTACATCGCCCCCCAGGCCCGCCCGCGCCGCGGACGTTCCTTGGGCCAGTTCCGCTTGGCCTTGCCGAGCTTTACGGCCGGAGCGCCGGCCCACCGCTGCCCGGTCGGCACCGTCCCGACGACCGCCGAACCCGGCGCCACCTCGGCCCGCTTGCCGACCCGCGCCCCCGGGAAGAGCAGGCTGCGCGTCCCGACGACAGCGCCGGCACCCACCTTGACCTGCCCGATCTCCAGCCGGTCCCCGTCCAGCCAGTGCCCCGAAAGGTCCACCTCGGACTCGACGGCGGCCCCACGTCCCAGCTTGAGCATCCCGGTGACCGGGGGCAGCGAGTGCAGATCGACGTCCGCGCCGACCTTGCCGCCCAGCGCCCGCGCGTACCGCTCCAGCCACCCGCCGGTCAGCGAGGTCGCCCCGCTGAACTCGGCGAGCCGTTCGGCGGTCCACAACCGCAGATGCACACTGCCGCCGCGCGGATACCGCCCGGGCTTCACGCCCCGCAGCAGCAGCCGCGCCCCACCGGCCGCGAGGGCGAGCCGCCCGGGCGGGGAGAAGAGCACGGCGGCCCCGGCGGCCACCGCCCACCACGACGTGGTGGGCGCCCACGGATAGGCGCCGAACAGGTGCAGTACGTTCGCGGCGGCGGCCAGCGCGACCGCCCACCGGAGCCCGAGCAGCGTGAACAGTGGAAGCAGCACCAGAAGCTGAACGACCTTGGCGCGCAGGGGAACCGGCGCGATGACCCGTCCGCCGGTGTCGTCCTGTGAGGACTCCTCCAGGTGCCGGGCGAGCTTGCGGAGCACGGGCTGCTGGTAGATGTCGAGGACGGCGGCGCTCGGGTAGCGCGTCCGCAGCCGTGTGGTCAGCTGGGCGGCGCCGAGACTGCTGCCGCCGATCGCGAAGAAGTCGTCGTCCGCGCTGCCCACGGGGATGCCGAGGACCTCGCTCCACTGCTCGGCGACCCAGGCCTCGGTGCCGTACAGCACGGCGGCAGGGCCGGTCTCCAGCCCCTCCAGGGGCCACGGCAGGGCGTTGCGGTCGACCTTGCCGGACGTGCGTGTCGGCAGCTCGGCGACCGGCGCGAGCATCGGTACCAGTGCGGCGGGCAGCTCGGCGCGCAGCCGCTCCACGGCGGCGGCCTGGTCCCAGCCCTCCTGCGTCACGACATAGCCGACGAGCAGCTGGTTGCCGCTCCGGGCGGTCCGTACGGCGGCTGCGGCACCGGCGACCCCGGGCAGCCCCTGGAGCGCCGAGTCGACCTCGCCCAGCTCGATACGGCGTCCGCCGAGCTTGATCTGCTCGTCGGCCCGCCCGAGGAAGATCAGCCCCTCCGGCTCGGCCTTGACGAGGTCACCGCTGCGATAGGCCCGCTCCCAGCCGAGGGATTCGAGCGGAGCGTACTTCTCGGCGTCCTTCTCGGCGTCGAGATACCGGGCGAGCCCGACCCCACCGATCACGAGTTGCCCACTGGCGCCCATGGCGACGGGCTCCCCGGCCTCGTCGACGACGGCGAGCTCCCAGCCGTTCAGGGGCAGCCCGATCCGAATGGGCTCCTCCCCGGTCATCAGGGAGGCACAGGCGACGACGGTGGCCTCGGTGGGCCCGTAGGTGTTCCACACCTCGCGCCCCTCCGTCACCAGCCGCTGCACCAGCTCGGGCGGGCAGGCCTCCCCGCCGAAGATCAGCAGCCGTACGTCGTTGAGGGTCTCGGGCTCCCACAGCGCGGCCAGCGTGGGCACGGTGGAGACGACGGAGATCTCCTGCTCGACCAGCCAGGGCCCCAGATCGGCCCCGCTGCGCACCTGGGAGCGCGGTACGGGCACCAGGCAGGCCCCGTAGCGCCAGGCCAGCCACATCTCCTCGCAGGAGGCGTCGAAGGCCACGGAGAGCCCCGCCATGACCCGGTCGCCGGGCCCCACGGGGTCGTCGGTGAGGAACAGCGCGGCCTCGGCGTCCACGAAGGCGGCGGCGCTGCGATGGCTGACGGCGACGCCCTTGGGCTTCCCGGTGGAGCCGGAGGTGAAGATGATCCAGGCGTCGTGCTCGACCCCGGGCCGCCGCGCGGGCAGCTCGCTGCGGGCGCCGGGAACGGTGATCTCGTATCCGGCGCCGACGACGGCCCGCACGTCAGCTTCCCCGAACACCAGCTCGGCCCGCTCGTCCGGGTCCTCGGCGTCCACGGGAACGTAGGCGGCACCGGCGGCGAGGACGGCCAGGATGGCGACGTACAGCTCGTTGGTGCCGGACGGAACCCGGACCCCGACGCGGTCCCCGAGCCCGACCCCGGCGGCGCTCAGGCGGCGCCGTACGGCCTCGACCTCGACGGCCAGCGCCCGGTAGGTGAGCGCGGTGGTGCCGTCGTCGAGGGCCGGCTCGTTCGGGTACGAACGTACGGTGGCGTCGAAAACGTCGACGAGAGTGCGCGGCGAGGCGGCGGGCCCCGCGGAGAAACGTGCCTTGTCGCCGAACCGCTCGCGGATCTCTTCTTCGAGCAGACCGAGAGCACTGCTCTCGTGTGTGGCTGCCATCAGTCCTCGCGTCTCGTTCCCGGGAAACCTCCGGGTCGCTGGCGGGGCCCGCAGGTATGCCTGGGGTTGTCCGGCTCCAGCTACGTTCCGTAACAAGCCGGAAATTTTAGTACGAGCCTAGGCTCGCGCCAGTACGCATGCCAGGTGAGAGCGCCGCACGGGGGGTGCGCCGGGCGTGCCGGAGCCGTCGCCGACGCCCTGACCTGGTGATCTTCGGGGGCGTGCGGACGGACGAGATATCGCCCACACACCACGAAAAACGGGCCAACAGGTCAGCGGGCGGACCATTTCTGGTTGTCCTGGCCGTTGCACGTCCACAGCTGGAGCCGGGTGCCGTTGCCGGTCTTCTGGTCCTTCACATCGACACACTTGTCGGCCTGCGGATTGACCAGGTCGTGGGGCCCGGCGAGGATGAACTGCTGGGCCGGGTTGCCGCTGCACTTGGCGAGCTGGATGACCGCGCCGTTCGCGCTGGAGCCCCAGGCGACATCCATGCACAGGCCCATGGCGCGCACGGTGCCGTCGGACTTGAAAATCCACTTCTGCTGTGCCTTGCCGTTGCACGACCAGATCTCCAGCGGGGCGCCGTCCTTGGCCTTGTCGCCGACGATGTCGATGCACTTGTTGGACGCGTGGCTGAAGATGATCGCGCCGGGGACGACGACCGGGGTCGTGTCGGTCTTGGTGCCGCCACTGGTGCTGCTGTTGCTGCTCGAACTGCTGCCACTGGTCGTGCTCTTGGAGCCGGAACCCGAGCTGCTGCTCTTCGAACCCGAGGAGTTCTTGGTGGGGCTGGAGGCCGCGCCCTGACCCTTGCTTCCGGTGCTGCCCGTGTTCGCGGCCGCGCCGGCGCCCCCCGCAGCGCCGCCCGCCGCGCCCTTGCCGCCAGTGGTCGCGGGCCTCTGCGAGGCCGTCTTCGACGGCGACGGCCGGGCCGCGTTCGGCTTGGGGTCCGCCGACTCGAAGGCGCCCGGAGCCACCCCGCCCAGCGAGTCGCCCAGCACGGTGTCCGCGGTGCTGCCCCCGGCGGCGGTACGGGCCGCGGTGTCGTCGCTGTTGCGGGCGTTGATCAGGAACGGCACGGACACGAGGAGCGCGCCCGCGATGGCCGCGGCGGCCAGGATGGCTCTGGACGGGCGGCCGGGGTGGCCGTCCTGCGCGGTGGCGGCGGAGTTGCCGTCGGAGTCGTCGCCGAGGGTGACGACGTCGGGCACGGCGACAGCACCCGCCGCGTCGGCGCCGGCCGGGCTCTCGCCCTCCGACCGGGACCGCGCCTCCGCCTGTGACGCCGACTCCGGCTGCGACTCCGGGTCAGGTTCGGACTCGGGGTCCGGCTGTGGCTCCGGGGAGGAGACCGCTTCCGGTGCCGGCTCGGCCACGGGTTCTGTCACGGGTGGGGCAACGGCCGTGGAGAGGGGCGCTGTCGGGGTCGGGTCCGGCGTCTGAGCGGCGGCACCGGCGTCCGGCTCGGCGGCTGCGGACTGCCCTCGGGGGGCGTTCTGTGCGGCGGTCATGACGTCCTCCTGGCGGAGCGGCAGTGGGGGGCGGGGCCCACCGGGTACGGGGTCACTGAGTACTGGGTCACCGAGTGCCGGGGCACTGGGTACGGAAGCGCTGGGGACGGGAGTTGCTGCGGAGGTGCACAGGCCATGCCTCAGCCCTCCGGCAGGTGCTGAGCGGGCGTGGAGTACCCCACGCCGTCGAACTCGATCCGGATCGGTTCACCGGAGGTGGAGCCGTACCGGTGTTCGATGGGGCCCGGGCCGACGATCACGATATCCCGGCCCAGGGCCTGGGCCGTCAGCGCGGCCACCGTGGCGGCGTAATTCCCCGACTCCTTCCGGTTGAGGAGGAGTTGGAGCTGTTGTCTGGGATCGAGCGGCACAGCGGAGACGGTCAGCCGGTCGTCGAGCATGACGGCCTCTGCTTCCATGCCCGACGTCACCTCGATGCCCAGCGAGCGGATCTCGGCCATCGACAGGGTGTCGTCGCCGGCCGGCAGCCGGACCCCCGACGGGACGTCGGCGGGGTCCAGTTCCACCAGTCGCCCGCCCGCCCAGTGGTGCAGGGCAGCGGTGCTGTCGACGTTGTCCAGCCGTCCCGCCCCACCGGCCGGCCCACCGGACCCGGAGGCCGCGCTCACCGGCAGCGCG
Organism: Streptomyces sp. SID12501; assembly: GCF_010550245.1. Classification (GTDB taxonomy): domain Bacteria; phylum Actinomycetota; class Actinomycetes; order Streptomycetales; family Streptomycetaceae; genus Streptomyces. The sequence goes on from NZ_JAAGLU010000022.1 coordinate 154,935, forward strand.
TTGAGCAGCGCGGCGGCGAACGAGCCGTCCGATGGCACCCGGCCCGGGGCTCCACCGGCCGGAGGCGCCGTACCGTCGGTGCCGGACGTGTCCTCCGGATCCGCAGGTGCCGGCACCGGGGGCTCCACATGTCCCGGTGCGTTCGGGGTGAGGCCGCGGGCCGGGGTGGTGTGGGCGGCGGGGTCCGGCCAGCGGGGTGGGGCGGAGGCCAGGGAGCCCGTCGGGACGTCGGTCGGCGGTGCCGTGCGGTCGGTCGCCATGAGAGTCGCGAGGGCGGGTAGGGCTCCTTCGGCGGCCGTCTGGAGGCGGGTCTGGGCGTTCAGACGGGCGTTGGCCGTCGTGATCCCCTCCGCGAGTTCCTGGGCGCGTCGATGGGCTTCCGCGAGCGCCTCCACGGCGGCACGGCGGCGCTCGGTCGCGTCGGCCAGCTCGGTGCGGGGCCGCTCGGCGTCGTGTTCGGCCGCCAGTTCGGCGGTACGCCGCTCGGGCAGGACACGCCGCTCGGCATCCTCGACGGCCTCCCGAGCGTTCCGCAGATCGGTGTCGATCCCGTTCAGGACCTTCCGCTCCTCGTCCCTGGTCACCCGCAACTCGTCGAGCGCCTGCCGGGCCTTGCGGGCCCGGGTCTCGTCCGGACGCTCCTCCCCGCCGCCGTCGGCGGGCCGGTTGCGGTTGATGTCGGTGGCGACAGAGTCCGCCCCCCGCACCTGGAGTTCCGCGGCCCGGATGTCCTTGTCGAGTGCGCCGATCCGCGCCGATCGTTCGCCGACAAGAGCGGCCAGGCGTTCCACCTCCCCCTGCCACCGCTCGATTTCCCGCTGGACGAACTCCCGTGCTTCCTGGGCCGCGGTGACCTCCCGTTCGGCGGTCTCGGCCGCGGTACGGGCCTCCTCCAGGGCCTCGGCCGCGAGGGCGGCCTCCCCTTCGGCGTCGGACAGCACGGTCCGGTGCGCCGCGCTCTCCCGACCGAGGGCGAACTCCTCCTCGCGTGCCTCCTGTTCGGCCGCCGCCGCGGCGGTCAGCGCGGTGGCCCGGCCGTCGAACCGGCCCCAGGCGGCCGTACCGGCCTCGCCGAGTCCCGAAAGGGTGCCGTCGGGGCCGAAGTTCCAGAAGGTGAGGGTGCTGTCGTCGGAGCGCAGGACGAGTTCGACGGGCTTGCCGACGCGTGCGGCGGCGCGGGACACGGCGAACAGGGCCCGGCCGAGATGTTGTTGCCCGGCGGTGGTGCCGGTGTCGCCGATGGCGAGCCACAGTTGGGCCGCCGGGTCGGCGGCGTCGATCTGCGAGGCCAGGAGGCCGGGCAGGGTCCGCAGTGGATGCCGCGTCCAGTCCCGCAGTTCGGGCGCCGCGACGACCGCCTCACCCCCCTGCGTGTCCGCGTCCGGCGTCCCGGCGGCCACGGCCTCGGCATCCGCCGCCGCCCGTACCATCGCGGGCAGGTCGTACACCTGCGGCTGGGTACGCGGGGGAGTGATCCCGTGGCCGAGGGCGTCCCGCTCCCCGATGCGCACCGTGGCGGTGCCGGAGACGTGCCGCACGCCCGCCGGGCCCCTAACGGTGAGGTACGCGTCGACCAGCGCCTCGTACGTCCGTGTGCCGCGCGCGCCGTCGGTGGGGGCGCTCGTGCTGCCCGTCTTGAGCCATTCGCGGACGCCGCCGCTGGTGCCCCCGGTACTGCCCACGGTCTGCGGCTGGCGGGCGAGCACGGGGACGCCGACGCCGCCGAGGGTGCGGTCGGGGTCGTCGGTGCTGTAGACGCCCTGGAAGCTGATTCCGCCGGTGGTGGCGCCGCTCTGGGACGAGCCGCCGGTGGCGGACGCGATACGGACGCGGTCGAGGGTGACGTCCGCGCTCTGCGTGACCCGGCGCGGGTTGTGCAGGGCGGCCGACAGGCGGGGCGGGGTGCCGGTGGCCGACTCGAAGGGCAAGGCGCCGGGCATGGTGTCGGTGAGGCCGGCGGCGGTGCGCGGGAGGTCCAGGGCGATCTCGCCGGCCTGGATGAGCTCGCCGATCCGCACAGCGCTGCTCTCGGTGGACGTCGACGTGGAGGGTGACCGCCAGCCACGGTCCTGACCGGGGGCGACGGTGTCCAGCGCGGTGGTCAGCTCCGACCAGGCGTTGAACTCGAACACCGGTGCCGGACCCATCGGTACGAACCGGGCGCCCCGTGGGGCCGGGGCCGTCGTGCCGACGGCCGGCGTCAGCGGCGCCTCCACCACCTCGGCGGCGGCCGCCTCACCGCCGGTGAAACGCAGGGTGACAGAGGCCGGGACGGTCGCCGTGCGGTCCGGGCGGGCGCTCAGGGCGCGTCTGATCCAGGTCCAGTTCTCGGTCGCGGCGTCCGCGTCCGTGTCGTACCAGGCGAGGACACCGCCCTGGAGGGCGCCGCCGACCAGGTTGGGCGGCCAGTCCGCGACGAGTTCGGAGCGCACGGAGGCGGTGAAGTCGTAGTCGAGGTCGAAGTCGGCGGCGCTGTCCGTGCGCAGCCAGAAACGGTCCTCGGCCGTGGACGCGGCCTTCGTGCCCTGGCTCCTGGTGCTGCCGACGCTCAGCCCGGGGCCGCTCCGGTCGGTACGGGTGTCCTGCCCCGGACGCGGGTATCGCGTGGTGGGGTTGAAGGTGAGGCCGTGCTGCGTGGTGCTGGTCGTGCCGGTGGTGACACCGGCCGGGGTGTGCCCGTGGTACTGCTCAAGTCCCGTACCCGGTCCGGCGTTTCGGCCGCGCACCCCGCGCAGTTCGTTCGCGTCGCCGCGCGGCCGGGCGGTCAGGGTGACCTCGACCAGACGGGCGCCGCCGAGCGCGAGGTGGCGGAAGTGGAAGCGCTGGGCGCCGCGCGGGCCGCGTCCGGGCAGGGCACGCAGACCGGCGGTGGAGGTGTAGTCGGCGATCCGGGAGGCCACGCCGGGCAGATAGGAGGAGTGACCGGGCTGGGTGACGCCCGGCGCCTCGGCCTCGACCAGCGCGGTCAGTTCGGCCCGCAGCCGGTCCCGGCGCTCGGCGAGGGCGGGCTGTCCGGCGGGGGCGGGGGGCGCTTCCTCGGTGGCCTCGTCGGCCGGTCCTTCGGGCGTGCCGGGGTCCGCCGGGTGGGTGGCGGGGCCGTCGGCCGGGCCCTCGCCGGGCGCGATGGTGGCCGGACCGCCGGCCTCGGCGCCGACCTCGTCCGGTTCGGCGGCGGGCACCGGCGCCAACTCGTCGAACTGTGTGACGGACAGCACTGCGGCCAGGCCCGGCTCCCCGGTGCGGGTGAAACGCTGGGGCAGAGGCAGCTCGGCCGGGGCGGGCGACGGGGGAGTGAGCCCCTCGACGCCGCTGAACCACGCGTCGTACCGGACGAGTTGACCGTCGGTCAGCAGGAACTGCACGGCCTGCGGCAGGTCGACGGCGACAGTGATGTCAGGTTCGCTGCCGTAACCGAGGGTGTTGCCGACCACGTTACGGGTGCCGCGCCGCACGGTGATCAGGATCGTCGCGTCGGCGCCGACCCGGTGCTCCATGCCGCTCTCCGTGGCCGTCCGGTTCACGGCGGTACTGGAGGAGACCGTGCCCGAGTCCTCCGTCCGGCTGGTGTACGTGTACTTCCCGGAGGGCCCGAAGACGGTGGGCGGGGCCGGTGTCGAGGCCGTCCCGGGGGCGGTCCCGGAGGGGGCGGGAGTGGCGGGCGCCGTGGCGGGTGTCCTCGTCCCGGTGACGGCGACCCCGGTCTGGTGTGTGCCGCTGACCGACTTCTGCTGGGCGGCGGAGTCGGTGGCGGCGACGCCGGTCTCCAGGTACTGCTTGGCGCTGTGCAGATGCCGCGCGTTGTGGAGCACACCGCGGATCTCCAGCGCGTACTCCTGGTCGGCGCCGAGCCCGGGCAGGGTGATGCCCTCGACGACGTACCCGCCCTTGAAGATCTGGTGCGCGCGGGCGACGAGGTTGCCCGGGGCCAGCGCGGCCTGCCGCACCTCGGCGGCGACGGTGGTCGGATCGCCGGCGCTCTGCCCGGCCAGGCTGGAGGCCACCGACCGGGCCGCCCATGCGACCAGCTCAGGGCTCGCCGCACCGACGGCGGCGGCCATGGACCCCAGCCGCCCGGTCTCCGGGTGCCCCGGATGGGTGCCCTCGAGGATCTGCCGCAGCGCCTCCTGGAGGACTCCCGAACCGCGGAACACGTCCACGATCGCGTCGTCCGGCAGTTTGACGATCCCTGGCAGCGGGCTGCCGTCGGGGCCGGTCATGGCCAGCCGTGAGTGATCGGCGTCCACCGGTTCGGACACGGTGTGCGCGGGGGCCGGCGAGGCGGGCTCGGACGCCGGTTCCAGGGTGCGGTGGTGGGGCACCGCGAGGGTGATGGTGCCGCCCACCGTCCGGGGCGGCGGCCCGGACGGCCTGGCCTCCTCCAGGAGGTTCAGCTGCAGATCAGCGAGGGCAGCCGTCCCGGGCGCCGGGGAGTCGGGCGGCGCGGACGGGGTCGGGACGGTGTGCTCGGCGAAGCGCACGGCGGGCTCGGCGCCCGGACCGTCGTACAGGTCGAGCGCGAACAGCGCCGGTATGTCGAAGACCTCGCTGCCCTGACCGGAACCGATGAACAACTGGTCGTGCGCCAGACCGGCGCCGACCGTGGCCGTGTGGCCGGTCTGCCGGCTGTACGAGTAGTCCGCGGCCCCGCCGAGGGTGCCCGAGCCTTTGATGTACGGAATCGCGAGGCCGGACGGCCCTTCGGTGTACGGACCCACGGGGCCGGACGGGCCGCCGCCGAAGCCCAGCGACCAGCCGTAGCCGGATGCCTGCTGCTCCGTACCGGCCATGCCGAAGGAGGCCAGGGAGACGTGCTGGATGTCGGGGAGGGTGCGGGTGTGGGTGCTCGGCAGGGCGGCGGCACCTGTACCACCTGCCGTACCTGTACCACCTGCGGTACCTGTACCCGTACCTGTGTTCGTGCCCGGGTCGCGGACGGCGGTGAGGTTCAGCTTGATGCGATGGGTGCCCGTGGTGGTGGGCCGTTCCAGCCACAGGGGGTGGCCGCCGTCGACCATGGCGTCGGTCGCGGCCCGCAGACCCAGGTCGGAGCGGGCCTGCTCGAAGCGCCGCAGATTGTTCAACTGGGCCTGCACCAGCTGCTCGTCGGGCAGCACAAGGTTGCGGACGTTCGTCTCCGGCGGCAGGAAACCGTTGGCGCGCAGCCAGACCTCGGCATGCCCGAAGAGCTCTTGAGGGCCGTCGACGGCCAGCGGGGCCGCGGTGATGCCGATGCTTTCGAGGTTCTCCAGTTCGGAGGGGAGCGCGCGCCGCTCCTCGAGGGCCGGCCGGTGCCCCCGGGCGGATTCCCGGGTCAGCAGCCGCAGTTGCATTCCGTTGTCCCAGGGCCCGAAGCCCTGCGGGGTCTCGCCGCCACCGGGCCGGACGAGGGTGACCGTGTGCCGGACGACGGCGGGGGTGAGGAGATGACTCCGGTTGGTGCGCAGGCCGTGCAGGACAGCGGCGGTGCCGCCGTTGCCGAGGGTGTCGCTGGTCTGCCACCGCACGCCGCCCTTGCCGACGAGGCTGCCCGCGACCTTGCCCGACGCGTCGGGGTGCTTCTTCGCGTGGTCTCCGGTGAACGCCGGGCCGACCCCGATGTCGACCCCGACGGCGTTGGTGATCCTGGCCTGGCCGTCGACCTTCACCGTCTGGATGAGATGGCTCTCCAGGTTGATCTTGGTGTCCAGGCTTTGGTGTGTGGGTGTTCCCGGTGTGACCGCCGTGGTGACCTTGAACATGCCGATCGCCCGGCCCCGCGAGTCCAGAAGCAGCGGCGAGAAGATGCCGCCCGACCGCTGCATGGGCAGGGTTCCGCGCAGCACGGGCTCGGCCAGGAACGCCTCCAGCTCCTGGGCGGAGGAGTCGCTCAGCGTGGACAGCTCGTCGTGGAAGGCGCTCAGCACGGACTCCAGCAACTGCTGCGGCTCCGCGACGGTGTCGACCCCCCACACCGGCAGATCGTCCAGCCCGGCCGCCGTCGGCAGCGCGGTCCCGGACGTGTCGGCCACGGCCAGATGCTGCGGGAACCAGACGGTGACCGGCCCGTGGGCCTGCGGCGGACTCCAGTTGACCGGTGGCGCCATCCGGGGCGTGTCGACCCGAACCTCCCAGTCCGACGTGAACTCGTACGCCTGCGACAGCTCGTTGCTGCGCTGGGCTGTGGTGGTCTGCACGGCCTGGGTGACCGAGGTGGAGAGCGACAGCTGATTGTGGGTCACGGTGAAGGAGGGCCCGATGTCCACGCCCCGCACCGATCCGGGTGCCGGCACGGGCACCGACCACGACCAGGGCATCGGCACGGTACGGACGTTGCCCGAGGACTCCGAATCCCCCGACTCCTGCGCACCGAACCCACGGCGCTCCACGCGGACATCGGGGTCGGTGACGTCGTGGATGCCGTAACGAGGCGACGGCACCGGCTCGCGCAGCCCCAACCGTACGTCCACGGTTCGTTCACGGCCGTCGACGGTGACTGTCACCCGGTGGCCCATGCTGCTGCGCAGATAGGGCAGCGCGAGCACCAGTTCGGCGCCGCCGAGCCGGTCCCGCAACTGGCGGAGCACCGGATGCTCCTCGGCCGTCGGGGCCGGGATCCTCAGGGCGCGGAGGATCTGTTGGTGAACGCCGTCCACCACTCGGGCGGGCAGCGGCTCGACCTGTACGAGGCCTACGTTGCCGTCGTGCCGACTGCCGTAGTCACGCACGAAGGGCGAAAGGGGCGGGGGAGCGAGCGGCTCGGCACCGGGGGCGGCATCGGTATCGGCCTCGGTGCGCGGCGCCGGGGACGCGTCGCCGATCAGCGCGTTGATCAGGGCCAGGTGGCGGGGGCGCAGGCCGCCGTGGGCGTAGTGCTGCTCCGCATCGGCGGCGGTGGCCTCGGTGCTGACGGACCGGGGTACGGGGAGTCCGTAGTCGCCCATCAAACTGCCCTGGACTCGGGGGCGTTGGGGTGCGGTGGCGTCGGGGGACTCGTCGCGCAGGCCCAGTTGGTGGCCGACCTCGTGGACGAAGTCCTGGCCGGTTCCGTCAAGTCGCCAGGTTCGGTGGGAGGTTCGGACACCGGAGGCCGGGTCGGCCAGCCTCACCTTCAGGTGGGCCTGTCCGCCGGGAGCTGCCGGTATGACGGTGACGTGGATGCGGTCGCCGTTGGGGAGCCGGTGGCCGGGGGTGTTGAAGACGCGTTCGACGCCCGCTGCCATCCGGTCCCAGACCGCCTGTCGGTCGGCCTCGGGTATGTCGTCGGTGTTGGTGAACTCCACTTCCACCGTCAGGTCGGTGACGGGATCGCCGTCGTGTGTGAAGCGGCGTACGTCGAACCCGGACCGTACGACGTACTGCGTGACCTTGCCGTTCGCGTCCCTCGGCCGGGACACCGGATCGACCCAGGTGTGCGAGCGCTCCACGGGGGAGGCGCCGGCACGGGCCGCATCCCACCCCGGAGGGGCCGGCGGCACCGGAGCCGGGGTGTCGGTCTGCTGCCGGCCGGCTGTCGGCGCGAGCGGATCGGTGCCCTGCCCCTGCCCCGCTTCCGTGGCGAAGACCCTTCCCAGCGCCTGCAGAACCTGGTCGTTGTCCGAATCCTGTGCCTGCGTGGTCAACCTGCCGAAGTACGCGCCGAGTGGGGAGTCGGTCCGGCCCGCGTCGGCGATCGCCCTCGCGATGACCTCCACCTGCTCCGGAGGCGGGGCCACCGACAGTGCGGCGGACTGGGCCCTCAGGGCCTCCAGATGCTCCTCATGGATGCCCGCCACCACCGCCAGCAGCCCGTCACGGTCGGCCGGGGACAACTCGGCCCACACCTCCTGCAACTCCATCGACCACTTGTAGTCGGGCTTGCCCGGAGGAGCCGGAGCGAGCATGGTGTCGATCGCGCCCATGGCAGGGTGGCCCTCTCCCAGGACACCCAGGATGACGTGGCGCGTCCTGTCGCCGAGTACGTCCCTGAGGCGGACCAGCTCGTTGTATCCCAGATACAGCGTCACCTCGTCGTCAGTGGTCTCCGAGGGCAGCGCCCCCAGCACACTGCGAGCGGTCTCCGCCTGGCCTGCATCCCGCCTTGCGGGGAGGTACTCGAACTCCTCGCCCCACTCGCTCTTGGCGACTATCGCCGCGGTGACCTTCTGCAACTCGTCGACCGCGGCGGAGTCGTCGTCGGTGCCGGCCAGCGGATCGTACGGGGTGGTGTTGGTCCGCACCGAGAAGTACGGACGCCCCTGCACCTGAAGCATGTTCGTGGTGTTCGCGCCCTCCGCCACGGCGGGCAGTGTGCCCAGCTGGTACACCTGCCGGAACAGGCCCTGGGTGAGGTTCCCCGCCTCGACGACGATGACCTCGCCGGGCCTGGCCGTCGCGATCAGCCCGGGAAGCGCGGGGTCGTCCAGCCGCACCTGCGTGAGCCACGGGGCCTGATGGCGGGGCGCGATGTCGACCGTCGCGTTGCCCAGCGCCAACAGGACGGCGGGCCGGTCGAGTTTCGCGCCGTGTATGCCCTCCGCCAGGGCGGCCAGTGTCGAGGCCCGCTCCGAGGGGTGCAGGTTGTGCAGGCCGTACGCCGGCATCAGCTCCATCCTGACGTCCCCGACCGCGTGCGCTATGGCCGTCAGACCCGCCGCGCGTTCCGGGGTGGAGGACTGATCGGCGATCATCCCGTCCAGGGCGGCGCCGGTCAGGCGCGGTACCTCGAACCGGTAGAGGGCGCTGTCCGGGATGCCGTCCGTGTCCTGGAGGTCGGTGACTTCGGTGTCCGCGTCCGGTCCGGTGCGGGTGTAGAGGTAGCGGTGGCCGCCGGTCCACGCGTAGGGCTTGAGCACGACCGCCCGGTCCGCGCCGGTGAAGTGCAGGAAGTTGGCGGCCAGTTCGTCGTCGTCGACCAGGGCGTCGTTGGCGGCGACGAGGACCAGGTGGCCGTTACGGGGCCGACTGGTGGCGTCGTACGCGACGGCCGGGTCGAAGGCGCCCGTCACCCACACGATGCGGTCACGCATGTCGGTCGAGAGGAGCACGGCGAGGCGCTGTTGGACGTTCTCCGGCGCGATCACGGTGACGCGGCCCTCGTATCCCAGCCCGGTGAGCGAGTCGACCATCATCGTGGCCGCCGCCTGATGACCGAAGTTCGCCGCGATGTCCACGACGACGGTCACGCCGGGCAGTTCTTCGAGACCGTCCCGTACACGTCGGCGCAGTGCCGCCTCCGCCGGGGTGACCGGGGCGAGCGGGTCGGCGCCCATGGCGGGGGCCGGGTTGGGACGCGGGGCCGCTGAATTCTCGTCGGGGTCACCGACCAGCGCGTTGATCAGGGCCAGATGACGGGGGCGAAGCCCGCCCTGCGCGTAGTCGGATTCCGGGGCGCCGTCGAGGTCGGGCACGGAGACGGAGTAGTCGCCCATCAAACTGCCCTCGACCTGCGGGCGTTGCGGGGCCGTCGCGTCCCGGGACTCGTCGCGCAGGCCCAGTTGGTGGCCGATCTCGTGGGTGAAGTCGAGTGTCGTACCGTCCGTGCGCCACACGTGGTGGGAGGTGGGCCGCCCGGTGGACGGCGCCACCAGCTCCACCTTCAGATGGGCGCGACCGCCCGGCGGCACGGGGACGACGGTGACATGGATCCGGCCACCGCCCGGAAGCCGGTACGCGGGCGCGTTGAACACCTGCTCCACACCGGCGGCCATCCGGTCCTGCACCAGTTGACGGTCCGCCTCGGACACACCGTCCGCGTGGGTGAACTCCACCTCCACCGTCAGGTCGGTCACGGGATCACCGTCGTGCGTGAAGCGCCGTACGTCGAAACCGGACCGGACGACGTACTGCGTGGTCGTGCCGTCCGCCGCCCTCGGCCTGGACACCGGATCCACCCAGGTGTGCGACCGCTCCACGGGGGTGGCCGCGCCGCGTGCCGCGTCCCAGCCGGGAGGTGACGCCGGCACCGGCTCCGGGGCGGGCTCGCGGTGCCCGGAAACGGTCGCGGGGCGGCCGGTGCCGTCCCCCGGCCTGGCCGTCGGCGCGAGCGGATCGGCTCCGGGGGCGGGGGGAACAGAGGGCGCGATGTCCGGGGCGGCGCGGTCGCTGCTCGCGGCGGACTCCTGGTCGGTGACGGGCTGCTCGGCCGCAGTGTCACCCTGGTCGGAACCCGCCCAGGCGGACAGGGGATCGAAATCGTCGAAGTTCCCGAAGTCTCCGAAGTCCTCGTCATCCTCATCGTCCTCGGCCGCAGCCGGGGCGGGGGGCTGCGCGGAGGCCGAAGTGCTCGCCTCGGGCCGGTGGGTCCTGGGCGGGACGGCGGTGGCGGCGGCCAGCTCGGGACCGGGGACCTCCGGGGCCGGATGCGCGGACGACGTGCTGACGGCCGGCGCTGGGGAGGCCGTTTCCGATGTCGGGGTCCGGTTGGCGGCACTCGCCTCCCGCGCGCCCGGGAACAGTGTTCCCAGTGCCTGGAGTACCTGGTCGTTGTCCGGATGCCGGGCCTGCTGCGTCAACCGGGCGAAATAGCCGCCGAGTCGAGTGTCGGGCCGAGCCGCCTCGGTGATCGCCGACGCGATGGCCGTGACGTGCGCGGGGGCGGGGGCCACCGAGTGCTGCGCCGACTCCCGCCGCAGGTCTGCCAGATGCCGTCGGTGCAGATCCTCCGCTGCCGCCAGCAACGTGTTCCGCTCGGCCGGGGTGAGCCCGATCCACTCGTCCTCGAGCCTGATCTTCCTTTCGTAACTCTGCTCACCCAACAAAGGGCCTGCCAGCAGCGAATCGATCGTCTCCTGGTCGGGGCGGCCCGTCCCCAGGGCGTTCGCGACGACGGCGTCGACCCCCAGGCCGAAGGCCTCCGAGAGACGGTCCATTTCGTCGACGCCCAGCCACAGCTTCTCCGCGCCGGTGTCGTTGTCCGCCTCCGAGTGCAGGTCCCGCAGCACCTTGAAGGCGGTCTCCGCCTGACCCGCCATCTTCCACGCGGAAGTGTCCGCCAGCCGCGCTCCCCAGTCACTCTCGGCGGTGAGCGCCTCGGTGACCCCCTCCAGCACGCCCACGGCCTTGCTGACGTCCGGGGGCACGGACTCGGCACGGTGGCCGAGCAGGTCGTACGGGGTGTTGTTGGTCCGCACCGAGAAGTACGGACGCCCTTGTACCTGAAGCGTGTTGGTGGTGTTGGCGCCCTCCACGACGGCGGGCAGTGAGCCCATTCCGTACATCTGCCGGAACAGGTCCTGGGAGAGGTTCCCCGCCTCGACGACGATCACCTCGCCGGGACGGGCCGCCGCGATCCGCTGGGGGAGCAGGGGATCGTCCAGCCTCAACTGCGTGAGCCACGGGGCCTGGTGGCGCGGCGCGAAGTCGACCGTGGCGTTGCCCAGGGCCAGGACGACGGCGGGCTTGTCGAGCTGCGCGGCGTGCACGCCCTCCGCCAGGGCGGCCAGAGTGGACGCCCGCTGCGACGGATGCAGGTTGTGCAGACCGTACGCCGGCATCAGTTCCATCGCGTCGCTGTCAACCGCGTGTGCCACGGCCGTCAGACCCGTCTCCCGTTCCGGGGAGAGCGCCGCGGCGCCGATCAGATCGTCCAGCGCCGTGCCGGTGGCAGGCGAGACCTCGAACCGGTACAGGGCGCTGGGCGGGATACCGGTCCCGCCTTCGAGGTCCGTGACCTCGGTGTCCGCGTCGGGGCCGGAACGGGTGTAGAGGTAGCGGTGGCCGCCGGTCCACGCGTAGGGCCGCAGCACTATCGCCTGGTCGGAGCCGGTGAAGTGGAGGAACTTGGCGGCGAGTTCGTCGTTGCCGATCAGCGCGTCGTTGGCCGCGACCAGGACCAGGTGGTCGCGCCGGTCACGGCTGGTGACGTCGTACGTGGCGGCCGGGTCGAAGGTGCCGGGCACCCAGTCGACGCGGTCGTTCGCCGAGGCGGAGAGCAGGCTCTGGAGTCGCTGCTGCACGTTCGCCGGGGCGATGACGGTGATCCGGCCCTCGTAGCCCAGCTCACCGAGCGACTCGATCATCATGGTGGCGGCGGCCTGATGCCCGAAGTTCGCCGCGTCCTCCACGGCCACCGTCACCCCGGGCAGGTTCCTGAGCCCGTCCCGCACCTGCCCCCGGAGGGCCACCTCGTCGGCGGTCGGGTCGGCCCCGCCGCGCGTCTCACCGATCGCGGTGAGCAGCGCCGGCCGCTGCTCCACGGGGGCGTCGAGCAGGCGGTGCCACAGCGCGTGTTCCGGGAGACCGTCCGGGACGCTCGACGAGGTGAGCGTGGCGGGCGCGAGCGGGTCGGCCCCGGGAACGGGGACCGGGTCGGAGATGGGGCGGGACTCGGTGGCGATGCGCGGCGGGGCGTCGGTGTCGACGTCACTGCCGATGTCGCCGACCAGGGCGTTGATCAGGGCCAGGTGGCGGGGGCGCAGGCCGCCCTGGGTGTAGTGCTGTTGGACGTTGGTCGCGGTGGCCTCGGTGCTGACGGACTGGGGTACGGGGAGTCCGTAGTCGCCCATCAAACTGCCCTGGACTCGCGGGCGTTGGGGTGCGGTGGCGTCCGGGTACTCGTCGCGCAGGCCCAGTTGGTGGCCGACCTCATGGACGAAGGCCTGGTCGGAGCCGTCCGTGCGCCACACGTGCTGGGACATGGGCCGGCTGTCCGACGTACCGGCCAACTCCACCTTCAGGTGGGCCTGTTGGCCCGGGGATACGGGGGCGACGGTGACGTGGACGCGGTCGCCGTTGGGGAGCCGGTGACCGGGGGTGTTGAAGACGCGTTCGACGCCCGCTGCCATCCGGTCCCAGACCGCCTGTCGGTCGGCCTCGGGTATGTCGTCGGCGTTGGTGAAATCCACCTCGACCGTCAGGTCGGTGACGGGATCGCCGTCGTGTGTGAAGCGGCGTACGTCGAACCCGGACCGTACGACGTACTGCGTGACCTTGCCGTCCGCATCTCTCGGCCGGGACACCGGATCGACCCAGGTGTGCGAGCGCTCCACAGGGGAGGCGCCGGCACGCGCCGCATCCCACCCCGAATGCGCAGGTACAGGTACAGGTACAGGTACAGGTACAGGCGCAGGTGTCTGCGGTACGTCGTCGATGGTCGGGTCGTAGGTACCGGGCGGCAGCACGGCGGTCGACACGATGCGGTCCAGGGCCGTCGACTGTGCGTCCAGTTCTACCGGGGGAACCTGCAACAGCTGGGCGAGCCCGGGATAGAGGTTCGGCAGCGCGGGGCTGCCCGCGGGCTGAGCGGTCGTGGGCCCAGGGTGCCAGTTGGCGTGCGCCTTGCCGATCACCACGACGTAGTCGTCATTGCGGCCGGCCCGGTCGCGCTGCACCGTGAGAGCCGCGTAGGCGTTGAACTTCACCGCCCGCTCGTGGCTCCCCCAGTCCCCTCGCATCGAGGAGGAGGCGGGGGTGCCGTCCAGGGCGACGACCCGGATTCCGTGCGCATGGGCGGCCTCCAGGGTCGCCACCAGCCCGGCACCGGGCAACGAGTTGTGCGCGGAGTCGTACAGCGTGGCCATTCTGCGCAGTTCGACGGGCATGGGCGCGTTGGGCGGAGACTGGAAGTACCTGTTGAGCGAGGGCTGGAAACTGTCGCCGCGCAGCGCCTCCACGTAGACCGTTCCGACACCCTGAGCCTGGAGCGCGGCCATGTTGTTGATCAGGAAGGGCCAGCTGGTAGAGGCGCTGTGCGTCTCCCCGAGGATCAGACCGTGGTGCACGTTCAGTACGGCGGTGGCGGCGGAGAGGGCGTCAGGCGCGGTCCCCAGGGCGGTGTCCACCGCGGTGAGGTCCGCCGGGGTCAGCGATGCGGGCCGGTTGTCCGACTGCCGCGTGATCTCGCCTTCCAGCGTCCGGGCCCGAGCCTCCTGTCCGCGCCAGAAACCCGCCGGCCGGTAGTCGAGCTGCCCCACCGCCTTCCACCAGTCGGCGTTGTCGAGCAGCCGCAGGTCCGGATGCGCGTCGTTGATGGGGTCCCTGATCTCGCTCCTGAGCACGGCCCGGGTCATCTGGTCCAGATTGCCGAAGGTGACCGGGTCCCAGTCGGTCTTGAAGGTGGTTCCGCCCTGGTTGAGACGGATGCCGGGCACCGGCCCGGTCTGGTTGATCGCGCCGCCGATCGCGGTCACCCTCGCGGCCTCCGCCCTGTCGGGCTTCATCCAGCGGTACGTCTTGTGCACGACGTTCCGCCGGGGCGGATAGACCAGGGACGGCCCGGCAGGGCTCTCCAACAGGTCAGGTGTCCGGGCCCGGCCGAAACCGAAGACCCCGCCGAGCAGCCGTGGCCGCCGGACGAGGTCGGCCTCGTCGACCTCCGACGACGGCGCGTCGACGCCCAGCGCCGCCAGATGGTTGATGCTGTCGGTCACCCAGGCATGCGCGTCGTGCAGTTGCCCCTGCGCCTCTGCCGACTCGCGGCCGTGCGAGGTCCCCTGGCCCGAGGCCCGCACCGCCTCGGCCGCCTCGAAGGCCACCTGCGCCCGCCCCAGCGCGGTCAACGCCGAGCCGTAGTCGGCCAGCGCCTGGTCCGCGTCGTAGCCGGCCAACTCCCGCCGGTACGCGTCCGGCGACTCGGCCGGATACTCCGTCGGCGTCTCCTCGTCCGCCGGTCCGGTGGGGGCCGCCCGGCCCTTCCCCTTGTCCACGGCGGGCGCCACCGCGTCCGTGTCCGGCGACGAAAGTCCGGCCGGTACGTCGACCGGCGCCTGCGACGTGGCCGTGACGGGGACGGGGGTGACCGGGGCCAGTGGGTCGGCGCCCACGGAGACCCCGGGAGCCGCGACCGGCCTCGACCCGGACCCGGACCCGGACCCGGACCCGGAACCGGAACCGGGGGTGACCGTCGGGCGGGACTCGGTGGCGATGCGTGTGGGGGCGTCGGTGCCGTCGGTGTCTTCGGCGGGTGTACCGACCGTACGGACGGAATCCGGTGCGGGGACAGTGTCCTGGTCCGGGTCGGCCTGGGATTCGGGGAGTTGGTCCCGCAGGCCCAGGCGGTCGCCGATCCGCTGGACGAGGTCCTGTGCCGAATCCGCCTTCAGGTGCGCGCGCCCGCCGGGAGGTACGGGGACGACGGTGACTTGGACGCGGTCCCCGTTGGCGAGCCGGTGTCCCGGCGCGTTGAAGACCTGCTCCACATCGGCGGCCATCCGGTCCAGGGCCGCCTGCCGGTCCGCCTCCGGCAGGGCGTCGGCGCCGGTGAACTCCACCTCCACCGTCATCTCCGCCACGGGCTCACCGTCGACGGTGGAACGGCGTACGTCGAAACCGGACGCGTCGGTGTCGGTGCCCGACTCCGTCGGAGCCGCCCCGCGCTGCGACGGCTGCGGTGCGGATGTCTGCGAGGGGGACTGCTGCGAGCCGTGCGTGGACGCAGGGGCAGGGGCAGAGGTGGGGGAGGAGCCGGGGACAGGCGTGGGGGCGCTGCCGGTCGGGACCGGGGTGGCCGCGACCGGCCCCGTGGCGGATTCGGCGCCGGACGGGGTGCTGGTGTCGGACGTGGAGCCGGACCCGGCCACGGACTCGGAGCCGGATTCCGGCGAGGGCTCGGACTCGGACTCCGTACGGGGCTGCGTGCCGTCATCCGTCGACGTGGTGCGGGCCGGTTCCGGAGCCCCGGAGCCCGTGTGTGCCGAACCGGTCGTCGGTACGGAATTGGAGGCCGGGATGTCCGACCCGGCGCCCTGGGTCCGGGTGGCGGGGTCGACGCCGGTGCCGGTCGTCCCCGGCGAGTCTGTGGCACCGGGCTCGGCGGATCCCTCCGGGTTGTCGGCCTCGCCCGTGTCGGAGGAGCCGTCGGTCTCCTGGTCGGTGCTCGTGCCGTCGGACTGGTTGCCCCGAGTCCCGCCGGAGGAAGGGGAGTTGCTCGTCGGAGCGCTGCCGGGGGAGGAGGAGGAGCCGCTGCTTCCCGTGGTTGATGCGGCCCCGGTGCCGGAGGACGTGGTGGACACCGTCCCCACACCGCCCAGAGCCCCGACGCCCCCCAGACCAGCGGTACTTGGGACACCGCCGGCAACGTCGGCACCGGTGACATCGCCTGTCGACAGGTCCACGGACCCGGTGCCGCTCCCGACCCCGGCCCCGACGCCCCTCGTGGCATCGCCGTCGGTGTCGCCGCTGTTGTCACCGCTCCTGCCGCCCTTGCCCGTGCTCTCGGCGTCCCCGGAGACCGGCAGCACGTTGACGCTGCCGAAGTCGAAGCCGGAGCCGAACTTGCCGCCGAGCGACGACGCCCCGTCGAACAGCGCCGAGGTGACCACGGAGCTCATGCCCGCGCCGACGAAGGTCTCCCAACTCCCTTCCCACTTACCGTTGAAGATCCCGTTGACGAAGATCTCCGCGACCGCCTCCGCACCACCGGCCACCAG
Source organism: Streptomyces sp. SID12501 (assembly GCF_010550245.1). GTDB lineage: Bacteria > Actinomycetota > Actinomycetes > Streptomycetales > Streptomycetaceae > Streptomyces. The sequence goes on from NZ_JAAGLU010000022.1 coordinate 171,257, forward strand.
GAACTCGTCCGCACCGCCGCCGACGCCCCGGACGAACCTGTCGCCCGTGGACGGCCTCGGCGGATTGTCGATCTTCGAGGTGATGTCGTCGGTGAAGTTCTTGGTGTTGCCCTTGTTGAAGGGGTTGGGCCCCGGGCCGTCGAGGAAGTTCTTGAAGCTCTTGCCGATGTTCTTGGTGACCGAGTCGAACACCCCGTGGAACGCGCCGGCGAGGCCGCCGAAGACGCCGTCCTGGAAGATCTGCGACCAGTCGAAGTTGTCCGGACGGCGGCCCTCCGGGGCCATCGTCATCATCGCGAGCCGGACCACGAAGGTCTGGAACGCCTCGTCGAACGCCTCGGACAGGCTCGGCATCACATGGGTGCGCTTGAGCAGCTGGTCCAGGGTGGACAGGACGGCCACCCTGCTGCGGGCCTTCGCCGTGGCCGTCTGGGTGGCGGCCGAACCGCCGGTGAAGAAGGACAGCGCCGCGATGATCGCCAACTCGATGAACAGGCGGACCAGTTCGGCGATGATCTGCCACTTCGCCTCCATGATGTCCATGGAGGTCTTCACCCGGCCGTCGCCGACGTCGTCCAGCTGCTTGGAGAACTCCCGCAGATAGTTCGTGCCGCCGTTGTCCACGAACAGCCGCATCGCCCGTACGTACTGCTGCCCGACCTGGGGCGGCAGCGTGCTGCCGACGCCCCGCACGGACTCCTCGATCAGGTCGGAGAGGTCGCGGACGTTCTTGCCGAGCCGCTTGTACGGCTTGTGGCTGGCGTACGCGAGATCCTCGTCCGCCTGGAGCATCTTCTCGCCGATGAGCACGAAGAGCAGGTTGTTGAGCTCGGGCGAGACCATGATGCTCATGGCAGGGTCAGTGCCTTCCGCCGCGGCGTCCCGCGGAGTTGATCGAGTCGATGACACCGCTCTGGGTGTTGCGGATGTTCTCGAGGTTGGCCATGGTGCCGTCGGCGACGCTCACCACCGCCTCGACCAGGGAGGTCCCGGTCTCGACGGCTGTCTTGCGCTCGCGCAGCTCCTGCGGGACGACCTCCTGCGCGAAGCTGTCGTCCTTGCCGGGCCAGCCGTGGGTGTCGTTCACGGTGGTGGTGAAGTCTCGGAGCATCTCGTGGGCGAGCGCGCCGATCCGGTCGATCTGCCGCACGCCCGCCGCGAGCCGGTCCGGCTCGGCGTAGTACGCGTTTCCCTCGGCCATGACAGTCAGTCCTCCGTGTCCTCGTTGATCTCGTCGCGCAGTCGGCTGGACGACGAACGGTTCGCCCCGGCCCGCGGGCCGTCGAGCACACCCGGGCCGAAGATCTTGTGCCAGTCGACGTTCACGCCAGGCAGTTCGGGCACCGCGTCGCTCGGGCGGGTGAACGGCTCGAAGGTGTTCATCACCTGGCGCGCCATCACCGCGCGGGCCTCCTGGACCGCCTCCAGGACGCTGGCCGCCAGCTGGGTGGCGGACATGGTCCGGTGCTTGCCATCCAGGAACTTCAGCTCGGTCAGGTCGCCCTGCGCGCTGACGGTGACCTCTACCGCGCGGTCGGGGGAGCGCACGGTGCTGGAGGCGTCGGCGAGTTCGCGTTCGGCCCGCGCCACGGCGGTCTGGGTCGTCTCCAGGTCGGCCATGGCCTGGGCGAGCCGCTGCTCGATGGTCTCCCGCATGTCGCTCATGACCCCGCCCCCCGCCCCGAGCCGTTCGGTACCCGCGGCACCCGCAGCCCCCTCGACGTTCTCCGCGTGCTCAACGTCCGATCACGGCGGGTGCGCCGCCCTCGTCGGTGCCCCATATGTCCTCGTCCTCCGGTTCGGCCATCCAGCTGTTGCGGTCGCGGTCGCCGCTCTCGGTGGACCGGCCGCCCTGCCCCGCAGCCCCGGGGCCGCCCATCGGGTAGGGGGAGCTGGAACTCGTGGACGTGCCGCGGCCCCGGGTGACGGTCAGGTCCTCGTCCTCCGCTCCGGCTCTGCGGCCCGCGGACCGGGCACCGCGCCGACCGCTGCCGCCGGGCTCGGTGAGCACGTTGCGGACCCGCTCCGAGGAGCCGTTGCCGCCGCCACCGGCCCCGCCGCCGCCCATGCCCCCCATCCCGCCCATACCCGGGAACAGGGGGCTCCCGCCGGAGCCGGTCCCGCCCGCGCTGTCCGCCGAGCCGCTCGCGCCCGCGGTGAGCGGGGCACCGAGGGTGCTACCGCCCAGCACGTCGCCGGTGCTGTCCTCGCCGTCGTCGTAGTCGGCGTACTGACCGCTGTCGTAGCCGGCCCCGCCGCCCAGCAGACTGCTCGAGGTGAGCCCGGAGGTGCCGCTGCCGCTGCCGGAACCGGCCAGGCCGTCACCCAGGCTGCCCAGGTTGCTCAGGCCGTCCAGGTCCAGGGAACTGCTGCTGGTGGTCGGCGGGATGACGGTGGGGCTGGTGATGTCGAGGTCGCCCAGTCCGTCGCCGAGCCCGGTACTGATGTTGCCGGTCTCTACCGACCCGTCGGGGTTGGTCGTGGTCAGCTGGCCGGTTTCCGGGTCGATCGTGGTGACGGTGCCGTCGGGGAACGTGGTGGTGAGGGTTCCGTCGGGGTTCAGGCTGGTGACACTGCCGTCCGGGTTGGTGAATCCACCGGGGACGGTGAGATCGCCGGTGGTGACGGTGCCGTCCGGGGCGGTCGTGGTGACGGTCCCGGTCTCGGGGTCCAGGAGCTGGGTGGTGCCGTCGGGATAACGGGTGGTCAGCGTGCCGTCGGGGTTGAGGGTGGTGGTGCTGCCGTCCGGGTTGGTGACCGTGGAGCCCTTGGTGGCGTCGTTGCCGTCGTCCGTACCGCCCAGACCCAGGCCGCCGAGGCCCAGACCCGTGCCCAGGCCGGTGCCGAGCCCCGTACCGTCGCCGAGGCCGGTCAGGCTGTCCCCGAGGCCGTTGCCCAGGCTGTTCAGGCCGTCACCCAGACCGTTGATGCTGTTACCCAGGCCGTCACCCAGCCCGCCCAGCCCGTCGCCGAGACCGTTCAGGCTGTCGCCCAGTCCGTCGCCAAGGCCGTTGAGACTGTCCCCGAGCCCGTCGCCGAGGCCGTTGAGACTGTCCCCGAGTCCGTCACCGAGGCTGTTCAGGCTGTCCCCGAGTCCGTCGCCCAGACTGTTCAGGTTCTGGCCCAGGTTGTTCAGCGTGTTGTTGAGGTTCTGCTGGTTCTGGTTCGCCTGCTCGGCGAGGATGTCGCGCTGGTCCTTGTCGTACTGGTCGGTGAGGGTGGAGGTGTCCTTCGTCTCCATCTCCTCGAAGGCGTCCTCCAGATCGCTCCACGCGGCCTTGAGGTTGGTGATCGTCAGGGCTCCCGCCCTGACGAGGACGTCCTCCACGTGCTTGTTCCAGGCGGTGACGGCGGCCTCGCCGATCTTCTTCCAGGTGGCGTTGTAGTCGCGCAGGTTCCCGTAGGTGGGGTGGTTCTGCAGGAAGCCGGAGTCGGTGCGGTAGGTGTAGGTCGACTCGTCCGCGTACACGGTGGTGTGCTTGATGTTGTTCTCCAGCACCCACGCGGAGACCTGGTCGAGGATCTCCATCACGATGCGGTGCGGATCGTGCCGGCCGTCCCTGGCCCAGGTGTCCCACGCGGTGCTGAGGTTCTGCGCCTCGGTCAGCAGGGCCTTCTGAGCGGCGGCCAGTGAGTCGCTGAGCTTCGACTGCGGGGTGTGGCCACCCTTGAAGGCGTGCTGCGCCGTGTAGGGGGCGCCGCCCATCTGGTCCACGTAGTCGTCGTAGTTCGTGCGGAGTTGGTGGATGAGATGCCAGAACAGCCCCGCGGCCTGGCCCCGCCACGCCGCGTCCTCCTCGCCGAGCGAGGTCTCCCACTGGGTCAGGGTCGCGGCGTGGTCCTTGAAGAACGTCATCGTCCGGTCGTAGGACTGCGCGGTGCGCTCGAAGGAGTTGGCGTCCACGGCCTCGGCGTTCTGCACGTCGTAGCCGTTGTAGGAGAAGCCGCGCGTGGTCCCGTCGGCGAGGAGTTTCTGCAGCGCGGCCTTGGAACCGCTCACGTACTGACCGAGCGGGCCGAAGTCCCACTCGTCGCCCTGGCTGCCCGTGAACTTGCCGCCGCCCGTCATCTCGCCGGCGTCGAGCAGCCGGGCCCGGCCGTTCCCGTCCACCGGTACGCCGATGAAGACGAGGGTGGCCTGGTAGAGGGTGCCGTAGTCGTGCGCGCCGTCACCGCCGGCGTCGACGAACGCCAGGTCGTAGTCCTCGCCCTCCTGCGTGTGCCAGCCGACCAGGGCCGTGAAGTTGTCCGCGGTCAGTTGGGTCGAGACGAGGATCTCCAGACCGCCCCGGAACAGCGGAATGCCCTCCTTGCTGCTCAGCGTGTCGAAGAGCGTCTTCCGGCTGGGCACGCCGTAGCCGGTGAGGAGGGTGACTGCCTGACCCCATGCGTCGTCGGGGTCGTGCTTGGCTGGCATGGCGGGGCTCCACTGCGTGAGGTGGGGGGAGGGCGTACGGCGTGGGGCGGCGCGGGGCCGCCCGGATCAGTCGTCCTCGTCCCCGGCCAGGTCGCGGTCGATGTCCGACCAGATGTCCAGCAGCTTCTCGCCGTTGATGCCTTCGAGTGTGGAGCCCTGGGTGTTGAGCAGAGTGGTGAGGGTGGTTTCGAGGTTGTCGTCGATGTCGCCGAAGAGGGTGCCCTGGGCGTCGAGGATGTTGTCGATCGACGTCGCGGACGACAGGACCGAGCCCAGCAGCGTCTTGCCGTAGACGGTGTCGTCAGCAGTCATGAGACCGATGCCCAGCACGGCGTTCTCGCCGTAGTAGTCCGCGGGGAGGAGGCCCTTGGCGACGCTGTGCAGCGAGCGCACGCCGTTCGTGTCGTCCTTCATGATGCTCTTGAGATCGGTGATGAAATCGGCCAGGGCGTGCTCCCTGAACGTTTTCAGTGACGCCGCGTCCAGGCGGGTCAGATCCGCCATGGCTTCCTCCTGCTGGGTTGTCGGGGACGGCCGTGGAACCGGACGGGTTCCGGCCCCCATGGCCGTCCGCCCGGTTCGTCCGGCGTCAGCGGCCTATCTGGACTTCGGACCAGAGCTGGGAGAGCGAGTTCTCGCTGTAGCGGTAGCTGTCGGAGATGTCCGTGAGCAGCGTGGAGTGCGAGGTGAGCAGGGTCTCCATGTTCTTCACCGACGCGTCCCACGCCTGCTGCTTCTGGCGGTACATGCTGGCGTCCTCGCCGTACCAGGACTTGACCAGTTCGTTGAGCTCGGCCTCCAGCGACGCCAGGGTGTTCGCGATCGCCTTGGTCTGCTGGACCATGTCGTCGGCGGCGTTGTTCATGTGGTTGTAGTCGACGTAGATGTAACCGTCGGTCATGTCACCCATGGGAACCTCTTCTGCGATGGGGGGAATCGGGGCTTGGGCGGGGCTTGGCCCGGTCAGCCCGCGAGCTGGTCGAAGGCGGCCTGCGACTGCGTGTAGGCCTGGTTGATCGACTCGTTGGAAGAACCCTGGGTCTTGCCGTGCTGGCTGAGGCTCTGGTTGAGCTTGTCGACCATGTCCTCAAGACTCCGCAGGATGCTGGTGGCCTGGTCGTCCCACTGCTTGAGCAGTGAGCCGAACTGACCGCCGTCGCTGCCCTGATAGCCGCCGGAGAGCGTGGCGCGGGTCTGGTCGACGTCCTGCTTCGACTTCAGAATGCCGCTGAAGGCGGCTTCGAGCGCCTGGATGCCGTTGCGGGTCGCCTGTTCATTGGACTGCTGGCCGTTGCCTGCCATCGTTCCATCCTCGGGGTCGGGTACTGCGTCGACTCGGGCTACTGCCTTGACGTCAAGAGACTAGAGTTGCCCATGAAATGGTTGCAACATGACGCGACTCAGGGGTAGTTGGATCGGCCACAGTTCAACTGCTTTTACCTGAAAGCAACTTCCCGGCATTCTCCGGAGCGCCGGGAGCGCCGGGAGCGCCGGAGGCCGCGGAAACGCCGGCAGGGCCGGACGCGTCGGCGGTACGACCGCAGAGCGCCGCCCCGGCCGACGGGGCCGCCGCTCCGGACGCCGCCTCCGGGCTGAGGTCGGGCCCGGTCGGCAGCATCGCCAGCAGCGGTGAGGGCAGTTGGCGCGCATCGGACTCCGCGTAGCCCAGTCCGGCGAGAGCCTCCTTCGAGGACACCCGGTACTTCACCCCGTCGTCGCCCACGAGGTACGTCGCGGTGCCGACCGCGCCGCCGCCCGCGCTCAGCGCCCGCACCAGCACACCGTGCCCGGGACGCACCACGACCGCGTCCACCGGCAGACAGGCCGCCGCCACCGGCTCGCCGCTCGCCTGGGTGACCGGGGCGAGCTCGCTCTCCCGCACCAGCAGGGAACTGACCCGCACGCCGTCCGCACCCGGCTTCACCTGCGCGCACGCCGTCCAGCCGGCCGGCACCCGCACCGCGCGGGGCGGGGTGTCGGGGAGACCGGAGGCCGACGGGTCACGGCCGGTGCTGCCCGGCGCCTGGTGGTCCTTGAGCACGTCGGCGCCGACCGGCAGAGCCGTGGGCGAGGCACCGGCGTACGCCTTGGCGCGGATGTCCGGATCGCCCAGGAGCAAGGCGGCGCCGGTCGCGGTGACCGGCACCAGACCCTCGCCGCGCAGCAGGTAGTACTGGCCGCCCGCGTCGGGGCCCGAGGTGTCGCCCGGCACCGTGACCTGGAAGACCTGGCCCACCTTGGTGGCCGTACCGCCAAGCGACGGTCCCGCCGACCCCAGCCCCGGCACCTGCGGCGGGGCCAGCGCGCTCCCTGGCACGAGGGCGTCCAGGAAGGCGGCCGACACCGGGCGCGGGGTCACCGAGCTGTAGCCCAGTGAGAGCAGCGCGCCGGACTTGGTGTCCAGCGGCAGCCGGCTGCCCTGCCACACCAGGTACGTCTTCTTGTCCGGGCCGCTCACCAGTACCGCCTCACCGGCGCCGACCGGGTCACCCGTCACCGCGGCCCCGGCCACCAGGGCCGTCACCGGGCGCGTGGTGACCGTACCGTCCGCCGCCGCCGTGCCGCCCAGCGCCGAGCAGACCTGCCAGGCGCCGGACTCCAGGTCACCGGCGTCGGGCACCGAGTCGGGCGCGCCCGCGATACCCACCGCGGCGCCCACCGGTGTGCCGCGCAGCGACGCGGTGGACACGTCGGTGGTGGCCAGGTCCGCGCCGCCGATCAGCAGCGCGGAGGAGTAGTTGCGCACCGGACGCAGCCGCCCGTCGAGGTAGAGATAGCGGGCCCCCGTCTCCCGGTTGACGATCAGCGTCCCGCCGTTTCGCCAGGAGTCGTTGCCACCGGGCGAGATCAGACCGAACACCACCGACCCCGCCGCGATCAGCACCGTGATCAGCAGCCCGGCCACCGCACCCCGCGTGGTACGCCCGAGCGGGCTCTCCGGGGCGTCCGGATCGGCGAGCAGCATGCCCGACGTGAGCCGGCTCATGATGAAGGTGTGCGCCTGCACCTGGTCGCGCTTGGACTGCATGTACCGCGGGTCCTTTCAGTAAGCGGGGGGCGAGGGTGTCGGCCGCTGTGGCGGGTGGGGTGTGGTGGTGAGCTGTACGGCTGTCCTGGCCGGGGTGGTTGTGCCGGTTGTCGCGGCTGTCCGGCCGGGGCGGACGCGGGAGTTGTACGGTCGTCGTCGCCGAGTCGGCTGCCCCGTTCGCCCCGGCTGCCTCGTCCGGGCCGGTGGGGGAGTCGTACGGTTGTTCTTGCCCGGGAGGTACACGGGTCGTGCGGCCCGCGCCGTCCCAGCCGCTGGAGTCGGCCGACTCCCGCCCAGCCAGGGCCGGTTGGCAAGCCGTGCGGCCTTTCCGCCTCGCCCGGTCAGCCGGCCGCAGCGCCAGAAGCCGCCGCGCCGTCCGTACCCACCCCGCACCGCCCGTCTCAGCCGGTGATCGCGCGCAACGCGGCGAACAGACCCAGCACCCACAGGGTCAGCGGCAGCAGTGCCATCGCCAACAGGGAGTGGAGCAGTTCCGCCGCCCGCCCCCAGTACGGCAGCATCCGCCGTCCCGGTACCGTCCACGAGGCGACGGCCAGGACGGTGGCCAGGGCCAGCAGCCCCACCACCAGGAGCGGCCGGTCCGCCGTCTCCGTGTCCACGGCCAGCGCGAGCACCAGCAGCGCCACACCGAGTGAGCCGGGCAGTACCAGGGCGAGGCGCTGCCACACGTTGACCATGCCCCGGCCGTGCAGCAGCAGAAGCAGCGCCAGCGCCACCGCGGTCAGGGTCTCCGGCAGGCCGGGGTTCCTGGTCAGCGGCACCAGCGAGCCCGCGCACAGGACGCCGGTGGCCGCGTACAGGCCGGTCATCCAGCCGCTCGCGAGCTCCGTACGGGTGGCCACGTCCCGCCCGTTGTAGGGCTCGATGCCCTCCTGGAGCTGCCGTGCGTTCGTCGGCAGCGCGGGCATCCGCATCCCGGCGAGCTTGAACGACAGGGAGGGTACGAAGCCGCCCAGCAGCACCGTCAGCGCGGCGACCGTCGCCGCCGCGCCGTCCACGGAGAGGTCGAGGACGCTCATCAGACCGCCCGCCAGCGCCCCGGCCACGGCCACCAGCGCGGAGGCCGCGAACAGGGGTGTACGTACGGCCGCCAGGGCCAGCGCCAGCACCGCGCCCCCCGCTCCGGCCGCCGCGGCGGCCAACAGGCGGGCGCCGAGCACCTGGTGGGCGTCCGGACCGGCGATCTCGCCGCCCGGCACCAGCCCACCCCTCGCACACGAGCACAGCACGCCGCCACAGCGTCCGTCGTCAGAGGCCTCGGCCTCACAGCGGACCACGACTCGACTCCGGCCGCATGCCGGGCGC
>NZ_JAAGLU010000230.1 GCF_010550245.1 Streptomyces sp. SID12501
CGTTCTACGCGGGCATACCGGTCCCTACGGAGCATCGGGGGATGCACATGACCAGCGCTCCGCACCTGCTCACCGAAGACCGACCGGAGTTCGATCGGCTCCTCGACGAGGCGCTGCGCACAGCGAACGAACGGCCCGAACTCGCCGCCCTGGGCGAACGACTGAACGCCGAACAGTTGCGCACCATGGCCATGGGCGCCAGCGCGATCCTGACGGCGGCGGCCGCCGCCGAGTACGACCACTTCGTGAAGGTCCGCGAGGACCTGCGCCACGAGGCCCTGACGGCCTCGGGAAGGGGCGGAGAGCACCAGGGCGACGGGCAGGACGGCGGGGCGGGAGTGAGCGCCATCGTGGCCGTCCTCGCGCCCGTCTTGGCCGGCACCGCCATGCTGATCTTCCTGCTGGTGGGCTACAGCCTCAAGATGCTCGATCCCGAACCCGCCTTCGCCAAGACGATGCTGACGGCCGGCTGGCTCTTCGGGGCCCTCACCGTGGCCGCCCTGCTGTTCGCGGTCATCGGACTGTTGGTGACCGCCCTGCGCAACAGTTCGACGGAGGTCGCCCCGGCGGAGACCGCGGTGATCCCCGAAGAGCTCTCGCGGGCCCGGGAAGCGTGGCGCAACGCGCTGCTGGAGCGGGGCATCGTCCCGTTCCTGC
>NZ_JAAGLU010000231.1 GCF_010550245.1 Streptomyces sp. SID12501
GGCACGGTCGGCCTGGGTGCCGACGTGCGCACGGCCGACTTCCTCGACGGCGCCCTGACCACCTACGGGTACGACCCGCTGGAGCCGGGTGCGGCGGTCACGGGGCCGACGTCGGGCTGGGTGCACAAGCAGCCGACGAGCGTCACGGTCGACGCCGACGGACCGGCGCCGCTGCGTGCGACGACGGTCTACGACGTGCGCGGGCGGGTGCTCTCGTCGTCGAAGGCGGGTTCGTCCGGCGCGGACGCGGGCACGGTGCGTTCCGTGCTGTACACCGCCGACGGCTCGGCGGCCGACGCCGCGTGCCGCAACCGGCCGGAGTGGGCGGGGCAGCCGTGCGTCACGCGCTACGCGGGTGCCGTCACGGGGCACGACGCGACGCGCATGCCGGGCCAGCTCACCGAGAAGCGGGTCACCGAGTACAACCGCTTCGGCACGGCGACCCTCACGACCGAGGCCGCCAACGGCCAGACGCGGCAGACGCGGACGGTCGTCGACGCGGCCGACCGGGTCACGGCGGTCGAGATCTCGGGCGGCGCCGGCGCGGGTACGGCGGTGGCCCGGACGACCACGACGTACGACGCGCAGACCGGCGACGTCGTGGCCCAGGCGACGGTCGACGCCGCGGGCGCGCCGACGGCTGCGGTCGCCAAGGAG
>NZ_JAAGLU010000232.1 GCF_010550245.1 Streptomyces sp. SID12501
CATGCCCGGCAACCTAGCCGGTCACGGGCCCGGAGCGGTCCTGCCCGTCCCCGAGCGTGTCACCCATAGGACGACTAGGGTCATGGCGAACCTCGAGGAGTTGATGTCGTGCCCACCGACACCCCGCAGGACGGCTACGACCTGGTCGTCGTCGCGAACCGGCTGCCCGTCGACGTGAGCCTGGACGACGACGGCGCACCGAGCTGGACCCGCTCCCCCGGCGGCCTGGTCACGGCGCTCGCGCCCGTGATGGCGAAGGCCGACGGCGCGTGGGTCGGCTGGGGCGGCTCGCCCGGCCTGGAGCTCGACCCGTTCGACGTGGACGGCACGCAGCTCGTGCCCGTGACGCTCACGTCCGACGACGTCGAGCGCTACTACGAGGGCTTCTCGAACGACACGCTGTGGCCCCTGTACCACGACGTGATCGCGCCGCCCACGTTCCACCGCCAGTGGTGGGACGCGTACCAGCGCGTCAACCGGCGGTTCGCCGAGGCCGCCGCGCGCGACGCGTCGCCGGGCGCGACCGTGTGGGTGCACGACTACCAGCTCCAGCTCGTCCCGGCGTACCTGCGCGAGCTGCGGCCCGACCTGCGGATCGGCTACTTCCACCACATCCCGTTCCCGCCGCTCGAGATCTTCGCGCAGCTGCCGTGG
>NZ_JAAGLU010000233.1 GCF_010550245.1 Streptomyces sp. SID12501
TGCACGGCGTCGTGTCGGGCGTCGGCGGGTACGGCAACAGCCTGGGCCTGCCGAACATCGGCGGCGAGCTCGTGTTCGACGCCTGCTACCAGGGCAACCCCCTGGTCAACGCGCTGTGCCTGGGCGTGCTCCGGCACGAGGACATCCACCTGGCCAACGCGTCGGGCGTCGGCAACAAGGTCGTGCTGTTCGGCGCGCGCACGGGCGGCGACGGCATCGGCGGCGCGTCGATCCTCGCGTCCGAGACGTTCGACGACGAGATGCCGAGCAAGCGCCCGTCGGTGCAGGTCGGTGACCCGTTCATGGAGAAGGTGCTCATCGAGTGCTGCCTCGAGCTGTACGCCGCGCGCGTCGTCGAGGGCATCCAGGACCTGGGTGCCGCGGGCATCTCGTGCGCGACGAGCGAGCTCGCGTCGAACGGTGACGGCGGCATGCACGTCGACCTCGAGAACGTGCTGCTGCGCGACCCCACCCTGACGGCCGGCGAGATCCTCATGTCGGAGTCGCAGGAGCGCATGATGGCGGTCGTCAGCCCCGAGAAGCTCGACGAGTTCCTCGCGATCACCGCGCGCTGGGACGTCGAGACGGCCGTGATCGGCGAGGTCACGGGCACCGGGCGCCTGACGATCGACCACCACGGCGACCGCATCGTCG
>NZ_JAAGLU010000234.1 GCF_010550245.1 Streptomyces sp. SID12501
GTGATGCGCTCCTGCAGCTGACCCATCTCGTCGGCGAGGGTCGGCTGGTAACCGACGGCGGACGGCATGCGGCCGAGCAGCGTCGACACCTCGGAGCCGGCCTGCGTGAACCGGAAGATGTTGTCGATGAACAGCAGCACGTCCTGCTTCTGGACGTCGCGGAAGTACTCCGCCATCGTCAGCGCCGACAGCGCGACGCGCAGACGCGTGCCCGGGGGCTCGTCCATCTGGCCGAAGACGAGGGCCGTCTTGTCGAAGACGCCCGCCTCCTCCATCTCGACGATGAGGTCGTTGCCCTCACGCGTGCGCTCGCCGACGCCGGCGAACACCGAGACGCCGCCGTGGTCCTGCGCGACGCGCTGGATCATCTCCTGGATGAGGACCGTCTTGCCGACGCCGGCGCCGCCGAACAGGCCGATCTTGCCACCCTGGACGTACGGGGTCAGCAGGTCGATGACCTTGATGCCGGTCTCGAACATCTGCGTCTTCGACTCGAGCTGGTCGAAGGCCGGGGGCTTGCGGTGGATGGGCCAGCGCTCGGTGATCTCGAGCTTCTCGCCCTCGGCGAGGTTGAGCACCTCACCCGTGACGTTGAAGACCTTGCCCTTGGTGACGTCGCCGACGGGCACCGAGATCGGCAGGCCCGTGTCGC
>NZ_JAAGLU010000235.1 GCF_010550245.1 Streptomyces sp. SID12501
ACAGCGGCTGGTACCGGATCTCGACCGGGTAGGTGCGGCCGCTGACCTCGACCACCGGGGCGGGCACGCCGTCGGGGTGCTCGTCGCTCGGCGGGGCGCCGAAGTGCCGTGCGAACCGGTCGGAGTCGATCGTCGCCGACGTGATGACGAGCTTGAGGTCGGGCCGCTGCGGCAGCAGCCGCGTGAGGTACCCGAGGATGAAGTCGATGTTGAGGCTGCGCTCGTGCGCCTCGTCGATGATGAGCGTGTCGTACATTCGCAGCATCGGGTCGCGCTGGATCTGCGCGAGCAGGATGCCGTCGGTCATCACCTTGACGAGCGTCGAGTCGCTCGACTCGTCCGTGAACCGCACCTGGTAGCCCACGACGCCGCCCAGCGGGACCCCGAGCTCGTCGGCGATGCGCTCGGCGACCGTGCGCGCCGCGATCCGCCGCGGCTGCGTGTGGCCGATCTGCCCGGCGCGGCCCCGGCCGAGCTCGAGCGCGATCTTCGGGATCTGCGTCGTCTTGCCCGACCCGGTCTCGCCCGCGACGACCACCACCTGGTGGTCGCGCAGGGCCGCGGCGATCTCGTCGCGCCGCGCCGAGACCGGCAGCTGCTCGGGGTAGACGATCGCCGGGAGCACCACGTCGGCGCGGGCCTGCGCCGT
>NZ_JAAGLU010000236.1 GCF_010550245.1 Streptomyces sp. SID12501
GGTGGTCGGCAGCGAGTACAACTCGGGCCTGATCCGCACCGCGCTGGCCGCCGTGCCGGGCCGGGCGAGCTTCCTGTTCGGCAAGCTCACCGTCGCGACGGCGCTCGCGCTCGTCGTGGGCCTGCTGACCAGCTTCATCTCGTTCTTCCTGGGCCAGGCCATCCTGGGCGACCGCAGCATCGGCATCGGTGAGGACAACGTCCTGCGCGCGGTGATCGGCGCCGGCCTCTACATGGCGCTGATCTCGTTGTTCTCGATGGGCGTGACGGCCATCCTGCGCAGTCAGATGCTGGCGCTCGGCATCCTGATGCCGTTCTTCTTCCTGGTCTCGACCATCCTCGGAGCCGTCGAGACGACCCGGAAGGTGGCTCAGTACTTCCCGGACCAGGCCGGCTCCAAGATCATGCAGGTGGTGCCCGGCGCGATGGACAGCGGCGAGACGCCGTACGGGCCGTGGGGCGGTCTCGGGATCATGGTGCTGTGGACGCTCGCGGCCGTTCTCGGCGGCTACCTCGTCCTGAAGAAGCGCGACGCCTGACGCGGTCGTGAGGCGTGACGCCTGCCCCGGGCAGGCGGTGCGACGCCTGACCCGGGGTGTCCGTCCTACGACGGACACCCCGGGTACTACGGGTCATCCCGGAGCCGG
>NZ_JAAGLU010000237.1 GCF_010550245.1 Streptomyces sp. SID12501
CCCGTCGGAAAGGACACCCCTGATGGACATCAAGAACCCGGTCGAGTCACCGGTCACGTTCAACCTGCACCGCGCCGAGTACCTGGTCGCCTTCGCCGTGACGATCGGCCTGATCCTGTGGCACTTCACGGACATCCGGTGGTTCGCGGCGATCGGCCTGTTCCTCTACATCGACCTGCTGGGCTACATCCCGGGGGCCATCGCCTACCGGCGCAGCCCGGACGGGCGGATCCACAAGGCGTACTACGTCCTGTACAACACGATGCACAGCCTGCTCAGCGTGGCCCTCGTCGGGGTGCTGTGGATGTGGCTGATCGGACCCGAGTGGGCGCTGTTGGCGCTGCCGTTCCACGTGTTCGGCGACCGGGGCGTCTTCGGCAACTTCCTCAAGCCGTTCGGGTTGCCCTTCGAGCCGGTGCCGACGCCGCTGGTCGACCGGGTGACGGCGATGCTCAAGCGGCGCGCGGCCACCGACGGCCCGGTGCCGCTGCCCTACGAGGAGCAGGCCGCCGCCCCCGGCGCCGCGGCGGCGGTCGGGGCGCATACCGACCGGCTGCCGGCGAATCCGCCCGCGCCGCCCGCGGACATGGAGGTGTTGGAGCACTCGTCGGTCCAGCGCATCCGGATCCCCGGGATCAGTGTGGAC
>NZ_JAAGLU010000238.1 GCF_010550245.1 Streptomyces sp. SID12501
CTGCTCGTCAGCTCGTTCGTCGCCTACGGGTTCGCGATGTACGACTTCAAGGGCAAGACCGCGGCGTTCATCGCGGTGCTGCTCCTGATGACCGTGCCGTTCGAGATCATGATGCTGCCGCTGTACGTCATGGTGAACGACCTCGGGCTGGCGGACTCGTACGGCGTCATCGTCCTCCCGTTCCTCGCGGCGTCCGTGACGATCTTCTTCTTCCGGCAGTACTTCACGGGGATTCCCAAGGGGCTGCTCGAGGCGGGCCGTGTCGACGGCGTCACCGAGTTCGGCATCTTCTTCAAGGTCGTCCTGCCCATCTCCCGGCCGGCGCTGGCCGCCATGGGGATCCTCAACGGCATGGTCACGTGGAACAACTTCCTGTGGCCCCTGCTGGTGCTGCGCTCCGCGGAGAAGTTCACGCTACCCATCGGCCTGAACACCCTGCTCACGCCGTACGGGAACAACTACGACCTGCTGATCATCGGGTCCTTCTTCTCCCTCCTGCCCGTCCTCGTGCTCTTCCTCTGCTTCCAGCGATTCTTCGTCGCCGGGATGACGGCGGGGGCGCTCAAGGGCTGATCGCCCACCCCGCCACCCGCACCACACAACGAAACGGAGTCACCACCATGGCAGGACCACGCAGGTACCCG
>NZ_JAAGLU010000239.1 GCF_010550245.1 Streptomyces sp. SID12501
TGAACGCGCCGTCCTCGGCGCGGACCGTCTGGAAGTCGCCGTCGGGCGTCGTGTTCATGAGGTGCACGAGCGCGCGGTCCTTGTCGGCGTTGAGCAGGGTGTCCCACTCGCGGCCCCAGATGACCTTGATGACGTTCCAGCCGGCGCCGCGGAACTGCGCCTCGAGCTCCTGGATGATCTTGCCGTTGCCGCGGACCGGGCCGTCGAGGCGCTGCAGGTTGCAGTTCACGACGAACGTGAGGTTGTCCAGGCCCTGCTGGGCGGCGTGCTGCAGCATGCCGCGCGACTCGGGCTCGTCCATCTCGCCGTCGCCGAGGAACGCCCAGACGTCCTGCTGGCTCGTGTCCTTGATCCCGCGGTTGTGCAGGTAGCGGTTGGTCCACGCCTGGTAGATCGCCGACGACGGGCCCAGGCCCATCGACACCGTGGGGAACTCCCACAGGTCGGGCGCGAGGCGCGGGTGCGGGTACGACGGCAGGCCGCCGCCGGGGTGCGACAGCTCCTGGCGGAACCCGTCGAGCTGGTGCTCGGTCAGGCGGCCCTCGAGCAGGCCACGCGCGTACACACCGGGGGAGGCGTGCCCCTGGAAGTACACCTGGTCGCCGCCGCCGGGGTGGTCCTTGCCGCGGAAGAAGTGGTTGAGG
>NZ_JAAGLU010000023.1 GCF_010550245.1 Streptomyces sp. SID12501
CCCGCCAGAGAGGCGAAGAAGTCATCGAACCAGCCCGCCCACACCTGCACCGCCCGCTCCGTACTCACGGACAGGTCAACGCATCACACGGCTACCAGACACGGACACGAGTCACGGCTGTAGTACCAGCAGTTGATGCCGGCCTCGGCGAGAGCGTCGATGATGCCGTGTTCACGTGCGGCCCTGACGTCATGGACGGCACCGGCCAGGGCTGGTGAAGCCCACAGGAGACGGCCCTTCGGGTCGGCTATGACCTGCACGTTCATGCCGTGTTTCTTGTGTTTGCCCGAGTAGAAGGGCCGGTCGGCGGCGCTCTCCCCCAGCCTTCGGCCGGGAGGTGTCCCCAGTCGATCGGCAGAAGTGTCCCGTCCAGGATCAGGTACGCCTTGATCGACGCGGCCCGTACTGCCTCGGCGAGCGCGGGGGCGAGGGCGGTCAGGAGCTCGACGGCCTCGGTGACGTAGCGGTAGACGGTGGTGGTGCCGATCCCGAAACCGGCCGCCAGCTGGGCATAGGGCTGGCCGTTGCGGAGGTGGGCGAGGGTGAGCAGTGCCTGGCGGCCCGCGCTCAGGTGACGCCATCGGGTGCCGAGAGCCCGCTGGCGTTCCCGCAGGCGGGTGGCAAGGAAGCGGAGGGCAGAGCTGGACACGTCGACGCCGGACAGAAAGACAAGCATGCGAAGCCCCTGGTGGAGACGATTCTCTTGGTCGAAAACCCATCTACCAGGGGCTTCACCCGTCTGTCAGGCCAACTGCCCAGCCGACGCACGAGGTTGGAAAAGGCTCAGTGACTCCAGCGCCGGCGAGGTGCCGTAGACCTGCACCTGGGCGCTCGGTCAGCCGTGCGGCACGCCTGCTGTCGGTTTGCCACCTAGGAAGTCCTCCAGGATCTCGGTAAACCGCGCCGGCTGCTCCTCGGCCACGTAATGGCCGCAGTCGTCGAGGACCACCCCGGTGACATCGTCGGCCGCCAGGCGCATCGTCTCGGCGACCATCGCGCCGCTGTACCGCGCGCCGCCGATGGCGAGCACCGGCAGCGTCAGCCGGGTCTTCTTGCGCTGCTCGTTCTGCGCGATCGTCTCGTCCAGCGCCCGGTAGTACGCGAAGCTCGCCCGCAGCCCGCGAGGATCCGCGACGATCGCATCGACGTAGACGTCGACGGCGTACGCGGGGATCGCGTCCGGGGTGGCTGCCTTCTTGGCGAACTGGTAGCCGAAGGAGAGCTGCTCCCGCCCCCGGACCAGCTCCTCGTTGAGGTCGGTGAGCCGGTTGAAGCCGAAGTGCCAGAGCCGCTGGTTGACCGCGGCCGGGCTGAAGACCGACGGAGTCGGCGTGAGACCGGGGATGATCGCGTCGACGACGGCGAGCCGGCCCACCCGCTCGGGGTGATCGGCAGCGAGGGCGTATCCGGTCCACATGCCGATGTCGTGGCCGACCACGTCGAACCGGTCGTGCCCGAGCGCGGCCATCAGGGCGACCAGATCGGCGGCCAGCGTACCGGCGTCGTAACCGTCGTCGGGCTTGTCGGAGAGCCCGGCCCCGCGCGAGTCGACGGCGACGACGGTGTGCTCGCGGGCGAGCGCGGGCATCACGTCCCGCCAGGCGTACCAGGTCTGGGGCCACCCGCCGACCAGCAGCAGCGGCGGGCCGTCCCCGCCGGTGACCGCGTGCAGCCGCAGCCCGTTCAGCTCCACGAGCCGGCTGGTGAAGACGTCGGTGAACCCGTCGGGCAGCCGCAGCGAACTCAAGCTTGTCGTGCCGTCGGCCGTACTCATCTTGGAACGATCGGTGCAACTTGTCATGCTGGCGACCCTACACATCTTGAAACGATCGGTGCAAGATGTGTAGGCTGACGAACTATGGCGGGCCGCAAGCAATTCGACGTGGACGAGGCGCTACGACGCGCGATGCACGTGTTCTGGCGCTGGGGCTACTCGGAGGCCTCGATCGACCGCCTGACCGAGGGCACGGGCCTGGGCCGGAGCTCGCTCTACGGCACCTTCGGCGACAAGAGTGCCCTCTTCCGGAAAAGCCTCCAACGGTACGCGCAGACCTACCACCCGCTGTACGACCAGGCATTGTCCGGCCCCCACCCGAGCCCGAGCGCCGTTGTGGCCGCATACCTGCAGGTCACCCTGAACCGCATCGCCGACCCGACGGTCCCGGACGGCTGCCTGCTCGCGGTGTCGGCAACGCAGTTCCCGGCCCTCGACGCGGAGGGCCGGGTGATGGTCCGCGCCATGATCGACGGTTTGCGGGCGATGCTGGAGCAGGCGTTGCTGGCGGCGGGGGCCGATGATCAGGAGGCGGCAGAGCTGGCGTTGTGCACGCTGGCAACGAACAAATCCCTGGCGGTGCTGAGCCGCGCCGGCTTCTCGAACGAAGACCTGGCAACCGTCGCCGCAGCCGCCGCCCGTATCCCCGGGAGATCACATCCAATCCCCGGGAGCCCGGCACGTCCGTTCGCCTGACATCTCCGGGCGCGTACCAGCCTGTGTGAGCGCCGACTCATCGGCGCTCTACTCGGGCCGTGAGGTCTCCTCCCGGGTCCGGGCCTGGTGCCGGCGGGCTTTGAGCCGGTTCCCGCAGGTCTTCATCGAGCACCACCGTGCGGTGTTGGCGCGGCTGCGATCCAGAAGGAAGAGGCGGCAGTCAGGGTTCTCGCACGGCCGCAGTCGGCTGGGCATGCGCTCTTTGACGTCCGCCCACGCGAGCACGAGTTCGACGGCGAGCCTGCGCTCCGGTGGCACCTCCAAGTGCCACTCGATGCCCGACGCGCTGGGCTGCGGGACTTTGCGAACGCCCGCGAGGATTCGGCTCAGACGGGGTTCCGCCGCCGTGCCCGCCTCCACCGCCTGGAGCGCGTCCCGGGCGGTGCGCAGCCACCCGCGCTCCTCGTCGCCGCCGAGACCCCCGTGCTCCCGCGCCCACCTGTCCACCTCGTGGTCGTCACGCCACAGGTCCTGACGTCGGCCATCCGCTACAGGGGTGCTGTTGAGCGCCTGCATCAGGGCTTGGTCGTTCAGCACGAACCTCACCTCCCATCTAACTCCATCAAGTCGTTTGACAGGTTACTCCAGAGGCGGTCTACTGAACGACGACGAGATGTAACCATCAAAAGAGGTTGAAGGGGTTAGTTATGGTTGAGGTCCGCCACCAATACGCGACTGTGCGGGGACACCGCGTCTTCTACCGCGAGGCAGGATCCCGCGAGGCTCCCACGCTCGTGCTCCTGCACGGATTCCCCTCCAGCTCGCGCATGTTCCGTCACCTCATTCCGGCGCTGGCCGATCGATTCCACGTCATCGCCCCCGACCACCTGGGCTTCGGCAACTCCGACGTCCCGCCCGTGGACGCGTTCACCTACACCTTCGACTCCCTGACCGACGTCACCGAAGCCCTCCTGGCCCAGCTCGATGTCACCCGCTACGCCGTGTACGTCCAGGACTACGGCGCACCCATCGGCTGGCGGCTGGCCCTGCGCACGCCGGACGCGGTCACCGCGGTGATCACGCAGAACGGCAACGCCTACGAGGACGGCTTCGTACCGGATTTCTGGAAGCACGTATGGGCGTACTGCGAGAATCCGGGCCCCCAGACCGAACCTGCCGCCCGCGCTGCCCTCTCCCTCGACGCCATCCGCTGGCAGTACCTGAACGGCGTGGACCGGCCCGAGCTGGTCGACCCCGACACCTGGGCCGCTGACCACCGTGAGGTCAACCGGCTGGGCCTCGACCTCGTGCAGCTCGCGCTGTTCCGCGACTACGCCAGCAATCCACCGCTCTACCCTCAGGTGCACGCCTACTTCCGGGAAACCCAGGTTCCTCTCCTCGCGGTCTGGGGCGCAGGCGACGAGATCTTCGGCCCGGACGGAGCACGCGCCTTCGCAAGGGACCTGCCGGACGCGGAGATCCACCTGGTTCCCGGAGGCGGACACTTCCTGCTCGAAAGCCACCTGGACACTGTGGCCGGGTACATTCGCGGGTTCCTGACGACCGTCACCGAA
This sequence comes from Streptomyces sp. SID12501, assembly GCF_010550245.1. Lineage (GTDB taxonomy): Bacteria > Actinomycetota > Actinomycetes > Streptomycetales > Streptomycetaceae > Streptomyces. The sequence continues at coordinate 4,006 of NZ_JAAGLU010000023.1, forward strand.
TCGCTGGCGTGAAGCCCGTGAAGAGTTCCCGGGGCGGGTGATGGGCTCTTGACGGCCACGGCCACGGCCACGGCCACGGCCACGGCCACGGCCACGGCCCAATCTGGGCTGTCCGCCCGCGTTGTAGATCCCAGGGGCGCCGCCATAAGGTCACCTGCATGTCTTTGCGTCTTCGTATGCGTCAAGCACTTCCAGAAGCGATGCGCGCCCGTGACAAGGTCGCGGTGAGCGCTCTGCGGGCAACACTCGGTGCACTGGACAACGCGGAGGCGGTGCCCGTGGGCGAAGCCGAACTCCGCGGGGTGGCCCTTGAGTTGTCGCCGGTCGGCGCCGGCACCACCGAAGCGGCGCGGCGCGAGCTGAGCGAGCGCGACGCGGAGGATGTCGTACGCGCGGAGGTCGCCGAACGGCTGGACGTCGCGGCGCAGTTGACCGCACCCGCGCACGCCGACCGGGCCGCACAACTCCGCGCGGAGGCCGCTGTCCTGCTTCGCTTCCTCGACGGTCCCGGCACCGCGTAGAAGACAGCGTGTCTCATTCGGGCGGGCATGAAGTGGGGTGTGGCGTCAGTGGAATTGAAGTCATGGACGCCGTCGCATCAGGCGGTTGAGTCCAGCGACCACGAAGAGCTGGCCGCGCTTCTTGACACCGGCGCCGACCCGAACGAAGCCTGCTTCGGACTGACGCTGCTAGCGCACGCCATCGAACTCGAAGGGGATTCGGCGCGACAGTCCGGAGGCCGACTGGATGCGGCGCTCACTGCGATTGTCCTTGCCTACGGTGCTGATCCGACGTTGGTCTCGCGCAACGGGCAGTCGCCGATGGAAATCGCGAAGGAATACGACCACGCGTCGGCACAGCGCCTGTTGAGGGTTTTCCTGGGGCGAGGCGCTGCGGGTGAGGCGTGAGCGGCTTGCTCACCGGCGGTCGTCCGTCTTCGGCACGCAGGACACTCAGGCCCTCTGGCTACAGGGCCACAACGAGCCCACAACGGGTCGGCGGCGGAGCCACAGCTCGACGCGGATCGTCCCTACCATCCGGTGCACAGGGGTACGAATAGCGACCCCGGGTCAGGGGGCGCTGTGCAGCCGACAGTTTCGTGGCCATTGGTCCAGCGCGCCGTCGGCGCTTTCGCGGCCTGTGCCGCCCTGGCCGCAACTTCGGGGTGCACGGTCCCCATTGACGCCGTCACCGGCATCTCGGTGACCGAGGACGGTCATCTGGTCGGCGTCATGATGGTCTGCGGACATCACATCGACGGCGCGACTCTGTACGTGGCCGGCGCTGACGCCGACAAGGATGTGACGGTCGGTTCATGGACCGCCGCCCGGTCGCTCAAGTCCGGTCTCGCGACTTGGACCCTTGATGCGCCCGCCGCCGACTGGACTGCGACCACATCTCTCAAATCGCTCACCCCGAAGGCCACTTACAAGCTCTACGGCTGGACCGAGGGCAACTCGTGGTCGGCGAGCAGCGTCTCCTTCACCCTGACCGACCGTGACCGGCTCACGCCGGGAATGGTCCGCTACGAGGGCGCCGAATCCACGGTCACCGTCCCGGCGGCGGAGTTCAAGACCAGGGCTTGTGAAGACGGTTAACGCAGACGGTCGTCTGTGACGGCGGTTCGGAACGTCTCCCAGGTGCTGGGGTGGACGTGGAGGGGCTGACTTGTCGGGGTCTTTGAGTCGCGTATCGCGATGGTAGTGGGGATGTTGGTGGCTATCTCGACGCACTCGTCCTTGTCGTCGCTGTAGCTGGACTTGCGGAACTGGAAATCGGGCACGGCTCAGAGATCCTTGCTGAGGTTGTGGATGAACGAGAGGGATTCTCGTTCATCCAGGGAGCGGGAGGCGATCAACTCGAACAACTCGTCGTACGCCGCCGCTCCTTCCCCGCCTTCGACCCACGTCTGTTTGAACGCGGCTTCGGAGTAGACGACGTCCATGGCTCCGGGCTCGGCGAACGAGATGATGTTGAACGAACCGTTCAGCCCCTGGTGCGTGCCGTTGCTGAAGGGAAACACCCGGAGGGTGATGCTCGGCAGGTCGGCGATCTTCGTCAGGTGTTCGAGTTGCCCGCGCGCCGTCTCAACGTCCCCGGGAAGGTTCCTCAACACGGATTCGTAGAGCACCGTACGTAGGGCGAGTGGCGGATCGTCGGTGAGCCGCTCCTGCCGCGCGAGTCGCGCCGAGATGAACTCCTCGTCGGGGTCTCGGCGGTGGGCCACTGTCGCAGTGTCGGCGGGGGAACTCCTCAACGCCCGTACGTATGCGGGAGTTTGCAGCAGGCCGGGGATGAAGGCAGGCTGCCATGCCCTGATGGCCGTTGCCGCGTTCTCCAGCGCGACGTACTCCTGCATCGTGCCGAGCATCGCGTAGTCGTCCCACCAGCCGCTTGCCTTGCGTCGCTCGCGGTCGATCCTCGCCAGCTCCAGCAGCCCTCCAACGGTCCCCGGGTCGTGTACGCCGTACAGCTCACACAGGGCCCGGATGTCCGGGTCGCGCACAGGTACCCAGCCGCCCTCCAGCTTCGCGACCTTCGCCGTCGAAGCGGAGAGCGCCTTCGCGGCCTGCGGCTGGGTGAGGCCGGCGGCCGTACGAAGCTTGAGGAGTTCGGCTCCAAGTCTGCGTCCCAGAACGCTGGTTGTGCTGTTCCCCTGCCGCGCCTGACTTGCTGTCACCTGCTGCTCCTTCGGTGCTGTGCGCGGTCAGTCTGCTGCGTGTGGGGGCGGGGTGGCAAACACGATCGGTGGATATCTTCCGGGTAGAGGTTGAATGGAGTGATGCCATCCAGCTACCTTCCGTTGTGAGCCGATCGCAGAGCGGCACCAGTTGGTGTGGTGCAGCTCGCCCCTGCCCGGAGGTGACCGACATGGCTGAAGCCGCCGTCCTTGAGTACGACCGCCTCGACTGCACCCCTTTCCCGAAGAGCGTCACCCTCGCCCGCCATCGCGCCCACCGTCTCCTCGCCGACTGGGGTCACCCCGAACTCGCCTCCGACACCGCCCTGTTGGTCTCCGAGCTCGGCGGCAACGCCGTACTGCACGGGTGTCTCCGGGACCGTCTCTTCCGAGTCGAGCTCGCACTCACGGAGCACGCCGTGCGTGTCAGCGTCTCCGACCCCCGGGGCGAGTTACTGCCGCGTGCGCGCGAAGCTGCCCCCGATGAGATGTTCGGGCGGGGACTGCTGATCGTCGACGCCGTCTCCGCCCGCTGGGGCGTGACCGAGCTGACCGTCGGCAAGCTCGTCTGGTGTGAGCTGGACGTCTTACGCGGCGCGGATCAGGCGACGAACCAGCAGGATTCGCACCCTCTGCCTGCCGCCACCCCTGTATCCGCGACCGCCCCCGCGCGTAACCGTGAGCGCCGCCCTGCGGCAGGATGGGCCTCATGAGCATCGTAAAGATCAACGTACTCACCGTTCCTGAAGAGCAGCGCGAGGTGCTGGAGAAGCGGTTCGCGTCGCGGGCCGGTGCTGTCGAGGGGTCGGACGGGTTCGAGTGGTTCGAGCTGCTGCGACCGGTCGAGGGCACCGACAGTTACCTGGTGTACACGCGGTGGCGCAGCGAAGAGGACTTCCAGGCCTGGATGTCGGGCCCGGCGCAGGCGGCGCACCGCCCCGCGTCCACCGGCGGGGAGCAGCCCAAGCCGGCCTCCTCCGCGTCGACGCTCTGGTCCTTCGAAGTGGTCCAGCAGGCAGCCCCCAAGCAGGGCTGAGCCCGCCGTTACGGCAATGACAGGGCCCACGCGTGGCTCCGCGCTCAGGTGCGCGACTCTTTCGCCGCCTTTCTCGGGCGTCGGTCCACGACTGGCGCCCGACGCGGCCGAAGCGATGTGGCCGACGTCGGAACAGCGGCGCGGTGGCGGACGCGCATGGCGACCGCTCAATCGATTGCGTTTGGGTAACTCATCAAGTCAGTTACTTGCACTTGATGTTAAGTGATGGACTCCCTAGCGTTCTCGGCATGAACCTCACCGTCCTCGCGGCCTCCGGCCGGACCGGAATCGCTCTCACCCGACAGGCGCTGCGACGTGGCCACACCGTGACCGCCATCGCGCGTGATCCCGAGCGGATCGCCCTGCCCGACTCCCCGAACCTGCGGAAGGTGGCGGGCGACGTGAACGACGCGGCCGGTATCGCCGCCGTCGTGGACGGGGATTCCGTGGTCCTGTCCGCGCTCGGCACGGACCGGGCCGGGATTCTCCTGACCGGCGCCCGGGCCGTGGTCGCCGCCGGTCCACGGCGCGTCATCTGGCTCGGCGCCTACGGCACGGGCAAGTCGGCCGAAGTGGCGGGGGAGGGGGTGGGCGTGCTCGCCAAGGTGCTGGGCGACCGGCTCGCGGACAAGGTCGAAGCCGACGACACCGTTCTCGCGGCCGGGGGCACGGTCTTCCATGCCGGGATGCTCGCTGACGGGCCGGAAAGCCCCCGTCGGCGCACGGTCGGCCTGGAGGCCGCGCCTCCCTTCGATCTCGGTGCGAAGGTCAGCCGGGAAACCGTCGCCGCGGCGATGCTCGACGAAGCCGAGGCGCCTGGCTTTCCCGGTGCCGTGGCCCTGCCGTTGGCGGAGTAGGGGAGCAGGGGAGTGGTCAGCTCGCGGTGATCTCCTCGAACGACGCCCGGACCTGCTCGCGGAGCCAGGCGTGGGCGGGGTCGGAATCGTAGCGCTGGTGCCAGTTGCAGTTGATCGTCGCCGCCGGGGACTCGATCGGCAGTGGCAGGGCGAGGAGCCCGAACGCCTTGATGAGCGGGCGGCCGAGGATCGCCGTGCAGGTGACCAGTGCGTCGCCGCGGGCGGCGATCTGCAGGGCGGTGGACACCGTTGCCACCGCCGCGACCACCCGGCGCCGCAGGCCTTCGGCGGCCAGCATCTCGTCGATCGGCGCGGTGAGGCGGCCACGCCGGGAGATCACCACATGCGGCTGCGCCGCGTAGGACGCCAGGTCGAGTCCGGCGGCACAGGGGTGGCCCGCGCGCATCGCCACGACGAGCCGGTCGTCGCCGAGCGGCTCGGACCGGAACTCGGGGAGTCGGGGCCGCCCGCCGCCGAGTTCCAGATCGACGCGGCCGTGTCGCAGGTCGTCGGTGTCGACGGAGTTCTCCGCCAGCACCTGCAGCTGCACCCCGGAAGCCCGCTGCTGGATCCTCTCGACCAGTACCGGTACCAGTGACGCGGCTGCCGCGTCGTGACACCGGATCGTGAAGGTGCGATCCAGCTCGGCCAGGTCCAGCTCGCGGGTCGGCGTGAGCACTTCGTGCGCTTGCCTGACCAGCCGGTGCACGTCCTCCCGTACCGACAGCGCGTACGGGGTGGGAGTCATCGAGTGGCCGGTGCGCACCAGGATGTCGTCCCCGGTGACGGTACGAAGCCGGCCGAGGGTGCGGCTGACCGCGGGCGAGGACAGGTGCAGCCGCTCGGCCGCGCCCATCACGCTGCCTTCTTCGAGCAGGGCGTTGAGCACGGTCAGCAGATTCAAGTCCAATTGCATAAAAGTAAATCTTAACAAGACATAGATTCACTTCACTCAACTCCAGGGGTATCCCATGAGTCAGGAACTGCTTGCCGCCACCGTCGCCGCCGTCCGCCGTGCCGGCGCCCGGATGATGACGCGCTATTCCACCGAGTCCCGTCAGTCCGGGCTCTCCGAACTGCTCGCGAACCTCCAGGCCAATGACGCGGCCGTTGTCGACACGTTGCGCCCGGCGTTGACCGATGCCCTGCCGAGCGCGGGCTGGCTCAACGACGAGCACGGATCGGGACCGCTGGCCACGGGCGAGTGGTGGCTCATCGACCCGGTCGGTGGCAACGTCAACGCCGTGCACGGCATGCCCGACTGGAACATCGGCGTGAGCCTCGTCCGTGACGGCCGCCCGGTGCTGGCGGTGGTCTACTTCCCGGCCCTGGACGAGATGTTCACCGCCACCGAGGACGGCGGGGCGTTCCTCAACGGTGTACGGCTGCGGGTCTCGGTCAAGACGTCGCTGGACGGCGCACTGGCCGGGACCGGTCAGGCCAAGCCGGGTCATGACCCCGAGCTCGCGCAGCGGATGGGCTCCGCCTTCACCGCGATGATGAACTCCGCCCTCTACGTGCGGGTCTCCGTACCGGTGACCCAACATCTCGCCCAGGTCGCCGCCGGCCGGATGGACCTGCACTGGCAGTTCGACAACGTCCGGTCCCATGCGGCAGGCGTGCTCCTCGTCCAGGAGGCCGGCGGCGTCGTCACCGACATCGAGGGCAAACCGTGGGAACTGGCCGGCCAGAGCTATCTCGCCGCCGCGCCGGGTGTGCACGCCGCCGCGCTGGAAGTACTCAACGCCTGAGGGAAGTCCGGATCCGTCTTCCGTGGTGGCCCATCGGACGGCCTCGGGTCCTCGGCCACTTCCACAGGTTCCCCGCGGTTGATCGACCGATCGACCGCCGCACCTGACCCGTACTCCACGTACTCCACGTACTCCACGTACTCCACGCACTCCGCAGACAAGGACGACCATGAGTACCCTCACCACACCCCCAACCACCCCGTCGGCACGGGGGAACCGAGTCCGCTGGCGCATCTCGGCTCGGCTGCGCAAGAGCGTCCTGGTCACGCATGTCGTGTCGGCGGGAGCCTGGATCGGCATAGATGTGATCTCCACCGTTCTGGTGGCGATCGGCTGGGTACGCGCGGGCGACGACCGCACCGCCGTATACCGGGCGCTGGCGGACTTCTTCGTCGTCCCCCTGCTGCTGTCGGCTCTCGTGGCGGGGGCGGTCTGCCTTGTCACCGGTGTCCTGCTGGGACTGGCGACCAAGTGGGGACTCGTTCGCTACCGGTGGGTCGCGGTGAAGCTGGTCCTCAACGTCGTCGCCTGTGTGATGCTGCTGGCGTTCCTGGGCCCGATCACCGAACTCGCCTCGGGCGAACAACCGTTGCGGGACATCTGGTTCGTCGCGTTCCTCGGCGCCACCGCCATGGTGTTCCTGAGTTTCGCGATGGTGCTCTCGGTCTTCAAGCCGTGGGGCCGAGTCCGCAAGTAGTTCTCGCCGGGTCGGCACTCGGCGGGGGCGCAGAAGAGGAAGACCCGAGAGCTACTCGCGGAGCGAAGTTCCGCACCTCGTGGGCACCTGCCCACCGGCCACCGCCGAATACGCTGCGGCGCGCCCCTCGCCCGTGTCCTGACCATCACCGGACTCCGCGATCGCACCACCAATACCGAACCCCGGCTCGGTGCCGGCTCGGTGCTAGAGGGCGATCGATCTGGTCAAGGCTTCCGCCCCAGCCCCCCATGCTGCCCGACAGCCGGCGCCGCCACCCCCGACGCGCTTGTCTCCGGCCGCCACAACGGCACCGAGACCACCCCGGGCGCCACCAGTTCGAGCCCCTCGAAGTACGCCTCGATCTGGTCCACCGGCCGCAGGAAATACGGCACCGCGCCCGTCTCGTTGTAGGCGTCCTGCGCCTGCTCGTAGTCGGGGTCCGTGCCCCGCGAGCCCTCGTTCAGGGAGAGGTAGCTGCCCGACGGGAGGCCCGCCATCAGGTCGCGGACGATTCCGCGTGCCGTGTCGTGGTCCGCCACGTGGCCCAGGATGCCGCTCAGGATCAGGGCTGTCGGGCGGGAGAGGTCGAGTGTCCTGGCCGCCGCCTCCAGGATGCGGTCGGTGTCGTACAACTCCGCGTCCACGTAGTCCGTCGCGCCCTCGGAAGTCGACGTGAGGAGCGCTCGGGCGTGGGTCAGGACCAGCGGGTCGTGGTCCACGTACACGATGCGCGCGTCGGGAGCGACCGACTGGGCCACCTCGTGCGTGTTGTCCACCGTCGGCAGGCCCGTGCCGACGTCCAGGAACTGGCGGATGCCCGCCTCCCCGGCCAGGTGGCGGATCGTACGGCCCAGGAACGCGCGGCTGCTGCGCGCGATCGTGACGATGCCGGGGAAGACCGCGGTGTACGCGTCGCCGGCCGCCTCGTCGACGGGGTAGTTGTCCTTGCCGCCCAGCCAGTAGTTCCAGATGCGGGCGGAGTGCGGAACCGAGGTATCGATTCTCTGGTCGGGCGCAGATTCGGTCATGCTGGCATCGTCTCCTCGGCCGCAGCGGACGCGTTGGTGCAGGCTTCAACTGAAAGCCCAAGGCCAACCATACGTATTCCGCTTGCCCGAGGCAGCATGCGACCTGGTGGCCACCCCGGCGAACTTCCCGGGATGGCCACCAGCGGCACGTTTCCGATCTCCGGATCAGCCCACCGACACCGCGCTCCAGGCGGCGCCGACCGCCGCGTACTCCGTGCTGCTCGTGCCGTACAGATCACGCGCCGCGTTCAGCGTGGCGGTGCGCGCACCCGCGTAGTTCGTCGACGACGTCATGTACGTGGTCAGCGCCTTGTACCAGATCGCGCCCAGCTTGGCCCGGCCGATGCCCGCGACCGTCGAGCTGTTGCACGTAGGGGAGTTGTAGCTGACGCCGTTCAGCGTCTTGGCGCCGCTGCCCTCCGAGAGGAGGTAGGCGAAGTGGTTCGCCACACCCGACGAGTAGTGGACGTCCAGGTTCCCGACGCCCGAACTCCAGCAGTTGGCCGAGTTCCCGTCCTTCGACGGCTGGTCCATGTAGCGAAGCGCCGACCGGCCGAAGCCCGACTTGACGATCTTCTCGCCGATCAAGTAGTCGCCGAGATCAGTGGAGTTGGCCGCGTTGAACTCCACCAATGTGCCGAAGATGTCCGAGGTCGCCTCGTTGAGGCCGCCCGGCTCGCCCGAGTACGTCAGGTTGGCCGTCGACGACGTCACGCCGTGCGTCATCTCGTGGCCGGCCACGTCCAGCGAGACCAGCGGACCGAACGTCGTCCCGTCGCCGTCGCCGTACGTCATGCAGAAGCAACTGTTGTCCCAGAAGGCGTTGTTGTAGCTGTTGCCGTAGTGCACGCGGTTGTACGAGCCGACCCCGTTGCCCTTGATGCCGCTGCGCCCGAACGTGTCCTTGTAGTAGTCCCACGTCTCGTCGGTGCCGTACTGCGCGTCAACCGCCGCCGAGGCACGGTCCGTTGTCGCACCCGTGCCCCAGTGGTTGTCCGCGTCCGTGAAGAGCGTCGCGGGGGGCGCGGACGATGCAGATGCCGAAGATGCACAGGTCGGTGCCGTTGGCGGCGTCGCCCGTGTACGTGTTGCCGCGGGTCGGGTCCTTCAGCTGGTACGTCGATCCGGAGACCGTCGTCTCCAGCGGGACCGTGCCGCCGTACAGGGAACTGCCGTCGCCCGTAGCCGTCTCGATACTGTCCCAGGCGTCGATCTGGGTGCCCGTGCGCGCGTCGGTCACCACGGTCCGGGCGACCGGGTTGCCGGCCGGGTCCAGCGCCACCGCGTTCGTCCGCCAGGCGAGCTTCGGGGCGCCGTGCAGGGCGTCAACCACCAGCTGGGGCTTGGAGGTTGTCTTCTTCAGTGCCTCGCCCCGGTTCGCCGCGCGCAGCGCCGAGGCCGCCAGGTCGGCCGCCTCCGGGGCCGATACCGACGGGCTGATCGTGGCCAGGGATATCGGGCGGGTCGTGGCGCGGCTCGCGCTCCGATAGGTGCCACCTGGCGTCAGATGGACCACGAAGTCGCCCCCGAGCACCGGGAGTTGCCGGTACGTGCGGTCGTAACGGACGTGCTGGCTGCCGTCCTTGTCGACGACGACGTCCCGAACTTTGGTGCCCTGTACGGAGGTCAGGCCGAGGTGAGCGGCCTGGTCCACGAGTGCCGTGACCGCGTTCCTGATCGCGGTGTCGCGGGTCGGTCTGTCGGCCGCGCCTGCGCTGGGGGAGAGTGCGGCGGCCAGCAGGACGACGGTGGTGGCGGCCGTACCGGCCGCGGCGAGACGGGAAGTCATCGGTCTCCTTGGGGATGAAGACGGTGGGGATCGCTCAGATTTAAGGGTTCATGACATGTCATGTCCAGAGCGAGTGTGCTTTCACCTCGACTTATGGCGAGAATCGTTTCCCCATCCCCGCGAACCCGTCCCCGCGAACCCGTCCTCGCGAACCCGTCCCCGCCCTCGGGAACCCTGCCTCGGGAACCCCGCCTCATGGACCCCACCCTCACGAATGCGAGACCGACACGTGAGACTCCCGTTCTTCGTATACGGCACCCTCCGCCCCGGCGAGCCCAACCATGACCGCTTCCTGCGCGGCCGTACCCGGTCGGAGGGGCCGGGGCGGTTCGTGGGCGCGGTGCTGTACGACGGGCCCGGCTACCCGTACGCCGTGGCGGAACCCGGCGGAGTCGTCCACGGAGAACTGGTCGCGGCGCTGCCGGATGCGTACGACGAACTGCTGGCCGAACTCGACGAGTTGGAGGAGTGCGTACCGGGTGACCTGCGCAGCCTCTACGAGCGGGTGGCGCGGCAGGTGACTCTCGACGCCGACGGGAGCGCCGTGCGCGCCTGGGTGTACGTCGCCGGCCCGATCGTCGCCGCACGGTTGCGGGCGCACGGAAGGCTCATCAAGGGCGGGGACTGGCGGGCGCGTTGCTGAAGGAGGTGGGTCAGTCGCGCGAAGAAAATGTCAACAAGATCCAGTTGTCGCGTTCCTCACAAAAAGGAACATGGGTCAAGAGTGTTAGCTTTCAAACATCTTCAGTAATGATTGATCCATGAGTGACCGGAAACCATTTCCCCCCGACGGTTCCCGACAACCCCCCCACCACGCCAATTTTCAACCACCCCCACTTTCCGACCTGGTGAGCCTTGTCAGAGCCCCGGCCGCGCTGAGCGTCCCCGGCGACATCCTGGCGGGCGCGACCGCGGCGCGCCGCCGCCTCGGCCCCCGGACGGTTGGCGCGATGGCGTCCTCCGTCTGTCTCTACTGGGCCGGCATGGCCCTCAACGACTACGCCGACGCAGCCGTCGACTCGGTCGAGCGGCCCGCCCGTCCGGTGCCCTCCGGCCGGGTACCGCGCCGGACCGCGCTGGCCGTCGCCACCGGTCTGACCGGCGCCGGACTCGGTCTCGCCGCCGTGTCGGGCGGCCGACGCGGGCTCGCCGTCGCCCTGCCGCTGACGGCGCTGATATGGGCGTACGACCTGAAGTTGAAGTCGACTCCGGCCGGTCCGGCGGCGATGGCGGGCGCGCGTGCGCTCGACGTGCTGGCCGGCGCGGTCGCCGGTGGCGGCAACCCCCCGTGGCACGCCCGTGGGGGTGGTACGGCCGGCGCGCTCGCTCGCGGCGCCGTCCCCGCGCTCCTCACCGGGGTGCACACCTACACGATCACCGCCCTCAGCCGCCACGAGATCTCCGGCGCACCGGCGCGACTGCCGGCCACGACGCTCGCCGTGTCGTCGGCCACGGCGCTGTCGACGGTGCTGCCTTCTCTGCTCCCGGCCGTTCTCCCGCCCCGACGCACCCTGCCCCGCGAGGAGATCGCCCGAACAGCCGTCGCCTCCGCCGGAGTTATCGCCTACCTGGGGACGTACGGCTGGGCGCAGTTGAGGGCCGTACGCGATCCACGCGCGAGTTCCGTACGGCGTGCGGTGGGGGCGGGCATCCTTGCCATGGTCCCCCTGCAGGCGGCGCTCACGGCGCGCGCCGGAGCACCCGTCGCCGGCGCGCTCCTGGGTGCCCTGCACCCGGTGGCGCAGCGCCTGGCAAGGCGGGTGTCCCCGACATGAGCAATGCCGTGAGCCATGCCACGAGCTGTGCCTTGAACTGTGTCCTGAACGGTGTCTTGGGCCCGGTCATGAGCCATGTGACGAAGGGCGGGCCATGGGCCTGAGATTCGGCTACGGCACCAACGGGTTCACCCACCACCGCCTCTCCGACGTCCTCGGCATCCTCGCCGACCTGGGCTACGACGGCGTGGCCCTCACCCTCGACCACAACCACCTCGACCCGTACGCCGAAGACCTGGACGGCCAAGTCGACCGTGTTCGCCAGCAGTTGGCGCGACTTGGGCTGACCGTCACGGTCGAGACCGGGGCGCCCTACTTCCTCGACCCCTGGGGCAAGCACCAGCCGACCCTGATGTCCGGCCGACCGGAACGCCGCGTCGACCTGCTGCGGCGTGCCGTACGCATCGCCGCCGAACTCGGCTCGCCCAGCGTCCAGTTGTGCAGCGGACCGGCCCCGGACGGCATCCCGGAGCCGGAGGCGTGGCGGCGGCTGGCCGCGGGCGTCGGTGCGGCGCTGGAGACGGCGGAGGCGTACGGGGTCGCGCTGGCCTTCGAACCCGAGCCGCACATGTTCGTCGACACGGTCGCGAAATGTCTGAGACTGCGCGAACTGGTCGGCGGACACGAGCTGTTCGGCGTCACCCTGGACATCGGACACGCCCACTGCGTGGAGGAGCCGACGCTGCTCGACTGCGTCGACCTGGCCGCGCCGCACCTGCTGAACGTCCAGATCGAGGACATGGTCCGCGGGGTCCACCGGCATCTGGAGTTCGGCGCCGGTGAGATCGACTTCCCGCCGGTGCTGGCGGCGTTGACCGACCTCGGCCATCGCGGCCTGGTGTCCGTCGAGATCCAGGGCGGCGCTCTGGACGCCCCCGACATCGCCCGCAGCTCGCTGGAGTTCCTGCGCCGAGCCGAGGCCCGCAGCCTGCTCGCCTCCTGAGCCTGCCGCCCCACCACTTGTTCACGAGAATCTCGCGATCCCTGTTCCGGCCTCCTGCAGCCCTCTCCGGCCTCCTCCGGGCTCCTCCGGCCCCCTGCCTTCCTCTCCAACTCTCCAACTCTCCAACTCCCTTTCTGGAACCGTGCCATGCCGCTTTCCGATGCATCCGTCCTGCCCCTCGCCGCCGAAGCCCGCGCCTGGCTCGACACCGCCCTGACCGAAGTCGCCGCATCCCCTGCCGCCATCCGGACCCGCTTCCCCGCCGTCCGCCGCCACTGCGGACGCGCCCCGCTGCCCGACGGCCGGACCGTCGACGAAGCCGCCCGCGCTCTGCTCCTGGCCGCGCTGCCCCTGCGCGACCAGGCCCTCACCGACGAGGTGGTGGCACTGCACCGCTACGGCGACCCCGCCGAACAGCGGGCCGTCCTACGGGCGTTGCCACAGCTCGACCGGGAGGGGACCGGCCGGTTCCTGGACCTCGTACGGCAGACCCTGCGCGGCAACGACAACACGCTGATCGAGGCCGCTCTCGGCCCGTACGCGGCGGCCCACCTCCCGGCGGACGAGTACCGCCAGGCCGTCCTGAAGTGCGTCTTCTGCGAGATCCCACTCGCCCGCATCGCCGGACTGGACGACCGAGCCGACGCCGAACTCGCCCGCATGCTCAGCGACTTCGCCCGCGAACGGACGGCGGCCGGACGCCCCGTACCCGCGGACATCGCCCCCCTCGTGCGCCCCTTCACCACTTCCGCCCTCACCTCCATCACCGACGAAACCGTGTGATCATGCGCATCTTCGACCCCCACATCCACATGTCCTCCCGCACCACCGACGACTACGAGGCGATGTACGCGGCCGGGGTCCGGGCCGTCGTCGAGCCCGCCTTCTGGCTCGGCCAGCCCCGCACCTCGCCCGACACCTTCTACGACTACTTCGACTCGCTGCTCGGCTGGGAGCCGTACCGGGCGGCCCAGTTCGGCATCCAGCACTTCTGCACGATCGCCCTCAACCCGAAGGAGGCGAACGACCCTCGCTGCCTCCCCGTCCTCGACGAACTGCCCCGCTACCTCGCCAAGGACCGGGTTGTCGCCGTCGGTGAGATCGGCTACGACTCGATGACCAAGGAGGAGGACGAGGTCCTCGCCCGTCAGCTCCAACTCGCCGTCGAACACGGACTGCCCGCCCTCGTCCACACCCCGCACCGCGACAAGGCGGCCGGGACCAGGCGCACCCTGGACGTCGTACGGGAGTCGGGCATCGCCCCCGAACTCGTCGTCCTGGACCACCTCAACGAGCTGACGGTCGGCATGGTCCTCGACAGCGGCTGCTGGGCCGGGTTCTCCGTCTACCCGAAGACGAAGATGAGCGAGGACCGGATGGTCCGCATCCTCCAGGAGCACGGCCTGGACCGAGTTCTCATCAACTCGGCGGCGGACTGGGGCAGTTCGGACCCCCTGAAGACCCGCAAGACCGGCGACGCCATGCTCGCCGACGGCTTCACGGACGACGACGTCGACCGCGTCCTGTGGCGCAACCCCGTCGCTTTCTACGGCCAGAGCGGACGCCTCGACCTGGACGACACGGACGGTGAGCCGAAGCCCGACGAGACCTCGTCGTTCGAGGGCAACTCCATCCGGCGCGGGGGAGAGTGAGCGGCCCGTGCGCTTCCTCCACCCCGACGGCACCCCCGTCCACCTCGCGTACTGCAGCAACGTCCACCAGGCCGAGGACCTCGCCGGGGTCATCGCCCAGCTCGGCGCCCACGCCGAACCCGTACGGGAGCGGCTCGGCGTCGGCCGGCTCGGGATCGGCCTCTGGCTGGCCCGCACCGCCGTCACCGAACTCGCCGCTGACGAAGGGGCGTTGACGACCCTCAAGCGCGAACTCGCGGCACGCGGCCTGGAGACGGTCACCCTCAACGCCTTCCCGTACGAGGGGTTCCACCGCGAGGTCGTCAAGAAGGACGTCTACCTCCCCGACTGGGCCGACCCGGCCCGACTCGCCTACACCCTCGACTGCGCCCGCGTCCTCGCCGCCCTCCTCCCCGACGACGCCCGACGCGGCAGCGTCTCCACCCTCCCGCTGGGCTGGCGCACCCCGTGGCCGACAGAGCGCGCGGACACGGCCCGCCGCGCGCTGGACCAACTGGCGTCAGGATTGGCAGAGTTGGAATCGGACACCGGCCGCCGTATCCGGGTCGGCTTCGAACCGGAACCGGGGTGCGTCGTGGAGACCACCACCCAGGCGGTACGGGAGTTCGCCGACGTGGACCGCGACTACCTCGGCGTCTGCCTGGACGCCTGCCATCTCGCCGTCCAGTTCGAGGAGCCCGGCGAAGCCCTCGGGCGGCTCGCCGACGCCGGTCTGCCGGTCGTCAAACTCCAGGCGTCCTGCGCGGTCGAGGCCCCCGACCCGACCGACCCGCGCGCCCGTGCGGCCCTGCGCGAACTGGCTGAACGACGGTTCCTCCACCAGACCCGAACGGTCAGTGACGGCACGGTGGTCGGCGTCGACGACCTGCCGGACGCCCTGGACGGCGGCGGGCTTCCGGCGGTCGGCGCGGACAGCCCCTGGCGGACACACTTCCACGCCCCGCTGCACGCCGAACCCGAACCACCCCTCCGTACCACCGCCGGCCAACTCACCACCGTCCTCAACGGACTTCTCGGCGGCCCGAGCGCCGTCTGCGACCACATCGAGGTCGAGACCTACACCTGGTCCGTCCTGCCCCGCCCGCCCGCCGACCTCGCCGCCGGCATCGCCGCCGAACTCGCCTGGGCCCGCGACCGGTTGACCGGTCTGGGCCTCAAGGAGGACCACTCATGACCGGCCGTAAGGAACCCCTCATGACCGAAACCCCGAACGCCAACCGACTCGTCGTCCTGGACATCGTCGGTCTCACCCCCGCCCTCCTGCGTCACATGCCCGCCGTCGCCGCCCTCGCCGACCGCGGCTTCCAGGCCACCCTCGGCACCACGCTCCCCGCCGTCACCTGCACCGCCCAGTCGACCTTCCTCACCGGCGAACTCCCCTCCACACACGGCGCGGTGTCCAACGGCTGGTACTTCCGCGACCTCGGTGAAGTACTCCTCTGGCGGCAGCACAACGCCCTCGTCGGCGGCGAGAAGATCTGGGACGCGGCCCGAAAACGGCTCCCCGGCTACACGGTCGCCAACATCTGCTGGTGGTACGCCATGGGCGCCGACGTCGACTGGACGGTGACCCCGCGCCCGATCTACTACTCCGACGGCCGCAAGGAACCCGACTGCTACACCTGGCCGCCCTCCCTGCACGACGAACTCACCGAACGGCTGGGCCCCTTCCCCCTGTTCACCTACTGGGGCCCGAACGCCGGCATGCCCTCCACCCAGTGGATCCTGGGCGCCGCCCGCCAGGTCTTCGACGAACACGACCCCGACCTGACCCTGGTCTACATCCCGGAGATGGACTACGAACCGCAGCGCTCCGGCCCGCAGTCCGACGCGTCGATCCGCGCAGCCCGCCGACTCGACGACGCCCTGCGCCCGTTGATCGACCACTTCCTCGCCGCCGGCGCCACGGTGGTGGCGCTGAGCGAGTACGGCATCACCCCGGTCTCCCGCCCCGTGGACATCAACCGGACCCTGCGCCGGGCCGGACTCCTGGAGGTGTACACCCAGGACGGCATGGAGTACCTCGACCCCTGGACCTCCCGTGCCTTCGCCGTCGCCGACCACCAGGTGGCGCACGTCTATGTCCGGGACCCGGCCGACGTACGCGAGGTCGCCAAGATCCTCGGTGAACTCGACGGTGTGGAACAGGTGTTGGGCGAGATGGGCAAGGCGGCCCAGGGCCTGGACCATGAGCGTTCGGGAGAGCTGGTCGCGGTGGCGGACGCCGACGCGTGGTTCACGTACTACTACTGGCTCGACGACGACCGCGCCCCCGACTTCGCCCGCCAGGTCGAGATCCACCGCAAGCCCGGCTACGACCCCGCCGAACTGCTGTGGGACGACACCAACCCGTCGGTGAAACTGCATGCGGCCGGTCAACTCGCCCGCAAGAAGCTGGGGTTCCGCTACCGCATGCAGACGGTCCCGTTGGACCCCTCGGGCGTCCGCGGCAGCCACGGCCGCCTCCCGAGCGACCCCGACCACGGCCCCGTACTGCTGTGCTCGGAACCGGAGCACGGCAGCGAGACCATCGCCGCCACCGACGTCAAGGGCCTGCTCCTGAAACTCGCCGGCCTGCCCGCAACCCCGCCCACCGACCGCGCCTAGGCACCCGATCGCTCGCCCAGGTACACCGCCTGCGTCTGGGCACCGGCCTCGCTCAGGCGCACCGCCTGCGCCTGGGTACCGACCGTGCCGCAGGCGTTGGCCGAGCCTTGGCACCGACCATGCCCCCGCCCCCCCACCACGCGGAGACACCGACCATGTCCGAGACCACGTTCCCCCCACTGCCCATGCGGCGCACCGCCCTGCTCGACCCGCCCGCCGAGTTCACCCTGCTGCGCGAGCGGGGCCGGATCAGCCGTATCGCGCTCTGGGGCGGCAACACCCCCTGGCTGGTCACCCGGCACGAGGACGCCCGTGCCGTCCTGGCGGACGCCCGCTTCAGCGCCGAGAACCACCGGGAGGGGTTCCCCGGCCTCCAGCCGACCCCGCCGCCACCCACACCCGGCCAGCTGTTCGCCATGGACGCGCCCGACCACACCCGGCTTCGCCGGATGCTGATCCCCGACTTCACCTTCCGCCGCGCCGAAGAACTGCGCCCGTCCATCCAGCAGTTGACCGACCGGCTCATCGACGACCTGGTGGCCAAGGGGCCCGATGTCGATCTGGTGGAGCACTTCACCCTGCCACTGCCGTTGCTCGTCATCTGTGAACTCCTCGGAGTGCCGTACGCGGACCGGGAGTTCATCCATCGCCAAGCCGCCGCGTTCGCCACCGTGACCGACGGGCCCGAGGCGATGCGGGCCGGCTGGGGCGCGCTGTTCGGATACCTGATGGAACTGCTCGCCGCCAAGACCGCCGACCCCGGCGACGACCTGCTGAGCAGGCTCGCGGCCGAACGCGTGGCCACCGGCGAGGCAACCCCCGCCGAAGCCGCCGGACTTGCCGTGATGCTGCTCATCGCGGGGCACGAGACGACGGCGAGCATGCTGTCGCTGGGCGTGGTGACCCTGCTGTCCCACCCCGCCCAGCTGGCCGCGCTGCAGGCCGATCCGGAGCTGGTGCCAGGAGCGGTCGAGGAACTCCTGCGCTATCTCACGGTCGTTCACGTCGGGATGCGGCGCATCGCCACGCAGGACGTGGAGATCGGTGGCGTCACCGTACGGGCCGGGGAAGGCGTCGTCGTCGCGCTCCAGGCCGCCAACCGGGACCCCGGCGCGTTCACGGACCCGGACACCTTCGACATCACCCGGGAGACCCAGCATCACCTGACGTTCAGCCACGGCCTGCACAACTGCCTCGGCCAGTCCCTCGCCCGCGCCGAACTCCAGATCGCCCTGCCCACCCTGTTCCGCCGCCTGCCCGGCCTACGGCTGACGGCCCCGGCCGAGGTGGACGCCCACGAGGGCCGCGCGGTCCACGGCGTACGCACCCTCCCGGTCACCTGGTAGTACTGCGCACCCCAACTCACCTGCCTCTCAAGGACGTACGGTCTCCAGCCGTACCGCGCACGCCTTGAACTCCGGCATCCGTGAGGTCGGGTCGAGCGCCGGATTGGTCAGCGTGTTGGCCCGGCCCTCGCCCGGCCAGTGGAACGGCATGAAGACGGTGTCGGGGCGGATCGAGGTGGTGATCCGCGCCGGCGCCACCGCCCGCCCGCGCCGTGACACGACGGCGATGGCATCCCCCTCCCCGGCTCCCAGCCGCGCGGCCAGCCGGGGATGCAGCTCCACGAACGGCCCGGGCGCGGCGGCGTTGAGCTCGTCGACCCGCCGCGTCTGGGCCCCGGACTGGTACTGGGCCACGACCCGCCCGGTGGTCAGCAGTACCGGGTACTCGGCGTCCGGCTCCTCGGCGATCGGCCGGTACGTCACCGGCGCGAACCGGGCCCGCCCGTCCTCGGTCCCGAACCGGTCGAGGAAGAGACGGGGCGAACCGGGATGCGGCGCTGCCTGCGACTGGTCGTCGTGCTCGTGCCGTTGATCGTGCTGCTGCTCGTGCCGCTGTTCGTCCGGCTGGTCGTCCTGCGCCGGGCAGGGCCAGAAGACGCCGTTCTCCTCGGCGAGCCGCCGGTAGGTGATCCCCGAGTAGTCGGCGATCCCGCCCGCGCTGGCCCGCCGCAACTCCTCGAAGACCTCTTCGGGGTCGACCGGGAACCCCTTCTCCACCCCTGCGCGTGCCGCGAGTTGATGCAGAACGTACAGATCGCTGCGGACCCCGTCCGGGGGAGCGACGGCCTGCCTGCGCAGAAGCACCCGCCCCTCCAGATTGGTGGTCGTACCGGTCTCCTCCGCCCACTGGGTCACGGGCAGGACGACATCGGCGAGCGCGGCGGTCTCGGACAGCACGACATCCGCGACGACCAGGAAGTCCAGTGATTCCAGGCGCTGTTGGATGTGCGCGGCCCGGGGTGCGGAGACCACCGGATTGGACCCCATCAGCAGCAGGGAGCGGATGTCGGAGCCGAGCGCGTCGAGGAGTTCGTACGCGCTCAGCCCGGGCCCCGGCAACGAGTCCGGATCGACACCCCACACGCCGGCCACGTGGCGCCGGGCCTCCGGGTCGGTCAGCTTGCGGTAGCCGGGCAACTGGTCCGCCTTCTGGCCGTGTTCACGCCCGCCCTGCCCGTTGCCCTGCCCGGTCAGACATCCGTATCCGGAGTACGGCCGCCCCGAACGCCCGGTCGCCAGACACAGGTTGATCCACGCGCTCACCGTGTCCGTCCCCTTGGACTGCTGCTCGGGTCCACGCGCGGTGAGCACCATCGCGTTGGCCGGCTCGCAGAACATCCGCACGGCCTCCCGGAGCTGGGGCACGGGCACCCCGGTGATCCGCTCCACGTACTCCGGCCAGTGGGCCATCGCCGCCGCCCGCGTCTCCTCCCAGCCGCTCGTCCGTTCCTCGATGTACGCCTCGTCGGTGCGGCCCTGGGACACGACCAGGTGCAACAGGCCCAGGGCGAGGGCGAGATCGGTGCCGGGACGCGGCGCGAGATGCAGATCGGCCTGCTCGGCGGTACGGGTCCGACGCGGATCGATGACGATCAACGTCCCCCCGTTCTCCTTGAGTTCGGTGAGATAACGGAGGGCAGGCGGCATGGTCTCGGCGAGATTGGAGCCGACGAGGATGACACAGCCGGTCTTGGGGATGTCCTCCATCGGGAAGGGCAGCCCCCGGTCGATCCCGAAGGCCTTGTTACCGGCAGCGGCGGCGGACGACATGCAGAATCGCCCGTTGTAGTCGATCTGCGAGGTCCCGAGAACGATCCGTGCGAACTTGCCCAGCGCGTAGGCCTTCTCGTTCGTCAGCCCACCCCCGCCGAAGACACCGCACGCGTCCGGGCCATGTTCCGTACGCGTGCGGGTCAGTCCTTCGGCGACCCGGTCCAGCGCCTCCTCCCAGGAGGCGGGGACGAGGATCCCGTCACGCCGGACGAGCGGCTCGGTCAGCCGCAGCGCCGGTGAAAGCAGGGCCGGTGCGGTGCGTCCCTTGCTACACAGGGCGCCTCGGTTGACCGGGAAGTCGACGCGCTCGGTGACCGTGACGCCCCCGCCTGCTGCCGGCGTGAGGTTCATCCCGCACTGCAGGGCGCAGTACGGGCAGTGCGTGGGCGTCACGGAGGTCTCCATACCGCCCAGCGTGCGGCGCCGGTGTTACACCCCGGAACGCCCCCCGTTACACACCAGGCACGGGGACCTCCCGGGGGACCGGTGCCGCCGGTGAGGTTCTCACTCCCCGTTCACCCGCAACGCCCGCTGAACCCCCACTTCCACCGGCCCCAGGAACCGCGGATCAGGCTTGAACACCGCGTCCAACGCCGCCTTCCCCGCCGCGAAGATCTCCCGCGCCCCGCCGTAGTACCACGTCACGTCATGCCTGGCCTCGACCCCGACCCCGTACGACTCCACCCCCGCCGCCTCGCACAACGCGACAGCACGACGAATATGGAACCCCTGACTGATCAGCACCGCCCGGTCGACCCCGAATATCCTCTTCGCCCGGACGCAGGAGTCCCATGTGTCGAACCCGGCGTAGTCACTCACGATCCGCGCGTCCGGCACCCCGTGCCGCGTCAGATACGCCCGCATCGCATCCGGCTCGTCATAGTCCTCGCGGCTGTTGTCCCCGGTGACGAGCACCACCTTCACCTGCCCCGCCCGGTACAGCTTCGCCGCCGCGTCCAACCGGTGCGCGAGGTACGGAGACGGCTCACCACCCCACAACCCGGCACCGAAGACGACGGCGACATCGGTACGCGGCACGTCCGGGACATCGCGCAGTCGGTCGCCGGTGGCGACGAACATCCAGGTGGCCGGCAACAAGGCCAGCACGCACAGCGACATCACGACCTGCACGGCCCGCCGCTGCCCGGCCCGCGTACGAGGCAGACGCACACGCGAACGCAAAGACACCAGAGACGCCAAAGACGCCAAAGACGCCAAAGACGCCCACGATCCACGCGCCTTCGGACTGCTCATCGGACGAGTCCCTCCCAGGTGGCCTTCGGCGGCCTTCGACCAAGGAAGACGCCCCCGACGCGGCCCCGGTTCACCGCCCCCGACGTGACCAGCTTCACTCGGCTTCAGGAAACCGCAGGTCAGGCAAACTCACACACCCCTTGCCTTCACCGTGAACCCCCGGAAAAGACCCGTGACCGAGCCGCAACGGCGTGGCAACCTCGTACCGTCACGATCGGTACATGACGCCGTCGCCCCGTTCTTACGACGAGTCCGCGCAGCACCCGCAGAGCCCCCGGCCGCCCGGAGGCGCCCACCTCGACAGTACGGCGCACATCATGGACCGGATCACCAGCCAGCTCGGCAGCCAGCTCAGCCTCATCTCGCTCGACGGCAGCCGTCGCCCCGCCCCGCCCGCACTCGTCCTCGTGGGCCACGGCAGCCGCGACCCACGCGCCCTGAGCACCGTCGGCGCGCTCGCCGAACGCGTCCGCGAACTGCGCCCCGATGTGCCCGTGCACCTGGGACACATCGAGCTGAACGCGCCCCTGCTCCCGGACACGCTCGCGGGACTCGGCACAGCCGAGGCCGTCCTCGTACCGCTGCTGCTCAGCCGCGGCTACCACGTCAAGCAGGACATCCCGGAGATGGCCGCGGCGGCGTCGGCACGCACGCGCGTGGCCGCCCCGCTCGGCCCGCACCCCCTGCTCGTCGAGACCCTGTACGCCCGCCTCGTCGAGGCCGGCTGGCGCACCCGGATGACCGACGAGCAGCGCCGGACGAGCGCGGTGGTCCTCGCCGCCGCGGGTTCCCGCGACCCCGACTCGGACGTCGACACCCGCCGCACCGCCCAGCTCCTCGCCGAGCGCCTGGGCGTCCCCGTCGTACCGGCGTACGCCACCACCGCCGCGCCGACCGTCCCCGCAGCCGTACGCGCCCTGACCGCCCGAGGCCGCCACCGGGTCGCCGTGGCCTCGTACTTCACCGCACCCGGCCGCTTCGCCACGGAGTGCGCCGAGGCCGCCCCGTGGATCGCCGCGGCCCCCCTGGGTGCCCACCCGTCGATGGCCCACCTGATCCTCCACCGCTACGACGAGACCGTCGCGGCCCCCGCAACATCCCTGACCCGAGAACTGGCGCCGGCCATGTAGGGGCGCGGGGCTGTATCGATTTGCGGCTCCGCCGCGTGGGCGCGACCAGCCACAACGCGCCCGCACCCGCCGACGAAACAGCCCCCGGCAGACGCGCAGGCGAAACACACACGCCCAAATTGTCAGTACCTGCCCTTACTGTCGAACCATGGAAGGCACACGCACCAACACGACCCCCGCCCCCCAGCCCCCCGAAAGCGACACCACCCCCAGCGACAACACCCTGACCGTCTACGCCCCGACGGCAGTCGCCCGCTGGGCCGCCGAACCCGACAAGCGCCCAGGCCGCACCGCCTTCCAACGCGACCGTGCCCGCGTGCTGCACTCCTCCGCGCTACGACGGCTGGCAGGCAAAACCCAGGTGGTCACGCCGGGCACCCGCAGCCGGGTCTGGGACGCCAGCCCCCGCACCCGCCTCACGCACTCCCTGGAATGCGCCCAGGTCGGCCGCGAACTGGGCGCCGCCCTCGGCTGCGACCCCGACCTCGTCGAGGCGGCCTGCCTCTCGCACGACCTGGGTCACCCGCCCTTCGGGCACAACGGCGAACAGGCGCTCAACGAGTTCGCGGCGGACTGCGGCGGCTTCGAAGGCAACGCCCAGTCCCTCCGGCTCCTCACCCGGATCGAACCGAAGCGCTTCGTACGCAGCGAACGCCTCGATTCCACGCGCGGATCGGGAGTCTCCGGCGGATCCGGCACCACCGGCGACCTCGTCAGCGTGGGCCTCAACCTCACGCGGGCCACCCTCGACGCCGCCACCAAGTACCCCTGGCCGCGCGGCGCGCATCCCACCGACCCGGCCTCCCCGAAGTTCGGCGTCTACGACGACGACAGACCGGTCTTCGACTGGGTCCGCCAGGGCGCCCCCGGGACCCGGACGACCTTCGAGGCCCAGGTCATGGACTGGGCGGACGACGTGGCGTACTCGGTGCACGACGTCGAGGACGGTCTGCACGCCGGTCACATCGACCCCAACTGCCTGCACGCCGAGCCCGAGCGCCAGGAGATCTTCCGGGTCGCCACCGGCCGCTACGTGGGCGCGGACACCGACCCCGCCGAGCTCGCCGAGGCCCTCGACCGACTCCTCGACCAGGAGTGGTGGCCGCACGGCTACGACGGTACGGCCGTCGCCCAGGCCCGGCTGAAGGACGCCACCAGCCAGCTCATCGGCCGCTTCTGCCTTGCCGCGGAGGGCGCCACGCGCGCGGCGTACGGCAACGGCCGGCTCACGCGGTACGCGGCGGAACTGGTCGTCCCGCGCGAGGCCCGGCTGGAGTGCGCGGTCCTGAAGGCGGTCGCCGACCGGTACGTGATGCAACGCGCCGAACAGGAACTGATCCGCGCCGACCAGCGCGTCGTCGTCGCCGAACTCGCCGAGGCGCTCACCGCCCGCGCCCCGGACGGCCTTGACCCCCAGTTCCGCGCGCTGTTCGACGAGGCGGCGGACGACCGTGCGCGCAAGCGGGTCATCGTCGACCAGATCGCGTCCCTCACCGACGCGTCGGCGCGTTCGCTGCACGGGCACCTGAAGGGCGGCATATGACCCGTATATGGCCCCTATCTGACCTCTGTGCGGTCCCATATGAACCGCATATGGCACAGATGTGACCCTGGGTGGCCTGATCGGGCCACACCCTCTTCCCCCATCACACTCCGTGCGGGACGCTCCCCAGGGGGCACCCGTACACAAGGCACGAGCAACACGCGGCACGAGCAGCACGTGGCACCCGTTCTTACGAGGAGGCATGAAGTGGTCGACGCGGATCAGACATTCGTCATCGTCGGAGGCGGACTGGCCGGCGCCAAGGCGGCCGAGACGCTCCGGACGGAGGGCTTCACCGGCCGCGTGATACTGATCTGCGACGAACGCGACCACCCGTACGAGCGGCCCCCGCTCTCCAAGGGCTACCTCCTCGGTAAAGAGGAACGCGACAGCGTCTTCGTCCACGAGCCGGCCTGGTACGCGCGCAACGACATCGAACTCCACCTCGGCCAGACCGTCGACGCCATCGACCGTACGGCGAAGACGGTCCGGTTCGGCGACGACGGCACCCTCGTCCACTACGACAAACTGCTCATCGCCACCGGCGCCGAGCCGCGCCGCCTGGACATCCCCGGGACGGGCCTGGCCGGTGTCCACCACCTGCGCCGCCTCGCGCACGCCGAGCGCCTCAAGGGCGTCCTTGCCGCCCTGGGCCGGGACAACGGCCACCTCGTGATCGCCGGCGCCGGCTGGATCGGCCTGGAGGTCGCGGCGGCGGCACGGGAGTACGGCGCCGAGGTGACCGTCGTCGAGCCGTCGTCGACCCCGCTGCAGTCGGTCCTCGGCCCCGAGCTGGGCAACCTCTTCGCCGAGCTGCACCGCGAGCACGGCGTCCGCTTCCACTTCGGCGCCCGCCTGACGGAGATCGTCGGCCAGGACGGCATGGTCCTCGCGGCCCGTACGGACGACGGCGAGGAGCACCCGGCCCACGACGTCCTGGCGGCCATCGGAGCCGCACCGCGCACGGCACTGGCGGAGGCGGCCGGCCTGACCCTCGCCGACCGCGCGTACGGCGGCGGCATCGCGGTCGACGAACGCCTGCGCACCTCCGACCCCGACATCTACGCGGCCGGTGACGTGGCCGCCTTCCACCACGCCCTGTTCGACACCAGGCTGCGCGTCGAACACTGGGCCAACGCCCTCAACGGCGGCCCGGCGGCGGCCCGCGCGATGCTGGGCCGCGAATCGACGTACGACCGCGTGCCGTATTTCTTCTCCGACCAGTACGACATGGGCATGGAGTACTCGGGCTGGGCGCCCCCGGGCTCGTACGACCAGGTGGTGATCCGGGGAGACGCGGCCAAGCGCGAGTTCATCGCCTTCTGGGTGAAGGAGAACCGGGTGCTGGCCGGGATGAACGTGAACGTGTGGGACGTCACAGAGCCCATCCAGCAGCTCATCCGCTCCCGGTCCCAGGTGGACACGGAGGCACTGGCCGACCCGCGCGTACCACTGGACAGCCTCGTCCCGTAGCCGCGATACCGCCCGCGACTGTCACGGCACTGTCGGCCCGCCCCCGTAGACTCACTGCGTGGCCGGAAGGATCAACGAAGAGGACGTGAAGGCGGTTCGGGACGCGGTCCCGATCGACGCCGTCGTGTCCGAGTACCTCCAGCTGCGCAACGCGGGCGGCGGCAACCTGAAGGGCCTGTGCCCCTTCCACGACGAGAAGTCACCGTCCTTCCAGGTCAGCCCGAGCAAGGGACTCTTCCACTGCTTCGGCTGCCAGGAGGGCGGCGACACCATCACGTTCGTGATGAAGGTCGACCACCTCTCCTTCTCCGAGGTGGTCGAGCGTCTGGCCGCCCAGGCCGGCATCACCCTGCGGTACGAGGAGGGCGGCTACAACCCCGCGGGCCAGCGCGGCGAGCGCATCCGCCTGGTGGAGGCCCACAAGATCGCCGCGCAGTGGTACGTGGAGCAGCTGGCCACCAGCTCCGAGGCGGACGCGGGCCGCAAGTTCCTCGCGGAACGGGGCTTCGACCAGTCGGCCGCCGAACACTTCTCCGTCGGCTACAGCCCCCAGGGCTGGGACCACCTCACCCGCTACCTCCGCGGCAAGGGCTTCTCGGACAAGGAACTCCTCCTGTCCGGCATCGCCCAGGAAGGCCGCCGCGGCCCCATCGACCGCTTCCGGGGCCGCCTGATGTGGCCGATCCGCGACATCGGCGGCGAGGTCGTCGGCTTCGGCGCGCGGAAGCTGTACGAAGAGGACAACGGCCCCAAGTACCTCAACACCCCCGACACGGCGATCTACCGGAAATCCCAGGTCCTGTACGGCATCGACCTCGCCAAGAAGGACATCGCGAAGGCGAGCCGCGCGGTCGTCGTCGAGGGTTACACGGACGTCATGGCCTGCCACCTGGCCGGTGTGACGACGGCGATCGCGACCTGTGGCACGGCCTTCGGCACCGACCACATCAAGATCCTCCGCCGACTGCTGATGGACAACGGCTCGGCCCGCGTGATCTTCACCTTCGACGGCGACGCGGCCGGCCAGAAGGCCGCGCTGCGCGCCTTCGAGGACGACCAGAAGTTCGCCGCCGAGACCTACATCGCCATCGCGCCCGACGGCATGGACCCCTGCGACCTGCGCCTCGCCAAGGGCGACCAGGCCGTCGCCGACCTCGCCGAACCCCGCACTCCGCTCTTCGAGTTCGCCCTGCGCCAGATCGCCGTCCGCTACGACCTGGAGACCCCGGTGGGCCGCGCGGCGGCGCTGGACGAGGCCGCCCCGATCGTGGCCCGCATCAAGAACAGCGGCGCACAGCACGAGGTCGCGGTCCAGCTCGCCGGCATGCTCGGCATCCTGGACACCCAGTTCGTCGTCAAGAGGGTGTCCCAGCTGGCCCGTTGGGCCCGGGACCGCGGCGGCAAGGGCCCGGCCCCCACCGGCCAGCAGCGCCAGTCCCAGCCGTACGAGACGACCTCGTCCCGGTCCGGCGGCCCCTCCGGCCCCGCCCTGAACCTCCGCAACCCGGTCTACGCCACCGAACGCGAACTCCTCAAACTCGCCCTCCAGCGCCCCGACCTGGTCTCCCCGGCCTTCGACGCCTACGGCCTGGACGAGTTCACCGCCACCCCCTACGCGGCCGTACGCCAGGCGATCATGGAAGTGGGCGGTGTGGAGTACGGCGCCCAGGACCCCCAGGAGTACCTGGTCCGTGTCCGCGAGGTGGCCCCGGACAACACGGTCCGCGCCATGGTGACGGAGCTGGCGGTCGAGGCGATCATGCGCAAGACGGTCGACGACGTGTACGCGAGCGACCAGTTGGTCATGGTCCGCCGCAGAGCGGTGGAACGCCGGATCCAGGAGGTCCAGGTCACCCACACCCGCCTGGCCACCCACGGCGACCCGGCCGAACTGGCCGCCGTACAGAACGAGTTGTGGGTACTCCAGCAGTACGACCAGGCACTGCGGGAGCGGGGCGCGGCAGCGCTCTGAGCAGGTCTCCGAGCAGGCCTCGGAGTCACCGCCCCTCGAACGTCGGCGTCACCGCCCGCACCAACCGGTCCACGAACTCCCGCTCCCTCCCCGCGAGTTGCGGGTACTCCACGACGAAGTGATCCCACTCGACGTATCCCACCGCCTCCACCACATCGGCGAGCAGGATGTGCTCCCGTCCGTGGTGCGGCCACTCGCCGGAGAGCCGGAACACCTCGTTCAGCAGCTCGTGGGGGAGCGGATACCGCTCGGCCAGGAGCACGGCGTCGTACAGGTCCTTGCCCTGCGCGTACATGTCGTTGATCAGCCACATCAGCTTCCAGGCCAGCGACAGCGCGGGCGTCGCCGCCCCGACCGACACGCCGCCCGGCAGCTCCACCGGTACCGGCGGCTCGGCGAGCCGCTCGTTGAAGACGAAGTCGAGCTGCACATGGCCTCCGGGCAGCTCCGGCGCGGACCAGGGCAGCACCATACGGCGGCCCGGCACCCGGTCATAGGTCCAGATGTCCTCGACCACCGCCTCGCGCGCGGAGAACCCCACCTCGTCGTCTCCCCGGGCCTCGGCCGCCGCCGCGATCCCGGCGAGCATCCGACCCGCACGTGCGTCACTGATCGAAAAGGTGTCCGGTACGACGACGAAGTCCAGGTCACCGGGCTCACGGGCGGCCTCACCGAACCACGCCGCCATCAGCACGCTCCCGCGCAGCACCAGCGACTCGGCCCACTCGGACCCGGCGATCGCGTCGAGCACCAGCTCCAGAGCCCGGCGCCGCGCGACCCGCCAGGCCTCACCCCGGGCCGGATCGGCGAAGCCCGGGTCGGCCGCCCGGAAGGCGTTGGGGTGCTGCTTCAGCGCCGGCTCGAAGACCAGCCGCTGGTCCACGTCCTTGCCCGGCACGGTACGCAGGGTGAGGGGCAGCCCCTGGTTCTCCCGGGTCCTGTCGTCCAGGGCGACCTTGGGCGCGTCGACGCCTGCCCGCAGCGGTTTCCGCCATGATCTCTGGTTGCTCATCCGCACACCTCCGGCGCCGCCATGACCGCGCCTCCGCTCTCCTCGATCCATCCGTCGTCGACGGACAGATCACTGTCGTACAGCACGAACTCCCGCTCCGTATCAATCACTTCGTGCCCCCGCAGTTCCGCCAGCAGCCGGTCGAGCGCCCGTCCCGCCCCCGCCGTGTCCACGCCCCGGCACCGCTGCGTCACGAACCGCTCGGTCCACCGGCCGCTTCGCGCCACCCGACGGGCGTTCCACGACAGATGCGCGCCGTACGGGACGACCCGCGCGGCCAGGGCGTCGAGATCCGCGTCCACGGGCAGCCGCAGCTTCACGTGGTGCTCGAAGTACCGTTCGTCCGCGCGTGGTTCACGCGGTACCTCGGGCGCCCACGGCGACGACTCGATCTTGACGCGCACCGGTTCGAACCCCGCCGCCCGCAGCAGCGCCCCGACTTCCCGCGCGCGGGCCGATTCGTCGGCGTACGACGGGGAACCCGTGAGTGTGAGCATCGGCTGGGCCGGCATTCGGCCACGGGCGAGGACGATGTGCGTCAGCTTGAGACCGGTCGCCGTCGCCCAGCGGTCCAGCCGTTCCGCCTCGGCGGAGGTTTCGCAGCGGACGGTGATATGCGTTTCGTACACGTGAGTTGAGTGAAGAGAACCGGACACGCGCCGATCGTGCCAGGTCGGACCACGAACGGGCACTCGAGTTTTCCGTGACGGTAACCATGTGGTCACGGACCGAACCCAGAAAGTCGTCGCACGCCCCTCGTGGCGGTGATGTGTCGTACTCCACACTGGGTTCCGGTGCCTGAGTCCTCGGAGCGCGGCCGACCCGTCCCCAACGGGTCCGACACCCCCGCGATTCCGGTCAACGCGTACGGGACGGACAGCGGTGAGGCCGCCCACTCCGCCCCCCGAGTACCGCTGCCGTACGCCTCAGCAGCGATCATCCTGGAGGTCGCCCCCGTGCAGACCCAGACCCTCGCCCAGACCGACAGCAGTACCGCCGCGACGAAGCCCGGCGCCGAGACCGGCACCGCGGACGTCACTGACGTCGCCGAGGTCATCGCGGCCGTGCCGCCGCAGAGCCGTGCCGCGCACCACCCCGAGGCGGCCGAGCCCGACAGCCCGCCCGAACTGGACGAACCCCCGGCGGACGCGGTGGAGACGGCGGAACCGATCGAGCCGATCGATCTCAGCGAGCCTATTGAGCCTATTGAGCCCATCGAGCCGGCCGAACGGCTCCGCGCCCGCGCCCCGGCCCGAGGCCCCGCCCGCGCCGACACCAGCGGGCCCTCCTCCGACCTGTTCCGCCAGTATCTGCGCGAGATCGGCCGCATCCCGCTGCTCACCGCGGTCGAGGAGGTCGAACTCGCCCGCCGGGTCGAGGCCGGCCTGTTCGCCGAGGAGAAACTGCGGCTCGCCCGCGATCTGGACAGCCAGTTGACCCTCGACCTGGACAAGCTGGTCGTCATGGGCCGCATGGCCAAGCGCCGCCTGATCGAGGCGAACCTGCGCCTGGTGGTGTCGGTGGCGAAACGCTACGTGGGCCGCGGCCTGACCATGCTCGACCTCGTCCAGGAGGGAAACCTGGGCCTGATCCGTGCCGTCGAGAAGTTCGACTACGCGCGCGGCTACAAGTTCTCGACGTACGCGACCTGGTGGATCCGCCAGGCCATGTCCCGCGCCCTCGCCGACCAGGCCCGGACGATCCGCGTGCCCGTACACGTGGTCGAGCTGATCAACCGGGTCGTCCGCGTCCAGCGCCGGATGCTCCAGGAACGCGGCTACGAGCCGACCCCCGAGGAGGTCGCCGCCCAGCTGGACCTCCTGCCCGAGCGCGTCAGCGAGGTGCTGCGCCTGGCCCAGGAACCGGTGTCGCTGCACGCCCCGGTGGGCGAGGAGGACGACGTGGCGCTCGGTGACCTCATCGAGGACGGGGACGCCGCGTCGCCGGTCGAGTCGGCCGCGTTCCTGCTGCTGCGGGAACACCTGGAGGCGGTCCTGTCGACGCTGGGGGAGCGGGAGCGGAAGGTCGTCCAGCTGCGTTACGGCCTGGCGGACGGGCGCCCGCGCACGCTGGAGGAGATCGGTCGCATCTTCGGCGTCACCCGGGAGCGCATCCGCCAGATCGAGTCCAAGACCCTGAACAAACTGAGGGACCACGCCTTCGCGGACCAACTACGCGGCTACTTGGACTGAACTCCCCACATACCCAAAATCCCCAAGGGGGCTGAAATTCAGCCCCCTTGGGGATCTCTGCTATCCCGCTGTCCCGCTAATCCACCTCGGCCACCGCCTCCGCGAACTGCGCCTTGTACAACCGCGCATAGGCCCCGTCCGCCTCCAACAGCTCCCCGTGTGCGCCCTGTTCGACGATCGCCCCGTTCTCCATCACCAGGATCGTGTCCGCGTCCCGGATCGTCGACAGCCGGTGCGCGATCACGAACGACGTCCGCCCGTGCGCCAGTTTGGCCATCGCCTTCTGGATGAGAACCTCCGTCCGTGTGTCCACGGAACTCGTCGCCTCGTCGAGCACCAGGATCACCGGATCGGACAGGAACGCCCGAGCGATCGTGATGAGCTGCTTCTCACCGGCGCTCACCCCCGTCCCCTCGTCGTCGATCACGGTGTCGTACCCGTCCGGCAACGTACGGATGAAACGGTCCGCGTGCGCGGCCCGCGCCGCCTCCTCGATCTCCCCGCGCGTCACCTCGCGCTCACGCGCGGCCCCGTACGCGATGTTCTCCGCGATGCTCCCGCCGAACAGCCAGGTGTCCTGGAGCACCATCCCTATCCCGGCCCGGAGTTCGTCCCGGGACATCGACGCGATGTCCACCCCGTCCAGGGTGATGCGGCCCCCGGAAACCTCGTAGAACCGCATCAGCAGATTCACCAGGGTCGTCTTCCCCGCACCCGTGGGCCCGACGATCGCGACCGTGTGCCCGGGCTCCACCGCCAGCGACAGATCCTCGATCAGCGGCTTCTCCGGCTCGTACCGGAACGACACGTGCTCCAGTGAGACCAGCCCGCGCAACTCGTCGGGCCGCTGCGCCGGCACCGGATCGGCCTGCTGCTCGTCCGCGTCCAGCAGTTCGAAGATCCGCTCGGCCGAGGCCACACCGGACTGCACCAGGTTCGCCATCGACGCGACCTGCGTCAGCGGCATCGAGAACTGGCGCGAGTACTGGATGAAAGCCTGCACGTCACCGATCGACAGCGCGCCCGAAGCGACCCGCAGCCCACCGACCACGGCCACCAGCACGTAGTTGATGTTCGACACGAACATCATCAGCGGCTGCATGATGCCGCTGTTGAACTGGGCCTTGAACCCGGCCTCGTACAGCGCGTCGTTCTGCTCGGCGAACTGCTGCGCCGACTCCTCCTGCCGCCCGAACACCTTCACGAGGGTGTGCCCGGTGTACATCTCCTCGATGTGCGCGTTCAGCTTGCCGGTGGTCCGCCACTGCTGCACGAAGTGCGGCTGCGACCGCTTGCCGACGCGCGTGGCGATGAAGAACGACAGCGGTACGGTCACCAGCGCCACCAGCGCCAGCAGCCAGGACACCCAGAACATCATCGCCAGCACGCCGATGATCGTCAGCAACGAGTTGATGAGCTGGCCCATCGACTGCTGGAGCGTCTGCCCGATGTTGTCGATGTCGTTCGTCGCGCGGGACAGCACCTCACCGCGCTGGCGCTTGTCGAAGTACGACAGCGGCAGCCGCGACAGCTTCGCCTGCAGGTCCTCGCGCATCCGGTACACGGTCCGGTTGACCGACCGGTTCACCAGCCGCGTGGCGACCAGCATCAGCAGCCCGGCGAACACGAACACCACCAGGGCGAGCCCCAGCACCTCACCGACCGCGTCGAAGTCGATGCCCTTGCCCGGCGTGAAGTCGGTACCGGAGAGCATGTCGGCCATGCCGTTGCGCCCCTGCTTGCGCATGGCGGCGAGGACCTCGGCCTTCGTAGCGCCGCTCTCGAACTGCCGTCCGATGATGCCGGAGAAGACCAGGTCGGTCGCCCGCCCCAGGATCTTCGGGCCCACCACCGACAGGCCCACGCTCACGAACACCGCGCACAGCATCACGTACATCGTGGCCCGTTCGGGCCTGAACTGGGAGAGGAGCCGTTTGCCGGACTCCTTGAAGTCCAGCGAGTGCTGGTCGGGGCCGCCCCCGGCCATCATGCGCCCCATGGGCCCGGCCATCAGGCAGCCTCCGCTTCCGTGAGCTGGGAGAGCACGATCTCCCGATAGGTCTGGTTGTCCGCCATCAGCTCGTGGTGGCTGCCGGTGCCGACGACCCGCCCCTCGTCGAGGACGATGATCCGGTCGGCCTCCCTGATCGTGGACACCCGCTGGGCGACGATCACGACGGTCGCCTCGGCCGTCTCGCGCGCGAGCGCCTTCCGCAGCGCCGCGTCCGTGGCGTAGTCGAGCGCGGAGAAGGAGTCGTCGAAGAGGTAGATCTCGGGCCGCTGCACCAGCGTCCGCGCGATCGCGAGCCGCTGCCGCTGACCACCCGACACATTCGTCCCGCCCTGCGCGATCGGCGCGTCGAGCCCGCCCTCCAACCGCTCGACGAACCCCTTGCCCTGCGCCACCTCCAGCGCCCGCCACAACTCCTCGTCCGTGGCGTCCGGATTGCCGTAGCGAAGATTGCTCGCCACGGTCCCAGCGAACAGATACGGCTTCTGCGGCACCAGCCCCACCGTCCTGGCCAGCAGCTTCGGCTCCACGGTGGCCACGTCCACGCCGTCGACGAGCACCTCTCCGTCGGTCGCGTCGAACAGTCGCGGTACGAGCCCCAGCAGCGTCGACTTCCCACTGCCCGTCGACCCGATCACCGCGGTCACCTCACCGGGCCGCGCCACCAGGTCGACGGCCCTGAGCACCGGCTCCTCGGCGCCCGGATAGCGGAACCCGGCCCCCCGGATCTCCAGATGCCCGTGCCGCCGCAGCTCCACCACGGGAGCGGTCGGCGGTACGACGCTCGACGACGTACCGAGGACCTCCTCGATGCGCTCGGCGCACACCTCCGCGCGCGGCACCATCATGAACATGAAGGTGGCCATCATCACGGACATCACGATCTGCATCAGATAGGCGAGGAACGCGGTCAGCGCACCGATCTCCATCTCGCCGCTGTCGATGCGATGAGCACCGAACCACACGACGGCGATCGACGACACGTTGACGACGGTCATCACGATCGGGAACATCAGCGCGAGCAGTCGCCCGGTGCCCAGCGACACCTCGGTCAGGCTGTGGTTCGCCTTCCCGAACCGGTCCTTCTCGTACTCGTCCCGCACGAAGGCGCGGATGACCCGGTTGCCGGTGATCTGCTCGCGCAGCACCCGGTTGACGGTGTCGAGCCGTACCTGCATGGTCCGGAACAGCGGTCGCAGCCGCCGCACGATCAACGTCACGCAGATGCCCAGCACCGGCACGACGGCGATCAGCACGCCCGACAACGGCACATCCAGGCCCAGCGCGAGCACGATGCCGCCCACGCACATGATCGGTGCCGACGCCATCAGCGTGAACGTCATCAGCGCGAGCATCTGCACCTGCTGGACGTCATTGGTCGTACGGGTGATCAGCGAGGGCGCGCCGAACTGCCCGACCTCGCGCGCCGAGAACGACTGCACACGGTCGAAGACGGCGGCCCGTACGTCCCGGCCGAGCGCCGACGCCGTACGGGCGCCGTAGTACACGGCACCGACGTTGCAGAAGACCTGCACCAGCGAGATGCCGATCATCACGGCGCCGGAGACCAGGATGTATCCGGTGTCGCCCTTCACCACGCCCTTGTCGATGATGTCCGCGTTGAGCGTGGGCAGATAGAGGGTGGCGCAGGTCTGCAGGAGCTGGAGCAGCACGAGCAGGCCGATGGGTTTCTTGTAGGGCTTCAGATAAGTGCGCAGGAGTTGTATGAGCACGCTGAATCTCTCGGAGTCGGCGGTCTGTCCGTGACGGACGATGGGGAGTGCCCCACGCACCCATCGTCTGACACTCCACCCGTGTTACTTCAACCGATTAATCCAACAGCGGACCAAGAACCGCCGACGCGACGGCCGACCCGAGCTCCTCAACTACGCATCAGCTACGAAATGCCCCGGGATGCGTCTGCTCCCGCACGGACACGTACTGCTGCCGCACCGCCTGTCCCACCGCCAGCTCCTCACCGGGGTCCAGCACCTGCGCGGCGGCACCCTGCCAGGCCGGCGGGGTACGCGGGTCGAGCGTGCCCTGCGACACCCCGAGCGCCCAGGCGGCCTGCCGCGCCGCGCCGATGGCCGCGTAGTCCGCGGGCTGCGGCACGACGACCTGCGCCCCGAACAGCGGCGGCGCCGCTGCCTGCACGGCGGGCAGCTCGGCGGCGGACCCGAGCAGGAATACGCGCTGTACTTCGACTCCACGTCCCCGCAGCACATCCAGGGCATCCGCGAGCCCGCACAGCATCCCCTCGAAGGCGGCCCGCGCCAGATGCTCGGCCTTCATGGACTCCCGCCGCAGCCCGGCGAGCGTCCCGGCGGTGTGCGGCAGATTGGGCGTCCGCTCGCCCTCCAGATAGGGCAGCATGACCAGCCCGTGCGCGCCGGGAGTCGACTTCATCGCGAGGTCGGACAGACTCTCCAGATCATTCAGCCCGAGCAACTCGGCCGTCCCCCGCAAGGTCCGTACGGCGTTCAGCGTCGTGACGACGGGCAGATGCAGCCCGGTAGCGTCGGCCAGCGAGGTGATCATCCCGGTCGAGTCGAAGAGCGCCTCGGGGTGTACGGCCATCACGGAGCCGGAAGCCCCGAGCGACACCACGACGTCCCCGAGCCCCAGCCCGAGCCCGAAGGCGGCGGCCATGGTCTCCCCGGTCCCGGCGGAGATCAGCAGCCCCTCGGGCGTCGTACCGGCGGCATCGGACGGGCCGAGCACCTCGGGCAGCATCGCCTGACGCCCGAGCGCGAGTTCGACGAGATCACCCCGATAGGCCCCCATGGCGGCTGACCAGTACCCCGTCGCCGATGCCCCGCCCCGGTCGGTGGTCCGCCGTACGGGCCGCCCGAGCAACTGCCACACCAGCCAGTCGTGCGCCTGCATCAGCACGGCGGTCCGCTGCGCCGCCTCCGGCTCGTTCCGCGCCAGCCACCGCAGCTTGGTCACCGGCTGCCCGGCCTGCGGCACACACCCCACGGCCTGCGCCCACGCCTCACGCCCGCCGAGCGCGTCGATCAGATCGGCCGCGGCGACCTGTGCCCGCTTGTCCCCGCCGACCATCGCCGGTCGTACGGTGTTGCCCTGTGCGTCGACCGGCACGAGCGCGTTCTGCTGAGCGGACACCCCGATGGCCTGCACGCCCTCGAGCAGCCCGCCGCCGGCCGCCTCACCGAGGGAGAGCAGCCAGGCCTGCGGATCGACATCGGAGGGCCGCCCGGCGCCCCCGCCCTCGGCGCCTTCCATCGGATGCGGCGCATAGCCCTGCCGCAGCACGGACCCCGTGTCCGCGTCGCAGACGACGATACGAGTAAAATCGGGCGAACTGTCCAACCCGGCGACTATCCCCATGGCGAAAATTCTGCCGTACGCGGAGAGGTGAACGCGCCGGGTCGACATTCCGTCAGGGGTGACCTGTGCGTTGTCGGTGACCAGGGGCGTGCGGGTGCCGCAGATGTGTCCATGCCGACACCTTTACGCTCAGGTGTTACTGGTGCCCCAGTCGTCCTCGCCACCTCCCGTGGCTTTGCGCTCACGCAGGGAGCGCACCCGGCCGGCCACGGAGTCCGGCACCCGGTCCCCGACCTTCTCGCTCACGGTGTGGAACGCCTTGCCGGCGAACTCCCTCCCCTGCAGCGCTGCCGACTCGGCGGTGTTGCGGACGGCGGGGTTCTGCGAGATCCGGCGGGCGGACTTCTTCAACTGCTCGTAACGCTCGCGCCCGGCCCGTGTGCCCAGCACGTAACCCAGGGCCAGTCCGGCGACGAACGTGAGCCGGTAGCGCATGACGGCCACCTTTCCTTGACGAGTGTCGAGTGGTGAGTCGTTGGTGAGTGATCGGTGACGGATGGTGAGTGCGGCGACGGGCGGACGACGGCCGATGAACGAGGGGCGCCGCGCGCGAGCCACGCGGAACCGATTGGCGGAGCACCCCCCTGCTTGCGCTAATGTATGTGTCGCAGCGACCGCACGCCCCCTGGCGAATACCCAGGGAGTCACGATCGATGCAACGAGGCAATCCCCTGTAGCTCAATTGGCAGAGCAGCCGACTGTTAATCGGCAGGTTACTGGTTCAAGTCCAGTCGGGGGAGCTTCGATCTTCCGTAGCTCAATTGGCAGAGCAGCCGGCTGTTAACCGGCAGGTTACTGGTTCGAGTCCAGTCGGGAGAGCGCTTGAACGAGGACCCCGTTGGGGTCCTTTTTCATGCCCGGGGGAACCGCTCGAGTCGCGTCGAGGTCCTCATGGTCATGCGAAGTCGACCATCCGAAGCAGGAGATCGTATGAGCGGCTATGCTGCGGCAGACGGCGCGCACAAATGTGCGCGACGCGCCGTAATGGGGCGGTAGCTCAGCCGGTTAGAGCAGCGGACTCATAATCCGTCGGCCGTGGGTTCGAGTCCCACCCGCCCCACCTGCGCAGGCTCTGACCTGCGGAAACGTTTGTTTTTGGGTGAGCGTCGGCGGGATCGGGTTTCGCGGCCTCGTAGCGGGCCAGCGCCTCCGCGACGGCCTTCGTGCGGACCCTGCCGTCGAGCGCCACGGCTCCCGCCACGAGGGCCGCATGGCCCAGGACGCAACCGGCCCACGCGAACCAGACGATCATCCCGACAGTCCCGAGCGCATGACCGGAGAGCGGCAAGAGACAGGCGCCACGCCTCGTTTGCGGCTCGGGCGGAAGGAGACGCGGTCCAGGGCGTCGGCCACTGGAACTGCGGCGGACGGCCTGTACCGGAAGGCGGCCAGGCTCGCCTTCCGGTACGACCGCGAAGGCCCGGCTCAGGCTCGGTTCCAGATGTGCGAAACCCGTACGTCATGCAGCGTGCGCAGTCGCCGCAGTTCCCACCGGGCGAGCAGCACCAGGCTTACCGGGCCCGTGAGTTGGGCCAGTAGGCGCACCGCGAGGGGGACCCGGTCGTACGCGGGGTCCACGGCGGCGAGCGGCAGGGTCATGGGCAGGAGCGGCAGGAGTGGCACAAGCGTCGGCAGAGTTTCATTGACGTCGGCGGTGCGGCATCCGTTGGAGAGGAGCAGAAGTCCTCCGGATCCGCCGAAGAGCAGGAGCCACAGTGCACAGGCGGCTCTCAGGGGTGAGGCCGGTGGCCACTGGGCGCCAGTGGTCTGGAACAGCACAAGGGCGGCCTCGACCAGTACGAAGGCAAGGAAGGAGCCGCGCCACCGGGACGCCGCCGCCCGTCTGCGTCCCTTGGGTGCCATGGAGACAGCTGCGAGGGCCAACAAGAAGAGCAGTTCGAGGATGACGAGGCCGAGGAAGAAATTCTCGTACAACTGTCCGGGTATCTCGCGCGGGGGAACGAGGTGGAGGGTCAGCCAGACGCAGACGGTCAGCGTGAGTGCCAGTAACGTGCGCCAGAACCGGACTCGCTCGATCAGGGGGTCGATGACCCGGCCTGGACGGGTCGGTGTGCACACCCGGTGGGCGGCGATCACCGGAACGAGCCAGCCGAGCCACCACAGCACCCCGCGCCCTGCCTGCGGGACCGGCCCGAACAGAGTCGCCGGTGCCGCCGCCGTCGGTGCGACGCTCGGCCGCCCCGGGTCCTGAGACATCACATCGCCCTCGCTGTCGCACCGCCGGAATCCACGATCATGGCGGTGACAAGGCCGCGGTTACAAGGCCTGCGTGTCGGCGGAACCGGTGGGTCCGACCCGGGGCGATGTCACGACCAACCAGCGAGACACCCGACAGGCGGTCCTGCGGCAGGCCCAGCAGTTCCGCGGCCGCGTAGTCGGAGAGATGCCACTCGCAGTGAGGGGAGAAGTCGTGGCCGACCGGCGCGCCGAGGATGATCCGGTGTACCTGGGGCTGGCAGCTGGCCCGCTCGGACGGTTCCTGCTCCCGTGTGGCGGCGAGCGGCAGCCTCAGTGTCCGGCAACACCTACGGTGACAGAACGGTGGCTGTGGCTCCAGCAGCCGGGGTCCCGGGGTGCCTTCAAGAAGACACTGAGCGGAACACCCGAGTCGAGCGACGGGACAATCCCGAGGTCGCGCCGACGGGCCCGAGCCGCGGCTCTGCACAGGGCCGCGGGCAGGGGGGTGCGGTGGCACCACCGCACCCCGTCGCCTCCGATAGGGAAACGATCCCCCCACCCGCCCACCAAGGCCACATTCGCCCTACCCCTACCCCTACCTCCACCCCCACACCGAATCCATCCCCGACTTGCCCCTCCCCAGAACCAATTGCGGTGGCAGGCAGATGAGTTGACGGCACAATGGTCGGGTGCGGCACGTTGACGGCACACTTGCCGGGAGGCTCCGATGAGCTGGTCGATGTTCGTTTTCCGTGATCACTGGGCAGACGCCCATGACCGGCAGCAAGTGGCGTTCATGGCCTTCAGCACGTTGTACGCCGAGGCCGTCCCCGCCTACCGGGAGACCGAGTGGCTGCGGCACTGGCAGTCTTCCTGGCCGGAGGTCGCCGACACCCAGCCGAACGGGCTCAGTGACCTGGACGCCGATGGGTATCTAACCGATGACGAACGCGTCGCATGGTTCCGGGAGTTCCTTCGCGACTACCGGTTGTGGGTGGCATCCGCCGCGGACACGATCCGCCTGCTCACCAGGTACGAGCCGGACAACCTCGTCGCCTTCGCGATGACGATGGAGGCAGTGATCGCCGGGGACGCCGGCCATCCGAACGTCCGGAGCACGACCCACCTCACGCGCGACACCTCATGAGACCTCCCGACCCGCGCTTGACGTCCATCCTCGGCGACCCCGGTCGACCAACCGTCATGACCAACCGCCATGACGAACCGGCATGACGAACAAGCACCGTGCACATGAGCACGCCGTCGGGAGGCAGGACAAACCACACCTCGCGGCAGCCGTCACAAGCAGCGACCTTGCAGAAGCGCCGAGCCGACAGCGGTGGCAGTGCAGATACCGGCACGGCGGGTGCGTGTAGCGCGACGTCGGCTGCCGTCTGGCCTGTGGAGGAACATCGCTTTGCTGGCCATCGGGTACCGGACCCGGAGGAATCTGGGCGTGACGTGCAGTCAACTCACCCACGGCCAATGGAAGTTCAGCGACCTCTGCCTGCCGACGACGTGTCCGTTCCCGCCCGGGTCGCGTCCGTGCCCCAGTTGGCCAGCAGTTGCAGCGCCTCGGCGGACGGGGAGTTCGGTTCGGCGTGATACGTCACCATGTTCGTCGAGTCGAGCGTCCCGCCGCCCCGCATGCTCGTCTTCGGCGCCATCGACTTCGCCGCGGCACTGGTGCGCATGGGTAAATTCCTCGGCTACCACGTGACGGTGTGCGACGCCCGACCCGTCTTCGCCACCCGAGCACGCTTCCCCGAGGCCGACGACATCGTCGTCGACCGGCCGCACCGCTACCTGCGCCGCACCGACACCGACGACCGCACGGTGATGTGCGTGCTCACCCACGACGCCAAGTTCGACGTACCCCTGTTGGAAGGCCCATGGCGGAAATATCGGCACCGCGAACTTCAGGTCACGATCTCCCGGACGAGCTCCCCGTGCCGGTGCGGCCTCAGCACCGGCACGCGGAGCGCCGTCATGTCCGGGTCGGCCTGTCGCGCCGACGGGCCGGTCGACCGCCGAGGGTACGGGTGGCGGGCCCTGTGACGGAGGACAGGTTCAGGAGGGGATGAGCTGCCACTGCTGCCGGGTCAGTGACGCGTACGGCTGCTGCTCGATGTTGGCCCCGTCGGTGGTGCTGCCCTCGTCGACGCCGAGGGAGAGCCCGCTGTAGCGGTTGACGAGGAAGTAGTACCCGTCACCGGTGGGTGTGACGGCCCAGTGTTGTTGGGGAGCGATGGCGTCCTGCCAGATGTCGACGTTGCCGCCGTCCGCGCGGGAGAGACCCGCGACCTCCAGGAGCTTGCCGCTGCCCGCACCCTTGATCTTGTAGTAGCCGTCGCCGGTGCTGGTGAGGGTCCACTTCTGGTTCGCCTGGTTGAGCCAGGGCCACTGCAGGACGTTGGTGCCGTCGGCTGTGCCCGCGCTCGCCACGTCGGCGACCTTGCCGCTGTGCCGGGCGACCAGCCGGTAGACGGTCCCGTCTCCGGGCAGCGTGGTGGAAACCGGCGCGGGCTCGGCCGTCCGGCCGCCGATTCTGACGCCGCTGATGTTGGCGTATTCGCCGGTGGCCGCGTTGACCTGGATCCGTACGAAGCCCACGTTCCGGGCGGGCCACTCGACCAGCTTGGTTGTGCGGTCGCCGGCCCAGGTGCCGGTGGCGACCTGGGTGAAGGTGACGCCGTTGGTACTGGTGTAGATGGTGTACGAGGTGATGTCGCCGTCGGTGGAGTCGGTGCGGTTCCACTGCTTGGGCAGGTATTCGAGGGTGGAGACGTTGCTCCACACCCCGCCCAGGTCGATGGTGATCGACTGCGGCAGCGGCAGACTCCAGGTCGACCAGCAGGTCTCGTAGCGGACGTCGCTGAGTCCGTCGATGGCGTTGAGGGGTCCCTCGCCGGTGTGGAAGGCGGTGGCGTACGCGTTGACCGGTGTGACGGGGTGCTCGGCGCGCAGCAGTTGGGTGGGCAGCGACGGCCTGGAGGCGTTCGGGCTCCATGCGGCGCCGACCTCGGCGAGCCGGTTGACGATGTTGGTGTCCAGCAGGCCGTTGCGGTTGGGCGGGCAGTTGAGGATGAACGAGGTGTACTTCGGTTCCAGGTCGGCCAGGTGCGACAGGATCGCGGCCTTGCTCATCAGGCTCTCGGTCGGGGTGGAGGGGTGCCAGAACCAGCCGTTGCTGATGGTCTGCCCCTGCATTCCGGCGTAGGTGTTGCCCGCCGGTGCTGTGATGCCCAGCGGCTCCTCGAAGAAGATCGCGTCGCTGAGGAAGGGCTCCGCCAGTCCGCCGATGTCGATCATTACGCAGTCCGGCTGCAGCTTCTTCACCAGGGAACGGATCCTCTGGTAGGAGACGGACTGCTGTCCCATCTGCCATGCGTAACCGTCGGTCATGAACATATCGACGGTGCCGTAGTTGGTGAGCAGTTCGGTGATCTGACCGAGGATGAAGGTCATGTCGCCGGGCTGGATGGCATCGGTGATTTCGAGCCCGGTCACACTGTGCCGGCTCTCCCATGCCTCGACGCCGAAGGTTCGGTCCCAGATCGAGTAGTAGAACCCGACCCTCAGCCCTCTCGCCCGGAAGGCGTCGCAGTACGCCTGCACGACGTCCTGTTTGTAGCCGCTGTTCGCCACGTTCTGGGAGCCGTGGGCGCTCGGCCACAGGGCGAAGCCGTCATGGTGCTTGGTGGTCAGGATGCCGTAGCTCATCTTCGCGGCGACCGCCGCGTCGGCCCACTGTGCGCAGTTGACACTCGGGGGAGCGAAGAGGGTCGGGCTCTGCTTGGGTTCCGCCCACTCCTGGTCGGTGAACGTGCCCAGGCTGAAGTGGTTGAACATGCCGAACCGTCTGTCGACCAGCTTGCTCAGGTTTGTCTGCGCGTTCGCGGCGGACGCCTGCGACAGCAGGCCGGAGAAGCCGGGCACGAGCGGCAGGGCGGTCGCGGCGGTCGCCGCACCCGCCGCGCCGAGAAACGTACGGCGAGTCAATCGTGATGAGGACATGGCCCACTCCTGTGGATGGATGGATGGATAAATGGATAAATGGAT
The DNA here is from genome assembly GCF_010550245.1 of Streptomyces sp. SID12501. Lineage (GTDB taxonomy): Bacteria > Actinomycetota > Actinomycetes > Streptomycetales > Streptomycetaceae > Streptomyces. The sequence continues at coordinate 46,142 of NZ_JAAGLU010000023.1, forward strand.
GGATGGATGGCATGGGGGGACGGATTGTCGAAAGGACTCCGAAACGGTGCTCCCCGGGAACCTGCGAGCAGGGCTGGCGTCACGCGGGACGGCTCCGCCCAAGGTCGGCGACCGGGCTGTCGTGGGAGCGCGGGCCGCGAGCTTTTCGGCCGGGCGTGGGCCGTAACGGAGTGGTCTTGGTGCGGGATCCGGACGGTGAGCGGCGTGAGGGCACTCAGGAAGACGGCCGACGCGAACACTGCGGCGTGCCGGGCCTCAGGAGCTCCGTCATGGATAGGGCCCCGGCGGACTTGCGGAGCCTGCCGTCGGCGGACCGCCATGCCGATGAGCGCCCCCTTGGCGGGTGATCGGCTCCGGCAAGGTCTTCTCCCGATTGTTCGCAGGACAGAACACGGCGTTGGCAGCGCACGGTGTTGTGGCTCGGCATCCGAGCTGACCCGGAGTGACATCGGATGTATTAACGGGCATCAATCGAGGGTCTGTCTAGAGGTTCGACAGGAAACCGTGATTGAGCTGGTAGATGTACTCGGGCGCTAGGGGCAAGTTGCCCAAACGCGATATGTGATCAGTCGATAGATCGGGTGAATAAGGAGGTTGAGTGGCGTGTGAGCGGAACATCGGCATGAACGCGGCGAACTGCAGCCGTCGGACGTAGAGCTCGCGGTGGCCGACGTCGTCGCAGTCGGCGGGGAAGTCGCCGCGCCAGAACCGCTGTTCCTTACGGTCGACGAAGAACCCGCCGATGCCGCAGCGCCGGCGGAGGTTGCCGGTCGTGCGGAAGTCGAGCCCGTCGGCGATCTGGGCACGCGGCGTGGCCCGGGTCGCGGTCACGTCTCCCGACCGGGTGACCGCTCCGCGGCGTTGCCGGCCCGGGCTGCCGGAGCGGGGCAGCGCGACGGGGCGCCGGTGCGGGTCGGCCCCGCGTCGGCCCTCGTGCGGGCCGGGGGTGTGCAACAGGGCGCAGCCGCGAGCAGCTGCGGAGCAGCCGGTCAAAGACGTGTGGCTACGCGGATCAGGTCGGCGGTTGCGCGAAGTCGGCTCTGCGACGGCCACGCGATCACCGTTGTCACGGGTGGTGCGTCGAGGACCGGCACGGCGGTGAGATCCCGGCGCAGGTCGGTGCCGGCGGACTCGGGCATGATCGCGGTGGTACGGCCGAGCGCGATCAGCTGGAAGAGCTGTGTCAGGTTCCGTACCTCTGCGCCCGGTCCCTCCGGGTAGCTGCCGCCAGGGCCGGGCCAGCGCGCCATCGGGAGTTCCGGCAGTGTGGCGACCTCGGCCATCCGAATCCGGGAGCGGCCGGCGAGTGAGTGAGAGGTGGGCAGGATCGCCACCTGTCCCTCGGTGCGCAGAGTTTCGGTGTCGAGTCCGACCGCCGAATCGAACGGCAGATGCAGCAGAGCCACCTCGGCTTGCCCGCTCTGCAGCAGTTTCTGCTGCTGGTGCGCCTCACAGAGCAACAGGTCGACGGTGGCCGCGCCGGGCTCCGCGCGATAGGCATCGAGCAGTTTGGCCAGCAACTCGTCGGCGGTGCCGGATTTGACGGCGAGGACGAGGCGGGGGCGCCGTTGCGCGGCCTGCTGGGTACGCCGCTCGGCTGCGGCTACCGCGCTGAGGATCGCACGGCCCTCGGACAGCAGTACGGCGCCGGCCTCGGTGAGCGTGACCTTGCGGCTGGTGCGCTCCAACAGGGTGACCCCCAGCTGTCGTTCGAGCCGGGCGATCGCTCGGGACAGGGGCGGCTGGGCCATCTCCAGACGCTGGGCGGCCCTGCCGAAGTGCAGTTCCTCGGCGAGGGCGACGAAGTACCGCAACTCGCGTATCTCCATGCCTGCACAGTAACCGCGGCGGACGGTCGATCCATGTCGCCCGGGTATCGCTGCCTTACCGAGACGGTGTTGGTCCCCGGTCACGACGGAGCCATGCTCGCTGTCATGAGCGAGAAGGCGATCGCGCTGGTCACCGGCGCGAACAAGGGAATCGGGTACGAGATCGCGGCCATGCTGGGCGCGTTGGGATGGAGTGTCGGTGTCGGTGTCGGCGCTCGGGACGAGCGGCGCAGGACGGACGCCGTGGCGAAACTGCGCGCGGCAGGTGCCGACGCGTTCGGCGTGCCCCTGGACGTGACCGACGACGAGAGCGTGAGCGCCGCGGCGCGGCTGATCGAGGAGCGAGCGGGGCGCCTCGACGTGCTGGTCAACAACGCCGGTGTGGCGGGCGGTTGGCCGGAGGCGCCGACGACCGTCGACCTGGAGACCGTGCGGCGGCTGGTGGAGACCAACGTCATCGGCGTCATCCGGGTCACCAACGCGATGCTGCCGTTGCTGCGCCGTTCGGCGCACCCGCGGATCGTCAACCAGTCCAGTCATGTCGGCTCGCTGGCCCTGCAGACCACGCCCGGTGTCGACCTCGGAGGGATCAGCGGGGCCTACGCGCCGACGAAGACCTTCCTCAACGCCGTCACCGTCCAGTACGCCAAGGAGCTGAGCGGCACCAGCATCCTGATCAACAACGCCTGCCCCGGTTACGTGGCCACCGACCTCAACGGGTTCAGCGGTACTCAGACCCCTGAGCAGGGAGCGGCGACAGCCGTCCGGTTGGCGACTCTTCCCGACGACGGCCCCACTGGTCAGATGTTCGACGACAGCGGAGTCGTGCCATGGTGAAGTTCTGACGCGCTCCCGCTCGACGGGGATACGGCTCGATGAGCCCCGCCACTGCCGTGCAGGTGGCAAAGATGACCAGTGGCGGCCCTCGCGATCGGCCGTCCGAACCCCCGCCGGTGCAGGTCCGGGGGAGTGGTGACCCGGGACTCCGAGGACTGTGACGGGAAGAGGCGGCCGAGTGGCCCGGTGCGCCCGTCCTCCATGAGGAGGAGAACGGGCGCCACGAGGGGGGCGAGTGTGCTGCCCGGATCCGGTGACAGAGACTGGGCTGCTGCCGCCGGCACACAGGCCCCCTCCTCCTGTGCCGTGGCGTCCACGCCGTCTCCGTACACCAGGGGCTCGGCCCCTCGGCGCACTTCAGCCGCGCCCTCCCCGCCCCCTACGGGGTGTCCCCGGCGAATGCCGGGGCTCGCCCGGACCGGCTCCTGGGGACGCTAGAACAGCGACACGCAGGAACTGCCGTCACCGACGAAGCAGACGTACAGCTTCACGTCGCGGAGGCTGTACCCGTTGCTGCTCGCGTAGCCGGGGGTGCCGTTGGCGCCGTTGCTGTCCGAACCGAGCTTGGTGTAGCCGTGGTAGTTCCACGCTCCGTTCTCCCACTTCTGGTACGTGGTGTAGAGCCCCGCGCCCTTGCCGTCCGCACAGTTGTCCCAGATCGTGAAGTCCCAGTTGGTGTCGTAGAGCGCGTAGCCGCCGGCCGTCCCGACCTGCCAGTAGTTGAAGGTGCCGTAGGTGGAGGCGCAGCCGTCGTAGGTGCTCTGGGCATAGCTCGCGGCCTGAGCCTGGCCGGAGAAGGCCATGACCAGGCCTGCGGCGGCGGCCGCGACCGCGAGCTTCTTCTGAACGCTCTTGAGCGTGATGCCATTGATCATGGCGGTCCTCCTGTATGTCGATGATGTGACGGGGAACGGGCCCACTGGGTGGACGACAGGACAGAGGTCCACGGCTGTTCTGCTCGCGCCCCTGGCGGGGCGAGGTTGCTGTGCGTTCGGTGCGTTCGGTGCGACAGCCTGTGTTCTGCCGCTGCTCGCGTGCGTATCCGGGGTAATAGCTGCGGAGGCGCCACTCCACGCCCGGGTCGCCGGCTGCCCGCTCGTCGGGTGCGGCCGTTTCGCTGTGCGGCCGAACACCTGCCGAGCTGGGCTTCCGGGTTCTTCGTCGTGCTGTTTCCTGTCCCGGACCAAGATGCTCGGGCGACCGTCGGCGAACCTTGAGCAAACGTTGAATTGGCTGGTCGAAGCTGTTGTGCCAGGGTGGGGATCTGAGACTCGGGGGGCGTCTGTGACGGTTGAGTTCGGTGTGCTCGGCAGCGTCGAGGCGCGGGTGGACGGCCGAATCGTCGATCTGGGCCATGCCCGGCAGCGTTGTGTGATCGCGGTGCTGCTGGTGGACGCCAACCAGGTGGTTTCGGTGGACCAGCTCGTCGAGCGCGTCTGGGCCGACCGTCCTCCGCAGCGGGCCCGGAACACGGTCTACGGCTATGTCTCCCGCCTGCGGCAGACCCTGGCCGTCGCCCAGGGGGCGGATATCGTCCGGCGTTCCGGTGGGTACGTCCTCGACGTCGACGTGGCGGCAGTGGATCTGCACGGATTCCGTGACGTTGCCGCACGGGCCCGCGTGGCCGCGCGGAACGAGCAGGACGAGCAGGCCGCAACTCTGTTCGGGCAGGCACTCGGCCTCTGGCGGGGAGACGCCTTCGCGGGTCTGGACACCCCCTGGATCAACGCCCTCCGCGACGCGGTCGAGCAGGAACGGGTCGCGGTCCAACTGGACCACACCGACGTCCGGCTCCGCTGCGGTCACCACAGCGGACTGCTGTCCGAGCTGTCCGCCCGGGTCGAGACACACCCACTGGACGAACGGCTGGTCGGCCAGTTCATCCTCACCCTGTACCGCTGCGGTCGCCCGGCCGACGCCCTCAACCACTACCAGCAGATCCGGCTGCTGCTGGCCGAAGAACTCGGCTGTGACCCCGGGCTCCCACTCCGGCTACTGCACCAGCAGATCCTCACCGCCGACCCCGCACTGCAGGTCCCCGCCGCAGTCTCTGCCGCCGTCCCCGCCGCCGGGCGTGCTCCGGGATCCGCACCCGCTCTCGTGCCGGGCCCGTTACCCACGCCCCCGCCGGTGGGTACCCCACGGGACGGCGCCGACCTGCCCGACCCGCCGAGACCGCGGCGCCCCCGGACGGGCGGCCACCTCGTCGGGCGGGCATCGGAACTGGCGGTTCTCGACGGTGCGATCGAGGATGCCCTGGCCGGTGCACCAGGGGTGGTCGAGGTGGTCGGGGAACCGGGCATCGGAAAGACACGGCTGCTCGGCGAACTGGGCGAGCGGGCGAGACGGCGCGGTTTCGTGACCCTGGCCGGCCGCAGCGTGGAGTTCGACCGGACTCCGTACGGTGCGTTCGTGGACGCCTTGGACGACCACCTCGGCCGTGTGGACTTCCTCCGGCTCCGGCACGACGGATCACCGCCCGGCGCGTTCGCGCTGCTGAGTACGGTCTTCCCCGCACTCTGCGACCGGTTCCCGACCGGGCCGGAGCCGGTGGCGGTCGAACGGTACTGGTTCCACCGGGCGGTGCGGACGTTGCTGGAGGCGCTGAGTGCCGACGGCGGGCTCGTGCTCAGCCTGGACGACCTGCAGTGGACGGACGACGGTACAGCCGAGCTGATCGACCATCTGGTACGGCACCCGCCGAGGACACCGCTGCTCCTCGCCCTCTCCTACCGTCCCCGGCAGGCTCCGCCGCGACTGGCCGCGGCACTGGCCCGGGCCGGAACGGAGGGAAGGGCGGCCAGGGTCGAGCTGGGTCCGCTGTCCCCGGCCGAGGGGGCGGAGCTGTGCGGGGCCAGGCCGGATCACTGGCGCTTCCGGCAGCTGTACGAGGCCAGTGGCGGCAACCCGTTCTACCTGGAGGCGCTGGCCCGAAGCGCCGGGAACGAAAGCCCGCCGGTGGTCCCCGCCGACGCGATGCCTGTCGCCGACGATCTGCCGCAATCGGTGCGTGCCGCGCTGCTGGAGGAACTGGGAGGCCTGTCAGCCACCGCGAGGGCCTGTACGCAGGCGGCTGCGGTGCTCGGTGACTCCTTCGAGGCCGAGATGGTCGCAGTCGTGGCCCAGACCGGTGAGGCACAGGCCCTTGCCGCCCTGGACGAGGTCGCGGAGCGGGACCTGGTACGCCAGATCGGCTCCACGCGCCGATTCCGGTTCCGTCATCCGCTGGTGCGGGCAGCGGTGTACCAGGGGGCGGGCGCCGGCTGGAGGATCGAGGCGCACACCCGGGCCGCGCACGGACTGGCGCTGCACGGCGCACCGTTGACCGCCCAGGCGTCGCACGTTCAGCGTTCGGCGCGGGTGGGAGACGAACATGCCGTTGACGTACTGGTACGGGCCGCCCGTCAGGTGATGACGATCGCACCGGCCGCTGCCGCGCACTGGACGCAGGAAGCCCTGCGGTTGCTCGGTGAGCAGAGTCGGCTGCGGCCCGAACTGTGGCTCCAGCAGGCCGATGCGCTGGGCATGGCCGGACGACTGCTGGAAAGCCGCGACGTCCTGCGCACGACCGCTTCTCTCCTGCCTGCGGGGGCACGGGCTCAGCGGGCTCGGCTGACCGTCTCCCGAGCCACGATGGAGTGGAAGCTCGGCCGTTACGAGAAGGCGACGTCGCTGCTCCTGCGGGAACTGGCGGACCACGACGACCTGCCGGAATCCGAGACCGCCGCTCTGCGGATGGGGGTCGCGGCGGTGGCACTTCGCACAGCCGACTTCCCCACAGCCATCGGTTGGGGCGAACGCGCGCTGCACTCGGCAGAAACCATCGGCGACCCATTGCGGATCACCGGTGTCCGGAGCCTGCTGGCACTGGCACACACCTTGGCCGGCAACTCCGTCCGGTCGACCGACTACCTGGACCTGGTACTGGAAGTGGTCGACGAAGCCGATGACCAGCAACTGGTCGACCAGATCGACACCCTTGTCACGATCGGCTGGACGGAAATGTTCCTGGGCCACTACGACGCCGCGCTCCGGCACCTCGGTCAGGGCCTGGACATTTCCCGGCGTACCGGCCAAAGCCTCATGCTTGCCGATTTCTTCGCCGCCTCCGCATACGTACTGATGTGGCTCGGGCATCTGGACGAGGCGGCGAAGTACGCCGACGACGCACTGGAGGCGGCATCACTCGTCGGCAGCAACGAGCCACGCTCGCTGGCCGAGGCGGTGAACGCGGCGGTCTCGATGTGGCGAGGGGACTTCGCCGGAGCACTGAAGATCTGTGAGGAGTCGCTTGCCCAGGCCGGCCCCGAACCGACCCAGCACCGGTCGGCGATCCTAGGGATGCTCGGCAGTGCGCTGCTTTTCACCGGTGATCCGGCGGGCTGCGTCCGCAGGGTGATCGAAGCGGGTGGCGGCCCCGAGATGTCGGCGTTCGAAGCACCCGTGCGCCCGGTGTGGTTGCGGCTGCTGACGGCTGCGGAACTGGCCCGGGGCGATGTGGCGGCTGCCGAGATGTGGGCGGGCCGCGCAGCATCCGCCGTGAGCCCCGACAGACCGCCCGGACAGCTCGGCTTCGCTTTGCTGGCCCGCGCCGAGGTACACCTCGCAAGGGAAGACGCGGCGGCGGCAGAGACTGCGTGCGAGGCCGCTGCCGCGTTCTGTGCAGCTCGAATGCCACTCTACGAAGCCACAGCCCGGCTGACGGCCGGCAACGCCCTGGCCGGCATCGACCGCCGGTCCGAAGGGCTCGCGCAGCTGGAACGAGCCAGAGCACTGTTCGCCGGCTGCGGGGCAACGGCCCTGTCCGAACTGGCCGGTCAGGAACACGACCGCATCGCCGCCCGAACACCGCCTCCGGCGATCGGCATCACACCTGGGATCTGAGACTCCCGAACGGCACAGGCTCCCCTGGAGCGAGCCCCCCAAGGGCTGGGGAACGCCCTGGTGGTGGCCGATCACCTGCCTGCCTGCCTGCTCGTACGGACGAGGCGCTCGACGCGGCGGCCCAGGCACGTTCACGGGCGCATGCACGTGGCCGGGATCGGCGCGGCCGACGTCGAAGGAGCCGGAGGGAGCGTCCGCGCCCTGGAAAAGCCCGTGGCCGGCTGCCGCAGACCGAAGGCTGCGGCAGACACGGGCGGCCCGATGGACCTCAGCAGGAGGAGTGTTACTCGCCCACGACGCCCGAGGCGGCGATGACGATCTTCGCGCGGGTGGTACCGGAGCCGGAGCCCAGGGACTCGATCTTCGTGACCAGGTCCTGGCCCTCGACGACCTCGCCGAAGACGACGTGCTTGTTGTCGAGCCACGGGGTGAGGACGGTGGTGATGAAGAACTGCGAGCCGTTGGTGTTCCGGCCGGCGTTCGCCATGGAGAGCAGGAACGGCTTGTCGTGCTTGAGCTTGAAGTTCTCGTCGGCGAACTTCTCGCCGAAGATGCTCTTGCCGCCCGTGCCGTCGCCACGGGTGAAGTCGCCACCCTGGAGCATGAAGTCCGGGATGACCCGGTGGAAACCGGAGCCCTCGTACCCGAAGCCGTGCTGGCCGGTGGCAAGCTCACGGAAGTTCTGCGTCGTCTTGGGAACGACCTCGTCGTACAGCTTGAAGACGATGCGGCCCGCTGAGTCGCCGTCGATGGTGATGTCGAAGAATACGTTGGTAGACACAAGGCCATCCTGCCACGCCCCGGATGTGCTGCCGGGGGGAGCCCACTCGCGGGCCGCGCCGGCGATCGCAGAGCAGGCCAAGGATCTTCTCGGCGAGGGCGAGCTCGTCTTCGGCCGGTAACTCGCGAGGCTGTGCGGGATTCGGAAAGTCGTCGCCGTCCGACGTTGCCGACCGGGCAGTTGGACGACGGTGACGCGCGCGGTGCCGACGAGTCGTCGGGGGCGGACTCAGCCCATGGCTACGCGGCCCGGTCGGTCAGCAGGGTGCGGGCCAGGCGGGTCTGTATCGCGGCCGGCCCGCGGACCATGGGGACCGCGGTGGCCAGCATGAACACCCCTACCCCTATGACGGTGTTGAAGCCGATGTCGGCCGCCCGCGAGGAGTTGTCGAACATCAGCTCCACCAGTCCCTGGTCGTCGGACCCCTGGGGCAGGGACCACGACCAGGTGCTGTAGAGCAGCTCGCCGACACCGCCGAGTGTCCACGTCAGTGCGGCCTCGGGGACATCGTTCAGCAGAGCACCTCCGACGTCGGCATGCGCGAAAATCTATGTCGACCGGAGTAGACATTCGGTGGTTGGCCTGGTTATGGTTTCTCTCGTAGCCCAGAGAGACAGCAGGGCCTGGCAGACACGAACTGCCGGGCGGCAGTACCCGTAGTTGCAGTGCGCAGGGCGGTGCGGTGGTGGAGTTTCGAAGCCAGGGTTGTTGCAGGACGGCGACGGGACTGACCGTCGGACCGGGTGGCCCGCAGTGATCAGGGGCCGCCGTGAGCAGTACCGCAGGAGAAGTACCCGTAGGTGCGGTTCACAACATGCAGCAGTGAGGTCGGTGAGTGGTACCTCGGTGAAGGCGTCGGCTGCGGGCGCGCGCACCGGGAGGTTCGGCAGTGGGGTTCCAAGCCGGAGCAGATGCAGGACGGGCGACGGGGCTGGCTGCCGAAAGCAGTACGCGGTATCAGCAGTTCGCATCATCAGCGGTTCGTATCACCAGCAGTACGCAGTACCCGCTCAACAGGTCGTAAGTGACTGATCCCAGAGGGAAGAACGGAGGGGCCGAGCGCCATCAGGATCGCCCGGGCGGACGTCTTGAACCCGGGTACCGCAGGACATCGACAGTGAGGTGGTCTCCGGTCGAGCAACCGCGATCCCAGCAGCCCCGACAGCATTCCGGTCGGGTGTGCGGAAACAGAGGGCCGGCGCAGTACCAGGGCCGGCAGATGGTGTAGCAGTTCCTTCGGGGCCCTGGTGCCAATGGCACCAGGGCCCCTCCACGTACTCCACAGAGAGGTGAGATGACAACGGACGACACCTACAACCGACTCGACGACGACGACTACCCCGCCTACACCACGGGCCGGGCCGCCGAACTGCTCGGCACCACCCAGAGCTTCCTGCGCGCCATCGGCGAAGCCCGACTCATCACCCCACTGCGCTCCACCGGCGGACACCGCCGCTACTCCCGCTACCAACTGCGCATCGCCGCCCGAGCCCGGGAACTCGTCGACCACGGGACCCCCATCGAAGCCGCCTGCCGCATCATCATCCTCGAAGACCAGCTCCAAGAAGCCCAACGCATCAACACCGAACACCGCCCCAGCACAGTCGAGTCAGCGAACCCGAAGGCCGCGGCCTGAGACGGCCGGACCTGCAACTCCCCTCCAGGCGGCCGACGTCGCCATCCACCATGTCGTGTACGCGACCCGTCCTCGCCTTGTGGATGAACTTGTACGCCGACAAGAGCACCCGGGCCACGTCGATGGCCCGCTCGGGACCGGGGGAGGGTGGTGTGGTGCTCGCGTCGCCGGTCAGGAGGAGAGCAGCGGCCTCATCTTGTTGGCGATCAGTACGGTGGTCCGCTGTGGCATCAGCCGTGAGAGCCGGTCGAGCAGCAGGGCGTCCCGGCCGATGCGGACCCGGTAGCTGCCCTTCTCGACCGCTTCGACGATCTGCTTGCCGGCGGACGCGGCGCTGGTCTGCTTCCCCTTCATCTTCCCGGCGGCACCGGGCATGCTGACCCCCGAGTTGCCGAGGATGTCGGTGGCGATGCCGCCGGGGAACACCACGGTCACGGCGACCGGGGTACCGCGCAGCTCCGCGTACAGCCCCTCGGTCAGCAGTTTGATCGCGGCCTTGCTCGCGCCGTACAGGCTCTGCCCCGGTATGGGTACTAGCGCTCCCATGCTGGCGACGTTCACCAGGCTGGCCCTGGGGCGTTCGAGGAGCACGGGCAGGAACGCCTTGGTCAGGTTGACGACGCCCCAGAAGTTGACCGCCATCACCCGCTCGATCTCGTCCAGGCTCAGGTCCTGTACATGTGCGAAGCGTTGCACGATGCCTGCGACGTTGAGCACGCCGTCGACCTGCCCGTGCGCTGCGGCGACCTCGCCGGGCAGCTTCTCGACCGCCGTACGGTCGGTGACGTTCAGCACGTGGGTGGTGAGCCGGCCCTCCGCCGCGGCCGCGAGCCGGGCCGTCTCGGCCAGCCCGCTCTCACTGAGGTCGACGGCGGCTACGCGCGCACCGCGGGCCATGAGCCCGAGCACCACTTCCCGCCCGATCCCATTGCCGCCACCGGTGACGACGAAAACCTTCTCCGCGAGCTGCATGTCGATCCGCCTTCACTTTCGGTCATGGACGTGGGTCGGTCCCGGTCTCGGTCTCGGATGTGGGTCGGTCTCCCAGCGCGCCCTCCAGCGCCCGTGCCTGCCGACGCCAGAACTCCCGCGAGACCTCGGCTTTGGCGAACGCCGTGTCGAAGCCGTGGAAAGCGCCGGGGACGATGTGGAGGTCGCACGGGACGTCGCTGTCGCTCAGCCGGCGCGCGTATTCGACATCCTCGTCGTGGAAGAGATCGAGGGTGCCGACACCGATCCAGGCCGGAGGAAGACCGGTGAGGTCCTCGCGGCGGGCTGCGGCGGCGTACGGGGAGACGTCCGGGCCCGCGACGGCGTCGCCGAGGTAGGACGACCAGCCGTACCGGTTGCTCTTGGGCGTCCAGAGCCGCACGTCGAGATTGTCCAGGTCGGTTCTCGTCGTCGTACGGTCGTCCAGCATGGGGTAGAGGAGCAGTTGGAACACCGGGCGGATCTCGGCCCGGTCATGGGCGAGCAGCGCGAGGGCCGCGGCGATTCCGCCGCCCGCGCTGGCACCGCCGATCGCGATGCGGTCGACGTCGATGCGCAGGTCACCTGCACGCTCGACCAGGCCACGCAGCGCGGCGTAGGCGTCCTCGACCGCGGCGGGCGCGGGATGGTCAGGACCCAGTCGATAGCGAACCGCGGCGACGGTGATGCCGAGCTCGCGGGCGAAGGCGATGTTCGTACTGTCGTCCTGCTCGGGCGCTCCGAAGATCAGCCCGCCTCCGTGTACCCAGAGCAGCGCCGGAGCCGCCGCCTTCAAGCCGGTCGGCTGGAAGACGCGAAGCGAGACGGGCGGTGCGTCCTTCGGCCCGGGCACGGTCACCTCCTGAACCGTGACGTCCGTCCCCGGATCGGCCGAGCGCATCCTCACGCTCCGCAGGATGCGCGACGACAGACGCCCGTAGGACACGTTGGGGATGAAGCGACCTCGTGCGAGATCGGGGTGGAAGGCACTCATCGGGTCCTCGTGCTTTCCCCTCGGCGAGAGTGGCCGAGGGTGATTCGCGGATGTACGGGATCGGCCGGCCCCCCCCGGCAGGCGGTCGGCGTGGAGATGGGGAGGCTTCGAAGCCGGTGCGAGGGCGGAGGCGGCTATAAGGCCGGTGCGACGGCGCCGATGGGAAGGCCGGCGCGCAACTGCGTGAGGCTCTCGCGGATCAGATCGGGCAGCGAGACGTCATCGTCACCCGTTGCCCACATCTCGACGGACGTCCGCAGCGCGGCGGATGCCACCGCTGCCATCAGGCGTGGAGCCATGTCGTGTTCGGCGTCGGTGCCGGTGCGCTCGGCGACGAGCTCCGTGAGCTGCTGGTGGACGTGCTCGAACGTGACGAGGTGCTGAGCGCGCATCGCCGGGTCGTCCTCGACCGCGCGCATCAGTACCACGATGTCGTCGCGTCGACCGATGAACGCCGTGACGAAGGACGGGAGCGCCTGCGCCAGGGAATCCCACAGAGGCTCTCCCACAGGCCGGGCCCGCAGCGCGTCTGTGACGGAAGCGGCACGTGACACCAGTCCGTCGAGGATCGCCTCTTCACGGCCGGCGAAGTAGTTGCGGAACGTCCGCGGCGAGACATCCGCCGCCTCGGCGATCGCCTCCGGAGTCGCCGCTTCCAGACCTCGCTCGATCATCAAGGACCACGCCGCATGGCTCAGGGCCGCGCGCGTCGCCAGCTTCTTGCGTTCCCGCAGGCCCATCTCGAGCGTCATGCCGGCAACCATCCAAGATTTTTGCCTTTTTGGCAAGGTTTCTTTTTTGGCAAGATTTCACGGCGGGCCGTCCTGCGATGCCTGGAAGTAAAGTGTACGGTTTAAAATAATCAAGCGAGCGGTTTAATTGATCTCCGGCCCGCATGCGCCCGAGCACACCGATCAGGAGCACAGCATGGAGTCCCCCACCCCCGAGGCGAGCGGGCGCGAGCCGGTTTCGCCCGAGGCGGCGAAGAAGATGAAGATCGCCAAGTACGTCTTCGTCTTCCTCATCCCCTTCCTCATGGTCACGATGATGTACGCGACCTACATGGGCACGATGCACTCGCCGCAGACCCGCGACATGCCGGTCGCCGTCGTCGGTTCCGGGGCCGTGGCCGAGTCCGTCGTCGACGAGCTGGACTCCACCCAGGACGGCGCCCTCGACGCCCGGCTGGTCGCCGACCGGGCGAAGGCGGTCGGGCTGCTCAAGGACCGTGACGTCGCCGGCGTACTGGAGCTGCCCGCGGCCGGTACCGCCGGGGCGACCGTCTACACCGCCCAGGGGGCCGGCTCCGCGCAGGCGGGAGCGGTGAAGCAGTTCCTCGCCCCGGTGGCGGCGGCCCACGGCTGGACGACCGAGGTCGAGGACGTCGCGCCACTGCCCTCCGGCGACAGCGCGGGTATCGCCGTACTGCTCGCCGCGATCGGCATGATGCTCATCGGATACGTCCCGCTGAGCGCGATGGCGGGCGCGCTGCCGCATCTGCTCTCGCTGCGCAGGTTCGTACCGTTGCTGGCTGGCTGGGCGGTGGCGAGCAGTACGCTGATCTGGCTGATCCTGGGGCCGATCGTGGGCGCCGTCGACGGCCACTACCTGGAGTTCGTCGGGATCGGCGTGCTCGCGACAGGCGCCGTGGCGCTCGGGCAGCTGCTGCTCGTGAAGCTCATGGGCGGGCTGGCGGTACTGCCCGGCATGCTGCTGTGGGTCGTCTTCGGGGTGCCCTCGTCCAACCTCGCCTCGTCGATCCACACGATGCCCGGTTTCTTCGGCTTCCTGCACGGTGTGCTGCCACTGCCGGCCGCAGGTGAGGCACTGCGCTCGGTCCTCTACTTCGACGGCCGCGGCGCCGGCACCCACCTGCTGACACTCGCCCTCTGGATCGTCGCCGCCCTCGCGCTCGCCCTCCTGGTGGAGCGACGCAAGGGGCTCGCCATCCCCAGCGCCCCCTCGGCCGACGACCCCGACATCCCCCTGCCCGCGCTGGCAGGTGGCCCCCCGCGCTCCAAGCGCTTCCGGTACGCGGCCGTCGCCGCCTTCCCGATGACCATCCTGACCGTCGTCATCGGCCTGATGGGCGCCTCCCTGCACCAGCCGGAGATCCGTGAGATGCCCGTCGTGGTCGTCGGTGCCTCGCAGGAACAGGCCACGCAGGCGGCCGACGGCCTCAAGGAAGGCTTGGGCGACCTGCTCGCGCTGACGACCAGCACCTCCCTCGACAAGGCCACCGAGCAGATCCGCGAGCGCGAGACCGTCGGCGTGTACGTCCTGCCCGCCACCAAGGGCGGCACCGCGACGCTGTACACGTCCTCGGCCGCGGGTGCCAGCCAGCACTCCGCGCTGCAGACGATCTTCCAGCAGCTCGCGGCGAGTCAGAAGACCCCGCTGGAGCTGACCGACATCCAGCCGCTGAGTACCTCCGACTCCAACGGCAGCAACAGCATGTACGCGGCCATGTCCTGGATCATGGCCGGCTTCCTGATCATGGCGGTGATGCGCGGCGGCCTGCCGGAGATCAGGCGGCTGCGACAGCTCCTGCCGATGCTGGGCGGCTGGGCCGTCGGCATGTCCCTGTGGCTGTGGTTCCTGTTCGACGTGCTGATCGGCGCGATCAACGGCCACGCCTGGGAGATGATCGGCTTCGGCGCGCTGACGATCTTCAGCATCTCGATGTTCACCGGAATCTTCACCCGCACGCTGGGCATCGCCGGCGTCATCCCCGTACTGGTGATCGCCCTGATGGCCGGAGTCCCCGCTTCCGGCGGAGGCATCTCGCTCTACATGGTCCCCGACATCTTCCGCGACCTCAACGACATCCTGCCCCTGCCCGCCGCGGTCGACATCGTCCGCGCCACCCTCTACTTCGACGGCACCGGCATCGCCGGACACCTGGGGACCATCGTCGGCTGGGGCGCCGTATGCCTGCTGGCCAACGTCGGCATCGACGCATGGCTCGCCCGCCGCGACCGCGAGCACGGCACGGACGGAACCGACGACGGCCCCGGCACTCCCACGGACGGCCAGGAATCCGGGCGGCCCGCCCCCGACCGGCTCGACCACACCGGCGTCGCCTGAAACCGGCGTAACACCGAGTCCTCGCGCTTCGGGCAGCGGGCGGACCGGGCGCCGACGTTCCTGAGCGGGGTCCCCGTCCGGCCGGACGGGGACCCCGCTCAGGAACGTCGGCGCCCGGGTGAAGTTGCGGATCTGCCCGTCGGCCGTGTGGACGACGACCGCCGCGAACGACTGCGTCATGGCGCCCGTCAGGTTTCCCGGCGGCGGAACCGCCATGGAGGCGGCACTGGTGGCGGCGAGGACCAGGGCGGGCTGCTGTTTGCGCCACACCAGCCGGATGATCGTGCGGTCGCTGCTCCTACGTCCGTCACGGCGCGGGGAGAGCCCCCCCCGCCGGTCTCGGGGAGGACGACCGGTTGGTCTACGGCCTGGTTCCGGTCGCTGCGGCCGGACCGTGTGGTGCCGTGCGTCGTACGGCGGCCCGGCCGCCGTACAGGGGGAGGATCTCGGCGCTGATGTCACCGGCCGCCCGGGTCAGTCGGTTGCGGCTGCCGAGGGGTGGGCGGCCTGCCGTACGTGCTGGGCGATCCGGGTGTAGACCTCCCGGGCCTTCGCGGCATCCTTCATGTCGTAGGCGTGATCGGCCTCGGGTACGTCGTAGTGCTCCACCAGGGCCCCTGCCTTGCCGAGCCGCTCGGCGTAGCGTGCTCCTTCCGCCCGGAGGATGTCGTGCTCCGCTGTGATGACGTAGGCCGGGGCGATGCCCGTGAGGTCGGCGGTGTCCGACGGATGGGCGGGCGAGATCAAGGGGTCGGTGCGTCTGTGCGGGTCCGGGACGAAGGCGCTGTTGAACATGTCTCCCATCCACGGACGCAGCATCGGCTTGGCGATGACGGAACTCTTGTCCCTGATGTCGGTCGCGAGGTCGAGGGGAGCATAGTGAAGGACCTGGAGGGCGATCTCCGGTCCGCCCTTCTCGAGGGCCTGACGTGCCACCGCCGCGGCCAGTCCGCCCCCGGCGCTCTGGCCGCCCACGGTGAGCCGGCTGCCGTCCCAGCCGTGTTCGGAGCCGTGCTCGGCGACCCACCGGACGACGTCGAACGCCTGGTGCGAAGAGGAGGGGAAGCGGTACTGCGGGGCGACGACGTAGTCCACGTTGATCACGGCCACCCCCGCTTCGGCGGCGAGGAACCGGCACAGCGAGTCGTCGATATCCGTCATCGGCATGACGTAGCCGCCGGCGTGGAAGTTGACGTGGACCGGGACAGGGGTGCCCGCAACGGTGTCGGGCAGGTACACCACGGCCTTGGCCGGGGCGATCGAGGTCGGGATCGTCAACTCGCGCGTGGTGCGCGGGAACTCCGGGAAACGGTGGAGCAGTGAGGCCTCACCGCCTCGCGTGTTGGCCAGTCGGACTGCCGTGACGCCGAAGAGTTGCATCGCCCTGGCGGCCGGGGAGGCCACCGAGGGTCGGGCCAGGATGGACATTTGAGCTCCCGTTCAGTCGGTTGCGGGTGGGGACGCGAGGTGCGGCGTGGTGTGAGGTGAGGTGCGTGGTGCGGCGGTGTTCTCCGCGGTACGGCACGGCATGTGTCCGCGACCCGGCGGCCCGGGATGTGCGCCGTACCCCGTCCCCACGGATTCGGCACGGTGGGTCTCCTCCGCTCGCGGCTGTCCGTACGGTCTCTCAGCCGAGGCGTCCGGTGCGGACGGCGGCGACGACTCCGCCGTCGACGAGGAGGTCGGTTCCGGAGATGAAGCCGGCGGCGGGGCCGAGGAGGAAGGCGGTGGCCGCGGCGATGTCGGCGGGCGTGCCGACCCGCTTGGCGTTGGAGGCGTCGATCATGGCGTTCATGACGGCGGCGTGCTGTCCGTTCAGCTCGGCCTGGCCCATGGGGGTGGCGATGACGCCGGGGCTGATCGCGTTGATCCTGGCGCCCCGCTCTCCCCAGCTGTTGCTGGCGGCCTGGATGCGCAGCAGGTTGGCCTGCTTGGCGTATCCGTAGGCGTGGGAGGAGTTGGCGAACCTGGTGGGGTCGAGGATCGGCAGGGACAGCAGTTCGTCGGACGGGGTGGTGGCCAGGAGCAGGGCGTCCTCGGCGGCGATGGCCGGGTGGTGGTAGGCGGCCATGCTCGCGATGACCACCCCGGCTCCGCCGGGAGCGACGACCTTGCCGAACTCGTCGAGCACCAGGGCGACACCGAGCAGGTCGACCGCGAGGACGGCGGGCACGGGGGCCTGTACGGGGGACAGTCCGGCCGTGTGCACCACGGAGCGGACCTCCCCGATTGCGGCGGCCTGCGCGGCGAGTGCGGCCACCGACTCGGCCGAGGACACGTCGACCACGGCGGACGTCACCTCGTAGCCCTCGTCGCGCAGGCTCTTGGCCACCGCGTCCAGGGTCTCCTGGTTGAAGTCCGCGAGGACCAGGTGGGTGCCGGAGCCGATGTGACGGGCGATGGCCTGGCCCATTCCGCCCACGCCGATGACGACTGCGATGTTCTGCGGCATGGTCATTTCCCTTGTCCCGGAACGTGCGAGGGGGCGCGCTCCGTGTGCGAGCAACGAGTAAACCCGATGATTTAAATCAATGGGATGATTTACTCTACCGAGGGGCAGATACCTGAGCAAGCGGAGGTGGCTGAGCGTGTGGGGAAGTCGCAACGACGGTTTCCAGTGGCGTACAGCGCCGTCCAGCAGGGACGGGGCCGACGACGGGGTCTCACGACCGAGGCACTCCCTCGCTCGCGCGGAGGCGCGGGCGGCCCTCGCTCCACCCGTGCGTAGGCTTTCCTCGTTCGACCTCGCCACTTCGGCCGAGGACCTGCGGCGGATCGCGGGACCGGCCGCCGCAGGGCTGCGCGACGTCCCGATGTGGTGGTGATCATGGCAGGCAGGGCGAGACAGGACGAGCGGTCCGTCGCGACGCAGCAGTCCCTTCTGATCGCGGCGGAGCGGCTGTTCGCCGAACGCGGGGTGCACGCGGTCGCCAACCGGCAGATCAGCGAGGCCGCCGGGCAGGGCAACAACGCCGCGGTCAGCTACCACTTCGGCACCAAGACCGATGTGGTCCGGGCGATCGTCCGCAAACACACCGAGCACATGGAGCGGCTTCGCGAGGGCATGATGGCCGACCTCGACGAGTCCGCCGGCCTGCGGGACTGGGTGGGCTGCATGGTCCGCCCGGTCACCGACCACCTGGAGGCCCTGGGCAGCCCCACCTGGTACGCCCGCTTCACCGCCCAGGTCATGGCCGACCCGGCCCTTCACGCGATCATGATCGAGGAGTCCCTCGCCGTCTCCCCGTCGGTGAGACGGCTGCTGGAGGGGTTGAACCAGTGCACGCCCGGCCTGCCCGTCGGAGTGCACTTCGAACGCGCCGTCATGGCACGCCACCTGATCGTGCAGATGTGCGTGGAGCGGGAACGCGCTCTCGCCGACCACTCCCGCACCTACCGGCCCACCTGGCACGACACGGCCACCGGACTGATCGACGCGATCGTCGGGCTGTGGCAAGCACCCTTCACCCACGGCGCGTGACGCTCGGCAGACCATCCGCAGCGCGGCCGGTCGAGTACCGGCACGGCGGGTGCGCGGGAGTGGGCAGGGCGACGTCGGCAGTCTGTGTGCGGTGGCGCACCCGGTGTTCAGGGGGCGGCGCGCGTACCGGCCGGGCCGGGCTCGGCAGGCCGATGGACACCGCGTTTATCGTCTGTTGACAGACCGCACCGATGGTTCGGGTAGATTCCCGCGGCGTGCTGCGTATTCGAGTCCTTGGTTCGCTGGGCGCCGACGTCGGGGGGAAGCCGGCCGAACTGGGCCCTCCGCGGCAGCGAGCCGTCCTGGCGCTGTTGACAGCGGCCCGCGGCAGCGTCGTGCCGGTCGACCGAATGACGGACGGGCTGTGGCGTGGGGTACCGCCGGCGAAGGCCACGGTGTCCCTGCACACCTATGTCTCGAACCTGCGCCGGTCGCTCGAACCGGGGCGGCCTCCGCGCACCCCGGCGACCGTCCTGGTCACCGCTCCTCCCGGCTACGCCCTGCGGCTGCCCGAGAACGCGGTGGACGCCTGGCGTTTCGAGTCCTGGGTGAGCCGGGCCCGGCGGGCGTCGGCCGAGGAGGCCCGTGCGCTGCTCGCCGACGCGCTCGGATGGTGGCAGGGGCCGGCCTTCGCGGAACACGCGGACGAGGCGTGGGCGGCGTCGGAGGTGGCCCGGCTGACCGAGCTGCGTGCCGAGGCCCGTGAACTCGCCATAGCGTCCGATCTTCGCACCGGACACGTGGCCGAGGCGGCGCCGGCGGCCGAAGCCCTCGTAAGGGAAAGCCCGTTGCGGGAGGAGGGATGGCGTCTGCTCGCCCTCGCCCACTGGGCCTGTGGCCGGCAGGCCGACGCCCTCTCCTCGCTGCGCCGTGCCGCGGGGGTCCTGCGCGACGAACTCGGCTGCGATCCCGGCCCCGCACTGGCGGAGCTGGAGCGCGCCGTGCTCGCCCGGCGACTCGACGTGCTGCGCGTGTCCGTACCGGAGCCGAGGCCCGTCGTCGTCGAACCGCCGCGGGGCGGGCGGCGCGACCTGTTCGTCGGCAGGAGCGGTGAACTGCGCGCCGTGGACACCGCCGCGCGGGCCGCCCGGCACGGGGGCGGCGTGGTGCTGGTCACCGGCGAGGCCGGTGCCGGAAAGTCCGCGCTCCTCGACCGGCTCGGCGGCCGTCTGCGGTCCGACCGCTGGAACGTGGTGATCGGGCGCTGCCCGGAGTACGAGGGTGCGCCGCCCGCCTGGGCATGGGTGGAGGCGCTCGGCGCGCTCGCCCGGGACGTGGCTCCCGCACGGACCGAGGAGCTGGCGGTGCTGCTGCGCGAGCCGGAGAACACGGCCGCCACGACCCGAGACGAGGCGACCGCGGGACGCTTTCGGATGCATCGCGCGTTCGAGGCGTGGCTGCGGGCCGCGGCCACCGAGTCGCCGCTCGCCGTCGTCCTGGAGGATCTGCACCGCGCCGACAGCGAGACGCTCGCCCTGCTCGAGTCGGCGGCCTCGATCAGCGGCGTACCCCTGCTCATCGTCGCCAGCTACCGCCCCGCCGAGGTGGGGGAGAACCTGGTGAAGACCCTCGCCAACCTCGCCCCCGGCGCCCCGCACCGGATCGCGCTCCGTGGCCTGTCGCCGCGTGACGTCGCCACCGTGGTCGACGCCGTCTGCGGTGAACCCGTGGACGTGGCGATGGTGACGGCACTCGCCGAACGTACCGGCGGCAATCCGTTCTACGTACTGGAGAGCGCACGTCTGCTGGCCAGCGAGGGCGCGCTGGTCGCGATCTCCGAAGTCCCGCAGGGCGTACGCGACGTCCTGCGCCGGCGCCTGGCCCTGCTGCCCGCCGGGGCCCGGTCCGCCGTACGACTCGCGGCCGTCATGGGCCTGGAGGCCGACGTGGCCCTCCTCGTCGAGGCGGCCGACGTGGGCGAGGACGAGGTGCTGGACGGGCTCGACGCTGCTCTGGCCGCGGATCTGCTGACCGAGCCGGGATCCGGTCGCGTCCGGTTCGTCCACGCGCTGGTCCGCGACACCGTGTACACCGACCTGTCCGGCGTACGGCGTTCCAGTCTGCACTCCCGCATCGCCCAGGTCCTGCGCCGGCACCACCCGGACGACCTCGCCGCGCTCGCCCACCACTTCGCCCGCTCGGGCAGCGTCGCGAACGCGCCCCTGGCCGTCGACTACGCGCTGCGGGCGGCCGAGTCGGCCGAGCGGCGCTACGCCCACGACGTCGCCGTAGAGCTGATCCAGCAGGCGATCGACGTACACACCACCGCCGCGGGCGATCTCGACGCACAGCCCGAGCACACGGTCGGCCTGTCGGTGCGGCTGCTCGGCGCGCAGGTCCGGGCCGGTTCCACGGACGCGGCCCGGCGCACCCGGCAGCACGCGGTCGAACTGGCCGAGCGGGCCGGCCGGCGCGACCTGGTCGCCGCGGTCTACGGCGCCTGGATCGAGCCCTCCCCCTGGCACAGCAGGCTGGGCGGCGCCCACGACCCCGCCGTGCCGGCCCGGCTCGAGGAGCTGGCGTGCGATCCGGACCTGGACGACCGCACCCGTACCGGTGTGCTGCAGGCCCTCGTCGACACGGTGGCGGCCGAGGACGCGCCACGAGCTCTGGACGCGGCGCGCACTCAGCTGAGGCTCGCCCGCGCGAACGGTGAACCGCGCCTGCTGGCCGCCGCGTTGATGACGTCCGCCAAGCTGCTCCCGCACGAGGTGCAGGCCGGGGCACGCACCCCGCTGGTCACCGAACTCCGGGAGCTCGCCCGCGAGCACGACCTCCCGGCCTACGGCTGGGTGTGCCGGCATTTCGACGCCATGACCGCCGCCACCCGCAACGACCCGGCCGAGGTGCGCCGGCACACCGCGGAAGGACTGACCCTCGCGCGCCGCTACCGGATGCTGTGGGCGCAGGGCGCCAACGCCGCGAGCCTGGCCATGCTGGCGGGCGTCAGGGGCCGCTTCCAGGAGGCGGAGGACCGGTACGCCGAGGCCGACGAGCTGCTGCGACGCGTCGGGGCGCACCACGCGAAGGGTCTGCGCACGCTGGGACTGACCACCATCCGGCTCGCCCAGGGCCGTACGGCCGAGATCGAGCCGGTGATGCGCGCCGTGTACGAGTCCGTCGGCGCCCCCGTCGGAGTGGCGCTGGCTCTCGTACTGGCCCGCCTCGGCAGGCTCGACGAGGCGCTCGCCGTGAACTTTCCCGCGCGGCCCGTGGCCGACCACCTCTACGGGGTGGAACTCGACTACCGCTCCGAGCTCGCCGTCCTCCACGACGACCGCGACACGGCGTCCGCACTGACCGAGCACCTGCTGACCATCCGGGAACAGCTCGCGGGTGCGGCCGGCGCGGCCTACGCGACCCGTCCTCTCGCCCATGCCCTCGCCGACCTGTACCGCCTCCTGGGCGAGGACCGGGCCGCGGCCGAGAACTACGCCCTGGCCGAACGCACCGCGCGCGCCTGGGGCTCACCCCACCTCGCCGCGAGTGCACGCCGGGCCGCCGCGGAACTGTCCGAGGCCCGGGCACGACGGCGGACCTTCGCGACGTAGTCCCCTGACGGCGAACCGATCAGGGGACCGGCGGGACGCCCGTTTCGAGGGTGGCGCTGAACTGCGGAGGATTACGGCTCTACGGCGCCGCCGCGTCGGCGGTGGCCGCCGACCGGTCCCGGTCGTGCGGTTCGCGCGTTGTCGCTGCGGGGGATTCGGGCGGTTCGGGGCGGTTGCGGTGGCGGGTGGCCAGTGTCCAGGCGGTGGCGGTGAGTGCGGTCACCGTGAGGGCGGTCAGCACCAGCGTGGTGTGGGATCCGGCGCCGTCCGCCGTCCGGGCGACGGGGTTGGGCAGGCCGAGGCGGTCGGCCAGCCAGCCCAGGGCCGCCGTGCCGGTGAGCAGGGCGCCGGTCACCCGCAGCGCGGGCTGGACGCGCAGGCGGGCGAGGACCAGCAGTGAGGGCAGGGCGAGGCAGACCAGCAGGAGCTGGACCAGCTCGATGCCGAGGTTGAAGCCGAGGAGGCTGGTCACGAGCTGCCCGGTGGACAGGTGCATCTCGGCCAGGACGAAGGAGAACGCCATGCCGTGGCCGAGCCCGAAGACCCCGGCGACAAGCGCCTCCTTGCCCGGGAAGAGGGGGCGGACGGCGTGGATCGCGCCGACGAGGATGCTCGCGGCGATGAACGCCTCGACCGGCCAGCCGGGGATGTCCAGACGGCCGAGCGCGGTGGCGGCCAGCGCGACGGAGTGCCCGGCGGTGAAGGCGAGCGTGATGCGGCCGATCCGGCCGAGCGCGGTCCGGCCGCCGACCAGGCCGTTCCAGCGTCGCCCGGTGGCCACGAGCGGCGCGGGCAGGAGCAGGATCAGCAGGAACAGCAGGTGGTCGGTGCCGGTGAGGATGTGGTCGCCGCCCAGCTTCACCATGGCGACGAAACCGCGCCAGGCGCTGCCTTCGCCGAGGTCGACCTTCAGGGCAGGGACGGTCATGGTCCGCGTCTCGGTCCGGATGGTGCCGACCTGGGTGGTGCCCTCGCCGTCGACCTGCCCGGCGGCCCAGTCCTGACGAACCGTCACCAGGACGGTGTGTGTGACGACTTGGTGAACGATGACGTCGTAGCCGAAGGTGAAACGGCGTACGTCGGTGCCGGCCGGCGGGGTGAGCACGGCCTCGGCGACCAGCTCGCGGTAGGGGCCGGTGGAGGTCTGCTCGGTGCTGCTGAGACTCAGGCTGCCGATACTGACCTGCCAGGCTCCGCCCTGGGCGGTGACCGGGTGGATGTGCTCGGCGAGGTAGGTCCGGACGGCCTTGGCCTGCTGGGTCAGTGTGGTCTTCGTGGCCTTGCTCAGATCGATCCCGCTGGCCCGGGAGAAGTCGTCGGTAGGCAGTTCCAGGCGGGCGTTCACCGAGGTCTGGTGCACGTCGAGCTCCACCACCGAGTGCGGCATCGGATGCGCGGCGGCCGGCGACGCCCCGGTGAGGAGCGCCGCCGGTACCACGATCGCGATCCCGGCCACCAGACGCAGTGCTGTGGTCAGCCAGTTTCGCGGTCGGGTCATGAGAAGGAGAACTCGCTTCCGTAGTCGCGGGTGTGGTCCCGGTACACGGTGTGGTAGTGGACCTTGTCCTGGAAGACGAAGCCGTTCTGGCAGACGAACTCGATCCACACGCTGGGGCCGTCGATGCGGACGTAGTCGCCCTGGGTGTCCAGACCGGTGCCGCCGGAGTAGGAGACGAAGGTCTGGTCGAGCTCACGCGCGTACGTCTTCGTGAGCTGTGCGGCGGTGGCGTTGTCCACGTCGGCTATCCAGGGGTGGATCGCCTCCAGGACCAGCTTCTTCTGCTTCGGCGACAGGGAGCTGGCCTTGATGCCCTCCTTGGTCTCCGGGAACTGGCCGTCCTCGCCCGGGCCGAGCAGCACGTCGCTGAACGACTCGGACAGCTTGGCCTTGGCCAGCTGCTCCGTGCTGAGGCTGCTGGTCAGCTTGAGCAGGCCGTCGCGGAAGTTCGCCAGCGGCTCGTACGTGGTGCCGTCGTCCGCGGTCCAGCTGGTGGGCTCGACACCGGTGAAGAACGGGCTGGCGCCGGACACCCTGCCGTTCTTGTAGGTGATGTTCACGGCGAGGTGGTGGCCGCCGAAGTGCAGCTGCCAGGTGCCGTCCGCCGAGGGGGTGCCCAGGAACGCCAGGAAGTAGATGCCGCTGCCGTACCCGCCGCCGGCGCCGCCGCCGGGAGCACCGGACGGCGGGGTGCCCGTCGGGGCGTCGGTGGCCGTGGCGCTCGGGTCCGCCGAGGTGGAGGCGGACGGGTCGGCCGAGGTGGACGCGGAGGGGTCCGCCGAGGCGGTGGCCGAGGCGTCGGTCGACGTGCTGCTCGACGGCACGGAGGGACCGGAGCCGGAGCTCTCCGCCGCGGCCAGCTGGTCGTCGGCCAGGAGGGTCTGCAGGACGTGCTCGTAACCGGTGTCCTTGCCGGTCCCGAGGGCCGTCTTCAGCACGTTCTTCAGGGCGGCCAGCTGGTCGTCGGTCAGCGAGCCGGTCTGGATGCCCGGTCGGCAGGACGAGCCGCATGGCAGGTTCGACCAGGAGGTCGCGTTCGCCTGGGAGAAGTCCAGAACCGTCGCCGCCTGCTGGTCGGAGTCCAGCGTGTTCAGGAACGTGTTGGCGGCGCTGACCACGGCCGCGACGCCGGTCGCCTTCTTGTTGACCGGGAAGTGGACGCCGGCCTTCTTGGCGGCGCCCGTCGTCGGAGCGGCGTTGGCCGCCGCGAAACCGCCACCGACGAGGACCACACCTGCGGCCACCCCGGCAATACCCCGCCAAGTCCGTCGGCTACGCGCCTGACGTGTTCTCTCTCTGCTCACGAACTGCTCCTTGAAGACAAGAATGGGAACGGTGCTCCGACTCGGCGGTCGGCACCGTTCAGGACACGCGCGTGCTGGAGCAGAGAACTACCAGCAAAATTGTTGACAGCTCAATACGCGAGTCCCGGGGAGCGTCCCATTTGGATGGCGTACACCGCATATTGAGGGGAATTACTTGGCTCGTTGACAGGTTGCTCTTATCCTGGCTTCAGCCGCCGGGACGGACTCGCGTGACGACCCGCACCTCAGGTGCGGCGAGTGCCCGTGTCATCGGCAGGGAGCCATGTCCCGTGGTGTCGAGGACCGGGTCGACCCCGGCGGGGTCCCGTCCGGGTGTCACCGCGAAGAGTGAGCCTGCGAGGGAGCCCAGGAGAGAATCCACTGTTCCGCTCCGGAATTCCGGCGAACATTTCCGGATCCGGAATTCTGAATACTGCAAGGACTTCGGGTCCGCCGTGATTCCGGTATCGAACGGATTTCGTGGCTCCACCTTTTCTTTGTCCGTACGGTTCGGTACAAGCGCCTCATGGCGTAGGGCCCGGGATGCGCGAGGTCAGGCTGACCAGGGCGTCCACAGCGGAGCGATGACTGCCTGGGCGACAGGCGATACCGCCGACGTCGTTTTCGCCCACGACGAGATCGGCGCGTCACCGCCCTGCCCGCGGACGACCTGCCGAACGGCCGCCCCGACTCCGCCGGCCGGTGAACCGCTCCGGGGCCGGTGAAAGAGTCCGGCGTATTTCGGAACTGTCACGGGTCTTGTCACCGGTGCGGGCGTCGTGCAAGTGTCCGGCCATGGTTACGTAACCATGGCCGGTTTACACGGGTCCGAGTGTCTGTATCCGGGCCCTGGTTCATCACTGCCTCGCTCAGGCGGCGAACCCGCACTCCGCCCTCCGCGATTCCCGTCACTGGAGACGACATGACCAAGACCCCGACGAGGTCGAGAAGGCTGGCCGGCGTGCTGTTGGCCGGCTTCGGCGCGACACTCATGTTCCTGACCGCCCCGGCCCCCGCCCTCGCGCAGTCGGCCCCCGAGAGGTCGGCCGCCTCGCACGCGTCGGCGAAGCCCTCGTCGAAGGGCGGTACCAGTGACTTCCGCGGGGTGAACTGGGCAGACCCGCGGGACAACTACGCCGGCGACGCCGTGGTGCCCAGCGGGCTGAAGGTGACCGACAACTACCGCACCGTGTACCGCACCACGGATCGGATGGTGCGCGGCTTCAAGAAGAACCTGGGCGCCAACACCCTGCGACTGCCGATCAACCCGTCGAGCGTGGGCACCACCTGGTGGAAGTCGTACCGGGCGACGATCGACGCGGCCACGGCCTACGGCGACAAGGTCATCGTCAGCTACTGGGAGGCCGACTCCAGCAAGGACGGCCTGGTCGACGACACGGCCGCCTGGAAAAAGATGTGGAACACGGTGGTGCGGGAGTACAAGCACAACCCGCGGGTCTACTTCGAGCCCATGAACGAGCCGCACGGCTACACCCTGGACCAGTGGGTGTCCGTCACCAGCGGCTGGCTGGCCCAGCACAAGGACGTCCCGCGCGGCCGTGTCGTGATCAGCGGCACCGGCTACAACGACAACGTCACCGGTGTCGGCGCGGCACCCGCGCTGCGGGGAACGCTGCTGTCGCTGCACTTCTACGGGTTCTGGAACAGCTACACCAAGCAGTCGGAGTGGACCGCCGACCTCGAAGCCCGGATCGGCAAGTACGCCGGCCGGACCGTCATCGACGAGGCCGGCTCCCCGATGACCATCGGTCTGAACTACGGCGCGTGGAACGGCAACATCTACACCTCGTACCTCGCGGCCGTGGCCAACACCGCCCGCAGCAAGGGGATGGGCCTGGTGTACTGGCCGGGGCTGAGGTTCGGTGACGCCTACTCGATCGAGTCGCTGGACGCCAACGGCAACCTGGTGGACAACAGCGCCACCGGAGTCGCGCTGCTGCGCTGGGGCTACGGCTTCGGCAAGACCCCGCCCGTCAACGACCTGCCGCCCGCGCCTCCCGGCGAGGTCCTGCGCGGAGTCGGCTCCACCCGCTGTGTGGACGTGCCCGGCTTCAGCACGACCAACGGCACCCAGCTCGACCTCTGGGACTGCAACGCCGGCGGCAACCAGACCTGGAACTGGAACGCGGACAAGCAGCTCACCGTCTACGGCAACAAGTGCATGACGGTGGGAGGCACCGGAGTCACGGCGGGAGATCCCGTGGTCATCTCCGACTGCACCGGCGCGACGGCACAGCAGTGGAACGTGAACGCGGACCTCTCCGTGACCAGCGTCGCGAACCCGGCACTCTGCCTGGACGCGGCCGGAGCGGGCACCGGCAACGGCACGTCCGTCGATGTCTGGTACTGCAACGCAAGCAGCAACCAGCAGTGGACCAGGAGCTGATTCCGGCACCTGTTCCCCTCGGTCACCGAATCGGCCACTGACGCCGGTCAGCGCCGCCGCGCTTCGCCTCCGGGCGAGGGCGGCGGCGCTGACGTGCTCGCGCGGACCACCAGCCGGGTCGGGACCAGGGTCCTGTCGACCGTGTCGGGCCCGGTGCGGCCGATCTTGCTCAGCAGTTTGTGAAGGCTGAGCCGGCCGACGGCGGCGAAGTCCTGCCGCACGGTAGTCAGCGGCGGCCAGAAGGCATGGGTCTCCTCCATGTCGTCGAACCCCACCACGCTGACGTCGTCGGGAATCCTGCGGCCGAGCTCGTGCAGGGCACGCATGACACCGAGCGCCATGTGGTCGTTCGCCGCGAAGATCGCCGTGACCTCAGGTCTTCGCCCCAGAGTCAGCCCGTGCCGATATCCGGACCGGGTGGTCCAGTCGCCGTACAGCACCGGGGGCGCGGCGATGCCGGCCTGCCGCAGGGTGCTCCGCCAGGACTCGACCCGATGGGCCGCGGAGTACGAGGTCGGGGGTCCGGCGATGTGCCACACCTGCCGGTGGCCGAGTTCCAGCAGGTGTTCCGTCGCCTGCCGGGCGCCCTGTGCCTGATCGGTGTCCACCACGGTGTAGCCGGGGCCGGTGTCGGAGTCGACGACCACCATCGGAACCCCCGGCGGGAGGCTGAACTCCGCATCGTCCAGGAGATGCGCCTCGAAGATGAGGATCACGCCGTCGACGGCCGCCTCGCTGAGCCGGTCGTAGGCACCGGAGACCCTGCCCATGGTCGGGTCCGGCACGGGGATGAGGGTGACGGCGTACTTGGCGCGTGCGGCTTCCTCGGCGATGGCGTCGAGGGTGCGCGTGTTCCCGAACGTCCGGAGCGTGAAGGTGATGACACCGATCGTGTTGAACCGCCCGCTCTTGAGCGCGCGTGCCGCTCCGTTCGGCCGGTAGCCCAGCGCCCGCATCGACTCCACGACCCGCTGCCTGGTCGCCGGGTCGACGTTGGTGTGGCCGTTTGACACGCGCGAAACCGTCTGCGGCGCGACACCGGCGTGCCGGGCGACGTCCGCCATCGATGGCCGGGGCCGTCCGGACACGGGCTTGTCCCCAATCGCCATGATCCCTTGTTTCCCCTGTTTCTCGGGCCCTGACAACAGCCTAGGCCCACTTCCCGGGCGCGTCGTAGCGGACGGGACGACGGGACCGGGTGGGTGCTGTCCGGGGCCCGGCCCGCGGACGGCCTCAAAAATCATTCGCATCCGGGGGCAACCTTTCCGGTGGTCCGCGACCACTGACAAGTCGAAGGCCCCGCACACGGGAGCTTCACACACCGCACGCGTTCCACCACCACGTAAGGACTCATCCGTGGCTTCCCCTTCGCATCGCCGCTCCCTCCGCACGCGCCGCACCGTTCTGGTCTCCACCGCGGCCGTGGCCGCAGCGGGCCTCGGCGCCGCCGTGTTCGCCATGAACGCGAACGCGGGTGCCGTCGACCTGGCTCACCAGGTCCTGCCCGCCAAGGACGGCTGGGCGGCCTCCGGCACCGGCACGACCGGTGGCGCGCGTGCCGACTCCGCGCACGTCTTCACCGTCAGCACCCGCGCGCAGCTGGTGAAGGCGCTGGGTGCCGCGACCAACTCGACGGCGAAGATCATCAAGATCAAGGGCACCATCGACGCCAACACCAACGACGCGGGCAAGAAGCTGACCTGCGCCGACTACGCGGCCGGTACGGGATACTCCCTCGCCGCCTATCTGAAGGCGTACGACCCGGCCACGTACGGCCGTTCGAAGCTGCCCTCGGGTACGCAGGAGAAGGCGCGGGCCGCCGCCCAGGCCGCGCAGGCGAAGAACATCGTTTTCAAGGTGCCGGCCAACACCACCGTCGTGGGCGTGCCGGGCACCAAGGCCGGGATCACCGGCGGCAGTCTCCAGGTGAAGGGCGTCGACAACGTCATCATCCGGAACCTGGCCTTCAGCGCCACCGAGGACTGCTTCCCTCAGTGGGACCCGACGGACGGTTCGACCGGCAACTGGAACTCCGCGTACGACGCCGTCACCCTGCGCGGGGCGACCCATGTGTGGGCCGACCACAACTCGTTCACCGACGCGCCCCACCTCGACGGCGCCAACCCGAAGTACTACGGCCGCGAGTACCAGATCCACGACGGTGCCCTCGACATCACCAACGGCTCCGACCTGGTGACCGTCGAGCGCAACCAGTTCACCAACCACGACAAGACCATGCTGATCGGCAGCAGCGACAAGGACAGTGTCGGCAAGCTGCGGGTCTCCATCCACCACAACGTGTGGAAGGGCATCGTCCAGCGTGCCCCGCTGGCCCGGATCGGCCAGATCCACGTCTACAACAACTACTTCGACACGACGACCCTGGGCGGCTACGCGCCCCTCTACACGGTCAACTCCCGGGCCAAGGCGCAGGTCGTCGCTGAGTACAACGCCTGGAAGGTCCCCGCCGGCGGCAAGACCGCGAAGCTGCTGAGCGGCGACGGCACCGGCTCGGTCGCGGGTACCGGCAACCTCGTCAACGGCACGGCGACGGATCTCGTGGCCGCGTACAACGCCGCGAGCTCCAAGAAGCTGAAGACGACGGTCAACTGGAAGCCGGCCCTGACGGCAGGCCTCCAGACGACGGCGAAGAACCTGGCGACGGAGCTGGCGGGGACCACGGGAGCCGGGGTCCTCTCCTAGGGAGAAAAGGGACCCGGGACCGATGGCGCGACGCCGTTGGTCAACCCGGGCCCGGTTGCTTCGCCCCGCCGGATCCGACCGGCGGGGCGAAGTGCTGCGAAGTGGCCGGACCCGTGTCGGCCGCACGGCATCCGGGCGCCGCGCTGGGGCTGCCTGGGCTCGAGGTGATCGCGATCCGGCCGGTCGGGACATCCGAGAGCTGAAGCCCGGCAGCCCCGGGCGCCGCCGCGGCGGTACCCGGGGCCGCCGGCTCCGGATCGGCACGGGCGATGTCAGACCGTGCCGCTCTCCCACCACCAGTCGCGGCCCAGATCGGCCCTGCTGTCGACGTGCTGGTGGTCGACGGTGTACCGCTCCAGCCCGGAGAACCCGCAGGTCTCCGCCTTCTGGTAGACGGTCTTGGTGGCCACGCCGGGCACGTCGAGGTCGGCCGCGGTGCCGTACAGATGCATGCTGTCGCTCGCCCCGCCGATGTCGGCGTTGTGCGCGATGCTCCGGAAACCGGAGTTGACCGTGATCGGCTTGTCGCCCAGCTTCTTGCGCAGCGCTTCCAGCTTGTACAT
The DNA here is from genome assembly GCF_010550245.1 of Streptomyces sp. SID12501. GTDB lineage: Bacteria > Actinomycetota > Actinomycetes > Streptomycetales > Streptomycetaceae > Streptomyces. Next base: position 76,666 of record NZ_JAAGLU010000023.1, read on the forward strand.
GCAGCGCCGGGCGTTCTCCTTCACCTGCGCCGCGCTCAGCTTGCCGCCGTTGAAGTCGCCGTTCGACTGGTCCACGAACTCGCTCCAGTTGAAGTGGAGCGTGGAGCCGTCCGACTGCTCCAGCGCGTTGAGCTTCGCCTGGGTGTTGGGCCCGGCACTGGCGTCGGCGGTGAGACCGTACGCCGCCTGGAACCGCTTGACGGCCGCGGCCGTGCCGGGGCCGAAGTCCCCGTCGATGCCGACCCGGCTGTGACCGGCGCTGTCCGCGGCCCAGCCCGCGACCCGGATCTGCAGCTCGGTCACGTCGGCGCCGGTGTCGCCCTGGTTCAGGGTGCGCGACCACGAATAGGCCTGTGCGGCACCCGCGAACAGCAGCTGACCGAACGTGACGCCGGCGCCGGCGGCCAGCGTGCCACGCAGCATGGTGCGGCGGTCGATGGGACGGAAGGAGGAGGTCATCGTCGTCCTTTCGGAACGTTTCAGGTGGTCGGCAGGGCGGTCAGAAGGAGATCTGGAACGTCACGTTCTGCGCGTCGGTGTCGTAGGCGTGCACGCGCAGGACGAAGTCGGTGCCGTCCTTGACGTCGGTGGCGACGGTCGCCCACTCGGTGCCGTGGGTGGAGTACGTGTCGTCGTGGTTGCACTTGGTGGTGTGGTCGACGAACACCACACAGGCGTCCAGGTACACCCCCGGTACGTCCGTCCTGAGCCGCATGTTGATGTCGTTGCACCGCGAGGACGTGGTGTAGGTGCCGTACTCCCTGGCAGCCGCCGAGTAGCGGTACGTCAGGGTCTTCGCGCCGCCGTTGCAGCTGACGGCGGCGGCCGAGGACTGTGCGGCGGCGGGCGCGACGCCCGCTCCCAGCAGTGCGGCCGTTGCGAACAGGGCCGAGGCGAACGCCTTGCTGCGGATCATGGTGGTCTCCATTGAGGTGAGGGGATCAGCTGGGGTGAGGGGATCAGCGGTTGGCCAGCCGGTCCAGGTCGGCCTGGGTGCCGTTGAAGACGTCCGCGGTCGCCGGTGCCTGGATGCCCGGGAAGAGCGCGGCGTCGGTGTACTGCCACATCGCCCAGGTCGTCGAGCCGTTCGGCAGCGGCGGCTGGGTGATCGACCGGCGGTAGTCCGCGAGTTGCAGCGGATACCGGGCGAAGGCGGTGGTCGAACCCAGGCAGTCGTCCAGGACGGACTTCTGGGTGTAGATGACCGGCGTGCGGCCGAAGGCCGCCTCCACCCGGTCGAGCCAGGCCCTGGCGTCGGCCACCGTGCCGTAGGTGGGGCAGCGTCCACTGCCGTCGTCCATGCGCTCCAGGTCGAACACCGGCGGGAGGTCGCCCGCCCGCTGCCCGGTGTAGCCGGTCGCCCGCACGGCGGCGATGAACCGGTCGGCCTGCGCGGTACCCGTGTCAGCCGCGGTGCCCGTGTAGAAGTGGTACGGCGCGACGGCCAGCCCCGCCGCCCGGGCGCCCTGGAGGTCGGTGGCGAGGTACTCGTCGGTGACGTTCGTGCCCCGGGTGGCCTTGACCGTCGCGAACTCGACACCCGAGGCCCGCACGGCCTTCCAGTCGATCGGCGCGCCGCCGGGGTGCTGGTACTTGGCCGTGTCCAGGCCGTCGATCGGGTAACCGGCGGGGCGCGGTGGCGTGCAGTAGGTGTTACGGCCGGCCCAGTCCACCAGCTTCGCCCAGGTGTTCGGCCCCACGGTGCCGTCGGCGCCGAGGTTGGCGCAGTGCTGGAACTCGACGACCCGGGACTCCGTACCGCCCCCGAAGTCGCCGTCGATCGTCAGCGGCGGATAGTGGAACGCCTCCATGGCCAGGTTCAGCCGGCACTGCACCTCCTTGACCTCGACGCCCTTCGCACCCCTTTTCAGCGTCGGGCGTGTGTCGGTGTGGCCGCACAGGGGCGTCTGCGCCGTGCTCGACGTGCCCTGGGTCGTGCAGGTGTGCGGCTCGGCGGCCCAGGTGTTCAGCGACGTCCAGGTCCGGGGGCCGAGCACACCGTCCACGTCCAGTCCGGCACAGCGCTGGAACTCCTTGACCCGTGTCTCCGTCGCCGGCCCGAACGAGCCGTCCGCCCCGATCGGCGTGTACCTGCTCGGCTTCGTCGCCAGGTTCAGCTCGCACTGTGCCTCGACGACCGCCGGGTCCCCCGTCGATCCCCGCTGCAGGGTGGGCTGTGCGCTGGTGTGCCCGCAGACCGCGACCGCGGTGACCGCGGCGACCGCGGTCTGTGCGTCCACCTGTACCGACTGCGCCGCCTGTACCGCCGTGGGCCCGTACAGGGGCAGGACCGCTGCCACGGCGAGGGTCAGACCTCGCAGAAGCGTCCTGTGTCCCATCTGGTTTCCCCCTCATGTGAGTGGCCGGGAGCCCCCGGTTGCCGGTCATGCTGGCAGCGGCCGTCCCGCAGCGGATCTTCACGCGGCGGATCGGGACGACGGGACGGCGGTACGCCTGTGACCTGTGGGAAAGGAGAGCCGCTGGGACGGCGATGGAATGCGGGCGCCGGAGCCGGAGCCCGACACGGCCGAGGTCCCGCCAAGGATCCGCCGAGGACCCGCCGAGGTGAGGGTGGTCACGGGATCCGCGAAACCACGGCAACCTTTTCGGCCGCCGTGGAGACTATGGGCCGGAAGCTGCCTCAACTGGAGCCTCGCATCGCGCACACGCACTCCCGGACCAGGTAAGGACCTCTGCCGTGGCGTCCCATTCCCAGCGCCGTCCCCCGCGCCGCTCTCCGCTCCGGCGGCGCGGCGTTCTCGTCGGTGCCACCGCGGCGGCCGTCGCGCTCGTCATATCCCTGGTCATGGCTCTACGGCCCGACCACCAGGCCGACGACGGGTACGGGGCGGCCACGTCCGCGGCCGGTGCCCGGGTGATCGTCCCGCCCACGACGCCGGAGCCGACGACGTCCTCCCCGAAGAAGCCCTCGGCCACCCGGTCTCCGTCCCCGACGGCCACCCCGAGCGTCGCGTCGGCCGCGAAGCCCAAGCCCAGGGCGACACCCACGCCCACCCCCACGAGCGGAGGAAGCGGCGGCGCTGCCGCCGCCCGCCCGGCCTCGGGTGACGCGCCGCTGGCCGGCCGGATCCGGCCCGGCACCACCTACCAGGGGGTCGCCACCTTCTACGGCGCCGGGAACGGCGACGGCCACGCCTGCTCGTACGGCCCGAGCGCCGACGTCATGACCGCCGCGATGAACACCGCCGACTACGAGACGTCCAAGGCCTGCGGGGCGTACGTCCTCGTCCGCGCGGCGAGCGGCGCCTCCGTCACGGTCCGGATCACCAACGAGTGCCCGGGGGACTGCGCGCCCGGCCAACTCGACCTCAGCGCCCCGGCCTTCGCCAAGATCGCCGACCCCGTGGCCGGCCGGATCCCGATCACGTGGAGCCTGCTGAGCCCGGCCACGGCCGAGCCGCTCTCGATCCGCTACAAGACAGGGTCCAGCCAGTACTGGTGCGGCATCCAGGTCATCGGCCACCGCAATCCGCTGGCACGCCTCGAAGTCCGTACCGGCAGCGGCTGGGTCCGGCTGGCGCGCACCGAGTACAACTACTTCCTCTCCGAGCAGGGCACCGGATGCGGCGGCTCGATCAGGATCAGCGACATCTACGGGGAGCAGCTGACCCTCGACGGGATCGCGGTACGGCCGGACGTCGTTCAGCCGACCCGGGTCCAGTTCGCCGCCCACTGACCCGACCGGCCGTTCAGCGCCCCAAGGCGCCCAGCACGGCTTCGAGTTGGCGCAGCGGTTCGGCGCCGGAGAAACGCAGGACGACGGTGTCCGCGCCGGCCGCCGACAGCGCGCCGATGCTCTCGGCGGCCTCCTGGGCGCTGCCGGACACGGTGAACACGTCCTCCTGCGGGCGGCCCAGCCAGCCGCCCTGGCCCTGGGTGTGCGGGTGCAGGGTCCGCGCCACCTCGCCGGGGTCGTCGCCCACGCAAGCGAAGGCCAGCACGGTCAGGGTGTGTTCGGGACCTGCGCCGCCCTTCGCGGTCAGCACCCGGGTGTTCTCCAGGTCGCGCGGGCCGTGGCCCTCGGCGATCAGGGTGCCGTCCGCGACCCGGCCGGACAGTTCCAGCGAGCGGGCTCGCACCACTCCCGCGACCACGGGCGGCGGTTGGGTGGGCGGGTGTACCAACTGGACGCCGTCCAGGCGCACTTCGCGCCCCTCCAGCTCGACCCGCTCGCCGCGCAGCAGGGCGCGTACGGAGGTGATCGTCTCCTCCAGCAGGGCCAGCGGTGAACGGGGTGCGACGCCGACCGACGTCATCCACTCCCGCACCCCGTGCCCGATCCCGGCGACGAGCCGGCCCGGGAACACCCGGGCCAGCGTGGCCAGTTCCATCGCGAGCAGCGCCGGGCTGCGCAACGGAGCCGGTGCGATCCCGATGCCCACCCGCAGCCGTTCCGTCGCGCCCAGCGCCACGGCGGCTGCGGACACGCCGCCGTTCCAGCCGAGGTCCTCGACCACCCACAGGTCGTCCACGCCGAGGGCCTCGGCCTGCCGCGCGAACCCGGGCAGCTCTTCCGGGGCCCAGTCGCGGTCGTACATCACACCGATCCGTAGGTTCGTCATGCTCCCGAACCTACGCGGTCGGCAGTGGGTCAGCCCTTGACGGGCCTGCCGCGGCCCCAGCCCCAGGCGAGGCGGTCCGCGCCGGACTGGTTGGTGGTGGCCAGCCAGGGGCGGTTGGGGTCGCCGACCAGCTTCTGGATCGAGTACATGTCGTCGGTGCGCAGGCCGGGCCAGTAGACGGAGCCCATCTTCAGCTCGCGGAAGGTGTCGGTGACGGCCTGCATGAAGTTGATGAAGTTGTTGTCGGGGGTCTTCTTGTTGTAGTCGAGGCCAGTCGTCATGAAGGCCCCGAACTCGTCCGCGACGGTCCGGCCGGCGCAGTCGCCGATACGTACCTTCAGGTCGGCCACCCACTGGTCGTAGGTCGCGTACTCCTTCCAGAAGCCGTAGTGGTGCAGCGACAGGTACGTGCCCTTCAGGCGCGGGTCGGCGCAGACGGACGTCACGTGGTCGTTGTAGCCGGCGCCGCTGACGAACACCTGGTTGCGCGGAACGGACCTGTACCTCGCGAGCCACTTCGCCGCGATGTCGGCCCACTCGGTGTCGGTGTAGCCGTGCGGCTCGTTCATCGGCTCGAAGTAGACGTGCTTGTCCTTCTTGTAGGTCTTGACGACCCTGTCCCACATGGGCCAGAAGGTGGCCGTGTCGTCGATGAAGCCGTCCTTCTGGGTGCCGGTGCCCTCCCAGTAGGAGACGATCACCTTGAAGCCCTGGTCGGACGCCGCGTCGACGACCGCGCGGTACGACTTCCAGTAGGAGCCGTTGACCGTGTACGGGTTGATCGGCAGCCGCACGGTGTTGGCGCCGAGGTTCGCGCGGAACGCCGAGATGATCCGGCTCGCCTTGGAGTAGGTCCGGGCGTAGTTCTCGGAGGTCGACAGGCCGGACAGCTGGAGCAGGTCGTCGGCGAAGTTGTCGCGCGGGTCGGCCCAGTTGACGCCCTTGAACTGGGTCGTGTCCTTGCTCGGCGCGCCGCCCGCGAGGGCGGCGACGGGGGCGGAGGCAGGGGTGGAGGCGGAGGCGGGGCTCGCGGCGACGGCCGTGCCGCTGGTCGCGGCGATCGCGAGCGCCACGAGGGCGGCACGCAGGCGGGGGGAGGGGCGGGTGCCGCCGAGGATGTTGCGCATCAACTTGCCCTTTCGCATGCCGGTCAGGGACCGAGGGGGGCGATGTTTACGTAAACATCGTGGCGCCGGAATCGTGGCACCGGGCACAGAGATCGTCAAGGTTTCCGACGTGTAACGCGGCCGACAGGTGGAACGAATGTCGACAGGTCGAACGCCGCGCTCCTCACGCCGACAGCCTGCGGGCCGTGTCCCCGTTCCGGTTCTGCCAGTCGGTGCGGTGGGCGCGGGCCGCCGACTCGGCGTGGTGCAGCGCCGGGTCGGGTTCCGTCTCCCGGCGGCGCTCCCAGAAGCGGGCGACGCCGAGACGTGCGTACGGTGAATGTCAGGGGCTCTGATGCCGGGAGAGAAGCCGCACACGGGCCTGCCCTCCCCGGCCCGGCGACGCCCCCTGGCCGGTACGCGACCCGACGGTCCGGCGCCGCCGGAGTCCCGTCCTGTCCTGAACCCGTTTCGGCGCCCTGGCCGAAAGCCAACGGTCCTTTACAGCAGGCTATTTGACGCCCGTAGACTCACCCGGTGACAAAGGTGACACGGGACGACGTCGCCAGGCTCGCGGGAACTTCCAGCGCGGTCGTCAGTTACGTCGTCAACAACGGCCCCCGGCCCGTCTCCGCGGAGAAACGCCGACGCGTTCTCGAAGCCGTCAGGGAACTCGGCTACCGGCCCGACCGGGTTGCCCAGGCCATGGCCAGTCGCCGTACGGACCTGCTGGGGCTGATCGTTCCGGACGCCCGTCAGCCATTTTTCGGGGAGATCACCCACGCGTTGGAACGCGCCGCCGCCGACCGGGGAAAAATGGTGCTCGTCGGCAACTCCGATTACCAGGAGGAGCGCGAAATCCATTACCTGCACGCCTTTTTGGGGATGCGGGTGTCGGCGCTGATCCTGGTCAGTCTGGGGCTCGGTGACCGGATCGCCGCCGAGCTCGACACCATGGACACCCGGGTCGTGCTGATGCACGAACGGTCCGCGTCCGTACGAAAGTTCGCGGTGGTCACGGACGACATCGAGGGTGCCCGGCTCGCCACCCGGCATCTCCTCCAGCACGGTCACACCGCCGTGGCCTGCCTGGGCGGCCCCGAGTCCGCTCCCGTGGCCGGCGATCCCGTCGCCGACCACGTCGAGGGATGGCGCAAGGCCATGGCGGACGCCGGCCGCCCCACCGAGGGGCTCCTCTTCCACGCCCCCTACAACCGGTACGACACCTACGAGGCCGCTCTGCGCCTGCTCGCCGCCCCCGACCGGCCGACCGCCGTGTTCTGTTCGACGGACGACCAGGCCATCGGCCTGCTGCGGGCGGCCCGGCAACTGGGCGTCGACGTGCCGGGCGAGCTGGCGGTGGTGGGCTTCGACGACGTCAAGGAGGCGGCGATGACGGACCCGCCGCTGACGACGGTCGCCAACGACCGCGAGGCGATGGCCCGTACGGCGGTCGACATGGCGCTCGACCCGGAACTGGACACGGCGACCCCCGGCGAGACCGACCGCACCCGCCGCTTCCCGTCCCGCCTGGTCGTCCGGGCGTCCTGCGGCTGCCAGGACGCCCGCATGCCACCTCCCCGCCCCTGACCGCCCAGGCCTCGACGACCACTGCCTGACCCGGCGCGGGTGTCGGCACCCCCTTGCCGCAGGAGTGTGGCCCGTTTATTGTTTGGTATCAAATGAAAAACCGCCCTCGCTGAGGCGCCGACACCGGAGTCGGCGCTGACCTTGGCATCGGCGTGGAGAACGGAGTGCGTACGACCATGACCGCAGCTCCTCGTATGCAACTGGTCCTCAGTGAGAACTGGACCATGACCGGCGGGCGCGTCGACCTGCCGCTGCTCGTGCGCTGGGCCCAGGAGGCCGAGGACGCCGGATTCGACTCGGTGATGCTCAGCGAGCACATCGTGCTCGGCCCCGACGCGGGCGTGAACGGCGTCATGGGCAACCCGCGCGACTGGGCGCTGCCGGGCAACCAGGACCCGTACATGCCCTGGCCCAACTCCCTGATCCTGCTCGGCGCGATCGCCTCGGTGACCGAACGGGTCCGGCTGGCCGCCTCGGCGGTGATCGCTCCGCTGCGTCATCCCCTGCTGCTGGCAAGGGAGTTGGGCACGCTGGACCTGCTCTCCGAGGGGCGGCTGATGGTGCTGCCCAACGTCAGCTGGAGCCGGGACGAGTACGACGCGCTCGGGGTGCCCTTCGCCCGGCGGGGGCGGCTGCTGGACGAACACCTGGAGATCTGGGCGAAGTTGTGGGGGCCGTCGCCGGTGTCCCACGAGGGCGGGAACTACCGGTTCGAGAACGTGTACTTCGAGCCCAAGGCGTACCGGGCCGACGGCCCCCGGCTGTGTTTCGGCGGGGCCGGGATGCATGCGGCGATGGTGCGGCGGCTGGTGCGGTACGGGCATGCCTTCAATCCGCTGGGGCGGCCCACGGTCGAGGAGTTGGGGGTGCTCGGGGCGGCGATGAAGGAGGCGGGGCGGGATGTGTCCGAGCTGGAGATGATCGGCGGGGTGCGGGTGGAGTTTCCCGACGATCGGTCCTGTGCGGACCTTGGGGCGGCGTTGGCCTCTGTGCCGGAGCAGATGGAGTTGGGGTTCACGACCTTCTGCGTGAAGCCGTCGCAGTTCATCGATGATCCGGACGGGGTCGGAGGGTTCTGCCGGGATGTGATGCGGCGGGTTTCGGGTGGAGCGGCTGCCATGTGACGCGGGTGGGTGTCCGCGGATCGGATGTGGCCGGCCGCGCCCGCGCGGCGGAGCCGCGAATGCCACGGCCTCGCGCCCCTGAAGGGGCACTCCTCGCGCCCTCCGTACAATTTGGTACCGAACGACATGGTGTCGTTGGAGGGGAATGCCGGTGACGCAGCGACCGATCGTCGAGACCGAGCAGTTGGTCAAGGCCAAGCTCGGGGACATTTCGATCCGGCACGACCAGATGGCCGTCGTCGCGAACATCCACCGGGCCGCCTCCGCCGTGCGCCAGCATGTCGAGAACTCCGTGCTGCGCGGGGTGGATCTCACATGGACCGGGTTCGTCGTGCTGTGGGTCGTCTGGATCTCCGGGGAGACCGAGACACGGCTCGTGGCCGAGGAGGCCGGGATCTCCAAGGGGACGCTCACCGGGGTGGCCCGGACGCTGGAGTCACGTGGGCTGGTCCGGCGTATCGAGCACCCTTCCGACGGGCGGCGGGTGCTGCTCGGGCTCACGGACGAGGGCGAGGCGCTGATGCGGACGCTCTTCCCGGACTTCAACGCCGAGGAGGCGTTCGTCGCCGCCCCGCTGAGCGCCGAGGAGTGCCGGGCCACCGCGGACGCGCTCCGCAGGATCGTCGTCCAGGTCGAGACCCACGGGGAGGACCGCCGGCTGGAGCTGCTCGACGGCGCCGAACCCGCTCCGCGCCGCAGCGGACGGCGCCCCAAGGGCTGATCCCCCGACGTCGACTCCAGTCACGTCGCTTGAGAACCTGAGAAGCGGAGAACCCCGTGCGCGCCCTCGTCATACGTCACGACCATCTCTCACTGTCCGGTCCCGTCGGCGACCGTATCGACCGACTCGGCTATGAAATCGACGAGTTGACCGTCGTACCGGCCGAGCGGTACGACAGCCCCGGCGTGGAGTTCGACTTTCCGGACCCGGCCGGTTACGACCTGATCGTGCTGCTCGGCGCGCCCTGGTCGGTCTACGACAGGGCCTCGGTCGGGCCCTGGATCGACGGCGAGCTGGAGCTCCTGCGCACCGCGTACGCCGCCGAGCTGCCCGTGCTCGGCATCTGCTTCGGGGCGCAGGCGCTCGCCACCGCCCTCGGGGGGAGCGTCGAGGCGGCGCCCCGGCACGAGATCGGCTGGACGGCAGTCGAGTCGGACGTACCCGGGCTGATTCCGGCGGGGCCGTGGTTCCAGTGGCACTTCGACCGGTTCACGGTCCCGCCGGGCGCGGTGGAGCTGGCCCGCAGCGCGGTCGGTCCGCAGGCCTTCCGGGCCGGGCGGGCGCTCGGGGTGCAGTTCCATCCCGAGCTCGACGAGGAGACACTGCTCCAGTGGCTGGACGCCGGCGGCCGACGCGAGGCCAGGGCGCACGGCGAGGACCCGGACCGGTTGCTCGCCGAGACCCGCGCCCGGCACGAGGAGTCACGGCAGCGGGCGTACGACCTCGTGGACGCGTTCCTCGCGCAGATCGCCGGGGTGGCGACGGGCCCGGCCGCCGACGGGCGGGAGCGCGCGGCCTGAGAGCCTCCGCCTCTCGGATGAACGTTTCCCGGCGGAGCCGCGTCGTACCGGTTAGCGGTAGCCGCTACTCGGTAGTCGGTATTCGTTTCACTGTTCAGGGGGATCACCATGGCTTCGGTCCGATTGCTGTCGTCCGTCGTACTGGTCGCGGGACTGGTGTGCACGGTCGTCGGCTGCGACGGGGATTCCGGGGCCTCGGTGTCGGGGGAGGGCGCGTCGGTGTCCTCACCCACGCCCACCTCCTCGTTCTCGTCGTTCGCGGAGTCCTGGCAGGAGCCCGCCTCGTACGTCTACACGTTGACGTCGAGCGAGGGGGAGCGCAGCCTGATCGGCACGTTCCGGGTGACCGTCCGGGACGGGAGGGTGGCCAAGGTGGTCGGGCTCGACGAGAGCGGGCGGGGCGCGGTGGAGCGCGCGCCCGAGGAAGTGCCCACCATCGGCGGGCTGTTGGACCAGCTGGCCCGGGCCCACGACGAGGGCGCGTATACGGCGGAGGCGGAGTACGCGCCCGACGGGCACCCCGTACGGATCACCCTGGACCCGGAGGAGAACACGATCGACGACGAGCAGGCGTACGTCATCAGCGGCTACGAGCCGGATCCGGCGCCCGCGGGGGAACAGTCCTAGCGAGGACAGGTCCTAGTTCTGGGCGTCGTGGTCGTTCAGGTCCTCGAACGTGCCGCCGACCTTCTGACGCAGCGATTCCTGGAGCTTCGGGGGCGCGCTGATGACCCACTTGGGGCCGACCAGGTACTTGCCGCCGTAGATGGCCGCGCTGTCCAGCCAGGTCAGCTTGTACTTCTCCGCCGGGAACGTCGTGATCAGGTAGTCGCCGTCGGCGGTGTGGCAGACCCCCTCGCGCAGTTCGTCCGCGTCTGTGCGGATCGTCACCTCGCAGCCCGTCAGCTTGGCGATCACCTCGACCTTGGCAGGCGCGACCACGGCGGCCACGGGAGCGGGCGGCATGGACTCCGACGCGGACGGCGACGCCTTCTTCCCGGTGCCCAGATCCGTGTCCGAGTCCGCCGTACATGCCGTGGCCATGGGGAGGGCGACGGCCGTCAGAAGCGCGGCGAGTGCGACGGCCGCGCGGGAGGACGATCGCCGGGGTTGCTGCTGGGACACTGCGCTGCTCCAGATCGGGTGGTACGGCGGACGTACGACTCGACAGAAGGTACGAGCGGACAGTCGGCCGCGTTCACAGCCAGCCGTTGCGTTTGAAACCGCGGTGGAGGAAGAAGCAGGCGGTGGCGATGACGGTAAGGACGAGCGGGTAGCCGTAGCGCCAGTGCAGTTCGGGCATGTGCTCGAAGTTCATGCCGTAGATCCCGCAGACCATCGTCGGTACGGCGACGATCGCGGCCCACGCGGTGATCTTCCGCATGTCCTCGTTCTGGCCGACGGTGACCTGGGCGAGGTGGGCCTGGAGGATCGAGTCGAGCAGGGCGTCGAAGGCGTGGATCTGCTCGGTGGCGCGGATGAGGTGGTCGGACACGTCCCGGAAGTAGGCCTGTATCGACGGCTCGACGGACGGCATCGGCTCGGTGGCCAGCTGCTGGAGGGGGCGGCCGAGGGGGACCACCGCCCGCTTCAGTTCGAGGAGTTCGCGCTTGAGCTGGTAGATACGGCCGGCGTCGGCGGTGCGCGGGCTCTGCGGCGAGAAGACGTCCGACTCGACCTGGTCGAGGTCGTCCTGGACGGCGTCCGCGACGTTCAGGTAGTCGTCGACGACATGGTCGGCGATGCCGTGCAGGACGGCGGCCGGGCCCCTGCTGAGCTGCTCCGGGTCGGACTCCAGGTCCTCGCGGAGCGGGCCGAGGGAGCCGTGGCGGCCGTGGCGGACGGTGACGACGAAGTCGGGGCCGGCGAAGACCATGATCTCGCCGGTGGTGACGACCTCGCTGGTCGCGGTGAGCTCCTCGTGCTCGACGTAGCAGACCGTCTTGAACACGGCGAACAGGACATCGCCGTACCGTTCCACCTTGGGGCGCTGATGGGCCTGGACGGCGTCCTCGACGGCGAGCGGGTGCAGCCCGAACAGTTCGGCGACGCGGGCGAACTCCGTCTCGGAGGGTTCGTGCAGTCCGAGCCAGACGAAACCGCGGTTGTGCTTGCGGACGCGGGCGACGGACTCCTCGACGGTGGGGGCGGTGGGCTGGCGTACACCCTCGCGGTAGATCACGCAGTTGACGACGGTCGAGCCGAGCGGTGAGCGGGCGGGGTGGCTGAGGTCCACCCGCCGCCGCCCACGCCGAGCCAGGCGGGCCACTTTGCGCAGGCTGCCGACCATCGACATGCGGTTGCTCCTTCTCCGGGTCCGGACAGTCTGCCAGGTGGAGGTAAGGCGGCGGTCAGGGGAGGAGCCGGGAGATCTCGCCTCCGCCGCCCCTGGTGGAGGCGGCACGGGAGCGGGCGCGATGAAGGTCCGGGCATCCCGGGCTCAGGCGCCCCGCGCCGGACATACCCGTTTCGCCCTCTGTGCATCCGGGCAAGGACCGGGCAGCGTGGGCCCGGTCGAGCCGATCGGCCAGGGGGAGGGAGACGCGCCGGTGGTGTCGGACCATGTGCGGACCGCGGACGGGCGGCGATTACGGGTCGAGATCTCGGGAGACCCGAACGGCCACCCCGTGTTCCTCCTGCACGGCACACCCGGCAGTCGGGTCGGTCCCCGGCCCCGCGCGATGTTCCTGTACCAGCACGGCGCCTGCCTCATCAGCTACGACCGTCCCGGATACGGCGGTTCGGACCGCAAGGCGGGTCGCCGGATCGCCGACGTGGTGCAGGACGTCTCCGTGGTCGCCGACGCTCTCGGGCTCGACCGGTTCGCGGTGGCCGGGCGTTCCGGCGGCGCCCCGCACGCCCTCGCCTGCGCCGCCCTGCTGCCGGACCGGGTGACCAGGGTCGCCGCGCTGGTGGGGCTCGCGCCGAGAGACGCGGAGGGGCTCGACTGGTTCGCGGGCATGGCCCCTTCCAACGTCAGCGAGTTCCAGACCGCGTTCACCGATCCGGAGCGGTTCGCGGCCAGGCTGATCCCACGCTCGGCGGCCATCCGGAGCAATCCGGCGAAGCTGCTCGAAGAGCTGCGCCTGGAACTCACCGACGACGACCGGATGATCGTCTCCGACAACGCCATCCGCTCGATGCTGCTGCGCAACTACCTTGAGGCGCTGCGCACTTCGCCGTACGGCTGGATCGACGACGCCTTCGCGCTGACCCGCCCGTGGGGATTCGACCCGGCACAGATCGATGTGCCGGTGCTGTTGTGGCACGGCGGGAAGGACGTCTTCTCGCCCGCCTCGCACTCCTCCTGGCTCGCGGCCCGTATCCCGCGCGTCACGGCCGTCCTGGAACCGGCGGCGGCCCACTTCGCGGCCCTGCGCGCACTGCCCACCGCCCTCAACTGGCTGCTCTCGGACACCACTCAGTCCTGAACCCGCTGCCGGAACGGCCGCCGCAACGGCCGTCGGCGATGCCCCGTGCCGCCGCGCCTCACCCGGCCGCACCCCGCCTCATACCGCCAGTGGCTCCAGGTCCCGGTACACCCGCCGCCTGCTGTGTGCGAACCGGGTGATCCCGTTCTCGTCGCCGAGCAGCATCCGCAGTTCCGTCAGCGCCTCGGCGTGCCGCCGTTCCGCCTCCGCCTCGTGGCCCAACTCGCTCAGTGTCAGGGCGGAGTTGGCGACCACGGCCAGCGTCTCCGGATGATGCGGCCCCAGCACCTGGCGCAGGGTGACCATGGCGGTCTCCTCCAGTTCCCGGGCCTCGTCGAGACGGCCCTGGCCGGCCAGCACGTTGGCGTAGTTGACACCGCAGAACAAGGAGTGGGGGTGCTGCGGCCCCAGCACCTCGCCCATGCGCCGCAGCACCTGCCGGAACACCGTGTCCGCCTTCTCCGTGTCGCCGCAACCCCAGTGGTAGATACCGAGGTTGTTGAACGCGGCCTGGGTGTAGGGGTGCGCCTCGCCCGGTACCTCCATGTACCTGGCCAGCGCCTCCCGGGCGACCTCGCGCGCCCGCTCCCGTTCGTCCGCCGCGAACAGGTCGGCCGCCATGTTCAGATCGCAGGCCAGCGAGTCCGGCGTCGGCTCCTTGTACTGGCTCCGGTACTGCTCCTGGGTCGCCGTCGTCAGCCGGCGGGCGTCCTCGAACTGCCCGGCCCGACGCAGCGACACCGCGAGGGACTTGGCGCACCGCAGGGTGCCTGGGAACTCCTTGCCGAGGATCCGCTTGTGCGTGTCGTACGCCTGTGACAGCACCGCCACCGACTCCGCGTACCGGCCGACCTCGCGCAGGTCGCGGCCCAGTCCCTCGGCCGAGGCCAGCGTGTAGGGGTGGTCCGGCCCAAGGACCTGCTGGCGCCGGTCGAGCGTCTCCTGGTCCAGGTCGCGGGCCTCGCCGTAGCGGCCGACCATGCGCAGTGCGAGGGCGAGGTTGTTGGCCGCGTTCAGGGTCCTGGGGTGCGACTCGTGGAAGATCTCACTGAACCCGTCGTGCGCCTCGCGGGCGAGGTCCACCGCCGACCGGTAGTCACCGAGGGCGGCGAGGTCGCTGGCGAGGCTGGACGTGGTGACGTACGTGTGCGGGTGGGTGGGGCCGAGTACCTGACGCTGGCGGTCCAGCAGTTCGGTGTCGATGTCCCGGGCCTCGATGTAACGCCCTTGCGAGCGCAGCACGTTGGCGAGCTGGCAGCGCAGATACAGATACTGCACGTCGTCCTCGCCGCGCAGCGGCTTCCAGTGCTCCAGCAGGTCCTCGGCACGTTTCTGCGCGTTGGGGAAGTCGCCGCGTTTCCAGTAGTAACGGACCCGGTCGATGAGCAGCCGGCGAGTCTCGGACTCGGTGCAGTTGCGGGCGTCGGAGGCGGTGAGGTGCGGCCAGATGACGCCGAACCGCGGCCAGCTCTCGGGGTCGTCGATCGGCTCGTCGCCGTCGGGACGGGCGCCCGCGAGCACCGTGTGCACGACGTGCCGGGCGTGTCGCTGCTCCTCCTCGGTCAACTGCGCGCGGATCACGGCCTGGACCAGACGGTGGACCTGGATGCTGTTGCTGACCTGGTCGACCTTGGCGAGCGCGAACCGCCCGATCTCCTGGACGACCCGGCCGAGCAGCAGCGGCTCCTGGAGCGCCGGGTCGTACGGCTTGAGGGCGTCGATCATCTCCTTGCTGTAGAGCAGGTCGGAGGAGATCGGCTCCGGCGCCATGAACGCGCACAGCTGCAACAGCCGTACCGAGGCGGGAGAACGTTCCTTCAGCCGGGAGATGGACACGTTCCAGGTCGCGGCGACCGTCTTGGGGTAGTCGGCGGGCTGGTTGAGGTCCAGTACGTCGGTGGTCTGCTCGGCCAGCTGCCGAAGATACGTCTCGACGGGCGTGGCCGTCTCGGCCAGCCACGCCGCCGCCTGCTCGACGGCCAGCGGCAGGTCGCCCACCGCCAACGCCACCTGGTCGGCCGCCTCGGGGGTCAGTCCCCTGGCCCGCCGGGTGAGGTGTTCGACGCTTTCCTCACGGAGGAAGACGTCGACGAGCTGCGCCGAACCCTGTTGTGCCCAGGCCTGGTTGCGGGAGGTGATGAGGATGTGCCCGCTGCCGCCGGTCGGGAAGTACGGGGTCAGCGCGGCCGGGTCGTCGGCGTTGTCGAAGACCAGCAGCCAGCGGTTGGTCGGGGTGCCCCGGGACAGCATCTGGCGGGCTTCCTTGCTGGCCATGGTGATGTCGTCGCGGCCGGGCGCGCCGATGCGGGTGCCCAGTTCGGCGAGCGAGGCGACGACGTCGTCCTCGTGCTCGGCGGACGTCCACCACACCAGGTCGTAGTCACCCATGAAGCGGTGTACGTACTCCAGTGCGACCTGCGTCTTGCCCACACCGCCGAGCCCGAACAGGACCTGGGGCTGCGAGGGGCCCGCGGGGACACCGCCGCCGAGCTGGTCGCGGATCCGCTCCAGAATGACATTGCGCCCGGTGAACGTGTTGTTGCGCTGCGGTGCGCTCAGATACGCCGGAATGTTGCCGGGGAAGCGTGCCGCGTGCGGGCCTGCCTCCGGCGCCTGCCCGGGCAGTCCCAGTGCGCGCAGCAGCGCGGCGGCGCACTGCGACTCGTCGAACCGGTGCAGGTCCACGGGGTTGTGGTCGAGGTAGGCCTCGGGCAGCCGCACCTCGTCGACCCGGAGCGGAACCGTCGTACCGGGCGGGGAGTTCACGCCGCTCTCGGTGAGGGTGCGCCAGACGGTGTCGGCGTACCGGGACTTCTGGAACGCGGTCGACAGGAGGACCAGGGTGCGGGTGGCCCCGTCCGTGCGCTCGACGGGTCCGCCGGAGATGTCGTGCGCCACGACGTTGCAGCCGACCCGCTTGAGCAGTGACTCGACCCAGTCGGCCCACATCCGGTTCTCCGCCGAGTACGCGACGACCACATTGGCCGCGCTGGTCAGCGGGCGCCGCCTGAGGTAGGCGTCGCGGCAGCGCAGCCGCACCGGCTCGGGGATCGGCGGCAGCGAGGTGACGTCGCCGTCGGTGATGACCTGGGTGAGCCGCTCGAACGCGGACAGCAGCGACTTGGGGTCACCCTTCGCGTCGCCGAAGGTGGCGAGGGTTTCTTCATAGGCGTAATACGGTCGATAAGGGATTTCTACGCTGCCCCAGTAGGCCGTCAGCTCGTCCGGGCCCAGCTTCTCGCCCTTGAGACCCTTGGGCAGCCCCTGGAAGCGCAGCCGGGCCAGTGCCCGGCCGGCGTCGACCTTGTCCTTCTCGCCCTCGTCGATGCGCATCGGCACGGGTAACACCCGGATCGGATGCGGGAGGGAGCCGTCCTCGACGCTGCGCGCCACGGCTGCGCCGCCGTCCAGGGACTGGTCGCTGAGGGTGAAGCAGTCGACCAGGACGTCGGGCATCTGCATGGTGCAGATGTCCGCGTTGTCGGACAGTCCGGTACGGCTGTCGATGAGGACGTAGTCGTACGACCTCTTCATGTTGGTGCGCAGCGCCTTGAGGAAGGCGCCGCCGCCCAGCCGGTCGTAGAAGTTGTCCCATTCCAGGGAGGACACGGTCGCCGAGTAGGCGCGGTCCTGGCGGCCCGCGGACAGGAAGTCGAGCGAACCGCCGGCCTTGAAACTCAGCCCGAACCGTTCCGGCGTGAGGGAGATGGCGTGCTGTTCGACGTTCGCGTAGTCGTCCTGCCAGTCGCCGGAGCGTTGCGGCCCTGTGGTCGCGGCCCACGCGAAGTCATGAATGATGTTGATGACTCCGGTGGTGGCCACCAGCGCGTTGGGCTCCAGGAACGGGTGGAAGAAGCGGTGCAGGCCCGGCGCCTCCAGGTCCCAGTCGACGGCCAGGACGCGCTTCCCGTTGGCGGCGAGGATCCACGCCGTGTTGGCCAGGGCCATCGTGCGCCCGGTCCCGCCTTTGTACGAGTAGAAGGTGATGATGCGTCCGTTCTGCACGGCCGTCATGCTTCTCCTCCGTTGTTGGATCCCGATTCCGGGTGCTGCTGGACGGGGCCCGTCAGACGGGGCCTTGGGATGTGCGGCCCCGGTGGCGGATGTGCCTCCGCGTGCTTGAGGAACTGCCGGGTCGTATGGGCCACGACGGAGGGAAGCACGTCGGTGAAGGCCTTGAGCGTGGGCACCCCGGTCACGGCGATCCGGCAGTCGGTGCGCCGGCCCCGGTCCAGGATCAGCGGGAGCGTGCGCTCGAGTTCCTCGGTGAGCTGCCGCCCCTCCGAACTGTGACACTGCAGGTCGAGGCGGTTCCACGGGACGATCGCACTCACCCACGGCCGGGCGTGGGAGTCGAAGATCTTCAGCCGCCGCCGCCGCTCCTCGTCGGTCAGCACCCATCGGTCGACCAGCAGGATGCCCGGCCTGCCGACCGCTTTGCCGTCCTTGTCGCCACCGTCGCCGCCGTCGCCACTGCCGTCCGGGGAGCCGTCGGCGGGCAGCGCCGACGGCTCTTCGGTGTCCTCGTCGTCGAAGGAGGAGACCGTGATCCGGTAGTCGAGGGAGCGGATGAGCTCCTCGGCGAGCGACGGCAGCGAACGCGTGGACTCACCGTGGTACGGGTTCCAGTCCTGCGCGTCCTCGCCGTACGGCCGGCTGTCGCGGTGCTCGGGGACGCTGTACCGGGTCGGCGCGGCCACGGTGAGGTGGATGCTCCTGGGGCCCGTGCCGCGCGGCTTGAACGCGCTGGGCGTGTTCTCGTAGTTGCGGGGCCTGCTCGGCGCCAGCGGGGACTCGTGGGCGACCCGCACGATCCGCTGTGCCAGGCCCAGCACGGTCTCCTCGTACTCGTCGTGCAGCCGGTTGAGTTTGATCAGGCCGTAGATCCCGTTGGTGGCGTAGCGGTCGCCGTAGGTCGCGTGGTCGAGGTGGATGTGCCGTACGGAGTCCGGCAGTTGGTCGTAGTCCACGCGTGTCCACAGGGCGGGGACGATGGCGGACGTGGAGCCTGTGCCGGTGGCCTTGGCGTGCAGAACCCGTTCGTGGAAGGCGAACCACTCGCGTCCGCACATCTCGCTGGTGAAATAGCGCGGCGAGAACAGCGGTACGAACACCCGGCACTTGGCCAGGTTCTCGCTGAGTTTCTCCGGCCAGCCCTCGCCGGAGTGCATCTCCCGGTCCATGAAACCGGCCTGGGAACCGGCGGGCAGATCGGTGAGCGCCATGATGTGGTTGCACAGGTCCCGGTACAGGACGTGCACCCAGTGATCGGGGTCTCCGCCGCCCGTGCCCCAGGGTGGTGTGTGGGCGTAGGAAAGGAAGAAGTAGGGCTGGGTGTCCGGCACCCGGTCCTGCCCCCGTTCGGTGTTCTCCACACGCCCCCCTGCCCGTGGTGCGCCCCGACATCGGGGTCACCTGACCGGAACCAACTAATGTGCCCGACGGTCGGCTTGCCCGGGTTGCTTGTTTTACGTCATTCCGAAGCGATAACCGGCCATCTGATCGACCGCGTGGTCCACAACGGCGCGCATGGCGCAAAGCGTGACCGTCTTTCCGGCCCATTCCCGCTCCACCACCAGTTCACGCGGGAGCCGCTTCCCCATTACATCGAAGTCGCCGTCGTCCAGGGCGAGATCCTCGTACGAGATCCAGTTTCCCCGCTCGCCCACCACGCACCGGTACGTACGCCGGGGCGCGGGCGGCGTCGTCCGGTACTCGGCCAGATGGAACGCGCTGCACACCTCGAACCCGACTCGCAGCAGCAGGATCTGGGCGTCCGCCGCGTACAGCGCGGCCAGCGGTGAGCGCTCACCCAGATGACAGTGCGGATCGTGCCGGCCGAGCAACTCGGCGGCCCTGGGCCCGAGTCCGGCGAACGAGGTCTGCGGATGCGTGCTGCGCACGGCTCCGGGGGTGGTCCGCACACATTCGGCCAGCGCACCCATGGAGTGGCACGGCGAACTGTCCGGAGCGAAGGGCGGCATCGAATCCCGGAAGGCCGCCTCCTCCCGCTCGGTCAGCCCTTTGGCGGCGGCCTGGTATGCCCGCGAGGTGTCGGAGTTCTCGGGCGTGAAGGCAGGCACGACAAGAGTGCCGGCAGGTCCTGACTCGGCGAGCAGGGCGTCCCGCACGAGGAAGGGAGCGAGACCGGTGCCGTGGAGGGAGGCGTGGACGATAAGGGGGGCGGCGGGGCGGATACCCAACTCTGCGAGAACGTCCCGTAGTTCGGCAGCGGGGGAGGACATGGGGCGGGCGCGGGGAGTGGGGCGGGGAACAGAAGGGCTGGGGCCGGGGCGGGCTGTGGGGTGCGGGACAGGGGTGGCGTCGGGGGCGAAGGTGGGGGCGGGGGCGGCGTGCGGAGCGGTGAGGGTACTGGTGTCGGCGTCGCCCGTGGGGGCGGTCGCGGCGCACGGGGCGGGGGCGGGATCGGCGTGCGGAGCGGTGGCGGTGTCGGGTTCAGTCGTGGGGCCGGTCGCGGTGCTGATGCCGGGGGAGGGCGGGGCCGCTCGGGGTGAGTGGTCCGGGGTGGTCGTCGCGAGGAGGGGCCGGTCAGCCATGGTGAGCCCGCACGTCCGGTGCGTCCGCCTGCTCCGCCCATTCGGTCCACAACTGGGCGGCCAACACCGCGCCCGTTGCAGTGAGTTCACGCTCAGGGAGTGCGGTCAGCTCGACCAGGGCGCGTACGGCGTCCTCGCGACGGGAGCTGCCGAGCTGCTCGAAGGCCTCGTCGAGAAGGCGGCCCGCGCGGTTGCCCAGGACGTTCAGATCACTTGTCTCCCGGAGGGAAGTGAGCCTGACCCGCCGCCCCAGGCGCGGCAGTTCGCGCGCGAACTCCTCCGGCGTGAAGTCGACCGCCACCCCCAGTGCTCCCGGTCCGTGAGTGCCGAGTCGCAGCCCGCTGCCCGGCGCGAGCGGGGTGACGGTGGTGACGAGGAACGCATTGCGGTCCCTGGACCACCGTGGCAACCGGGCGTCGAGCAGTTCGTACGCTCGCCTCAGACGCTCGGCGAAGGACGCGGGGGTCGGCCCGGAGGCGAGGGGGACGGGGAAGCAGTCGCGGTAGGGGTCCGCGTCGTCGACCACCAGGGCCGGGCGTCCGGGCAGTTCCACGGTGTCCAGCGGACGCCACTGGAAGGCGGCAGCGGCGTCGGTGAGCTGTACCTGTACGGGGCCCGCCGCGCCGAACACGCAGAAGCCGCCCGGTGTCGCCTTGACTTCGACCCGGCCCGGTTCCGCCAGTGTGAACGTGCCCAGCGTAGGGAGGTGGAAAGCTCGATCGGGCTGGTCCCAGCCGAGCATCACATCGGCGCCGGCCCGCACTGCCGCCGCGAAGGCCAGGGCCATGAAGCGGGGGAGGCCGGCGGCTTCGTGCCGGGACCGGAGCAGCGAGGTGCGGACGTAGGGGTGGGCGAGAACTCCATTGAGGTGCTGGGTGGTGTCGTACCCGGAGTCCAGCTCCAGCAGGGTCCGCCAGGCGTCGTCCCAGCCCGGCTCCGGTGCCAGGTCGTCGTGTGCGACCAGCAGTAGGGTCCGGTCCAACTCCAGCTGGGAGAAACTGAGTTCGTCCGAACGGCAGACCCCCGGGGCGAGCGCGCGGTCCGTCACCCGCTCGGCGATGCCGTCCACCAGGGCGCGCAGATCGGCGCAGAAGACGGAAGGGTTGTCGAACTCGCGTTCGGCGCTGTAGCGATGGGCGTACAGCCCGCCGCCGCAGGAGTCGACCACCGGACACCGGCGGCATGCCTCGCTGACACCGGCCAGCCCGCGCTGGCGGGCCAGCACCCCCTCGTGCTGGGCGAACTCCTCGAAGCCGTGCCGGAAGACGTCGTATCCCGTGGCCGCGGCTCCGTCGAAAGCCGTCTTGAGCGAGTCCGCCTGCTCGAAACTGCCGTCCGTCTCGACCACCGCGAGGTCGGACGGCGCGAGTCCCATCGCCTCGGTCAGGCTGGGGCCCCCGCGCAGGGTGCTGAGCACCGACTCGAACGTACGTACGGGAATCCGGCGCCCCTGCTCGTTCCAGAGATCGAAAACCGTGAGCAACCAGTCCGCGTAGGGGGTCGGTGATCCGGAGGGGTTCGGCGGCGGGTGCTCCCACGTTGAGTGCGGTAGCAAATAATCGATACGGGGAGGGTTGAGAGCGGTGAGTGCTTCGTGCACGGTGGCAGGATCATTGGCGACATCCACGGTGCAGAGCAGGCCACCGAAGAGGTGGCGGTATTCGGGAGTGCGCAGGAGATCGATTCCGCGCAGTACACGGTCGTAGCTGCTGCGGCCTCTGCGATCGAGTCTGTGGCGGTCGTTGGCGACGCGGTCGCCGTCGAGCGAAATGCCCACCCTGACGCCGAATTCCGCGAAGACGTCCAGGTGACGCGGGCTCAGCTGGATTCCGTTGGTGTGAATCTGGAGGTCCAGTGTGGTGACCGGAGCGAGGGTCCGTGTGAGTTCCGCGCAGATTCTCCTGAGCCGGGCGGGGCCGCAGAGGAGCGGCTCGCCCCCATGGAGGATGATCGCCACGGAAGGGAGCTTGTGAGCCTCGGCGTAGGAGGCGAACCGGCGGGCGGTCCGGGTGAGTGCCTCTTCGGAGATGACGACCGGGCGAGCCTTCCACCCCTGGTCGGCATGCTCGTACACGTAGCAGTGGTCGCAGGCCAGGTCACATCTGCTGTGCACCTTGAGAACCAGCTGCTGGAGGGAAGGGCTCGTCACACTCCATCATTGCAAATCAGCTATGCACCTTGCGGCCAACTCATCAAAATTTCACCGAAGTTGACGAGGGTGACACCTCTGACGTGGGGAGCATCCGACGGTGGGGCCGCCGGATACACCTGTCCGTGTGAACCTCAGACTCAAACCGCCGAGTTGAAGGTGGGGTGGTCCGGACGCCTGTCGGGACTGCCCGGCAACCGCCCGATCGTGTTGTTGACCGCGGGCGAGTGGGGGGAGAGGTCCGCCAGCGGGGTCTGCCGGTGACGCGTCGGCCGAGCGCCGATCGAGGGCGCTTCCTGTGGCTGATAGAGGCTCATGACTGGCTCGTAGCTCCTTCTGCTGGCGCTGTCCAGCCCCCTTGTCGCCGGTTGGGACCCGCCAACGCCAAGAAAGTCTGGTTTTGATGCGGACGATACCTGAGGGCGACCCCGAGGATGGAACCTGCCCATTCGATTTCAGGCTCTGATCACCAAGAGTGGGCAATTGAGTGGGCAATGGCCGCGGGGGTGAGTCAATTGCACGCCAGTACTCCGGGTCCCAGTGTCACGCTGAGTGAGAATGATCTCCCACCGCTCTTTGTCGTGAGTGACCGGCGGGCACTGAGCCGTCAGAGTGAGTCCTTCTATGCGGTGCGCACGCAGTTGATGCTCCTGCTGTCGGCGACGGCGATGGCCATGCTGGCGGAACGCTTTCACAGTCATATTCCAGCGGCATTGGCGGCGCTGCTTTACGCCTTCACTATTGCTATCGGCCTCTACACCGCCCGCCGCCGGGCCCGCGCCCAGTGGCGGGCGCACCGCGACGTGGCAGAGCTGCTGAAATCGCTGGCCTGGCAGTACATGGTGCACGGGGGCCCGTTCCACTCCCGGGTCGCCGACCCCGACGGGCTGTTCGCGGAACGGCTGGAGGAGCGGCTTCGGGAACTCGTACGGGTGGGGTGGGAGGACTCCCGCAACGGGGTCCACGCTCGTGGAGTCGGACAGATCACCCCGGTCATGCGGGCGGTGCGCGCCAAGCCCTTCGCCGCGCGCCGGGACATCTATCTCCGCGACCGGTTACTGGAACAGTTCGTCTGGTACAAGAACCGTGCCGCCGAGTCGCATCGCGCCTCCGTGCGCTGGTCCTCCGTGACAGCCACGCTGACGCTGCTCGCTCTGCTGGCTTCCGTGCTCAGGGCCGTCGGTGTGATCGGCGGCTGGGACCTCACCGGGTTCCTCAGCGCCGGCGCGGCGGCCGGAGTGGCCTGGCAGGAGGTGCGGCGGCACAGGCCGTTGACGTACGCGCACTCCCTCATCGAACAGAGCCTGGAGACACTGCGCGTCTCGATGTCCAGGACGGTCACGGAGTCGGGGTGGGCGGAGGCGGTGGCCGAGGCCGAGCGGATCGTGTCGCCGCAGCACACCGACTGGCTGGTGCGGTTCGGTGGTTGACCGACGGATCCGACGGGGCCGGTCCGGTTCGGAGACCGAGCTGTGGATGTCCCGCCTCCGGCAGGAGAGCCGACTGTGCGCGTGCCGTGGCGGACCAGGTCCAGGGCCAGGATCGATGGACGGGGACGCGGACGGGGACGGATCGGAGATGTCGGGGCCCCGAGGCACCGAGGCCCCGAGATCGCGGTCAGGCGCGTAGCACCCCCGGCCGCCACAGCACCGTCACCGGGACGCCCATGCGCCGGGCGTACGCCACCACGTCCCCGGTGCCGCCGAGCCCTCGCGCGGGCTGCCCGTCCCACACCGCGACCAACCGGTCGGCGTGGTCGACGATCCAGCGGCCCGCCGCGAAGTAGGCCTCCTCGTGCGTCGCCTCTTCGGGCAGCTTCACCTGCGTACGGCAGGAGTCGAGGAGACGGCGGTACGCGGCCCGGGTGTCGGCGTCGCCGAGGTGGGTCTCGTAGTCCATACCGGGAATCACGGCCGTGACCGGGACGCCGCGGTCCAGGGCAATGTCGGCGAACAACTGGTCGGCCCCGGCCGCGAGGCAGCTCAGGGCCTCCACCTCCTCGTCGCCCCGCAGTTGCCGGCGGATGCCTGTGCGGACGGACGGCAGAACGGCGGCGGGGATCGAGCGGTGCCCGGTCACGCCGATGCGCGTGCGGACACGGGCCCTGATGTGCGTGCCCAGGCCGGTGTCCATGCCCGTACGGGTGTCCATGGCCGTGCCGAAGCGAGTGCCGTTGAGCGTGTCGATGTCAGTCACTGGCTGCCCCTCCGCCGTCCACGGTCCGTGACCTCATCCCAGGGTGCCGTCTCCCAGCGGGGCCTGCCAGATGACGGTCGTACCCGCCGCACCCGGGCCCGTTGCGTCGTCGCCGCTGCCGCCATCGTCGTAGACCGTCAGCCGTACGCCGTCCCGGCCGTCCGGCAGGGCTGCCGTCGCGTCGACCGTGATCTCGACGCGGGTGACAGCGGGGCGGCGTACGGCGGTCGCGAGAGCGCGGCGCAGGGCGGTGAGGAGCTGGGCGGCGACGGGAGACGGGACGAGGTGCTCGACAGGGCCGGCGAAATGGACGGAAGGGCGTCGGCCGAGTACCGCCGCCGCACCTGCGGCTTCCCGAAGTACCTTGCCGCGCAGGGTGGTCGGCGCGTCGGCCGGGGGCTGCTGGAGGGCGAAAATGGTCGTACGGACCTCCTGGACGGTGGCCTGCAGCTCGTCGACGGCATGCCCGAGGATCTCGCACACCTTGTCGTCGCCCGCGGCCCTGCGCTGGGTCGACTCCAGCATCATGCCGGTGGCGAACAGCCGTTGGACGACGAGATCGTGCAGGTCACGGGCGATCCGGTCGCGGTCCTCGTACACCGCGAGGCGGGCACGACGGCGCCGGGCGTCGGCGAGGACGAGTGCGAGGGCGGCCTGCGAGGCGAACTGCGTCGCGACGAGCCGTTCCGCGTCGGTGTACGGGCGGTCACCGCGCCGGCGCGGCAGTGCGAGGGTGCCGATCAGCCGCCCCTCGGCCTGCAACGGCAGCAGCATGCTGGGCCCGAACCGGTGCCGTACCGGGGTCGTCATCCGCGGGTCCGTCGCCGAGTCGTCGACGAACACCGGTTCCCCGCCGAGGAGTTGGATGAGGATGGGACTGCCCGGGGCGATGGTGGTCCCGACGATGTCACCGGGATCGTCAAGTGTGGAGGCGGTCACGATCTCCATGCCTCCGGCGTCCGTCGGCTGAAGAATGACTCCCGCGGCGGCGTCGGCGAGGAGCCGGGCGCGGTTCGCGACGGTCAGCAGCGCGTCGTCGTCGGCCCCGCCGGTGAGCAGCGCGGTCGTGACGGCGGCGGCACCCTCGATCCAGCGCTCGCGCTGCCGTGCCGTCTCGTACAGCCGGGCGTTGCCGATCGCGATGCCGGCCTGCGCGGCAAGGACCCTCAGCAACTCCCTTTCCTCGGAACCGAATTGGGTACCGTCGAGTTTCTCGGCGAGATACAGCCGCCCGAACTCCTCGCCATCGACGTCGATCGGTACGTCGATGACGGTGATGCCCTCTCGCTCGGCGCGCCCCAGATCGGCCCTGCGGATCTCCACGAGGCCGTCGTGCCCGGGGTCGGCCATCCCGAATCCCGCGTACCGGGCACCGGTCAACTCGGCTGCGCCGTCCACGATGTGCTGGAGCGTGGTGCGCAGTTCGAGATCGGTACCGATGCCGAGCACGGCTTCGAGACGGGGCGGCAGAGGAGGAGAGGGAGAGAAGGGAGACGGAGAGAGGGGAGAGGCAGGGAAGGGGGAAGGAGGGGAAGGGACGGGAGGTGGGTGCGCGTCGTCCGACATAGGGCTGGCGGGCTGCCGGTTCGGGAGGCCGGCCTCAGGTGGCCAGCGGATCCAGCACCATCGGCTCGATCTTGCCCTCCAGCATGTACCCGAGGCCCTGCACCGCGCACACGTCCGGCCGTTCGGCGATGTGCACCGGCATGCCCGTGGCCTGCCGCAGCATCTGGTCGAACCCGGGGAGCAGCGCGCTGCCGCCGACCATCATGATGCCGCGGTCGGCGAGGTCGGCCACCAGGTCGGGCGGGCAGTCCCGCAGCACCTTCCCGATCCCGTCGAGTACGGCCGTCAGCGGCGTCTGGATGGCGTCGCGCACGGCGGCGGTGTCGACCTGGACGGAGCGGGCGAGGCCGGTGGCGACGTCCCGTCCGTGGATCTCGGTGGACTCCGGCCCGTGAGCGGTGAGCCCGTTGCCGGAGAGGGCGAGCTGCAGCGGACGTACCGACTGGCTGGGCAGCATCAGCTCGTGCTGGTGCCGCAGGTGCTGCACGATCGCGTGGTCCACGGCCTCGCCGCCGACCGGGATCCGCTGGGCGGTCACGATCGAGCCGAGGGAGAGGACGGCGAGTTGGGTGGCGGCGGCACCGCACACCATGACCATGGTCGCCTCGGGCCGTTCGACGGGCAGCCCGCACCCCACGGCGGCGGCGACGAGCGTGTCGACGAGCTCGACGCGCCGGGCGCCGAGCCCGACGAGCGTCTCGATGGTCGCGCGCTGCGCGAGCGGGTCGGCGTCGTGCGGGGTGCAGGCGGCGGCCCGAAGGAAGGGCTTGCGGCGCAGCGTGCGCCGCACCTTGTCGCCGATCAGGTGCCGCAGCATGCGCTGCGCCATCTCGATGTCGACGACGGTCCCACCGGACACGGGCCGGACGACCCGGATGTAGTGGGGCGTACGGCCCGTCATCTTCTCGGCGAACTCCCCGACCGCGATCAGCGCGCCGGTCTTGGTGTTCACGGCGGCGACTGACGGCTGGTCGACGACGAGCCCGGCACCCTTGACGTAGACGCGGGTCCGCGCGGCCCCGAGGTCGACGGCGAAATGGCAGCGGCGCATCTGTTCCAGACTGACGGTCATGGCAGATCCTCCCGAGAGCGCAGACCGTACGGCCACGCCGGTCGGCGGGCCTCCACTGGCATCGTGCGGGGGGCGGGGGAGTGGGCGCCTGTTGTAGGGGGCCGGGTGGGGTGCCGCCGTATGGGTATTTTATCCTTTATGTCTGAATTATGACCAAGGTCCTGAAGGGGGCGGCCGAAGGTCCCGGGAGGGCTACAGGTGACCCACGATGCCCCGCACCACCCCCAGCTCCACCAGATCCTGCGGCCGGATCCGGAGCTGGTCCGCCGTCGCCTCCACCTCCCCCTCCGGGCGCTTGAGGATGGCCGCCGCGAGCTCCGGGGCGATGACGGAGAAGTAGCTGTCCGGCGTCGCCCAGGTGTTGCCGGGAGCGGCGAGAGCCAGGGCGCCGCCCGAGCCGCCCTCGCCGATCAGCAGCGTGGTGACCGGCGTGCGGACGGCGGCGACCGCGCCGAACAGGTCCGCGATCGCGGCGCCCGCATCCTGGCGCTCGGCGTCGGCGTCGTTGGCGGCACCCGGGGTGTCCACCAGGGTCAGCACCGGGATGCCGAGCCGGTCCGCGAGGCGGATCAGCCGGGCGGCGGTGCGATAGCCGGCGGGGCGGGTGGCCGTGCCGAGCTGCGCGGCGTACGCGACGGTCCGCCCGTCCGCCGCACACTCGCCGAACCCGCAGGCCATCCCGGCGTCGGTGCCACCGCAGCGGTCACCGCTGATCGCGGCGCGGCGGGTGAAGTACGCGTCCAAGTAGGCCTCGGCGCGAGGACGTTGGGGCGACCGCGCGCGCTGTACGGCGTCCCAGCCGGTGGTGGGGAGGAGGGCGGTACCAAGGGCTGGGGGCGGCGAGGGTGACGAGGGCGGCGGGCCAGCCTCCGTCGACCGGGCGTCGCCGTTACTGGCTGCACTGGCTGCACTGGCTGCACTGGCTGCACCGGATGTACTGGCGGTACCGGCGACGCCGGCTGTACCGACCGCATCGGCGCTCAGCAGGCGCAGCCAGAGGGCCAGCGTCTCCCGGAGTGCCTCCGGACGTACGACCGCGTCGGCCGCGCCCGCCGCCACCTGCGCCTCGGCCGTGTACGCCGCCGGGTCCGCGTCGGCCGGCCGGACCCGTGAACCCGCGAAGCCCACCTGGGCGCCGGGCAACGCCAGCACGACGTCGGCGCCCGCGCCCAGGGTCGCCCAACCGCCACCGGTCGTCGGATCCCGGAGGACCGCGATCTGTGGCAGGCCCGCCTCGCGTGTGAGCACCGACTGCCTTGCCACGCGCTGGAGTTGGGTCAGCGCGAGCATGCCCTCCTGCATTCGGCTGCCGCCCGTCGCGACGAGCGGGACGACGGGCAGGCGGTGGGCGCGCGCGTACTCGTACGCCAACTCCAGCCGGTCCCCGGTGCGTTCACCGAGTGAGCCGCCGAGAAAGCCGAACTCGAAGGCGATCAGCACGGCCTGGGTGCCGCCGATGTGCGCGGTGCCGCAGACGACGGACTCCTCCTCGCCGGTACGGGCGGCGGCGCGGGCACGCGCGGCGTCGTAGCCCTGCCAGGAGAGGGGGCCGTCGGGCTTGAACTGCCTTGTGGGATGGGGGAGTTCACGGAATTCGCTGTGGGAGCCGTCGGGGGAGTCGTCGGCGAGCAGGGCGATGAGCTCGCGGGCGGTGTGCCGTCCGGGGGTGCGGTCGGTCACTGGGTCGGCCACCGGGTCAGTGACTGGATCGGCTTCTCGGTCGGTCACCGGATCAGTCACTGGGCAGCGCCCGCTTCATGATCTTCCCCATGTCGTTGCGCGGGAGTGCGTCCAGGTAGCGCACAACCCGGGGGCGCTTGTGCGGGGCGAGGCGACCGGCGACATGGTTCGCCAACTCGTCGGCGTCCGGCGGGGACTGGGCATCTGCGGGGACGATCCAGGCGACGACCCGCTCGCCGAGGTCGGCGTCGGGCTCCCCGGTCACGGCCGCCTCGCGCACGCCCGCGTGTTCCAGCAAGGCGTTCTCGATCTCACCCGCGCCGATCTTGTAACCGCCGCTCTTGATCAGGTCGGTGGCCTTGCGGCCGACGATGCGGACATAGCCGTCGGGATCGCGCACCGCCATGTCACCGGTGCGGAACCAGCCGTCGGCGGTGAAGGCGGCGGCGGTGGCGTCGGGCCGGTTGAGGTACTCCGTGAACAGGTTCGGCCCGCGCACCTGGATCTCGCCCACGGTTTCGCCGTCGTACGCCGTGATGGGCGCCCCGTCCTCCTCGACGAGCCGCAGCTCGACGCCCGGAAGCGGTACGCCGACCGTGCCCGCGCGAGGCTCGCCGTCCGCGCGAACACTGGTATTCATCAGTGTTTCGGTCATGCCGTAGCGCTCCACGATCCGTCGGCCGGTCGCGGCCGTGATCCGCTCGTGGTCGTGCACTGGCAGCGCGGCGGAGCCGGAGACGAGCAGACGGGCCCGGCCGAGGGCCTCGGCGAGTTCCGGGTCGCCGGGGAGCGCTTCCGCGATCCGGTGGTACATCGTCGGCACGCCGAACAGCATCGTCGCCCCGTCGTTCAGCTCGCGGGTCACGCCCTGCGTCCCGAACCGTCCGAGGTGCCTTACCGAGCCGCCGAGCCGCAGCGGGCCGAGGATGCCGATGATCAGACCGTGCACGTGAAAGAGCGGAAGCCCGTGCACGAGCACGTCCTCGGAGGTCCACTGCCAGGCGTCGGCGAGCGCGTCCAGGGTGGCGGCGACGGCCCGGCGTGGGATGACGGCCCCCTTCGGCGGGCCGGTGGTGCCCGAGGTGTAGACGATCAGGGCGGGCGTTTCGGGGGCCGGTTCGTACGTTGTCCTGGGGGCCCCGGCGGACGTACGCGCATCGACGTTGACGTCCACGTCGACATCGGTGCGCTCCAACGAGCCGAACGCCGAGGGGAGTTGGTCGCCGGGGGCGGTGAGTACGAGCGCGGGTGAGCTGTCCTTCAGGATGTGCCCCAACTCGCTCTCGCCCGACTTCGGGTTGAGCGGCACCGCCGGGACCCCGGCCAGCAGCGCGGCCACGACACCGACAGCCGTCTCCAGCGTCGGTGTCGCCCAGACGGCGACCGGGCCGCCCGCGCCGGAGATCCGGTGGGCAAGGGCTCCGGCCGAGGCGGCGAGCTCGGCGTACGTCAGCGAGCGATCGCCGAAGCGCAGGGCGGGCCGCTCGTCCGGGGTGTCTGTCGAGGTGCCGGTCGGGTCGTCGGTCAGCCCTGGGAAGAGAGAGGACACGCGTCGTACTCCTTAACTTGTCACGTCGTCGTACACGCGCGTTGGCGCGTTGGTACCGGCGGTCACGACTCCTCCGTACACCATCGGCTGCCGGAAGAAACGTTCACGGTCGACCATCGTCACCACGGGCACCGAGCAGTTGGGTTTCCCGCCGGGTTCCTCGTTCCGCCACCGATGCTGCGGCTTGCCCGAAGGTGAAGGTCAAGAGCTTGTTAACCTTCACCCGGTGTCACCATCAGTGGTGAACCAGCAGTACACGCCTTACAGCCTGTCTGCCGCCCGCACGCCTCGCCGAGGGAGTCCCCGTGGTCCGCATCGCGATCGTCACCTACGACCCCCGGCCGGATACCAGCAAGGACCGCGATTTCCCGCTCCTGGTAAGGGAGTTGGTGGCAGCCGGGGCCGACGCGACCGCCGTCCACTGGGACGACCCCGACGTCGACTGGGCCTCCTTCGATCTCACCGTGGTCCGGTCCCCCTGGGACTACACCTGGCGCGCGGAGGAGTTCGCGGGCTGGCTGGAGCGGTGCGGGAAGGTCACGCGGGTCGCGAATCCGGTCGGCGTCCTGCGCTGGAACATGGACAAGCGGTACCTCGGTGAGCTGGCCGCGGCCGGTGTCCCCACGGTCCCCACCTGCTATCTGGCCCCCGGCGACGCCCCCGACCTCCCCGACGACCGCGAGTACGTCGTCAAGCCCACCTCCGGCGCCGGTGCCCGTTACGCCGCCCGCTACGTGCCCGAGGACCGGGAGACGGCCGTACGGCATCTCGCGCGGATGCACGCCGAGGGGTTCACCGCGATGGTGCAGCCGTACGTCGGGAGCATCGACGTCACCGGGGAACGTGCCCTGCAGTTCTTCGGCGGGAGTCTTCTGCACGCCAGCCGCAAGGGGGCCGTGCTGGCTCCTGGCACGGCGTACGACGACGACAAGGTCGCCCATCCCGACCTTGAGGTCTGGTCCCCGACCCCGGCCGAACTCGCCCTTGCCGAAAGGGCGTTGGCCGCTGTGCCGGACAACTCCGGACTCCTGTACGCCCGTGTGGACCTCGTCATCGGTGACGACGGTGAACCCCTGGTCATGGAACTGGAGTTGATCGAGCCGAACCTGTTCCTCGATCTGCATCCGGACTCGGTGCCGGTGGTCGTGCAGGCCATCCTGCGGGCCGCCGTCGGCCGATAGCGACTGTCCTTTGTCCTTGCCGTCGGGCCCGTCAGCCCCTGACCGCCACCCGCTGCAGCAGTCCCCACGTGAACTCCGCCACGCACTCCCGCCGTACTCCCGTTCCCGTTCCCGTCCCCGTCCCGTCCGGTGCCGTGAACGCCAGGCCCCAGCGGGTCGGGGCCGTGCCCTCCAGGGGGCGTGCGGGGGCGAAGGCGTGGGCGACCTCGTCGACCGTGCAGGACCAGGGG
The DNA here is from genome assembly GCF_010550245.1 of Streptomyces sp. SID12501. Classification (GTDB taxonomy): domain Bacteria; phylum Actinomycetota; class Actinomycetes; order Streptomycetales; family Streptomycetaceae; genus Streptomyces. The sequence continues at coordinate 108,201 of NZ_JAAGLU010000023.1, forward strand.
CGCAGGTCGTCCGGCGTGCGGAGTTCGGGCGCGGGGGAGCCCGGGGCACGGACCAGCCACTCGTTCCAGACCACGTGGTCCGGGGCCACGAGCACCTCGAAGCGCAGGTCGGGCCAGAGGGGGATCGGCCACAGCCAGGCCTCGCACTCCAGGTCGCCGATCCTGCGGGGCGTCACCGACTCCGGGGCGCCGAGGACCGAGCGGTATCGGGAGGCGGCGGCGCGGGCGCGTGGGGAGCGGAGCATCGCCTGCCAGCGTTTGTTGGCCTCGCGCATGTCCGCGATCGACACGCCCAGCTCGTGCCGGGCGTTCTCCACCAGGTCCGGGTTGTGGTCGGCCATGCGGCGCAGCAGCACCAGCTGGAAGTCGCTCACCGTGAACATGCGAACCATCGTCTCGTACCTGCCGGGAAGCGCGGGCAGTCACGGACGGCAACGAAGCCATCGCACGCCCATTGCCCGCCCGAGTCCTTGTGGCTAGCCTGTCCTCTGTTCGTCATGCCGATCGTCTGTTGAAATCTCGAACGTCGTCGAAAGGCGTCGAGACCACCGACACCTTGAACACAAGAGAGGGGGCCGTCATGGGACGCCTCGTACCTGCCGTGACCCGGGCTCTCGACATTCTTGAGCTCTTCCTGGACGGAGACGGCACACTCTCCGCCCCGGACATAGTGCGCCGACTCCAGTTGCCGCGCACCACCGTGCACGAACTGGTGACGACTCTCGCCGCCCGTTCGTACATCGTGCAGGTCCCCGGCCAGCCGGGACGCTACCGCCTGGGCGTGCGCCCGTACCAGCTCGGCAGCCGTTACGCCGAGCAGCTCGACCTGGCCGCGGAGGGCCTCCAGGTGGCCCGTTCCGTCGCCGAGACGTGCGACGAGACGGTGCATGTCGCGATCCTCGAGGGCACGGACGTCATCTACATCGCGAAGATGGACTCCACCCACGCGGTACGGATGGTGTCGGCGGCCGGCCGCCGCCTGCCCGCCCACTGCACGTCCGTGGGCAAGATGCTGCTGGCCTCGTTGCCCGACCACGAGCTCTCCGCACGGGTCCCCGACAACGTCCCGCTGCCCGCGATGACGCCGAACAGCATCACCGACCCGGCTGCCCTGCGCGAGGCCCTCGCGGAGATCCGCCGCCGGGGCGTCGCCGTGGAGAACCGCGAGTCGAACCCGGACGTCAGCTGTGTTGCGGCACCGGTGTACGACCGCACGGGCCGGGTGGTCGCCGCGCTGTCGATCTCCGTCCCGATGATCCGCTGGAGCGAGGACCATCGTTCGGAGCTGGAGCAGCTCGCCGTCAAGGGCGCCGCCGAACTCTCCGAGCGTCTCGGTCACCGGAGCGTGGCATGACGACGTACGAGCCCAACCTCGAAGTGGCGGTCCAGGCGCAGGCGACCCTCGGTGAGGGCCCGACCTGGGACGCGGCGAGGTCCCGGCTGATCTGGATCGACATCCTCGGCTCCCGGGTCAACACCTACGACCCGTCGACCGGCCGCCGCACGGTCATGGCGACCGAACAGCACGTGGGCGCCGCCAAGCCGCGCGCGGGCGGCGGCCTGGTCCTGAACCTGCGCGACGGAGTCGCCCTCTACGACGGTGACGGCGATGGTGGCGGCGAGGGCGCCGCCCCCGCCACCGGCTTCCGCTGGCTGCACCACGACCCGACGCCCGGGCGTCGGGCGAACGACGCGGCGGTGGCCCCCGACGGCTCCCTGTGGGCCGGCACGATGCGCTACGACGAGGCGCCGGGCGGCGGCAGCCTGTCCCGGCTCACGGGCGACGGCGCGGTCACGACCGTCCTCGACGACGTGGCGGTGAGCAACGGCACGGGCTGGAGCCCGGACGGTCGCCTGATGTACTACATCGACTCCCCGACCCGCCGTGTCGACGTCTTCGACGTGTCGGCCGACGGGCGGAGCGTCACCAACCGCCGCCCACTGGCGCTGATCGAGGAGGGCGCGGGCTTCCCCGACGGCCTGACGGTCGACGCGGACGGCTGCGTCTGGGTCGCCCTGTGGGAAGGCGGAGCGGTCCGCCGCTACACACCCTCCGGCGCCCTGGACCGCACGATCACCCTCCCCACGGTCCGCCCCACGGCCTGCGCCTTCGGCGGCCCGGACCTCACGGACCTGTACATCACCACGGCCCGCGTCGGTCTGTCCTCCCCCCACCCGATGTCGGGCTCGCTCCTGGTAGTACCGGGAGCGGGCAAGGGAGTCGCGCAGCCGGCGTTCGCGGGCTGACGGGACGACGGCACGACGGGGCGACTGGACGACGACCGTCAGACGGGTTGCGTCAACGGCCGGGCAGGCAACGGGAATTCCGTCGCCCGCCCGGCCGTCGTCACCTCATGGCCCTCGCCACTGTCACTCGGCCGCCTTCCACTCCTCCGGCCGCAGCGGCGGCCCGCTCAGCGGTGGCTTCAGCGGGCCGATCGCCGCCGCCAGCAGGACACTTGGCGCCAGCAGTACCTCGGCGCCGCGTTCCAGCGACGTCACGTCCGTCACCCGGCGCGCGATACGGCCGTTGCCCGCCGCCGTGCACATGAGGCGGCCCACGTAGGCCGCCAGCAGACGGTCCCGCAGGGTGGGGCCGTGCTCCGTGGCGCCGGGGTAGAAGACGTCCTGGCTCGTCGCCAGGTCCCAGGCAGCCGCGACCGGGCGGGCCACCGCCTTCTGGATACGGCGTGACAGACCGGGCGTGCCCCAGCCATGACGGCGGATCACATCCCGCAGGACCACGGCACTCTGGGCCGCCACCGACATTCCGTGGCCGTAGACCGGGTTGTACGCGGCCAGCGCGTCGCCGATCACCGTGAAGTTCTCCGGCCAGTCACGCATCCGCTCGTAGTAGTGACGGCGGTTCGGCGTCGTACGGGTGACGGAGACGTCCGTCAGCGCCTCCGCTCCCGCGAGCAGGTCGGCGATCACCGGGTGGCGCAGCTCCTCGCGGGCGAAACGCGTGAACTCCGCTCCGTCCGTGGGGGGTTCGCTGCCCCGGGTGCCGGACAGGGAGACCAGCCAGCAGCCGTCCTCGACGGGCATGAGAACGCCTGCCCGGCCCGGACCGCCCGCCCTCGGGTCCGCCTGCACGTTGACCACCGGGTAGCCCTGCCGGGCCGGTTCGGGCGCCCGGTACAGCCGACTGGCGTACGCGAGCCCGGAGTCGACGACGCGGCGGGGCGGCTCGGGCAGCCCCAACTCGCGCAGCCAGTGAGGGGTGCGCGAGGCGCGGCCGGTGGCGTCCACGACCAGGTCGGCGTGGAGTGTGCGCCGGCTGCCGTCGGCGCCGCGCAACCGCACGCCGGTGACGGCCTCGTCCGTGCCCTCAAGACCCAACACCTCGGCGTGCTCGACCAGTTTGATCCGGTCGTCGTCCAGGATCTGGGCCCGGACCGTCGCGTCCAGCAGGTCCCTGCCGCACAGGAAGACGTGGTGCGACTCGTCCCACCGCCGGAACCAGCCCTGCGGCGCCAGCGCGACCATGTCCGTCGTGACCGCCAGCCGGTGCGCACCGGCGTCGAGCAGCAACTCGCCCACGCCCGGCACCAGTTCCTCGACCGCCCGGGCACCGCCGGACCACAGCAGGTGCGCGTGCCGGGCCTGCGGCAGGTTCCTGCGCGGCTCGGGGCCGTCCGGCAGGACGTCACGCTCCACGACGGTCACGCGCTGGGCGAACCCGACCAGGGCGCGGGCCGCGAGCAGCCCGGCGAGCGACCCGCCGAGGACCACGGCGGATCTGACGGGAGACGACTGATCACTCATATACGTGCAGGCTCTCTACTGTGGCGGTCGCAAGGGCGCGCACCGCCTCGATCTCATCGGGGTGACTCAGGACCTGGGACACCGCTTCGATGTCCCGGAGCAGGTCCGTAAGTAAATCGGCGTCGTGACCGGTGACTTGGGGAGAAGGGGTACGGGAAGGGGTACGGGACAGGGCGCGCGCCTCGATCGCGTCCCGGATCGTCACCGCCGCCGCCAGCGCCCCCGCCCGCCCCGGGCCGCGTCCCAGGTCCACGGCGGCCTCGTACGCCCGTCGCCGCAGCTCCTCGTCGAAGTGGCGGGCGAGTTGCAGCAGGGCGTCGCGGATGAACGTCTCGCGGCGGGTCAGCCGCAGCTCCGGGGTGGCCCGCAGCGAGAAGGGGACGCCCCGGCCGGTGGCGGTGCGCAGCAGGTCGTACAGCGGGCCGAGCCGGAGGAGGACGCGGCGGATCCGCCAGCGGTCGCGCAGATACTGGCCGGCGTGCGGCAGCACGAACCCCGTCGCGATCAGGACGGCGCCGACGCACGCGGCGAGGGGGGCGAGTTCCGTGGAGAGCGGGTCCAGGTCGCCGCCCGCCCAACGGGCGACGACGGCCGTGCCCTTCGCCGCGTCGAACACCAGGTTGGCGGCGTAGCCGACGGCCAGCGCCCGCAGGCCCCGGCGCAGCCACACGTCGAGTGTGACGGTGTGGATCCAGTCCCGGATCAGCCGGTACGTCAGGACACAGGACGTGGTGTGCGCGACCAGGTAGAGCACGATCAGCTCGCGCATGAAGGGCGTACCGGCGTAGTACGTGTCCAGGTCCCGCAGGCGCTCCACGGGTACGTCCGCGAGCGCGAACAGCACCCACAGCGCGACGATCACCCCCATGTGCCCGACGGCGGCCCACCGCATCGCGCGCCGCGCCCTGGCCGATCCCGGCGAGCGGCCGGTGAGGCCGCCGCGCCACGCGATCATCAGCAGGAGACTCGCCCCGCAGAACGCGACGAGGAAGCTGTACACCAGGGGCGCCGCGATGTTGGGCACACCGGTGACCCGGTTGGTCCAGGAGACGGCCGGCGGCGCCGCGAGGACGAAGATGCCGCAGGCGAGCAGCAGCAGCCCGCCGACCGCGCGCCGCAGCGGGTCCCGCCACAGCCTGACGATGCTGGGCAGCTTGAACACCAGAGCGGCGGCCAGGAACGCGACCGGTGTCCCGAACACGAGGACGGAGTACGGCTGACCGGGGAGGCCGGAGGGGTTCATCGCCGCGCGTTTCCGCTTCCCCGGCCGCGATACCCCAGGGAGTCCTGCACACCGCTGCTGCCCGTGCTCGCCGTATGGCCCTCCAGCCAGGGCCGGAAGACGGTGGCGAGCCGGTGGCCGAACTCCTCGGCGTCGGCCTCGTCGGCCGCACGGGAGCCGTTGCGGGCGGCGACGGCCAGCGCGTCGCCCTGCCAGGACTGCTCGTCGGCCAGTACGCGGGCGGCGGTCGCGCCGGCGGTGTGGTGGTGACAGTGACCGGCGTGCAGATGCCACAACTCATGTCCCAGGATCACGAGTTGCTGGACCGCCTCGGCCCGCTCCTCGACGATGACGAGGTCGAAGTCGTGGAACTCCACCCACAGACCGGTGACTTCGATCTCGTCGGGGAAGCGCTCGAAGCGCAGCTCGACGCGCCGCCCGCGCCGCCCGCTCATCTCCTCGCACAGCGCCCGGCACAACTCCCGGCCGCCTGAGGGGCTGTCGGCGTGCTCCCGCAGTGCCGCGTCGAGCGCGCCGGTCAGCTCGCGCATCGCGGCCCGGGTCCGGAAGCGGCGCGCGGCGGGGGCGGGCAGCAGCGCCGCCAGGACACCCCTCGTCACCTCTCTCGGCGTCATCGCTCCGCCTCCTCGACGCTGCTCAGCAGCCCTTCGAGCATCACCGCGAGAGCCTCCTGCTTGCGCGGGGTCAGCTGCCGGCCGCGCAGGGCCAGCGTGACGACCCCGTGCCGGGTCGCGAACCGGACCAGCGGGCCCTCCTCGGCGCCACCGAGGTCCTCCAGCAGCCGGCGGAGTTCACGGTTCAGGGCGATGGGCGCGGGGTCGGTGAAGAAGCCGGTGCCCTGCTCGATCCCGAAGAACGCGGCGAGCGCGGTGAGGTCGGGAACGTTCGGCATCTTCTTGCCGAGGAGCAGCTGACGGGCCCACTCGGGACTGATCGACAGGGCGTCCGCGATCTCCTTGCAGACCTCGCCGCGCTTCCTGCCGCTCGCCGCGAGCCGCGTCTCGTGGAGCGTGCGCACCCGCCGCCGTATACGCCCCTCGATGTCGTCGGCCGAGGGTCGCGCCTCCTCGGTCAGAAGTGCCCGGATCTCGCTCTCCGTGAGAGCGGTTCTGGCCGACAGGCCTCGTACGTCGAGGACTTCGGCGCGATCGAGACGGGCCTCGGCGATGCGTTCTTCGAGGCGGGCGAGGGTCTTCGAGAGGGGGTCACTCACGGGCCGACCCTACGCGTCCGGACCTCCGCGCACCAGGAGAATCCAACGATCGTTGGAGGTCGCGGAACGATCGTTGGACACGCGCGCCATTGACGTGCGGACACTCCAAAATTACGGTTTTGTTCGAAGTTGCGAGCGGGCGCCGATATATCGAACGCCGACGAACGCCGGTGACCGCCGATGAACAGAACACCGCACGCCGAATGTCGGAGAGGAACCCATGTCCCGCACCGCCCGCTTCACCCTCGACCCCGCTTTCAAGGTCGGCGAGGTCAACCCCCGACTCTTCGGCTCCTTCGTCGAACACCTCGGCCGCTGCGTCTACACCGGCATCCACGAACCGGACCACCCCGCCGCCGACGAGGCGGGCCTGCGCACCGACGTCCTGGACCTGGTCCGGGAGCTGGGCGTCACCACGATCCGCTACCCCGGCGGCAACTTCGTCTCCGGCTACAAGTGGGAGGACTCGGTCGGCCCGGTCGACGAACGCCCCCGCCGGCTCGACCTCGCCTGGCGCTCGACGGAGTCCAACCGCTTCGGGCTCTCCGAGTACATCGACTTCCTCCGGAAGATCGGTCCGCAGGCCGAGCCGGTGCTGGCCGTCAACCTCGGCACGCGCGGGGTCGCCGAGGCCCTCGAACTCCAGGAGTACGCCAACCACCCCTCCGGCACCGCCCGTTCGGACCTGCGTGTCACGCACGGCGACAAGGACCCGTTCGGCATCAAGATGTGGTGCCTCGGCAACGAGATGGACGGCCCCTGGCAGACCGGCCACAAGACCGCCGAGGAGTACGGCCGCCTCGCCGCCGAGACCGCCCGCGCGATGCGCCAGCTCGAACCGGACCTCGAACTCGTCGCCTGCGGCTCCTCCAGCCAGAGCATGGACACGTTCGCCGAGTGGGAGTCGACGGTCCTCCAGGAGACGTACGACCTGGTCGACTACATCTCCCTGCACGCCTACTACGAGCCCCACGACGGTGACATCGACTCCTTTCTGGCCTCCGCCGTGGACATGGAGTCGTTCATTGACAACGTGGTCGCGACCTGTGACCACGTCGGCGCCCGCCTCAAGTCGAAGAAGAAGATCAACCTCTCCTTCGACGAGTGGAACGTCTGGTACATGTCGGGGTGGCACGCGATCGAGAACTCCGGCGCGCGGGACTGGGCGGAGGCCCCGCGCCTCCTGGAGGACGTCTACTCCGTCACCGACGCCGTCGTCTTCGGCTCGCTCCTCATCGCCCTGCTGCGGCACGCGGACCGCGTCACCGTCGCCTGCCTCGCCCAGCTCGTCAACGTCATCGCGCCGATCATGACCGAGCCGGGCGGCCCGGCCTGGCGCCAGACGACGTTCTTCCCGTTCGCGCAGGCCAGCAGGTACGGGCGCGGCGAGGTCCTCGACGTACGCGTCGACTCGCCGACGTACGAGACGAAGAAGTACGGCGAGACGGACCTCCTGCACGCCACCGCCGTACGCGCCGACGACGGCACGGTCACCGTCTTCGCCGTGAACCGCGACCGCACCCAGCCGCTGCCTCTCGAAGTCGTCCTGAACGGCCTGGAGTTGACGTCGGTCGTCGAGCACAGCGTGATCGCCGACGCCGATCCGGACGCCCGCAACACCCTGGACGACCCGGAGCGCGTCACCCCGCACCAGGCCACCGGCACCACCCTCCAGGACGGCAGGTTGACCGCCGTACTGGAGCCCCTGTCGTGGAACGTGATCCGACTGGCCTGAGCCCTACCGGCAGTTCACGGGCCGGGGGAGGGAACGACCGTCACCGGAACTCCCCCGGCCGAACTGCCCGTCAACGTCAGCCGTACGTCCCCCGGCCCCGACTCCGTCGTACCGTCCGAAAGCACCGCCAGAGCAAGGGTGTTGGCGCCCCGGGTGCGCAGGACGCCGTTGGGGAGGGCGAAGGTGTGCTGGGGGCCGACGTCGTTGACGTACTGGCCCATGTTCCAGCCGTTCAGGAAGATCTGGACGCGGTACGCACGCGCCGGATCGTCCTCCAGTACCAGCCCGATCGACGCGTCGACGCCCGGATCGACGGCGAGCCGGAACCCGGTCCGGTACCAGGTCACCCCCTGCCGCCGCCGCTCGGCACGCGGAAGGCCGACCGCGGGCCAGTCGTCGTCCCCGAACCCCGGCAGATGCCAGCCCGACCGTTCCCCGTACAGACCGCCGGTGTTGAGCGGCCCACGCACCGGATCGGCCGCCGCCGCACCCTGCAACCGCCAGCCCACCGAAGGAGAGGCACCCGCGAAGGTCACCGCCGTCAGACCGCGCGCGACCTTGTGCGTGTCCAGGGCCTTCCCGTCCATGTCGTGCTGCATCCGCCGCACCAGCACGGACAGTACGTGTGTGCCAGGCGTCCGCACCTTCTCCGGCACGTCGAAGGCCGCCGTGGCTGCCCAACTCCCATTCCTTACCGTCTTCTTGTCCGGCACCGGCATCCGGTGCGTGCCCAGCGGCTCACCGTCCAGCCAGGCCATCAGCAGCCCCTGCGTCCCGGTGCTGTAGGCGAGGGACACGGATTCCGTCCCCGTGGCGTCGGTGAAGGAGCCCCGGTACCAGACGTCCCCGTAGTGGAAGCCGTAGTCGTCGGCGAACAGCACGGGCTGCCCGTCGGGCACGGCGGTCGTACTGAACGTCGAAGTCCGGTCGGCGACCGTCCAGTTGGCGTCGTCGAACCCGGGCTCGGACTCGGGGTTCTCCGCCTGCCGCCGCCAGCCGTCCAGCGTGGGAAGCGTGACCGCCGGGACCCCCGCCAACGGCTCTTCGGCCCGCAGACTCCCGGAGCCGGTGGACCGCACCCTCAACGTCCTCTGATTCCAGACCACTTCACGAACACCGTCCGGCCCCCACACCTCAAGTTCGGTGGCCTCAACGGTGTCCCCGGTCAACCGCACTGCGCTGTCCCGTAGTTCGGCGGTCCGCAGCAGGGGCGGCCCGTAGACCAGCACCGACCCCGACGGGGTCTCGCGCGGCCACAGCCGTACCGAGGTCTCGTCGTCGGCGAGGAGGAGAAGGAGGGGGGCCTGGACGCCACCGCCTTCCACCAGCACCCGGGTGAGCCCGTCGAGCCGGGCGGTCACGCGCACTCGCCCGTTCGCGTACGAGGACTCCGCGTCCCCCGAGAGCACGGTCACCGTCGGCTCGCTCGCGCACTCCACCGCGGTCACCGTCGACTCACCCGCCCGGCCCGTCAACACGGCGATGTCCTGGCGCCCCGCCGCCAGCCACAGCATCGGCTGGGCGTTGGAGTACGCCAACTTCCGCCGCCCCAGGGCGATTCCGGCGGCGAGGAGACGGGCGTCCGAGGCGGGGACGGTGACCGGCAGAGAGGTCCCGGCGACCGGGAGCGTCGAGGTGGCCGACTCCGGGGAGTCGTTGCGCAGGACGTACACGTGGGCTCGGGTGTCCGGGTTGGTGAGGTGGTAGACCTTGATCCGCCCGTCACCCGCCGAGCTGCTCCCTGCCGCGACGCCCTCGGCCCGGTCCAGTTTGGCCAACTCCGGTACGGACCGCACCAGATGGCCGAACTGGTGCATGGGGACGACCTTCGGGGTCGCCCGGCGCCCCTCGTCGAAGGCGGCGCCGTAGTCGTACGAGGTGTACACCTGCGGGGCTGGCAGCCAGCCCCAACTGGTGCCGCCGAAGGTCATGTAGACGTTGTGGACGGTGATGCCGTTGGCGAGGTTGGTGAGGTAGAAGCGCCGCTCGTAGGCCGCGTCCCGGGTCCGTGCCGACCCTGCGTATCCCGCCCCGTCGAACTCGGCCCCGCCCCACGGATCGAACCAGCCGCCCCCGAACTCGGGGATGAATCCGGGGGTATCCGGACTCGCCGTGGCCCCGCCCTTCTCACCGCCGATGCCGAAGTGCCCCCAGTCCGGCGGGATCTGGTCAGGGTCCGGGTATCCGTCGAAGCCGTACAGCCAACGCCCGCGCTCGCCTCCGGTGTCGAAGGTGCCGGGGGCCCAGTAGCCGTTCCTGCCGAGGTCGTTGTGGAAGAGGGGGACGTCGATTCCGTCGGCGCGGACCTTGGCGTACAGGTGGGCCATGTAGTCGACGCCGGCGGGCTCGGTGACGTACGAGCCGTACTCGTTCTCGATCTGGTAGAGCAGGACCGTGCCGTCGCCCCGGGTGTGGAGATGGCGGGCCGCGATCCTGTTGACCGCCGTCAGCCACTCGTCGACGTACCCGAGATAGGTGGGGTCGGAGGTGCGGGCGCGGCCCTTCGTCGCGGTCAGCCAGCCGGGGAAGCCGCCGGCGTCGACCTCGGCGTTGATGTACGGGCCCGGACGCAGGATGACGTACAGGCCGGTCTCGGCGGCCTGGCGCAGGAACAGGTCCAGGTCGCGGACGCCCGTGAAGTCGTACCGGCCGGGAGCGGGGGAGTGGAAGTTCCAGGCCACGTAGATGCTGACGGCGTTGTAGCCGTGCGCGCGCATCTTCTGCAGGACGTCCCGCCACAGGGACGGGCTCGGCAGGCGGAAGGGGTGCATCTCGCCCGACCACAGGACGAGCCGTCGGCCGTCGACGTGGAGGGAGTAGCGGTCGAAGCCGACGGTGTGCGGGAGGCCGTCAGCCGAGGGCGGGTCGGGGGCCGGGCCGGTGGGCACGGTGTGGGCCGCGTACGCCGACCCGCCCGGGCCGTCGGAGCCCATGCCGGCGCTCGCGCTGAGGGAGAGGCCGAGGGCGGCGGTGCCGGCGAATGCGGTGAAGGTCCGTCTGCTCAACACCAACGTGGTCTCCTCGGCCGTACGGGGCCCGCGTGTGTGCGATCGCGGATGAGCGGGTGCGGTCATTGTCCACACCGTGACGACCGACAATGACCCCATGAGGATCTCGGCGCGGGCGGACTACGCGGTACGAGCGGTGCTGGAGCTCGCCGTACGGCAGGACGAGGGCGCCGTGAAGGCGGAGACCGTCGCCGCGGCCCAGGCCATTCCGCACAAGTTCCTGGAGGGCATCCTCGGCGACCTGCGGCGCGGCGGGATCGTCGACTCCCGGCGCGGCGGCAACGGCGGCTACCGGCTGGCGCGCCCCGCCGCCGGGATCACCGTCGCGGATGTCGTCCGGGCCGTCGACGGGCCCATCGTGTCGGTGCGCGGCGAACGGCCGACCGGCCTCGCCTACACCGGCCCAGCCGAACCGCTGCTGCCGCTGTGGGTCGCCCTGCGCGCCAACGTCCGCAAGGTGCTGGAGGGGGTGACCTTCGCCGATCTGGCGTCGGGGGAGCTGCCCGAGCCGGTGCGGGGGCTGGCCGAGGAACCGGCCGCCTGGGAAAACCCGTAGAGCCGGCAGAGTTCGCAGATCGCGCAGGTCGCGCGAATCTCGTAAATTTCTCAGTATTTCAGGGCCGGTGCACGGTGACTGATCTTGCTCCAACGGGGCGCTCATAAACCACTGGGATGGATGAATATCCCCGTTGGTGCGTTGACGTCCATCGCTCTCCCGACACCTATATCCCTGTGAATTCGCTGAGATCGCTGAGATCGAGTCGAGGGTGGGGCATCGGGGCCGTTGTGGCCGCCGGTGTGTCCGGGGTGCTGATCGTGCAGGGTGTGAGCGGCGGTGACGCGTACAGCGTGGCCGCCGACGGCAAGCCGGGCTCCGTGCCGCTCGCGAGCGAGGAGTACGCGGCGGCGCTGAAGATCGCCGCCGACGGTGACTCCGCGACGCTGGCCAAGCGGGACACCAAGCCGTTCAGCCTGCTCGGCGTCACCTGGTCCGATCCGTCGGCCGGCATGGCGGGCAAGGTCGAGGTCCGTACCCGCGCCGCCGGTACCGACACCTGGTCGTCCTGGCTGGAGCTGGGCACGGACAGCGGACCCGGCGAGGAGGGCGCGACCCGCGCCGGTACCGAGCCCGCGTGGGTCGGCGCGTCCGACGGCGTGGAGGTCCGGGTCGACGGCAAGGAGTCCGCCGAGCTGCCCGAGGGACTGCGCGTCGACATGATCGACCCGGGCACCGGTGCGGTCTCGGACCTGGAACCGGTGGGGTTCGCGGCAGATGGGGGCACCGAGTCGCCGGGCACCTCGCCCGTGCGGACTCCGACGGCGACGGCGACGGCGACTTCGGCTCAGGCCTTGCCGGCCGCCCCGCTGTCCACCGCTGCCAGGCCGCCGATCACCTCACGGGCGGGCTGGGGCGCGGACGAGTCGATCAGCCCCGAGGAGCCGAACTACCTGGCCAACGGGATCAAGGCGGTGGTGGTCCACCACACCGCCGGGACCAACGACTACACGTGCGACCAGTCCCCGGCCATGATCCGCGCCATCCACACCTACCACGTCAAATCGAACGGCTGGCGGGACATCGGCTACAACTTCCTGGTCGACAAGTGCGGCACGATCTTCGAGGGACGCAAGGGCGGGGTCGACAAGGCGGTCCTGGGCGCACACGCCTACGGCTTCAACACCCAGACCACCGGCATCTCGGTCCTCGGCAACTACAAACTGGTCGAACCGCCGACGGCCGTGCTGACCTCGGTCGCCCGGCTCGCCGCCTGGAAGCTCGGCCAGTACGGCGTCGACCCGGCCGGCACGACCACGCTCACCGCGGGTGCGTCCGGGACCAGCGAGTACAACACGAGGACGTGGAAGACGGGCGACCGGCTCTCCTTCCCGACCATCCACGGCCACGGCGACGGTTACGCCACCGAGTGCCCGGGCATCAAGCTCCACGCCCAACTGGCCGTCATCCGCGGCTATGCGGCCGGCCCGGTCACCGGTCTCTCCCTCAAGTCGGTCACGGGCGCGGGCACTTCGGGCACCCGCACATACACCAGGTCGGCCACGACGGTCAGTTGGTCGGCGACCACCCCGGCTGTCCTGATCACGAAGTACGAGGTACTGGTCGACGGCAGGGTCGCCGCCACCACCGACGGTACGGCTACGTCGGCGAAGGTGAACCTTGCGCTCGGCACGCACTCCGTGTCCGTGCGGGCCACCCACATCTCCGGGCGGGCGACGACCACCGCAGCCGCGACCGTCGTCGCCGAGACGAGCGCGCCGACCTTCACCACCGTCCCGAACCTCGCGCTGCGCGCCGGGACGGTGGAGACGGCGGCCGTCCCGGTCACCCTGAAATGGAAGGCGACGGACTCTGCCGCCCTGAAGGAGGTGCGCCTGACGGCCCCGGTCGCCAGGACGTACGGCCCGACGGTCACCGGCGCCGACGACCTGACCTCCAGATCCGGTGCGGCCACGACCTGGTCGATGACGGCGTACGACCAGGCGGGCAACACCAGGGCGGCCTCGGTCGCCGGTACGCCGGTGATCCTCCAGGAGACCTCGGCGATTCGCACGGGCACCTGGACGACGAAGTCGTCGGCCGGTTACCTGGGCGGCACGTCGTACTCCAGCTCCACCAGGAACGCCTCGCTGACCTGGACGTTCACCGGCCGCTCGGCCGCCCTCGCGGTGTCGCGGGGCTCGACGTCCGGCCAGGCCGACGTCTTCGTGGACGGGGTGAAGGCCGCCACGGTGGACCTGAGGTCGTCGACGACGAAGTACCGCGACGTGATCTGGACGAAGAGCTGGAGCGCGAGCGCCAGGCACACGGTCAGGATCGTGGTCGTCGGCACGACTGGCCGCCCGGCGGTCACGACGGACGGCCTGGTCTACCTGAAGTAGGGCGACCGGCCCGCCCCTGCCCGTGTGAACAACGCGCACAACTTGAACAACCTGAGTGCCGGCCTCGTACGGCGCTCAGGTTGTTCACGTTTCCGGGCTCAGCTGGAGGTGTCCACACCCACGGTGAGGGTGGCCTTGTAGCCGTCGGAGACGCTGGAGCCGAGTGCGGTGAGTGTCAGCAGACCGGAGGTGGCGCCGGCGTCGTCGTAGACGCTGTCGGCGGAGAGGAGGGTCTCCGAGGTGGTGTTCGCCGAGTAGGGGGAGGTGGCCTGGACCTTCGCGTTGATGGCCGCGTCGAAGAAGAGCTGACCCGTGTGGATGAGCTCGCCGCCGGTGTACGAGGTGTCGGTGAGCGTGACGTCCGTGTGCACCCGCATGTGGATGTGGACGGCGCGGGAGATGTAGTGGCCGGGCCAGATCGAGATGATGGTGGCCTGGCCGTTCGCGTCGGTCAGCTGCCCGCCGCGCAGGAAGGTGCCGTTGTCCTCCTCCTCGTGGCCGTTGCCGCCGACGAAGCCGGAGTACTCGCCGAGGTGGTCGCAGTGCCAGAGCTCGACGAGGGCGCCTTCGAGCGGCGCGCAGTCGTTGGCGAGGTCGACGACGGTGAAGGTGTGCTGGACCTCGATGCCTGCCTTGTCCTCACGGATGTCCTCACGGACGAGGGCGCCGTCGAGGGAGTAGGGGCCTTCGGTGACCTCGGCGGTGAGGACACAGACGCTGCTGGTGGTCGACGAGGAGCTGTCCTCGGAGGTGGTGGCCGCCTCGGACTCCGTGGCCGAGGTGGTGGGGCTTGCGGAAGCGAAGCCGGCGACCGCGAGTCCGCCGACCACCGCCGCGGTGCCACCGCCGATCAGGACGCGGCGCCGTTGGACGGTCTTGCTCAACCGGTGTTTGCCCGCAGCGGCGTTGGTGTCGGAGAGGCCCTCGGCGGGGGTCTGGGGGGCGCTGTTCCGGTGGTTCGTGTTCTCTGTCATGTCCCGGAAACTTAGGGGCCTATCTGAGGATTACCTTAAATCGCAGCTGTGAATGCCCTGGGGACCTACCGCCCAACTCCATTGCTTTGGGGCGGACTTGGGGCACACTCCGCGTGGCGTCACGATGGCTGCGCGTTACATCGACGGGCGAAACAGGCCGCGCGGTGGCGGGGATTGGCCGGGGATCGACGTGGCTGCGGTCTGCCGGGCCGCCTATGCTGCGACCGCTCGACCTTCACAGATCCTTCATGGCTCAATCACAGGTTGAGCGCAGCTGTGGGCGCCCGTTTGGCATGCCCATGACTGTTGTGTGCGTGATTCTCACCCCCCACTGCATCACTGCGATGAAAGGGAGAAACATGGCTGGTGGCCTGCTCGTGAGCGGCGCGATAGCCGCTCTGTTCGCCGCTGCGATACCCGCACAGGGTGCCGGGTCGTCCTTCGAGGACCCGCCCCCGGACAAGATCGTCATCAAGGTCGCCACGGTGAACGGCTCCGGCTGTCCCGCGGGTACGGCCGCGGTGGCCGTCTCCGGCGACAACACCGCCTTCACTGTCACCTACAGCGACTACCTCGCCCAGGCCGGCGGCAACTCCGACCCGACGGCGTTCCGCAAGAACTGCCAGCTCAACCTGCTGGTGCATGTCCCGGCGGGCTTCACGTACGCCATCGCGAGCGTCGACTACCGGGGCTTCGCGGCCCTTCAGCGGGGCGCGAGCGCCCTCCAGCGGGCCTCGTACTACTTCCAGGGCTCGCCGAGCACGGCGTTCCGCACCCACTCGTACAACGGCCCGTTCAACGACAACTGGCAGGCCACCGACACCACGGACTGGGCCCAACTGGTCTGGGCGCCCTGTGGAGTTCAGCGCAACTTCAACATCAACACGGAGCTGCGGGTGAACGCCGGCTCGTCGACGGGCACCAGCTTCATGGCGATGGACTCGACGGACGGCGAGATCAACACGGTCTACCACATGGCGTGGCAGCCGTGCCCCGCGAAGTGAGGGGCGCAGGAACCGTCGGAGCCGTAAGGGAGTTGTAGGCCCGACCGACGGACGGCGCCCCGCTCACGGGGCGCCGTCCGTCGGCTCGGTGGGTGTGCGGGTGGTGCGGAGTTACGCCGGTGCTGCCGGCGTCAGCTGCTTTCCACTCCCAGGGTCAGCGTGCCCGCGTACCCCGCCGAGGTCGAAGTCCCCAGCGCGGTAAGGGTGAGGAGGCCGGAGGTGGCGCCCCCGTCGTCGTAGATCGAGTCCTGGGCGAGGGTGGTGCGGGTGACCGTGTTCGCCGCGTAGGTCGAGAGTGCCGCGACCTTCGCGGTGATCGTCTCGTTGAAGAACAGCTGGCCGGTGTGGAGTTCCGTGCCACCGGTGAACGAGCCGTTGGACGTGAGCGTGACGTTCTTGTGCACCTTGACGTGGATGTGGACGCAGCGGCCTCGGTACCAACCGGGGTAGACGGTGGTGATGTTGGCGATTCCGCTGGAGGTCGTCAGGACGCCGCCACGCAGGAAGGTGCCGTCGTCCGCCTCGTTGTGGCCGTTGTTGCCGACGTAGCCGGAATACTCTCCGAGGGCGTCGCAGTGCCAGATCTCGACGAGCGCGTTGCTGAGGGCCGCGCAGGTGTCGTCATCGACGACGGTGAGGGTTAGTTTGAGCGGGATACCTGTCTTGTCCTCGCGGACGTCGGCGCGGACGTACTGGCCGTCGAGGTAGTAGGGGCCTTCGGTCACTTCCTTTGTGAGGGTGCAGACGGCCGCGGCGGCGACAGGGGCGGTCTTGTCCGCGGTGGGGGCCGGGGATTCGGGTACGGCGGCGGCCACGGCCAGAGTGGCGGCGGTGGCGCCGGTCGCGATCAGGACGGTACGGCGTCCGATCGCAGTGGGGGGCGTTTCCGAAATCTCTGTCATGAACACGGCAAGGTAGTGGTGCTTGCTGTCGATACGCTGTCGGTTGGCTAGGGATTTGGCAAAGCGATGGTGCGTCAAGTCACTTGTGAGACAAGGGTTTTACGGGGCGGGGTGGGTAGGCCGGGCTGGGTGGGCCGGGGGTTCACGGGGCGAAGGGTTTGTCGCCCCCGTCATTCGTTCGGCAGCGGTCGGCCCATGAAGGCGTCCAGGAGGACGCGGTCACCCAGAGGGCGGTCCAGTTTGACGGTCACCTTCTCGCCGCGCAGATCGGAGGTGCAGATCGCGCCCGTGTCGCCCCCGACGATCGACGCCGACAGCACCACGCTGCCGTCGGTCTCCAGTGCGTCCACGGCGGGGCCGTCGTCGCAGGACCCGTGGTACGCCACGACGGTGACGGAACGGCCGTCCTCTGACACCTCGACCAACTGGCCCAGCTGCTCGAGTCCGTCGCGCGTCGTCCGGCCCTCCGCAGCGCTCCCGATCGGAGGTTTCGGGAGGTTCGACGGTTCGAAGGCGACGCGCCTGAGCGGCTCGTCGTACCCCTCCAACGTGAACAACCAGGCCGGCACGGTCGCGGGGCCGCGACTGGTGGCGATGGTCATCTCACCCAACTTGGCGCTGGTCACGGTGAGGTGAGGATCCTTGGGGCTGTCGACGCGGTCCAGGGCGGCGTAGGTCTGCCGCGCGTCCAGCAGCGGCAGGGTGAGCGATTCTCCGCCCTCCCACTTCGCTTGCCCCTCCTCGGGTGCGGTGGTGGGGAGTTCGCCGCGCAGTACGTAGTTCTCCAGCATGTAGGCCGTCTTGTCGTCGTCGCTGTGGAAGCCCTTGCTGGGCGACGGGGCCGCGTCGCCCATGGGGTAGTAGCCGCTGCGATACGCCTCGGCGGCCTTGGACCCGTCCCAGGCGTCGGCGACCTGCTGGGCACGGCTGTCCGACGGCGAGGAGGTGTCTCGGTCGCGGGGTTTGGTGCCGATGCCGTCCTCCGCCTTCTCGCCGCCGCAACCGGCCGCGAACAGGGCGGTGGTGAGGGTGAGAGTGAGGGCGAGTCGGGTGGTGGTGCGGGTGGTGTGCGTACGCATGGGTCCCCCCGGAGCTGACGCTGTTGGGACTATGACGCATCGGACCCGGTTTGCGTTCGATTCTGCGGGTTCTGGGTGGTCACATGAATGCAGTCCGGGGCCCGGCGGCACTTGGGCGGAGTGCACCGGCCCGGTGCCCGCAGCAGCGGCCGACTCGGCGTAGCGCTCGATCTGCAATTCGCCGCGCAGGTCGTCGAGTTCAGTCCGAGGTCTTCGCAGACTGCGAGATGGAGGAGCATGGGCTGTCGGTGCTCGCGGTGGAGGAGATCGTCCGCTCCTGCAGCACCCGGTGTATGACGTGCCCTGCCTGACGAAATCCTTCCAGAACCACGTTCACATGTACTCCAACGCGAGGCGCCAAGGCTGTGGGCCGACCCGCTTGTGCACTGTGGGCAGGCGTTGTCTACGGATGAGTAATGGCGCTTTCATGGCAATGTCCTGCGCTTTCCTCTTTTTAGCAAATTCGTCATCACCGGCTGCCGAGATGAATTGCCGAATCCGCATGGTCATCTGATCATTTTGTTCACCTCTGTCCGGGGCGTTGTGGGTCATTTGCGTCCCGTTTGGCATGTGCATGTAATGGAATTTCTCGTGGAGCAGGGCCTGTCCGGGTGCTGTTCAGCCCTGTAAATCTCTCTCATTGATCTCTCACGTGGAGATCGGCTTGAAGGAGATGTGATGGGTTTTTGGTTCACCGGCGGGCCGCCCGGTCCGTTCAGGGTGTCGGGCGCACTGTCTGTGCGCAGACGGATAAGACGGACTGCTGGAGTGCTGGCCCTGTTCCTGGCCATTGAGACGGCGATGGTTGTGGAATCGACGGGGCAGGCGATAGCCGTCACGTCCGAGACGACGACCACGACGTCGACCTCGACGAAGGCGGTGAGTCTCGCACAGGCGCAGGATGAGGCGTCGGCGGTGCTGATGGCGCGGTTGCAGAACCGGAAGATCGAGGTGCTGTCGGAGCGCACAGCGGACTCGACGACCTACGCCCTGCCTGATGGGACGTTGTCGGCGGAGGCGTACGCGGGGCCGATCCGGGTGAAGCAGAACGGTGTGTGGACGGACATCGACACGTCGCTGTCCGACACCGGAGTCAACCTCACTCCGGAGGCGGCGGCTGCGGACATCGTGGTGTCCGACGGCGGGGACAAGTCCTTGGCGTCAGTGTCGAAGGGTGAAACGTCCTTTGGACTGGGCTGGGAGGACAAGCTCCCCACCCCGACGGTGGAGGATGCCACTGCCTCCTACGACCTGGGCAGCGGGCAGACTCTGAAGGTCACCGCTCTGGCTCAGGGGTTCTCCGAGAACATGGTCCTGACCCAGCAGCCGGACGCCGCGACGTCGTACCGCATTCCGCTGGACCTGAAGGGTCTGACGCTGTCCCAGGCGGCCTCCGGGCACCTGCTGCTGAAGGACTCCGGCGGGAAGCTGGTCGCCGAGGCCCCGGCGCCGATGATGTGGGACGCGTCCAAGGATGCGGCGTCCGGGGAGTCGGCGCACCAGGAGCAGGTCGCCACGAAGGTCGAGACCGCGGACGACGGGTCGCAGACCCTGGTACTCACCCCCGCGGCCGACTTCCTGGCAACGGCGACGTATCCGGTGACGGTCGATCCGACCTCCACGCTGGCGGTGACCACGGACACCTGGGTGCAGACGCCGGACTACACCGACTCGCAGGTGTCCTCGACCGAGCTGAAGTCGGGCACGTACGACTCCGGCAGCGATGTGGCGCGCGCGTACCTGAAGTTCGACGTATCCAAGTTCACCGGCAAGGACATCACCTCGGCGACGATGTCGCTGTACAACTACTACTCCGCGACCTGCTCCACCTCGGGCGCGGTGACCCAGGCCCGGCGGATCACTTCCACCTGGTCGTCGTCCTCGGTGACGTGGAGTTCGCAGCCCTCGACCACCACCACGGACGTGGCGAACAACACCGGTCACTGGGGCTACAGCTCTTCCTGCCCGGCCGCCTACTCGAACTGGAATTTGCAGGCCATCGTGCAGGCCTGGGCCAACGGCGCGACCAACTACGGCCTGCAGATCCGCAGCGCGGACGAGAGTGACTCCACAACCTGGCGGCGATTTCGCTCCGCGAACTACGGTACGTCCGGCTACGCACCGAAACTGGTGGTGAACTACAACTCCTACGCCACCACCAGCGGGCTGGCAGTCTCGCCGAGCTCCGTGAATGCCTACAGCGGCAAACGGTACGTGACCACCTACACCCCCACCCTGTCGGCGAAGGTCACCGACGCGGACGGCTCGACGGTCAAGGGCCAGTTCGAGATCACCAACGACCCGTCGTACAGCGGTGAGACCTCGTACTCCTACACCGCCACCTCGGCGTCGGTGTCCTCCGGCGGCACGGCGAAGCTGACGATCCCCGCAGCCAGCCAGTTGGCCGCCGCACATCTGCGGATGCGGGTACGCGGTTACGACGGTGTCGACTACGGCTCCTGGTCGTCCTACATCTACTTCGTGCCTAACGTCGCCAAGCCCAACGCGCCCGCCGTCTCGTGCGCCACCTACGCCCAAGACACCTGGGTGGACAAGGCGTCGGGGTCGGTGACCTGCACGCTGGACACCTCCTCGACCGACGGCCAGGGCTACCTGTGGGGCCTGGACGATTCCACCACTCCGAAGTCGGTCTACGACACCGTGGATGGAAATGGTGGCGACCCACTGACCCTTTCCATTACGCCCGACCTCGGCTGGCACACGCTGTATGCCAAGACGATCGACTCCGGCGGCAACATCTCCACGGCGACGACCTCGTACAACTTCGGCGTGGGTGCCGAAGGGGCCGGCCTGCTCACCCCCGGTAACGGGGACAGCACAGCCCGCCGGGTCAGCCTGACCTCCACCGGCAAGAGCACCTACACCGGGGTCACCTACCAGTACCGGCACGGTGAGACCGACATCTGGACCAACGTCCCGGTCACACATGTCACCAAGACTTCCGACGGCTCCGCCGTATCGGCCTGGCCGGTCGCCGTGACCAGCGGCGCTCCGGCCCCGCTCACCTGGGACGTCACCTCGTCGGTGTCCACGGACGGGCCGATCGACATCCGGGCCGCCTTCACCGACGGCTCCACCACCGGCTACAGCCAGTCCAACACCGTGACCGTGGACCGCAACGCCGGCACCGCGCCGTCAGAGGACATCGGCCCCGGCGCGGTCAACGCGCTCACCGGTGACTTCACCGTCTCAGAGACCGACGCCTCGGCGTTCGGGATGTCCGTGTCGCGCATGGCGTCCTCGCGGCGCCCGACTGCCGGGTCGGACGCGACAGGCCAGACGGCGATCTTCGGTTCGCAGTGGACCTCTGGCGTCATCGCCGAGCTGACCGACTCGGACTGGTCATACCTGAAGCAGTCCACCGCCACCTCGGTGGCTCTGGTGGACGTGGATGGTGACGAGACCGGGTTCACCGCCACATCCGCCGGTGGCTGGAAGCCTGAGCCTGGTTCGGAGGACCTGACCCTGACGCAGTCGGCGACCACCGGCGACTTCACCCTCAAGGACGACCAGGGCACCACGACCACCTTCGCGAAGGTGGCCTCGACCGCCACCACCTGGCAGGTCTCCACCACCTCCCCGCCGACCACCAACTCCAGCACCGAGGTGGCCTCCGAGCTGGCGCCGGGCAGCACCACGCTGTCCCGCCCCAAGTACCTGATCGCGCCAACCTCCGCGGTCTCGCAGTCGGTCTGCCAGTCCACTCCGTCGGCGGTCGGCTGCCGGGTACTGGAGTTCGTCTACGCGACCTCCACCAGTGCCACCGGCTCCAGCACCGGATCGGACTTCGGCAACTACACCGGCCGGGTCCAGGAAATCCGCGAGTGGTCCACCGCCCCCGGTGCGACCGCAGCGACCTACAAAACTGTGGCGACCTACCGCTACGACGCCGACGGCAAACTGCGCCAGGAATGGAACCCCAACCTGTCGCAGGCCACACAAACGCAATATTCCTACGACAGCGCCGGCCGAATCACCGGGTACCAGTCTCAGTCGCAACTGGCATGGACCTTCACCTACGACACAGCGGGCAGCGGCATGCTGTTGACCGCCTCCCGGCCGACCCTTGCCCAGGGCAGCGCGAGCACGCTGGACGGCAACACCGCCACCACGTCCGTCGTCTACGATGTACCGCTGTCCGGCACCGATGCCCCGAACCAGATGAGCACCTCGGATGTGGACGACTGGGGTCAGACGGACGTCCCCGCCGACGCCACCGCGGTCTTCCCGCCGGACGCCGTCCCGGCTTCCCACACAGGCTCCGGCCTGTCGGCCACCGACTACACCCGGGCCACCATCACCTACACCGACGCCTCCGGACGGGAGGTCAACACCGCCTCCCCCGGCGGACACGTCACCACCACCGGTTATGACCGGTTCGGCAACAGCGTCATGCAACTCACCGCAGGCAACCGGGAACTCGCACTGACCCCCGCCACCAGCGGCGACAGCTACGACGAGCTCAGCCTGCTGCACATCGCAGGCGACACCACCTCCGTCCGCGCCGGACTGCTGTCGACTCTTTCCACGTATTCGACCGATGGCCTGCAGAAGCTGGACGAGAAGGGTCCGCTGCACATGGCGACCCTGACCTCGGCGCTGGCCGCCGGATCCGGCGGCACCGACCTGCCCGCGGGCACCTCCTGGCCGCTGCGCTCACACACCGTCAACACCTACGACGAAGGCCGCCCCACCGACGGCACCGCCAACGTCACGAACCAGGTCACCACGACCAAGACCGGGGCCTGGGCGGAGAACTACCCCTCCGACGCGGACGTGCGCACCAGTACTACTGCCTATGACTGGGTCAAGGGCCTGCCCACCACACAGGTCACCGACCCCGGCGGCCTTGCGATCACCACGACGACGTCCTACGACTCCCAAGGCAGGGTCATCAAGACCACCCAGCCGGCGTCCAGCGGCACCGACGCAGACACCACGGTGACCACCTACTACTCCGCCACCGGCACCGGTACCTGCAACGGCAGTCTCGAATGGGCCGACCAGGTCTGCTCCACCGGACCGGCCGGTGCCATCACCGGCGGCGGCACCAACCCGACCCAGTTGCCCACCAAAACCATCCAGTACGACTGGTGGGGCAACCAGGCCATCGTCACCGAGACCGCCAACTCCGTGACCCGCACCGCTACTCACACCTACGACAGCGCCGGGCGCGTCCTCACGACCGCCATCACCGGCGGCACCGGCACAGCCGTCCCGGACACCAGCACAACGTACGACCCCAGTACCGGCCGCGTCGCCACGGTCGCCACCAGCGCGGGCACTGTCAGCCACACCTACGACCAGCTCGGACGGGAGATCGCCTACACCGACGGCGCCGGCAACACGGCCACCAAGGCATACGACGCCCTGGACCGCCCGGTGAAGACCACCGACTCGGCCCCGTCCACGACCACCTACACCTACGACACCACCCTGGACCCGCGCGGTCTGGAAACCTCCCGCACCGACTCCGTCGCCGGGACCTTCTCCGCCGGCTACGACGCGGACGGTGACCTGGCCACCGAGACTCTGCCCGGCGGCTACACCCTCACCGACACCCAGGACGAGACCGGAGCGGAGACCTCCCGGGTCTACAGCCTCGGGACCGGAAGCGACGCCACCGTCGTCGCCTCCGACGCCGCCGATCACACCGTCCAAGGCCAGACCGTCGCGGACGTCGACAGCAACGGCCAGACCCGGTCGCGCAGCTACACCTACGACGCCGCCGGCCGCCTGACCCAGGCCGATGACACAGCCGCCGACAGCTCCTGCACCCGCAGGAACTACACCTTCGACAACAACACCAACCGCACCGCGCTCGCGGTCTCGACCAGTGACGTCGGCTCCGCCTGCAGCAGCACCGGCGCCACCACCACCTCCTACACCTACGACACCGCCGACCGTCTCACCACCTCCGGCACCGTCTACGACGCCTTCGGCCGCACCACCACCCAGGCCTCCGGCACCACCATCGGCTACTACACCAACGACCTCGTCCACCAGCAGACTTCCGGCACCAACCGGCAGACCTGGACCCTGGACGCGACCGGACGCCTAGCCGCCTGGACCACCGAATCCAACAGCGGCGGCACTTGGACCCAGATCGGCTCCAAGACGAACCATTACGGTGCCGACGGAGACAGCCCAGACTGGACCCAGGAGACCAGCAGCACCCTCACCCGCAACGTCCAAGGCATCAGCGGAGACCTCGACGCCACCACCAGCGCCACCGGCAGCACTGTCCTCCAGCTGACCGATCTGCACGGTGACACCACTGTCCAGCTCCCGGTGGACACCTCGGTCGCCCCGACTGCCCAGTCCTACGACGAGTTCGGCAATGCCGAGGACAGCACCGCGGCCACCCGCTACGGCTGGCTCGGCGGCAAGCAGCGCTCCAGCGAAACAGTCACCAGCGCCATCCTCATGGGCGTCCGCCTGTACGACCCGACGATTGGACGCTTCCTCCAGATCGACCCGGTCCCGGGAGGCAGCGCGAACGCGTACGACTACTGTGGTGGCGACCCTGTCAACCAGTTCGACCTCGACGGCCAGTCCTTCTGGGGCCGCACATGGAGTTTCGTCAAGAATCACCGCACTACGATTCTGACAGTCGGTTCGTTCATTCCAGTCGTTGGCGAAGGATTCGCCGTAGCCGCAATGATCAGCGGAGCCTACGACGCATACAACGACTACAGGCACGGCGACTATGTCGGTGCCGCGCTGGACGTCGCAGGTGTCTTCTCCGGCGGAGCCAGCTATGGGTACCGTTTCGCCGCCCGCTCCGCAGAGCGCCGAGCAGCAAGGCTGGCCCGTGGAAGATACGCCACCAGGCGCGCCTTCCACAGGGCTCGGCGGGCCATGAAGCGGCGAGGGATTCGTTACCATCGGTATCGAAGCTACTCCGACAGATTCGGCTGGGGCGCGGGAGCCGCCTACGAGGGAAGGTATTGGTGGCATAACCGTCACCACTATTTCTAGCCCACAGAAGCACTTATTTTCCGGTTCGGGCCTGAAATATTCAAGGCCCGAACCGGACCCGAGCGGAACGATCCAAAAATGATCGAGTTCGAATACTTTCTCGCCAGGGCGGCAGTCGAGAGATTCACCGACCGCGAAGAGCGTGAGCAACTCATAGACAGCATGCGAAAGGTGAATGCCGGAGAGATGGACCCGGATTCGCTGATCGACTTCAACTCCTTCCTCGGCATCGCCTGGTGGGGTGTAGTTCTTACCGCATTCACCTTTGGTGCGATCGCGTACGTGATCACCGATTCTCTCTCGCCAGAATCAGTTGCTGCGGCTGTGGGGAGATTTGCGTTTTCCCTCACCAGCGGAATCACTCTGTTCCAGCTGGTGATTACCGCGAGACGCCAGATGGGCGAAGCGGGAAGGCGCGGATCCTTTCGCCTGGCAAAATTTCGTATTGCGCTTCTGCCTTCATGGCTGGACCTGATGGTCATCGTCGCACTATGTGTTCCCATGTTCTACATCAACCCATTTGCGGCAGGTTGACCTAGATCGTTTCTGAGTCCTCGTCGGCGTCCTGACGGGGACTCTGCGTTTCCGATCTCCTGGTGTGGAGGTGCGGATCACTGGGCCCGGCAGAGTCAAGTTCAGACCCTGGCGGCGTACGAGAGGAAGCCGGCCCAAGTGGTGGGGGAGAGGGTGAGTTGGGGGCCCGCCTTGTCCTTGGAGTCCCGGATGTGGACGGTGCCGGGGCAGGTGGCGACCTCGACGCAGTCGTCGCCGGAGGCGCTGCTGTATGTGGACTTGTGCCAGGAGAGAGCGACTTCGACGCAGTCATCACCCTCGGAGCCGCTGTAACTGCTCTTGAACCAGGCCAGATTGGGCGTCGTCCTCATAGCGCTCCTCGCATCCGCTCCAGCAGGCTCCGGGAATCTTCAGGTGTCAGAGCCTGCGAGCGCAGTTTCGCATACCGCTGCTGGAGGACGCTGATCTCTTTCGGGTCAGAGATGAGACGGCCGTTCTTCTGCCCCTCGGAGTAGGCGAACCACTTGTTCTTCGGTGTCTCCAGCAGCCGCAACGGCCCGTCCAGCCCCGCGTGTACGGGCTGCCGCAGGGGCATGAGCTGGATCTCCACGTTCCAGTGCTGGTCGATCACGGCCAGCAGGTGGTCGAACAGCTCCCGGGTGACCTCCTCGCCGCCCGTGTGCCGCTCCAGCACCGCCTGTTCGAGGATGAAGCTGAACGAGCATGGCGGATTCCGCTGCACGGAGAGCAGCTTCTGCCGTTCCAGACGGGCTTCGATCCGCCTGTTCAACTCCTCCTCGACGGGCAGCGGCGGCACGCTCATCGTCACGGCACGCGCGTACGCCTCCGTCTGCAACAGGCCCGGAATCAGGCGGCATTCGTACGTGCACAGGCTGATCGCCGTCCCCTCCATCTGCGCCCACCGCCGGAACCACGCAGCCAGCCCCGGTTGCCGATTCAGGAACTCGGCCGCCTTCTTCAGCGCCCCCGTGTTCCCCAGTGCCACATCCGCCCGGTCCACGAACTCCGGATCGGGCATCCGCCTCCCCAGCTCGACCGAAGCCACCGTGTGTTCGGAGAACCGCACCGCCAGCGCCAGCTCCCTCCGGCTCATCCCCATGTGCTCGCGCAAGGCCTGGACCACCGCTCCGAACGTCCGCAAACTGTCCGAGAACTCCGGCTCGCCGCCCGTGTCCCCCCGCGTGCCCTCAGTCATCGTCGGCCACCTCTCGCGCACTCGCCCCGCCGCACTCACTCGACCCGCTCATGGTCACGTGCGGTGACGAGTACTGTCCAGCCCGTAACCGCGTACGCTGCCCCGGCGTACACGGCTCCGACCTGGTGAAGTGGCCCTCCCGTCCGCCACATTGGGCGCATGAGCGCATCCCAGGCCCCCCAATACCCGGTTACCGTACGTATGTTCACCCAGCGTCTGAGTCCCACCGCGCGAGGTGCCCGTCTCGCCCGGCATCTCGCTGTGGGGCAACTGGACGCCTGGGGCATCCCGTACGGCTCCGATGTCTCCGAGGCCGTCGCCGTGATCGTCGCCGAGCTGGCGGCGAACGCCGTGACCCATGGACGCGTCCCCGGGCGGGACTTCGAGCTGCGGCTCACGCTCGTCACGGGCAGCGTGCGCGTCGAGGTCACGGACAGCCGCAGCGGCTCGCGCCCGCCGGGACCGAGGGACGTACGCACTCCGTTGCCCCTGGCGGAGTCCGGGCACGGGCTGGTCATCGTCGACGCGGTGGCGGACCGGTGGGAGGTGCTGGACCGGGAGCCACCGGGTAAGACAGTACGGGCCGAGGTGGATGTACCGGGGTGGTGGTCGTTGGTGAGGCGGCAGAAAGGTGGAGGAGGTGTAGAACCCTGAGATGTTGATCTGCTTCGGCTGCAAATTCGGGGCTTTGTGGCGAGTGCTGTCGGTGGAGACGGCGCCCCCGACTCGATCCGGGCGGGTGGTGTCCAGCCATCCGCTTCGTAGTGTTGCACCAAGAATCAAGAAGGGTGGTTGGGCGTGGCGGATGGTCATTCGGTGAAGACCCTGCGGAGAAGGTCTTACAGGGTTATTTCGGAATTCGTTACATTTTCTTTTGGGGTGATGGCGGCAGTGATTGTCGTTGACCTGGGGCCGGTTCTTGAGGGTGGCCCTATCTTGGGTATTGCTATGTGTTTCGTAGTCATCGTGATGACTCGTCGCATTATGGGTTCGCGCGTTGTCCTCGACGGACCCATTGTGACGGTGATTAATCCGCTGATGACATATTCTGTGCCGTGTAAAGAGATTTCCAGGGTAAGTTTGGGTGGCGATGGCACTCTGGTCATCTGGACTCGCGGCGGGGAGAAGGTCCTGTCCGTGGGGTTCGGTGGCTCGCTGATCGATCGGTTCGTTGGCTCTACGGAACGAGCCGTGAAGCAAATTGAAGATCACCGGAAGAGGGATAGTGGGAGCAGAGATCCGGGTGAATTTGGACAAAAATTCACTACCGCATGGATTGCAGACTTCTCCATGGGGGGTGCCTTGGTGTGTGCGGCAGTGGCTGTTGCTGTCGGAATCTGAAACGGGGGGTAATTCTGGTTAGCCGAGTGTGTGCTGTGTCGTGCCGAATCCCGAATCG
Source organism: Streptomyces sp. SID12501 (assembly GCF_010550245.1). Classification (GTDB taxonomy): domain Bacteria; phylum Actinomycetota; class Actinomycetes; order Streptomycetales; family Streptomycetaceae; genus Streptomyces. The sequence continues at coordinate 136,155 of NZ_JAAGLU010000023.1, forward strand.
AGAACACCGGTTTGCAGGGCGCGGGTGAAGGTGAAGGTGTCCTCGTCGCAGGCGAGGTAGCCGACAAAGACGTGGAGCCAGGTGCTGATGCGGGTTGTCCAGGTCCGTCTTCAGGTTTCCCTCAGCTTCGCGCCGCACCGTGGCTTCATGTCTGAACACCGCCCCCGCACCCCCCAAACCGAGCGCAGTCGCCGCTGGTTCATGAACAACGCGTTGCTCACCGGCGGAGTCGCCGCCCTGGCGACCATGACCGGCTGCTCCTCCGGATCCTCCGACTCGGCGGGTACGTCGTCGTCCTCGTCCTCCTCGTACGGCGGGCCCCCGAGCGGTATGCCCTCCGGTGGGCCAGGTGGAGGTGCTCCCGGGGGTGGCGGAGGGACGGGACCCGGGGCCAGCGAGGTCAAGTACGCCGACTTCACCGGGGTCACCACCGACGGGAAGACCGTCGACGGGCTCTACTCCATCCACTCCACCGACGTCTCCACGGACGCGATCGTCAAGGCCGCGCAGGCCTTCCTCGACGAGCTCTCCAGCGCCCAGCGGAAGTCCTGCGTGTTCGACGTGGACGACGACGAGTGGCTGGCCTGGAGCAATGTGGACGGGTACTCGCGTGCGGGCGTCCGGATGGGCGACATCACGGAAAAGCAGCGCAACCTCGGGTACGCGCTCCTCGGCACCGCGCTGTCCGCCGACGGGCTCACCCAGACCCGCAACATCATGAAGCTCAACGCGTTCCTCGGCGACTACAGCGGCGGCGGCCGGGAGACCCTCACCGAGGGCGCCTACTTCTTCACCTTCATGGGGACCCCCTCCACCAGCAAGCCCTGGGGCTTCCAGTACGAGGGGCATCACGTCGCCATCAACTACTTCGTCCTCGGCGACCAGGTCGTCATGACCCCGACCTTCATGGGCTCGGAGCCGACCTCGGCCACCTACAACGGCGAGAAGATCACCACCTTCAAGAAGGAGACCACCGCCGGTCTGACCGCGCTGCGAGCCCTGACCGACGCCCAGCGCAAGAAGGTCGTCTCCTCGGAGACCAAGGCCGGCGACAACCTCAAGGCCGGCGCCGGACAGGACAACCTCAAGCTCGCCTACCAGGGCCTGGCCGCCGCCGAGTTCAGCGACACCGCGCGGGACAAGCTGCTCGACCTGGTGCGCGTCTACGTCGGCAACATGGCCGACGCGCACGCCGAGGTGCGGATGTCCGAGGTGGAGGACCATCTCGACGACACGTACTTCTACTGGATCGGTGAGACGAAGGATTCCTCCGCCTTCTACTACCGCGTGCACAGCCCCGTCGTACTCATCGAGTACGACGCCCAGTCGCCGCTGGGGTACGGCAACAAGTCATCGTCCTCAAGCGGCGGCGGCGGCGGTGGTGGCGGCATGGGCGGGCCCGGCGGCACGCCCACGCAGCAGCACATCCACACCATCATCAGGACCCCCAACGGGGGCGACTACGGCGTCGACCTGCTCAAACTCCACCTGGAGCAGGATCACTGATCTCCCGGTGTCCTCGGACAAGTTGGCGGCACCGGAGCGCGCGATCCGCCAGGGCGCCGTTCGTCGTGCAGAGTTCCTCCAGGTAGTGGAGGAGGTCTGTGACGGTGTCGGGGTCCGGGCCTACCGCCAGGAAGGCGTCCGTCGCCGCAGACAGGTCGCCTTCCGGTTCCAGGAGCAGCATGCGGAACACTTCGGCGAGCCTGATTTCGGCCTCGGTACCCTGCGCTCTCTCGGCCAGTACGGCGAACAGTTCGGCCCACTGCTCCGCACCCGAGGCAAGCCCTGTCGCCAACGTGTCCAGCATCAGCTTCTCGAAGAGAAAGCTGAGTTCGTCGGGCTCGGACGCCACGGCCTGCTCAAGATCCTCCCGCGCCTGCGAGTGCCGCCCGGCTTCTCGATGAGAGACACCACGTTGGGACAGGGCCCAGGTGTACGTGGGGCTGAGATCGAGTGCCGCGGTGAAGTCGGCGACGGCTTCGTCGTGTCGGTCGGTCTGTCGGTGGGCTTCGCCGCGTTGGGCGAGGGTCCAGGGATCTGCGGGGTTGAGGGTGATTGCGGCGGTGAGGTCGGTGATGGCTTCGTCGTACCGGCCCGCCAGTCGGTGGGCTTCGCCGCGGTGGGCCAGGGCCCAGTCGAGGCTGGGGTCGAGGGTGATTGCGGCGGTGAGGTCGGTGATGGCTTCGTCGTACCGGCCCGAGGAGCGGTGGGCCTGTCCGCGGGAACCGAGAGCCCAGGAATATGCGGGGTCGAGGGTGATTGCGGCGGTGAAGTCGGTGACGGCCTCGTCGTACCGGCCCGCCAGTCGGTGGGCTTCGCCGCGTTGGGCGAGGGTCCAGGGATCTGTGGAGTTGAGGGTGATTGCGGCGGTGAGGTCGGTGACGCCTTCGTCGTACCGGCCCGCCTGTTGATGGGCGCCGCCGCGTTGGGCCAGGGCCCAGGAGTATGCGGGGTTGAGGGTGATTGCGGCGGTGAGGTCGGTGATGGCTTCGTCGTACCGGCCCGAGGAGCGGTGGGCCTGTCCGCGGGAACCGAGAGCCCAGGAGTATGCGGGGTTGAGGGTGATTGCGGCGGTGAAGTCGGTGACGGCCTCGTCGTACCGGCCCGCCAGTCGGTGGGCTTCGCCGCGGTGGGCCAAGGTCCAGTCGAGGCTGGGGTCGAGGTCGATTGCGGCGGTGAGGTCGGTGACGGCCTCGTCGAATCGGCCTGCCAGTGTGTGGGTTCGGCCGCGACCACCGAGGGCCCGGACGTCTGCCGGATCTAGGACGAGCGCCGCTGTGAAGTCGGCGAGGGCTTGGTCGAGATGGCCGAGCCAACGATGGGTGTCACCGCGGTACGCCAGAGCCCGGGTGTTGCGCGGATCCATGGCGATGGCACGGCTCAGTTCCGTGATCGACTCCTCGTCGCGGTCCGCCAGATACAGCTCCCGTCCGAGGTACGTTTGTGCCCAGGCTCGTGCCGTCTTATTCAGCCGGCCGTGGGCCAGCAGAGCCGTGAGTGCGGCGAGCGCCGGCTGGTCGCCGGTGACCGCCTGCTGAAGACGGTCGGCCCAGGTGCGCAGAGCGGGATCGGCGGTGTCCCGGGCTGCCTGGCCCAAGCTGTCGGTCCATTGACGCAGGATCGACGTGTCCTGCGCGGCGGCATGGACGGCCTGTTCCAGCGCTGCCGTCAGCTGGGCCGCGGGCCGGGCGCACAGCCGGTGGTAGGTCTCGGCCAGGCGATGTCGGCGCCAGCGCGGATCGTCCCACCGCTTCTCCTCGGGAATCCCCTGCTCGGCCTCGGTCCGCCAGGTGGCGTGTGCCTCGGCGAGGCCGTCGTGTGCGGTGGTCCAGCCCTGAGGGGAGTGGAGACGCTGTCGGCGCACCATGCTCGCGCGCACCACGGCGTGATACGACTTGAAGTCGCCGCGCCCGCTGACGAACGGCTGCTCGCACAGCCATCCCCACAGCCCTTCTGCTTCCGGCGGAGCGGCGGCGGCGAAGATGTCCTCGTTCAGCTGCGGAGCCAGCGCGCACGCCAGCACCGTCTCCTGCTGCTGTTCGTCCTTGATCCACTGCACAAAGCGTTTGACGGCCGTGTCCACCACGTCCCCATCGGCGTCGACGTCCTCGGCGGCCACAGGACGGGCCAGGGCCAGGAGTCCCACGAGCAGCGGCAGCCCCATCGACAACTGGAGCACCGCCTCCACCACGTCGGGTTCCGTCACACCTCGCGAGGCCAGCAGCGCGCGGGTCTCAGCCTCGGTGAACACCTCCAGCGGTACGTCCACCACCAGCGGCCGCAGCAGCGCCCACTCCCGCTCGGCAAGCGGGTCCCGTCCGGCCAGTACGACCATGAGGTTGACCGGCAACGGCCCGAACACCTCGTTCAGCAGATCCCGCAGCCATCCGTCCAGATAGCGGTCGGTCTCCTCCCAGGTGTCGAAGAACAACACCACCCACCTGTGCCGGTCACACAGCCGGCGCAACTCGGAGACGAACGCCCGGTTCACCTCCGTCACGTCGCCCCCACGCCCCCGGCGGCTGCGGGTACCCGCCCGCAGCCGGTCCAATCCCTGGGCCGCGGCGTCCGGGTTGGCCATCGCGGCCACCGCACCGGCCCCCGGGACCAGCGTCGCGGTCGCCCCGAGCACGGCCTGCGTCACCACCCGGCTGGACAGCGAGGCCTCGCCGTCCGCCGGGACCGGATCGGCGGTCGTCTCCTCCTGCTCCCGGCGATACTGCTCGGCCGCGCGGTCGAACTCCTTGAGCGGGCCCGTCTGTTCGGCCAGCTGTCGGGCAAGCTCCGTCAACGTCTGCTGCACGCCGTGGGCGTCGTTCTCGTCCACCACTGCCGTCACCGCGCCCGCCGACCGGGCCGTCTCCTGCCACTGTCGCAGCAGCGTGGACTTACCGATGCCACCCACCCCACGCACGTGGAACAGGTACTCCGCCGGATCTGTCTCCGACTGAGGATCCTTCCCCAAGTTCTCGGTGAACAGCGACAGTTGCGCCCGCCGCCCCACGAACTGGGCCTGCAGACGCCGTCGGTTCAGCTCACCGCGCGATGGACCCCGACGCTCAGACCCCGACATGCCCGTACCCCCGTCTCGGCCTGAGACCCATCATGCCGTGCACCAGCACGGTACGCAGTGGCGGCGACGCCGTTTACCGGCAAACGCCAACGTGCCGTCACCCGAGCCCGGGTGACGGCACATCAGCGATACATCAGCGTCGCGAGACTGACCGATCAGGCGACGCCGGAGGCGGAAGGGCCGCTTCAGCCCGTCTGGCCCATGCCCGCCGGGTTCGGCCAGCTCTGTGCGGCGGGCCAGCCCGTCGCCGGGGCAGGGGCCAGGCCCGGGCCGGTGGTGCCGCGGACCTGGGCGGCCGTGAGGCCGTTGCGGGCCGGGACGCCGGAGGGGGTGGGCTGCTGCGGAACCATCTGCTGGGGCTGCGGCTGCTGAGGGATCGGCGGCTGCTGCATCTGCATCTGGGGCTGCTGCATCTGGGGCTGCGGGACCTGCTGCGGTTGCTGCTGCTGCATCTGCATGCTCGCGCCGCCGTAGCTCTGCCCGCCGCCGCCGTAGCTCTGCCCCGCGCCGCCGTAGCTCTGCGCGGCCATCGCCGCCGGCATCTGCTGCATGGCGGCGGGCATCTGCATCGGCATGGGAGCCTGCATGGGCGTCGGCATGCCGGTACCGGCTGCCGCGGCTGCTGCCAGCCCCGGCATACCGGTACCGAGGGCCTGAGCGGCAAGGCCCGGCATACCGCCCCCGTTGGTGGCACTGACCAGCCGGTCCACCGCCGCCATGCCCGAGCTGTAGTTGGCCGCTGCGGCCAGCTCCGGTACGGCGGCTCCCCTTCTGGTCCCGTAGAGCACCTGCTCCAGGCCGGACACCAGGCGACGTACGTCCACCTGGGGGCGCACCACGAGACGCACGAAGCGACTGGACGAGCCGATCTTGTTGCCGCACTCACGGATCAGGATGCGATGCTCGGTGAGCATCCGGTCCCGGACCACGGTGCCCTCGGCGCCGACGGGGAGGCGCACGAAGAGGAAGTTTCCCTGCGACGGGTAGACCGTCAGACCGGGCAGGGAGGAGAGCTGGCTGGCCATGTCGAGGCGGTCACGGCGCACCTGGTGGAGGCTCTGCATGTACTCCTGGCCGTGCTCCTTGAGCATGAACACCACGTACTCGGCGAAGGCGTTGAGGTTCCACTTCGGCAGCATCGAGCGGACGCGGCCCGCGAGCGACGGGTTGGCGACCATGTAGCCGAAGCGGATGCCGTGCAGACCGAAGTTCTTGCCGAGGCTGCGCAGGACGATGACGTTGGGGCGGATCATCGCCTCCTGCACGACGCTCGGTTCGGCCTCCGCGTCGGCGAACTCCAGGAACGACTCGTCGATGATGATCAGGTCGAGGTCGGCCATCGCGTCCATGAACTGCACGAGCGCGTGCTTGTGCAGGAAGCCGCCGTCGGGGTTGTTGGGGTTGCAGATGACGGCGACGCGGGTGCCACGCGCGCGGATGAACTCGGCGTACTGGGCGAGGTCGAGGTTGAAGCCGCTGGACTCCTGGAGCGGGAACATGTCGACCCGCTTGCCGGTCTCCATGGGCTGGTCGGTCCAGCGGCCGAAGGTGGGGACGGGTACGGCGAGGGACTCGCGGACCAGCAAGTGGTCGATCCACGTGATCAGTTCGGTCGAGCCGTTACCCATCGCCACTGCCTGCGGCGGCAGTTGGAGCAGATTGCACAGCTCGGCGGTGATCGTGTCGGCGCTGCTCGGGTAGAACGTGATGATGTCACGCAGCCGCGCCGACATGGTGTCCATCATGGCGGGGGTGGGGAAGTAGGGGTTGCACGGGATGCAGAAGTCGACCGGGCCGGTCCCGTCGCTCTCTCGCGCGAGCGCAGCCATCGAGGGGCTGTGCGCCGCCGTGCTGCGAAAGAGCGAGGTGACGTTGTCGGCCATGGAACCTCCGTATGTGGCGGACCCGTTGGGGAGGACGGGTCCTCCGGCTCTGGGTGGCCCGCGCGGGGGAGTACGGGCCGTCCCTGAATACGGATGGCTGTGGGGCGCTGTTCAACGGCTGTGGTTTCGATAGAAAATTGTGAAGCTCCTGTGAAACCGGTCGCGAATGTAACCCTCGGTAACAGCGGTCACGCGCCGAACGAGTGGATCGTCGTCGTGCGATAGGTCCGGCCGGGGTGCAGCACCGTGGACGGGAAGTCCGGCTGGTTGGGTGAGTCCGGGTGGTGCTGGGTCTCCAGGCACAGCGCGTCGCCCTGGCGGTGGATCGCGCCGCCGGTGCCGACGAGGGTGCCGTCGAGGAAGTTGCCCGAGTAGAACTGGAGGCCGGGCTCGGTGGTCGCGATCCGCAGCGTGCGGCCGGACGCCGGGTCCCTGAGGGTGGCGACGTGCTCGGGCTCCGCCGTGACGCCCTTGTCGAGCACCCAGTTGTGGTCGAACCCCTTGGCGTACAGCAGCTGTTGGTGGGCGACCCGGAGGTCCGCACCGACCGTCTTGGCCGCCCGGAAGTCGAAGGGGGTGCCCGCGACCTCGGCCGGCTCACCGGCGGGGATGAGGCCGGAGTCGACGGGGGTGTAGCGGGCGGCGGCCATCTCCAGCTCGTGGCCGTCGACCGAGCCGCCGCTCTCGCCGGCCAGGTTCCAGTAGACGTGACTGGTGAGGTTGACGACGGTGACCTTGTCGGTGGTCGCCTCGTAGTCGATGCGCCAGTCGCCGTGCTCGGTGAGGGTGTAGGTGACCTTCGTGCTCAGCGTGCCGGGGAAGCCCATCTCGCCGTCGGCGCTGGTGTGTTGGAGGCGCAGACCGACGTCCTGGCCCTGCGTGAAAGGCTCGACGTCCCAGACGGCCTTGTCGAAGCCCTCGCTGCCGCCGTGCAGGCTGTTCCCGCCGTCGTTGACGGACAGCTGGTACGACGTGCCCTCCAGCGTGAACCGGCCCTTGCCGATGCGGTTGCCGTACCGGCCGATCAGGGCGCCGAAGTAGGGGCTTGAGGCGACGTAGTCCTCGATGGTGTCGAAGCCGAGGGAGACGTTGGCGTACCTGCCCTCGCCGTCCGGGATCTCCAGGGACTGCACGATCCCGCCGTACGACAGGACCTTCAGACGGGTGCCGCCGTTCTCCAGCGACCAGCGGTGGATCTCCGTACCGTCGGCGAGCTTGCCGAAGAGTTCCTTCACGGGGTTCCTGCCTTCCATGACTCCGCCTCTCATGACAACTGCGAAAGCCGAAGGGCCCCGCGGACCGGTTGACCGGTTGCCCGCGGGACCCACGACATGACGTGATGACGAACTACGTGCCTACGAACCGACCTTGCGCTTGTTCCACACGTCGAACCCGACCGCCGCCAGCAGTACCAGGCCCTTGATGACCTGCTGCCAGTCGGTGCCGATGCCGACGAGGTTCATACCGTTGTTCAGCACGCCCAGGACCAGACCACCGATGATCGCGCCGAGGACGGTGCCCACACCGCCGCTCATCGACGCGCCGCCGATGAACGAGGCGGCGATCGCCTCCAGTTCGAAGTTCAGGCCCGCCTTCGGCGAGGCCGCGTTGAAGCGGGCCGCGAAGACCAGACCCGCCAGCGCGGCGAGCATGCCCATGTTCACGAAGACCAGGAAGGTGACCTTCTTGTCCTTCACGCCCGACAGCTTGGCCGCCGGGAGGTTGCCGCCGATGGCGTAGACGTGGCGGCCGAAGACAACGTTGCGCATCACGTAGCCGAAGCCGGCGACCAGCGCGCCGAGGATCAGCAGGACCACCGGGGCACCCTTGTAGCTGGCGAGCAGCATCGTCACCGTGAGGACGGCGGCGGCCAGCGCGACCAGCTTCAGCAGGAAGAGGTTCCTGGGCAGGATGTCCAGCGAGAACTCCTGCTGCCGCTTGCGGTCCCGGACCTCCTGGAACACCACGAACGCGAGCAGACCGAAGCCCAGCAGCAGCGTCAGGTTGTGGTAATTGGTGTCCGGGCCGACCTCGGGCAGGAAGCCGTTGGCGACCTTCTGCAGGCCCTCCGGGAACGGGCCGAGCGTCTGCCCCTCGAGGAAGATCTCGGTCAGGCCGCGGAAGACCAGCATGCCCGCCAGCGTCACGATGAACGACGGGATGCCGAGATACGCGATGAAGAACCCCTGCGCGGCTCCCGCGAGCGCGCCCATGGCCAGGCACAGCAGCACGGCGAGCGGCCAGGGGACGTCGTTCCTGACCATCAGCACAGCGGCGACCGAGCCGATGAACGCGGTCAACGAGCCCACGGACAGGTCGATATGGCCCGCGATGATGACCAGCATCATGCCGATCGCGAGGATCAGGATGTAGCTGTTCTGCAGCACCAGGTTGGAGACGTTGCGCGGCAGGATCAGGTCGCCGTTGGTCCACACGGCGAACAGCGCCACGATCACACCGAGGGCGATCAGCATGCCGTACTGCCGCATGTTGCGGCGCATACCGTCCAGCAGCAGTTGCAGCAGACCGTCGCCGCCCGGCGAGCCGCTCTTCCCCGGCGGCGCGGGGGCCGGCGTCTTGGCGGTCACATCGGTGCTCATCGCGTTACCTCTTTGTCCTTCGTCATCTGACGCATCAGCGATTCCTGCGAGGCCTCCGCCCGCGAGAACTCACCCGTCAGCCGTCCCGCGGCCATCGTGTAGATGCGGTCGCACATTCCGAGCAGTTCCGGCAGCTCGGAGGAGATGAAGACAACCGCCTTGCCCTCGGCCGCCAGCTTGTCGATGACCGTGTAGATCTCGAACTTGGCACCCACGTCGATCCCGCGGGTCGGCTCGTCCAGGATCAGTACCTCCGGCCCCGCGAAGATCCACTTGCTGAGGACGACCTTCTGCTGGTTGCCGCCCGACAGCTTGCCGACCGGCTCGAAAACGGTCGGGGCCTTGATGTTCATGGACTTGCGGAAGCCCTCGGAGACCTTCCGCTCCTCGTGCTCGTCGACCACACCGTGCTTGGTGACCTTGTTCAGGGCACTGAGCGAGATATTGCGGTTGATGGTGTCGATGAGGTTGAGGCCGTAGTGCTTGCGGTCCTCGGTGACATAGGCGATGCCGTGCTTGACCGCCTCGGAGACGGACTTCGTACGGATCTCCTTGCCGTCCTTGAGGACCACCCCGCCCGTGTACCGGCCGTAGGTGCGCCCGAAGACGCTCATCGCGAGTTCGGTGCGCCCGGCGCCCATGAGGCCCGCGATACCGACGATCTCCCCGCGCCGCACGTTGATCGACACATCGTCGACCACCTTGCGCTGCTGGTCGATCGGGTGGTGAACGGTCCAGTTGCGGATCTCCAGGGCGGGCGAGGCGCCCTCTTCCGGCTGGTGCGGGGTCCGCTCCGGGAAGCGGTGTTCGAGGTCGCGGCCCACCATGCCGTTGATGATCCGGTCCTCGGTGGTCTCCTCGGCCTTCACATCGAGCGTCTCGATGGTCTGGCCGTCGCGCAGGATGGTCACCGAGTCAGCGACCGTCTCGATCTCGTTCAGCTTGTGCGAAATGATGATCGAGGTGATGCCCTGGTTCTTCAACTCCAGGATGAGCTCCAGGAGTTTGCCGCTGTCCTCGTCGTTCAGTGCGGCCGTCGGCTCGTCCAGGATGAGCAGCTTCACCTTCTTCGAGAGCGCCTTGGCGATCTCGACGAGCTGCTGCTTGCCCACGCCGATGTCGGCGACCCGCGTCTGCGGGTTCTCGTCCAGCCCGACCCGCCGCAGCAGCTCGGTGGCGTGCCGCAGCGTCTCGTTCCAGCTGATGAACCCGCGCGAGGCGTGTTCGTTGCCGAGGAAGATGTTCTCCGCGATGGACATGTAGGGCACCAGGGCCAGTTCCTGATGGATGATCACGATGCCGCGGTGCTCGCTGGCCCTGATGTCCTTGAAGGACACGACCTCCCCCTCGAAGAGGATGTCCCCCTCGTAGGTTCCGTGCGGGTGGACGCCGGAGAGGACCTTCATCAAGGTCGACTTGCCGGCGCCGTTCTCCCCGCAGATGGCATGGACCTCGCCCTGACGGACGGTCAGTGTGACGTCCGACAGCGCTTTCACGCCGGGAAAGGTCTTGACGATCGAGCGCATTTCCAGGACGGGTCCCGCCATGGTCGTGCCTGCCAATCTATGGTGTGCGGGTGTTACTTGAGGTCGCCGGCCTTGATGTAACCGGAGTCGACGACGACCTTCTGGTAGTTCGTCTTGTCGACGCTCACCGGGACCAGCAGGTACGCGGGAACGACCTTCGAACCGTTGTCGTACGTCTTGGTGTCGTTGGTCTCCGGGGTCTCGCCGGTGAGCGCCGCGTCGACCATGTTCGAGGCCACCTTGGCGAGTTCGCGGGTGTCCTTGTAGACGGTCATCGACTGCTCGTCGGCGATGATCGACTTCACCGAGGCGACCTCGGCGTCCTGGCCGGTGACGACCGGCAGCGGCTTGTCCTTGGAGCCGTAGTCGTCCGACTTCAGCGAGGACAGGATGCCGATGGAGATACCGTCGTACGGCGAGAGCACCGCGTCGACCCGCTCGGTCTTGTAGGCCGCGGTCAGGATGTCGTCCATGCGCTTCTGCGCGGTGCCGCCGTCCCAGCGGAGCGTGGTGACCTGGGTCAGCGCGGTCTGGCCGGACCTGACGACGAGCTGCTTCTTGTCGATGTACGGCTGCAGGACCTTCATCGCGCCGCCGAAGAAGTACTTCGTGTTGTTGTCGTCGTTCGAGCCGGCGAACAGCTCGATGTTGAACGGGCCCTTCTTCGAGCCGTCCGCGAGGCCGAGCTTCTCCAGGATGTAGTTGCCCTGGAGCGCGCCGACCTTCTCGTTGTCGAAGGACGCGTAGTAGTCGACGTTCTTCGTGCCGAGGATCAGACGGTCGTAGGAGATGACCGGGATCTTGGCGTCGGCGGCCTGCTGCAGCACGTTGTTCAGCGACTTGTTGTCGATGGCCGCGATGATCAGCGCCTTCACACCCTGCGTGATCAGGTTCTCGATCTGCGACACCTGCTGGTCGGGGTCGTCCTCGCCGTAGACCAGGGTGGTCTTGTAGCCCTTCGACTTCAGGTCCTTGACGACGTTGGCGCCGTCGGCGATCCAACGCTCCGAGGACTTGGTGGGCATCGCGATGCCGATGGTGCCGCCCTTGGCACTGTCCCCGCTCGCGTCGCTGCCACCCTCACCGCTCTGCCCGCAGGCGGAGAGGGAGAGGGCGAGGGCAGCCGAGCTGGCTATGGCGGAGAGTACGGCTCTGCGAGTACGCATGATCATCATCCTTGATGTCGTGAGGCCAGGAGCGGTCTGGCGGTTCGGGCGCCCTGTCGGCGGTGCGTAAGGAACCCGAGAGAGATTCGTGTCGGAGTCTGTTCGACTGCGTCGTGTTTTGTGAAGGGGCGTTGTCCGTAACGTTATGCAGGCGTTTCGAACCGCTTGAGATCGCCGGGCAGTCGCGAGCCGAGCGGGGCCATGTCGCCGTCGGCCCCGTGCCGCGCGAGCAGGTCCAGCGCGAGCCGGCCGCGACGTACCCTCTCCTTGGCCGTGTTCAGCGCCAGATCGCGCATGTGGTTGCCGTAGGGGTAGATCCCGGGTGCCTTCGACAGGCCGAACTTCAGGTAGAGCGGTGCCCCGCGCCGGATCAGCTCGGCGACCTCGTACATCCGGATGTAGCCGCCGAGGTCGTCGGGGGCCTCGATGTACATGTCCATCGGAGCGGCCGACACCCGCCGGATCTCCGTGAGGTGATCGAGCGTCAGATCGCTCGGCACGTTGATCGAGTCACCGCCGAGGTTCTCGTACACGGCGTACGCGGCCGGGTTCACCGGCCCGATCAGCGCCGACACCTTGAGCGTCGTCCCGGCCGGGATGATGCCGGCCAGCCGCGCCCGGTGCAGGGCCCACAGCACGCCCTCGTCGGCGACGAGCAGGCACTGCACGCCCAGCTCGGTCGCGCGTACGGCGTCCTCGACACACCCGGCGACCGCGTCGTGACCGCGGGCGCGCAGGCCGCCGCCCTTGGAGTCGGTACGGGTGGAGCCGCCGATGTCCCAGGTGCCGCGCGGACCGGTGAACAGGCAGAGCTCGATGTCGCGCTCGGCCGTCGTCTCCACCATCTCGGTGATCTCGGCGTCGGTGAGCATCCAGACACCGCTGCCCTGGCTGACCCGGTGGATCGGCACATCGAGCCGCGAGGCCTCCTTGAGGACCACGCCGAGCGCCTCGGGCCCCTCGACGGAGGGAACCTCGGTACGCCAGCGTCCCCCACCGGGGAAGGTGTGCGGAGAGGCGTCGGCGGGGTCGAGGGCGGGCGCGCCCAGGCCGAGCGCGGCGAGCGCCTGCTCTCCGGGGCGGCGGGCTGCGGAGGCGGTGGTGTCGGTCACAATCTGTCCTTCAGGATCGGCAGGCCCGGCAGGTCCGGCGGTTCGGCGGGTTCGCGAGGTCCGGCAGGTTCGGTATTTCGGACAAGGTTCGCGGCTCTGGGTGCACAAGGCTTTGGATGTACGCCGGTACGGAGTCGTCAGGTACCCCGTACCGGCGTACGGCTCAGGGGTGTGTCATGGCCGCAGCAGGACCTTTCCGACCTTCGGATCGCCGGATCCCACCAACTCGATGGCCTGCGGAAACTCCTCCAGCGGCAGCTCGTGCGTGACGAGCGGCAGCGGGTCGAGGAGCCCGGCCCCGAAGACCCGTACCGTGTGCGCCCAGGCATCCGGCGCCGCACCGAACACGGTGTGCACCTCCAGCTGCCGTACGACGAGATCCGTCGGGTCCAGCCCGTCCGCGCCCGCCGCCGGGATCCCCGTAAGGACCAGCCGCCCGCCGCGCCGCAGCAGGGCGGCGGCGGTGACCGCCGCGTCCGCGGACCCGGCGGTCTCGATGACGACGTCGAAGTCGCCGGGGAGCTCCTGGTCCTTGGTGCGGAAGTCGGTGGCGCCGAACTTCTTCGACAGCTCGGCGCGGTCCGGTCGCGTCCCCACGACGAGCAGCTCGGACGGCGAGCCCGCCTTCAGGAACTGAATGGCGAACATCCCGAGCGTCCCGGTGCCCACGACGGCGACCCGCTCGCCTGGAACGGCGTTCGCCTTGAGCGCGGCGGCGGCGATGCACGCGGCCGGCTCCAGCAGCGCCGCCGCCGTGAGATCCGCGTCCTCGGGCAGAACGTGCAGCAGCCGGGCGGGCAGCGTCAGCGTGGTGGCCATCGCGCCGGGCTCGGTGAACCCGGTCTCCTCGTACCCCGCCGAGCACAACGTTGTCTCTCCCGCGTGACAGCGGTCGCACACCTGGCAGTTGCGGAAGCCCTCGCCAACCACCTTGCTGCCCACAAGAGTTGACGGCACTCCGGCCCCGACCGCGGTCACCGTGCCGGACCACTCGTGACCCGGCGTGAGGGGGTAACGGACGTACCCCTCCGGCCTGTTGCCCTGGTAGACCTCGCGGTCGCTGCCGCAGATGCCGACGGCGTGCACCCGGACGAGGGCCTCGCCCGCCTCCGGCTGACGAGGCTCGTGCGACACCAGACGGTGCTCACCCGGAGCCTCGATCACTACCGCGCTGCTCACTCGGTCCCCTTGGGCTTGCGCTGCTCCCAGCCCTCGGCCCACAGGTCGAAGCGGGCCTGCTGCTGCGGGAACTCCGCCGCCGCGTCCACGTCCAGCTCGACACCGAGGCCGGGCTTGTCGGAGAGGTGGAAGTAGCCGTCCACGACCTCCGGGGCGCCCGAGACGATCTTCTTGATCTCCGCGTCCGCGAAGTCGTTGAAGTGCTCGAGGATCTTGAAGTTCGGGGAGGTGAACCCGACCTGGAGGGAGGCCGCGGTCAGTACCGGTCCGCCCACGTTGTGCGGCGCGACCAGCACGTAGTGGGTCTCGGCGGTCGCGGCCAGCTTGCGGGTCTCCCAGATGCCGCCGATGTGACCGACGTCGGGCTGGATGATGTCCACGGCCTGGCTCTCGAAGAGCTCCCGGAACTCGATCCGGTCGTGGATCCGCTCACCCGTGGCCACCGGGATGTCGACCTTGGCGGCGACCTTCTCCAGCGCCTTCAGGTTCTCCGGCGGGCAGGGCTCCTCCAGCCACGCGGGCTTGAAGGGCGCCAGGTCCTTGGCGAGGCGGATGGCGGTGGCGGGGGAGAAGCGGCCGTGCATCTCCAGCATCAGCTCGGTGTCCGGCCCGATGGCGTCCCGCACGGCCTCGATCAGGGAGACCGCGTACAGGCTCTGCTCGTGGTCCAGCTCGAAGTGGCCGGTCCCGAAGGGGTCGATCTTGAGCGCCTTGTAACCGCGCTCGACGACTCCCTTCGCCGCCTTGTGGTACGCCTCCGGAGTGCGCTCGGTGGTGTACCAGCCGTTGGCGTACGCCTTGACCTTGTCGGTCACCTTGCCGCCGAGCAGCTGCCACACCGGCACGCCGAGGGCCTTGCCCTTGATGTCCCAGCACGCCATCTCGATCACCGCGATGCCGGACATCACGATCTCGCCGGCCCGGCCGTAGTCGCCGTACTTCATCCGCTTGACGAGGTCCTCGACTGCGAACGGGTCGGAGCCGAGAATGTGATTGGTCTGGGCCTCGTGCAGATAACCGAGCAGGGCGTCGGTGTGGCCCAGCATGCGGGTCTCGCCGACGCCGGTGAGTCCCTCGTCGGTGTGCACCTGGACGTAGGTCAGGTTCCGCCACGGCGTCCCGACCACGTGCGTGCTGATTCCCGTGATGCGCACGGTACTCCCTAAGTCCTCTTGGCCTGTTCGAGATTTCGTCACTTGTTCGAAATGCTGTCGCGACAGTAAGGATGCTTCGGGCAGAGTGTCAATGGGTCGAACAAACAACCGTTGCCGCGTTTTGGACTGCCGCCGTCCGTTCCCACATTGCCGCACCGACCCCCCTGCTGCCCGCCGACTGTCGCGTTATCCAACCGTGACGACCTCCCTGACGCAGCCCTCTTGACCGCCGCCGATTGTTAGCGCTCACAATGACCTCCGCATTCACCAATCGTCGCCCAACGGCATCGAGGGAGGTACGAGCGTCATGTCGGCAGTGCCCCAACCTGCTAGCCCGCCCGGCGCCTCGGGGCTTTCCGGAAGCCCCGAGTGAGGCCGGCGGCGCGAAGACGACCGCCCGCACCACAGGACTTATCCGCAGACAGACGCCAGGGAGGTGCAGCCGTGACACACTCGCCGATCCAGTCGCAGCTCCGGCCGCCCACCATGGCCGACGTGGCACGCCAGGCCGGCGTGTCCCACCAGACCGTGTCCCGCGTACTGGGCGACCACCCCAACGTGCGGGACGAGACACGGGCCAGGGTGCTGCAGGCCATCGAGGAGATGGGCTACCGCCGAAACTCCTCCGCACGGGCGCTGGCGACCAGGCGCACCCTGACCCTGGGTGTGGTCGCCTCCAACACCACGCTGTACGGGCCGGCCAGCACGCTGTTCGCGCTGGAGGAGGCGGCACGTGCCGAGGGGTATCTCGTCTCGACGGTCAGCCTGCGCGAACTGACGGTCGAAACGCTGTCCGAGGCCATGCACCGGCTCAGCGAGGGCGGGGTGGAGGGAGTGATCGCCCTCGCCCCGCAGCGGTCGGCGGTCGAGGCCCTCACCGAACTCCGCCATCCCTTCCCGGTGGTGGCGGTGGGCACCGGCTCCGGCGTGGAGATCCCCAGCGTCAACGTGGATCAGCGGCTGGGCGCGCGGCTGGCCACCCGTCATCTGCTCGCCACGGGCCACCGCACGGTCTGGCATCTCGCCGGGCCCGAGAACTGGCAGGAGGCGGTGGACCGGGCCGACGGCTGGCGGATGACCCTGGAAGAGGCCGGCGTGGAACCGCCGTCGCCGCTGCGGGGCGACTGGAGTCCGCTCTCGGGTTATCGTGCGGGCCAGGAACTGGCCGGCTGGGTGGGCCGGGGTCTGACCGCCGTCTTCGTCGCCAACGACCAGATGGCACTGGGGGTGTTGTGGGCGCTGCGTGAGGCGGGCGTGCGCATTCCCCAGGACGTCGCGGTGGTCGGCTTCGACGACATCCCGGAGTCGGAGTTCTTCGCTCCGCCGCTCACCACCGTCCGGCAGGACTTCTCGGCGGTCGGCAAGCAGAGCATCGCCCTGCTGCTGGATCTCATCGAGGGCCGTACCCCCTCCGGGACGCCCCAGGTCGCCATCGAACCCCAACTCCTCGTCCGCGCCAGCACTTTCCCCTACGCCCCTCAGTCGGCGACCGCTCCCGGCTGAGGGGGCACCGACCGGTTCGACGATCGTCCCCGCCCCACCAGCGTGGCCGATATCTCGAACAGTGATCGACAGGTAGGACGTTTCCCGACCTGTCGCACCGAGCCCCACGAGAACCAAAAAGAACCACCGGCACCACCAGCATCAACAAGCCCCACGAGTACCAACGAGTACCAACGAGCACCACGAGTGACAGCGGGCCCATCACCGGGCCGGCTCTTCAAAGGAGAAGACACATGCTCAACAGACGAAACTTCCTCACTGCGGCGGTCGGCGTGGCGGCTGCGACGGGCCTGGCGGCCTGCGCCAAGAAGGACGAGAGCGACTCCACCGGCTCCAGTGACGGCAAGATCGTCCTCGGCTTCTCGCAGGTCGGCTCGGAGAGCGGCTGGCGCAGCGCCAACACCGACTCGGTGAAGGCCGCGGCCAAGGAGGCCGGGTACAACCTGAAGTTCTCCGACGCGCAGCAGAAGCAGGAGAACCAGATCTCCGCGATCCGCAGCTACATCACCCAGGGTGTGGACGTCATCGCCTTCTCCCCGGTGGTCGTCACCGGCTGGGACGCGGTGCTGAAGGAGGCCAAGGCCAAGAAGATCCCCGTGGTCCTCACCGACCGCTCCGTCGAGACCTCCGACGAGTCCCTGTACGTCACCCTCGTCGGCTCCGACTTCACGGAAGAGGGCCGCCGCGCCGGCAAGATCCTCGAGAAGGTCCTGGAGAAGGCCGGCCACAAGGGCGCCGTGAAGATCGCCCAGCTGGAGGGCACCACCGGTGCCGCCCCCGCGATCGAGCGCGCCAAGGGCTTCAAGGAGGTCATGGACGCCGACCACGCGGACGACTGGAAGATCGTCGTCAGCCAGACCGGTGACTTCACCCGCGCCGGCGGCAAGCAGGTCATGGCCGCCTTCCTCACGTCCAACCCGGACATCAACGTCCTGTTCGCGCACAACGACGACATGGGTATCGGCGCCATCCAGGCGATCGAGGCAGCCGGCAAGAAGCCCGGCAAGGACATCCTGATCGTCACGATCGACGGCGTGAAGGACGGCTTCATCGCCATGTCCGAGGGCAAGATCAACGCCATCGTCGAGTGCAACCCGCTGCTCGGCCCTCAGCTGATGGAGGTCGTCAAGAAGGTCAAGGACGGCGAGACGGTCGAGCGCTGGATCAAGACCAAGGAGAGCGACTTCATGCAGGACCAGGCCAAGGCCGCCCTCCCCACCCGCAAGTACTGACCGACCGCACCCATCGGCAGGGAGCCTCCGGCCGACCGAACCCTCCGTCGTACGGAAGGTCGGTCCAGGGGGCTCCCTGCGGGCCTGAACGAAATCGCGGGCCCGACCAAAACAACCGTGGGCCTGAACAGAGAGTCAGAGGAGCGCTGCCATGGCAGAGCCGCGGCCCGTCCTGGAAATGACGGGCATAGTCAAGGAGTTTCCGGGGGTACGGGCTCTGTCGGGTGTCGACTTCCGGCTCTTCCCCGGCGAGATACACGCCCTGATGGGCGAGAACGGAGCCGGTAAGTCCACCCTCATCAAGGTGCTGACCGGTGTCTACCCGCTGGACGACGGCACGATCACCCTCGACGGTCAGCGTGTGCGGATCGACAGCCCGTTCCAGGCACAGCAGGCCGGC
Organism: Streptomyces sp. SID12501; assembly: GCF_010550245.1. Taxonomy (GTDB): domain Bacteria; phylum Actinomycetota; class Actinomycetes; order Streptomycetales; family Streptomycetaceae; genus Streptomyces. The sequence continues at coordinate 154,486 of NZ_JAAGLU010000023.1, forward strand.
ATCAGCACCGTCTACCAGGAGGTGAACCTCTGCCCCAACCTGTCGGTGGCGGAGAACATCTTCATCGGACGTGAACCCATCCGCTTCGGTCAGATCCAGTGGACGCGCATGCGCAAGGACGCGGCGGAACTGGTCGACCGGCTCGGCCTCGACCTCGACGTCACCGCGCCCCTGTCCTCGTACCCGCTGGCCGTGCAGCAACTGGTCGCGATCGTAAGGGCGGTGGGCACCGGCGACAGCGACGGCGCCGGAACCGGCACCAAGGTGCTCGTCCTGGACGAGCCGACGTCCAGCCTCGACCGCGACGAGGTCCTCGAACTGTTCCGCCTGATGCGGCAGTTGAGGGACGAGGGCGTCGCGATCCTGTTCGTCTCGCACTTCCTCGACCAGATCTACGAGATCTGCGACCGCATGACCGTCCTGCGCAACGGCACCCTCGTCGGTGAGCACCTGGTCAGCGAGCTCGACCAGGTCGGACTGATCCAGCTCATGATCGGCAAGGCCATGGACCAGCTGGAGGGGCTCCACGAGCACCAGCTGCACGCCGAGGTCGGCGAGACACTGCTCACGGCGGAAGGCCTCGGCCGGACGGGCGGCGTCGCCCCCTTCGACCTGGAGATCAAGAAGGGCGAGGTCGTGGGCCTGGCCGGCCTGCTCGGCTCCGGCCGCACCGAACTCGCCCGGCTGCTCTTCGGCGCCGACCAGCCCGACAGCGGCAAGGTCACCATCGACGGCAAGCCGGTCTCGATGAGCGCCCCGAACGCCGCGATCGGCGCCGGGGTCGCGTTCTGCTCCGAGAACCGCAAGACCGAGGGCCTGGTACCTGAACTGACGGTGCGGGAGAACATCATCCTCGCCCTCCAGGCGGCCCGCGGCTGGACCCGGCCCATCCCGGCCGCCCAGCGCGACGAACTCGTCGCCAAGTACATCAAGGCGCTGGACATCCGCCCCGCCAACCCGGAGGCCCGGGTCGGCCGGCTCAGCGGCGGCAACCAGCAGAAGGTGCTGCTCGCCCGCTGGCTCATCACCCAGCCGAAGCTGCTGATCCTGGACGAACCGACGCGCGGCATCGACGTCGGCGCGAAGGCGGAGATCCAGAAGCTCGTGGTCTCGCTCTCCGAGGAAGGCATGTCCGTGCTGTACATCGCGGCCGAACTGGAGGAGGTGCTCCGGCTCAGCCACACCATCGGCGTGCTGCGCGACCGCAAACTGGTCGCCCAGATCGCCAACGGGCCCGAGATCACCCCCACCCGGATCCTGGAGACCATCGCGAGCGGAGAGCACCAGTGACCACCACTCCCCGTTGGCGGGCGCTGACGCAGCACCACCTGTTCTGGCCGGTGGCCGTGCTGGTCTTCCTGCTGCTGATCAACGTTCCCTTCACCCCCGACTTCTTCTCGATCAAGATGGCGGACGGCCACCTCTACGGCAGCCTCGTCTCGATCGTGCTGTTCGGTTCGCCGCTCATCCTGGTGGCGGTCGGCATGACCCTGGTCATCGCGACCGGCGGCATCGACCTCTCCGTCGGCGCGGTCGTCGCCATCACCGGCGCCCTGACCTGCTCGTACATCAGCGACCAGGCCGACCAGAACTCCCTGGCCGGAGTGTTCCTGGCCATGGGTATCGGCCTGGTGGCAGCGGTCGTGTGCGGTCTGTGGAACGGCTTCCTGGTCGCCCGGATGGGCATCCAGCCGATCATCGCGACCCTCATCATCATGGTCGCGGGCCGAGGTGTGGCCCAGCTGATCACCGACGGCCAGATCATCACGATCAACAGCGAGCCGTACAAGCTGATCGGCGGCGGCTACTGGCTGACGCTGCCCTTCTCCATCTTCGTGGTGGCCGCGGTCGTGGCCGTCACGGTGGCCCTGACCCGCCGCACCGCCCTCGGCCTGCTCGTCGAGTCGGTCGGCGGCAACGCCGAGGCCAGCCGCCTGGTCGGCATCAGGTCCCTGCGCATCAAGATCATGGTGTACGTGTTCTGCGCCCTGTGCGCCGGCATCGCGGGCCTGATGATCAGCTCCAACACCTCCGCCGCGGACGGCAACAACGCCGGCCTGTGGATCGAGCTCGACGCGATCCTCGCCGTGGTGATCGGCGGCACCTCACTCCTGGGCGGCCGGTTCTCCATCGGCGGCACGGTGGTGGGCGCCCTCGTCATCCAGACCCTCACCACCACGATCTACACCATCGGCGTACCGACCCAGACCAACCTGGTCTTCAAGGCCGTCGTCGTCATCGTGGTCTGCCTGCTGCAGTCCCCGAAGTTCCGCACCAAGGTCTTCGGCGGGAAGTTCGGAGGGAAGTTCGGCTCCGGGTCCGGCGCGAAGGGCGGTGGCACCCCGGCCGCCACCCCGGCGGACACCGCCCCGACGACCGCGGCAGCCCCGAAGATGGAGGTGTCGTGATGAGCACGACCGCACAGCCCCCCCAGGCCCAGAACAGCCGTAAGACGACCACGAGCACCAGTGCGGCCACGGCGTCGAAGGCCGCGCGGCTGCTCGGCGACCGGCGGCTGCCCGTCGTGGTGACCGCCACGCTCTTCCTCGTGATGTACCTCGTGGGCCTCGGCCGCTACCAGAACTACGGTTTCGGCGAACCGCAGGTCTTCCTCAACCTGTTCATCGACAACGGCTACCTGCTGGTCGCCGCGGTGGGCGCCACCTTCGTGATCCTCTCCGGCGGCATCGACCTGTCCGTCGGCTCCGTGATGGGCTTCACGACCATGCTCACGGCATGGCTGGTGGAGAAGCAGGGCCTGCCCATCCTGGTCGTCATCCCCATCGCGCTGGGCGTGGGAGCCTTCGGCGGCTTCCTGATGGGCTACGCGATCCACAACTTCGAGATCCAGCCCTTCATCGTGACCCTCGCCGGCCTCTTCCTCTTCCGGGGCCTGTGCCTGGTCATCAGCAAGGAGTCGATCGCCATCGACGACTCCTCGGTGAGCAGCATGGCGCAGGCGCAGGCACAGCTGGGGGTGGGCTTCCTGTCGATCGGCGCGATCATCGCGCTGGTGGTACTGGCTGTCGCCTTCTACGTCCTCCACTACACCCGCTTCGGCCGCCGGGTGTACGCCATCGGCGGCAACGAGCACTCGGCCATGCTGATGGGCCTCCCGCAGGGCGGCACCAAGATCGCGGTATACACGGTGAGCGGCTTCTGCTCCGCCCTGGCGGGTCTGCTCTTCACCCTGTACATCCAGTCCGGCGACCCGCTGCACGCGACCGGCATGGAACTCGACGCGATCGCCGCGGTCGTCATCGGCGGCACGCTGCTGACGGGCGGCTCGGGCTATGTCCTGGGCACCCTGTTCGGCGTCCTCGTCCTGGGCCTCATCAAGAGCATCATCCAGTTCGAGGGCACGCTCAGCTCCTGGTGGACGAAGATCGCGACGGGCGTGCTGCTCTGCGCGTTCATCCTGATCCAGCGGGCCATGACGGCCCGTAAGAAAACCTGAGCCGCGGAGGGGCGCCTTCGTGCCGGAGCGGTGTGTCAGTGTCAGGAGATGGCGCGGAATGATCGGGCTTGACCTCAATCAGGCAAACCCGAAAAGGCGGTTCTGCACAGAACCTTCACAGGAGCCTCTAGGAATGGTCACTGTGCGGAACCTAGTCTTCCCGCGTCATGGACTACTGCCCCACCTGCCAACGGCACCTCGACGAGGCACTTGCCTGCCCGGAGTGCGGCGCGTCGGACGCACCTCCCCGTACGTACGGGGAGGAAAGCGACGTGCGCTCGGAAGCGGGGGCTGAGGCGGACGAGGACGGTTCCGGTGAGTCGCCCCGCCTCGGGCGGGCGGCTGCCCGGAACCGCGGACGCGGCCGTGGCGGTGGGCGGGGACGCGGCCGTCGCCGTACGCAGGCCATGGCCCAGGACGCCGAGCGCGTCGAGGACTCCCAGGACACCGAGGGCATCCAGGACGCCGAGGACTCTCAGGACACCGAGGGCACTGAGCGTGCCGAGGACACCGGCCGGGCGGGCGCCAGCAGGCGTGACCGCAAGGCCGCGGCGCACCGGCGGCGACGGAAGCGGGCGCTGCTCGTCGTCGCGGGGTTCGTGCTCGCGGCGGGCGGACTGAGCCTCGCCGAACTGGGCACGGACGCCCCGGGGGCGACCCCGAACCCCGCGGCGGCGACCAGCGAGGCGGCGGACGACACGGCGAAGACGGAGGCCGACGACACGGAGTCCCCCGTGTCCGGCGATTCGGCTTCGGCGGACGACGACGCGCCGGACCCGGCGTCCGCGGACACACCGAAGTCACCGTCCACGCCGAGGAGTTCGGCATCGCGGGCGTCCTCGGACTCGCCGAGCAGCAGTACGGACCCACAGTCGACGCCGGCCGTCACGGCGCCGACGCCGACGAGGGCCGAGTCCTCGGCGACCCCCTCCTCGTCGGCGTCCCCGTCCGCGGACCCGACAACAGCGGACCCGACTGTGGAGGCGTCCCCTTCGGAAACGTGCGAGATCCTCCTGGGGTGCGGCTAGGGCTGTCGGCCGGGTGAGGCTGCCGCAGCGGGCCACGAGGGGCGAGGAACCGTGCTGAAGGCCGTGGCGCCGAGCCTGACAGAGAAGGAGCCCGGCGCCACGGCCGCGGACGCCGGGACGGGAAGAACCGGCGCCGCGTCTTGGAGGGGGAATGGGCGGACGGCTACTTGGTCCTGGTCGTGACCTTGGTCTTGTGGCCGGTCACCTTGGCTATCCAGGTGATGAAGTCCGCCGCGTCGTCGTTCGCCCCGTGCCCCGAGTCCCAGTACATCGCCGCGTTCACGTCGTCCCCCAGCCCCTCAAGGCTCGCCGCGAGGTTCCCCACCACCGACAGTGACGTGTCGCTGTCCTTCGTACCGACCCGGATCCACCAGTGCTTCGCCCGCGACGGATTCCGCTTGGCGAGGAACGGCATCGGGTTCATCAGCGTCAGCTTCTCGGGCAGGTCACCGGCCAGCCGCGCACTGCCGCTGCCCTCGTGCCGCAGGCTGTACAGCGTGAAGTGGCGGGCCTGCGTCGTCCCCGCGCCGAACAGGTTGTTCTCCCCGGCGGAGAGGTCGAACGCGTCGAACGCCGGTGTGTCCTTCTTCCGCGCCCCCACATGCGTCAGGAAGTCGGCCCAGGTGAACGTCGCCTTCCCACCCGCCCACGTGATGAAGGTGTTCGCCGCCAGGTAGGTCGAACGAGCCGTCTCCGAAAGGGACTTGAGGTACTTGGTGGCGGCCGGCCGGAGGTAGGTCTCCAGCAGGTGGTCGTCCAGGTTGCGGGCCGTCAGCGCGCCGAACCCCTTCGCCCGGAGCTTGAGCGACGCCTGGTACTCCGTGAAGGCGGTGCTCAGTTCCTTCGACACCGTCTGGTCCACCAGCGAACCCGAACCGAGCTTGTTGGCGCCCCAGTTCCACTCGTACGCCATGTCCGCGTGTTCGAGGTCGGTGATCGGGCACCAGTCGCCGCTGGCGAAGATCGCGTCGCTCGCGTCGGCCGCGCCCAGCGCTTTCAGGTACTTGGCGTAGAGCGGGCTGTCGCCCGACGCCCCGAGCAGCGCGGACAGGGCGCCGCCGGCACTCGTACCGGAGGAGACGATCCGGTCGGTGTTGCCCGGGATACGGCCCTTGTTGAAGCGGACGTACTTCACGGCGGCCTTCAGATCCACGATCGCGGCGGGCGCGGTGCCGTAGTACGTGCCGGACGAGTCGACCAGCGTACGGCCGCGCGCCCCCGGTTCCACGACCACGTACCCAGCCGCCAGCCCCAGCTTGGCGTTGCTCACCATCCCGCCCTGGCCGTCCACCTGGGCGTTGCCGCCGGACTCCACCTCGCCCGAGCCGGTGGACGCCGAGGCGGATGCGGATGCCGACGCCGTGGGGGCGCCGCCCCCGGGCGTGCCGGTCATCTCGGCGCCGCCCACTCCGGTCGCGTCCGCCACCGACGACGGCATGTATCCGCCCACCGAGTTGGCGAACAGGATGGGCGCGCGGGTCGCGTCGACCGCCGTACCGTCGATCTTGACGGGGACGCTGACGTTCAGGCTCTGGTACTTCTCGTCGACCGGGTTCGTGACGTACGTGATCGCCTTGTAGAAGTGGTACGTCACCGACTTGTCGCCGGCGTCCGTGGTGATCGTCGTGGTCAGCTCGGTGTACGCGTCCTTGTCGAAGACGAGCGCACCGGAAGAGGACGAGGATGCCGACGACGTGGACGCCCCGGATGCCATGGCCTCGTTGCTCATGAACGTGGCGATCGCCGGGACGGCGACGGCCGCGCCGAGTCCTCCGATTACGGTCCTGCGCTTCACGATGTCTCCTCGGAGCTGTGAGGGGGTGTCTGCGCATGCGAACGTAATTCGGTGGCGACTAAATCGTCAACAATTTCGTTCAACTCATCGCCAACACACAGCAGCCCCTCATGGAACGTAAAGGCGCCCCATGCCTGCGTCGGCGCTCATGCCTGCGACTACGCCTCCACCATCCGCAGCAACAGGCTCCGCAGCAGCACCCGTTCCTCGTCGGACAGCCCGGCCAGTGGTTCCCGGGCGAAGTCCAGGGAGTCGCGCAGGCTCCGCGCGACCCGGAGCCCTTCGTCCGTGCAGGCGGCCAGCTTCACCCGGCGGTCCGAGGGGTCGGGGCGTCGCTCGACCAGGTTCCGGGACTCCAGCCGGTCCACGATCCCGGTGACGTTCGACGGCTCGCACCGCAGTTTCCGTGCCAGCTGGCGCATCGGCAGCGGCCCCAGGGAGAGCAGGCTCAGCAGGCGTGCCTGTGCTCCGGTGAGGGAGTGCTGGGTGGCCGCCTCCTCGTACTCCTCGTGGTAGCGGGCCACGACCGCGCCGATGAGGTCGATGACCTCCAGGGTCAGGGGATCGCGGCGGCGGGTCTTCTCCGGTGTGGCCATGCTCTCCAGGCTACCTCTTTACTTGACACCATGAAATATTCAGGAGCATTATTGTTTCAGTTGGTGAAACAAGTGAGCCTGAACATCTGAGCCGCACCGGAAGGCCCCCCTCATGTCCGACGCACCCACCCCCACCCTCCCCACCGTCAACCGCGAATGGCACCTGCTCAGCCGTCCGGTCGGCTGGCCCAAGGCCGAGGACTTCGCCCTCGTCGAGGCCGAGGTCCCGCAGCCCCGCGCGGGCCAGGTGCTGGTGCGGAACCTGTACGTGTCCGTGGACCCCTACATGCGTGGCCGGATGAGCGACGCCAAGTCGTACGTCGCCCCCTTCGAGCTGGGCAAGGTCATGCAGGGCGGGGCCGTCGGTGAGGTCGTCGCCTCCAACGCCGAGGGCTTCTCCGTCGGCGACCACGTCCTGCACTTCCTCGGCTGGCGCGAGTACGCGGCCGTGAACGCGAAGGACGCCGTCAAGGTCGACGCCGAGGCCGCGCCGCTGTCGACGTACCTCGGTGTGCTCGGCATGACCGGCCTCACCGCCTACGCGGGCCTCCTGCGCACCGCCTCCTTCAAGGAGGGCGACGTGGTGTTCGTGTCGGGCGCGGCCGGCGCGGTGGGCGGCCAGGTCGGGCAGATCGCCAAGCTCAAGGGCGCCTCCCGGGTCATCGGGTCCGCCGGGTCGGACGAGAAGGTCAAGCTGCTGGTGGAGGAGTACGGCTTCGACGCCGCCTTCAACTACAAGGACGGGTCGGTCGGTTCGCAGCTCCGCGAGGCCGCCCCAGACGGCATCGACGTGTACTTCGACAACGTGGGCGGCGACCACCTGGAGGCGGCCATCGGCTCCCTCAAGCACGCCGGCCGTATCGCCATCTGCGGCATGATCTCCGTCTACAACAACACGGAGCCCGCCCCCGGCCCGAAGAACCTCGCCCGCCTCATCGCCACCCGCGGCCGCATCGAGGGCCTCCTCGTGGGCGACCACTGCGACCTCCAGGCGCAGTTCGTCGAGGAGGTCGGCGCCTGGGTCCGCTCCGGCGAGCTCAAGTACCGCGAGACGGTCGTCGAGGGCATCGAGAACAACCTGGAGGCGTTCTTCGGGGTCCTGCGCGGCGACAACACCGGCAAGATGATCGTCAAGTTCTGAGCCAACAGGCCTTCTGTGCTGCCTTCTTCATCGCCTTCTTGACGGTACGACCGAGGCCGCACCCCTGGACGTGGGGTGCGGCCTCCTCCGCTGAACGGGAGAGCGGCTCAGCCGCGCAACGCAGCCCTGTGCGCGGCCCGTACGAACCGCTCGTTCTCCGGCGCCGCTCCGCCCGGGAAGGCGTACCGACGGCGGGTGTAGCCGTAGGCCAGACCGCTGTGCGGGTCGGCGAAGGCCTGCGAGCCGCCCGCGCCGCTGTGACCGATGGTGCCCGCACCCAGGAACGGGTAGGCCACGTCAGCGGTCTTCTGGAAGCCCAGGCCGAACGACTTGTGGCCCCGGGCCACCAGGTCGTAGCCGGTCGAGTGGAACTGGCCGAACTCCGCGACCGTGTCCGGCTTCAGCAGCGGCGCGTGCTCGCCGACCGTGCTGATCGCCGCCGCGTACAGCCCGGCCAGCCCACGCGCCGAGGCCACCCCGCCGACCGACGCCGGACCCTTGGCTCGGACCAGCCGGTGGTTGGGCAGCGACTCGATGTCGGTGGGCTCGACCCCATTCCGGTTGAAGGCGATCGACGCGAGCGTGTGCGGTCCGGAGGGCAGCGAGTCGAGCAACTCCCTTTCCGTAGGCGTCGGTTGCATCGGCTGGACGGTACGGAAGCGCGGCTCCAGCGCCTCCGGCAGACCCAGATGGAAGTCCAGGCCGTACGGGGCCCGCACTCGCTCCTCGTGAACCTCCTGGAGCGTACGGCCCGTCGCGCGCCGTACGATCTCGCCGGTCAACGCGCCGATGACCAGGGCGTGGTAGCCGAAGGCGGTGCCCGGGCGCCAGAACGGGCGTTGGTCCGCGAGGCGTTCGGCGATCAGCCGGTCGCAGGCCAGTTCCTCCAAAGTGAAACCGGCGTCGGCGCCGACCAGACCGGCACGGTGCGAGATCAGGTCGCGCAGAGTCAGCGTGGCCTTGCCCTCCGGGGCGAACTCCGGCCAGTAGTAGGTGACTTTGCGGTCCAGCTCCAGAGTGCCCTCCTGGACCAGCAGGGCGACCACGAGATGGGCGGCGCCCTTCGTGGACGAGTACACGCCGTAGAGGCTGTCCGGCCCCGCGTCCGGCTCGCTGTCCGGGGCCGCCCACAGGTCGACGACCCGCTTGCCGTGCACGTACGCGCACAACTGACCCTCGTAGTCGGGCAGTTCACCGGCGACGAAGGCAGTGAACTCCTCCCGCACCGCCTCGAAGCCCTCGGTGACCGTGCCCCGGACGAGTCGTCCCGCTGCCTCGGTGGTCTCCTGCGTCATCGGCTCTCCTCGCTCGACGTACCGATCGTCGTGGTCGGCACGCTCAGCAAAGCACGTGCCACCTGTGCGAACTCCCCCTTGGGGTGATCCCGGAACAGCGGCTCGGTGCCGAACAGCACCGCGTGCGGCCCGCTGACCACCGACGCCTGTCCCGTCGCTGCCGCCGGACCCCCGGACCCGTCCGACAACGGCCGCCAGTGCCCCGAGACGAGAAGATTCCCGGTCCCGTACGACTGGTCGACCCGCACCCCGGGGCCCAGGTCCGTGAACCAGACGGGCGCATAGACGAACCCGTGGTCCGGCGCCCCGCCGGTGACGAGACTGTGACCCGAATTCACCACCCGGACAACGCCGTTGGCGTCCCCGTTGCCCTCGACCAGCTCGGCCGCCAGCAGCCCGGCGGCGGAGTTCAGCGCGGCCCCGTCGGCACCCCGGCCGACCAGCCCCCGGGAGCCGAGGAAGGCGTCGAGTGCCGTACGGGCGGCCGGGTTCAGGCCCTCGTACTCCACGCCCTGCGACACGAACAGCACATCCACCCCCGACCAGTCGAAACCGGCGTTGAGGACGGCCGTCGACACCGGCGTGACCTCGAAGTTCATCTCACGCAGCGCGAACAGCTCCCCGGGCGTGACGGCCGCCGCGACCCGGGTGCGATGCAGAGCGGCCGTGCCGACGGCCTTGGTCGCGTCGAACGCCACGTCGTACGTCCGGGCCAGCGCGACCGCCTCCTTGCGCGCCGACGCCGGGACGATCGCACTGCCGTCCGCTGCCCGCCGTACCGAAACCCCTTCTCGGAGAAGGGAGTTGAGGGCGGCGATCTCGCGCGGGTCGTCCAGCCGCAGCCGCAGCTTCCCCTGCGGAGCGACGTACCCGACCCGTGTCGCCGCCGTCACCGCCCGGACGGGCAGCCCCAACAGGCTTCCGCCACCGACTGGTTGGACGGTCGCGCCCCACAACCGGCCAAGGCTCCAGCCTGAGATGTCGTACATCACCGACACCTTGTCGCTGATGTCCCGCCCGTCGGCGAGCAGCACGTTCGCCAGCCCGCGTTTCGGCTGGCGCATGTCGACGACGTACGAGCCCTTCGCGTACGGCCGTCCGCCGAGCCGGAAGTCGCGGCTCGCGCGGGTGACCCGGACGTCGTTGGCGAGTAGATGGTCGACCAGCCGGGCGGCGGCGGGCCCGGAGCGCTGGGCCGGGGCACCGGCCGGAATGACGTACGCACGGGGGAAGGTGGTCGTGTAGACGTCCTCCGGCCCGATACCCGGCACCCCCGGGACGGTCGCCGCCGACACCGGCACCTGAGCGGCCCCCGAAGCGCCGCGCCGGAAGACCTCGATCTGGTCGGCGACGAGCGAAGTCCGGTGATCCTGGACGTAGTCGAGAGTCGCCGTGATGGCCGCGCCGGCCACGGCGACGTTGATCGCGGAGCGGCGGCGCAGTTCCTCCACCGGCAGGGTGTCGTAGGCGCGGTTGTTGACCGTCATCGGGATCTCGACGGTGTGCGCGGCGACCGTGCCGTGGAAGGCCGCGTACTGCGGGGTGAAGATCGGCGGCCAGTCGTCCCAGCCCTCCTCCTGATCACGGAACGGGATCTGGGCGGGCTCGACGCCGTCCTTCCGGGGCGTGTAGCCGAGGCCGTTGACCGCGGCCTCCATACCGAGGGCGTTGGCGTAGGTGTTCTTCAGGAAGAGGTCGTACTCGTAGTTCTCGCCGTGCGGGGGAGTGGTGGGCTCGATGAGGGTGCCGTTGACGTATCCGTGCAGGTCGAGCATGACGGTCGGCTGCTTGTCGATCTCGATCTGCCGCATCGCCCGCCCCTCGGGCTGCGAGGAGGTGACGAAGTCCCGGTTCAGATCGAAGCCGTTGGCGTTGGCGCGGGTGCCGGCGATACGGCCGTCCGGGTTGGCGGTGATGTTGAAGTAGATCCGGCTGTGCGTGAGCAGGTCCCGCGTCCTGGCATCGGTGGCGGTCGCGAGCCGCTCGATCAGCTTCAGGGAGGCGTCCGTACCCTCCCACTCGTTGCCGTGGATGTTGTTGTTGAAGAAGACGGGCGCCTTGTAACTCCGTTTGACCGCCTGGCTTTTGGCGGCAACAGACGGCGCGTTCTCGATCAGCTCGCGCATGCCCTCCTGGGCGCGCGTCTGGGCTACGCTCTCCGGCGCGGTGACCGTGACGAGATACAGCCGGTGCCCGCCCGCCGAACGGCCGGCGACCTCGACACTCACCCGGTCGCCCAGCTTCTGGAGGGCGTTCAGCTTCGGCGCGATGGCGTGGTACGGCGTCAGGCCCAGCTTGATGGACTTGTCGGCCGGGTTCTCCGGGTCGGGGGACAGGGTCTGTTCGCGGGGGTAGCCGCGCCCCTTGTCGGCGAGGTCGGTGACGGGCGCGGTGAGGGCGCGGGTGGCGGCACCGGCGGGGGCCGTCGCAGCGCGCGGGCCGACCGCGGACCGCTCGCCCTCCGCCTCCGTCCCCGCACCCTCCACCCCCTCACGGGTGACGGGCTTGCGGTCGGCGGTGGCGGTGTGGGGGGTGAGCAGGAGCGAGCCCGCCGTGGTGACGGCGAGGACGGTGAGCAGAACAGGGCTCGGTGGAACGGGTCTTGTGCGACGCACGCGTACCTTCTCCCATGCTTCCTGTACTTCCTGTGCTTCCTGAGATCGGTACGGCGAGATGTACCTCCTCGACTCAACGCCAACAAGAGGGTCTCCGCGCCACGGATGCCCCGGACGGCGGATGCCGAAGGGGCCGGAAGAGGCTGGGGGAGGCCCCCGATAGAGTTCCCCCATGAGCGATCTCGCGACAGGTTTCCGCTATCTCCTGAAGGGCCAGCGCTGGGTCGCCCGACACGGCAAGCAGTACGGATTCGGGCTGCTCCCCGGCCTGCTCACCCTCGTCCTCTACCTCGCCGCCCTGACCGCCCTCGCCCTGTGGGGCACCGACCTCACCACCTGGGCCACCCCCTTCGCCGACGACTGGTCGAGCCCCTGGCAGGGTCTCCTCCGAGGCTTCCTCACCGGCCTCCTCTTCGTCCTGGCCCTGCTTCTCTCGGTCCTCACCTTCACCGCGATGACCCTCCTCATAGGCCAGCCGTTCTACGAGAACCTCTCCGAGAAGGTCGACCGGGACGTGTCCCCCGACGGCACGGCCCCCGAGTCGGGCCTGCCGCTGCACAAGGAGTTGTGGATCTCGGCCCGCGACAGCCTCCGGATCCTCGTACGGGCCCTGTGCTGGGCGGTGCTCCTCTTCGCTCTCGGCTTCGTCCCGGTCGTCGGGCAGACCGTCGTACCCGTGATCGGCGTCGTCGTCACCGGCTTCTTCCTCACCGAGGAGCTGACCGGAGTCGCCCTTCAGCGGCGCCGGGTCGAACTCCGGGCGCGTCTCGCCCTGTTGCGCTCCCGCAAGTCGCTCGTGTGGGGTTTCGGTACGCCGCTCGGGGTGGCCTTCCTGGTGCCGTTCGTCGCCGTCTTCCTGATGCCGGGCGCGGTCGCGGGCGCCACGATGATGGCCCGCGACCTGCTCGGCGAGGAGACCCGGGAGTCCTCCGGCGACGAGGACTCCGACGATCAGGAGACGTCGGCCTCGGCATCCTGACCGGACGCGTCCACGGCCACGGTCAGGATCGACCGCACCTGGGCGATGATGTCCAGCCGGTTCCGCACGAACTCGGGGTCGGTCACGGCCCCGGTCGCCGGGTCGGTGTTGCCCGTCCCGAACTGCAGCACAGGCGTGTGCACATGCCCGCCGGGAAGCGTGGCGCCCAGACCGAGCCGGTCGCGCAACAGGGTTGCCCGGTAGGCGATCTCGTTGGACAGGTAGTTCCCGCCGCCCCCGGCCCGCGCGGTCGACCCGTCCGTGGGTCCGGATGCCCGCACGACGGGATCGGTGCCTCCCGCCGGGATCTCGGTCACGCTCGTGTTGTCGTACACGGGGAAACGCCCGGTGTTCGCGGCGACAATGGCCTTGTAGGGCAAGGTCGTTGACGTCCACTGCGGCTGTGAGGCGGGGTCGCCGACCGGGACGGTCTCCGTGCGGCCGATGTTCTCGTTGTCCGGGAAACCGCCCCGCCAGGCCCCGTTGGTCCGCTCCACGTCGAACCGCCCGACCCGCCCCTGACTCACGGTGGCGAACAGATCGACCTTCGGCAGGAACGGCTTCAGTGTCCGCTCCACCGTTCCCTCCGCGAAGTCCTGCCAGCGCACCGGGAACACCGCGGTCTCGACCCTGACCCGGCCCTCCGCCGTCTCGATCACCGTGCCGTCGAGAGCGAGCGCGGTCGCACCGGACGGGTTGGAGATCCGGATGTCACGGTCGAGCGTGAACGGATCGAACCCGGTGACGAGCACCCGCTTCAGCGCCCCGCCGGCGCAGGGATAGCGGATCGACGTCTGCCCCCGCGAGTTCCGCTCCAACTCATCCAACAACGCCGCCCGTTGCGTCTCACTCACCCCGAACGACGGCTCCCACACTCGCAGTTCACGGGTCATCCCGAGCCGCGCCCAGTAAAGCGGCCGGTCGTCGTCCCGGCTCAGGTCGCCGCCGGCCGGCCCGCGCCCCTGCGCCCGGTCGACGGCCCGCTGCCACAGCGCCGCTCCCTGGCGTACGACGAGCCCGCGGGCCTCCGCGTACGAGCGTGCGCCGCCGAGCGCACGGGCGAACTTCGGGGCCACGGCGTCGAACCCGGAACGCCGGAGGATCTCCTGAGGCGCGGCCTTGTCGAGCCGCTGCTCCTCGACCGTGGGTGCGACCGAGGTGCCGACCGAGGTGCCGGCCGAGGTGCCGGCCGAGGTGCCGGCCGAGGTGCCGGCCGCGGAGGCGGAGGCGGTGGCGGTGGTGGGCGCCGAGAGCCCCGCCAGCAGCGCGAGCCCGAGTATGCCGATCCGAACACTTGGGGAATTCAAGGGAGTTCAGCCTTCCGTCGCCGTGGGGACACAGCAGTGGGGTGCTGCCGGACGGCCGCAGTATCGCGTGGCTGAAGTGGTCTACGCCATAGTGGGAGGCGGGGAGACGTTCATGGACTTCGACGAGGAGGCGCCCACGTGACGGAGACACCGCAGGTACCGCAGGCACCACAGGTATCGCAGGCATCGAGCGACGAGGCACGTGAGGCGGCCGTCGAGGCGGCTCTCGGCAGGCTCGGCCTGGACGCCAAGGCCCGGCTGCTGGCCGGGCAGGACATGTGGTCGCTGCCGGCGCTGCCCGAGATCGGGCTGAGGTCCCTGGTCATGTCCGACGGCCCGATCGGCGTCCGCGGCACCCGCTGGACCGCCGACGACCCCTCCGTCGCGCTGCCCTCCCCGACCGCCCTCGCCGCCACCTGGGACCCCGAACTCTCCTACAGGGCAGGCGTGTTGCTGGCCCAGGAGGCCCGCCGCAAGGGTGTCCACGTGCTCCTCGCACCCACCGTCAACCTGCACCGCTCCCCGCTCGGCGGCCGGCACTTCGAGGCGTACAGCGAGGACCCGTACCTCACCGGGCGGATCGGCACCGGCTATGTGAACGGCGTCCAGTCCGGCGGCGTCGGCACCACCGTCAAGCACTTCGTCGCCAACGACGCCGAGACCGACCGCTTCACCGTGGACAACCTGGTCTCCGAACGCGCCCTGCGCGAGCTCTACCTGGCCCCCTTCGAGGCAATCGTCGAGAACGCCCACCCCTGGGGCATCATGACCGCCTACAACACGGTCAACGGCACGACGATGAGCGAGCACCGCTACCTGGTCAACGAGGTCCTGCGCGGCGAGTGGGGCTTCGACGGCTACAACGTCTCCGACTGGATGGCGGCCCGCTCCACCACGGGCGCGATCGACGGCGGCCTCGACGTCGCCATGCCCGGCCCGAGGACGGTGTACGGCGCCCCCCTCGCCCGGGCCGTACGGGACGGACGCGTGGCCGAGGCCACCCTCGACGGCGCCGTACGCAACGTACTGCGCCTCGCCGCCCGCGTCGGCATCCTGGCGGGCGCCGAACCCGCCGTCGCCGTCGCCGACCTCCCTGCACCGGTCGACGGCGAGGCACTGGCCCGTGAGATCGCCCGCCGCTCCTTCGTCCTGGTCCGCAACGAGGGCGCCCTCCCGCTGCCCGAAGGGCGTACGGTCGCCCTCGTCGGAGCCGCCGCCCGCGACGCCCGCGTCCTCGGCGGCGGCTCCGCCACCGTCTTCCCGGCCCGCGTCGTCTCCCCGCTCGACGGCCTCACCGCAGCCCTCCCCGAAGGCACCCTGACGTACGCCGTCGGCGCCGACCCGAACACCGAACTCGCCGTCGCCGACAAGGGGTTCGCCCTGCGCGCCGTCTGCCGCGACACCGCCGGCACGGTCATCGGCACCGGCTCCGCGCCCAGCGGCCAGATCAACTGGATGGGCGCGGACCTCCCCGACGGCGTCACCCACGACCGGCTCCACACCGTCGAACTCACCGGCACCTTCACCCCGCGCGACACCGGCCCGCACACCTTCGGTATCAAGGGCCTCGGCGCCTTCATCCTCACCGTCGACGGCACGACGTACTACGACGACGTCCAGACCACCGACAGCGACGACCCCTTCATCTCGTTCTTCGGCGACCCCGAACCCCGCGCCGAGGTCCGACTCACCGCGGCCACACCGGTCGAGGTGTCCCTCACCTACGCCGTCACCTTCCCCGACGGCGCCGCGATGAAGTCCGTCGGCTTCAGCCTGTGCCACCAGGCACCGCAGCGCGGCCCCGACGAACTGATCGCCGAGGCCGCCGAGGCCGCCCGCGCAGCCGACACCGCCGTCGTCGTGGTCGCCACCACCGACCGCGTCGAGTCCGAGGGCTTCGACCGAACCGATCTCCAACTCCCCGGCCGCCAGGACGACTTGGTGCGGGCCGTCGCCGCCGCCAACCCGAACACCGTCGTGGTCGTCAACTCCGGCTCCCCGGTGGAACTGCCCTGGCGCGACGAGGTCGCCGCCGTGCTGCTGAGCTGGTTCCCCGGCCAGGAGGGTGGCGCGGCCCTGGCGGACGTACTCACCGGCGCTCAGGAACCCGGCGGCCGGCTCCCCACCACCTGGGGCGCGCTCACCGACGCCCCCGTCACCCGGGTGACCCCGACCGACGGCGAACTCCCTTACACAGAGGGCGTGTTCATCGGCTACCGCGCCTGGGAGAAGGAGGGCAGGACACCCTCGTACCCCTTCGGCCACGGCCTCGGCTACACCGACTGGACGTACGAGGCGGTCGAGGCGGAGGAGAGCCGGGCGGACGGGGTGACGGTCACCGTCCGGGTCACCAACTCGGGCGCACGCGCTGGCCGCGAGGTAGTACAGGCGTACCTCGCACCGACCGTTCAGGAAGCGTCGGACCCCGACCGCCCGGCCCGCTGGCTCGCCGCCTTCGCCGGGATCGAGGCCGCCCCCGGCGAAACAGCGGAAGTAACCCTCGAACTCCCGCGCCGCGCCTTCGAGATCTGGGACGAGTCCGCCAACGCGTGGGCCTTTGTGAAGGGTTCGTACGAAATCCAGGTGGGCCGCTCGATCACCGACCGCAGGCTCACCGCGCCGATTACGGTCTAGCCGAGGGCAGTCCGCCCCACCAGCCGGCCCCGGCCCGGGACCTGACTCCCGGACCGGGGCTCGCCGGCGGCCCGTACGGACCGGGCACCCTGAATGCCGCGCCCCTCAGCCCCGTACACCGGTCTCAGTCCGGTACATGGATCTCACTCCCGTACCCCGAACCCGAACACCGTCTCCGAGCGGAACGTGTCACCCGGCCGCAGTTCCGTGCTCGGGAACTCGGGCCGGTTCGGCGAGTCGGGGAAGTGCTGGGTCTCCAGGGCGACACCGTGCCCGGGCCCGAACGGCTCGCCCAGGTGGTCGGCGGTGTAGAGCTGCAGGCCGGGCTCGGTCGTCGCCACGGTCACGAACCGCCCCGACGCCGGGTCGTACAACTCGGCGACCGCCACCGAATCCACCGTCCGCCCCTTGTCGAGGACGAAGTTGTGGTCGTACTCGACGCCCACCTTCCGCTCCGTACGGAAGTCGAAGCGGGTGCTCGCCACCGGCTCGACGCCCGTCGGGATCAGGTCCGCGTCGACCGGGGTGTACCGCGAGGCGTCGATGCGCAGTTCGTGCCCGGCCGCGCTGCCGGAGGCATGTCCTGACACGTTCCAGTACGTGTGGTTCGTCAGGTTGATCACCGTCGGAGCGTCCGTGACCGCCTCGTACGCGATCCGCAGCGCCCCGGCCGCGTCCAGCGTGTACGTCGCGGAGATCTCCAGGCGACCCGGGAACCCCTCCTCGCCGTCCGGGCTCACCCGGGACAGCCGCACCCCGTGCTCGACCGGTTCCGCGTCCCACACCCGCTTGTCGAAGCCCTGGACGCCCCCGTGCAGACAGTTGGGCGCGTTGTTCCGCGCGAGCGGGTACTTCTGCCCGTCCAGTACGAAGACGCCGCCCGCGATGCGGTTCGCGTACCGGCCCACCAGCGCGCCGAAGTACGGCTCCGGGTGCGCCAGATAACCGGCCAGGTCCGGGAACCCCAGCACCACGTCCACGACCCGTCCTCCCCCACTCTCGGCTTCGCTCGAGCGGGGGGACCCCCATCGGTCCGGAACCTCGACCGACTGCACGATCCCGCCGTACGTCAGCACGCGCGCCCGGACTCCGGCCCGCTCCAGTGTCCAGCGGTGGACGGGGGTGCCGTCGGGAAGTGTGCCGAAGAGTTCGTATCTGTGGGCCATGCGGAAAACCCTAGGTCACCGCCTTCCTGCCCGTGACCCCGCGGTACGCCATCTCGGCCAGCCGCGCCTGCCCGTCGCGGCTCGGATGGAACCAGTCCCAGGGGCTCAGCTGCGACGTCCCGAAGTCGAAGTCGAACACCGCGCCGCCGTCGAACCGACAGAGCCGATCCGTGGCACACACCTCCTTCAGCACCGAGTTGTACGCCTCCACGCGCTCCCGCACCTCGTCCCGCCGTGTGGTCGCCGCCGCGTCGACCGCGTCCGGGTCGGCCAGCATCGACTGGCAGATCCCCAGCTTCCACACCGCCTTGCCCGTCTCGTTGGTCCGCCCCTGCGACCAGAGCCGCTTGAGATCCGGCACACTCGCCACGTACACCTGGCTCCTGGGCGCGGCTGTACGCAGGGTCCGCAGCGCCTCCTCGAACGACGACCGGAAGTCGGCCACCGACGTCATCTCCGCCACCGACGCCCGGCACGCGTCGTTGGCCCCCGTCATGACCGTCACCAGCGCGGGTTTCCGGGCGGCGGCCTTCGTCATCTGGGCAGGCAGATCGGCCATCCGCGACCCGCTGACCGCGTAGTTCCAGCTCCGCGCGGCGGCCCCGGACGCGCCCAGCAGCCGTACAGCCAGACTGTTCACGTCTTTGTCGCTGCCGGTCGCCCAGGACACCTCGGGGCAGTCGGACAGCACCGAACAGGCGTCGAAACCGCGCGTGATGGAGTCGCCCACGGCGGCCAGCGAGGCCGGGCTGCTGTCCCAGGCGGAGGTCGGGGTGGCGGACGACTTCGCCTTCGCCCGCGTGCCGTCCGGAGCCGGAGACGTGCCACCGGCGGCGCCACACCCGGCGACGCCCAGCAGGGCCGCCGACACGACGGCGGCGACGGCCCGCGAACGGTGACTTCGTTTCCACATCCTTCGGGTCCCCTCGGTCGGCGTGCAATGGCTCTCGCCCTTAACAACGCACGACAGTTCCCGAACCGAAAACAACTAATGCACCAAACACCGCAACGTCGCACACCCGTACAAGCGTCCCCCTGGGTGAATGGCGGGCGTTTCATGGCATCGGGACCGACGGTACGTCACACTCCTTGCGCCGTCGCACGGTAGCCTCGCCATCAACGCGGCTGCCCGCCACCGGTGCTCAGCCAGTTCGCAAGATGTCCCGCTCTGTCCGGAGGTTGCAGTGACGACACGTGGAGTTCTGTACGTGCACTCCGCGCCGCGCGCGCTGTGCCCGCACGTCGAGTGGGCCGTCGCCGGAGTCCTCGGCACACGCGTCAGCCTCGACTGGATCCGCCAGCCCGCCGCACCGGGAACCTGGCGCTCCGAGTTCTCCTGGAAAGGCCAGGTCGGCACCGCCTCCAAGCTCGCGTCGGCCCTGCGCGGCTGGCAGTTGCTCCGCTTCGAGGTCACCGCGGAACCCTGCGCCACAGCCGAGGGCGAGCGCTACAGCTGCACCCCCGACCTCGGCATCTACCACGCCGTCACCGGTATCCACGGCGACATCCTCATCCCCGAGGACCGACTCCGTGCCGCCCTCACCCGCTCCCAGCGAGGCGAGACGGACCTGGAGGCCGAGTTGGCCAAGCTTTTGGGCAAACCCTGGGACGACGAACTCGAACCCTTCAGGTACGCGGGCGAGGGCGCCCCGGTGAGATGGCTGCACCAGGTGGTGTGACACCTGTTCTGTCGGGAGAACCCGGCGAAGCCGGGACGCGGTGCGCCTGCTGGTGCCACCCTCGTACTCACATCCATTGTTCGGGTGTGGCCGGAACGGCGAGGGCCAAGGGGGCAATATGGCAGAGATCGTTTTGGTGCACGGGATGGCGCAGGAGCAGAAGTCGGCCGATACGCTTGAAATGGAATGGCTTCCCGCACTGGCAGGCGGCGTGCGGGTCGCCAGGGACGCGGCGCTCGCCGACGAACTGTGGCGCGCCGCCCGGCCGGGCCGACGCGAGGCCCGTATGGCCTTCTACGGTGACATCTTCCTCAAGCCCGGCCGCCAAGGAGCCACAGAGGACCTGTCCGAGCTGACCGAAAAGCAACAGGACCTCGCTGAGGCGGTGGCCACGGAATGGCTGCGCAACGCACGCGACCGAGCGCCCGAGGAGGGCGACCGCCGTATTGCCCGCACGATTCTGCACACTATCGAGACCGATGACACCGGGCGCCAGGTACTACAGCCTCAGATCTTGAGGTTGTGATCGGTTCTGCTCGGGTTGCCGCCAGGGGCGTAGGCGGGTGGGCAGGGGGTCGCCGCGCCGGTTGTAGTGGCTGATGGTGGCCCGGGTCTGGTGCAGG